>NZ_JBHTFF010000005.1:0-496284 GCF_042666975.1 Microlunatus sp. GCM10028923 | reverse complement strand
CGTCGGCGACCCGCCGGCCGGCCTCCTTGATGAAGAAGTAGGCGGCCTTGGCGTTGATGTCGAACATCGCGTCGTACTCGGCCTCGGTGGTGTCGACGATCGGCTTCCGGAGCACCTTGCCGACCGTATTGACGGCGACATCGACCGGGCCGAGCGCCGCCTCGGCCTCGGCGAAGAGCCGCTCGACGTTCTCCGGCTTGGTCAGGTCGCCGCTCAGCACGACCCCCTTCCGGCCGGCGGCCTGGACCGCGGCCAGGGTCTCCTCCGCCGCCGGCCGGGTCGCCTCGGAGTTGTAGTGGATGGCGACGTCGGCGCCCGCCTCGGCGGCCTGCCGGCTGATCAGCCCGCCCAGGTTCTTGGCGCCGGCGGCGACGAGCACGGTCTTGTCCTGCAACGCGGTCATGGTGTGGCTCCTGTTCGTACGTTCCAGATCACTGTATCGCTGATATAGGAATACTATAGCAGTGTGACAGTGACGCGGAATCCCGATACACGGCAGCGGCTGCTCGAGGCAGCCGCTGACCTGATCGCCGCGTCGCCGGGCCAGGACGTGCCGCTGCGCGCGATCTGCGATCGGGTCGGGGTCAAGCTGCCCACGCTGTACCACTTCTTCGGCAGCAAGGAAGGCCTGCTGGACGCCGTGATCGCGCACGGCTTCGACGTCTACCTGGGACTCAAGGAGTCGCACGAGTCGTCCGGCGACCCGATCCAGGACCTCCGCGACGGGTGGGACGCCCACGTCGCCTTCGGCCTCGCGAATCCCGGCTTCTATGCCTTGATGTACGGCCAGGTCACGCCCGGCCGCCGCCCCTCGGCGCAGGACCGGCCGGGTCAGGTGTTGCGCGGGCTGACCAAGGCGGCGGCCGATCAGGGCCGGCTGGTGGTGCCGCCCGAACAGGCCGCCGCGCACATCCTGGCCGCCAACATCGGCGTCACCCTCCGCCAGATCGTGCTCGGCGAGCCGGATCCCGAATTGTCCGCGGCGATGCGCGAGGGAACCCTCGCGGCGATCACCGGGACCGCAGCGGCGTCGGGCCGGGGCCGCTCCCAGGTCGAACTGGCCGCGGCCTCGGCCGCCCTGCTGGACCAGCTGTCCGGCGCCGGCGCCGTGCTCGGCGAACCGGAGGTGCGGCTGCTCCGGAAGTGGCTCACCGCGCTCGCTCGCTAGCGGTTCACCGGCGGCCGCGGATCCCAGGAGAAGTCGCGGTCGAACAGGAAACGGAACTCCGGGTCCGACTCCAGGGTGAGGTCCTGGCCGCCGCCGACCAGCCGCAGCCGGCCGTCCGGCCGCAACTCCCAGCGCAGTTCGAACGTCGTCGTCGCCGGCTCGGTGGTCCGGACCGGGCCGCGCTGGGCCGGCTTGAGGTCGACCTTGATCAGGTTCGGCCCGGCGTCCCGGAAGGATCCGGTACGAAGATCGCCGTTGGCCAGGCGGATCGACCACCGCGACTTGCCGCCGACCACCCACTGGCTGAACGCCGCCTGCTGCCAGCGTTGATCATCGACGAGCCGGGCGGCCGGCTTCGCGGTGTCGTCGACGACCCGGTAGACGCCGGCCAGCGGGTGCCCCTCGGTCGGTGCCGGGAAGGCCTGGCGGAACAGCAGCCCGGAGGCGATCACGGAGAGCCCGGCCAGCACCGCCCCGACCACGTTGATGATCTTGCCCGGCCGGCCGGTGGCGATCGTCGGCAGCGGTCCGCGCGGGATCGGGCCGGCGGTGAACAGGGCCCGCAGGAACCGTGTCAGATAAGGGATCGCGGCGATCGTCGCGCCGATCGCGAGCGCCAGGGAGAGCTGCTTCACCGGGACGTCGTAGGACAGGTTGAGCAGGAACACAAAGTACATGTCGAAGGCCGCGACCGCCGCCCCCACCCCGGCGGTACGGCGCCACAGCAGCATCCCGGCCGCCAGCACCTCGGCCACCCCGGACAGGAACTGGAACGGGACCGAGTAGCCGACCATCCGCCAGAGCAGACCCATCGGGCTCATCTCTCCGTACGCCACCAGGGCGTCACCGAGATCCGCCCGGCCCATCTGAGCCAGGAAGACCTTCGACCAGCCGTAGATGAACAGGTATCCGGCCAGCCCGATCCGGAGCACCAGGTGGGCGGTCCAGCCGATCCGGGCCGGCCAGCTCGGGGACGTTGCGTTGATCACCGACCCGATGCTGCCAGCGGTTGACCGGCCAGGCGTCTGACCGGCGTCACAAGATCATGATGAGATGCTCACACCGGCGAGGGACGGTGAACTGGGCGTCCCACTCGCCACACCCGTCCCACCACCCCTGGTTTCTTGGCGCTTTCCGCGAGTTATATCTCGCGGGAAGTGCCAGTTTTTCACGCAACGTGAAAAACTGACCGATGGTCGAAGGGGTGAAGAGGAGGATCAGGTCTCGTCGGGCGGCGGTGCGTCGTCCTTCTCGTCCCGGTCGGCCCATTCCAGAAGTTGATCAAGGCTGTAGATCGCGTCGTCGATGTCGGCGTGCAGGTCGCCCAGCTCGGCGTACCGGGCCGGCATGGTGGCGATCGTGAAGTCGCGCGGGTCCGCCTCGGGCAGCTCGTCCCAGTGCACCGGCGCGGACACCAGGCCCTCCGGCGTTCCCCGTACCGAATAGGCGCAGGCGACCGTGTGATCACGGGCGTTCTGGTTGTAGTCGACGAACACCGTCGCCGGGTCGCGGTCCTTGCGCCACCAGGTCAGGTCGACCAGGCCGCCGGCCCGCCGCTCGACCTCGCGGGCGAAGGCCCAGGCGGCCCGTCGCACGTCGGCGAACCCGTACACCGGCGCGACCCGGACGTAGATGTGGATGCCCTTGCTGCCCGAGGTCTTCGGGAAGCCGGTGGCGCCGAGCTCGTCCAGCACCTCGCGGGTCACTGCGGCGACCCGGCGGACGTCGTCGTAGGTCGCCTCCGGCCCCGGATCAAGATCGATCCGCCACTCGTCGGGCTGCTCGACGTGCTCGCTGCGGGAGTTCCAGGGATGGAACTCCACCGTCGACATCTGGACCGCCCAGATCACGTCCGCCGGATGATCAACACAGAGCTCGTACGCGTGCCGGCCGGAGGGGAAGTCGACCCGGACCGTCTGGATCCACGGCGGCGCACCGTGCGGCACCCGCTTCTGGTGCACCTTGTCGCCGTCGACGCCGTCCGGGAACCGGTGCAGCATGCAGGGCCGGTGGTGCAGCGCGTTGACGACGCCGTCCGCGACCGCGAGGTAGTACTTCGCCAGGTCGAGCTTCGTCTCCCCGCGGGCGGAGAAATAGACCCGGTCCGGGTTGCTGATCTTGACGACCCGGTCGCCGACCTCGAGTTCGACGCGCTCCACCATGCCTCGACCTTAACAATCAGCGCCGGAGCCGGGGTGCCAATCCGCGTCCGGCCGCGATGATCGCCGCGCAGCCGAGCAGGCCGATGATCGAGGTGATCAGCCAGGGCAGTTCCGGGCCGGCGGCGAACGCGACCGCGAACGCGCCCGGCGCGGCGATCGTGGCCAGCGCGAACGAGTACTGGAACCAGGACAGGTAGCCGGACCGCGAGCCCTGCGGGGCCGCGTCCGAGGCCAGCCCCATCGACACCGGCGCGTGGATCAGCTCGGCGATCGAGTAGATCAACACCGAGCAGATCAGGCCCGGGATCACCAGCCAGAGCGGAGCCAGCCCGAGCACGGCGGTGACCACGCCCCAGGCGGCCCAGATCAGGCCCGCGACGACCAGCACCCGGATCCTCCGGAACCGGCTCGTCGCCCGGACCGCCAGGCCCTGGCAGGTCGCGCCGATCACCGTGTTCATCGCCAGCAGCGGGCCGATCAGCCAGGCCGGCGCGTCCAGGCCCTGCACCACGTACAGCGGCAGGCCGACGCCCAGGATCGTGCTGCAGAAGGCGAACAGCGTGTTCGCGCCGATCAGCAGCAGGTACGGGCCGTCCCGGTGCACCCGGCCCGTTTCATGATCATCGGGTCCGGCGTCGGCGGGGCGGCGCTCGTGGCCGGGGTCGCGGGCGAGCAGGACGGCGGCCGCGATCATGCTCACCGAGTTGGCCGCCAGTGCGATGACGTACGGCAGCGAACCGGGGATGATCAACAACGCGCCGGCGATCAGGGCCCCGACGGCGAAGCCGACGCCCTGGGTCATCCCGGACAGCGCGAACCAGGACTCCTTGGCCTCGGCCCCGGCGGCGTCGGCCGCATCGGCGACGAGCGCGAAGATCGACGACCAGAAGGCCCGCCCGCCGACGGCGGTGAGCAGACAGCAGGCGACCAGGATCGGCAGCGCACGGCCGGCCGGCAGGACGGCGAGCAACAGGCCCGCCATGCCGATCGCCTGCAGGACCAGCGCGAAGATCACGATCGTCCGCGGCGTGAACCGGCCGGCGACGGCGGCCGCCACCGCCGGCACGGCGAGCGAGAGCACCCCGGAACCGGTGACCACCAGGCCGGCGGTCGCGACGGGCAGGCCGACGACGGTGGTCAGATAGAGCAGCACGAGCGGACCGGCCAGGCCGGTCCCGATCGCATCGACGCCGAGCGCGACGACCAGCGGCACGTGGCCGCGGATCGAGGGCAGTCCGAGCATCCGGGTGAGCGAGAATCGTTGTGGAGTGGGCAGCGACGAACGGCGCATGGAAGATGCCTCCGTGTCCTGTGCCCACGCGCCCGCTCATTGTCGTCTCCGGCACCGCAGCGCCGACGCGGAACGCGACCACTCCACCGGCATGACGCCGACTACAGTTGGGGCTGTTTTTATGGTCGGCGCCGATCATACGACGGTGTCGGTGGCCGGAGCTAGTGGTGTGTCGCCCAAGTAGGTTGACGTTTGGCGGCGTCCAGGTGCGTGCTTCGCAAGGCCGACGAGGAAGGCATATCGGGTCATATGTCGACTGAGGAGAACGCCGCGAGGTGCGTGCCTGGGCGTCGCCAAACGTTGACCTACTTGGGCGACGCGCCACTAGGTTCGGGTCTATGGCATTGAACCAAGCTGAACGCGAAGAGTTCCTGGCCGAGCCGCACATCGGTGCGTTGTCGGTGGTCGAGGATGACGGTCGCGCCCCGCTGATCGTGCCGATCTGGTACGGCTACACGCCGGGTGGAGAACTGTGGGTGAACACCGAGCTGGAGTCCCGGAAGGGCCGCGCGATCCGGGCCGCCGGGCGGTTCAGTCTGATGGTGCAACGGGTCGAGCCGACGATTCGGTACGTGTCGGTGGAGGGCCCGGTCACCAGGATCGAACCGGGCAGCCGGGAGCGGACCCAGCAGATGGCCGAGCGTTATCTGCCGCCGGACCGGGTGGCCGGTTACGTCGACTTCGAGCTGAACCAGATGGGTGAGCACTCCGGCATCTACATGCGACCGGAGCACTGGCTGTCGTCAGACCTGGGCTAACCAGTCGCGGGCCAGTTCGACGGCCCGGCGGTGCACCCGGTCGACGGCGGCCGGCGTGTTGTAGCCGAGGTAGGCCGGCCAGACGAACAGGGTGGCGGACAGCCCGGCCGCCAGGACCGAGCGGGCGAACGCCGCCGGGTCGAGGCCGCGGCGCTCCGCGTACACCTTGATCATCTCGGGCAGCGGCGGCGTCGCTCCCGATGGGGCCGCGCGGCCGGCGGCGAAGGCGAGGTCACCCGCCGGGCGACTGATGCCCGTCACCTGCCAGTCGGCCCAGACCATGCCGGCGTCGGTGATCAGGATGTTGTCCGTGTGGCAGTCGCCGTGCCCGAAGCAGGGCGGCTGCTCACGTACGGCAGCGGTCAGGACGGCGGGGTCGTCGAAGATCGGCGCGAACAGCTCCGCCTCGCCGGCCCGGTCCCAGTAGCTCCGCCACCGTTCCGGATCGGTGCCGGGCACCTCGCCGTCCGGCCCGTGCCGCCACAGGTCGCCGTCCGGCACAGGCGTCTCGTGCAGCGCCGCCAGGTCGCCGGCCAGCGCCAGCCAGTGATCATGGGTCCAGTCCTCGGCCGGCCGGATCGTTCCCGGTGCGGACAGCAGGATCGCCACGCAGTCGTCCGAGAGGTGATGGTCGAGCAGGTCGGGGGTCCGGATCGCGAGGCCGCCGGCCAGCTCCCGATAGAAGGCGAGTTCGCGTTCGGCGGCGGTCCGGTCGAAGCCCGACTCGGCGAACCTGATCTTGACCACCACCGGCGTCCCGTCGGCCCGGGTCGCCCGCCGGACCGCCGAGCCGGACAGTCCTCCGGTCACGGTGTCCGGGTCGAGCGTGATGCCGAACCGGCGGCTGAGCAGATCGAGGTTGGTCACCGGCCGCACGTTACCCACGGCCACCGACGTTCCCGCGGGAACGCGGGCGGCGCCGGTGCCGTGCGGGCACGTCGCGCGGTCATTCGGTCGCATACACGCTGACCACTTGCTTTCCGGCACAGCCCTGATACTCCGGCTTGGCCTCGGCAGCGTTCCCGGTGCTGCTCGCGGTTGGCGGGAGGTGATCACCGAGGGCATAGTCGCCGATTCCTTCCAGGTGAATCGTCCCGTCCGGATCGAGGCGAGAACCTGCCGGAGCAATCAAGGTCATGCCGTCCACGGTCACGCAGCCGGCCGCATCCGCGGCGAGTAGCCCTGACACCGATGCTTCGAGTGCTCCATCGTGCTTCTCGACCGCCACGAGAGCCGTGGTCCCTGGGCATTCGTTGGAGTCGGCGCGGGAGGGGCGGACGGATTGCAGGCAGCGAGCATGATCACGGACGCCGCTACGGCGAGTGCCCTGGTCGTCAAGGGAGTCACCTCATCTCTCCGTTGGTCTTGATCGAGACGCCCACGCTGGAGACGGCCCGGGCAATCTCGAAAGCACGGCGTCCGTCCCACGGTCCACTGTGCACTCCGGTGACTGTCGGTGTCTTTCCGTAGAGTCGACGACCGTGGAGGAGATCGCCGTCGCGGTCGCGGACGACCGGGTCGTGCTGCGGCGCCTGGCCGATGCGACCGACGAGACGGTCGACCGGTCTGCCGCGCCGGTCCGGCTCGGCGAGTTGGAGCGGGCCGGAGCTCGTTGGGTGTGGGCGGACACCCGTGAGCTCTACCCCGAGCTGCTTCGCGCCGGCCTCCGGATCGAGCGCTGCGTCGACCTCCGGCTGTGCCACGCGATCCTGGCCGCCTCGACCTTCCTGGCCCTGCCGCTGGCGGGCTCCGACGCGTACTGGGACCGGTCGCCGGCCGAGCTGCTGGAGGACGAGCAGCCGTCCCTGCTGGCCCGGCCGGTGGAACGGGCCGACCTGGAGCAGGTGGCCGCCGAGCATCGGCTGCAGACGGCGGCGGTCGCCGACTCGCCACACGGGCAGCGGCTCCGGCTGCTGCTCGCCGCCGAGTCCGCCGGTGCCCTGATCGCGGCCGAGCTTCATCACCACGGGCTGCCGTTCGACGTGACTGTTCATGATCGGCAACTGACCGAGATGCTTGGTCCGCGGCCCCGGTTCGGTGGCCGGCCGGCGGTGCTGGAGGGCCTGCTCGGCGAGGTCCGTACGGCGCTCGGGCAGCCGGGGCTCAATCCCGATTCGCCACCCGAACTGCTCCGCGCCCTGCACACGGTCGGGCTGGACGCCACCAGCACCCGGCAGTGGGAACTGTCCAAACTTGATCATCCGGCGATCCCGCCGCTGCTCACGTACAAGAAGCTGTCCCGGCTGCTCGCCGCCAACGGCTGGGGCTGGGCCGACCAGTGGGTCCGGGACGGCCGGTTCCGCCCCGAGTACGTGCCGGCCGGCGTGGTCACCGGCCGCTGGGCCACCCGTGGCGGCGGCGCGCTGCAGATCCCGAAGCTGCTCCGGGGTGCGGTGACGGCCGACCCGGGCTGGCGGCTGGTGGTGGCCGACGCCGCCCAGCTGGAGCCGCGGGTGCTGGCCGGGATGGCCAGTGATCATCGGCTGTCCCGGGCGGCCCGGGGCGGCGACCTGTACCAGGGCCTGGTCGACGAGGGTGTGGTGGAGACCCGGGCCAAGGCGAAGGTGGCCATGCTCGGCGCGCTGTACGGAGCGACGACGGGCGAGTCGGGCCAGCTGATGCCGCGGTTGATCAAGGCCTACCCGCGGGCCACCGGGCTGGTCGAGGACGCGGCCCGGGCGGGCGAGCGCGGCGAGGTGGTGACCACCTGGCTCGGCCGGAGTTCACCGCGGCCGGGCGCATCCTGGCAGCAGGTGCAGTCCGCCGCGAGCGACGCCGAGGCCGGCCCGAACGAGCAGCGCCGGGCCCGGCAGCAGGCCCGCGACTGGGGCCGGTTCACCCGCAACTTCGTCGTCCAGGGCACCGCCGCGGAGTGGGCGCTGTGCTGGATGGCCGACCTGCGCAACCGGCTCGCCGCGCTCGGCCCGCCGGACGACCGGCCCTACCTGGTCTACTTCCTGCACGACGAGATCATCGTGCACACGCCGGACCGGCTCGCCGAGCAGGCCGAGCAGTCGGTACGGGAAGCAGCCCGCACCGCCACCCGCCTGATGTTCGGCGACTTCGCGATCGACCTCGCCCTCGATCTGGCCACCGTGACCAGCTACGCCGAGACCGAACCGACCACGGACACGGCAGCGGAACTCGAGACAGCGGAGGAGTCACCCGAACCCGTTGACCAAGCTGGCTGGGCAGCCCAGTCTTGATGCATGACCCAGGTCGTCCAAGTGTCGGAGGCGCAAACGCGGCTGTCTGCGCTGTTGGCCGAGGTCGAAGCGGGCGATGAGGTGATCATCGCCAGCGGTGACAAACCCGTGGCGCGGCTGGTTGCCATCCACGACGGCGGACCGCGGGAGATGGGCTTCGTCGGCTATCGGGTCCCGGACAGCTTCTTCGAACCGTTGCCCGAGGACGAACTCGCCGCCTGGGAGCAGTAGCCGTGTCGGTGCTGTTGGACACGCACGTGCTCCTTCGGCTTGGGAGATTGCTACCAAACATCGGCTGGGGAAGCTGCCGCAGGCGGAGGGCCTGATCGACGGCTATCAGCGGCATCTCGACCGCGCCGGCATCGGGAGTCTTCCGGTCACGAACGAGCACGCGATGAGTGCGGGCGCCTTGGGCTGGCATCATCGCGATCCGTTCGACCGGATGCTCGCGGCCACCAGCATGATCGAGAGCATGCCCTTGGTGACCGCCAATGCGGCCTTCCACGACCTGAACGGTATTCGGCTGATCTGGTGACCGCGGTCGGCCGATCTGTGCGACCGTGGATTTCATGAATGCTGATCATGGACCGGAGTCCGGCCCGGCCGACGAGCAGGCCGATCGGGAACACGGCGACTCCGCCTCGATGGGCGCGGCGGTGATCGGAGCCCGCGCGGGCGGGGCGAGTGCGATCGGCGGGTTGAGCCTGGCCGGGCTCGCGGTGGGCGCGCTGGCCGGCGGGGCGCTGGCCTTCGGCGTGATCGCGATCGGGCGGCTGGTGATCCGGCGCGCCACGATCCGTACCCTCAAGATCGGCGACCTGGAGGTGGACCGGCTCCGGGTCCGCCAGTTCCTCGTCGACCCAACCGAGCCTGATCAGTGACGAGCGCCGGCGGGATCGCACGACGCGACGTGGTCAGGCCTTGAGCCGGACGACCACGCGGTCAAAGGGAAGCCGCGGGTCGCCGCTCAGCTCGTCGATCTTGGTGGGCTTGAAGCCCAGCTTCTCGTACATCGAAAGCGTTCCGACGTTGGTCATCGTCTGCGCGGTGACCGGACAGGCGCCCACCCGTCCGAGGCCGGGGATTTCCCGGCTCGGCCAGTTGTCCTTCAGGTACTCGTCCACGGCCGTTGAATTCCAGCCGTGCTCCCGGCGCACCTTCCGCAGCGTCGTGTCGCGATGCGGGAACGAGATCGGTGTCGCCTCGATCCAGCCGCCGCCGCGCTTCTTGATCGCCGCCACGGCCGCCGCCAGGGCGGTGCCGGCCACCCCTCGGCGACGATGATCGATCCGGGTGAGCAGGCAGGTGATCCGCCACTGCGTCGACGGATACCGGGCGAACCGCTTCCGCGGGATCGAGTCGTCCCGGGGCACCGGCACCTCGTCCGCTCGCCCGAAGTGACACCAGCCGACCGGTTCCGCGTCGGCATAGACGAGGATCCCGTGCGCCAGGCCCTGGCGCACCAGGTCCTTCACCGCAGCCAACTCGCCCGTCCGCCAGTCCCTCCCCGCAGGACGTACGCCTGCCGCCGGCGGCCGCCGACCCGTGATGGCCGCACTCGCGGCCGGGCTCAGGTGCCGGCCGAACAGGTACAGCGCGCAGCCGCACCCGTTGACCTGCCAGAAGAACTGCTCGAAGTCCGCCACGGTACGCATCGACAGCTCACGGGTCGTCAACCGACCGGTCCGGTCTGCCATCACGAAGCTCCCTTCAAGATCAGAAGAACCAGAGTCCCTCAAGAATCCCAGCTCGTCACGGACATCTTGTGTCCTGTACGGCGCCGGCGCTTGGACCCGCGTGATCTTGCGGAAACGGCTGCTCAGGGCAGATCGAGGCGCTTCAGTCGTTCGTAGGCGCCGAGGATGTGCTTGTCGACGGCGGCCCGGGCGACCTCCGGGTCGGCCTCGGCGAGCGCGTCGCGCAGTTCGCGGTGCTCGGGGTAGCCGACCTCGGAGAAGTCGGGGAAGTTGATGTTGCGAGCGCGCAGGAACAGGCGGACCTGACCGCGGATCGACTCCCACACCCGCTGCACCCGAGCATGATCACAGGACGCGTAGACGATGTCGTGGAAGGCAAGATCAAGAACGACCGCGCCGTCGGGCTCGATGGTCGTGTCGACGGCCTTCATCCGTTCCAGCACCGCGTCCATCGCGGCGAACTCCGCCTCGCCCATCCGGGTGCAGGCACGCTCGGCGGCCAGCCGTTCGATCGCGCCGCGCAGCGTGTGCACCTCCTCCACGTCGACCCGGGTCAGCGCGGCCACGTAGGCGCCGCGGTGCCGGCGCAGCTCGACGTACCCCTCGGCCTCCAGCTGGGTGAACGCCTCCCGGACCGGGCCGCGGCTGACCGACATGGCGTCGGCGATGGCGGCCTCCTTGAGGTGCTCGCCCGGCTCGAACTGGCCGTTGGTGATCATCTCGCGCAGCAGGTTGGCGACCATCGTGCCGAGCGCAGGCTGGACCTGCATCGGTCGCTGGATTCCCTGAGGGAGCACGCTCGCGTCCTTCCTGGCCGTGTCCCCGGATCATGTCACGAACTACAAATCATTAACAATATATCGTTGACAATATGGGGTTCGGGTCGTGAAACTCGATGGAGGAGTTGATCACCGGATTCGGCGATCACCGTCGCCGGACGTCACACGACGAAGTGAGAGCGAGGGGCTACCCCCGTGAGCACCGAAACCCAGAATCCTCATGTCAGCCGCCGGGCCGGCAGCCCGTTTCCGCCCGCGGCGCCCAGCGATCCGGACGCGCCGCACGTCGAGCGGGCCCTGATCGAGGTCGACGCCGCGGCCGACCTCGGCCCGATCGAGCCGGTCTGGCGCAGCATCGGTTACGACGAATTCAACTGGACCTACACCCGCACGGGGAAACGCCTGCTCCGCAGCTTCGGCGAGATCAGCGGCGACAGTTACCACGTGCGGCCGCATTATGTCTTCTGCTCGGGCAGTGGCTTCGGAATTCCGCACTGGAGTTCCGGAAACGTCTACCACGAGGACGAGAACGGGAATCCCTACTACGATTTCACGCTGGTCGATCAGGCCTATGACGCGATTGTCGCTGCCGGGCATCATGTGCTGGTCGAACTCGGTTTCACGCCGCGCGACCTGGTTCCCGACGTGGAATTCACGGTGCCGTCGAGCCCGACCCTCTATGGAGCGTACGAGGCGGGGGCGTGGCGTTTCCCGCCGCGGGACTACGGCCGCTGGGCCGGGCTGATCGAGGCGCACGCCCGGCACTGCGCGGAGCGCTACGGGATGGCCGAGGTCAGCGAATGGCTGTGGGAGCTCTGGAACGAGCCGGACATCTTCTACTGGGGCGGGACGGTCCAGCAGTACAACGAGCTGTACACCGTGACCGCGCAGGCGGTGCGCGCCGCGATCCCCGGGGCGAAGGTCGGTGGACCGTCGGTGACCAGCGGCGGGCTCGAGTTCCTCAAGGAATTCCTCGACTACACGAGTTCCCGGGGCGAGCCGCTGGATTTCATCTCCTATCACACGAAGGGCTGCCATTTCCCGACCCGGGACTATCGGCCGATCGGCGCTCCCGCCACGGAGCAGGCGAGTCCTTCGTCGACGAAGATGTTGTACGACATCGTGCGGTGCAATCGCATCATTGCCGATTATCCCGAATATCGGGACCTCGAGGTCCTGGTCGACGAATGCGATGCGGCGGTGCCGGCACATTTCGGGCGCTACGACAATGCGAACTACGCATTCCAGAACACCGAGTACTACCCGGTGTTCCAGGCGAAGTTGTTCAAGAAGATCCTCGACCTCAACGCGGCCGGGCCGGTCTCGGTGAACCAGGCGACCTCGTGGAGTTTCTACTTCGAGGCCGAGCGCTGGTTCGAGGGGACCCGGTCCTTCCTCACCGCGGACGGGACCGAGAAGCCGCTGCTCAACGCCTACCGGATGTTCGGCCGGCTCGGCAGTCACCGGGTGGCCGCGCGGTCCGACCAGGCCTGGTCGATCGAGGCCCTGGCGGACCCGGACGGCAGCAGCATGCCCGAGGAGGTCGACGCCCTCGCCACCACCGACGAGGACGGCACCGTGGCGATCCTGGTCTGGCGGCACACCGACGACCAGTACCAGCGGGCCGAGGCGGCGACGCCGGTCCGGATCGCGGTGTCCGGCCTCGACCACACCGGCTACCGGCTGAGCCACCTGCGCATCGATCATGATCACAGCAACGCGCACACGGTCTGGGCCTCGCTCGGCTCGCCGTCCGATCCCGGCGACGACGAGATCGCGAAGATCCAGGCCCGGCAGGGCCTGGAGGAATTCGAGCCGGCCCGCGACCTCGACCCGGATCCGTCCGGCGGCCTCGCGCTCGAGGTGGCGCTGCCGTTGCCGGCGGTGTCGCTGTTGATCTTGACGCCGCGGAGCTGAGATGACGGCGCCGACCATGATCACGCTGCGGGACGGGGCCGCCGTCCCCCAGCTCGGCCTCGGGGTCTTCGAGATTCCGCCGGACCAGGTGCAGGCCACGGTCGAGGTGGCCCTGGCGGCCGGCTATCGGCACCTGGACACCGCGGCCGCGTACGTCAACGAGGCCGGGGTCGGCGCCGCGCTCCGGGCGACCGGGCTGCCAAGGGACGAGGTCTTCGTGACGACCAAGCTCCGCAACGGTGATCAGGGGTACGAGTCCGCGCTGCGGGCCTACGACGACAGCTGCCGGCGGTTGGGGCTGGACCGGGTGGACCTCTACCTGATCCACTGGCCGAACCCGGCCGCCGACCGCTACGTCGACAGTTGGCGGGCGCTGGAGCGGCTGGCCGCGGAGCGGCGGGTCGGCTCGATCGGGGTGTCCAACTTCCTGGCCGAGCACCTGGAGCGGCTGGCCGCGGAGGGCGATCAGCTCCCGGCGGTGAACCAGATCGAGCTGCACCCGACCTATCAGCAGGTCGACGTGGTGCGCAGCTGCGCCGAGCGGGGCATCGCCGTCGAGGCGTACTCGCCGCTCGGCCGCGGCGCCGACCTGAGCCACCCGGCGGTGCACGCCATTGCGGATGATCATCGTCGGACGCCGGCCCAGGTGCTGCTCCGGTGGCACCTGCAGCGCGGCCACATCGTGATCCCCAAGTCGGCGACGCCGGAACGGATCCGGGCCAACGCCGAGGTGTTCGACTTCGCGCTGACCGGCGAGGAGGTGACCACGATCAACGGGCTGGAGGCGGGCCGGCGGACCGGCAACGATCCACGGACCTTCGCCGCCAGCCAGCTCCGCCCGATCCCGGACCTGGCGTCCGGCTGATCCGACTCTCGAAGGTTGACGTCAATGACGACATTAGCGATGCGGGGAGTGCGCCCGGGGACGAAGCGGGCCGATCGGCCCGCGCGACGCGGCAACCGGGGCCGGCTGACGCTCTGGGTCTGGCTGTTCCTGCTCCCGACGGCGATCCTGTACGGCCTCTACACGCTGTATCCGATCGCGGCGAGCTACTGGTACTCCCTGGTCGAGTGGAACGGGTTCGAGTCGCAGCAGCGGTTCGTCGGCCTGGCCAACTACCAGGCCGTGTTCGCGGACCCGATGTTCTGGAGCTCGTTCAAGATCACGTTGATCTTCATGCTGCTGGTGGCGCCGGCCCGGGTGATCTTGAGCTTCCTGCTGGCGATCGTGCTCAACTCGCCGAAGCTGCCGCTGGCCCGGCTGTTCCGGACCGCCTTCTTCCTGCCGGTCGTGACGACCACGGCGATCGTCGGCGTGGTGATGCAGTTCGTGCTCGATCCGGCCAGCGGGCCGCTGAACAGCCTGCTGCTGGCCCTCGGGCACGACGGCGGGATCAGCTTCCTCGGCGACTCGCAGACGGCGCTGATCACGGCGTCCGTGGTCTACATCTGGAAGTTCTTCGGCATCACCCTGGTCTATTGGCTGGCCGCGCTGCAGACGATCCCGACCGAGCTCTATGAGGCGGCCCGGATCGACGGCGCCGGAGTGGTCCAGTTGTTCACCCAGATCACCGTACCGCTGCTCAAACCGTTCTTGATCATCATCTCGCTGCTCACCATCGAGGACTCGTTCCGGGCCTTCGACCTGATGCAGACGCTGACCGGCGGCGGCCCGTTCTTCGCCACCGAGGTGATCGAGATCTACATCTATCAGCGGGCCTTCACCGCGCCGGTCCCGCAACTCGGGTTCGCCTCGGCGGCGGCCGTCCTCTTCGGCCTCTTCGTCTTCGTGGTCGGACTGATCCAGCTCTGGGGCGTGTGGGCCGCGCGCCGGCTGCGGGCGGGGGCGTGATGACCGCCCCGCGGGTGCGCCGGCTGATCAGCAGGCTGCCGTGGTGGATCGCGACCGTCTTCCTGGTCGGTGCGGTGCTGCTCTGGATCTTCCCGTTCGTCTGGATGCTGTCCGCCTCGTTCAAGGACAACACGGAGGTCTTCGCCGCCGGCCTGAACCTGATCCCGGAGACGCTGGTCTGGGAGAACTACGGCCGGGCCTGGGAGGACGCGCAGTTCGGCCGGTACCTGCTGAACACGGTGCTGGTCACCGTGATCACGGTGATCATCGTGACCCTGCGCTGCGCCGCCGCCGGCTACGTGATCGGCCGCTACCGGTTCCGGGGCTCCCGGCTGATCGTCGGGATCCTGGTGGCGACGATCTTCGTCCCGACCGGCTACACGATCATCCCGGTGGTCCAGGTCTCGCTCCAGCTCGGCCTGATCGACTCACTGTCCGGAATGATCTTGGCCCTCAGCGGCGGAGCCAATGTGGCCTCGATCCTGATCTACGCCGGCTACTTCCGGCAGCTGCCGCGGGAGCTGGAGGAAGCGGCGATCGTGGACGGGGCCGGCTTTCTGCGGACCTTCCTCTCGATCATGTTCCCGCTGTCGATGCCGGTCACCGCGACCGTGGCCCTGCTGACCTTCCTCGGCACCTGGAACGCCTTCTTCCTGCCGCTGGTGTTCACCTTCAGCCGTCCGGAACTGCGGACCCTGAGCGTCGGGATGCAGGCCTTCATCGGTCAGGACGCGGTCGACTGGTCCGGTATGACGGCGGCCGGGATCATCTCGATCATCCCCGTGGTCCTCCTGTTCTTCTTCCTGCAGCGCTACTTCGTCGAAGGCATCGCCGGAGCAGTCAAGTCCTAACCAACTCGCCAAGCGAGGAAGGGGTGTCGGCATGAGACCGACCATGAATCGCCGTGGATTCCTCAGCGGGATCACGGCCCTGGGAGCCGGAGTGGCCGCCGCGTCCGTCGCCGGATGCTCCGGTGGCAGCGGCTCCGGTACGGCCAGCGGTGGGCTCCAGTGGTGGGACCACTTCAGCGCCTACCAGGATCTCCAGAAGGAGTGGGCCTCGAGTCAGGCCGAGAAGATCGGCGTGCCGGTCACGTACACCTATTACGAGGCGTCCAAGGCCGGCGAGTCGTTGCGGCTGGCCAACCAGGCCAAGAAGCTGCCCGACGTGTTCTCCAACGTCGTCGGGCTGCCGCTGGCCGCGCTCGTCGCCGATCAGTGGATCCGCGAGGTCGAGCTGTCCGACGACACCCTGAAGCGGCTGCCGAAGGAGGTCCAGGTCGAGGGCGTGACCAAGATCGACGGGAAGCTCTACGGCGTCCCGCTGCAGTCGTTCCGCTCCCATCCGAGCTTCACCTGGACCAACGTCGAACTGTTCGCCAAGGCCGGTCTCGACCCGGCGGACGTACCGGGCGACTACGACAGCTTCCGGGCCACCTGTCAGAAGTTGAAGGCGGCCGGGGTCGCGCCGATGACGATCGCGCTCGGTGCGGACGGCGGCCGGGCCGGTGATCAGATCAACGACATGGCCCAGGTGGCCGGCTTCCCCGGTCTCGGCGGAGTCCGTTATGCGACAGGGGAGTACGGGTTCCACGACGACACGTACGTGAACGCGATCGAGTTCTGGAAGGAGCTCTTCGCGGGCGGCATGATGCTGAGTGGCACCAACACGTTCAGCGTCGTCAACGCCCGGACCAGGTACGCCTCGGGCGGTGTCGCGATCTTCATCGACGGTGCCTGGTCACCCGGCGGGTCACGGGTCCTGCAACCGGACTTCCTGCCGAAGATGGGCGTCGGCCAGGTGGTGACGCCGGAGGCCGGGGCGCCGGTCGCCCTGTACCGCAACCTGAGCGGCCCGACCTTCGTGATCGCGGGCAGCACCAAGGACCCGGCGGCGGCGTCGAAGCTGGTCGAGTCGTTCACCGGCGAGGACTACCTGGTCAAGATCACCGAGGCGATGGATGCACCGCCGATCGATCTCGACCTGGTCGCGACGGCCAACGTCACGGAGCCGTACAAGCAGGCCGTGGCGATGCTGAAGGAGCAGGTGTTCCAGGGGCCGCAGCCGGTGGTCCGGAACCCGGACGTCTCCCTCGCCGAGGCCCGCCGCAAGCCCGTGACGCCCGGGCTCGGGGCGATCGTGCAGGGCTATCTCGGCGGCGACGTCCCCGACCTGCGGGCCGCGCTGAAGACGCTCAGCGACGCCAACGAGGCCGAACGCGAGAAGGCGATCGCGGCCGCCAAGGCGGACGGTGCCGAGGTCGCGCTGGACGACTACGCCTTCCCGGACTGGAAACCGGGCGCCGACTACACGTACCCGAAGTAGGAGTGGTTGATCATGGAGCAGAGCGGGCAGCGTACGGCAGTGATCACTGGGGCGACCTCGATCCGCGGCATCGGGCGGGCGACCGCCGACGTCCTCGCCGAGCAGGGATGGTGCATCGGCGTGCTGGATCTTGATCAAGCGTCCTGCGACGAGCTGGCCGGCGAACTCACCGCCCGGCACGGCGTAGCCGCGTTCGGCGCGGCCGCCGACGTGTCGGACGAGAAGCAGGCGCGCGCCGCGATCGACGCGATGGAGGCCGCCCTGCCGCCGATTCTCGGCCTGCTCAACTCGGCGGGTGTCAGTTCACCGCTGGCCTATCTCGACCTCGACGCGGACGAGTGGCACCGGGTGATCGGGATCAACCTCACCGGCGCCCACTACGTGACTAGGCGGGTGGCCGAGACGATGGTCCGGAACCGGCGCGGTGGCCGGATCATCAGCCTGGCCTCCGTGTCCGCGCAGCGCGGCGGCGGCACGTTCAGCAAGACGCCATACTCGGTGGCCAAGGCGGGTCTGATCGGGCTGACCCGGTCGCTGGCCCGCGAGCTCGGTCCGAACGATATCACCGTGAACGCGATCGCGCCGGGACCGATCGACACCGACATCATGGGCGGTCCGTTGAGTCCGGAACGGAAGCTGGAGCTGGCCGATGATCTTGTGGTGAACCGGATCGGGCAGACCCGTGATGTGGCGGCCGCCGTCGCGTACCTGATCTCCGACGACGCGGGGTACGTCTCCGGCCAGACCCTGAACGTCGACGGCGGCCTCTACATGCACTAGCCCCTAGGCGGGCGGGATGTTCGCGTTGTAACGGAACACGTTGCCCGGGTCGACCCGGGCCTTGAGCTTGGTCAGCCGGTCCCAGGTGTCCGGAGCGAAGGTGGCCCGGACGTCGTCCGGGGTCGCGCCGCCGCCGAGGAACGTGAAGTGCCGGCCGCCCGTGTCGTGCGCCGACAGAGCCTCGAGGGTCCGCTCCTGAGCGGCGGTCACCCGGTCCAGCTCGGCCTGCTCCGGGGTGGCCGAGGAGAGCCCGATGATCATGGACGCGGTGAACGCGGCGTCCCGGTGGCCGACCGCGTTCGGGACCGCCGGCGGCCGGGCCAGCGCGCCGCCCAGGTGGCGCAGCTCCAGCACCGGCGACAGCTCGCTGCCCGGGCCGGCGGCCTTGATCAACTTGGCGATCGTGTCCTGATCAAGCCCGTCCAGCAGGGTGCCCCGGGTGCGGTGCGGTGACGGGTCGGTCGGGTCGTTGTTGATCGTTGCGATCTCCGCGTACGGCAGCGTCCGGAAGCCGCCCAACAGCGGCTCGCCGATCGCACCGAGGCCGCGGAACAGTTCCTCCGCCTCGGTCGCCGGGCCGGTCGAGGTGGCCCGGATCGACAGCACGTGCTTCCCGCGCAGCGGCGGCGGCAGGACGGGCAGATCGGGCAGCGGGACGATCACGGCGGTCGACGTCACCTCGTCGGGCAGCGTCTGCAGCCAGTCGTGCCAGGTGGCCAGCCCGGATTCGATCAGGGGTGTGTCGAAGAACAGCGATCCGCCGTACAACTCCGGCTGCGGGAACAGCTCGATCTCGATTCCCGCGACGACGCCGAAGTTGCCGCCGGCGCCGCGGACCGCCCAGAACAGGTCGGGGTCGCTGTCGGCGGTGATCATGGTGCGCTCGCCGTCGGCGGTGATCAACTCGATCCGGTTCACATGATCGGCAGCGAACCCGTACCGGCGGGCGAGCGGGCCGATCCCGCCGCCGAGGGCGTACGAGATCACGCCGACCGAGCGCGCATTGCCGGCGAGTCCGGCCAGCCCGTGCTCGGCGGCCGCCGCGACGACCTCGTCCCAGCGGGTGCCGGCGGCGACCCAGGCGGTCCGCCGATCCGGGTGGATCGTGACGCCGGTGAGCCGGGAGGTGTTGATCAACAGGCCGCCGTCGGTCAGGCCGGGAGAGCCGTGGCCGGTGGCCTGGACCGCGATCGGCAGTCCCTGCGTCGTGGCGTACCGGACGGCGGCGGTGAGTTCGTCGGTGTCGGAAGGAGTGGCGATCAGGTCGGGCCGCAGCGGATTGAAGGTCTGGAAACCGATCCGGCGCTCGTCGTAGTCGGGATCACCGGGCCGAATCAGGTCGATGGTCTCTGTGGTCATGCTGCGATACTAGGGACGCTTGAGGACGGATCATGTCCTCAAGGGAGAAGAATCTGAACTCATGACGGATGTCACGGACCGGTCGCTGGCGCTGCTCGGCTTGCTCGCGGCCCGATCCTCCTGGACCGGCGCCGAGCTGATCGACCGGCTCGGGATCACGCCCCGGACGCTGCGCCGCGATGTCGCGCGGCTGCGGGCGATCGGCTACCGGATCGACAGCACCACCGGGACCGCGGGCGGCTACCGGCTGGCCGCGGGCACCCGGCTGCCGCCGCTGGTGTTCGACGACGACGAGGCGGTCGCGATCGCCGCCCTGCTGGGGCATGCCGAGACCAATCCGATCGAGGGCATCGGCGAGACGGCCGCCCGGGCCCTGGGCAAGCTCGGCCAGGTTCTGCCGCGCCGGCTCCGGGACCGGGTCGCCGCGATCGCCGCGGTGTCCGGCTCGGAGTCCCTGGTCGGCGCCGGTCCGCGCGGGCAGGCGCCGATCGACGGCGAGGTGCTGGCCCGGCTGGCGCTGGCCGCCCGGGACCGCGAGGAGATGGGGTTCGGCTACCGGGACCGGGCCGGCCGGGTGACCCGGCGCCGGGTTGAGCCGCATCGCGTGGTCACCGGCTACGGCTGGTGGTATCTCGTCGCGTACGACCTGGACCGCGCGGACTGGCGGACCTTCCGGCTGGACCGGATCGCCGAGCCGACCGGCCTCGGGCAACCGTTCGGCGATCGCGAGCCGCCGGGCGGTGCGCGGGCCTACCTGAACCGGTCGCTGGCCTCGACCCCGTACCGGCACCGGGCGGTGATCACGCTCGACGCCACGGAGGAGGAGATCCGGTCCCGGGTCGGCTACCTGCTGCCGAGCCGGATCCGGCTGCTGGCCGACGGGCGCCGACGGATCGAGTTCGGCGACGACGAACTCAGCGCCGTGGTCCGCGTCGTGCTGGCCCTGATCACCCCGGCCGTCCCGTACGACCTGGAGGCGTCGGCCGAGGTCCGCGAGGCCCTGCGCACCGCCGCCGCCGACCTGCTGGCTCACCTCTGATCCGGCCCGCCGGACCCACCTGTCACGCTGGCCACAAGTTTTTCACGTTACGTGAAAAACTGGCTGTTCCCGTGAGAAGTAACTCGCGCAAAGTGCCAAGAAGTGTGGGGAAGTTGGGCGTGTCACGGCGTCAGGGCTGGGTCGGAGAGGAAGGCGCGGGCGGCGGCGCTGAGGCGGCGGCCGGCGGGGGTGGCGACGGCGAGCTCCCAGCGGGGCACGTCGTCGGGCAGCGGGACGAAGCGGGCGGTGGTCTGCTTGTGCCGAAAGCTCTCCGGGACCAGGGCGACGCCGAGGCCGCCGGCGACCAGGTCGAGCAGGAAGTGGACGTCGTTGGCCTCCAGTGCGACCCGTCGTTCGATGCACGCCGCGGCCAGCACCCGGTCGGTCAGATCCCGGGTGATCCAGCCCGGATGGAAGTCGACGAAGGTCTCGTCCTTCAGGTCCAGCACCCCGATCTGCCGCTCGGCAGCCAGCGGGTGATCGGGCGCGCAGGCCAGCAGCAGCGGCTCGGCGGACAGCGGGCGGAGGGTGATCCCGGGCTGCTCGACGAACGGCACCGACACGAAGGCCGCGTCCAGATCGCCACCGTGCACCAGCCCCAGCAGCTCGGTGGACCCGGACTGGCGGAGCCGGATCTCGACGCCGGGGTGGGCCCGGTGGAACCGGGTCAGCAGCGCCGAGACGTTCAGTGCGCCGAGGCACTGCAGGGTGCCGATCGCGAGCCGGCCGGTGACCACGCCCTGCACCGCGGCGACCGCGTCCCGGGCCGCCTCGGCCGCGCCGACCGTGTGCCGCGCCTCGGCCAGCAGGGCCCGGCCGGCGTCGGTCAGCTCCACGCTGCGGGTGTTCCGGATGAACAGTTCCGCGCCCAGTTCCCGTTCCAGGGTCCGGATCGCGGTGGACAGGCCGGACTGGGCGACGTGCACCCGTTGGGCCGCCCGGGTGAAGTGGCGTTCCTCGGCGACGGCGATGAAGTACGTGAGGTGGCGGAGTTCCATGGCTCATCCGTATCGATGATCAGTGAGATCGGATTCTTCTGTTGGACAGGATAAACGCGGCGGCGCAGAGTGGGTGCCATCAGTACTACGGAAGGCACGACATCCATGGAGTACCGCACCCTCGGCGGCACCGGCACGGTCGTCTCGACTCTCTGCCTCGGCACGATGACGTTCGGCCGGGAGAGCGACGAGGCCGTCTCGCACGCCCAGCTCGACCGGTTCGTCGAGCAGGGAGGCAATTTCATCGACACCGCCAACGTCTACGGACGCGGTGTCTCGGAGGAGATCATCGGCCGCTGGCTGGCCGACCGGGGCAGCGCCGTCCGGGACCAGCTGGTGATCGCGACCAAGGGCCGGTTCCCGATGGGCGACGGCAAGAATGATCTTGGTCTGTCCCGGACCAACCTGTCCCGGGCGCTGGACGCCAGCCTGAAGCGGCTGCAGGTGGACCGGATCGATCTCTACCAGGCGCACGCCTGGGACGCCCTGACGCCGATCGAGGAGACCCTGCGCTTCTACGACGACGCGGTCCGGGCCGGCAAGATCAACTACGTCGGCGTCAGCAACTTCACCGGCTGGCAGTTGCAGAAGGCCACGATGGTGGCCGAGTTCCGCGGCCTGCCCAAGATCGTCACCCTGCAACCGCAGTACAACCTGCTCCAGCGCAGCATCGAGCTGGAGCTGACCGAGGTCTGCGAGAACGAGAACATCGGCATCCTGCCCTGGTCGCCGCTGGCCGGCGGCTGGCTGACCGGCAAGTATCGGCGCGACACCACCCCGACCGGTGCCAGCCGGCTGGGCGAGGATCCCTCTCGTGGCATGGAGGCGTACGCCCGCCGCAACGCGGAGGAGCGGACCTGGCGGGTGATCGGCGCCGTCGAGCAGATCGCCAAGGATCGCGGGGTCTCGCTCGCCCAGGTCGCGCTGGCCTGGCTGAACGACCGGCCGGCGGTGACCTCGGTGATCTTGGGCGCCCGGACCCTCGAGCAGCTGGACGACAACCTCGGCGCCGCCGGGCTGCACCTCTCCGACGAGGAGACCACGCTGCTCACCGAGGCCAGCCAGCCGATCGTCGACGACTACCCGTACGGGCTGCCGGGGATCAACCAGCGCCACCGCGCGCTCTGACCAGAGCGCGGACCGGCGTCGGCCGGGCTGCCAGCAGCAGCCCGGACCCGGCGACCACGAACAGGAGATGGGCGGCGCGGACGACCGGGAAGTACGGTGACGTCCCGCCGCCCAAACCCTCGACCAGGTCCGCGCCCGCGGCGAGCTCGGTGATCAGCGGAACGACCAGGGACGCGGTGCCGATCCCGCCGAGCATGATCAACACGATCCAGCGGGCCACCCGGTTGCCGCGCCAGGTCAGGCCGATCAGGACGAACGCCAGGGCGTAGGCGGCGAGGTGGACGCCGAGCTGAAGCAGCAGCCCCGGCGTCGGATCGCCCGCCGCCGAGACGCCAGCAGGGCGATGATCATCTCGGCGACCCCGGCCAGCACGGCCAGGATGAGCAGCGTGCAGGCCTGGCCCAGTCTCGTTGCGTCTTTCATGATCATCAGCATCGTCATCGCGGCTCGGTGGGTCGATGGGGTCGACCGGTGGATCCTTGTTCGGGATAACCCGATGATCATCGGGCTTGGCCCTTCGACAGGCTCAGGGCGCGTGGGTTGCGTGGGCTCAGGGGTGCGCGGGTTGCGTGGGTCGAGGGTGCGGGGCATCGCTCCCTGAGCTTGTCGAAGGGCGGGCCAGACTCAGGTCGGCTGACGCAGCGGGAGGCCCGCGGCCCGGTAGATCGCGTCGATCACGGTCATGGTGGCGATCGAGTCCTCCGGGGGCGTCAGCGGCGGGACGCCGTCCAGGACTGCGGCGACGAACGCCGAGAGCTGGTAGGCATACGTGGGGCGTCGGGAGAAGTGCTCCACCCGGCGATGATCACCGACCCGGACCGAGAGCCGGTGCCCGAACTGCGGCGCGTACGGGTTCAGCACCCGCAACTCTCCTTGATCACCGACGACGCGGGCCGACATTCGCAGCACGTCGCGGGACCACATCGAACACCGTACGGTCCCGGTGTGACCGCCCGGGAACCTCAGCTCCGCCGTCATGGCCCGGTCCACCTGCGGATCCCGCAGCTTCGCCGCCGCGCCGACCACCTCCGGCTCGCCGCCGAGCAGCCGGGCCAGGTGGACCGCGTAACAGCCGGCGTCCATCAGGGCACCGCCGGCCAGCCGGTAGTCGTACCGGATGTCGGAGAACACCGGCAGCGGGAAGCACATCGCCGTCTCCACGTGCCGCAGCCGGCCCAGCTCGCCGGACAAGATCAACTCGCGCAATCGCCGGGCCAGCGGGTGGTAGCGGTAGTGGAACGCCTCCAGGACCACCAGGCCGCTGGCCTTCGCGGCCGCCGCGACGGTCCGGGCCTCCTCGGCGTTGGCCGTGAACGGCTTCTCGCAGAGCACGTGCTTGCCGGCCTCGAGCGCGGCCAGGGTCCACCGCCCGTGCAGCCCGTTCGGCAGCGGGTTGTAGATCGCGTCGATCCGTTGATCATCGAGCAGCGCCCGGTAGTCGCGGTAGGCGGTGCGGATCCCGTGCCGCCGGGCGAAGTCCTCGGCGCGGTTCAGGTCCCGGGCGGCGACGGCGACGACCTCGACGCCGGGCACGATCCGGGCCGGCTCGATCAGCGCGGCGGGCGCGATCCGGGCCGCGCCGAGGACCCCGATCCGTACCGTCTCCATGATCGACTCAGCGGGACTTGAGCCAGGCCAGCACGGCCAGCACCCGGCGGTTGTCCGAGCCGACGTCCGGCAGATTGATCTTGCTGAAGATGTTCGAGATGTGTTTCTCCACGGCCCCGCCGGTGATGAAGAGCTGGCCCGCGATCGCCGAGTTGCTGCGGCCCTCGGCCATCAGCGCCAGCACCTCGCGTTCCCTAGCGGTCAGCGCCCCCAGCGGGTCGGAGCGGCGGGCGACCAGCAGCTGCGCGACCACCTCGGGGTCGAGCACGGTGCCGCCGCCCTTGATCGTCTGCAGCGCTTCTGCCAGCGTGTTCAGCGAGGTGACCCGGTCCTTCAGCAGATAGCCGACGCCGCCGCGGCCGTCCGAGAGCAGCACGTCGGCGTAGGACAACTCGATGTAGGCCGACAGCATCAGCACGCCGAGCGCCGGGTTCTGCTGCCGCGCGGCGACCGCGGCCTTCAGTCCGTCGTCGGTCATCGTCGGCGGCATCCGGACGTCGACGATGGCGACGTCCGGCTTGTGCTCGGCGGCCGCCGCGATCAGCGACGGAGCGTCGTCGACGGCGGCGACGATGTCGCAGCCGATCTCGTCGAGCAGTCGGATCAGACCTTCACGGAGCAGGACGGAATCGTCGGCGAGAACCACGCGCATGCCCTAACTGTGCCTCATCGCCCGCCCGTCGGTCGGCCCGGTAGCGTTGACCCGGTCGGCGGAGGGGGAGATTGATCATGCGATCCGAGGAACTGCGTTTCGGCGAGGACGAGCGGCAGGTCGTTGATCTTCGGCTGCCGGACCGCCCGCTCCGGCCGATCGGGCTCTTCTACATCCACGGCGGCGGCTGGTACGCCGGCAAGCGGGCCGACTTCCACGGCCACGTCGAGCACTTCGCCGGGCTGGGCTATGCGGCGGCCGCGACCGGTTACCGGATCGACGAGGAGACCGGCTACCGGGACAAGCTCGCCGACGTGACCGCCGGCCTCGACCGCTTCCGGGCCCGCCTCGCCGAGGAGGCACCCGAGGTGGACCGGATCGTCGTGCTGGGCAGTTCGGCCGGCGCCCACCTGGCCACGATGGTCGCGCTCGGTGCCACCGACGCCGCGCCGATCGCCGGCTGCGTCTCGGTCAACGGGCCGGGCACGATGCTGCCCTGGCCGGACCAGGACGCCAACATCGCGACCAAGATCAGCTGGCTGGTGCGGGACGGCTCCACCTACGAGGAGATCTCGCCGGATCGGCAGGTCCGGGCCGGCTGCCCGCCGTTCCTGTTCCTGCTCGCCGAGTACGAGCACCTGTTCCCCCATGATCAGGTACGGGAGCTGGCCGGGATCATCGAGCGGAACGGCGGCTGGACCGGGACCGAGGTCGTACCGGAAACCAAGCACGGTTTCGTGTACGCCCTCGGCAACCCGGCCACCGACCGTGCGCTGGAGTCGATCAGTGCCTTCCTGGATCGTCTCCAGGAGCCTGCTTCGCATTGACCGGCACGGTCGCGGTGATCATGGTCGGCCCGCCGGCCGGCGAGGAGACGTGCAGGTTGCCGTCGACCCCGGCCAGCCGGTCGGTCAGTCCGGCCAGTCCGTGACCCTTGGCCACGCTGGCACCGCCGACCCCGTCATCGGTGATCGTGATCACGACCAGCCCGCCGAGCCGCCGTACCTCCACCGAGCAGGTCGAGGCGCGGCTGTACTTCTCCTTGTTGGCCAGGGATTCCGCGACCACGAAGTAGACCGCGTTCTTGGCCGCGTCGGACAGTGACTGGGTCTGGTCCAGCTCCTCGTCGATGTCCACGGTGGTCGGGATGACGCCCCGGGCGGCCAGCGCGGTGACCGCGGCGCGGAGTCCACGTTCGGTCAGGATCGGCGGGGCGATGCCGCGGGACAGGGTGCGGATCTCGGCCAGCGCCTCCTGCGACTGCTCCATCGCCTGGCGCAGGATCTGCTTGGCGGCATCCGGATCGGTCTCCAGCCGGCGCTCCACCGCGCCGAGGTCCATGCCGAGCCGGACCAGCCGCTGCTGCGGGCCGTCGTGCAGGTCCCGCTCCAGCCGGCGCAGCGTGTGCGCCTCGGCCTCGCCGGCGGCGGCCCGGCTGTGGGTCAGCTCGCTGACCTGCTGGCGCAGGTGGGAGGCCTCGTCGACGAGCAGGCCCTTGGCGATCGCCGCCTGCAGCATCACCAGGCCGCGCAGCACGAACGGCGCGGTGATCAGGAAGAAGGCGCCGACCAGGGTGGTGCCGATGATGTCGGCGACGGCGCCCGGGAAGCCGAGCAGCCAGGCCAGGCCGTGCCGCTCCTCGTCGGGCAGGTACTGGCTCCAGAACCAGTACGTCAGCCCGCCCGGACCGGCGACCACCCACGGGATGGCGATGCAGAAGCTGGCCGTGTTGACGACGAACGCGATCGGGATGTGCAGCAGGTCCCGCCAGCCCTGCGCGGACCGCAGCCGCCGCATCCGGCCCCAGAACCGCATCCGGCCGCGCGGGTAGACCGGGCGGCGGAGCTCGTACCCGGCACCGGTCAGCAGGTTGCGGTGGAACTGGGCGAAGCCGCCGGCCACCACCAGGGCCGCGGTCAGCACGAACAGGCCGAACACGGTGACCGCGGTGCCGACCCCCAGGCTGAACAGCGGCACACAGACGATGAAGCCGAACAGCGCGATGAAGAAGCCGCCGGCGACGCAGGCGAGGTCCCGCCCGGCCTGCCGGATCGTGCGGGCGAGCGCGTTGCCGCTGTCGACGGGGGAAGGCTGGCTGAGTTCGGTCATGTCGGGTCCATTCTGAAGGCTGGCGTCGAGCCCCGCACCCTGGCTGAACTCGAGCTCGCTGCCGGTGTTCGTCATGGCCTCAACCCTGCCGCCCGAGCGGGTGCCGGAACCATCCTGCTGTCCGGCCGAACGGGGGTGGGGAAATCCCCTCCGTGGCCGTTGGAGCAGTGCAGTCGGTGCAGTGCAGAAAGTGCACAAATTGCAGTTGCCGTGCAGCGAATCGGTGGACCCCGGCGTTGACACACGTGGGCGGCTCGACACTAGGTTGGGCTCCCGTACCGACCACCCGGCAACGAGAGTGGAGTAGCTCCAAGACCATGCAGTCTGCGGGCCGGACCTTGCGATCCCCGATCGGGCGTCGCCGCGAGCAACAAGTCCTGACCGACTTCCTGAACGTCCCCGAACCGGGAGTTCTCGTGGTCAGCGGGCCGTACGGAATCGGCAAGTCGACCCTGGTCGACGCGGCGCTGACCGAGGTCGGCGCGACGGTGACCAAGCTGCGCTACACGCCGGGCGCCGAACCGTTCCGGACCGCGCTGGACCTGCTCCACGGCCAGCCGGCCCGGCCGGGCCTGGCCGACCTGATCGAACTGCTCCAGACCGCGGCCGGCGACCGGACCGCCGGCACCGGCATGATCGTCGACCGGATCGGCGACCTGATCGCGGGCCAGTCCGCGACCTGGGCCGAGCCGGACCGGCCGGCGGTGATCGTGCACGAGGATCTGGAACTGAGCGACCCGGCGACGCTGGAACTCTGTGCGGAATTCCTGCGCCGCGCCTCGCTCTGGCCGTGGTCCCACCTGGTCGTCGTCGATGCCGCGGCGGCCGGCCCGCTGAGCCGGCATCCCACGGTCGAGATCTCCGGCCTCGACGACGCCGGCATCCGGGCCATGCTGCAGGACACCGTCGGAACGCCGATCGCGGCCTGGGTCGCCGACCGGCTCGGCCAGGTCTGCCACGGCAACCCGGGACTGCTCCGCGCGTACGCCCGCCGGCTCACGCCGGAGCAGCTGGCCGGGGCGGCGCCGATGCCGCAGCGGTTCGACCCGCCCGCCGAGTTCGTCGCCCGGGCCGGTGCCGCCATCGCGCCGCTGGCGCCGGTCGATCTCGCCGTGCTGGCCGTCTTCGACCATCAGCACCGGGTTCCGGCGGCGGTGCTGGAGCGGGTCGCCGACGACCCGGCCGCCGCGGAGCGACTGAGCCGGCGCGGCCTGATCCGGCCCGACCGGGACCGCTGGCGGACCGCCGACCCGCTGCTCGCCGCGGCGGCCCGGGGCCGGTTGTCGTCGGGTGATCAGGACGAACTGGACCGGCGCGCCGAGGCGGCCTTCGCGGCGGCCGGCGACGGACCGGCGGCCCTCGATCACCGCTGTCGCCGCGCCGAGGCGGCGGCGGACGACGCGGCGCTGCTGGAACTCGCCGTCGGCCTGTTCCAGCAGGGCGAACTCGAGGCCGCGGCCCGCCTGCTGGATGCGGCTGCCGACCAGCCGCGGTACGCCGAGTCGGCGCGATTCCGGGCGCTGCGGTCCCGGGCGCTGCTCGAACAGGGGTACGCCGCCTCGGCACTGGCCGAGACCACGACCGGCCTGCGCTCGGCACCGGATCCCCGGTCGGAGTTCTGGCTCCGGATCACCGGGCTGGAGGCGGCCGCGCTCACCGGCGCCGACGACCCGGCGATCCTGTCGGCCGACCGGATCCCGCCGGCCTATGCCGAGCCGGCGGAGGAACACGCCTGGCTGCGGCTCCGCGCCGCGCACCTGCTCGGACTGACCGGTTCGGCCGAGGAGGCGCGGCTGATCCTGGAGCGGTTCGACCGGCCGCCCGGTGCGAGCGCCGAGCTCGTCGCCCTGCACCGGGTGGTCGCCGCGCTCGTCACCGCCTGGGACCGACCGGCCGAGGCGGACCTGGACCTGCTCGCCGCGGGCGTCCCCGACGGCGCCCGCCCGGTCCCGGTGTCGCTGATCGCGGGCATCGCCGACGTCCTGGTCGCCGGTGGCCGGCCGGAGGCAGCCCGCCGACTGGTCGGCGCCGCATTGGCCGATCCGGGCCGGCACACCGTGCTCGCCGAACTCCACCTCACCCCTGCTCTGGTCTCGATCGACCTGTGGGAGGGCCGCTATCCGGTGGCCGGGCGGCGGATCCGGGAGCTGGAACGGCTCTGCCCGGCGGCCGCCGGACTGCCGACGCTGGCCGGGGCCGAGGTCCGGGTCCGGGCCGCGCAGGGGCAGGACGACCAGCCGCAGCGGGCGGCGACGTTGCGGTCCCGGCTGCCCGGTTCGCCGGCCGTGGCGCCGTTCGACGCCGACCTCGGCTACGGCCACCTGGTGGCCGGCCGGTATCAGGCCGCCGCGATCTGCCTGGACGCCGCCCTGCGCGCCGGGCACCCGCTGCGGCAGGGGCCCGCCGAGGTGCTGGCCGATCTGGTGGAGGCGCTCGTCGCGCTGGGCCGAACGGACCAGGCCGACGAGGCGGTACGGCGAGCGGACGGTCGTGATCATGAACCGGGCTGTCCCCGGACGGCGGCCCTGCTGGCCCGGTGCCGGGCGCTGACCGCGACCCCCGAGCACGCTGCCGCGGCCGGCGACCGGGCCCTCGATCTGTGTACGGACGCCGTACCGGAGGTGGACCGGGCCAGGACCCTGATCGCCCAGGGCCGGGTCCTGCTGCGGTGCGGCGACGGCACCCGCGGGCTGGCCCGGCTGCGGGACGGGCGGGAACTGATGGGTCATCTCGGCCTGGACGGCTGGGTCCGCCACGTCGACCGGCTGGTCCGGCCGCGTTCCGAACCGACGCCGGCGACCCGGCCCGCGGACCCCTGGCAGCGGGTCGTCCGGGAACGGGACCGGACATTGCTCGCTGGCGTCGCGAACGGCCTGACCCATGATCAACTGGCCCGGTCCGGCTACATCTCCCGGCGTACGGTCGCGAACCGCCTGAAGGCCCTGTACGAACTCGCCGGCGTCAGCAGCAAGTCGGAACTGACCGCGCTGATCGTGCGCAACCCGCCGCCCTGGATCAGCGCGTCGACCTGATCAGAGAACGTCGAGGACCGCTTCGGCGTGCTCGGCGTCCAGGTCGGCGGCGGTCACCGGCAGGGTCCAGCTCTCGATCATCCCGAGCCGGTCCAGCAGTTCGCGCCGCGACCGGTAGCGCAGGATCCCGGTCGGTTCGTCGTGCTGCGACGGCCCCTCGACCACGTACCCGGGACGGCTGTCGTCGACCAGCACGCAGGCGCCGTGGGCGAACGCGCCGGCGGCGGTGCCGGCTCCGTGCCACTCCCAGACCTGGCCCTCGATGATCGAATGCCAGCCGCGGTTGATCAAGACTTCGGCCAGGACAAGATCACTGGCATCCCCCGAGCCCCCGATCGGCATCGGTGCTCCTCCCCGTGTGCTGCTTTCCCTGTGTCGTGCTCTCCGTACCGCCCTGACAGCGGTACGTCGTCGATCACGGTAACCCAACCTCTTGGTTGGCGGACCGTGCAGAGTCGCGACCGGCGCACCCCGACCCGGCCAGGAGTGAGTCTGTGTGAGTAAGCCGGGCCGGCGCACACCGGTCGCAACGTTGTTTCCTGCTCACCCCGAGCCCGTGCCGGGCCACTCCTGCTGGTTGTGGCCGGACACGGGCGCCGGGGCTGTCGGGGGTCGACGGAGGAGTCAGTTCTCCTGAGTCGAGTCCTGCGAGCAGCCGCGGACCAGCTGGGACGAGTTGTTGTCGGACAGGATGCCGACCAGCCCGCTGATCACGCCCGCACCACCGACCGCGTTGATCGGCACGTCGTTGTTGCAGACCTGGAACGGGCCGACGTTGTTGTCGGTGATGTTCACCAGCGCGCCTTCCCCGTCCATGCCGTACCACTCGGACTTGAGCGGCTCGGCCACCTCGCCGTCGTTGAACTGCGCGTTGGACTGATCGCAGTTGCGGATCTCGGTGAGGGAGTTGCCGTCCGACCCGAGGATGGCGAACAGCCCGGAGGCGTCGACAGCGCCGCCGACCGCGTTGATCGGTACGTCGTTGTTGCAGGCCTGGAACGGGCCCAGGTTGTTGTCGGTGATCGCAACCAGACCACCCGACTTCTTGACGCCGTACCAACGGACGCCTTCTTCGTCCTGCGGCGCCATGATGCGCTCGGTCGCGTCCTGGCCGCCGCCGACCAGCGGCAGGGTGCCGAGGCCGGGCAGACCGCCGACATTCGACAGATCGGTCAGGCCACCGAGGCCCGGCAGACCGCCGAGGCCAGGCAGGCCGCCGACGCCGGGCAGACCGCCGACGCCCGGCAGACCGCCGACGCCCGGCAGCTCACCGGCCACCGGCACGTCAGCGCTGGCGACGGACGCGAAACCCACAGACATGACCGCCGCAGCACCAACGGCCGCGGCGACTCTCCGTAGAACAGCCATGCAGAGTGATCCCTTCAAGCTTGGGGGGTGATTCCTTGCGAGCTCCCCAAGCTAGGGAGGCCGTCCCGGGTCCGGCTACCGCAAACCCCCGGCCGGCCGAGGGTTTGCATCAAACGTGCAACCTTTGCACCACCCGGCCGGTGGCCCGCGGTTGACCTCAAGTTTCGTTGAGGTTCTAGATTGTCGGCGTGAGCATGGAGATCGTTGCCTGGAACTCGTTGTACAACGCGATGCACGCCGCCCAGGACCGGCGCCCCTTTTCGCGCGCCACGCTGCGCCGGATCTTCGGCTTCGTCCGGGGCCGGCGCTGGCAGTTGATCGGCTTCGTCGTCCTCAGCGTGGTCACCGCCGTGCTCGCGGTGGCGACGCCGCTGCTGGCCGGCCAGGTGGTGAACGCCCTGTTCGCGGGCACGGCCTTCGAGGTGGTGCTCCGGCTGGCGATCATCATCGCGGCGATCGCGATCGCGGAGGCCGCGGTGGGGATCGTGACCCGGCTACTGTCCGCCCGGATCGGCGAGGGATTGATCTTGGACCTGCGCCAGGCCGTCTACGACCACGTCCAGACGATGCCGATCGCGTTCTTCACCAGGACCCGGACCGGCGCCCTGGTGAGCCGGCTCAACAACGACGTGATCGGGGCCCAGCGGGCGTTCTCGGAGACGCTGTCCGGAGTGATCGGCAACATCGTCGCCGTCGTGCTGACCTTGATCGTGATGCTCGGCCTGTCCTGGCAGATCACCCTGTGCGCGTTGATCCTGCTGCCGATCTTCGTCCTGCCGGCCCGGCGGATGGGATCGCGGCTGGCCCGGCTGGAACGGGAGGCGGCCAACCACAACTCGGTGATGAGCACGACGATGACCGAGCGGTTCTCGGCTCCCGGCGCGACCCTGGTGAAGCTGTTCGCCCGGCCGGAACGGGAGTCCGCCGAGTTCGGCGCGCGGGCGGCCCGGGTGCGCGACATCGGGGTCCGGACGGCGATGGTGCAGGTGATCTTCGTGACCGCCCTGACCCTGGTCTCGGCACTGGCCCTGGCGCTGACGTACGGGCTCGGCGGGTTCTTCGTCCTGTCCGGGACCCTGAAGGCCGGCAACGTGGTGGCACTGGCCCTGCTGTTGACCCGGCTCTATGCCCCGCTGACCGCCCTGGCCAGCGCCCGGGTCGAGGTGATGAGCGCACTGGTCAGCTTCGACCGGGTCTTCGAAGTGCTCGACCTGAAGCCGTTGATCACCGAGACGGAGCAGCCGAAGACCGCACCGGAAGGGGCGGTGTCGGTGGAGCTGGACCGGGTCGACTTCGCCTACCCGGCCGCGGACAAGGTGTCGCTGGCCTCGCTGGAGGAGGTCGCGGTGCTCGACCCGCGGGCCGGTGCCCAGGTGCTGCACGAGGTGTCGTTCCGGGCCGAGCCGGGTCAGATGATCGCGCTGGTCGGCTCCTCCGGGGCGGGCAAGTCGACCATCGCGCAGTTGATCACCCGGCTGTACGACACCGACGGCGGAGCGATCCGGCTGGCCGGCGTCGACGTCCGCGACCTCTCCTTCGCCGCCCTCCGCTCGACGGTCGGCCTGGTCACCCAGGACGGCCACCTGTTCCACGAGTCGATCCGGCAGAACCTGCAACTGGCCAAGCCCGAGGCGACCGATGACGAGATCTGGAGCGCGCTGGAACGGGCCCGGTTGCGGCCGCTCGTCGAATCGCTGCCGGACGGACTGGACACGGTGGTCGGCGAACGCGGCTACCGGTTGTCCGGCGGCGAACGGCAGCGGCTGACGATCGCCCGGCTGCTGCTCACCGGCCCGCGCGTGGTGATCTTGGACGAGGCGACCGCCCACCTGGACTCGACCTCCGAGGCCGCCGTCCAGGCTGCCCTGGAGAACGCCCTGGAGGGCCGGACCGCGATCGTGATCGCGCACCGGCTGTCCACCGTCCGCAACGCCGACCAGATCGTCGTCCTGGAGGGCGGCCGGGTGGTCGAACGCGGCCGGCACGAGGACCTGCTCGCGACCGGCGGCCGCTATGCGGAGCTCTACGCGACCCAGTTCGCGTCCTCCCCGGCGACGCCGGAACCGGTGGTCCCGTCGGTCTGAAATCTGCTGGTGCGGAAGGGGTTCCGGGCGGCAGGATCGGACCGTGACGGAACGTGACTGGCACGTCCTGCTCGTCGCCGGACCCTCCGGGACCGGTAAGAGCACGGCCTGTGCCGCCCTGATGCGACGGTACGGAATCGGCGCGAGCGAGTTGGACGATCTGGAGACCGCCGTCCAGGCGATGACGACTCCGGATCAGCAACCGGCGCTGCACTACTGGTCGACGCACGCCGCTGGCCGCGACTGGACCGCCGAGGAGATCGTCGACGTCACTCTCGGCGCCGTGGCAGCGCTCGCACCGGCGATCACTGCGGTGGTCGCGGCACACCTGAACCACGGCCCGCCGGTGATCATGGAAGGCGACTATCTGCTGCCGGCCCACGCCGCCACTCTGGTCGGTCCTGAGGTGCGCGTCGTCTTCGTCTACGAGCCGGACGAAGCTCAACTGATCGCCAACTTCCTTGATCGCGAACCCGACGAAGGCCCGCAGACCATGCGCGCTCAGGTCAGCCGGCTCTTCGGCGAGTGGCTGCGGGTCGAGGCGTCGAAACACGGTCTGCCCGCCATCCCGGCCCGTCCCTTCGCCACCCTGCCCGACCGGATCCAGACGGCCGCTTCGTGATCTCGCGCGAACAACGTGGAACTTCGAGGGCACCAGACCCGGCGCGAAGTTCCACACTGCCGCTGCGGCTGGTGGACCGGGTCAGCTGACGCGGCCGTCGGTGGGGTAGCGGTCGTGCAGCTGCATCCAGTCGTACGGCGGGTCCTGCGGGCGGCCGGGCGGGGTGGCCTCCCAGCTCTCCTGGCGTCCGTACGGGGTCAGGTCGAGCAGGTCGAAGACGATCATGAACGGTTCCTCGCCGCGGCCGAAGGTGTTCCAGGTGTGGAAGACCCGGTCCTGATCGCGGAGGAACACGCTGACCGCGTGCCGTTCCTCACCGTCGACGGTGGTGCCGAAGTCCTCGTTGAACGTCGAGTTGCCGGAGGAGTACCAGGGGTAGGACCAGCCCATCCGGTCCGCGAACGCGGTCAGCTTCGGCACCGGTGCCCGGGACACCTGGACGAACGAGGTCCGCCGGGCGTGCAGGTGGGACAGCGGTCCGATGTGGTCGGCCATCATGGAGCAGCCGTTGCAGCCTTCCTCCCAGTCCGTACCGAACATGAAGTGCTGCATGATCAACTGGGGTCGGCCGTCGAACAGGTCGAGCAGCGTCGCCGGCCCGTCCACCCCGTCGAACGTGTACGGCGTGGTCACCTCGACCATCGGCAGCCGGCGGCGTTGCGCGCTGACCGCGTCCTTCATCCGGGTCAGTGCCTTCTCCTGCAGCAGCAGGGCGTCCCGGGCCTCCTGCCACTCCGCGCGCGACACGACCGGCGGAAGTCCATGATCATTGCTCATGGACCGATCCTGTCAGGCGCGGTCGGCCAGCCGGATGTTGAGGTCCACTTCCCAGCGGGTCTTGCGTGGTTCCGTCCGGGGGTCGGTGTTGTACGCCTCGTACCGGCAGCCGAACCGGTCGCCCTCGGCGACGTCCTCCCGGTCGAACGCCAGCCCCTGCTCGCGGGACCAGTCGATCAGGGCGCGGTTCGCGCGCAGGGCATGATTCCGGTACGTCAGCGTCGCGTACCGCCCGGCCGGCAGCGGCTCCGGCCGGACCCTGTCGTCGCCGGTCAGTGGACCGGGAGTGATCACGCCGACGGCGAGGTCCATCGGGCCCTGCATGTCGATCACGTGCAGCCGCAGGAAGAACGGCCCGACCTCGCCGACCCGGTGTTCGTCGAGCCAGCCCGCGAGCTCGGTGATCAACCGGTTCCGCTCGCCCAGCATGCCGCGGAACGGCGTGATCACCCGGATCCCGAGGCTGTGCCGGAGCGGCCGATCGACCACCCGCGGCGGTTCCAGCAGTTCCATCGCGACCTCCTTCGTCGGAGGTCATGATGTCCCTCGCCCCTGGGGCGGGGTCAAGGGTTGCGGCTCGGGCAGCCGCCGGAGGGTGAGCCAGGCCAGCCCGGCGACGATGATCAAGGACAGCAGCGCGCCGGGCAGTCCGATCTGTTCGGCCAGCCCGCCGAGCGCCGGCGAGGCCAGGCCGCCGACGCTGACCGCGAGACCGAGCGTGACGCCGCTCGCGGTGCCGAGATGTCGGGGCAGGTAGTCCTGGGCCAGGGTCAGGTGCAGCGAGAAGGGTACGTAGAGCAGGATCGAAACGATCGCCACGAAGATCAGCCGCAGCACTCCCGGTGCGAACACCAGGCCGATGAGCGCCGGTGCGGTGAGCAGGTACGACCAGCGCAGGATCCGGGTCCGCGGCCAGCGCCGGGCCAGCCGGCCGCCGATCACCGTACCGAAGGCGCCGCCGAGGTACAGCACGAACAGCGCCACGGTGCCGCCGGCCGGGCCGAGGGCCGGGTCCTGCTGGGCGAACAGCGCGACGAAGGAGCCGAGGCCGACGAAGATCACCGACCGGGCCATGATCGCCACGGTCAGCCGACCGAACGAGCGGCGATCCTCGGTGGCCGGGATCGCCGCGGCCCGCGCCTCCGTCGTGCCGGACGCGACGGCCCGGTGGGCGCGCAGGCAGCCCAGCACCATGATCAACGCGACCGCCGCGGGAATGATCAAGAACGGGCTGGCGGCCAGCCCCAGCGCCCCGACGGTCCCGGCGACCAGGAACGGCGCGACGGCGAACCCGACGTTGCCGCCGAGCGCGAACCAGCTCATCTGCACGTGATCACCGCCGCTGAGCTCCCGGGCCAGCCGGGCCGCGGCGGGATGGAAGGCGGCGATCCCGACCCCGGACAGGCCAACCAGCAAGATCACCAGCCAAGGCTCGCCGACCAGGCCCAGCGTGCCGATCCCGGCGCCGGTGATCAGGACGCTGACCGGGACGATCCAGCGGGCCGGCCGGCGGTCGCCGAGCAGCCCGAACAGGGGCTGGACCACGGACGAGGTGAGCGAGGAGGCCAGCACCAGACCACCGGCGGCCGGCAGGCTGTAGCCGCGCTCGAGCACGAAGATCGGCACCAGCGCGGCCACCATGCCCTGATAGCAGTCGACGCCGCCGTGACCGACGGCGAGCAGGATCGCGCTGAGGCGGCGGGCGGGCCGGGTTTGGTGCATGTGGCGATCCTGATCGCTCGGCGCCCTGTCCGGCTTCCAGTAATCTGCCGAATCATGTCAGAAATCCGCCACGTCCCCCGGGCGCCGACCGAGACCAGGCGGCTGGCCGGCGGCGTGGCGGTGGACGAGCATCGGCACGACGAGCCGCAGGTCGTGTACGCGAGCGCCGGGATCCTGGAGGTAACCGTCGCCGACGGCACCTGGTTCACGCCGCCCACGCGGGCCATCTGGGTGCCGGCCGGCGTCGTGCACCGATGGCTGGTGCACGGCAGTTCAACCGTGCACCTGGTCGGCCTGCCCGGTCGCTCACCGTTGCCGGGCGATCGGCCGGGCCTGCTCCCGGTCACTCCGCTGCTCCGCGAGTTGATCATGGCCGCGACCGGTCAGCCGACCGACGACCCGCCCGGCCGCCGGCTGCTCGCGGTGCTGCGTGATCAACTGGTGCTGACCCCGGGACCGCCGACCATGCTGCCGCGGCTGACCGATGACCGGCTCCGTGCGGTGGCCGACGTGGTGGAACGGGAGCTGGCGCACCCGGAGGCGTTGGACCGGCTCGGTCGCCGGGTCGGCTGCAGTGTCCGTACCCTCTCCCGGTTGTTCCGGTCCGAGCTCGGGATGACCTTCCCGCAGTGGCGCAGTCAGGTTCGGCTGCACCGCGCCGCACTGCTGCTCGCCGAGGGCCGTACCGTCTCGCAGGTCGCCGCGGCCTGCGGCTGGTCCTCTCCGAGCGCCTTCATCACCGAGTTCCGGCGCGCCTTCGGCGACACCCCGGGCGCGCTCAGCCGCCGCCCGGCGGACCCGTAGGCTGCCTTCGTGATCACCGCCGTGACCTGTTCGACCGGGGCCTTCTCGCGCGACCCGGACGTCGTCGATCCGGCCGGGATCGTCGCCGTGGCCCGTCAGATCGACGCCGACGGGTTCGAGCTGCTCTCCTACCCGGCGTTCGCCGACGACGCCGACGGCTCGACGGCGATCTTCGCCCGCTCCGGCCTCCCCTGGACGTCGTTGCACACCGGCAAGGCGATCGGGCCGCTGCTGTGCACCGGCACGGACGACGATCGTCGACAGGCCCTCGCGCTCCTGGATGCCGACCTCCGCCTAGCCACGGCCGTGGGGGTCGAGGTCGCGGTGCTGCACCTGTGGGGGATGCCCGACTCGGACCGGCGCTTCCCGGCCAACCTCGCGGCCGTCTCCGACTGTCTTGATCATGCCGAGCGGTTCGGCGTCACGTTGGCGATCGAGACCATTCCCTGCCTCGCCGCGACACCGCTCGCCCGGCTGGCCGAGCTGCGGCGCCGGGACCCGCGCTGCCACTGGACCCTGGACACCGAGTTCCTGGCCCTGCACGACGAACTTGAGCTTGCCCTGGCCGACGCCGAACTGTTCGCCCGGACCAAGATCATCCACGTCAAGGACTACGACGGCGAGTTCTTCGACGCGGAAGGTCGGCGCCGCTACCTGCACCCGGGTGAGGGCCGGCTCGACCTGGCCGCCGTCGCCGCCGCGGCGGCTTCGTCGCCGAGCGCCATCCGGCTCTGCCTCGAGTCGAGCTCGGCGCGCGCCGACGGGTCGATCGATGTCGGGCAGGTCAACGCCGACCTGGCCGCACTGCGCGGTCACGCACGCCTGGCCGCGGCCTGACCGCCCGACGTCAACCCAGGTCTTTGATCAACAACTCGAACCGCAGATCGTCCCGGCGCGGGACGCCGAACCTTTCGTCGCCGTACGGGAACGGGGACAGCTCGCCGGTCCGCCGGTAGCCGCGCCGCTCGTACCAGGCGATCAGATCCTCCCGGGCGGTGATCACGGTCATCTCCATCGTGCGGGCCGACCAGTCCCGGGCGGCGATCAGCTCCGCCTGCGCCAGCACGGCCTTGCCCAGCCCGCCGCCCTGCTGGCCCGGCGCGACGGCGAACATGCCGAAGTAGGCGGCGTCGCCGCGATGCTCCAGCTGGCAGCAGGCCACGATCACACTGTCCCGCTCGGCGATGATCATCCGGCTGTCCGGGGACTCGATCACGGCCCGGACCCCGTCGGGATCGGTCCGCTGACCGTCCAGCAGATCCGCCTCGGTGGTCCAGCCGGCGCGGCTCGCGTCGCCACGGTAGGCCGACTCGACCAGGGCGACCAGGGCGTCGACGTCGGTGCCGGTGGCGTCGCGGAAGGCCAGCTCGGTGGTCCCGGGTGATGCGGTGTCCATCACCGCAGTGTGGCAGACCGCCGGAAGTCCTCAGCCGGCCAGCTTCACCTGCAGGTACGCGCCGTCGGAGGTCTCCCGGCTGCTCACCCGGGTCGCCAGCCCGGCCTCGCCGGTGGCCAGCACCTGCACCAGCGCCAGCGTGATCGGCGTGCCGGCAGCGAGGGCGTCGGTGACCGCGGCGGTCACGTCGATCTCGTGCCAGGCCGCCGTGCTGGTGATCAGGGCCGACCCGATCGGAGCACCGAGGGCGGGCTTGGTCTGCCAGGTGGTGGTCTTCTCGTCGATCGTGCCGTCGACGCCGAGCACGTCCAGCTCGCACTCGGTGCCGCCGGTGTCGTTGACGCTGGCCCGGACGAACAAGATCACCGACTCGATCGTGCCCGACACCGGCGGGGCCTCGAAGCGGACGAAGGCCTGGCGTGAGTAGCCGCTGTCCGGCTGCGCCACGGTCTTGATCAACAACTGCGTCGCGGTGCCGTAGTTCGTCCCGGACTGGGCGCCGTCGTTGACGTACAGGTCGGCGGTGGCCGGGATCCGCGGCCGCAGCGGGTCGGTCACCTCGACCTCGGCCCGGCCGTAGACCAGCCGGTGGTCGTCGGTGACGATCACGCCGGCGAACGTCGTCCGTCCGATCGTCCGGCCGGTGATCAGGCCGGAGTCGTCGATCGTGGCCACCGCCGGAGCCGTCGACACGTACTCGACGGCGGTCCCGGACAGGTCCGCCGCGGAGCCGTCGTTCATGGTGCCGGAGATTCCGAGCGTCGCCGTCGCACCGACCAGCACCGGCGGCGCCGTGACCCGGACGGTGGCCAGATAGGGATCGACGGCCGGCTGCTCGACGGTACGGCCCGGGATGCTCACCTCGGTGATCGAATTCCAGGCGTTGGCCGTGTTGCCGTGGCCGACGATCCGCAGATAGCGCGCGGTCGTCGCGGGAAAGGCGTACCGCTCCGGCTCGGCACTGGTGCCCGAACTGGTGCCCTGGAACGCCGGCCGCCAGGTGGTCTCGTCCGCCGCGGCGACCTCGATGTCGAAGATCGAGGCCCGGCGATCACCCTGATACCAGGCGATGGTGATCTCGTCGACCGGTCCGTCGCTGCCGAGGTCGTACCCGATCCATTCGCCGTCGCCCTCCGCCGACCAGCGGGTCGCGGGGTCGCCGTCCATGGTGTTGGCGGGGGCGTTGCCGTCGTCGCTGCTGGCCACGATCGTCGCCGGGAAGGAGCCCGGGCCGATGGTGATCACCGGCCAGATCCGGTACGTGCTCGGCTGCGACCCGGGCGCGGTCACCGCGACCTGCACCGACCCGTCCTCGGTCCGGGTGCGGATCCGGACCCGCCCGTCCGGCGCCGCGGCGTCGGCGGTGAGCTGCAGCGGCTGGGGCAGGTTGTGGTGGTAGTTGAAGTTGTCCGGCGCGAACCCGGGCAGCTGTTCGCCGTCGACCATGATCGACTTCAGCCGGGCCACCTCGGCCGGCCCGGTGGTCCAGTCGTCGAGCGGCCGGACCGACGCCGGATCGGGCAGCGGCTGGTCGGGGTGCAGCGGCGTGAACTGGACGGCCAGCCGCAGGTCGGTGACCCCGGTCAGCCGGATCGCCAGCTTCCGGATTCCCGCGTTGACGCCCTGGCCGGCCGGGTCCGGCGAGGTCCACAGCGGCCGCGCATCGGCGTTGTAGAACACGGCGTCGGCCGGTCCGGTGATCCTGGCGATCATGGTCCGGCCGCCTGCGGAGAGGGTGGCGGACCGGCCGTCGCCGGAGATCGCGATCACCGCCGTCGTATGCAGGAACCACCAGACCTCGACGGGCTCGTCGGCGGCCAGTTCGTCCTGCACCACCAGCTGGCCGCGCTGATCGATCAGCCGCCAGCCGCGGCGCCACCCGCGCAGGTCCGGGGCGGCCTCGGCCAGGTCGGCGATCGCGTACGCCTCCGTCGGGCCGGACGCCCGGTCGGTGATCACGCCGGTCGCCTCGTTGCGCTGGTCCAGATCCGGTCCCGGGTTCACGATCAGCGTGTTCTGGCCCTCCGCCCGCTTCCGGTAGTACGTCCAGCGCTGGCCGCCCGGCCCGCCGGCGAAGTAGCCGGGCAGGTTGTAGTTGTCCGAGCCGAGTTCGACGGCCCACCGGACCCCGAGCGCGTCCAGGACGAAGTCGCCTAGGTCGAGATCGCCGTGGTTGGTCGTGTTGTCGCCGGCCTTGGCGCCGACGAAGACGGCCCCGTCCGACTCCCAGCCGCTGCGCATCGTCGCCACCTCGCACAACCCGAAGTAGGCGTCCAGCGGGGTCCCGGACTCGATCGGCCCCTTGGCCAGCTCCGGGTCGTACCAGAGCAGGGAGGTCGGTGTCTGGAACCAGGACGGGCCGGCGAGGTCCGCCCCGGTCTTGCCCCACCAACCGAACTCCGGCCGCTGATAGGTCCGGGCCAGCCAGAACATCTCGGGCGGCCGCGGCGCCGATCCGCCCGCGTCGTAGTAATTGAAGTTGATCTCCGTCGGCCCGGTCAGCTGGATCGGGAACATCCCGGTCTCGGCCAGTCCCGGCGACTCGGTCAGTCCATGATCATCATCGGTGGCGGTGCGCAGCGCCTCGATCAGCAGCACCAGGTACTTGGTGGCGTACCCCCAATAGGAACCCAGCCCTTCCGGGTAGCCGCCGTCCGGCCCGTAGAGCGCGACGGCCTTGGGCAGTGAGGCCAGCGCGTAGTCGATCACCTGTTGCGCCGGCGCGTCCGCGACGTCGGCCAGCGCCAGGGCGCCGACGATCAGGCCGCCGTTGCAGACGATGTTCCAGTTGTTGTCGGCGGTGTGCCAGGCGCGGGAGGCCCCGGTGCCGTTGCCCTGGTAGACCTCGATGCCGGGCCGCAGCCCGAATTCGATGATCGCGTTCTCCAGCGTCGCCCGCTGCTCGGCCGTCCAGCGGTCGTGGAACCAGTCGTAGCCGAGGGCGACGGCGTGGGTCATCTCCGCCGTGTCCAGGAAGTGCCGGTGGTGGTTCCAGTCCGGGAACGCCGCCACCGCGGCCAGCTCGGCCCAGAGCCGGTCGAGGTAGCGATCATCGCCCTCGACCCCGTACGCGAAGCCGAGGGAGTAGACCCGGCGGATCGTCTCCCGGCTGGTGTCGAGCAGCCGCAGCCCGTCCGGGATCACGTACTCGGCGACCGGCTGGCCGAGCAGGTCCTCGGCGTCGTCGCGGACCTTGGCGTACCAGGCGGCGGCGTCCGGAGCCGCGGCGATCAGTGCGGTCACGCCGGTGAAGTCGTGCAGCAGCAGGCGCGGGTGCGGGCCGACCGTGATCGGCTCGGCCGCCGCCCGGCGGACGTTCAACAGGGTCGCGGCCAGGGCGGTCGCCAGGGCTCCGGATACGAAGGTACGTCGTCGCATGGGGATCCTCGTCTCGACAGTGAGCGATCGGGTCATGATCGATCTCAGCCGGGCCGTCCCACGGCGGCAACGATCCCGACACATTCCGACAACCGCGGCCTAACCTGAGCGGGTGCCGAAGCCGCTGCCCGGGGAACGGAGGGAGCAGCTTCGCAAGCAGCTCGACCTCCGGGGTGTGGTCCGCACCGCCGAGCTCTCGGCCCGGCTCGGCGTGAGCGAGCGGACGCTGCAGCGGGACCTCGACGCGCTTGTCGCGGCCGGGGCGGCGCGGCGGGTGCACGGCGGCGCGGTCCGGCCCGCCACGGCGGAGACCACGGCCCGGTTGCGGCTCGGCCTGGTGGTGCCGACCCGGGCCTACTACTACGAGGAGATCGTCGACGGTGTCGTCGAGGCGGCCGCGGCGCTGAACGCCCAGGTGATCATCGGCACTTACGACTACGACGAGGAACTGGAGACCGCGCTGCTGCGCCGGGTCACCGATCTTGATCTCGACGGGCTGCTCGTCACGGTCGAGTACGACAGCGTCGGCTACGCCCGGCTCCGGTCCTCGGCGGCGCCGGTGGTGCTGATCGAACGGCCGCTGCTGCCGCCCCTGGCCGGCGCCGGTCCGCGGCCGGCGCCGATCGATCACGTCTGTTCCGATCATGGTGCGGGCGTCCTGCTCGGGCTTGATCATCTGGCCGAACTGGGGCACCGGTCGGTCTGCTGCCTGATCCGCCGCACCCCGACCGCGGCCGGGCTGCTCCGCGGCCTGTCCCGGGTCGCCGCGGCCCCGGGCGCTCCGGTCGAGGTGATCATCCGGGAGCTGGACCGGGCCGCGCCGCCGCTGGACGACGGCGACCCGCTGCTGGCGGACCTGCTGGCCGGGATCGGCTCCGGCACGATCACCGCGGCCCTGGTGCACACCGACCACGACGCCCTCGCCGTGCACCGGGCGCTGACCGCAGCCGGCGTCGCGGTGCCGGATCAGCTGTCGTTGCTGTCGTACGACGACGTGATCATCAAGGACTCGGCGGTGCCGCTGAGCGCGCTCGCGCCGCAGCGCCGCTGGATCGGCCGGCTCGCCTGCGAGACCCTGGTGGACCGGATCCGCCGGGCCGGCCGGCGCTTCGCCGACCGGCCGCCGGTGCAGCTGTCGCTGGCCCCGGAGCTGGTGCTGCGCGGCAGCACCGCCCCGGTCAGCGGACCAGGTCCCCGCTGATCCGCAGCGCGTTGGCCAAGATCGTCAGGACCGGGTTCACGCCGCCGTTGGTGACGTGGGTCGAACCGTCGACGATCCGGACGTTCTCATGGCCCCAGACCCGGCCGACCGGGTCCGTCACCGAGCGGGACGGGTCGTCGCCCATCCGGCAGCTGCCGGCCTGGTGCTGGCCGCCGCTCGGCCCGCCCGGCCGACCACCGCGGGGAGCCGTGACGACCCGGGCGGCGCCGGCCGCGGTCAGCCACTCGGCGGCCCGCTCGCCCAGGAAGTCGCGGCCGCGGACGTCCTCGGGGTGCAGGGTGCCGCTGAGCCGGGCGACCCTGGTGCCGTACCGGTCGGTCAGCTTCGGGTCCAGCCGGACCCGGGAGTCGGCGGTGCTGATCTCCTGGTACGGGCCGACCACCCGCATCATCCGGCGCAGCCAGTGCCGCATCCCCGCGTGGGCGTCCCGGCCGTGCCGCGGGATGATGCCGGCGTCGGTGAGATAGGCGTACGTGCTCGCCGGCGTCGGGACGAACTCCTCGGCGATCATGCCGCCGCCGACCAGGCCGTCGTTGCCGTGCCGGAAGTCGCAGGTGGCGATCGCCGGGCCGGGCCCGACCAGGTCGGTGACCTCCTCGTCGAACAGTCCGGTCGAGCCGCCGTACGGGTGCGCCTGCAGGTAGCGCCCGACCTGATCATGGGCGTTGCCGAGCCCTTCCGGTTCCTGATCATGGGCGGAGTTGAGCAGCAACCGGGCCGTCTCGATCGCGCCGGCGCCGAGCAGGAACTCTCCGGCCGCGACCTCGCGCCGCCACACCCCGCCGTCCGGATGATCACCGACGATCCTGACCGCGATCACCCGGCCGGCCGCGTCGGTGATCAACTTCTCGACCGTGCTGCCGAGCAGGACGCTGGCGTTGCCGGTCGCCACGGCCGCCGGGATCGCCGTGTTGTGGGTGCCGGACTTCGCCTCGACCGGGCAGGCGAAGCCGACGCACTGCGGGCAGCGCCGGCAACCCGGCCGGCCCCGGTAATCCTCGGAGTTGATCAACAACGGCACCGGCACGGTCGACCAGCCGAGCTTGGCCGCCCCGGCGGCGAGCCGTTCGCCGGGCCGGTTGCCGGCGATCGGCGGCATCGGGTAGTCCCGGCTGCGCGGCCCGGCCCACGGGTCGCCGCCGGCCGCGCCGCTCACCCCGAACCGCCGCTCCGCCTCGTCGTAGAAGGGTTCCAGGTCGTCGTAGCCGATCGGCCAGTCGGCCAGCGCGCTGCCGTCCGGCACCCCGTACCGGCTGGCCATCCGGAAGTCGTCCGGGGCGAACCGCCAGGCCTGCGCCCCGAACACCCGGGTGCCGCCGCCGAGCGTGTGCGCGTTGCCGCCCCAGCCGGGATCGCCGGGCCCGACCACGGCCTCGCCGTCGGCGGTCTCGATCATCCGTGGCCAGCCGCCGCCGCGCAGGTCGGTCAGCCGGTCCAGCCCGAAGTTGACCCGTGGGTTGCGCAGATGATCACGACTCAGCTCGGCCGCGCTCGGCGCCGTACCGGCCTCGATGATCAACAGCCGGCGTCCCGACTCGGCCACCACCTGGGCGGCCGCGCCGCCGCCCGCGCCGGCCCCGACGATGATCGCGTCGTAGCGGTCCAGCAGCTGGTCCGGGGTGATCCAGCCCTGCTGCCCGTACGAGATCGCCGGCAGCGGATCGGGCCAACCGTCGGCCGGCGCCGGCGACCAGCCGACCTCGCTCCAGGCCCGCGGCGTCGCGTAGTAGTCCGCGTTGAGCAGCCGGATCAGCCGGGCCGGCAGCTCGACCCGGTCCAGCACGGCCTGCCGCCGCTCGGGATCGAGGTCGGCGAAGTCCGGTGCCTCGGCGCTCACCCGGGCCAGCAGGTCGTCGACCAGCGGATCCAGGTCGGCCAGTTCACGCCCGGCCACCTCGAGAAAGCCGGCGACGTCCCAGCCCGCACTTCCCTCGTGCCCTGAGCCCGTCGACCCGTGCCCTGAGTTTGTCGAAGGGCCGGACCCGATCCCGACGATCGTCTCGGCGACGGCGGTGAGCAGGGTGGTCCGTCCGGTGATCACATGAGCCCCCTGGTTGCTGCGGTGCGAGTCCCCAGTTTTTCACGTCAGGCCGAGGCGCCGGTGGCCGGCAGGGTCACCGTGAACTCGGTCCGTCCCGGTCGACTGGCGACCGACACGGTGCCGTGGTGGGCCTCGACGACCGCGGCGACGATGGCCAGGCCGAGGCCGGTGCTGGCGCCCTTCGCGGCACCGGCGGCGCGGGCCCGGCTGGCCTCGGCGCGGGTGAAGCGCTCGAAGACGTGGTCGACGATGCCGGGCGGGACACCCGGGCCGTCGTCCCGGACCATGATCGTGATCGTGCCGTCCGCCTCGGTCAGCCGGGTCAGCACGGTGCTGCCGGCCGGCGTGTGGGTGCGGGCGTTGGCGAGCAGGTTGACCAGCACCTGGTGCACCCGATGATGATCAACCTTCGCCTGTACGGGCTCGGGCGGCAGATCGAGTTCCCACTGGTGGTCGGGCCCGGCCACCCGGGCGTCGCTGACCGCGTTGATCACCAACTCGGACAGGTCGGTGGGCTTGAGGTCGAGTTCGGGGCGGTCGTCCAACCGGGCCAGCAGCAGCAGATCCTCCACCAGCACGGACATCCGGCCGGCCTCGGCGTCGATCCGGTCCAGGGCGTACGAGGTGTCCGGCTCGAGTTGATCACGGTCGCGGCGGGTCAGTTCGGCATAGCCGCGGATCGCGGCGAGCGGGTTGCGCAGCTCGTGCGACGCGTCCGCGACGAACCGGCGCACCTTGGTCTCGCTGGCCTGCCGGGCTGTGAGGGCCCCGTCGACGTTGGCCAGCAGGTGATTCAGCGCCTGCCCGACCCGGCCCACCTCCGACGTGGGATCGGCGTCGGCTTCCGGAACCCGTACGTCCACCGCGACAGCGCCGCGATCCAGCCGCAGCGCCGACACCTGTTGCGCGACGCCGGCGACTCGATTCAGTGGACGGAGACTGCGCGAGATCAAGGGGCGGGCGATGATCACGGTGGCCAGGATCGCGATCAGCGACAGGATGATCTCCAGGCCGACCAGCTGGGACAGCAACGAGTCGACCCGGTTCAGCGGCAGCCCGACCACGACCCGGAAGCCGTTGATCATGGTCACCATGATCCGGTATCGGCCGAGCCGATCGAGATCGATGGTGACCGGCTGTGGCCCCGTGACCTCCAACGCCTGAGCGCCCGCCTTCTTGCTGACCAGGCCGAGAATGCCCCGCTCGCCGAGCACGTTGGCTGTGGGCTTGGCGCCGCTGTCGATGATCACCAACGTGCCGATCGGTTGGCCGGGCAGGTTGACCGTCACGTTGCCCTGCGGTCTGCCCGGAATCGGCGGCGCATCCCGGACGACGCGCGAGGCGACGGCGCGCAACTGGCCGTCGAGATCTCCGACGAGCAACTGCCACGTCGCCACCGTGGTCAGGCCGGACAGCACGACCGCGATCGCGGCCACCAGGCCGACGACGCGCAGCAACAGCCGGCGCCCGAGCGTGCCCCTGGCGAACGCGCCGGGCCGCCGGGCGTCCGGAGCAGGCCAGGGACCGACCGCCTTGACCTCAGCGTCCATGATCAACACCACCCACTCGGGGCATGATCAACTTGCGGGCCGCAGCACGTAGCCGGCGCCGCGCATGGTGTGGATCATCGGGTCCCGGTTGGCGTCGATCTTCTTCCGCAGATAGGAGATGTAGAGCTCCACGACGTTGGCCTGGCCGCCGAAGTCGTAGTTCCAGACCCGGTCCAGGATCTGCGCCTTGCTGAGCACCCGACGCGGGTTCCGCATCAGGTACCGCAGCAGCTCGAACTCGGTCGCGGTCAGATGGATCGCCTCGCCGGCGCGGGTCACCTCGTGGCTGTCCTCGTCCAGCGTCAGGTCACCGACCACCAGCAGCGAGTCGTTCCGGGACTGGGCGGCGCCGGACCGGCGGAGCAGTCCGCGCAGCCGGGCGATCACCTCCTCCAGGCTGAACGGCTTCGTCACGTAGTCGTCGCCGCCGGCGGTGAGCCCGCTGATCCGGTCCGTGACGGCATCCTTGGCGGTCAGGAAGATCACCGGCACGTCCGGCAGATCGGTACGGATCCGGCGCATCACCTCGAGCCCGTCGAAGTCGGGCAGCATGATGTCGAGCACGATGGCGTCCGGCCTGGTCTCCCGCGCGACCTTGACCGCCTCCGAACCGGAAGCGGCCGTGGCGACCTGCCAGCCCTCGTACCGCATCGCCATCGAGAGCAGTTCGGTCAGGCTCGGTTCGTCGTCGACGGCAAGGATCCGGATCGGCGAACCGTCGGCGTGGACCAGCGCCTCACGCCCGGTATCGGTAGCTGCCATGCGATCAGCGTGACACGGCTGCCCGGGCCGGAGCTATGCCGTGCCTGTGCGGAACCTGTGAGTGCTCAGAACACCTCCTGGGGTGCCGGAGCGACCGGCCAGCCGAACGCGGCGCCGGCCGCCGCCAGGGCACCCGGGCGCTGCTCGACCACCCGCCCGGTCGCCGCGAACTCGGCCAGCGGCCGGCCGCCGAGGTAGACCGCGGCGAGCTCGGTCACCGAAAGACTCAGATCGGCGGGATCGTCGGTCGGCACGCAGCGCGCCTGCTCCAGATCGCCGGTCAGCCGGTACCGGCCCGCGTTGCCCGGGATCAGGGAGTCGTCGAGCTCCAGCACGACGTCGACCTGAACCGCGTATCGCCGCTGACTCAGGGCCCGGGCCACGTCGGTGATCCGGACCCAGACCGACTCGCCGATCCGGCGCTGCAGGGCGACCGGGTTGCCGAGGTACTGCAGCACGGGTTCGTCGACTGCGGCGTGGCCGTAGCGCAGCTTGGCCGTCAGATCCAGGGTGAGCAGGTGCTGCCACAACGCCCGGTACGCCGACGGATCCGGAGCGACCAGCTCCTCCAACTCCACCTCGGAGGCCGGGCCGGCCGCCGACCAGTCGAACTTGGCCCGCCACAACGCGTACCCGTCGAGGGCCCCGGACCGGTCGCGGTGCACCAGGATCCGGCGGGCGGACTTGCCGCCGCGCTGCTCCGCGGGGTCCAGCAGCCGGTGCCGCCAGCGCAGCTCGGAGCGGCTGGAGACGCCGGGCCGGAGCTGCTGCAGCCGGCGCAGCAACGGGTCGAGCGCCGAGCCGGCATCGTCCGCGGCCAGCTCCTCGAGAGTGCCGGAATCCTGCGGCGGCGGCTGCGGTGCGACCCGGCGCAGGTCGGCCTCGTAGGAGACCCCGAACGCGGCCGGCGCGTACCCGAACCGTCCGTAGATCCCGGCCTCGCTGGCCCACAACACGGCCACCGGCTCCGGGACTGTTCGCAGTTGCTCGGCCATCAGCGCGGACAGGATGCCGCGCCGGCGGTGCGTCGCCCGCACCCCGACCCCGGTCACGTGCGCGGCCGGGATCACGGCGCCCGGCACCGAAAGATCACGGGTCAGCACCTTCGCGGTGCCGACGATCCCGCCGCCGAGCTCCGCGGCCAGGGCCCGCTCGGGTTCGAACAGCTCGCGGCCGACCTCGTCGGTGGTCGGATCGAACATCATCGCCGCACCGAACAGCTGGGTCAGGGCGTCGAAGTCGGCCGCGGTCGCGGCCCGGAGCTGGATCCCGGGATCGGTCATGCGGCCATCCTGGCAGCGGCCGCCGACAGTCCTACGGAATCGGCGGGTAGTCGTCCACGGGCTGTTCCGGCTCGACCTTCTCCCGGCGGAACAACCGGTCGATCGACGCCCGGCCGGCCCCGAAGACGAGGAAGATCATCGCCAGCAGGCCGAGGGTGAGATTGTTCAGCATCCGTTCCGACACAGCGAATTCGGGCACGTTGGCGGCCAGGAACTGGTAGCCGTACCAGTTGGTGTAACAGATGATCAGCACCTGCTGGGCGATCACGGCGGCCGCGATCAGCGGGGTCAGTGCGCCGACGATGAGGAACAGTCCGCCGACCAGTTCCAGGATGATCGCGCCCCAGACGACCACCTGCGGATACGGCGTGCCGAACTGCGTCAGGTAGTCGATCTGGCTCTGCGGCCCGACCACCTGCCAGCGCCGCCAGCCGTGCACGATCAGGATCGCGCCCAGACCGATCCGGGTGATCAACAAGACGATGTCGCGCAACACCTGCAGGGTCTTGGCCATGACTGAGCTCCGTTCAGGTGAACTCCCTCCCGCAGACCTTAGTGAATCGGCGCACGATCCAGGCGACAACCGGGCCACAGATCACGGATTGGCCCTGGTCCGGGGCACCGGCGCGGGCTTGACTCGGCGCCATGATCACCGTTGCCGCCGTCCTCGGGGTGAGCGCCGTCGCGCTCGGCCTGGTGCTCACACCGGGCCCGAACATGATCTATCTGGTCTCCCGCAGCGTCACCCAGGGCCGCCGGGCCGGGCTGCTCTCGCTGGCCGGGGTGGCGGCCGGCTTCGCCGTCTATCTGACCGCGGCGACGCTCGGCCTGGCGGCGGTGTTCGCTGTCGTACCGCAGCTGTATCTGGTGCTGAAGGTCGGCGGTGCCGCCTATCTGGGCTACCTGGCCTGGACGGCGTTCCGGCCGGGCGGGCGGTCGGTCTTCCAGCCCCAGGAGCTGCCCGCCGACCCGCCGCGCCGGCTGTTCCTGATGGGCCTGGTGACCAATCTGCTCAACCCCAAGATCGCGATCCTCTATCTCGCCGTGATTCCCCAGTTCGTCGACCCGGCCGCCGGTCCGCTCTGGCTGCAGAGCCTGGTGCTCGGCGGGATCCAGGTGGCGATCGCGGTCACCGTGAACGGCCTGATCGTGCTCGCCGCCGGCTCCATCGCCGGGTTCCTGGGCCGGCGGCCGACCTGGCTGCGGATCCAGCGCTATCTGATGGGTACGGTGCTCGGCCTGCTGGCCGTCAAGCTGCTCACCGACAAGGTCCGCCCGGTCACTCCGTGATCTTGTTCGCGGCCAGACACTGATCCCGCAGCTGGTCCACCCCCGGACCGTCGAGGTCTTCGGTGTACGAGGGGCGGCCGCCCATCACCAGCACCAGAGCGAGCGTCGGACCGGAGACGAGCGGCCCGGTGCCGGTCTCGAACGGCCCGTCCGTCGCCGTCAGCCGGAGCCCGGTGATCGTCTTCCGGCTCGGCACCGTGAAGTCGGTCCGGGCCAGGAACCCGGCGAGCACGGTCGTGGTCTCGATCGCCGGAGTGGTGGCGATCCCGAGCGGCCGCCGGAGGTCCTGGGCGTGGATGATCAACTCGCCGAGCGCCCCCTCCGCCGGCGGCCCGATCCGCGGCCCGCGCCGATCGGCCGTTGCGCGGAACCACGCCAGCGTCTCGGCCGGGGTGTCGCCGAGCTGTTCGGCGAGCCGGGCGTCGTTGTGCTTGTCGAAGTCGAACCCCGCCGCGACCACGCTGCGGATCCAGCGGAACGGCGTGGTGACGGCGCCGGCGGTCAGGTGCGCGACAACCTGCTCGACCGTCCAACGGTCGCACAGCGTGCCGTGCTGCCAGTCCGCGTCGGCAAGCCCGGCCAGGTCGTCGGCCAGCGCACGCCGCTCGGCGGTCACGGCGCGCCAGAGTTCGTCGGCGGTCATCGAGGGCTCGGTCATGTCCTACCGGACCGTGGAGTCCGGCGCCGATTCGTCGCCGCCCCGGTGTGATCCCGGTCGCAGGTCAGCCGGCCGCGCCGAGGAACAGGGAGACGATCAGGGCGACGACCACGGTGTTGTACGCGAACGTCACGATGCTGTGCACGGTGACCGTACGGCGCATCGAGCGGCGTTCGATCGCGACATCGGAGGTCGCGAACGTGGTGCCGACCTGCACGGCCAGGTAGACGTAGTCGGAGAACTCCGGCGGTCCGTCCCGCTCCTCGCCGGGGAAGACGAGCTGCCGGTTGTTGCTGTTCTCGCGGGCATAGTGCTCCGAGTAGGTGATCGCGATGACGAGCCAGGAGCAGAGCACGACGCCGAACGTCAGCCCGACCACCGACAGGTTGCCGTGCAGTTCCTCCGACATCGCGAACACGACCACCGCGACGAGCGAGGCGATGCAGAGGCTCACGGAACCGGCCGGACCGCTGGCCAGCAACAGCAGCTCCAGCACCCGGCGCCGCTCCCGGCTCTCCGGGCTCTCCCGGAACCAGCGCGCCAGCGTCGTGCCGTCGGCGCGGCCGAACGTCACCAGCGTCGTGACGAGGTAGATCACGCTGTAGCCGATCCAGAACGCCAGGTAGAGCACCGCGACCCCCGTCGGACCGGTGACCTGGGCGACGGTGAACGTCCCTTGCCGCACCCCGGCCACCGCCACGATCAGGAAGCCCGCCATCACCCCGACCCCCGCAACGGCCAGGGCCAGCCCGATCCGGGCCCCTTCCGACCGGAGCCGCGGCATCCGGGCCGCGCCCCCGGCTTGCCCGACCTCGGGCCGACGGTCCTGCGGAACACGGCTGACCCCGGCCGGCGGCCGCGTTCCGACCGGAGGCTCCGCCGGGGTCTCGGGTCCTGGCCAGGAGTCGGGCCGTGCGGAGGTTGTGCCCGGTGTCGCCGGGCGGGTGGACGCGGAGTTCGGCGGACCCTCCGGCTGGGGACCGGGCCGGTCGGGCTGAGTCGGCGGTGGGTCGTCGGCTCGGTTCCGCTGGGAATCCGGCCGGGCGCTCGGGCGGTCGTCGCCCGCCGGCCGGCCGCCCGCCTCCGCCTCGTCTGACCCGCTCATCGCCTTCCATCCCGCACCCGCCGCATCCTAGGTTTCCCGACGGTGGAAACCAACGCCGCGTCTGATGCCCTGAACGTTCCACGATCCTGGTCGAGCCGGTCGCCTGCCGCACCCGAGTGGACGCGTTGACCGGCCAACGGGCCAGGAATCGGGTCTTTCCGTCCACTCGGCGATCAGGTCGGCCCTGCTCCGCCACCACCGCACGTGGTCTCCGCGACCTGAGGCCCCGGTCGCCTCCGCCCATCTGCGCCCGGCGCCAGCCGCCGCCCGGTCATGCCGCCGCAACCGCCCACCAGCGCCCCGGCGCAGGTCGCCGCCGGCTGGGTCATGGCGCCGCAACCGCCGCGACCCGACCTTTCCCCTCCACCGCCGCATTGGTCTTCGCCCGTGCCGGGCCCGGGTCGCCGCCGCACTGGTCGCCACCGCCCGGTCTCATCCGCCACGTCGCCGGTCACGGCCGGCTGGTCATTGCCACGCGGCCCGGTCTCCGGTCGCGCCTGTGGTGCTGCGGTGTGTGTCGGTCGGTCTGTGGTGCTGGGGTCTGCGCCGCCCGCCTCCACCGTCCAGCCGACGGTGCCCCGCAGCGCGCTCGCTGCCGCCGCCCGGTCGTGCGCCGCCCGTCGTCATGACCCGCCGCTCGATGAGTGTCCTCAATCTGCAATGCAACGGCCCGTGAAAGCCGAAAAACCGCTAGCAGAAGGCGTTGCATTGCAGATTTGTGTCACGTGGCCGGAACACGACCTGGTTCGGCCCGGAGCACCCGGACCTGCGGTCAGCTGCCGTACTGGCTTTCGTACGGTCGCGCCGCTGACCCGCGACTGTCGCTCGCGTACGCGACCGTTGCAACAGTCGCGGATGCGAGCAGCGGTCGCGGATCCGAAGCCAGCCGCACAGGGTTGAGTCGCCTCGGCTCAAGCGATTTGTGTTCGAGACCACGCGGTTGCATAGTTGAGTGCGGCCGACTCAACAACTAAGTTGAGTGCCGAAGACTCAAGCGTTGCAGCAGTTCATACGGAGGAAACAACCATGGCTCGTGCAGTCGGTATCGACCTCGGGACGACCAACTCGGTCGTCGCGGTTCTCGAAGGTGGCGAACCCACCGTCATCCCCAACGCCGAGGGCTCGCGTACGACGCCGTCGGTCGTTGCCTTCGCCAAGGGCGGGGAGGTGCTGGTCGGCGAGGTCGCCAAGCGCCAGGCCGTCACCAACGTCGACCGGACGATCCGTTCCGTGAAGCGCCACATGGGCACCGACTGGTCCGTGAACGTCGACGACAAGACCTACAAGCCGCAGCAGATCAGCGCCTTCGTGCTGCAGAAGCTGAAGCGGGACGCCGAGGCCTACCTGGGCGAGCAGGTCACCAACGCGGTGATCACCGTCCCGGCCTACTTCTCCGATGCCGAGCGGCAGGCCACCAAGGAGGCCGGCGAGATCGCGGGCCTGAGCGTCGACCGGATCATCAACGAGCCGACCGCCGCCGCGCTGGCGTACGGGCTCGACAAGGGCGACACCGAGCAGACCATCCTGGTCTTCGACCTCGGCGGCGGCACGTTCGACGTGTCCCTGCTGGAGATCGGTGACGGCGTCTTCGAGGTGAAGGCCACCAAGGGCGACAACCGGCTCGGCGGCGACGACTGGGACAGCCGGGTCGTCGACTGGCTGGTGAAGCAGTTCAAGAACAAGAACGGGACCGACCTGTCCCAGGACAAGATCGCCCGGCAGCGGCTGCAGGAGGCCGCGGAGAAGGCGAAGATCGAGCTCTCCTCGGCGAGCGAGACCCAGATCAACCTGCCGTACATCACGCTCGGCGAGTCCGGTCCGCTGCACCTGGAGGAGAAGCTGACCCGGGCCGAGTTCCAGCGGCTGACCCAGGACCTGCTGGACCGGTGCCGTGCGCCGTTCAACGCGGTGATCGAGGACGCCGGGATCTCCATCGGCAAGATCGACCACGTGATCATGGTCGGCGGCTCGACCCGGATGCCGGCCGTTGTTGATCTTGTCAAGGAGCTGACCGGCGGCAAGGAGCCGCACAAGGGTGTCAACCCGGACGAGGTCGTCGCACTCGGCGCCAGCCTGCAGGCCGGCGTGCTGAAGGGTGAGGTCAAGGACGTCCTGCTGCTCGACGTCACCCCGCTGAGCCTCGGCATCGAGACCAAGGGCGGCGTGATGACCAAGATCATCGAGCGCAACACCACGATCCCGACCAAGCGGTCCGAGGTGTTCACCACGGCGGACGACAACCAGCCGTCGGTGATGATCCAGGTCTACCAGGGCGAGCGTGACTTCGCCCGGGACAACAAGTCGCTCGGCAACTTCGAGCTGACCGGCCTGCCGCCGGCCCCGCGCGGCGTGCCGCAGGTCGAGGTCGCCTTCGACATCGACGCCAACGGCATCGTGCACGTCCACGCGAAGGACCTGGCCACCGGCAAGGAGCAGTCGATGACTGTCACCGGCGGCTCGGCCCTGGGCAAGGACGAGATCAACAACATGGTCAAGGAGGCCGAGGCGCACGCGGAGGAGGACAAGAAGCGCCGCGAGGCGGTCGAGCTCCGCAACGAGGCCGACGCGCTGGTCTTCCGGACCGAGAAGCTGCTCAGCGAGAACGCCGACAAGATCGACGACGACGTGAAGAAGCCGGTCGAGGAGGCCATCGCCGAGACGAAGTCCGCGCTCGAGGGCGAGGACAACGACAAGGTCAAGGCCGCCGTCGACAAGCTGAACCAGACCAGCGCCGCGCTGGGTGAGGCTATGTACAAGGCCGCTCAGGCGCAGCAGCAGGCCGAGGGCGGCGCGCCGACCGACGGCGCTCCGGCGGACGGCGCGGACGGTCAGTCCTCCGGCGCCGCCGAGGACGACGTCGTCGACGCGGAGATCGTCGACGAGGAGAAGCCGAACGACGCGAGTGATGCCAAGTGAGCCCAGTCGATCCCCGCGAAGAGACTGAGCCCGAAGGCCCGGTGATCCGGGACAAGCGTCGGATCGACCCGGAGACCTACGAGGTACGGGAGTCGCGGGAGACCGCGGCTCCCGCCGGGTCCGCGCCGACCGCCGAGCCCGCCCCCGCGGAGCAGCCGGCGGCCACCGAGCAGAATGGTGAGGTGACCGAGCTGAAGACCGCGCTGGCCGAGCGCACCGCCGACCTGCAACGCCTCCAGGCCGAGTACGTCAACTACAAGCGCCGGGTGGACCGGGATCGTGACCTGGTCCGGGCGGTGGCGGTCGAGAACGTGTTCCGCGACCTGCTCGGCGTCCTCGACGACATCCGGTCGGCTCGCGAGCACGAGGAACTCACCGGTGGCTTCAAGGCGGTCGCCGAGGAGGTGCAGCGAGTCGCCGGCAAGTACGGCCTCGAGGCCTTCGGCAGCAAGGGCGACGCGTTCGATCCGCACATCCACGAGGCCCTGATGCACGTTCCGGCGCAGCCGGGTGTCACCGCCGAGCCGGCCACCGGCCCGGTCTGCGTGGAGATCCTGCAGCCGGGTTACAAGATCGGCGACCGGGTGATCCGGCCGGCCCGGGTCGCGGTGGCGGATCCGCCGGACGGCGACGCGGCGGCCGAGGCGCCCGGTCAAGATCAACAGGGTCAAGATCAGCAACCGGATGCCTGATCCTTCCGGTATTCGCGGGATGATCATGGAAGCGAACAGCGGAGGAGGGGGTCGTCGGTGAGCACGAAGGACTGGCTCGAGAAGGACTACTACAAGGTCCTCGGCGTCTCCTCCGACGCGAAGCCCGAGGAGATCAAGAAGGCGTACCGGAAGTTGGCCCGGGAGAACCATCCCGACGCCAACCCCGGCAACTCCGAGGCCGAACGCAAGTTCAAGGAGATCTCCGAGGCCAACGACGTGCTGTCTGACACGGCCAAGCGCAAGGAGTACGACGAAGCCCGCCGCCTGTTCGGCAACGGCGGCTTCCGGTTCCCGCGCAGCGGCGGTCAGGGCGGGCCGTCGGTGGACGACCTGTTCCGCAACGCCGGCGACAGCGGGATCGGTGACCTCTTCGGTGGGCTGTTCGGCGGCAACGCGACCCGGACCCGGACCACGACCACCCGTGGTCCGCGCCGGGGCAGCGACGTCGAGGGCGAGGTGTCGATCGACTTCACCGAGTCCGTGGACGGCGTGACGGTCGCCATGCAGATGGTGTCCGACGCCGCCTGCGGGGCCTGCCACGGCACCGGCGCGAAGGCCGGCACCGTGCCGCGGGTCTGCCCGACCTGTGAGGGCAGCGGCATGCAGACCTCCACCTCGGGCGGCGTCTTCGCGGTCACCGAGCCGTGCCGGGACTGCCGGGGCCGGGGCATGGTGGTCGACGACCCGTGCCCGGTCTGCCACGGCTCCGGCCGCGGCAAGTCGACCAAGTCGATGCAGGTACGGATCCCGGCCGGCGTCACCGACGGCCAGCGGATCCGGCTGAAGGGCCGCGGCGGAGCCGGCGAGAACGGCGGCGCCGCAGGTGATCTCTACGTCGTGGTGCACGTCCGGCCGCACCCGATCTTCGGGCGCAGCGGGGACAACCTGACCCTGACGGCGCCGGTCACCTTCCCGGAGGCGGCGCTGGGCGCGGAGATCGAGGTGCCCACCCTGGGCGCCGCGCCGGTCCGGCTGAAGATCCCGGCCGGCACGCCGAACGGGCGCACCTTCCGGGTCCGCGGCCGCGGGTCGAGCAAACGGGACGGCACCAAGGGTGACCTGCTGGTCACCGTCGAGGTCGTGGTCCCGGACCAGCTCGACGACGCGGCCCGGCAGGCCCTCGAGTCGTACGCCAACGCCCTGGGCCCGGCCAACCCCAGGGCCCGGTTGCTCGCCGAGGCCGCCGGGACCGGCGGGTGATCGACGATGGGCGCGAACCTTCCCCAGCGGATCGACAACGACGCACCCGTGTTCGTGATCTCGGTGGCCGCCGGCCTGGCCGGGATGCATCCGCAGACCCTGCGCAGTTATGACCGGATGGGCCTCGTCTCGCCGCGCCGCACGGCGGGCCGGGGCCGCCGGTACTCGGCCCGCGACATCGCCAAGCTGCGGCTGATCCAGCGGCTCAGCCAGGACGAGGGGATCAACCTGGAGGGGATCCGACGGATCCTCGAACTGGAGAACGAGGTCGAGGAGCTGCGCGCACGGGTGAACGAGCTCGCCGCGCTGCTCGCCTCCGACCGGACCAGCTCCACGGCCCGCCGGGTGTTCACCGCCGACCCGATCGGCGGGGTGCATCTCGGCCGGTCCGGCCGACGGCCACCGCGCGCGCTTCCCGGCCGCTGAGCCTCGGGTCCCGCCGATGGCGGGAGCCGTGGGGTACGCGTCGTGGACGACGCCGGTGGGGCGTCACACGCTGGTGGCATGTTCCCCGAGCGGGGGCGCCGGTGCCGGCGCCCGAGCCCGCCCGCGACCGCCGCAGTCGATCGGGCCACCGCGACGTGGCCGACGTTCCGCAGCCTGATCGGCGTCCTGGCGCAGGACCGTCCCGGCCGGCTCGCGGGGCTGGGGCTGCTGATCATGATCAGCGCCGGCGCACCACTGGTCGGGCCGCAGGTGGTCCGGCTGTTCATCGACGCCGCGATCACCGGCGCTTCCGTCTCGATGCTCGGCCTGCTGGCCGCCGGCTATCTCGCGGCCGCACTGGCCCAGCAGGCGCTCAGCCTCGCCGCGGGAATGGCCAGCAGCCGGGTCGCCCTCGGCGCGGCCGACGCGCTGCGCGAGCGGGTCACCGCGCACGTCCTCGATCTTGATCTCTCCTTCCACGACGGGCAGACGCCCGGCGAACTGATCGAGCGCACCGACGGCGACGCCGGCGCCCTGTCGGCGTTCCTGTCCTCCTTCCTCGTTCAGGTGGTCGGCAACGTGATCACGCTGCTCGGCGTGCTCACCCTGGTGCTGCTGGACGATGGGCGGATCGGCCTCGCCATGCTCGCGTTCGTGATCATCGCAGCGGTCGTGATCATGAAGCTGCGGCACCTCGCCGTACCGTCGGCGATCGAACAGCGGGCCGCGTCGGCCGACCTGGTCGGCGTGATCGAGGAAGGCCTGCGCGGCACGGAGGATCTCCGCGCGAACGCGGGCGGTGGCTACCAGCTCGGCCGGTTCCGGGCGGCTCAGGCTCGCTTGCTCGAGGCCGGCCTCCGGTCGGCGACCGCCAGCCGGACGACCTGGATGATCACCGGCGGAGTGTTCGCGGCCGGTACCGTGCTGAGCCTGCTCGGCGGCGCCCTGCTGTATCAGGCCGGCATGATCAGCCTCGGCGTCGTCTATCTGCTGTTCCGCTACACGAGCCTGCTGCGGGACCCGTTGGATGCGATCGCCGAGCAGCAGCAACTGGCCCAGCAGGCCATTGCGGGATTCGCCCGGATCGGAGAACTGCTGGCCCTCCGGCCGGCGATCCGCTCCGGCGGCCGGACGACACTGCCGACCGGGCCGCTGGCCCTGCGGTTGGACCGCGTGCACTTCGCCTACCCCGGACGGGGCCGGGTGCTGCACGGTCTGGACCTCGAGCTGGAGCCCGGCTCCGTGCTCGGCCTGGTCGGTCACACCGGCGCCGGCAAAACCACCCTCGCGCGGCTGCTCGTCCGACTGCAGGACCCGACCGGCGGCACGATCCGGGTCGGCGGCGTCGAGCTGGGTACGGTGAGCCTGGCCGATCTCCGGCGACGGATCACGCTGGTCACCCAGGACGTCCAGCTGTTCCAGGCCACGGTCCGGGAGAACCTCACGCTCTTCGGCAGTCACCCCGCACGCGAGCGGACCATGATCGACATCCTGGGCGATCTCGGTCTGGAACCCTGGCTGCGGTCGCTTCCGGCCGGTCTGGACAGCAGGCTCGAGCCGGGTGGCGCCGGGGTCTCGGCGGGCGAGGCGCAGTTGATCGCGTTCGCCCGGGCGTTCCTCCGCGACCCAGGTCTGGTGATCATGGACGAGGCGACGTCCCGGCTCGACCCGGTGACGGAGCTGCGGATCGAACGGGCGGTCGACCGACTGCTGGCCGAGCGGTCGGCGGTGGTGATCGCCCACCGGTTGAGCACCCTGGAGCGAGCCGACCAGATCGCGGTCCTGGACGCGGGCCGGATCGTCGAGTACGGCGAGCGGCGGTCACTCGTCGCCGCGCCGGCCGGCCGGTTCGTCGGGCTGCTCCGTACCGCGGCAGACGGGGTTCTGCCATGATCACCGCGACCCCGGTCCCGCTGACGCCGTGGCGCGCGATCGCCCGGCTGGCCCGCTACCGACCGGGGCTGTTCCTGCTGAGCTTCCTCCAACTGGTGACCTGGAACGGCCTGTTGTTGCTCACCGGTTGGCTGTTGCAGCAGGTCTTCGACGCGCTCACGGGATCTCGCCCGGCCGGCCTCGACGCGGTCGCGATCATCGCGCTGCTGGCGGGGGCCGAGGCCGCGCGGCTGGTGATCATGTGGGCCGGGGTCGTCCGAGCCAGGACCACCCAGCAGCTGCGCGGCCTGCTCCGGCTGAACCTGCTCCGCGCGCAGTGGCGGAGCGGGGGTCCCGATGCGGGCCGGCCCGCGGCCTCGCCCGGCGACGCCCTCAGCCGGGTCCGCGACGACGTCGACGACCTGCTGGCGCTCCTGGACACGGCCATGAATGTCGCGGCCAAGATCATTCTCGCCACGGGATCGGTGTTGATCATGCTGCTGGCCGAGCCGGTGATCGCCGTCGCGGCCGGGTTGCCGTTGATCATGGTGGTCGGCCTGGCCCGGCTGGTCCGGCCTCGGGTCGGCCGGGCCAGGCGGGCCTTCCGGGCGGCGGATGCAGCGGTGACCAGCCTGCTCGCCGAGACGTTCGGCTCGGTGCTGGCGGTGAAGTCCGCGCAGGCGTCCGGTGGGATTCTGGCCCGGCTCAGCCGGCTCAACGAGCACCGGCGCCGGACCAGGCTGCGGGACCAGCTGGTGACGCCCGTCCTGGGCAGCGTCAACCGATTCATGATCGACTTGGCCGTAGGCGTGGTCCTGCTGCTCGCCGTGACCGCGGTGCCTACCGGCAGCCTCACGGTGGGCGAGCTCGCCCTGTTCGTGGCCTACCTCGGCAATCTGGTCTGGCTGCCCTACTACCTGGGCCGCCTGATCACCCGTCATCAGCAGGCAGCCGTCGCCCTGGACCGGATGGCAGTGCTGCTGCCGCCCGCGGGCCGCGCCGCGCTGGTCGCGCACCGGCCGCTGAACTCTGCCGAAGCCGAGCCGGCCGGGTCAGTTGTCGCGCCGCCGCTGCACCGGCTCACGGTCGCCGGCCTTACCGCGGTCCACCCGTCCGGTCGCGGCGTGTACGACATCGACCTGAGCCTCGACGGCGGCACGGTCACCGCGATCACCGGCCCCGCCGGCGCCGGCAAGACCACCCTGGTCCGGGCCGTCCTCGGCCTGCTGCCGAGCCGGGCCGGCACGGTGACCTGGAACGGATCCCGGGTCGACGACCCGGCCGGCTTCTTCACACCGCCGCGGTCGGCCTACGCCCCGCAGCTGCCGCACCTGTTCAGCGAGACACTGCGCAGGAATCTGCTGCTCGGACGCGACGACGACGTCCTACCGGATGCGCTGCGGGCCGCGGTCCTGGACCGTGACGTGGCGGAGCTGGAATCCGGCCTGGAGACCAGGATCGGGCCCAGGGGCGTCCGGCTCTCCGGCGGCCAGGCGCAGCGCACCGCGATCGCCCGTGCGCTGGCGCAGCGGCCCCGGTTGTTGATCTTGGACGACGTGTCGAACGCCCTCGACGTGGAGACCGAGCGTGACCTGGGGAAGCGGCTGGCAACCGTACCCGGACTGACGTTGCTGGTGATCACCAGCCGTCCGGCCACGCTGGCCCGCGCGGATCAGGTCATCCGCCTCGACCACGGCCGGATCGTCGCCGTCGAGGGTGTGGCGGCGGCGTGACGGTGGCGCGGATCGTGGGACCCCGATCCGGCCGACGGCCCACGCGCGACCGTCCGGGCCGGTAGATTCCGAGAGGCCGTACGCCCACCTCCGGAAGGAACCGCACTGATGTCCCGATCGCCCGAGGTGACGACCCTGCAGGACCAGCTCGGCGGGGTCGTCCTCGTCGAGGGCGACGAGGACTACGACCGGGCCCGGCGGGTCTGGAACGCGATGGTCGATCGCCGGCCGCGGCTGATCGTGCGCTGCACCGGCCCGGACGACGTCGTCTCCGCCATCCGCTACGCCCGCGAACACGACCTCGAGCTGGGCATCCGCTGCGGCGGCCACAGCATCGTCGGCCACGCGATCCCGGACGACGGGCTGGTCGTCGACCTGACCCCGATGAACCAGGTGACCGTCGACCCGGCCCGGCGCCGGGCCTGGGTCGAGGGCGGCGCCCTGCTCGGTGCCCTGGACCAGGCCGGCGAGCCGCACGGACTGGCCACCACGGCCGGCAACGTCTCCCACACCGGCGTCGGCGGTCTCACCCTCGGCGGCGGGATGGGCTGGCTGGCCCGACAGCACGGGCTGACCTGCGACAACGTGCTGTCCTTCGAGGTGGTCACGGCCGACGGCCGGATCGTCCGGGCCAGCGAGACCGAGCACCCGGACCTCTACTGGGGCCTGCGCGGTGGCGGCGGCAACTTCGGCGTGGTCACCACCTTCGAGTTCCAGTTGCACCCGATCGTCGACCCGACCGTGCAGGCCCTGCTGACCTTCCCGCTGGACCGGGCCGCGGACGCGTTCCGGGGCTGGCGCGAACTGGCCCTGACCGCACCGCGGCAGGCCACCCCGACCGCTTGGCTCGGCGACGTCGACGGTGTCCCGCAGGTGGTCCTCGGCTTCGTCTGGGTCGGCCCGCTGACCGGGTACGACGAGCTGCTCGCGAGCCTCCGGTCGATCGGCCGGCCGCTGGCCGAGCAGGTCCGCCGGAGTTCGTACCTGGAACTGCAGCAGCAGGACGACTACGACCTGGAGGCGCCGGCCCAGCGCCGCTACTGGAAGGGCCAGTACTGCACCGAGCTGCCCGACGACGCGATCGCCGCGTTCCTCGGCCGCGGCACGGCCGACGGCACCGGCGCCGGGCTGCCGTACGCCAGCTTCCAGGTGTACGGCGGAGCGATCGCCGACGTGCCCGACGAGGCGACGGCGTTCAGCCAGCGGGACACGTTCGTCGAGTTCGTCGCCGCCGCCCGCTGGACCGATCCGGCCGAGGACGAGGAACGGATCGCGGCCGCCCGCCGCTACGGTGCCGCGATGGCCCCGTTCGCGAGCGGCGTCTACGTCAACGCGCTCACCGACGAGGGCGCGGCCGGCGTGCAGCAGGCGTACGGCTCCGCGAAGCTGGTCCGGCTGCAGGCGCTCAAGGACACCTGGGATCCCGACAACGTGTTCCACCTGAACCACAACATCGCGCCCACCTCGGCCGCCGCCGTTTCCTGATCCGAGGGCCGGGCGGCGGTAGCCTGGGAGGAGCGAAGGGAGTAACGCCGTGCTCAGGGCGAAGCTGGACACCACCCGCCGTCGGCGGGCGATCGCGGACGCGCGCCGTACCTCCGAACTCGAGGGCTCGCGCAGCACCGAGGAGACCCGCGCCGACCAGGACGCCTACGTACGCGGCGAGATCGACATCGATCAGCTCGGCGAGCGCGTCCGGGCCCGCTACGGTCTCGGTTGAGCCGGCCCGATCCCTGGACCGTCGGCGACGACGAGGAACGCTGGCGCGGCTACCTGATCCCGCCCGAGCACACGGTGTTGCGCAATCTGGTCGGCGCCACCAGCGACGAGGAACTCCGGGCCGCGGAGAACGACCTGCTGGAATACCGGTTCGCCGAACTCCGCGAGGATCCGGGCCTGGTCCCGCACACGTACGACCTTGATCATGTCCGGAACCTGCACCGGCAACTCTTCCAGGACGTCTACCCGTGGGCCGGTGAGCTGCGCACCGTGGGCCTGACCAAGGGCGTCGGTCACCCGTTCCTGCCGCCGCGGGAGATTCCGACGCTGGTCGCCCGGGTGGCGCAACGGATCGCCCGGACCGACCGGCTGCGGCAGATGCCGCCGCCGCACCTGGGCCGGGAGCTCGCGGAGCTCTACGACCTGCTGAACTACGCGCATCCGTTCCGGGAGGGCAACGGTCGCTCGCAGCGGGAGTTCTTCGCTCAGCTGCTCGCCGAGTCCGGCCACCGCCTGGCCTGGGACCGGATCGAGACCAGCGATCTGCACTTCGCCTGCGAGGTCGCCCGCAACCGCGGTGACCGGATGTACCTGCTGACGATCATCAACACCGCGCTGAGCGACCACCCCGGCTACTGAGTCAGCGGACCGGTCCGGCCTGGAGCGGACCCATCTCGATCCCTTCCGGTACGTCCTCGAGGGAGCCGGCCAACATCGCGCCGGCCCAGTCCCGCACCTGCCGGTACGCGCTCAGGGTGAGCGTCGGGCCGGCGCTGATCCGGCGCACCCCGAGCTCGGCGTAGCGCGCCAGCGGGACCGTACCCCGGCCGACCATCAGGTTGAGCGGCGCGGGTACGCCGGCGACCAGGTCCCGGACCAGCGCGGGATCGGTGACGCCGGGAACGAAGACGCCGTCGGCACCGGCCTCGACGAAGGCGCGGGCCCGCTCGATCGTCGCCGCCACCAGGTCCGGTCCGGCGCTGCCGGCCGGGGCCAGCAGGAAGGTGTCGATCCGCGCGTTCAGGAACAGCCTGATCCCGGCGGCGTCCGCCACGGCCCGGACCCGGCGCAGCGTCTCGGCGTGGTCCGCGGCCGGGAGCAGTAGCCCGGCGGCGGCGTCCTCGAGGTTGATCCCGACGGCCCCGGCTTCGATGACGCCCGCGACGGCGGCCTCGACCCCGCCAGGCTCGCCGGGATAGCCGCCCTCCAGATCGACCGTGACCGGGATCGTGACGGCGCTGATCATCCGGGCTGCGGCGTCGAGCGCGGTCGCCCGGTCCAGCCCGCTCCCGTCGGCCAGGCCGCGGCTCCAGGCGACCCCGGCGCTGGTCGTCGCCACCGCGGCCGCTCCGGCCGCCGCGACCATCCGGGCGCTGGGCGGATCCCAGGCGTTGGGCAGGATCAGGAAGTCGTCGTGCAGCCGGTGGAACTCCTCGGCCTGCTGGTGCTGAGTGCTCGTCACGGCGATCACTATGTCCGCGGGCGCCGGCGGCCGATAATGATTCGGAAATTCCCGAACCCGAGGATCGGCCCGTGTCCCGCACCATCGGCTTCACCGCGCAGGACGCGGCCCGGGTCCGGTTCGGCCGGTCCTGCCTGTGGGAGACGGTCGCCAGCATCCGGGTGCTGCGGAACCCGGCCGGCCACGGCGTCCACCGGCCCTGGATCCGCCGGGTCCGTCCCGAGCTCGACCGGCTGCTGGCCCGGGTCCCGGAGCCGGTCGGAGCGGCGTTCGCCCTGCTCGGCGAGCTGGTCGGGTCCGGCGCTCAGGGGCACTACATGCCCGACCTGCTGACCCCGCCGCCCACGTCGCTCGAGCCGGCGCTGGCGGCGGAGCTCGAACGGCTGGCCGGTACGCCGCCCGAGGTGGTCCGGGCCCAGCTGACGTACCTCAGGGATCGGTGGAGTCCGCGGCTGCAGGCGATGGCCGACGACCCGGGGACCTGGCTCGCCCGGGTGGCCGAGGCCGTCGCCGCCTACTGGGAGGTCGCGCTGGCCCCGTCCTGGTCACGGGTGTCGGCGCTGGCCGACGCCGAGGTGTTCCACCGGTCCAGGCAGCAGGCCGCCGAGGGGACCTCGTCGCTGTTGAACGACCTGCACGAACGGGTGGTCTGGGACGGCCGGCAACTCACCGTGTCCGGCACGAGGTGTCTCGGCGCCCACGACCTCGAGGGCGGCGGGCTGTGCCTGGTGCCGAGCGTCTTCGTCTGGCCGACGGTGCTGGTGATCGCCGACGAGCAGACCGCTCAGCTGGCGTTCCCGTGCCGCGGTGTCGGCACGCTGTGGGCCGATCAGGACCCGCCGGCGGCCGGCGCGTTGGAGGAGGTGATCGGCCGGTCGAAGGCCCGGCTGCTCGCCGCGCTGCAGGCCCCGCTGTCCACCACCGAGGCGGCCGCCCGGGTCGAACTCTCGGTGAGTACGGCCTCGGAGCACCTCACCGCGCTGCGCGCTGCCGGCCTGGTCCGGACCCATCGGACCGGCCGGCGCACGCTGCACGTCCGTACGGCTGCCGCGGACACCCTGATCGCGGCCAACCCGTGACGCCGGTGGACGGTCAGGTGTAGAGGTTGTACGCGTCCTGGGCGTAGGCGATCCGGCGATCGGTGTGGCAGGTGCCGCAGCCCTCGTACTTGTCCTGGAACGCGACCACGGCTGCCTCGATCGTGGTCGCAGCCCGCAGCTGGGCCAGCCCGTAGTAGGAGAACTCGGTCAGCTCGTACCAGACGAAGTCGAGCTGCACCTGCAGGCCGTAGCGGTCGACGCCGGCGTTGTTGGCGAACTCGACCAGGTTGTCGCCGGGGTAGGTGTCCCAGCGGCCGCCGGCACTCCACTGGGCCAGGCCGCGCCCGGGGCCGCCGCCGATCTGGTGAATGGTCGGGTCCATGTAGGACTCCTGGTCGAGGTTGCCGACGACGCCGGCGGCCTGGACCGGGGTGAGCCCCTTGCCGACGAAGTACTTGAAGGCGGCCTCCTCGTTGGCCCGGATCACGCCGTCGGCTGCGGCCGGAAGCTCGCGTGGTTGGGCGGTCGCGGCCGGCGCGGCCATGGCGGTGCCGATCAGAGCCAGCACGAAGGCGCCGGCGACGGCGAGTGAGCGGAAGTTGACGCGTCGTCCGTTGAACATCGGACCTCCTGGTCGTCGTTGATCGATGAAACTGACCCCCGAGCCCCCGTTATGGATCCGTGATCCGTGGTCGATCCTGCCAGGGCGGTCATCAATTGTCGAGACCTGGAGGAACTGGGCAGAATTTTTACCTGCGCTTCACGTCCCGGTCAGAAAATCCGCCGGGCCGCCTCGGCGATGAGCCGGTGACCGGCCTCGTTCGGATGGTTGACGTGCGACATCAACGACTCCAGCGGTACGCCGTCGAGAACCGCGGCCTGGAAGGCGGCGTAGCTGTCGATCAGCCCGGTCTCGTGCTCGGCGGCCAGCCCGCGGACCTGCTCGGCGTGCCGAGCAAGATCATCTTCGGGGTCCAGCAGTGCGGACCGCTGATCCGCGGACGGGGTCAGCAGGACGACCCGGGCACCGGCCTGTTGGCCCCGGATGATCATGGACGTCCATGACTCCCGCGCCTGGTCGAGCCCGATGGTCCGGTCGTTCAGGGCGTAGTCGATGAAGATCACGTCCGGCCGATGATCAAGAACGGCGTCGAACCTGGCGGCGCCGGCCGCGGAGTGCTCGCCACCGATCGCGGTCACGATCGTGTTGATCACCGCGTACGGGAAGCGCCCGCACAACTCCTCCAGCACCAGCTGCGGATAGCTCTGCAGGGTACGTACGGACGGGGTGTCGAAGTAGCCGGACGGGACGCTGTGCCCGTGGAAGACGAGGTTGACCGTCCGGTTGTCGGGCCAGGGTCGTTCCAGGAGCTCGCGCAGCGGCGCGAGGTAGCCCGTCGTCATGCCGGTGATCATGTCATGGCCCGATCGAGGTCCTGGTGCCGAGCCGCCGGTCGACGACAATGGGGTCATCCCCTGGCCCCGACCTGAGGAGTCGCATCGTGGTTCCGCTGGCGTTCCCCGGACCGACCGAACTCATCATCATCACCGTCACCCTGCTGCCGACCATCGCCTTCGTGGTCCTGGTCGTCCTGCTGGCCCGTCGTCGGGGGACGACCGCGCCGCCCGAGAGCGGCGACCGGAAGGGCTGACCGAAAGTTGAGCGGATCACGCTCAACCTTGTTGATCCTCCTTGCCTGGCGTCGTAAAGTTGAGCCCGGAAGACTCAACTAGGTCGCTGCACAGGAGTACAACCCACGAATGGACACCAACAAGCTCACCACCAAGAGCCGCGACGCGGTCTCGGCCGCGTTGCGGAACGCGCTGACCTCGGGCAACCCGAGCGCGGAGCCGCAGCACTTGCTGCACGGCCTGCTGATGGTGCCCGACAACACGGTCGGGCCGCTGCTCGCGTCGGTCGGCACCGACCCCCAGGTGGTCGACGCCGCGGCCCGCGGGGCGATCGCGAAGCTGCCTTCGGCCAGCGGTGCGTCGGTGAGCCAGCCGCAGCTTTCCGGTGCCCTGGCCCGGGTGCTGGCCGACTCGGAGAACCGGGCCGAGCAGCTCGGCGACTCCTTCGTCGCCACCGAGCACTTGCTCATCTCCCTGGCTGCGGTGGATTCCGCGGCGAAGAAGATCTTGACCGATCTCGGTGCGACGTCGGAGAAGTTGATCACCGCGTTCAACGAGAGCCGGGGCAGCAAGCGGGTGACCAGCGCGGAGGCCGAGGGTACGTCCTCGGCCCTGGAGCAGTACGCCGTCGACCTGACCGCGTCCGCCCGGGAGGGCAAGCTCGACCCGGTGATCGGCCGCGACGGCGAGATCCGGCGGGTGGTGCAGGTGCTGGCCCGGCGGACCAAGAACAACCCGGTGCTGATCGGTGAGCCCGGCGTCGGCAAGACGGCCGTGGTCGAGGGTCTGGCCCAGCGGCTGGTCGCCGGCGACGTGCCCGACTCGCTGAAGGGTCGCCGGCTGATGTCGCTCGACCTGTCCTCGATGGTGGCGGGGGCCAAGTATCGCGGCGAGTTCGAGGAGCGGCTGAAGGCCGTCCTGAACGAGATCCGGGACGCCGAGGGCCAGATCATCACCTTCATCGACGAGCTGCACACGGTGGTCGGCGCGGGCGCCAGCGGTGACTCCTCGATGGATGCCGGCAACATGTTGAAGCCGATGCTGGCCCGCGGCGAACTGCGGATGATCGGCGCGACCACGCTGGACGAGTTCCGGGAACGGATCGAGAAGGATCCGGCCCTGGAGCGACGGTTCCAGCAGGTCTTCGTCGGCGAGCCGAGCGTCGAGGACACGATCGCGATCCTGCGCGGCCTGCGGGAGCGGTACGAGGGGCACCACAAGGTCGCGATCACCGACTCCGCCCTGGTCGCCGCGGCCTCGCTGTCGCACCGCTACATCACCTCCCGGCAGCTGCCGGACAAGGCGATCGACCTGATCGACGAGGCCGCCTCCCGGCTGCGGATGGAGATCGACTCCTCTCCGGAGGAGATTGATCAACTTCGTCGCGGCGTGGAGCGGATGAAGATGCAGCAGTTCGCGCTGGAGAAGGAGACCGACCCCGGCAGCGCCGACCGGCTGCAGCGGCTGCGGGAGGAACTGGCCGACGCCGAGGAGAACCTGCGCGGCCTGGAAACCCGGTGGGAGTCCGAGAAGCAGGGCCTGAACCGGGTCGGTGAACTGAAGGAGAAGATCGACGAGCTGCGCGGTGCCGCCGACCGGGCGCTGCGGGACGGCGACCTGGTCCGCGCCAGTGAGCTCAGTTACGGCGAGATCCCTGCCCTGGAAAAGGAACTGGAGTCCGCCAGCGAGCCGGAGAAGCAGGCCAAGCCGATGGTCTCGGAGGAGGTCGGCGCGTCCGACATCGCCGAGGTCGTGTCCAGCTGGACCGGGATCCCGGTCGGCCGGCTGCTGGAGGGCGAGAGCGAGAAGCTGCTCAGCATGGAGGACCGGCTGGGGGAACGACTGATCGGTCAGCGGGCCGCGGTGCGCGCCGTCTCCGATGCGGTACGGCGCTCGCGGGCCGGCATCTCCGACCCGAACCGGCCGACCGGATCGTTCCTGTTCCTCGGCCCGACCGGCGTCGGCAAGACCGAGCTGGCCAAGTCGCTCGCGGAGTTCCTCTTCGACGACGAGCAGGCCATGATCAGGATCGACATGAGCGAGTACTCCGAGAAGCACTCGGTGGCTCGCCTGGTCGGTGCCCCGCCCGGCTACGTCGGGTACGAGGAGGGTGGCCAGCTGACCGAGGCGGTCCGCCGCCGGCCGTACTCGGTGATCTTGCTCGACGAGGTCGAGAAGGCCCACGCCGAGGTCTTCGACATCCTGTTGCAGGTGCTCGACGACGGCCGGCTGACCGACGGCCAGGGCCGTACCGTCGACTTCCGGAATGTGATCATGATCTTGACCTCCAACCTGGGATCGCAGTTCCTGGCCGACCAGACCCTGGACGCGGAGTCCAAGCGGAACGCCGTGATGGGCATCGTCCGGGGCTCCTTCAAGCCCGAGTTCCTGAACCGGCTGGACGAGGTCGTACTGTTCGACGCCCTCGGCACCGAGGACCTGGCCAAGATCGTCGAGATCAACCTGCACCGACTGAACCAGCGGCTGGCCGACCGCCGGATCTCCGTCGAGGTGACCCAGGGAGCGAAGGACTGGCTGGCCCTGACCGGCTTCGACCCGGTCTACGGCGCCCGGCCGCTGCGCCGGCTGATCCAGTCCACGATCGAAGATCAACTGGCCCGGCGGGTGCTGGCCGGCGAACTCGGCGACGGCGAGACGATCACCTTCGACGTGGACGACGCCAACGACGGTCTGGTGGTCGTCCCGCAGGTGGAGGCCTCCCTGACCTGAGGTCCGGATTCCGTGCCCGGGCGGGAGGAACGAGGGCTACGCTCGGCCCATGACGGCTCGGGGACTCGGCGCGGTGTTGCTGGCCGCGACGATCACCGTCGGCGGGGCCGCGTGCGGGACGACCGAACGGGATCGGTTGGCACCGGTGGCGGGGGAGAGCCGTACCGCATCGGCGCCGACCGCCGGGCGGAGCGCGTCGCACGGCACGGCCCAGCCGCCTGCTCCCGGCGGCCCGAGCCGGGCACCGTCGACACCGGCTGTGCCACCCACGCCGACGCCGCGGAATCCGGAGAAGCTCACCGCGCGGCGGATCCCGACCAGCGCACCGCCTGCTGATCCGTCCGGTCCCGCCACCCCGCCGCCGCGTCCGACTCGGCCCGGCGGTAGCTCGTCGCCGCCGCCGGCCGCGCCTTCGATGGCGGCCGGTGCGGAGAACTTGTTCGGCGCCGGCGGCATCTTCACCAGGTCGATCCGGCGGGCCGCGGCCGGCGACGGCGGTGCCGTGGAGGTGCTGGCCCGGGACGCGCGTGACCGCGGTGCCGGGGTGAGCTTCGAGCGGTGGAACGTGTCGTTCTACCGGGTGCCGCCGGGGACCCCGCGGGTGCCGGTCCGGTTCGCCGACTGTTACGGCGACGGGATCATCCCACCCGTCTTCACGGCCGCGCTGAGTTCGGTGCCGATCCCGGCCGGCGCGCTGCCCGCCGCGGGCGACGACCGGCACCTGTCGATCTACGCCCCGGACACCGACCAGCTCTGGGAACTGTGGCGTGCGGAACGGACCGAGTCCGGCTGGCAGGCCTGCTGGGGCGGCCGGATCGACGACGTGAGCCGGTCCTCCGGGTCCTTCCCGGACGGCACCGGCGCCGCCGGGTCCGGCCTGGCGCTGGCCGGTTCCATGATCACCATGGCCGAGGTACGGGCCGGCCGGATCGGCCACGCGATGAGCCTGGTGGTGCCGACGGTACGGGCCGACGCGTACAGCTGGCCGGCCAACCGGACCGACGGCCGGAGCGACGACCCGAACGCCCCGATGGAGGGCCAGTTGTTCCGGCTGGACCCGGCGATCGACGTGGACAGCCTGTCGCTGAGCCCGTTCGGGCGGATGGTCGCCCGAGCCGCGCAGGAGTACGGCTTCATCGTCGTCGACCAGAGCGCCGCGGTCGGCGTCGTCACGGAGAGCGGCCTGGCGCAGAAGACGCGTACCGGGACCGATCCCTGGACCGGGCTGCTGCGGCTTGATCGCTACGACAAGTACGACCTGATGGACGGGTTCCCCTGGCAGCGGCTGCAGGCGATGCCGAAGGACTACGGGCGTTGACCGGCGGCGGCCAGCGCGTCCCGGCCGGCCAGCCAGCGGGACCGGCGGTCCGGATCCGGCCGGCCGCCCGGTCCTGACCTGGCGGCGATCGTCGTCAGGGCCGCCAGCAGCTCGGTCCGCAGTTCGGCGCCGGCCAGTCCGGGCCGGCCGGTCGCGGCCAGCAACCGGCCCAGCCCGGCGCCGGCGGCCGGAGCGGTCAGCGCCCGTACCGTGGCGGCGACCGGGTCGGCGTCGGCCGCCGGATCCGCGGTGACGAGGAAGAAGACCGCATCGAGCAGCGGATCGCCCGGCCCGGCGGCCTCCCAGTCGACGACGCCGATGCCGGCCGGGCCGAGCAGCACGTTCGCCGGCCACAGGTCGCCGTGAACCAGGCCGCGCGGAGCGGTCGTGGTCGCCAGCCAGTCCAGCACCGCGGCGATTCCGGGGATTCGGTCGACGCCGCCGGACCAGTGCCGCTGCAGCGAGACGCCTGGAAGATGATCTTGTCCGGAGGCGTACCAGACCTCGTTGGATGCGGTGCCCGCAGCCGCGGGGACACCGGGCGTGCCGGCCAGTCGGACCAGGACCTCGCGCTCGGAGCGGAGCGGCCGGGCCTGCCCGACCGGCCCGAGCTTCACGTGCCGGGCCGGCCGGCCGGTCGGGTCTCCGTAGCTGATCACGAGCCGGCCGCTCGTCGCCCCGGTGCCGGTGGCCAGGGCGATCGGCGGGCCGGCCGGCCCGGTGAGCCCGGCCGGACCGGCCCAGCGGTCCCGCGGACCGTCCTCGGGTACGAGCAGCGCCGCCGTGCCGTGGAAGGCCCAGCGAGCCGCGGCGGGCCAGCGGCCGAGGCGACGTGCGACCCGGCCCGGCAGGCCCCAGGCGGGCCGGACGCTGTCGGCGAACCAGGCGCGGGCCCCGGGCAGGTCCAGCCGGACCAGCCACTGCGGCTCGGAGACCGGGCCGAAGACCCCGTACCTGGCCACCAGGTCCCAGCCGGTGGGCGGCCGGTACGGCCGACCGGTCGGGCCGAGCACCAGAGCCGGCCCGGTGGCCGTCGCGAGCGACCGGTGCAGGCTGCGGGCCGAGGCCGTCCGGTCCATGATCAACACGGTCCCGGTGCCGGGCGCTGCCAGCCCGGCCAGCCACACCTCGATCCCGGCCAGCCGATCCGAGTGGCTCGTCATCGCTCGCCCCGTCGAGCCCCGGCCAGCCTGCGCAGCCGCGACACCGCGGTCCGGTCGAACCGGGTCAGCAGGATCAGATAGAGCGCCGCCCCGGTCATCGCCAAGATCACCAACCGAGGGCCGGTCGACAGCACCGGGGTGACCAGCCGGGAGAGCCCGAACACCGCGCCACCGGCCAGACCGGCCGCGAGCAGGGCCGGCCAGATCGCGTGCCACTGGTCGGCGATCCGCAGCCCGAGCACGGATCTGATCAACCCCAGCCGTACCAACGTGAAGATCAACTGCAGGCCGAGCAGGGTGCCGGCGACAGCGACGATCGAGTGGCCGGCTGCCCACCACAGGGCCGGCGCGAAGATGATCAACCGGATCACCGAGAGGATGATCATCAGCCGGGTCCGCCCGGTCGCCTTGTACACCTCGCCGGCGTGGAAGCTCAAGGCGTAGACGGCGGCGCAGAGGCCGAGCAGGCGGAGTGGCGTGGTGGCCTCGCCGAACCGTGGCCCCAGCACGACGGTGACGATCTCCGGCGCGGTGGCGGCCAGCCCGACCCCGACCGGTACGGCCAGCGCGGCGACGGTGGCTGTCACCGCAAGGTATTCCCGGCGCAACGCGTCCGGATCGTCCTGCACCCGGGCGAAGCTGGAGAACAGCACTTGGCCGATCACCGCGCAGACGCTGATCACCAGCAGTTCGGGGATCCGGAACGCCATCGTGTAGACGCCGAGCTGCTCGGCGCCGAGCCGTCGGCCGATCACGAAGTAGTCGAGGTTGTCCAAGATCAGCGCCAGCAGGGACACGCCTGAGATCGGCAGGCCGTAGCTCACCAGGGCCTTCGCGGTGGGTGTCGACCAGCCCAGCACCCGGCCACTCGCCCGGCGCCGATGGACGACCCAGTAGAGCCCGGTCGTCACGGCCGCCCCGGCCAGCTGCCCCCAGACCAGACTCCAGACGCCGCCACCGGTGAGGGCCAGCCCGATCGAGACGACCGCCTTGATCACCGCTCCGGACACCTCGGGCACCGCCCGGTCCCGGAAGAGGAGCCGGCGACGCAGCCAGGCATCCGGCAGCACCGCCAGCCCGCTGATCAACAGCGCCCCCGACAAGGCCTGGATCACCGGCACCAGTCGATGATCACCGAGCAGCAGCGCCAACGGCTCGGCGCCGAGGAGGCAGCCGGCCGCGAGTACGGCCGCACTGATCATGGTCAGCGTCGCGGCGGTCGGCGCCACGGTGCCGAACGGCAGCCGCGTCTGGACCAGAGCCGATCCGACCCCGAGATCCTTCAGCCGGTCGAAGACGTTGATCGCCAGCAGCCCCATCGCCAGCAGGCCGAACGCCTCCGGCTCGAGCAGCCGGGCCAGCACCACCGTCGCGACGAAGCCGATCAACCGGCCCCCGCCGTGCTGGGCGAGGTTCCAGACCACGCCGCGTACGGTGCTCATCCGTCACCGGACACCTTCATCGGGGCGGCGGCGCTCGACGGCGGTCGCGGGTCCGTGCCGAACACGGCGTCGTAGGCGCCGGCGACCGGACCTGGCGCGAATCGGGTGGCGAAGAGGCGGCGTGCGCCGGCCGACTCCAGCGGCCGTCGGGCCGGGTCGGCCATGATCGACATGGCCCGGGCGAACGGTTCCGGCCGGTCGGCGATCCGGAGTCCCGCGACATCGGCCTCGACGATTCCCTCGGCGCCGACCGCGGTGCTCACCACGGGCAGCCCGCGGGCCAGCGCCTCCAGGGTCTTGATCTTGATCCCGGAACCGAACCGGAGTGGCGTGATCAATGCCGCGACCCCGGCCAGTGCCGAGTCGAGGTCGGCGACATAGCCGTGCAGGGTGACCCGGCCGGCCCAACGCTCGGCCGCCGCGACCAGGGCCGGCCCGGCCCCGTGGCCGATCACCCGGAGCCGGGCGTCCGGCCGTTCCCGGAGCAGGGCCGGCATGACCTCGTCGAGCACCCAGCTCAGGCCGTCGTGGTTGTGCGGGACGGACAGCAACCCGACGAAGGCGAAGTCGGCCGCGCCGTGCCACGATCGGGCCGGGCCGGACCGGACGCGCAACGACGGCGGCAGGACGGCGACGTCCTGCCCGATGTCACCGGCGAGGAGGTTGGCCTCGCGTTGGTTCAGCAGCACCGGCAGATCGCTGGCCCGGGCGGCCCGGCGCTCGCTGCGCGCCACCCGCCGGGACTCGAGCCGGAGCAGCAGGTTCCGGCTCGCCGGCAGCCGGGTCAGCGGCTGCAGCCGGCGCGGGATGAAGCCGCCGAACTGGCCCAGCGGATCGAACCCGGTGTCGCTGTGCCGCAGCACCTCGAGCATCCGCCGATAGCGGACCGAGAACAGGTCGTCGAGATAGAGGATCCGCCGGGTCCGGTCCGGCCCGCCGGCCGGAACGTGTTGAGCCATCCGGATCGTGTCCATGATCAACAAGTCCACGTCGAGCGCGGCCAGGGTGTCGCCGACCGCGGCCGTCACCGTCGCCGAGGCGGTGAACGTCTCCTGCAGGCTGCGACCGCGAAGTCCGGCCTGCATGATCGCGCTGCGGAGTTGATCACGTCGGGTCGGTCGGCCGAGCTCGTGCAGCCGGATCCCGGCCAGGTCGGCCGGCAGTCCGGTCAGCGGCCGGCCGACGTGCAGGTAGTGCACCCGTTCCGGCCCGAGCCGATCGGCGAGGTGCCGGAGGAACCCGGTCAGGACGACCGACTTGCCGTTGTCCGCCGGTTCCAACTCGAACGCGCTGAGGACGGCCGCCGACCGGATCGGATCGCGACCCGGCGACCCGTTCTCGACCTGATCACCGGCCCGCGCGGTCACCAGCCGATGGTCCGGTGACGTACCGCTCGGGGTCCGCTCGCCGAGCACCTCGTCGTAGAGGGCGCGCAGCTGTTTCGCCCAGCCGACGGCCGAGAAGCAGCGCCGGTGCCGCTCCCGTGCCGCGAGGCCCAGCCGGCGTCGGAGGGCTGGGTCGCCGACCACCTCGGCGACGGCGGCGGCCAGCGCGTCCGGGTCGCCGGCGGGCACCAGCCGCCCGCACTGCGGCGTGATCAGGTCCGGCAGCCCGCCGACCGCGGTCGCGACCACCGGGCGGCCCGCGGCCAGGGCGCTGATCACTGCCGTCGGCAGCGCGTCGGCGAGGCTCGGCTGGATGACCAGGTCGGCGGCCGCGAGCAGTGCGTCGACGTCCGATCGGTAGCCGAGCAGCCGGACCCGATCGCGAAGGATCGGGTCGGCGGCCACCCGGTCGGTCAGCTCCGGGAGCAGTTCGCCGTCGCCGGCCAGCGCGAACACCAGCGGCGGGTCGCCGGCGTAGCGCCGGACGGCGTCCAGCAGCAGTGCATGACCCTTCTCGGGCCGGAGCAGCGAGACCGTGACGGCCAGCAGTTCGCCCGGCCGGACACCGAGCTCCGTACGGACGGCTCGGGGATCGGTCGGCCCCGGATGCGCCACGCCGTTCGGGATCCGGACCAGGCCGTCGGCCCGGCCGGTCAGGCTCCGATACCAGTCCTGCTGCGCGGACGACACGGCGATCACCCGCGCGAACAGCCGTCGCCGGGCCAGCACGGCGAGCCCGATCCGGACCCGGTCCGGCCAGCCGGCCGGGGGCGGCTCGATCACGTGCAGGGTGCTGACCGCCGGTAGCCCGAGCCGTCGGGCGGCCAGCCCGCCGACCAGGTCGGCGTGCTTGAGGTGGGTGTGCACCAGGTCGGGCCGGAGCCGGCGAAGCAGCCGGGTGACCCGGCCGACGGCACGGAGGTCGTACCGGCCGGCGTGCAGTTCATGCACCGTGACGCCGGCCTCCCGCAGCCGTACCGCAGCGTGGTGGTCGACCGCGTCCGACAGTGCGATCACCGTCAGCTCGACTTCGGCCCGGCGGGCGGACCCGGCGAGCTCGACGAGGGCGGACTCGGCGCCGCCGGCACCGAGCGAATGAATGATGTGGACAACGTGTACGGGCCGATCCAGATCGGCCGCGCTCCCCCGAGCACCCACGTTGGTCTCCTTACTGTGAACGGTTGAATCTCTAGCCGGTACTTCGCCTTCGGTCGATGGCGATCGCGGCGCCGAGGAGTCCGAGGACTCCTCCGGCCAGGCCGCCGGCGACACCGACGAGCCCGAGCTGGGCGACGGATGGTTCGGTCCGGGTGACGGGACGGTCCCGGTCCCAGACCACGGTGAAGACCTCGGTCAGCCCGGCTCTGCGCAGGGCGGCGTCGCCCGCGGTGACGGCCGCGTCGACCCGGTCGAGGGCGGCGCCGGTCGTCTCGGCCGAGGCCGTCAGCCGGACCACGCCGGCGCCGACGTCGCCCTGGGCGGTCACCGGTTGCGTCGACGACTGTCCGACCACGACCGCGAGGGTCGGGATGACGCCGGTCCGGGTGCGCAGGCTGAGCAGGTAGCTGTCGTCGGGGTCGACCGGCACCACCCGGCCGGTCGCGGTCGCCGTCGATCCGAGCGGGGCCAGGGCCAGCGCGCCCGCCGTGATCAGGGCTCCGAGCGCGGCGCCCAGCCCGACCAGGACCGGTCGCACGCTGCTGCGGATCACCGGGCCGAGCGGCACCCGTCGGGCCTGGACCCAGATCGCCGCCGACAGGCAGACCATGATCAATTCGACCCGGGCGTACGACAGGTGCAGGAAGAAGCCGGCGACGCACCAGGCCAGCTGCCCGGCCAGCAACCCGGCAGCGTACGGCCGGTAGCGGGCCCGCAGTTCGGGCGACATCCGCCGCGCCGTCAGGCAGGTCGCACCGGCCAGGACGAGGCCGACTCCGACCAGGAGCAGGAAGGCGAGCAGGCCGAGCAGCCCGACCTCGGCCCACAGCCCGAGATAGAGGTTGTGCGGTGCCAACACCCGATCGATCTGCTGGCCCGCCTCCGCGGCATAGCGGCCGAACGCCGGGATGTAGCCGTCCGGCCCCACCCCGACCAACGGCCGGTCCGCGATCATGGCCAGCGCCACCCGCTGGGTGGCCAGCCGGGACAGCACCGACGGGTCCTCCGCGGCGAGCTGTACGTCCTCGTCGCCGAAGCTCAGCAAGCGACTGCCGACCCCCGGCAGCAGCAGGGCCAGGGCACCGGTCGGCACGATGGCCAGCAGCCACCGGCCGTGGCCGGCGGCGATCAGGTAGCCGAGCAGCGCGACCCCGGCGGCCAGGAACCCGCCCCGAGAGCTGGTCAGGTAGATCCCGGCCAGCAGCAACAGCGCGATCAGCCCGGCAGCGCCGGCCCACCGGCGCCGGCCCAGCTTCCAGGCGCGCTCGGCCAGGGCGAGCGCCAACGGCAACCCGGCGACCAGCAGTCGGGCCCAGAAGTTCGGATCCGGCAGCGGCCCCGCGTGCCGCGCCGTGGTGGTGCCGACGCCCAGGTAGTCGGTGACGGTCTCGAAGCCGAAGAAGGTGAAACCGTTGCCGAGCAGGAACTCGTTGGCCAGACCGAGCAGGGCGATCGCCGCCATCGGCAGCGTCACGGCGAGGGCGATCGCGGACCAGCGGTCGACATTCGCCGCCAGCACCGAGAGCACGCCGGTGAACAGGGCCAGGTTCAGGGCCTCCCGGACCCCGTCGCCGGTGATCGCCGGTGAGAGCGGCGACGCCAGGAAGGACGTCGTCACCGCGAGCAGATAACCGATCATGGCGAACAACGGCAGCCAGACCATGATCGCCCGCCCGGGCAGCACCCGCAGCACCGCCACCAGCCCGGCGGCAGCCAGTGCCGCGACGAACGGCGACACCGGCAGGTGCGGCGCGAGCACGCCGAACGCGCCCGAGAATTCGAACGCGATCATGGCGCACAGGGCGGCCGTGGCCAGCTTGATCAGACCGGCCGTCCGGTCCGTCGAGACGGCACCGGTGTCGGCCGGGAGGGCGGTGGCGATCATGGGCTGCCGGTGATCTTGGTCCGGGCGTCGATCTTGGTTCGGTCGCTGATCATGAACCCGTTGTCGATCATGGTCGGTCCTGCATGCGTCGGCCGAACCGGGCGCCGGACCATCGGTCGCGGATCGCGGCGAGGCCGACGTAGCCGAAGGCTCCGGCCAGGAGTCCGGCCAGTCCGGCGATGCCGGCCCAGACGAACAGGCTGAGTCCGGACTCCCGGGCCGTCGGCGGTCGCGAGTCCAACACCGTGACCCGGTACGGCTTCAGGATCCGGTTCGCCTCCGGCGTCGCCGACGTCAACACCTCGGCCAGCGCTGCCTCGACCTCGGCCCGGTTCGTACCACTGGCCGTCACCTGGAGCACGGCACTGGGCGGCACCGCGCCGGCCGAGACCTCGACCTCCGGGTGGGCCGCATGCCAGCGATTCTCGGAGTAGATCTCGGCGGCCGTCGCCACCACCTGGCCGCGGCTCAACGTCTCGTACAGGGCCGCCTGCTCGGACACGGACTTGCCGGTCGGGACCACGACGACGGCGTGTTCGGCGGTCCAGGTCGGCGGGCTGGCGAGCCCGTACCCGAGACCGGCGGAGGCGACCAACAGGCCGAGCAGTACGGCGACCAAGGCTGGCCAGCGGGTGGTCCGCGGCCTGTCCTCCGCCAGGTCCGCGCTGCGTTCGCGGGCCACCGCGTGCGCGGTCACCGGAGTCCTCCGACCTGAGCGGCCCGACGCAGCCGGCGCCGAGCGGGCGGGCGGAGGACCGAGCGGTAGAGGTGATCGAGCCGGGCGGTCCAAGCAGGCCGGCCGTACACGTGCTCGACGTGCTCCCGGCCCCGCTTGCCGCGCAGGGTGGCCTCTTCGGGGTGATCGAGGGCGTCCAACAGCGCGTCAGCCAGGGCGTCCGGATCGCCGACCGGGGTCAGCCAACCGGTGGCGGCGGTGACGACGTCGGTGCTGCCGCCGGCTGCGGTGCAGACCACCGGCAGGCCGGCCGCGGCCGCCTCGATCAGGGCTGTCGGCAACGCCTCGCTGTGGCTGGCGGACACCACCCCGTCGACCGCGGCGAGCACGGCCGGTACGTCGTCGCGGCGGCCGAGCAGGACGACCCGATCGGCCAGGTCGAGGCGCTCGAGCTCCGCCTCGATCGCCGGCCGGAAGTCTCCGTCGCCGACGATCAGCAGCCGGGCCGGCCGACCCGCGTCCTTGACCCGGCGCCAGGCCCGCAGCAGGTCCAGATGGCCCTTCGGCTCGCGCAGCGCGGCCAGCACGGCCCAGGTCGGAGTGCCGTCCCGCGGCAGGTCCGGTGCCGGCCGGGCGGTCGCGAAGCGGGTCAGGTCGACGCCGTTCGGCACCAGACGCCACCGGTGGGTCGCCGGGCCGTGCCGGTCGGCGAACGCCTCGAGGACGGGGCGCGACAGCAGCACCAGGGCGCCGAGCCGGGCCGGGATCCGTACCGAAAGGCGCTCCTTCAACCGTTCCACCGGGCGCAGCTCGGACGGCAGGTGGTGCAGCGTGGCGACGCAGCCGATGCCGGCGAGCCGGGCGGCCGGCGGCAGCAGGGTCGCCGAGTAGCCGAGGTGGGCGTGCACCACGTCCGGCCGGAGCTTGCGCAGGGCACGGACGAGCCGGACGAAACCGATCGGGTCGATCAGCCGGCGGACTCCGAGGTGGACCGGCCTCAGTCCGGCGTCGGTCAGTCGGTCCAGCAGAGCGTCGCGGCCCCGCCCGGCGGGCCCGAGGCTGGCCGCGCGCAACTCCCAGTCCTGGCCGTCCGGGTGCCGGCCGAGATCGGCGACCAGGTTCTCGGCGCCGCCGAAGCTGAACGAATCGAGGACGTGCAGCACCCGCAGCGACTCCGGCCGGGCCTCCGGGCGGGCCGGCAGACCCGCACAGACAGCGGCGGCGACCTCATCCCAGCCGGCGCTCCGGGCGAGCCGTTCCCGGCCCGCGCGGCCCAGCCGCTCGGCCTCGCCGGGGTCGCACAGCAGTCGGGTCAGGGCGGCCACGAGGGCCTCGGGATCGCCTTCTGGGACAAGGATTCCGGTCTCGCCGGGGCGTACCACGTCGGGCAGGTCGCCGACCGCGGTCGCGACCACCGGCCTGCCGAAGGCGTACGCAAGGTGGGCCACTCCGGACTGCGAGCCGCGGCGGTACGGCAGCGCCACCACTCGGGCTGCGCCGAAGAGGTCCGGCACCTGGTCCATCGGCACATAGCCGGCGTGCAACTCGGCTCCTGCCGTGCCGGCAACGGTCCGGCGGAGCGCGTCGGCGTCCAGGTCCGCGCCGAGATGTCCGGCCAGCACCAGCCGGGCGTCGGGCACGGCCGCGCGAACCCGTGGCCAGACGGCCAGCAGTTCGTCGACACCCTTGTAGCGGGTCAAGGTGCCGAAGCAGAGCACCCGACGATCGGTGTCCGCGACCGGCGGCGGCTCCGCAGCGACGAAGACACCTTCGTCGCCGTGCGGAACGACCCGTACCGGCGCGTCGATCGGCCAGTTGGCGCGCAGGACGTCACGGCTCCGCTCGCCGAGCGTGTACGCGACGTCGAGGACCCGATAGGCGCCGGCCAGGGCGCGCCGGAGCACCGGGTCGGTCTTGTAGTGCCCGTCCGGCCCGGCCTGTTCGACCAGGGGCCGCGGCTCGTGAGCGATCAGGCCGAGCGTGCTGCCGGGCAACAGCCGCCGGGCGACCTGCACGCCCCAGCCGTCGATCGGGAACCGCCACGCCGACCACAGCACGACGTCCGGCTGGTTCCGGCGGAGCCATGCGAGCGTCACCAGCCAGGCGGCCAGGTGGCGTGCCGCGCGCCCGGCACGGCGCACCCGGCGCCACCAGTCGGGCTTGCCGGCGCCCGCCGTCGGGTGCCAGGTCGGCAGTCGAGATTCGATGATCATTCCGGGCACCCGGGAATTCAGTTCCGGCCTCGGACCGGTCAGCAATTCGACCCGATGACCGCGCCGAGCCAATCCCTCGCCGAGCTGAACGGCGAATTGGAAAAGTCCGCCCGAAGGCGGGAATTCGATCAAGACGATGTCATGCCCGCGCCCGTTTCCGGGCGCAGGTGAACGCGTTTCACCCGCCCACACGTGGACCCCCGAAAGCTGCTATTCCCCCTGGCCAGGCGCATGTCGCTGCCATGGCTGCGGACAGTTAACCGTTCGGCGAACGGGGTGGCAAGGGATTGTGAACAATTAGGGACTTTCGGCCCTAGGCGATGTTCGCTTCTACGCCCGTTCCTGTTCCTGTTCCAGCGGCGTGGCGAGATAGCGGTCCAGGGCCAGCGCGGCCGAGGCGCGGGCCCAATAGCCCGGCCGGGTGCTGTCGTCGTACCGGACGTTCGCCTCCCGCCCGACCAGCGCGCGGTAGCGGTGCCGGATCGCCTCGATGCAGGCGTCGATCTCGTCCGGCCGGCCCAGCCGGCCCCGCACGATGGTCTCGCCGGGGGCGACCAGGCTCATGATCAACGGGATCACCCGGCCCAGCTCCTCGGCCCGGGCCTGCCGAAGCTCGCGCAGGCCGGCGGTGTCGTCGGCGGGGTAGAGGTCGTGCTGGGACGACCCGGCCGGCAGCAGTTCGGCCTCGACGGCTCGCCGGACCAGGGCGTCGTCGGTGCAGGTGGCCTTGATGCAGCCCCGCTGGCCGCAACTGCAGGGCCGGTCGGAGCCGGGCACCACCAGGTGCGAGACCAGCCCGCCGGCGCCGGGGCTGTCCCAGCTCAGTTCGCCGCCGCGGATCTGGGCCGCCCGGACGGACCGGCCGACCAGCACGGTCAGGACGTCGTCGCCGCCACCGCCCCACCAGTAGTGCTCGACGGCCAGTGCCCGGACGTTGGGCTCCAGCCGGACCGGGTGGGGGAGCCGTTCCCGAAGGCCGCGGCGCAGCTCGTCGTGGTCGACGTCGGCCAGCAGTGGCGGCGGCTCGCCGTGGTGGGCCTCGGCCCACGGCGTCGCCATGCCCACTCCGAGGACGTCGGCGGCGCCGGCCTCGGCCACGATGTCGGCGACCAGCTGGACGGCTTCCGCGATCCGTTCGGTACGGGTGCTGCCGGTTGCGGTGGCCGACCGCCAGGCGACCTGGTCGCCGCGCAGGGTGAAGGCGCCGCAGGAGGTCCGCTCCGGGTGCAGGTGGGCGCCGACCACCAGCCGGGTGGCCGGTACGTCGAGCGGCACCACCGGCCGGCCGACCCCGCGCGGTGCCGCGGGCGGCGACTCCGCCAAGGCGCCGAGTTCGATCAGTTCGGCGACGGTCTTGGTGATCGTCGTGAAGGTGGCGCCGGTGGCCGCCGCCAGTTCCTTCCGGCCGCTGGGTCCCTCGCGAACGATCGCGCGCATGACCGCGGACGCGGTCACGTTGCGCTGGCGCACCATCAACCCGGTGCGCGCCGTGCGGGAACCCACCGGCTCAGCGTAGGACAGGCGGCGGGACCGGGCCGCGCAGCAGCGGATCGTCGGTCTCCACCATCCAGCGGTCCAGCCGGCGGGCCAGGTCGGCCCGGGTCGCCGCCGCCGCGGGGTCGTCGGCGAGGTTGCGTACCTCGTGCGGATCGAACCTCAGGTCGTGCAGCCGTACCGCGGGGACGGGCTGGTCGGCCCAGCCGGAATCGACCCAGAACCGCTTGCTCGGCGAGTCGTCGACGTTGGGCAGGGTGGGGACGCCGCGGGGTTCGAAGTCCTGGATGTACAACCAGCGGTCGGTCCGGATCGCCCGCTGCGGCTGATAGTCGACGTGGTACGTGACCTCGGCGAACGTCTCCTCGCGGACCGGGCGACCGGCCAGCGCCGGCAGCAGCGACCGGCCCTGCAGCCAGTCCGGCGCCTCCAGGTCGAGCAGTTCGCACAGGGTGGGGAACACGTCGACCTGGCTGACCAGTGAGTCGACGGCGAGGCCGGCCGGCAGCCCGGGGCCGCGCAGCATCATCATCACGCCGGTCCCGGTCGCGCCCAGGGTGCACTTCATCTCCGGCATCGCCAGGCCGTGGTCGGTGGTCACCAGGACGATCGTGTTCTCGGCCAGGCCTTCCTCCTCGAGCGTGTCCAGGACCGTCCCCAGCGTCTGGTCCACCTGACTCGCGGCCGACTGGAAGGACGCCATGTCGCGCCGGGTCACGGCCGCGTCCGGCAGCGTCGGGGCCGGCGCGGTCCACCGGTCGTCGCCCGGCGGATGCCCGAAGAGCCACTCGGTGTCGGTCATGGTGTGGGTCTCGATCAGCCCGACCGCGAGGAAGAAGGGCTGGTCGTGCTGGCGCCGCAGATAGCTCACCGCCGCGTCCCGGCGGGCCGACGCGAACTTCCCGTCGACCGGCAGCCGCTCGTGATAGCCGATCGTCCGCGTCGCGGCGTCCGGCCCGCTGGCCTCGTGCTGGACGCCGGCCAGCGCTGACGTGTAGCCGTGCCGGTGCAGGGTGTGGATGAGGTGCTGGTCGTACGAGGTGAGGCTGTGGCCGCGGTGGGCCAGGCCCAGCATCCCGGTGGAGTGGGCCCACTGCCCGGTCAGCAGCCCGGCCCGGCTCGGCGAGCAGGTCGGGGCGACCGAGTGGGCGTTGCGGAAGACCACCGACTGCTCGGCGAACTCCTGCAGCCGCGGCGTCCGGATCGGCGCGCCGTAGGGCTCGATGTAGCGCCCGGTGTCGTGGGTGTGGAAGTAGATGACGTTCGGGCGATTCACGGACGGCTCCTCAGCGCGAGGCCTGGTAGGCGGCGTACAACTCTTCGGCGATCTTGTCGCCTCCGTCGGACTTCCACTTCTTGACCGCCTCCGACCAGGCCGACAGCGGCTTGCGGCCCTGGATGATGTCGTCGGTCACGTTGCCGATGGCCTCGCCGAGCTGGGTTCCCTTGCGGTTCTCGGTCTCGGAGTACAGCCCGTCGACAGGATTGCGTACGGCGTCCGGGCAGCTCTCCTTCATCGCCTCGAAGCAGGCCTCGGAGCTGCCGGCCCGGTCGGGCAGGAAGATCGCCCACGGTGCGTCGGCCTGGTAACCCAGCGACAGCTGCGTCTCGCTGAACCCCTTGTCGGTCAGGACCGGGTTGCCGTCGACCGTCTCGTAGTGAACGCCCTCGAGGCCGAACCGGCGGAACAGGTATTCGCTGGTCCCGAACGGCGTCGCCAGCGAGTTCAGGTACGCCAGCAGGGTCTCGACGCGTCCCTCGGCCTTCGTGCTGATCGCCGTGACGGAGAAGGTCGGGCCGCCCAGCCAGGGGCGGCCGGGGCCGGAGCCGTCATGGGCCGGGGTCGGGACCACCGCGAGCTCGGCCGAGTCGTCCATCGCCTGCAGGAATCCCGGCCACCCGCTGAAGGTGCCGTAGACCAGCGGGCCGGTGCCGCTGCCGAACCGGGTCTTCAGGTCCTGGTTCTGGCCGGTGAACGCGTCCGGGTGCACGTAGCCCGACTTCCACAGCTTGGTCAGCAGCGCCAGGGCGTCCTCCTGGGCCGGATGCTCCAGGTGGCTGACCAGCTTGCCGCCCTCCTCGCTCCAACTGTTCGGGATGGCGAACATGGTGCGGACGAACAGGGTCGGCACGTTGGCCAGCGCGAACCGGTTCTTCGTCGGGTCGGTGATCCCCTTACAGAGTTCGACGAACTCGGCCGCGCTCTTCACGTCGGTCGAGAGGCCCTGCTGGTCCAGGAGGTCCTTCCGGGCGTACATCACCTGGGTGCTGATCGCGCCGCGCGGGACCGGGATCCCGTAGACCTTGCCGTCGAAGATCGCCGAGTTCCAGCTGGTCTCGGGGAGGTTGGCCAGGAACGGGTACTTCTTGATCTTGTCGCCGGCCAGGTACGGGGTCAGGTCGACCGCCTTGGCCGCCAGCATCTGCGGCTTCTGCGGGACGTTGCCGATCATGAAAAGCTCGCCGAGCCGGTCGCCCGCGACCGCGGTGGCGAACCGCTTGCTGTAGTCGACCGACGGCGTCAGATCGAGTTCCAGCGGCGAACCGGTCCGCTCGTTGAACTCCTGCCAGAAAGCGTTCTGGGACAGCTTCGGCGGGATCGGCGTATTGGTGAACGTCATCACCTTGATCGGCTTGCCGTCGCCCGGCGGCTCGGTGATCGCCTGGACCGGGTCGGCCGGGTAGCGCAGGAAGGCGTCGGGAATGTCGTACGGCTCGCCGGCCAGATCGGGCTCGACGCCCGCGTAGCGGACATAGGCCGGCCGGACCTTCGACCGGGACTCGGCGTCGTTGGCCCCGGACGCGCCGCCGCGGCCCTCGTTGGAGCAGCCGGCCACCACCCCGGACAACCCGGCCGCAAGGCCGGCGCCGAGCAGCGCCCGTCGCGACAGGGACGGGGAATCGAGCAGCGTCATGATCATCAACCTCTCGGGTGTCCCAGGCTCGTCCGTGAGACCTGTTCAGCTCGAGGGTCGCAACCGCGCCCTTAATTTGTCAAGGGCATGCGGTTAATTGTCGTCGGGGTGCCGGACGGCGCGGAGGACGCCGAGGGCGAGGAGGGTGATCATGGGATTGGCCTCCTGCGGTGCGCCCCAGTCGGGCGCCGCGTGCGGGGCCCGGTTGTCCGGCGACTTCCCCCACTGCGCATCGGCCGCCCACCGTCCGTCCGGGCGCCGCTTGCGGACCAGCCGCTCCAGTCCGTCGGCGGCGCGCGGGTCGGCGATCCGTCCGGTCCGGGCGAGGAAGCGGAGCACCGACAGCAGGTCGTAGTGCCAGGTCGACGGATAGCTGAGCTTCACCCAGCGCGAGTTGATCACCTGGCCGGCCGGCGGTGGTTTGGGCCGCCAGCGGCTCGGGGTCCCGCCGCCGAGGCTGTAGACCAGCCGGTGCTCGAGGAACAGTTCGGTGGCCCGGTCGACGGCGTCGGTCGCGGCACGGTCGCCCATCGCGGTGGTGTACTCGTACAGACCCCAGGCCGGCAACAACGTCTCGTCGAAACTGGACCGGCGGCCGGAGGCGTTGCGGTGGCAGTTCCAGCCGCCGTCCGGCCACTGCCAGGCCAGCAGAGCCTCGGCCATCCGGTGGGTACGGGGATCGTCGGCCAACCCGGCCCAGCAGGCGATCCGCAGCACCGAGCCTTCGCCGCCGGCGCAGACCCGCGGCAGTCCGTTGATCATGGTCGGGCCACGTCGATGCCGGGGCAGGTCGACGGCGTGGTCGAGCACGTACTCGACGGCGGCGGTGACCCGCGGATCGTCGGTCGGCGCGGCCAGATCGATCAGGCTGGTCAGTCGCCAGAGCGTGGTCGACCAGCGACGACTCGGGCTCCGCCTTCTGGTCTCGACCATGATCAAGTTCTCCGGGCTGCGGCTGGAGCCCTGATAGCGGCCGACCCGGGTGACGTCCGGCCCGAGGGCGCCGTCCGGCTGCTGTTCGGCGAGCAGGGCCGAGGCCCTGGGCCCGGTCAGGGCGGCGCCCGCATCCTCGTCGCCCGGGTTGTCCAGCAGTTCGCGGCGGGCCCGGACACGGATCCCCGGTTCGTCCGACTGCAGCAGCCAGTCCATCGCCCGGTCGTCCGGCGTCGCGGCCCGTTCGGTCATGCCACCTCATCCTGGCATCCGTACCGGACGCCTGCTGTCCTGTTCGCCCGGGCCCCCGGAGGCCCTTCTGCGCAGCCGCGACCGCTCCTCCCATCCGCGACTGCTGCAACGGTCGCGTACGGGTGCATCGGTCGCGGCTGCTGCCGGCCGAGGGTTGACCGAGCCTGCGCCGGCGGGGGATGATGGCGAACGTGGGCGACTCGTCAGTAGTGAATAGATATGTCAACGCTTGAGTACGACGCCGCGGCGGCGCGGGACTGGGCCGATCGGTGCCACCGGGTGCGGACCGGTGACGCGGAGCAGCGTCGGCAGGTGCTCGCTGCCGCAGCGACGCTGACCAGGCGGCGGGTGGTCGAGATGATCGCGGCGGCCGGGGCCGGGCACATCGGCGGCGACTTCTCGGTGACCGACCTGCTCACCGTGCTGTTCAACGGCGTGCTGCGGATCGATCCCGCACGGCCGGACCGGCAGGATCGCGATCACTTCGTGCTGAGCAAGGGCCACTGTGCCGCGGCGCTGTACGCGACGCTCGCCGCATCCGGCTACTTCCCGCCGTCCGAGCTGACGACGTTCATGGCGCCGCTCAGTCCGCTGAACGGCCACCCCAACCGGACCAAGGTGCCCGGGGTGGAGACCAACACCGGCCCGCTCGGTCACGGGCTGCCGGTGGGGCTCGGCACCGCGCTCGGTGCCCGGCTGGCTGGCCGCGACTCGCGGGTGGTCGTCGTCCTCGGCGACGGCGAACTCCAGGAGGGCAGCAACTGGGAGGCGCTGATGTCGGCCAGTCACCACCGGCTGGCCAATCTCATGATCATCGTCGACCGGAACCGGCTGCAGCAGGGCGCCCGGACCGAGGAGACCAACCGGCTGGATCCGCTGGACCAGCGGCTGGCCGCCTTCGGCTGCGAGGTGCGGACCGTCGACGGTCATGATCATCTCGCCCTGCTCGACACCCTGAGCTCGGCCGGGACCGATCGGCCGGTCGCGGTGATCGCGAACACCGTGAAGGGCAAGGGGGTGTCGTTCATCGAGGACCGGGTGGAGTGGCACCACAAGGTGCCGAGCGCGGAGCAGGTGGAGTTGGCCCTGGCCGAGTTGATCATCGACGAGCCGGCGGGGGTGGCCTCATGATCACGGCCGCTCCGGCGTACGACAACCGGACCGCGTTCGCCGAGACCTTGATCGAACTGGCCGAGCAGGATTCCCGGATCGTCGCGGTCTGCAACGATTCGGTCGGCTCCAGCAGCCTGACCGGGTTCCGGGACCGCTTCCCCGATCGGCTGATCAACGTCGGCATCGCCGAGCAGAACCTGGTCGGCGTCGGCGCCGGGCTCGCCAACGCCGGGATGATCCCGTTCGTCTGCGCGGCCTCGCCGTTCCTCACCGGCCGGTCCCTGGAACAGATCAAGGCCGATGTCGCCTACAGCGCGCAGAACGTGATCTTGTGCGGGATGAGTCCCGGCCTCGCGTACGGCGAGCTGGGCCCGACCCACCACTCCCCGGAGGACCTGTCCTGGCTGCGCGCGCTGCCGGGCCTCGACCTGGTCGTCCCGGCCGATCGCCGGCAGACCGCCGAGGCGATCCGCCAGGCCGCCGCCCACCCCCGGCCGACGTTCATCCGGGTCGGCCGGTTCGCGGTGCCGGACGTGACACCGGACGGCGTGGCGCTCGAGCGGGGCCGGTTCCAGCAGTTGCGGGACGGCACCGACGTGACCTTGATCGGCATCGGCACGCTGGTGTCCCGGGCCGTGGCGGCCGCCGAGATCCTCGCCACGGAAGGGATCGCGGCCCGGGTGCTGAACGCCGCCTACCTTGCGCCGCTGGACGTCGCGGCGATCGAGGCTGCGGCCGGCGAGACCCGCGGCATCGTCACCGCGGAGGAGGCCAACCTGGCCGGCGGGCTCGGTGCCGCGGTCGCGGCCGAGGTGGTCCGGCTGGACCGCCCACGCCGGGTCCCGGTCCGGATGCTGGGGCTGCGCGAATTCGCGCCGACCGGCAGCACGTCGTTCCTGCTCGACCATTTCGGACTCACCGCCGACGGCCTGGCCGCGGCGGCACGGGAGGTGCTCGACCATGGCTGAGGCCGGTCTGTTCCACGGCCACTTCACCGGACGGACCGTGGTCGTCACCGGTGCCGCGCGAGGCATCGGCCTCGGCATCGCGACCGCCTTCGCCGGCGCCGGCGCCGACGTGATCATGGTCGACCGGGACGATCAGGTCCACCGGGCGGCCGAGGACGGCCGGGCCGCCGGGCTCCGGCTGACCGCGGTGCCGGCCGACGTGACCTCCGAGGCCGAGGTGGCCGCCGTGTTCGATCGGGTGGCCGAGCTGACCGGGCGGGTCGACGTCTTGATCAACAACGCCGGCGTGATCACGATCAACGAGCTCGAGCACACCAGCCTGGACGACTTCAACCGGGTCCTCGCGGTGAACACCACCGCCGCCTTCCTGACCGCCCGCGCGGCGCTGCCGCTGCTCCGCCAGGGTGACGGCGGAGTGATCTTGAACGCCGCCTCCGGTCAGGCCCGGCAGGGCTTCATCTACACACCGGCGTACGCGGCCAGCAAGTTCGGCATCGTCGGGATGAGCCAGTCGCTGGCCAAGGAACTGGCGTCGGCCAACATCCGGGTCAACTGCTACTGCCCGGGCATCGTCCGGACCGAGATGTGGGCCTACAACGACCGCGAGTGGGGCCGCCGGCTCGGCGACTACCGCCCGGGCGAACTGATCGAGGAGTGGATCGACGACATCCCGCTCGGCCGGCCGGCCGAGGTCGCCGACGTCGCCAACCTGCTCCTCTTCCTCGCCTCCGACGCCGCGGTGTACATCACCGGCCAGGCGATCAACATCGACGGCGGCATGTTCATGAATTAATCCGCTGACTCGGCACAAAAGCAGGCGTTTTGGCGGCGTGTCGCTGCGGTTGTGCCCAGTCGGTCCGAGAGATCGCGGCAGCCCGGATGGAGGGTCGACGGGCGAGGCTCGATCTGGTCGGCCCCTCGACGGGCTCAGGGCGCGAAGGGGAGACGGAGGGATATGGGGGAGAGCCGCTCGAACATGGTGGGCCGCGGAGTCCGCCGGTTGACTGAACGGCATGACGTCCCCGTACTCGGCTCCTCACTTCCCGCCCGCGACCGGCCCGGTCTCGCGGATGACCGCGGCGGACCGGCTGCGGGCGGCCGTCCTGCTGGCGGCGACGCTGGCCATGGGACTCGTCGCGGCGGTCTACCTGCACTGGTCGGAGACGATCATGCCGGCGTTGGCCGGGACCGACGACCGGACGTTCGTGATCGTGGAGCAGCGGCTGGACAGCGCGATCTTCGGGCCGTTCTTCATGGGCTTCGGTATCGCGGGATCGCTGCTGCTGACCGGCATCGCCTGGGCCGCGCTGGCCGGGACCCGGCGGCGGCACCTCTGGCCCTGGCTGATCACCGCGCTGGTGCTCGACCTGGTCGGGATCATGATCACGATGGCGGCCAACGAGCCGCTCAACCAGGCGATCCGGTACGCCGGCGATCCGCACCAGCTGGCCGATCCGGGTGCGGTACGGGCCGCGTTCCAGGAACAGACCTGGACCGTCCTCAACCACGTCCGCGCGGTCGGCACCGTGCTGGCCACCGGCTGCCTGGGCTGGGCGCTGGTCCTGTTCGGCCGCAGTACGGCGCCGGCTCAACCCCGATAGGCAGTTCAGCCCCGGTAGTCCTCGACCACCCTGGCCGGGCGTACCTCGGCGGCGTTCGGATCCTGGCCGAACTCGCGCAGGGCCCGGCGCTGGCGGAGCAGGTCCCAGCACTGGTCCAGCTCGACCTCGATCGCCTTCAGCCGCTGCCGCTCGTCGTCGGAGTCGGTCCGTTCGTGAACGCGCCGGTCCCGGAGCTCGCGCTCCTCACCGACCAGCGCATCGATGTGTTCGATGATCGACTTCTCGTTCGACACCAGGCACCTCCGGCCGGATTGCAGGCTTACGGTGCCACGTTACGCTGAGCAGCATGCTCGATCGCCCCGCGACCCCGCGTACCCGGTTGAGCACCGACCGGCTCGCGCTGCTGACCAAGATCGCGCGGATGTACCACGAGCAGGGGGTGCGCCAGCCGGAGATCGCGCACCGGCTCAGCATGTCGCAGTCCCGGGTGTCCCGGTTCCTCAAGGAGGCGGCCCAGCTCGGCATCGTCCGGACCGTCGTGGTGGCGCCGTCCGGCGTGCACACCGACCTCGAGGACGAACTGCGGCAGCGGTACGGACTGACCGACGTGGTGATCGCCGACTACGACGGCGACGCGGAATCGACCCTGTTGCTGGCGCTCGGCGCGGCCGGCGCGGCCTACCTGGAGACCACGCTCACCGGTTCGGACCGGATCGGGATCAGCTCCTGGTCGGCCACCCTGCTGGCGACCGCCGAGGCGATGCGGCCGAGCACGATCTCGACCGCGACCGACGTGGTCCAGGTGCTCGGGGGCGTCGGCGACCCGCGGGTCCAGGTCAACGCGACCCGGCTCACCGACCAGTTCGCCCGGGTCACCGGCGCCGCACCGAAGTTCCTCGCGGCGCCCGGCATCGTGCAGTCCCGGACCGTCCGGGACGCGCTGATGCAGGACCCGTTCATCGCCGAACTGACCCGGGAGTGGGACGCCCTGACCGTACTGCTGGCCGGCATCGGCAGCCTCAGCCCGTCGCCGCTGCTCCGCGAATCCGGCAACGCGGTCCCCGACGCCGAGCTGGCCGCGCTGCGGACCGCCGGCGCGGTCGGCGACATCTGCCTGCGCTTCTTCGACGCCCAGGGCACCTTGATCACCACCCCGCTGAACGAACGGGTGGTCGGCATCGGCAGTGATCAACTTCGCCGGGTGCCGCGGGTGATCGGCATCGCCGGCGGCGAACGCAAGGTGGACGCCATCCAGGCCGCCGCGGCGGGCGGCTGGATCGACGTGTTGATCACCGATCTCGGCACCGCGCGCAAGATCGTCGAGCGGGACCCCCAGGACTCATGACCGAACTCGAACTGCGCCCCGGTCCCGGCGGCGTGCGGCTGATCCGCGACCTCGCCTACGCGCGCGCCTACACGCTGCGGGTGGGCTTCACCGACCAGTCGTACGTCGACCTGGACGACCCGCACCGGCTCGAATTCGACTACGTGCAACGGATCGCGGACGCAGTCGACGCGCACGCCGTGCCCGGCCGCCGGCTCCGAGTGGTGCACGTCGGCGGCGCGGCGATGACTCTGCCCCGCTACGTCGCGGTGACCCGGCCGACCTCGGCCCAGCTCGTCTTCGAGCCGGACGCCGAACTCACCGCGTTCGTCCGGCAGCACCTGCCGCTGGACAAGCGGAGCGGGATCAAGGTGCGGCCGGAGGACGGCCGGGCCGGGCTGGCCGGTCTGCGCGACGAGTACGCCGATCTGATCATCGTCGACGCCTTCGTCGGAGCCCGGGTGCCGGCCGCCCTCGGCACCGCGGAGTTCTTCGCCGACGCAGCCCGGGTGCTGGCCGAGGACGGTACGGTCATGATCAACATCACCGACCGGGCGCCGCTCGGGTACGCCCGCCGGGTGCTGGCCGGGTTGCGCGCCGCCTTCGCCGACACCGTGTTCGTCGCCGAGTCCGCGACGCTCAAGGGCCGCCGGTTCGGCAACATCCTGATCATGGGCTCGGCGGTGCCGCTGCCGGTGAACCGGCTGGCCGAACGGGCCGGCAGCGCCGCGTTCCCGTACCGGGTCGTGCACGGAGCCCGGCTGGACCAGCTGGCCGGCGCGGCCGAGCCGTACACCGACGCCGATGCAGAGGAGTCGCCGGCCCCGCCCGACGGGCTGAGCCACTTCAGCTGAGCTGGCGCTCCACCTCGCGCAGCGCCTCGACGACGAACTCGGCCCGGCTCCGGCCCATCGACGCCGAGTACGAGTTCCGGGTGCCCTTCCAGGCAGCACCGAGCATCGACGAGCCGAGGATGATCAACTGGACCCGGCGCGAGTCGTCGTCCTCCCGGACGAAGATCTGGATGCACCAGCGGATCACCAGGTTCTTGCCGGAGGCGTACGCCCCGTAGACGTCCGGCTGTCCCTCGGCGATCTCGATCGGCCCGAAGCCGGCATCGGGATCGGCCGTCTTGATCGCGCGCCGGAACACCTTCGCGATCTGATCAACGGTCAGACTCGTGTCGACTTCGAGGCTCTCGTACGCCATCGGCCAACCGTACCGTCGAGTCCCTCCTATGCTGGCACCCGTGCAGTACGCCCTGACCGTCCTCGACGGTGTCCGCTGGCAGGGCGAACCCGTACCCGGGACCCGGCCGCAGACGCTGTTGGCCGCGCTGGCCAGGGCCGACGGCAGTCCGGTCGGCGATGCCCGGCTGATCGAGGAGGTCTGGGGCGACGATCCGCCGGCCGATCCGACGAAGGCGCTGCAGGTGCTGGTGTCGCGGACCCGGGCGGCCTGCTCGGCGGAGTTGATCACCCGGACCCAGACCGGCTATCGGCTGGCCGCGGGCACCGAGGTGGACGCGCGCGCCCTGGCCGGGGCGGTCCCACTGACCCGGGCTGCACTGGAATCGGGCGCGACGGCGGAGGCCCGGCGGCTGGCCGAGCAGGCGCTCGACATCCCGGTGGCGGCGCCGGATCCGACCCTGCCCGAGCCGATCACCGAACTGCGCACGGCCGGGCACCGGCACCGGGCGGCGCTGACCACGCTGCTCGGTCTGGCCCAGAGCCGCAGCGGTGATCATCCGGCCGCGCTGGCCACGCTGACCCCCTTGATCGACAGCGGCCCGGTCGACGAGTCCGTCCTCGCCGCCCTGTTGCGCAGCGAGGCCGCCGTGCGCGGCCCGGCCGCCGCACTGGAGCGGTACGAGGACCATCGGCGCGACCTGGCCGCGCGGACCGGCACCGACCCGGGCCCGGAGCTGCAGCGGGTCCAGGCCCACCTGCTGGCGCTGGACCGGCCGGTCCGGGCCGGAGTCCAGTTCGAACCGGACCAGCTGATCGGCCGGGCAGCGGACACCCGGGCCGTCGCCGGGTTGATCACGTCGGCCCGGGTGGTGTCGATCGTTGGGCCCGGTGGGCTCGGCAAGACCAGGCTGGCCCATGCCGTCGGCCGGGCGGCGCCGCAGCCGATCGTGCACCTGGTCGAGCTGGTCGGCATCACCGGCGACGACGAAGTGATCACCGAGGTCGCGTCCGCGCTCGGGGTCCGTGACTCGGTGGCGTCGCGGCGGGCGCTGACCCCGGAGCAGCGGGCCGACCTGAGGTCCCGGCTGGCCCAGAAGCTGTCCAGCGCGCCGACGCTGTTGATCATCGACAACTGCGAGCACGTGATCGACGGCGTGGCCCGGCTGGTCGCGCCGCTGGTGGCGAACCTGCCCGAGCTGACCGTACTCACCACCTCGCGGGCACCACTGGGCCTCGCGGCCGAACGGACCTATCCGTTGCCACAGCTCAGCCGGGCCGACGCCGTCGCCCTGTTCCGCCGGCGGGCGACAGCGGCCCGGCCGGACGCGGTCCTGGACGATGATCAGATCGGCACCCTGGTCGACCGGCTGGACGGGCTGCCGCTGGCCGTCGAACTGGCCGCCGCCCGGATCAGGGTGATGTCGGTCGCGGAGATCACCGAGCGGCTGACCGACCGGTTCGGGCTGTTGCGCAGCAGGGATCCCGCCGCGCCGGACCGGCACCGCACCTTGGAGGCGGTGATCGACTGGTCGGCGAACCTGCTCGACCAGGACGGCCGCGCCGCCCTCCGCCGGCTGGCCGCGTTCCGGGACGGCTTCGGCCTGGCCGGTGCCGCGGCGGTCATCGGCGCCGACCCGGTCCGGGTGCTGGAGGAGCTCGCCGACCAGTCCTTGATCACGGTCGAGGAGGGCACCACGGTCCGCTACCGGATGCTGGAGACGGTCCGCGAGTACGGGCTGCTGCAGCAGCGTCGGCTGGGCGAGACCGCCGAGGTGGATCGCTCCGTCCGGCGCTGGGCGGTCGACCTGTGCCGCCAGCAGTACGGGTCGCTGCACGGAGTCGACCAGTACGCCACCGTCGACCGCCTGGCGATCGAGGAGGGCAACCTCAACGAGGCGCTGCGGCAGGCCGTCACGGACGTCGATACCGACGCGATCGTCGCGATCATGGCCACGATGGGCGGCTTCTGGTGGATCGTCGGTGATCATCAGCGGATCGTCGGCCTGGTCTCCGGCGTCGAGCGGGCGCTGGACGGGTACGACCCGCCCGATGATCTTGCCGACGCCACCCGCGCCGCGATCGTCACCGTCCTGGTCAACACGGTGATCTACTACGGCGAGAACGCGATCGACGTCGGGCTCGCCCTGCTGCAGCGGCTCGGGCCGGGTACCGACGACCCGCGGATCGCGGCCCTGACCCGCACCATGCTGATGCTCGGCGACGACGACACCCTGCAGGCGCGGATCGACCGGCTGGGCGAGGTGACCCGGTCCGACGACCGCGACCTGGCGCTGCAGGCCAGCCAGTGGCTGATGCACCTGGCCGAGAACGAGGGAGCCCCGCGGGAGGCGATCGCGGCCGGGGAACGGGGCCTCGAGCTCTGCCGGCCGGCCGACGGGCCGTGGATCCGGGCCGTGCTGCTCAACGGACTGTCCGAACTGCACCTGCAGCTCGGCGACTGGCGAACCGGCGAACGGTACGCGGCCGAGGCGTTCCCGATCATGGAACGTCTGCACGCCACCGACGACGCGGCCCACATGCAGGGCCTGCTCGCGCTGACCTCGATCTGGGCCGGGCGGCTGGACCGGGCCGAGGAACAGATCGAACGGCTGCGGGCCCGCCAGGTCCGGACCTACCTGAACGGCGGCGACACGGTGCTGGCCACGCTGGACGCCGAACTCGCCTTCGCCCGCGGCGAGATCGCCGCCGGCCTCCAGGAGTACCGCGACGCGCTGCCCCGGATGCGCGAGTTCCGGCTGCCCGATTCCCTGGTCTCCGAACACGCGCCGTGGCTGCTGTTCACCGAGTCCGCGGCGCTCTGCGCCTTCCACCGGTTCGGTGCACCCGACGACGCCGAGCAGCTGTACCGGGTGCTGGTCGGCAAGCTGGACAGCTATCTCGGTCCGGATGCGCCGTTCACCGACTTCCCGATCGTCGGCACCGTCGTGTTCGCCCTCGGCGCCTGGCTGTCCGCGAGCCGTCCGGATCAGGCGGTCCGGCTGCTGGCGTACGCGAAGGCCTTCACGGTCGTCCGTACGCTCCCGTCGACCGGAGCCGAGCTCGTCCTGGCCGCCATCGAGGAGGCCTGTCCGGGCGAGCTTGATCGCGTCGGTGGAGAGCTGGCCGGCCGGTTGCCGCGGGACCTCCGAGACGAGGTCCGAGCCGTGGTCAAGGAACTCCTCTGACCGGTCCAGACCGGATTCTTGACTGGCTGGATTCCGCGCCACTACGGTCCCGATAAATCGATTCAATTGATCGGTTCACGATGTTGGCCCGACCCCACTGGAAGGACGAGGATGTCCGATTCGATCAGCCGCAAGCATTTTCTCGGTCTTGGCGCCGTCGGCGCTGCGCTCGGGACCGCGGCCATCGTCGCCGCCGCCGGACCGGCGCACGCCGAGACGGCCGGCGACTGGCAGAACGTCAAGGACTTCGGAGCGACCGGCGACGGCCAGACCAACGACGCCCCGGCGATCCAGCAGGCGATCGATCAGGCCGGCAAGCTGAGCGCGATCTTCTTCCCGCCCGGCACCTACCGCTGCGACCGGACGATCACCAGCTCGGCGCGTTCGATCTCGATCATCGGTGCCGGCATCGGCGTCTCGCGGGTGATCTTCACCGCGGCCGGCCATGGCTTCGACCTCGCCCTCAACAGCGACGAGGCGACCCGGGACTTCGACTACCTGAACGTCCGTGATCTCTCGGTCCTGACTCGAAGCCCGGACGGCCAGAGCGCGATCCGCGGCGTCTGGAGCAACCCGACCGGGCAATACCCGCACTGCAACATCAGGAACGTCGAATTCGATCATGACCTGTCCGGCACCGTCGGGAACTGGGCCACCGGCATCGACCTGCAGGACGCCTGGAAGACGATCATCGACACGATCAACTACCGGAGCAACGGCCAGGGTGTCGGGATCGAGCTGCGGGGCCGCTGCGTGGACAGCCTGATCACCAACCCGCACCTGTCGAACGTCGGCGTGGGCATCCGGATCGGGGCCCTGAACGAGGGCATCGTGATCTACAACGCCGTGGTCGTCGGCGGCAAGATCGGCGTCCAGACGCTGGTCGGCGACAACGGCCGGAAGGGGCCCTGGACCACCGTCCGGGACAGTCACTTCAACACCGCGGTGACCGGCGTCGAGCTCCGCGGCACCAGCGACTCGTGGGTCTGCGACAGCCTGATCTACAAGCTGGCCGGCAGCAGCGAGGACTGGGTCGGGGTCCGGGTGATCGACTGCAACAACAGCAGGATCACCGGCAACCAGCTGTTCGACACGTCAGGCCTGGCGGACCGCGAGGTGCCGATCGAGGTCCGCGACAGCAACCTGATCACCCTGCTGCACAACCAGGCGAACTCGTGCAAGAACGGCTTCGAGCTCCACAACTCGGTCGCCTGCACGGTCTCCCACAACGTCGGGCGGAACACGGGCGCGTCCAGCGGCGGCGTGGTCCATCTCGCCGCAACCACCCGAGGGTGCGTGGCGCACTCGAACCTCAGCCAGGTCGACTCCGGTACGGCTCCGCCGCCGGTGCAGAACCTCGGCAGCAACAACCACGTCGCCGACAACCACTCCTACGTCGGCGGACTGGCCTGAACAAGCCACATCGTTCCCTGAGCCTGTCGAAGGGCAGGCCACATCTGCCCTGGCCCTTCGACAGGCTCAGGGCGCGTCTACTCGACGGTGGGTAGCCGGCGGAGCAGCTTGCCCAGGACCCGGCGGAGGTCGGCGACGTCGGTGTCAGTCAGCCGGTCGTCGAAGAGTTCCTGCCGGGCCTGGTGGATCGGCTTCAGGCCGGTCCGGGTGGCGCGGGCGCCGGCCGGAGTGAGTACCGCGTAGACGATCCGCCGGTTGTCCGGATCGGTCTCCCGCCGGACCCAGCCCTCCCGCTCCAGCCGGGCCACCAGCCGGGTCGCCCCGCTCGGCGTGATCATGGCCCGCTCGGCCAGGTCGGACATGGTCATCCGTCGGTCGACGTCGTTGGCCAGCTGCCACAGGACATCGTGCTCGGTCGCCGACATGCCGGCGTGTTCGGTGACCCGGCGGCTCAGTTCCGAGCGCAGTCGCGAGGTCGCCTGCTGCAGCTCGAGCCAGGCCAGCTCCCGGTCCGGCTGCTCTCTCATGATCGGCATCGTAGACCGGGAATATCAGTTGCTCAGTCAATGTTTGCTCAGACAAGTGTTTCTGAGACAAGAGAGAAGACGATCATGAGCCATCCCCGTACCGTCCTGGTCACCGGCGCCACCGGCAACCAGGGTGGCGCCGTCGCCCGCGAACTGTTGCGCCGCGGCCACTCCGTTCGGGCCCTGACCCGGCGGCCGGATTCGCCTGCCGCGACGGCGCTGGCCGGCCTCGGCGCCGAACTCCGGCAGGGCGATTTCGACGACCCGGCCTCGCTGGCCGCGGCCGCCCGCGGCGCCGACGCCGCCTATGTCATGGGTACGCCGTTCGAGGCCGATCCGGAGACCGAGACGCGGCAGTCGATCGCCGCCGTCGACGCGATCGGTTCGGCCGGCGTGCCCCACCTGGTCTACGCCTCGGTCGCCAGCGCGCTGGACGGCACCGGCATCCCGCACTTCGAGAGCAAGGCCGCCGTCGAGCGGCATCTGACGGGCGGCCCGGTTCCGCACACGGTGGTCGCGCCGGCCGCGTTCCTCGGCGATCTGACCACCTCCTGGTACCAGGAGAGTCTCCGGGCGGGGACGTACGCCTTCGCGCTGCCGGCCGACGTTGCGCTGCAGCAGCTCGTGCTGGCCGACCTGGCCGCGTTCGCGGCGCTGGTGATCGAGGATCCCGAGCGGTTCGCCGGCCGGCGGATCGAACTCGCCTCGGTCGAGGCCACCGGCGACCAGGTCGTGCAACGGCTCTCGGCCGCCCTGGGCCGGCCGATCACGTACCAGGAGATCCCGGAGGAGGCGATCGCGGATCAGCTGGGTGACGACGGGTTGCGGATGATCAGGTTCTTCCGCAACGGCGGCTACACCGTTGATCTTGCGACGCTCCACCGGGACTACCCGGAGGTCGGCTGGCACGATCTGGACGCCTGGATCGGCGGCCATGACCTGAGCCTGGTCGGCTGAGCCGGCCGGTCGTGATCAGAGCTTCCGCTTGTAGGACCAGACCGACAGCGGGGCGAAGATCGCGATCACCACGGCGAAGCCGATCAGGGCGAACAACACCTCGATCGTCACCGCACCGGAGTTCGCAAGATCACGAGCGGCCGACACGATGTGCGAGACCGGGTTCAGGTTGACGAACCACTGCAGCCAGACCGGCAGCGTCTCCACCGGGACGAAGGCGTTGGACAGGAACGTCAGCGGGAACATGATCATCATCGAGATGCCCTGCACCGCCTGGGCGGAACGGGCCACGGTGCCGACGAAGGTGAACGCCCAGGCCAGCGACCAGCTGCCGATGATCACCAGCAGGATGGCGGCCAGCACCCCGCCGACGCCGCCGCCGGGCCGGTAGCCCATGGCGATGCCGACGGCGAAGGTGAGGGTGGAGGCGATGGCGTACCGGACCAGGTCGGCCACCATCGGGCCGGCGAGCGGAGCGATCCGAGCGATCGGCAGCGACTTGAAGCGGTCGAACACCCCCTTCTCCATGTCCTCGCGGAGCTGCACGCCGGTCGCCATGCAGGCGGTCAGAGCGGTCTGGGCGAGGATGCCGGGGATCAGCAGCGGCAGGTAGGACTGCACGTCGCCGGAGATCGCGCCGCCGAAGATGAACGCGAACATCGCGGTGAACAGCAGCGGCTGGATGGTCACGTCGAAGAACTGCTCCGGGTTGCGGCGCATCCGCTTCAACGCGCGCCAGGCCATGGTCAGCGTCTGGCTGACCGTGTCGGCCGGGTCGAGGTGGGCCCGGGGCGGCGTGATCGTCGCCGCGGGCAGGTCAAGGGTGGTCATCGTGCCAGCTCCAGGAGTTCGTCGGTGTCGTCGGGCTCGGCGGCGGTCGCCTCGTGCCCGGTGATGGCGAGGAAGACCTCGTCCAGGGTGGGTTTCTGTACGGAGACGGAGGTGATCGAGACGCCCGCGTCGCGCAGCGCGATCAAGATCGTCGCCGCCCGGTCGGCGTCCGGCAGCGCCACGTTCACGGCGCCGACCTCCGGGGTGAGGACGGGTTCGGCACCGGTGGTCCGGGTGATCACCGGCACCGCGGTGTCGAGGTCGGCCGGGTCGGTCAGCCGCAGCTGCAGGGTCGAGTTGCCGACCGAGGACTTGAGTTCGTCCGGGGTGCCCTGGGCGACCTTCACGCCGCGGTCGATCACCGCGATCCGGTCGGCCAGCTGGTCGGCCTCGTCCAGGTACTGCGTGGTCAGCAGCAGCGTGCAGCCGCTCGCCACCAGCTCCCGGATCGTGTCCCACATCTGGCCGCGGGTCCGCGGGTCGAGGCCGGTGGTCGGCTCGTCGAGGAAGATCAACGGCGGCCGGGTGATCAGGCTGGCGGCCAGGTCGAGCCGGCGCCGCATGCCGCCGGAGAACTGGTCCAGCGGGCGGTTCGCGGCCTCGGTCAGCCCGAACTGTTCGAGCAGCCGGTCCGCGATCTTGCGCGCCTCGGCGGACCCGATCCGCTGCAGCCGGGCGAACATCCAGAGGTTCTCCCGGCCGGTCAGCTTCTCGTCGACCGAGGCGTACTGGCCGGTGACGCCGAGCAGCTGGCGGACCTGGTGGGCTTGCCGGCGGACGTCGTACCCGAAGATCTCGGCCTGACCGGCGTCGATCTTGAGCAGGGTGGCGAGCATCCGCAGCACGGTGGTCTTGCCGGCGCCGTTCGGTCCGAGGACGCCGAAGATCTCCCCGGGGTGAACCGCCAGGTCGATCCCGTCCACGGCGCGATTGCTGCCGAAGACCTTGACCAGACCCTCGGCGTTCACGGCGAGTGACGGAGCAGAAGTGTTCATGCCGACGATGCTCGGCCGGTCCGGTTTCACGGCGGCATCAGCGCGGTTTCACGGCACCGTCGCCGAGAGCCGGCTCCCTCGACTGAATACAGTGGAGGGCATGACGCAGTCCGGGGGACCGTACGGGGGGTACGGCGGCTCTCTGCAGCACTACGGCAAGTCCCCGTCGGATGATCCGCAGGCCCCGCCGGCCCGGATCGATCCGTACGTCGGACCGCCGCTGCCGCCGCCCATGCCGGCCGGTCCGCCGCCGATGGCCACCGGGCCGCTGCCGGCCGGCCCGGCCGCGGCCTATGCTCACGCGCCCGGACCCGGACAACTGCCGGTGCAGCGGCCGGCCGTGATCGCGATGGCCGCGACGATGGCGGTGACTGCCTCGCTGCAGTGGATCTGCTGCCTCACCTTCGCCTGGCTGATGGCCGCGATCGGCGCGCAGAGCCTCGGCACCGACGGGCTGGATGGCGGCATCTACCACGCCCTGCAACGGTTCAGCTACGGCCTGATCGACGGCCTGGCCTGGCCGCTCTACCTGTTCCCGACCGCATCGTTCGTCACCGGCTTCCTCGTCCTGGTGCGCCGGTCCTGGGGCCGGATCGTGCACACCCTGGTCGGCGTCGCGGCGCTCGGCTGGTCGGCCTGGTGGCTCTACCCGGTCTCCCTGCTCTGGTGGATCGCCCCGGCCATCTACATCGGCGTCGCCTGCCTGATCCTGTGGGTTCCCGGCGTCGGCCGCTGGTACCGCTCAGCGCCCTGATCCTCTCGGATCGACGCTAGGCGAGACCCTCGACTCCGACCTCGGCCCCGGCCAGCAGCATGCCCAGATCACCGGGATCTCCCGTCAGCACGACCACCGGCGCCGGCAGTGCCAGGGCCGTGGCGGCGACGATCGCGTCGACCGTCAGATCCCGCGGTTTCCGGCGGGCGCTCGCGGCGGCAGCGCGGAGCCGCCCGGCGGTGTAGCCGATCTCCTCGGTGACCGGGTCGATCCGAAGAGCCTTGCTGATGCGCCGGACGGCCGAATCTCGGGCCGTCCCGTCGGTCACCTCGACCAGCGTGATCGCGCTGGCATGCAGGACCGAATCACTGCGGCGGGCTACGGTGGCCCAGGCTTGCATGATCCGGGCGCCGGTGGCCAGGGCCGACAGGGCCTCGGCGTCGAGCAGAATCGAGTGCGGACGGATGATCACCGGGCGAGACGGCCCAGGATCTCGGCAACCTCGTCCTCGTCGACCGGGCCGTGGTCTGTTTCCATCTGGGCCAGCGCGTCGTCGAGTGCATCGCGTTCGAGTTGCCGGGCGACCGCCTCGGCCACGTAGGAGGAGAACCCGCGCGAGCCCGCGCGAGCCCGGACGCCTTCCGACGTTGCGGCAGGCATCGTGATGGAGTGCTTCTCCAGCGCGCCCGAGGAACTCATCACCCAATCCTACTCGAAGGAGGATATTGCTGCTCGGGCTGTCCGGCGGCGCGGTGCGTGAGATGCTCGGCGGCATGATCGCGGTGCTCAGCATCCCCAGCCCGCCGGTGTCGTCGTGGAACCTCGGCGGGTTCGAGCTCAGGGCGTACGCACTGTGCATCATCCTCGGCATCCTGGTGGGCTTCCTGATCGCGAACCGGCGCTGGCGGGCGCGCGGCGGCCGGGCGGACTCGATGGAGCTGGTCTGCGCGGTGGCGGTGCCGTTCGGGATCGTCGGCACCCGGATCTATCACGTGATCACCGACTACCAGCTGTACTTCGGCCCGGGCCGGGATCCGCTGGACGCGCTGAAGATCTGGCAGGGCGGGCTCGGCATCTGGGGCGGCGTCGCGCTCGGTGCCTTCGGGGCCTGGCTGGTGGCCCGGAAGCGCAAGATCAAGTTCGCCGCGCTGGCCGACGCGGCGGCGCCCGGAATCCTGGTGGCGCAGGCGATCGGGCGGCTCGGCAACTGGTTCAACCAGGAGCTGTTCGGTACGCCGACGACGCTGCCCTGGGGCCTGGTGATCGATCCGCAGCACCGCCCGGCCGGCTACGAGCAGTACCAGACGTTCCACCCGACGTTCCTCTACGAGCTGCTCTGGTGCCTCGCCGCGGCGGCGGTGTTGATCATGCTCGACCGGCGGTTCCGGCTCGGCCACGGCAAGGTGTTCGCCCTCTATGTCGCGTTCTACACGGCGGGCCGGTTCTGGATCGAGGCGCTCCGGATCGACCCCGTGAACGAGGTCGGCGGCTTCCGGCTGAACAACTACACGTCCTTGATCGTCTTCGTCGCCGCCGTGATCGTGGTGATCTTGCTGTTCAAGTTCCGGCCCGGCCGCGAGGAACTCGTCGAGGGCGACCCACCGACCGGCCCGGAGGCGAAGGAGGACGCGGCGGCAGGTCAGTCCGCGGAGCGGTGACGCAGCCGGGACACGGCCTCGTCGATCACCGCATCGGCCTTGCAGAAGGCCCAGCGGACGTACGGCCGGCCCGCCTCGACGTCGTCGTAGAACACCTGGTGCGGGATCGCGACGACGCCGCTACGCCCGGGCAGATCCCGGCAGAACTCGATCCCGTCGTGGTAGCCGAGCGGCCGGACGTCGGTGGTCATGAAGTAGGTGCCGCGCGGGATCACCGGGTCCAGCCCGATCGCCCGCAGCCCTTCGGCCAGCCGATCCCGTTTGCCCTGCAGTTCCTTGCGCAGTCCGGCCACCCAGTCGTCGCCCTCGTTCAGCGCCCGCGCGACGGCCGGCTGGAACGGCGCCCCGGACACATAGGTGAGGAACTGCTTCACCGCGGTCACCTCGGTGATCAACTCCGCCGGCGCCATCGCCCAGCCGATCTTCCACCCGGTCGCCGAGAACGTCTTGCCGGACGACGAGATCCGGACCGTCCGTTCGCGCATCCCGGGCCAGGTGGCCAGCGGCAGATGCTCGGCGTCGTCGAAGATCAGGTGTTCGTACACCTCGTCGGTGATCACGATCAGGTCGTGCTCGACCGCCAGCCGGGCGATCAGGTCCAGCTCGTCCCGGGTCAGCACGACGCCGGTCGGGTTGTGCGGTGAGTTGATCAACAGCGCCTTGGTCCGCGGGCCGATCGCCGCGCGCAGCCGTTCGGTGTCCAGCCGGAAGTCCGGACCGAAGATGCCGACACCGACCCGGACGCCGCCGGCCAGCTGGATCGCCGCCGCATACGAGTCGTAGAACGGTTCCAGCGCGATCACCTCGTCGCCGGGGTCGACGAAGGCCAGGATCGCCGCTGCCAGCGCCTCGGTCGCGCCGGTGGTGATCAACACCTCGGTCTCGGCGTCGTAGTCGAGCCCGTAGTGCCGCCGGGCGTGATCGGCGACCGCACGGCGCAGCGGTTCGATGCCGCGGCCGGGCGGATATTGGTTCACTCCGTCCGCGATGGCCTGCCGTGCTTCGGCCAGCATGAAGTCGGGCCCGTCGGTGTCGGGAAACCCTTGTCCGAGGTTGATCGAGCCGGTGCGAACGGCGAGCGCCGACATCTCGGCGAAGATCGTCGGCGCCGAGGACGCGACCCGGGCGGCTTTCCAGGCTGAAGGCACGGCCTGAGCCTACGCCGCGACACGCGCCTGGCATCGAGCCCCCGAAACGGGGCAGAATGGCCGAAGTGAGCACCTTGATGGATGAGTTCGGGCACGATGATGACCCGAATGACCGCGGGCGACAGGTGGACACGAAACCGCGTCGGGCTGCCGGTCCGCCACCGCGGCGACGTAAGCAGGGCATGTCCCCCTTCACCGCGGTCGGACTGCTGTTGCTGATCGCCGGCCTGGCGAGTCTGGGCTGGGTCGCGTACCAGTACTTCGGCACCAACGCCGCGGCCGAGCAGGCGTTCAAGGACGAGAAGAGTCAGCTTCGCGAGGAGTGGGACAAGAAGCCGGAAGCCAAGGACGCCACGAACGACAAGAAGGAGACCAAGGGGTCGGTGATCCCGGGCAAGGCGGTCGCACTCCTCCGGATTCCGGCGCTGGGCAAGGATTACGAGGTGCCGATCCTGGCCGGCACCGACGAGGGCACGCTGTCCCGCGGCATCGGTCACTACGAAAAGACGGCCGACCCGGGCCAGCTCGGCAACTTCGTCATCGCCGGTCACCGGGTCACCCACGGCCAGCCGTTCGCCCGACTGCTGGAACTCAAGGCGGGCGACAAGATCGTCGTCGAGACCCGGGAAGCCATCTACACGTACACGCTCGACACGCCGCCGAGCGATCTGACGGTGAAGTCGAACGAGACCTGGGTGACCGACCCGGTGCCGGGCACCAAGGACAGGAAGCCGTCCAAGTCCGCGCTCACCCTGATCACCTGCGAGGACCTGTTCCACTCTCCGGACCGTTCGGTCGGCTTCGGTCACCTGATCGACACGCAGCACAAGGCCGCCTGACACTAGGCTGGCCGCCGTGTCCGAGGATCGTACGGCCCTGATCGAGGCCATCAACCGGCTCGCCGTGGTGCGCGGCGAGGTCACCCTGTCGTCCGGGAAGACGGCCGACTACTACATCGACCTGCGCCGGGTCACGCTGGACGGCGCTGCGGCGCCGCTGGTCGGCCGGGTGCTGCGCAACCTGGTCGCCGACTGGGAGTTCGAGGCGGTCGGCGGGCTGACCCTCGGCGCCGACCCCGTGGCCACCGCGATGCTGCACTCCGCGGCCGCGGAGGGCGACCGACTGGACGCGTTCGTGGTCCGCAAGGCGGAGAAGGCGCACGGCCTGCAGCGGCGGATCGAGGGCAGCGAGGTGAAGGGGCGGCGGGTGCTCGCCGTCGAGGACACCTCGACCACCGGCGGCTCGGTGATGACCGCCGTCGACGCGCTGCGCGAGGCCGGCGCCGACGTCGTCGGCGTGGCCGTGATCGTGGACCGGAACACCGGCGCCCGGGAGCGGATCGAGGCGGCCGGGCTGCCGTACCGCTTCGCGATCCCGGTGACGGACCTGCAGGTCTGACGGCCGCGGGCCCGGGCACCCACTAGGGTCGTGGGTGAAGCGAGCCCGGTCCAACCGCAAGGGAGATTCCCGATGGGAACAGCCATCGCCGTGATCGTCATCATCCTGGTCATCGTCGCCATCGTGGCGCTGGTCGGGATCGGGTCCTACAACGGCTTCGTGAAGGCGCGGAACCTGATCCAGGAATCCTGGCGCCAGGTCGACGTCGAACTGAACCGGCGGTACGAACTCGTCCCCAACCTGGTCGAGACGGTCCGGGCCTACGCGGCGCACGAGCGGAACACGCTGGAGGACATCACCCGGTTGCGCGGCCAGGCCCAGCAGCTGTCCCAGTCCGAGGGCGCGATGCCGAGCCAGCAGCGGGCCCAGGTCGAGGAGGCGCTGTCCGGCGCCGTGCACAGCCTGATGGTCAGCGTCGAGGCGTATCCGGATCTGAAGAGCAACCAGAACTTCCTCGAGCTGCAGCGCCAGCTGGCCGAGACCGAGGACCGGATCGCCGCCGGCCGCCGGTTCTACAACGCCAACGTGCGGGCGTACAACACCAAGATCGAATCGGTGCCGAGCAACATCATCGCGGGCATGTTCAAGTTCGAGAAGGCCACCTACTTCGAGGTCAACGACCCGGCGGTACGGCAGGCGCCGGACGTCAGCTTCGGTGAGATCGCCTACCGCGGTGATCAACAGCAGCAGCCGCCGCAGCAGGCCCAGCTGCCGCAGCAGCAGTCCGGGCAGCCGTTCCAGGATCCGAACCAGCTGCCGAACCCGCAGGGCCAGCAGCAGCAGTACCAGCAGCCGCAGTACGACCAGCAGCCGCAGCAGTATCAGCAGCCGCCGCAGCAGGGGTACCCGCCGCAACAGCAGCAGTACCCGCCGCAGCAGCAGCCGCCCCAGCAGTGAGTGATCATCCCGGCATTGAAACAATGCCGGGGTGACGACCACTGAGATGACGTACCGCCAGCTCGGCGGATCGGGCCTGACCGTGTCCACCGTCGGCCTCGGCTGCAACAACTTCGGCGGCCGAATGCCCGACGACCGGGTGCCCGAGGTCGTCTCCGCCGCCATCGACCACGGCATCACGCTGTTCGACACGGCCGACACGTACGGCAACCAGGGCGGCTCGGAAACCCTGCTGGGCAAGGCACTCGGGGCACGCCGGGACCAGGTGATCATCGCCACCAAGTTCGGCTCGGACATGCACGGGGCGAACGGACCGGACTGGGGCGTTCGCGGCTCCCGCCGCTACATCCGGCTCGCCGTCGAGAGCAGCCTGCGCCGCCTCGGCACCGACTGGATCGACCTCTACCAGATCCATCGGCCCGACCCGCACACGCCGATCGAGGAGACCCTGGCGGCGCTCTCGGAGCTGGTCGCCGAGGGCAAGGTGCGCTACCTCGGCCATTCGAACTTCGCCGGCTGGCAGGTCGTCGACGCCGACTGGACGGCCCGGTCCGGCGGCTACGAACCGTTCGTCTCGGCGCAGAACCACTACTCCTGGCTCGAGCGCGGCATCGAGGCCGAGCTGGTGCCGGCCCTCGATCACACCGGGCAGGGCCTGCTGCCGTACTTCCCGCTGGCGTCCGGGCTGCTCACCGGCAAGTACCGGCGGGGCGAGGCGGCGCCCGAGGGCACCCGGCTGGCCCAGTGGTCCGATCGGCTCGCGTCCGCCGACTTCGACACCATCGAGGCGCTGCAGGCCTTCGCCGACCAGCGCGACATCACCCTGCTCGACGTCGCGATCGGCGGCCTGGCCGCGATGCCGACCGTCGCCTCGGTGATCGCCGGCGCGACCACGGTCGACCAGATCGCCGCCAACGTGGCCGCCGGGCTCTGGCAGCCGACCGACGAGGAACTGGCCGAACTGATCAAGATCACCGACTGATCAAGATCACCGCGGCCGACCAAGATCACCGGGTGGCCTGGCTCGGCCGCCCGCGGCACCGCCTACGCTGCGGGGTATGAGTTCCCCGCCGGGCTGGTATCCCGATCCGGGTGGCCGGGCCGGCCATTTCCGCTACTGGGACGGTCGAGCCTGGTCGGCCGCGACCACGACCCAGCCGGCCACGCCGCCCCCGTCCCAACCGGGCCAACCCCAACCGGGCCAACCCCAACCGGGCCAACCCCAACCAGTCCAGTCCCAACCAGGGCAGGCACAGCCAGGCCCGTTGCCGTCGGGTCAGGCGCCGGCGGGCGGGTCGCCGCAGGGCAGCGGTCCGTCCCGGAAGTCGGCCGCCGGCTGGCTGCTCGGGTTGATCGTCATCGGCGTGATCGTGCTCGTCGTCGTGATCGTCCTGGTGGTCCGGGGCACCGGGATCGCCGGCCCGGGCGGGGGTACGGGCGGCCAGCCGTCCGGTGATTTGTGTCAGACCGCGAGCGCGGCCGAGGAGTCGGCGGTGCCGCAGTCCGGGGACCGGGTGGCCAGCGGCAAGCTGTCCGTACCGCGGCTCGGTCCGCCGTTCGAGGCCCCGCGGTACGACAGCCGGGTGCCGTTCGGCCGGGACGTGCAGAGCCAGGACGCGCCGGTCGAGGTGAGCGCCGACGGCAAGACGTCCTGGCTGGCCGGTGTCCTGATCGCGCGGCTGCTCGCCGGCGACGGGTTCTACGGCCCGGAGCAGGGCGCGGACCTCGTGGTGCAGTGCATCCTCGGCGTCTTCTACGGCAACGCGGAGGTCGACCGGGCCGACGTGAAGAACCAGGCCACCAAGGTCGACGGCCACGCCGCCTGGCTGATCGAGTCCAACCTGTCCTTCGACGTGCCGGGGATCAAGACCAAGGGCGAGCTGCTGATCGTGGTCGTCGTCGACGTGGGCGACGGCGAGGGCGGCCTGTTCTACGCCTCGATCCCGGACACCACGCCCGAACTGGTCGCGCCGGCCCGGCAAGCCCTGGCCGACCTCAAGGTCGCTTCCTGAGCTTCGACCCGTTGCGGCGAAGAGGTCACAGGGTGTCCTGATCGGCGGGCGATACTGCGGGAATGTCACGCGAACTCATCGACGCCGCGCTGGCGCGGGTCGACCTCATCGAGCACGGCGACGTCCCGGATCCCTGGATCGCGAACGTCTGGCGGCCGCGCCTGGACGCGTACGCCGGGCCGGAGCGGGCGGTGACCGAGGCCCGGCAGGTCAGCGCGGCGATGGTGCGGGTGGTCTTCGACGGCGACCGCGGGCGGGCGTACGTCAGCGTCGTGCTGGAGAACGCCGAAGTCGTCGGGCTGTCCATCGACCGCGACGAACGGGACGGCCGGTTCTGGGTCGTCGTCGGCTGCCCCGAGGAGCAGGAGCAGGAACTCTCCGCGTTCTACACGATGCTCACCGACGGGAACATCGGGCCCGGCGAAGGCCGGATGCGACCGCCGCGCTGGCGGGATCCGGCCAATCCGGTCCAGTTGCACCTCGACGTCCAGGTCGCCGACCTGGAGGCGGCCGAGCGGGCGGTCCTGGAGCACGGTGCGACCAGGCTGGAGACCTTCCCGGGCTGGCGGGTCTACGCGGACCCGGTGGGCCACCCGTTCTGTCTCTACCCGGGCCTCACCGAAGCCACGGACCGTTACGGACGACTGGTCCGGGTGGTGATCGACTGTGAAGATCCCGAACCGGTCGCGAGGTTCTGGTCCGGCATGCTCGACATGCCGAACCGGGTCGAGGAATCACCGGACCGGATCGTCGTCGCCCGCGCGGACGGCCTGCTCCCGATGATCGCCGCGCAGCGCGTCCCGGACTACCGGCCGCCGACCTGGCCCGAGCCCGACCCCAGCTATCCGGCGCAGCTGCATTTCGACATCGGCTACGACGACCGGCCGGCCCGGGAACGGCTCGCCGTCGAACTCGGGGCCAGCCGGGTGCCCCCGCAGGGCGGCAGCTGCCCCGTCTACGCCGACCCGGCCGGCCACCCGTTCTGCCTCTGCTACAAGGGCGAGTGAGGCGGGGATCGCTAGATCACGCAGAACTCGTTGCCCTCCGGGTCCTGCAGGATCAGGTGGCTCCCGTCGTCGTCGACCCGGCGCTGCACGGTCGCTCCGCTCGCGACCAGCCGGGCCGCCTCGCCGTCCTGCCGCTGCCGGACCTGCTCGGCCGGAAGCCCCTTGGACACCTTCAGGTCGAGATGGAGCCGGTTCTTCGCGAGCTTGTCCTCGGGCACGGCGAGGAAGAAGATGTCCGGCCGGCCGCGGCCCGACTGGTCGATGATCGTCCGGGCCAGGTTGCGGCCCTCGGCCGGGTAGCCCTGCGCGTCGGCCCAGGCCTCCCAGCTGTCGAAACCGGGCGGCGGTGCTCCGGCCGGCCGATCCGGGTCGCTGCCCGGGAAGTCGTACCCCTCGAGCGCGGTCAGCCAGAACAACGCCAGCCGGTGTGGGTCGTGGCAGTCGAACACGAGGTTGACGTCGAAGCCGATCATGCCGCTGAGCCTCGCAGACCGTACTGACAGAAGGGCGTCAGCGCCGCGTGAGTGCCGGGTCAGTCGCCGCGGCGACCCTGATCGCAGGACGCTCGGGCACCGACCCGGGCCGAACCGGAAGGACTGCGATGAAGCTCAAATCCCTGATCCTGACCCTCGCCGGGCTGCTGCTGGCGGCGGGGCTCGGGACGGCGACCATGACGACCGCCGGGGCGGCCCCGGTCGCCCAGCCGGCGGCTGCGCCTGCGGCAACGGCCGCGGCCTACTGCAAGTGGGGCAACCTCTGCGTCTGGTGGGACGTCTGGAACGGGCCGCACTGCAACTGGTCGGGCAACTTCAACGACTGGAACGCGTACAACTGCGGCAACAAGGTGACCTCGATCCACAACAACGGCGCTCCGGCGAAGTACGACGCCGTCGCGCTCTACTGGGGACCGAACCACACGGGGGCCTGGACCTGTATCCCGCGCGGCGCGAAGTGGAACCTGCGGGACGAGACGCACGTGTTCAACCGGGTCGCCGGCGGCAACGGTGCCGGCTTCTGGGAGAACATCGACGACAACGTCCGGTCCCACAAGTGGATCGAGCATTGCTGATCATCCTGCGAGAGCCGGGCTGGATCACCCAGCCCGGCTCTTGATCATGGGCAGGCGTCACTCGACGTAGAAGCCGCCGGAGTTGAGCTTGAGCTCACCGATGATCGGGTGGCGTCGGTCGGCTGCGGTGTCGTACCAGTGCCAGACGACGCAGCGGCGGTTTCCGGAGGTGTAGAAGACGTCCATCCCGCCGGGACCGGCATGATTGCCCGGCAGCCCCCGGTAGGGGCCGAGCCCGCCGGCGCCGGTGTAACCGAAGTACGGCTGGTTCGCCCCGTCCTGCAACAGTCGGCAGCGGCTGGACGGCAGCGGGCTGGTGCCGCAGTCGGCGATGCCGGTCGAGTAGCGGGCGCTGCGCCAGTTGTTGCCGGAGAACGTCAGGTAGTAGTGGCCCTCGCCGCCGACGAAGATCGACGGGTTCTCGATCACGCGGGTCTCCCCGGACATGTTCGTGGATTCCCAGTTGAGGTCCGTGCTCTTCATCAGGTCCCGGCGGGTGTTCCAGAGCGCGAAACCGTCGGAACCGACCTGCACGACGGAGATCCCGGTGTCCGGCCAGGTGGTGATCGCGTCATCGCGGTAGACCACATAGAGCTTGCCGCCGGCGACGAACGGGTCGGCGTCGATGGCCCACCGGCCACCGGCGGGGCAGGCCCACTCGCCGCGGACGGTGAACGGGGACTTGGCGCCGCCGGACGTGGCCAGCCCGATGCACTTCTGGCCGGAGTCCTTCTTGGTCGCCGTGTAGTACATGAAGTAGGTGCCGTTGAACTCCACGACTCCCGGTGCCCAGACTTCGGTGTCCCCGGTCCAGGCGCCCGGGCCGCCGGGCAGTGCGTCACCGGCCGCGCAGTCGGACATGCTCACCGAGTCGCCCGAGCCGTGATTGAGGAAGGGTACGAACAGCTTGACGCCCGTCGGTGCGCCGCAGCGGGGGCCCACCGTGGCTCCGACGTTGGTCCCGTAGGTGACGTAGGTGCCGTCCTTGGCGAGGACCGTGTTCGGGTCGGCGAGCGGGAACCTCGAGGACGGGGTGGCGGCTTGAGCCTCCGTCGGTACCGAGAGGAGTGTTCCGGCGAGGGTCAGCACCAGGGCCAGTGCCGACGCGAGCAGAGTGGGTTTACCGAGTCTGGACAATGCGTTCTCCCTCTGATGCGGGGTGTTGAGCAGAAAGTCGAACAGCAGGGCCGGCTCGTGATTTCCGACCTGATGAATTGTTGGCGCCGTCTCGCCGATCCATCAAGATCGTCCGGGACATCTGGTCAAAAGCGGTCAGATGCGGCACGATCAGAGGCGGGTTCTCGGGGTAACTCGGGCCCGGTTGCTTGCCCGAGTTCGTCGAGGGCGAGCGGAGTGGTGCGGGATGCAAGGAGTGCGGGACCGGTTGCGGAAGCCCTGGACCCTTCGACGAGCCTGGCCTGCGCTGGCCGCGGCCGTCCTCACCGCCGCCTGGATCATCCTGCCCGCGTCACCGGTGATCGCGGCGACCGTCGAGGTCGGTACGCCCGGCGAACTGGCGGCCGCGTTCGGCAAGGCGAGCGGTGACGACGTGGTCCGGCTGACGGCGGACATCACCGTGGCGGCGACCGACGAGGCGATCATGGTGCCGGTCGACCGGGAGGTGGTGCTCGACCTGACCGGCCACGCGCTGACGATCACCGGCCGGGACCGGGGCGCGGGTCTCGGCGTCCCGGAGCGGGCGGCCTTGATCATCCGCGACTCGGCCGGCGGCGGGACGCTGACAGCGCAGGGCGCGCCTGGCGGTGCCGGGATCGGCGGCCGGGACAACGCCGGCGCCGGAACGATCACTCTCGAAGGCGGTACGGTCTCGGCGACCGGAGGCCACGCCGGGGCGGCGATCGGCGGCGGCTACCTCGGTGGCGGCGGCACGATCATGATCACCGGCGGTACGGTCTCGGCGATCGGCGGTGACTACGGTGCCGGCATCGGCGGCGGCCAGGGCGGCCCCAGCGGCATGATCACGATCAACGGCGGAGACGTGACTGCGGCCGGCGGCAACCGGGCTCCGGGACTCGGCGGCAACTCCTCGACGCCCGCCGGAGCGATCATGATCACCGGCGGCCTGGTGGTCGCGGCCGGCGGTCCGGCAGGCGCCGGGATCGGCGGTGGGATGGAGAATCCGGGCGGCCGGATCACCGTCACCGAAGGTACGGTCGCGGCGACCGGCGGTGCCGGATCCGCCGGCATCGGCGGCGGCTGGAGCGGCGCCGGCGGCGAGGTGACCATCGCCGGCGGCACGATCACCAGCAAGGGTGGCCGGACCGGGGCCGGCATCGGCGGCGGTACCGAGGGCGCCGGCGGCACGACCATGATCACCGGCGGTACGGTCATCGCCGACGGGGCCGACTTCGCGGCCGGGATCGGCGGTGGCAACGGCGGCGGGGCGGCCGGAACGATCACGATCAACGGCGGCACGGTCCGGGCCATCGCCCAGCGCGGAGCCGGGATCGGCGGCGGTGACCTGGCCGCCGGCGGCGCCGTGATCATCGGCGCCGGCGCGGACGTCACCGCCTCCTCGGTCACCGGCTCGGCGATCGGGGCCGGCGCCGGCTCGACCAGGTTCGGCTCGCTGGCCAACGCCGGCACGGTGACGATCGGTTCCGGCACGTTGCAGGTCCCGGCCGGAGCGACCCTGACGAACTCCGGCCGGATCACCGGCCCCGGCACGCTGGCCGGCCGGGGCACCGTGCAGAACACCGGCGCGATCACCTTCACGGTCACGGTCGCCGACGGGTTGTCGGTGCTGGGGAACCACGCTCGGTTCGCCTTCGACCAGCGGCAGGGCGAGCGGGGCACGCCGGATCCCGTACCGGGTAACGGTTCCGCCACCGAATCGGCCGCCGCCGCGCGCTGAGACAGAATGCTCCGGTGACCGACACCGACGGCAGCGAGCTCTCCGACCAGCCCGGCGTCGGACCGCATCCGGAACCGTGGCCCGACGACCCGAGGCTCGACCCGGAGTTGCTCGCGGCCGGTGACCGGCGCAACGTGGTCGACCGCTACCGGTACTGGCGGCTGGACGCGATCGTCGCCGACCTTGATCAACACCGGCATCCGCTCCGGGTCGCGATCCAGAACTGGGAGCACGACTTCAACATCGGCTCGATCGTGCGGACCGCGAACGCGTACAACGTCGCCGGGGTGCACATCATCGGCCGGCGGCGCTGGAACCGGCGCGGCGCGATGGTCACCGACCGCTACCTGCAGGTGGAGCACCAGGCCTCCGTCGCCGACCTCGCGGCCCGGATGGCGGAGCTGGACACGGTCATGATCGGCGTCGACAACCTGCCCGGCAGTCTGCCGCTGGAGCGCACCGAGCTGCCGCAGCGGTGCTGCCTGGTCTTCGGCTCGGAGGGCCCCGGGCTGACCGACGAGATGGTCGCCTCCTGCCGGGACCTGGTCGCGATCACGCAGCACGGATCCACCCGCTCGATCAACGCCGGCGCCGCCGCGGCGATCGCGATGTACCACTGGGCCCTGCGGTGGGCCTGAAGAAAGTTCTCCCGATCTGTCGATTTCCGTCGCCGGCCGTCGTGGACCCGGTGTCAGAATCGATCAACGGAAGGACAACCGATGAAGTACGTCTTGATGTTCACCAGCCACACCGACCTGGACGAGGCCGTGCCCGCCGACCGGCGGCAGGAGGTCTACCAGTCGATCTTCGGCTGGTTCGAGAAGCACGGCGCCGCGATCACCGACTCGGGCGCCGAGCTGCAGGGCCGGGACACCGCGACCACGGTCAAGTCCGGGGCCGACGGCAGCGCGCCGGTCGTGGTCGACGGGCCCTTCATCGAGGGCAAGGAATCGATCGGCGGCTTCAGCGTGATCGACGTTCCCGATCTTGACGCGGCGATCGCGATGGCCAAGGACTGGCCGTCGCTCAGCCTGCCCGGGGTCGCCGTCGAGATCCGGCCGATCGTCGACCACGCCGGGATGTGACCGAACCGCCGGTCGACCACGCCGACGCCGAGTTGGCGCGGATCGTCCGGGCCGAAGCGGGGCTGATCGTCGCGCAGTTGCATCGCCGGCTCGGCGACTTCGACGTCGCCGAGGAGGCGGTGCAGCTGGCGATCACCGACGCGCTCCGGGCCTGGCGCCGGGACGGCCCGCCGCCGAACCCGGGCGGCTGGCTGTCCACCACAGCCCGCCGCCGCGCGATCGATCTGCTCCGCCGGCAGTCCCGCGAACTCCGCCGGCTCGATGGTCTCGGCGCCGACGAGCCCTGGGTACGGGAGCCGGCGCCGGAACCGGGCCGGCAGCTGGACGAGCGGCTGCCGATGCTCTTCGCCTGTTGCCATCCGGCGCTCGCGGCGGAGACCCGGCTGCCGCTGACCCTGCGTGCCGTGGTCGGACTGACCACCGAGCAGATCGCCCGCGCGTTCCTCACCCCGACGGCGACCATGGCCCAGCGGCTGGTCCGGGCCAAGCGCAAGATCACCGCGGCCGGGATCTCGTTCGCCCTGCCGGATCAAGATCAACTGTCGGGCCGGCTCGACGACGTGCTGTCCGTGATCACGGTCGCCTACAACACCGGCTACCTGGATGCCCAAGATCAACGCCTGGCCGGCGACATGCTCTGGCTGGCCGAACTGGTCGCCCGGCAGCTGCCGGACCAGCCGGAGGCGTGGGGTCTGCTCGCCCTGCTCACCTTGCAGCAGGCCCGTTCCGGCGCCCGGCTCGGAGTCGACGGCCGGTTGGTGCTGCTGGTGGACCAAGATCGCGAACGCTGGGACCGGACCATGATCGACCGGGCCGACCGGTTCCTCGAACTGGCCGCCCACGCCCGCGCGCCCGGCCGGTTCCAGTTGCAGGCGGCGATCGCGGCCTGCCACGCCGCCGCGCCGTCCTGGGGTGACACCGACTGGCTGCAGATCGTCACCCTCTACGACCTGCTGCTGCGCCACGACCCGTCGCCGGTGATCATGCTGAACCGGGCGGTGGCGGTGGCCGAACTGGCCGGGCCGGCCGCCGCCCTGGCCGAGGTCGATCCGCTGGCCGAACGGCTGGCCGGCTACTACCTGCTGCACGCCGTCCGGGCCCGGCTGCTGCACCGGGTCGGCCGCCACGATGAGGGTCGCGCCGCCGACCGGCGGGCCCTGGAACTGGCCGCGAACCCGGTCGAGCAGGAACTGCTCCGGGCCCGGCTGGCCGAGTCCGGCTGAGCCGGGCAGGCCGCGGCCTACGTACCTCAAAGTGCCTTTTGTAAGCCCGTTCTTACCGACTCATGATGGTGTTACGCACTGTTAGTGAGGTTAGGGATGGGCATGGCGACGCAGGTGATCAGGTTTGCGGGTTCTGCTCCGAGGCCCGGGTCAGCCGGCCTTGGCCGAGGACTTGGCCCGGCCCACTCCGGTCCGGGTGCTGGCGGCCCGGTGGCCGGCGACCTCGGTGTGGTGGGCGGCGGCCCAGCCGGCCATCGCCGTCACCGCCTTGAGCAGCGACCGGCCCAGCTTCGTCAGTTCGTACTCCACCCGCGGCGGCACCTCGGCAAAGGCGGTGCGCGTGATCAGGCCGTCGCGCTCCAGGTGTTTCAGCGTCTGGGTCAGCATCCGCTGCGAGATTCCGGGGATGCTCGCCTGGAGGTCGGAGTAGCGCAGCGTCCGGCCGCTCAGGGTGGCGACGATCAACACCGTCCACTTGTCGCCGATGCGGTCGAGCACCTCCCGGATGAACGCGCTGTCCTCCGGCCAGGCCTGGCACGGACCCCTGAGCTGTCGTGCTGACGCCATTTCTTACCTCACTTCCGGTGTGTAACCGCACGACCAGTATCGCGCATCTCCCCATCACTTCTGAAGAAGGGAAACAGACCATGTCCTACCTGCTCCACGTCGACTCCTCCTCGCTCGGTGACGCCTCCGTCTCCCACCAGGTGGCCCGGTCCTTCCTTGAGGGCTGGGGTGGCGAGGTGGTCCACCGCGATCTCGCCGCGCAGCCCGTACCGCACCTCAACGCCGCCGGCATCGCCGCACGCGTCACCGACCCCGCCGAACACACCGCGGAGCAGGCCTCCGCGGCCGCGGTCCAGGACGAGTTGATCAAGGAATTCGTCGACGCCGGTGCCTATCTGTTCACGGTGCCGATGTACAACCTGACGATGCCCTCGGTCTTCAAGGCCTGGCTGGACCAGATCATCATCTTCGGCCGCACCGTCCGGCCGTCCCCGGTGGCCGGCCGCCCGGCCGTCCTGGTCTCCGCCCGCGGCGGCAGCTACGGGCCGGGCGCACCCAACCACGGCTTCGACTACGTCGTGCCGACCCTCGAGGCGCTGCTCGGGCGGCCGGAACTCCTGGGCCTCGACGTCGCCACCGTGATTCCCGAACTCACCATGGCCCGCGAGGTGCCGGCCCTCGCCGAACTCGTCCCGCAGCACGAGGAGTCCATGGCGCAGGCGCACCGGCGGGCCCGCGAACTCGCCACGACGATCGCGCTCGACGCGGCCGCCTGAGTCACCAGCCCGGAGCCCGGCCGACTGTCGGTGGCGGCCCGTACCGTCGTCGGCATGCAGTACGGACTCGGTCTCGGCCCGGTCGGGCCGTGGGGTGACCCGCGGACGATCGCCGAGCTGGCCGGCCTGGCCGAGTCCTCCGGCTGGGACGGCGTCTTCGTCGAGGACTACGTGTTCTTCCACGACCGGACGTCGGACACGTACGACCCGTGGGTCACCCGCGCCGCGATGCTGGACGAGTCGCTCGCGGCGCTGGGCCTGCTGTGGTCGGGCGAACCGGTGACCTACTGGGGCGAGCACGTCCATCTGGACGGCGTGATGCTGCGGCCTAGACCGGTGCAGCGGCCGCGGATCCCGATCGTGGTCGGCGGGTCGTTCGAGCGGCGCGGACCGAGGCGGCGCGCGCTGCGCTGGGACGGCTGCTGCCTGTACGGGGTGACGGCCGACAACCGGTCCCGCGACCTGACTCCGGAGGATGTCCGGACCCTGCGTGCCGGCGCCGGCGACCGCGACTTCATGATCATCATCGGTGGCCGGGAGCGCCGGCCGGACCTGGAGGTCGAGACCCGTTACGTGACCTCGCTCGCGGACGCCGGCGCGGACTGGTGGCTGGAGTACATCGAGACCACCCGCACCCTCGAACACGCCCGGGAGGTGATCCGGTCGGGACCGGTCCGGGCGACCACCTGAGCGGGGCGTCGGAGTGACGCTGACATGAACCTTGGACGGCCCTGAGCCGCCCCTGCTTGTCGTGGCCGAAACATGTCCGTAAATTACTGGTATTGACTGGTCTACCTTCAGGAGCGCGATGCGAACGACCCGAGCACGGACGTGAAGAGCCCCATGCCGCCCAGTTCCACCCCTCAGCTCGACCCCGCGACCGTGGCCGCGGCCATGGACATGGGCCGCTACCGGATCGACCGGCCGATCGGTGCCGCCACCACGAAGCGGGCCCAGGTCCGCGACATCCTGGAGCGGCTGATCGACGCCGAGCTTCATCCGGGCGACGCGATCCCGTCCGAACGGGCCCTGGTGGTCCGGCTGGGCGTCAGCCGGGTGACCGTACGGCAGGCGATCGCGGACCTGGTCGAGGCCGGAGTGCTGGAACGCGTGCACGGCAAGGGCACCTACGTCACCGGGCCGCAGGTGGATTCACGGCTGCATCTGACCTCGTTCTCCCGGGAGATGCGCGACCGCGGCCTGATCCCGGCGACCGTGGTGCTGTCCGCCACCGACGAACCGGCCGGCGACGACGTCGCGTACGCGCTGCGGATCAGGCCCGGCCAGCCGGTGATCCGGGTGGAGCGCCTGCGGACCGCCGACGGCACTCCGATGGCGTACGAGGTCGGCCACTACCCGGCCGCCCTGTTCCCGGGCCTGCTGCAACGCGAACTCGGCACCCTCTACGACATCTTCGCCAGCGAGTACGGGGTCGTCGTGACCAGCGGCGAGCAGACCGTCCGCGCCGAGTCGGCCGACGCCCACCAGGCCCGGATCCTCGGCATCGCCCGCCGCGCCCCGCTGCTGGTGCAGGAGCGCGTGACTCACGCCGGCGACCGGGTGATCGAGCTCTCCACCTCCTGGTACCGGGCCGACCGGTACCGGATCCACATGGCGATCACCCCGCGCGGCGCCCGCGAAAACTAGATCCGAGTCGACCGATTCCTCGGCGCCGATCACCGAGTCTCTCCTTGTATGAGAGCACTGAAGGTTTCGATGCTGATGTCGTTGGACGGGGTCGTTCAGGATCCGGGCGGGTTCGGCGAGACCGAGCACGGCGGCTGGGCGCTGGCCGGCTTCACCGAGGAGTCGCGGCAGCGGGCGACCGAGCAACTGGAGCGGGCCGACTACTTCCTGCTCGGGCGGACCACGTTCGAGCTCTTGCACGGCGCCTGGTCGGCCAACACCGGACCGTACGCCGAGCGGATGCATGCCCTGCCCAAGCTGGTGGCGTCGACCACCCTGCGCGACCCGCTGCCCTGGAACGCCCGGGTGATCGAGGGCGACCCGGTGGCGGCGATCGCGGCGCTGCGGCAGCAGGACGGCGGCGACATCGTGACGTACGGAAGCGTCAGCCTGGTCCGCGAACTGCTGGCGCACGGCCTGGTCGACGTGCTGGAGATCGCCCTCTATCCGCTGGTGCTGGGCACCGGCAAGCATCTCTTCGGCGACACCGGGCACGCGTTGCGGCTGGTCGATGCCAACCGGGAGAGCTCCGGCGTGATCACGCTGACCTACCGGAGGCCCGATGATCAACAGTGACGCCGAGCCCGGGAACTGGGCGGAGCCGTACCGGCGGGAGCTGCTGGCTCACTGTTACCGGATGCTCGGCTCGGTGGCCGACGCCGAGGACCTGGTGCAGGAGACGCTGCTGCGGGCCTGGCGGTCCCAAGATCAATTCCGGGGCGACGCGTCCGAACGCACCTGGCTCTACCGGATCGCGACCAACGTCTGCCTCACCGCGCTGGAACACCGCAGCCGCCGGGTGCTGCCCTCCGGCCTCGGCGGGCCTGGCGACGACCCACGGAGTGTGCCGGCCGCGCGTCCCGATCTTCCTTGGCTGGAACCGATCCCGGACGTCCTGGTGAACGACCCGGCCACGATCGTCGCGGAGCGGGACAGCCTCCGGCTCGCCTTGATCACCTGCCTGCAACAACTGCCGCCGAGGCAGCGGGCGGCCTTCCTGCTCCGCGAGGTGCTGAGCTGGTCCGCCGCCGAGATCGGCGAGGCGCTGGGCCTGTCGACGGCGGCCGTGAAGAGCCTCCTGCAACGGGCCCGGGCCCGCCTTGATCAACTTCGGTCGGCCGGCGAGCAGCCGACCGGTCCGGTGCAGCCGGAACGGCGGGAGCTTCTTGATCATTACATCGCCGCGTTCGAGAACGCCGACGTCGGCGCCCTGGAGGCCGTGCTGCGCCGCGACGTCTCGATCGAGATGACTCCCTCGACGACGTGGTTCGCCGGATTCGGGACCTGCCTGCCGTTCTTCGCGGAGCAGGTGCTGACGAAGCCGGGGGAGTACCGGATGTTCGCCAGCAGCGCCAACGGCCAGCCGGCCGGCGTGACGTACCGCCGGGACGCCGACGGGCGCTTCCAGCCGTTCGGGGTCGCGGTGCTGACCACGACGCCGACCGGCATCTCGCGGATCGTCGCCTTCTGCGAGGCCCGCCTGGTGCAGCGGTTCGTCGACGTACCGCCGCTGTGATCATCGCCGTGGACAGACCCTGCCGGGATCGGGTCTTAACGTTGTAATCTCGTCGGAGCCCGATGACGTGCCAGGAGAGGCTGCCGACGATGACACCCCGCTTGACCTTGATCATTCTGCTGTCCGTGGTGCTGGGGATCGGCCTGGCGCCGGTCCTTCCCGCCGCGGCCGTGCCGACCACCGGTGAGCCGCTGTACGGCTCGACCAGCATGTATCCGCGCGCCATCCGGCTGCAGCACGGCGAGGCGGAGGGCCAGATCCTGGCCAGCGCGACCACCTTCACCGAACGCGGCGGCGAGGTGGCGATCTTCCGTAGCAAGGACGACGGCAAGAGCTTCCAGCACGTCACCCTGATCCCGGCCGCGCAGGGCTTCGGCAAGCCGGGCCTGTGCTGCGGCTCGATCTACGAACTGCCGCAGGCCGCCGCCGGGATGCCGGCCGGCACCGTGCTCTGGGCCGGCACCATGGGTCAGAACGCGCAGCCGATGCGGACCGGCCTCGACGTCTGGCGCAGCGACGACGCCGGCGACACCTGGCGCCGGCTCGGCACGATCATGACCTCGCCGCACGACGGCGGCACCTGGGAACCGGAGTTCTCGGTCGACGGCCGGGGCCGGCTGGCCGTCTACTTCGCCGAGGAGACCGCGACCGCGCCGCGGGACCAGCGGCTGGCCCGGATGACCACGAACGACGGCGTCACCTGGACCGACAAGCGCTACGTCGTCGACGCCGAGCCCGGCGCCGGCCGGCCCGGCATGCCCAACGTGCGGCGGCTGCCGAACGGCTCGTACCTGATGGTGTACGAGATCTGCGGCGTCCCCGGCAGCCAGTACGACTGCGCCGTCTACACCCGGCCCTCCCGGGACGGCATCCACTGGGGCGATCCGCTCGGCGGACACAACCGGGTGGTCGCCGAGAGCGGCAACTACTTCGTCGCCGCCCCGACCTTCACCTGGGCCCCGGACGGCACCCGGGACGGCCGGCTGATCGTGGTCGGCCAGCAGCTGAAGAACCCGGACGGTACGCCGGCCGCGGGCAACGGCAGCACCCTGTTCGTCTCCGACGGCAACCCGGCCAAGCCCTGGCGCGAGGTGACCGCCCCGGTCGCGGTGCCGAACCCGTACCCGCACCCCTGCCCGAACTACTCCTCGACCCTGCTCCCGGTCGGCCGCACCGAGGTACTGGAGATCGCCACCGATTTCGTGGACACCCAGTGCCGAGCCTTCTTCGGCACCGCCGACCTTCCCTAACCCAAAGCGCCCGCTGACCGGGCACAAAAGCGGGCGTTCTGGCGGCGTGTCGCTGCACAGGTGCCCGGTCGGCGAATCGGTGCGGTGCCGGGGGTGGGCGTGAGCCGGGATCAGGATCGGGCTGGGGCGGCGTCGGCGCGCGGCGATTTGCGAGACTGTCCGGCATGACCGATCGCAGTGTCGAGGCGCTCGCCGTCCCGTACGACCCGACGGCCGCGGACAACCGGGTCGCGCGGCGCAAGCAGCAGCTCCGGGCACGGCTGATCAGCCTCGGCATCACGCTCCTGGTGATGATCGGCTTCTCGATCTGGCGTCGGGACGACCTGACCGGGCCATGGGTGATCGCGATCTACGCCGCCGTGATCGCGATCGCGGTGGCCTGGATCGTGGTCTGCTGGGTCGGGCTCCGGCTGGCCCGGCAGGAACGCGCCGAGGTCGGCCAGGGGCTCGCGCTCCGGATCGACCGGACCGGCGTCGAACTCGCCGGCGCGTTCGTCGGCTGGCCGCAGGTGGCCGGGCTGGTCGTGATCAAGGGCGGCTTCCTGCGTGCCGAGCGGCTCCAGCTGCGCCGGACCGACGGTGAGCCGGTGTCGGTGGCGCTGGAGGCGATAGCGGTCAAGCCGGCGACGATCGACCAGACCGCGCGGGCCTATTCGGCCGGCCGGCACGGAGTCGATCTGTCCGAGCTGGACAGCTGATCACCTGATCAGACAGAACGGGTGCCCGGCCGGGTCGACGTACACCCGGAAGCCGCCGTTCGTCGACGGCTGATGCTCGTGCCGACGGGCGCCGAGGGCGAGCACACCGGGCTCGGCCGCGTCGATGTCGCCGACGTTGAAGTCGAGATGGAACTGCTGCGGATGGGCGCCGCCAGGCCAGGTCGGGGCCACCCAGTCGTCGATCCGCTGGAACGCCAGCGACGGCCGGCCGTCCGGGTTGTCCGGCGTGATGCCACCACCTGGCGGCACCAGGGTGACCCAGTCCCGGGTGGCGTCATCCTCCATCGCCCAGCCGAGCAGCTCGGAATAGAACCGGCCGAGTTCCAGGGCGTCCGGGCAGTCCAGGATGATCAGATCCAGTACGGGTTTCGTCGTCATGACCGCACCGTACGGAAGGTTCCGGACGAACCGCTTCCGGTTCAGCCGCGTCCGCAGAAACCACCGGGGAACCCGGTCTACAATCCGCCGGGGCGGCTCTGACAGACTGCGGCTGTTAGCACACGTACAGCAAGAAAGTGGTGACCGATGCCCATCGCATCCCCCGAGGTGTACGCCGAGATGCTGCAGAAGGCGAAGCAGAACGCCTTCGCGTACCCGGCGATCAACATCAGCTCATCCCAGACCCTGAACGCAGCGTTGCAGGGATTCGCCGAGGCGGGCTCGGACGGCATCATCCAGGTCTCCACCGGCGGCGGCGAGTACGCCTCCGGCCCGACCATCAAGAACATGGTGACCGGCGCCGTGGCCCTCGCGGCGTACGCCCACGAGGTGGCGAAGAACTACCCGATCAACGTGGCCGTGCACACCGACCACTGCCCGAAGGACAAGCTGGACGGTTTCGTCCGGCCGCTGCTGGCGATCTCCGAGGAGCGCGTCGCGCGCGGCGAGAACCCGCTGTTCCAGTCGCACATGTGGGACGGCTCCGCGGTGCCGGTCGAGGAGAACCTCTCGATCGCCGCCGAACTGCTCGAGCGGACCAGCAAGGCCAAGATCATCTTGGAGATCGAGGTCGGCGTCGTCGGCGGCGAGGAGGACGGCGTCAGCCACGAGATCAACGACAAGCTCTTCACCACGGTCGAGGACGGGCTGCGGACCGTCGAGGTGCTCGGCGCCGGTGAGAAGGGCCACTACATCACCGCGCTGACCTTCGGCAACGTGCACGGCTCCTACAAGCCCGGTGCGGTCAAGCTGCGTCCCGAGGTGCTGAAGCAGATCCAGGACGAGGTCGGCGCCAAGATCGGCAAGGAGCGCCCGTTCGACCTGGTCTTCCACGGCGGCTCCGGCTCCACGCTGGAAGAGATCCGCGCCGCGGTCGACTACGGCGTCGTCAAGATGAACATCGACACCGACACGCAGTACGCGTTCACCCGCCCGGCCGTCGCGCACATGTTCACCAGCTACGACGGTGTGCTCAAGATCGACGGCGAGGTCGGCAACAAGAAGGCGTACGACCCGCGCGCCTGGGGCAAGCTGGCCGAGGCCGGCATGGCCAAGCGCGTCGTCGAGGCCTGCGAGCACCTGCGCAGCACCGGAACAACGCTGAACGCATGATGGCGACGATCGCGGGGCGGAGCGGTTGCTCGAAGCGGAGCGATGTGGGTGTCGCGTGCTCCGGAGTCGGCGTAGCCGGAACTTGTCGCGTCTCGCTGAACGCCTGACCAACGATGCGGGTACGGCTGATCGGCGCGAATCCGTTCCTGACCTTGTATCGGGACGGCGCGCCGGTCGCCTACGCCTCGGTCTGGCGGGTCGACTGGTCGGAGCGGGGCGCCGGCCATGCCGTCGTGTACGGAGACGCCGAGCGGGTCCGGGTGATCGGCCCGGACCCGGAACTCGGACTCTGGCTGGCGGAGTCGTACAACCGTTATTTCGAAGACGTCTGCGCCGGTCTGCCGTGGCACGAACCGGAGTTGATCAAGGCGCCGGTGGACTGGGATCTTGATCTTGCGACCGGGCTGCGGGCCGCCGCGGATGATCTTGAGGTCGAGATCGCGGACCCGATCGATCGCCGGCTCGGCCGTAACGACGCGTACCAGCTGGGCGACGTGACCAACATCCTGTCGACCGTCTGGATGCCCTGCCGGGTCGGCACGATCATGATCAACGGCGAGCCGGTCGAGGGTGAGCTCAAGATCACCGACGACCCGCTCTACTCGTCCGCCGCGATCGCCGACGCCGAAGTCTGGTGCTGGCCCGAGTAGCCCCTGTTGGTCGGGCGTGGAGTCAGGAACGCAGGCAGAACGGGTGTCCCGCGGGATCGCGCAAGACCCGGAAGCTCTCCGGCCGGGCCTGGTGATGCAGCTTGGTCGCGCCGAGCTCGATCGCCGCGTGCTCGGCGGCGTCCAGGTCGTCGACCGCGAGGTCGAGATGGAGCTGCTGAGACCGTGCGGCCGAAGGCCAGGTCGGTGGCCGATAGTCCACGACCTGCGCAGCGCCGAGAAAGAGGTCGCCGACCTGGACGGCGCAGTATTCCGGCGTCTCCACCATGATCTTTCCGTCGAGCAGCCGTGCCCAGAAGGTGGCCAAGGCCAACGGATCGGTGCACTCGAGGTTGACGGCGGCGATTCTGGCCTGGGCCATAGGGGACTCCCGAGAGGTGACGAGCGGGGTACGCTGACAGACCCTAGCACGTAAAACGAACGGTCATTCTCTATGCCGAAGGTCAGCCAGGCCCACCTCGACGCGCGCCGTCGGCAGATCATCGATGCCGCCCGGACCCAGTTCGCCACCCGTGGTTTCGCGGGCACTTCGATGACGGACCTCGTGGAGGCCTCCGGGATGTCGGTCGGGGCGATCTACCGCTACTTCAAGGGCAAGGACGAGATCATCGCCGCGATCTGTGCCGAGTCGAGCCAGGCCCTCCCGGCCGAACTCACCGCGGCCTCGGTCGCCGAGTTCCTGGAGCGACTTCGGGTGCTGGCGCGGACCCAGGACCACGCTCGCCTGGTCGCCCAGATCTACGCCGAAGCCGCCCTCTCGCCGCGCCTCGCCGAGGTCGTCCAGCGCCAGCTCGACGAACTCCGGCACGCGGTGGCCGTGCTGCTGCCCGGTCGCCGGACCGCCCGTACCCAACGGATTGCCGAGGCCTTCGTCGCCCTCTGTCAGGGCTACACCCAGCAACTCGCCGTCCGTGGTGATCTTGATCCCGCTCCGTACACCGCGGCACTCCTCGCGATCATCGACTCCTGACGCCTGGTACAGGCTCGCGTGCCGTGCCGTGCCGTGCCGTGCCGAGCCCGCTCTCGCCCCGTGGATCGACCCGGCACAAGTGCAGCGACACGCCGCCAGAACGCCTGCTTTTGTGCCCGGTCAGCGGGTCTTGGTTGGGGGTTCGGGGATCAGGATCGTGGTGAGGTCGACGCGGCGGCGGCCGTCGCCCTGGTCGGTCCGGTACGGGGCCAGCAGTTCCATCAGGCCGTTCTGGATGGTTTCAAGATCATCGGCTGACACGTAGAGCGCGCCGGTGCCGAAGCCCAGGAAGCCGCGCAGGTCGGGGTCTGCGGCATCCAGGAAGCGGTCGAACCGGCCGCCGGTGTCGGCGAGGAAGGCCAGGAAGGCGTTCCGCAGTTGGGCGTCGGTCATGGCCTGCAGCCCGCCGTGATCGATGTGGGCCATCCGTTCCCCCAGGGCGAGGGTCCGCTCGATCGCTCCGCGGACCCGTCGCTCCTCGACGACCGCGAGGATCCCGGCGTCGACCAGGATCGCGACGTGCCGGTACAGGGTCGGCTGGGACACGTCTGGCAGCGCCTCGCGCAACTGGCCGGTGGTCAACTGCCGGCCGCCCAACTGCTGGATGATCCGCAAGCGCACCGGGTGCATCACGATCTCGGCGATCGGCGTCGCTGAGGAACCCATTCTGCTTCACCATTCTCATCGTGATAATATTCTTGCTGTTAGAACGATGCTATCGCGAAGGAACGAGGGGATCTCGATGACTCAGGTCTGCCACCACCACGACGAACTCCGGGTCGACTTCCCGGGCTGGGAGGCGCTCCTGGCCGGCCGGTCCACGCTCGTCGTGCCGGCCGCCTCGGTCCTCGGCGCCGAGGTGTCGGCGGGCTGGTCGTACGAGGTGCTCGGGGCCCGGTCCGGCCTGGTGATCTCCGGCTTCCGCAAGCTCGGCACGTTCACACATCCGGACGGGACCAGGCGGCTGGTCTCGATGAAGCGCGGTCTGCCGCTGCTCCGGGTCCGGGTCCGGCGGGAGACGACGGGCTTCGACGAGTTGCTGATCAGCACGCCGGAGGCGGAGGTCGTCGCGGCCGCCGTACGCTCCGCGGTCGCCCGATGACGGGCATCGGGATCCGGGTCGAAGGACTGACCAAGGTGTACGGCTCCGTCCGCGCGGTCGACGACGTGACGTTCTCGGCCGAGCCGGGCCGGATCACCGGCTTCCTCGGTCCGAACGGCGCCGGCAAGAGCACCACGCTGCGGATGCTGCTCGGTCTGGTCCGGGCGGACGCCGGCACGGCCCGGTTCGGCGGCGGGTCCTATCGCGACCTGCCGAACGCGACGGCGACGGTCGGCGCGGTGGTCGATCTCGCCGCCGCGCATCCGGCGACGACGGCCCGCGGCCACCTGAGGACGTACGCGGCTCTCGGCGGGCACTCGGCGGCGCGCGTCGCGGAGGTGATCACCGCCGCCGGGATCGAGGACTTCGCCGACCGCCGGGTCGGCGGGTACTCGACCGGGATGAAGCAGCGGCTCGCGCTGGCCACCGCGCTGCTCGGCGATCCGCAGGTGCTGGTGCTGGACGAGCCGTCCAACGGACTGGACCCGGCCGGCATCGTCTGGCTGCGGAGCTTCCTGCGCGACTTCGCCTCCAGCGGCGGGACGGTGCTGATCTCCAGCCACCTGCTGACCGAGGTGCAGCACAGCGTGGACGACGTCGTCTTGATCAACAACGGCCGGATCGCCCGGACCGGTCCGCTGGCGGAGGTCACGGCCGGCGGCATCACCCTCGAGGAGACGTTCCTCGCGATCACCCGGGAAGGGGTGCTGTCATGATCACCACGATCAAGGGCGAACTGACCAGGCTGTTCTCCACCCGGCTGCCCTGGGTGGCCGCGGTCGTTGCCGTCCTCTGTGGTGGTGGTTTGACCGCCGTGATCGGCCTGATGGGCCCGGAGAACGCGACCCCGCCGCTGCCCGGGCTGGACACGGCCGAGGGCGTCGGGACGGCGGTCGGGCTCAGCGGACTGGTCCTGTTCGTGCCCGCCCTGATTGGCACCATCGCGATCACCGGCGAATACCGGCACCGGACCATCGGTGGCACGTTCCTCGCGGTTCCGCGGCGCGGCCGGGTGCTCGCGGCGAAGCTCGTCGCGTTCGCGCTGTTCGGGCTCGGCTACGGGGGCATCGCCGCCGCGTCCTCCGGCCTGGCCGTGGTGCTGGCGGCAGCGGTCCGCGGCGTACCGCTCGGGATCGGCCCGGCCACGTTGTTGATCATGCTCGCGCAGCTGGCGGTGGCCGCCGCGGTCTACATGGTGCTGGGCGTCGCGATCGGCGCCCTGGCCCGGAACCAGATCGTCGCAATCGCGATCGTGCTCGGCTACTTCTACTTCCTCGAGTACGTCCTCATGATCATCCCCGGTGTGAACGCGCTCTACCCGTTCCTGCCCGGCGGCGCCACTTCGGCCTTGATCAACTTCACGTTCCTGACCGACGTGATCACCAACGAGGCGGGCCTCGGCCTGCCGGCCCTGATGAGTCCGGTCGGCGGCGCCGCGATCCTGCTCGGCTACGCCGCGCTGTCGGCCGCCGTCGCTGTCCTCGTCCCCCTCCGCCGCGACCTGACCTGACCCCAAGAACCGCTGACCGGGCACAAAAGCAGGCGTTCTGGCGGCGTGTCGCTGCGCTTGTGCCAAGTCAGCGGAATCGCGGCGGATCGGAGGGCGCAGTCGCGGCACCGCCGCGGCGGTTGGAGTAGCCCTGCAGCGGAAGGGTGGAGAGTGCGCCGCAGGCCGAGAGCGAGTGCTCTCGCCCCGACGGGACAGCCCAGACCGCAAGCTCTCCCGTGGTCGGTGATCAGGCCACACCGACTGGACGCAAAGGGCAACTCCCGGCGCCGGATCGCGGTCGAAGCGTCCATTCGATGTCGGCAGGACCGAAGCGGCAGGCCACCGACCGCAAGATCTACGGTGTGGCTCGAGGCCCCTCGGCTCCGGCGGAACCTCGAGATCGCGGCGACTCGGGCTTGGTCACGACCAGCGCAGCAGCGCCGGGAGTGCTCACCCGGGAATGCGCACCCGCCCCGAACCGCCGACTGGGCACAACAGCAGCGACACGCCGTCAGAACGCCTGCTTTTGTGCCGGGTCGGCGGAATCAGACCGGGAGTAGGCGGTCGATCACCGGGCGGACCACGCTGACGTAGTCGGTGGTGACGCCGTCCAGGCCGAGGTCGAGGGCGCGTTCGATGTCGGACTCGGTGTTGGCCAGCCAGCCGGTGATCCGCAGTCCGCGGCCGTGGGCGTACCGGACGATCTCGTGGGTCAGGTCGGGCAGACTGAGGTAGACCGCCTCGGCGCCCAGGCCCACCGCCCGGTCGACCAGCGAGGTGGACGCGCCCTCGGCGCTGTACGCGAGCCGGGTCGACGGGCGCAGCCGGTGCAGGTCGGCCAGCCAGGTGGTCTCGCCGGTGTTGACCCGGAACTGGTCCTCGAGTTCGGGCCGCGCCCGCAACAGGGCGGCCAGCCGGGCGGCGGCCTTCGGCGCCTTCAGCTCCACCTGCAACGGATGGCCGGCGACCGCGTCCAGCACCTCCTCGAAGGTGGCGATCCGCTCCCCGGACACCGACAGCTCGCGCAGCTCGGCCAGCGAGAAGTCGGCCAGCGGTCCGGTGCCGTCGGTGATCCGGTCCACGGTCTGATCATGGAAGACGACCAGTTGGTCGTCGGTGGTGACCTGAAGATCAAGTTCGAGCTCGTCGGCTCCCGCGGCGATCGCGGCGGCGAAGGCCGGCAGCGTGTTCTCGGGTGCCCGGTCGGGCGATCCCCGATGGGCGGTCAGCACGAGTGCCATCGACTTCCCTTCCACGTGCGGCCGTGCCTAGCGTCCCAGGCCCCGCAGTTGACCCGGATCTGAGCCGGTCTGCCCGGGACGCTATGGCCCCCGCGAAAGTGAAGATAACATGATTTCGTGATAACTCGACCTGACCGGCTCCCAGATCTCACGAGCCTCCGGTGACCGGCACCGTGGAGCCGGCCGCGCGCCGGGCGTCCCGGCTGCACCGGATCGCCGACCTGGTGCTGGCGGAGGGCTCGATCTCCGCCAACCAGCTGGCGGAGCGGTTCGAGGTCAGCCTGATGACGGTGCACCGCGACCTCGACGAGCTGGCCCGGCAGGGGGTGGTGCGGAAGTTCCGGGGCGGTGTGAGCGCCCAGCCGTCGAACGTGTTCGAGGCCAACATCCGGTACCGGATGCAGGTCAACCGGGAGATCAAGGTCGCCCTGGCCACCTATGCGCGGACCCTGATCGAGCCCGGCATGGCGGTCCTGCTGGACGACTCGACGACCACGCTGGAGCTGGCCCGGCAACTGGACGGCGTCAGCCCGCTGACCGTCATCACCAACTCCCGGCCGGTCGCCGAGATCGTCCGCCAGGACGGCGATCACCGGCTGATCGTGCTCGGCGGCGAATACTCCGAGACGCACGATTCCTATCTGGGCATGATGTGCAACGAGATGATCGACACCCTGCGGGCCGACATCCTGATCGCGTCAACGTCGGCGATGACCGCGGGCGAGGTGTTCCACCAGGAGCCGGACATCGTGCTGATCAAGCGGGCCATGATGCGGTCGGCGACCAAGCGGGTGCTGCTGATGGACCACAGCAAGCTGGGCCGGACCGCGCTGCACTCGATCGCGCCGACCAAGGACTTCGACCTGATCGTCGTCGACCGGTCCGCCGACCCCGAGTTCCTGTCCGCGGTACGGGACTCCGGCGGCCGGGTCGAGATCGTCACCGTCGGGGCGTCGTGACCGTTCCGGGAACGTTCGGATCACGGTTACCGCAACGTATGTTAACTTCGCAATCGAGCGTGTTAACTTAAGCCCGTGGCCGATGACGTGGGGAGTGTCTCGACCGTCACCAGAGAGCGGGCTCGTGATGCCGGTCCGTCTGCCGGGCCGTCGGATCGCCGGCTGACCCGACGCCGCCTCGGCCTGGGGCAGCGGATGTGGCGGGAACGATGGATGTACACGTTCATCGTGCCCGGGGTGCTCTTCTTCGTGATCTTCCACTACCTGCCGCTGGGCGGCATCGTGATCGCGTTCCAGGACTACTCGCCGTTCCTCGGCTTCGCCGGGTCGACCTGGGTCGGGATGGAGAACTTCACCCGGCTGGTCGGCGACGTCGAGTTCTGGACCACGGTCAGCAACACGCTGGTGATCTCCGGCCTGCAGATCGTCTTCGCCTTCCCGGCCCCGATCCTGCTCGCGCTGCTGCTCAACTCGCTGCTGTCGGAGCGGGTGAAGCGGATGGTCCAGTCGATCGTCTACCTGCCGCACTTCATCTCCTGGGTGATCGTGATCTCGATCTGGCAGCAGGTGCTCGGCGGCGCCGGCCCGGTGGCCGACCTGATCGCGCAGTTGGGTGGCGGCCAGGTCAACCTGATGGCCAGCGCGGAGACGTTCAAGATCCTGCTCACCTCGCAGGTGATCTGGAAGGACATCGGCTGGGGCACGATCATCTTCTTCGCCGCGATCAGCGCCATCCCCACCGAGCTGTACGAATCCGCCGCCGCCGACGGGGCCGGTTCGTTGCGCCGGATCTGGCACATCACGCTGCCCGGGATCCTGCCCGTGGTGGTGCTGCTGCTGATCTTGCGCCTGGGTGACGTGCTGAGCGTCGGGTTCGAGCAGATCCTGCTGCAGCAGCCCTCGGTCGGGGTCGCCGCGGCCCAGGTGCTGGACACCTTCGTCTACTTCCGCGGCGTCCAGGGCGGCGACTGGGGCATCGGTGCCGCAGCCGGGTTGATCAAGGGCGTGGTCGGCACCGTGTTGATCATCGTCGCCAACCTGGTCGCCAAGCGGACCGGCAACGAGGGGCTGATCTGATGGCCACCGCGCTGGATTCGATCAGGGTCACCCCGCCGTCCGGTGCGAACCGGCCGGCCTGGCTCGGCAAGCCGCCGCTCGCGGTCCGGGTGCTCAAGGGGATCGTGATCGCGGCGATCGTGCTGATCATGCTCTACCCGTTCGCGTACGTGATCCTCTCCTCGTTCGGCGCGCCGACGGCCCAGCGCCAGTTCGGCCTGTTCCCGTCGGAGTGGAGTACGAACGCGTACAAGACGATCTTCGCCGGCGGGATCGTCACCCGGTCGCTGCTGGTGTCGGCCGGCGTCACGCTGATCGGCACGGTGCTGTCGGTCGGCTTCACGGCCATGCTGGCGTACGGGCTGACCCGGACCCGGCAGGTGCCGTTCGCCCGGGCGGCGTTGATCATGGTCCTGCTGACCATGCTGTTCAGCGCCGGGATCATCCCGAACTTCCTGCTGGTCAAGACGCTCGGCCTGGTCGACACGTATGCGGCGTTGATCTTCCCGGTGCTGATCTCGGCGTTCAACATGATCGTGATGCGCAACTTCTTCATGCAGTTGCCGAGCGAACTGTTCGACGCGGCGCGGGTGGACGGGGCCGGCGAGTGGCGGATCTTCACCTCGCTGGTGCTGCCGCTGTCCAAGGCGGTGCTCGCCGTGATCGGCCTGTTCTACGCAGTCGGCTACTGGAATGCGTACTTCAATCCGCTGATCTATCTCAACGATCCGGCGAAGTGGCCGATCCAGCTGGTGCTCAACCAGTACGTCCTCCAGGGCTCGCCGATGAGCCAGATGGAGAACCCCGACATCGGCGCGGTCGCCCCGCAATCGGTCCAGATGGCCATCGTCGTGGTGGCGACCCTGCCGATCCTCATCGTCTATCCGTTCGTACAGAAGTACTTCACCAAGGGCGTCCTGACCGGCGCCATCAAGGGTTGAGGAGTTTGATCATGATCGAATCCAGCGTCCTCGGTCGCCGAGGATTCCTGGGCCTCGGGCTCGGCGCCGCGGCGATCGCGGCGGCCGGCTGCGGCACCAGTCCGGGCGGCGGAGCCGGGCCGGAGAAGAAGACGCCGTTCACCCCGCCCGCCTACACCGAAACGCCGCGGCTCGACGGCGCGATCGTCTCGAAGGAGGCCGGCGTCCCGATCGGGTACGAGACCCTGCCGGCGAAGTTGATCAAGACCGTCGACACGCCGCCGGGCACGGGCGCCCCGATGACCCACGTCCACGTCACCTGGAGCTCCCCGGTTCCCCCACTGGACAAGAATCCGTGGTGGCGCGGGCTGAACGAGCGGCTCAACGTCGACTTCCAGATGTCGACGATCCCGTACGCGGAGTACGAGGCCAAGTTCGCCACCCTGCTGGCCGGCGGCGACCTGCCCGACGTGGTGCAGCTGATGAATCTCGCGGCCTGTGCCAAGGCCTGCCGGCAGGGCGCGTTCGCCGACCTGAGCGACGTGCTCGGCGGTGACGGAATCCTGGAGTACAAGAACCTTTCCAACATCCGTCCGGACCAGTGGAAGGCGAGCGCGATCGACGGCCGGATCTACGGCGTGCCGATCGACATCCCGGCCGTCCAGACGCAGTACCGGCTGCGCCGGGACTGGGCCGAGAAGCTCGGCTTCGCCGAGGATCCGAAGAACGCCGAGGAACTGGCCGAGGTGCTCGCGGCCATGTCGAAGGGCAACCCCCAGCCGGGCCGGAAGGTGTTCGGCGGCGGCGGGTACAGCTTCACCAGCACGATCGGCTCGGTCGCGAACGCGATGTTCCGGGTGCCGAACACCTGGCGGCTGGAGGGCGAGAAGCTGATCCACGCGTACGAGACGCCGGAGTACGAGCAGGCAGTCGCCTGGGCGGCGAACCTGTTCAAGGCCGGCGGGCTGCACCCCGACACGCTGGCCATCGGCGCCAACTCCGCCAAGGATCTGGAGTTGATCACGACCGGCCAGGTCGGCCTGTGCTCGATCTCGGCGCAGAACTGGTATTTCCCGAACGCTTACTCGGAAGCCGTCAAGGCGAGTGGTGGTGGTCTCTCGGCGTTCATCCCGCCGGGTCACGATGGTTCGGTGGAACCGCTGTTCGTCCGGTCCTCGGGCTCGTACGGGATCAACGCGATCTCGGCCAAGGTGGCCGAGGACAAGGAGCGGCTGGCCGAGATCCTGCGGGTGTTCAACTACCGGCGGGCGCCGTTCGGCAGCGAGGAGTGGTATTTCCTCAAGTACGGCGCTCCGGGCGACTACTACGAGCCGCGCCCCGCGGGCACGGACGGCGAACCGGCGATGATCAAGGATTCGACGCTCGAGACCGACCGCGGCGCGCTCAACTACGGGCTCGGCCCGCAGGCGTGGATCTTCGAGGGCGTCGACGAGTGCATCAAGATCAACGAGCAGATGGCGGCGACCGCCGAGCCGGACCCGACCCAGGGGCTGACCTCGGAGACCAACGAGCGCCGGGCACCGCAGCTGAAGCTGCTGCAGGAGGACTTCGTCAACCGGATCGTCGTCGGTGACCGGCCGATGACGGACCTGAAGGAGTTCCTGAACCAGTGGCGGAGCCAGGGCGGTGACCAGATCAGGACCGAGCTGGAGACGGCGTTGAAGGAGCAACCGGCCTGACGCTTGCGTCGTCGGGGGCCACGGACTTGGGGGGACGAAGTGGGACGTCGCAAGATCATCGATGATGCCGATTTCCCGGAGGCGATCGCCGCGGGATGGAACCGGAGACGGTTCCTGACCGCTACCACGGCCGCGGCGGCGCTGGCCTTCAGCGTCGGTACGCCGCAGCGCAGCGAGGCCAAGATCGTCGAGGACCCGCTGCCGTACCCGTACACGATGGGCGTCGCGTCCGGCGATCCGCTGCCGGACGCGGTGGTGATCTGGACCCGGCTGGCACCGAAGCCGCTGGAGCCGTACGGCGGCATGCCGCAGGCCAGCTGGCGGGTCGAGTGGGAGGTGGCCGCGGACCCGGAGTTCAGCCGGCAGGTGCTCCGCGGCCGGACGCTGGCCCACCCGGAGTACTACCACTCGGTGCACGTCGACGTCCGTGGGCTGCGGCCGGGCCGGGAGTACTTCTACCGGTTCAAGGCGGGCGGGCAGGTCAGCCAGACCGGCCGGACCAAGACGGCGCCGGCCGCGGACGCGAACCCGGACCGGCTGAAGTTCGCGGTCGCTTCCTGCCAGTCCTTCCCGGACGGCTACTACACGGCGTTGCGGCACATCGCCGACGAGGACCTGGACGCGGTGCTGTTCCTCGGCGACTACATCTACGAGTCGGGGATCAACTCCGAGGGTGGGCTGCACGAGGTGCCGGAGCCGCTGCCGCCGGAGTTCGCCGCCGACGCGATCACGCTGGAGCGGTACCGGCTGCAGTACTCGCTCTACAAGTCCGAGCCGGACCTGATCGCCGCGCACCAGAGCGCACCCTGGATCGCCACCTGGGATGATCATGAAGTCACCTCGAACTACGTCAGCCTGGACTCCGACAGCTGGAACCAGCCGATCGACTTCGCGGTGCAGCGGGCGAACGCGTACCGGGCCTACTGGGAGCACCTGCCGCTGCGGCTGCCGGAGCCGGACGGTCCGGATCTCAAGCTCTATCGGCGATTCCGGTACGGCAAGCTGGCCCAACTGGACGTGATCGACACCAGGCAGTACCGCGATGATCAAGCTCCGGGCTCGGGTGACTCGGCAATCCGCCGCGACCCGTCCCGGACCGTGCTCGGTGATCAACAGGAACAGTGGCTGATCAACGGCCTGACCAACTCGCCGGCTCGCTGGAAGATCGTTCCGCAGCAGATCCCGTTCGCCCAGCTGGACAGCGCCGGCGGCACCGGGCTGTCCCTCAACATGGACGCCTGGGACGGCTATGTCCCGGCCCGGCAACGGATTCTCGATGCGGTACGGGAATCCGGCACGGAGAACTTCGTGGTCCTCACCGGCGACGCGCACACCAACTACGCCATGGAACTGCTGGCGGACTTCGACAATCTCGAGTCGAAGCCGGTCGGCGTCGAACTGGTCGGTACCTCGATCTGTAGCGACCGGGACGGCGCCGACACGACGCCGGCGCTGCAGACCCGGCTGGTCGAGAACCCGCACCTGAAGTTCGCCAACCAGCAGCGCGGCTACCTGCTCTGCACGGTGACGCCGGAAGCGCTCAGCACGGACTTCAAGATCGTCCCGTACGTCACCCGTCGGGACGCCCCGATCTCGGTCCGGCAGCGGATCGTCGTCGAATCCGGTCGGCCGGAGTTGATCCTCGACTCCGCCTGACGCCTGTTGATCTTGAGGGGGGAACTGATCATGATCGTGATCCAACGCGGGCTGAGCTTGTCGAAGCCCACTACCCGTCCTGGCCCTTCGACAGGCTCAGGGCGCGGTGGCTGGGTGTTGCTGTCGATCATGATGTTGGTGCTGGGCAGTCTGGTGATCACGGCTCCACCGGCTGCCGCGGCACCGGTGGACCGGCTGCAGGTGAGTGCCGACCTGGAGTCGGTCGACCTGGCCGCGCTCGACTGCGCCACGGCCCGGTTCACGCTGCGGCTGCACAACCCGACCCGGGAGGCCGTCTACGGCGACGCCTGGCTGGCCGAGGACGGGCCGCTGCAGCTGTCCCGGAAGCTGGTGTCGAGCTACCTGCCGGCCGGGTTCACGCTGGAGGCGCCGATCACGGTCACCGTGCCGTACGGCACCACGCCCGCCTCCTACCCGGTCCGGCTGACCGCCGGCAGCAGCTCGTCGGCCGAGGTGTCCGTCGACGTCGTACCGCCGCCGGACAACGGCAACGTCGCCCTGTCGGCCACGCCGGAGATGTCGTCGCGGCACGGACGGTTCTCGGTCTGCGGCACCAACGACGGCGACACCGACAGCAGTCACTGGGCCACCTTCACCGGCTGGAACGACGCCACCTCCCGGGCCTGGCCGGACTGGGTCTCGTACCAGCTGGTGGAGCCGGCCGAGATCGACCGGGTGGTCCTCTACACACTGGACTCGGCGGCCGAGCCGGCCAGCCGGTACGGGCTCTCCGATTGGGATGTCCAGGTCTGGCGGGACGGCGACTGGGCCACCGTCGCCGAGGTCCGGGGCAACAAACTGGGCATGGTGACGACGACGTTCCCGGCCGTCACCACCAGCGCCGTACGGATCCTCTGCTGGGGCAACAACAACGGCGACTACTCCCGGATCGTCGAGACGGAGATCTACGCCACGGGGTGAGTAGGCTCACCGAAGTGAGCACCCCACGTATCAGCGACGGTCGGGTGACGCCGATGAGCCGGGTCTGGACCGGCCAGGCGGTGATCGCCGAGGACCTGGACGGCGACGATCTCGGCGACGTGCTCGAACTGCACTCGGGTTCGGTGGCCTGGTGGGTGGTGCCGCGGGAGCCCGGCCTGGAGTTGCGGCTGCGCCCGCTGGCCCAGGAACTCGATCTTGATGCGGGGGCGATCCGGGACCTGCTGGCGACCGACCGCCGGGTGAAGTACGAGACGTTCGGCGGCACCCGGCTGTTGATCACCAGCGTGATCACCGTCGACCGGGACGCCGCCGAGCTGACCGCCGACCCGCTGGCGATGGTGATCACCGACCGGGTGCTGATCTGCCTGGCCGGTCCGGGCCCGGCGACCGTACAGCCGGCGCGGGCGTTGGTCGACGACGGAGACCGGCTGGCCGGCGGCGGCGTCGTGGACGCCCTGCAGGTGCTGGTGAAGTGCGCGGTGCAGAGCCAGGCCGACGCGGTGGAGTGGCTGGAGTCGGCGAGCGACGAGCTGGCCGGCGCGCTGTTCCAGGACCGGCCGCTGACCCGGGACGAGCACCTGCACGCGTTCCGGCTGCGCCGCGCGCTGACCGAGCTGCGCCGGATCGCGCAGCCGACCCTCGACGTGCTGACCGACCTGAGCCAGGACAGCGAGGGCCATGATCAGATCCAGGCCCGGCACTGGGCGTTGCTGGCCGAGCGGCAGGACCGGGTGGTCCGGGCCACGGACGCGGTCCGGGACGCGCTCGCCTCGCTGTTCGACACCAGCCTCGGGCTGGCCAACCAGCGGATGAACGCCGACGTGAAGCGGCTCACCGGCTGGGCCGCGATCATCGCGGTGCCGACGCTGGTCACCGGGTTCGTCGGGATGAACGTGGAGTTTCCCGGGATCGGATCCCAGGCCGGGTTCTGGGTCTATCTGGTGATCATGGTCGCGGCGGCGGTCGCGCTGTTCATCCTGTTCCGGCGGCACGACTGGATCTAGGAGGGTGGTGTCGAACGGACCTTCGCAACGGTTGGGATACATTTATCCGGATGAGTCAGGATCACACGCACCAGAACCTGCTTGCCGCACCCGGCGCAGGTCCGGCGCCGACCGAGCTTCCGGCCGATCCGGCCGTCGCTCAGATCGCCGAGCGAGGCCGGGAACGGTTCATGGAGATCGTCGCCGCGAATCCGGCCTCGAGCCTGTGCTGGGCCCTGCTCGCCGAAGGCTCGTTGCGGATCGGGTCCCGCGAGGGTGACGTCGCTGCCTATGCGTACGCCCGGACCGGTTATCACCGCGGGCTGGACGCGCTGCGCCGGGCCGGCTGGAAGGGCGCCGGGCCGGTCCCGTGGGAGCACGTACCCAATCGTGGTTTCCTGCGTGCGCTGTGGGCCCTGGCCCAGGCGGCGCAGCGGATCGGCGAGTCCGAGGAGTACGACCGGTGTTCGCAGTTCCTCCGGGATTCCTCCGAGACCGCCTACGCCGAGTTGGCGTTGCCGCCCGCCCCGGCGCCGGAGGCGCCCGAGCCGGTGACGCCCGAGCCGGTGACGCCCGAGCCGGTGGCGCCTGAGTCCGTACCGCTGGTGGCCAGGTCCGAGGCCCCGGCCGCCGACGCCGGCTGATCGGGCAACCGCCGCAGTGATCGCAGCGGGCTGAACCAGGCCACCACGGTGCCGGCCAGCATGATCACACTGCCGACGACGAGGGTGCCGCGCAGCCCGATCAGCGAGCCGAGGGTGCCGCCGAGCAGGGCGCCGATCGGCTGCATCCCGAACACCAGGAACCGCCAGGTCGCCTGCGCCCGGGGCAGCAGGTCGGGCGCGATCAGGGTCTGCCGCAGCGTCTGCTGATTGATCCCGTACAGCGTCGGGCCCCAACCCTGCAGGATCCGCGCGACCACGACGACCGCCAGCACGAGCGGCAGCGGACCGCCGGCCAGCGCCAGCACCACCCCGGCCAGGCTCGACACCAGGGTCCCGGTGATGAACGCGGGCCCGTGGCCGAGCCGGCGGGTGATCGGCACGCCAACCGCCGCCCCGGCGAAGCCGGCACCTCCGGCGACCGCAAGCAGGACGCCGATCACGGCCGGCGCCAGCTGCAGGTCCCGGACCAGGAACAACATCACGATCACCGCCTGGAGCTGGCCGGCCAGCGCGCCGATCGTCGCGGACAGGGTCAACGCCCGCAGCTCCGGCCGGCCGAAGACCACCCGGATGCCCTCCCCGATGTCGCGCAGGAACCGCCGCTCCCGGCCCGGCGCCGAGCGGCGGCCCGGGGTCCGGATCCGGCCCACGCAGACGGCGGAGACCAGGTACGACACCGCGTCGACGACGATCGCCAGCGGAGCCGTCAGCAGTTGCACCAGCAGCCCGCCGAGCGCGGTGCCGCTGGTGCTGGTCAGCGAGTTCCGGAGCGCGATGGCGCTGTTGGCGGCGAGCACCTCCCCGCGTGGCACCAGCTCGGGCAGGAAGGATCCCTCGGCGATCGCCGAGAACACCGCGCAGCTGCCGGTGACCAGCGCGATCACGGCGAGTTGCCAGATCTGCAGCAGTCCGAGCCAGGCCAGCACGGGTACGGCGGCGAGGGCGGCCGCCCGGATCAGGTCGGTCAGCACCAGCACCCGCCGGTACGGCCAGCGATCGACCCACACCCCGGCGGGCAGCCCGAGCACCAGGTGCGGCAGGAACGTCGCCGCACCGAGCAGCCCCATCTGTAGCGGCGTCGCGTCGAGCAACAGCACCGCCGTCAGCGGCAGCGCCACCGAGGTGACGGTCGAGCCGAGCTGCGAGACCGACCCGCCCGCGAACAGGCGCCGGAAGTCGGCGTGCACGGCCAGGACCCGCCACTGGGAGATCACGGTCCCCAGCGAACCCGTACCTCAGGAGTGCGGTCAATGGCTCTCTGCTGCGGGCGAACTCCTTGTCTCCTCATGATCATCGGGTCCGGCGACGTCCGCCGTGGCGGCCCAGCTGGCCAGCAGGGCGAGCGCGTCGGCCGTGCCGGAGCCGGCTTCGGCGCTGTAGACGATCACGGCCAGCCCCGGGTCGGTCGGCAGTTCCAGAGCCTCGAAGTCGAGCCGCAGGTCGCCGACCACGGGATGCCGGATCTCCTTGATCCCGGACTGGTGCAGCTTGACGTTGTGGGTGGCCCACCGGCCGGCGAACTCCTCGCTCCGGGTGGCCAGCTCGCCGATCAGGTCGGACAGGCTGCGGTCGTACGGGTTCCGGCCCGCCTCCGTCCGCAGCGCGGCGACGGTGTCGTCGGCGGCCCGGTCCCAGTCGAGGTAGAAGGACCGGCTGCGTTCGCTGAAGAAGACGAAGCGGGCCAGGTTCGGCGGTTGCTCCGGATCCCGGTACAGCTCGGAGAACAGGGCCCGGCCGAGCCGGTTCGCGGCCAGCACGTCGCGGCGCCGGTTCCGGACGTACGCGGGAGCCCCGGTGATCGCGTCGAGCAACTGCCGGACGCTGGGCCGGATCTGCCGGGCCGGGCTGCCGGCCCGGTTCCGCGCGTTCCGGTTGGCGGCGCGGGCGAGGTCGTACAGGTGACCCCGCTCGGCCTGGTCCAGCAGCAGCGCGTCGGCCAGCGCGTCCAGCACGCTCTCCGAGACGCCGCCGAGATTCCCGCGCTCCAGCCGGATGTAGTAGTCGACGCTCACCCCGGCCAGCGAGGCGACCTCCTCGCGGCGCAGGCCCGGCACCCGCCGCCGGCCCGCCGTGCCGTGCAGGCCGACCCGGTCCGGCGTGACCTTGGCCCGCCGGGACACCAGGAACTCCCGTACGTCGTCGCGATGGCCCATCCCTCGACGGTACGAGAGCTTCCGCCGGACCGGGAGGCCCTGGCGTTACCTGGTTTCGCCGGGCAGCGTCGCCCGCACGGCACGGGTCAGGCCGGCGACGACGAGGTCGTACGAGTGCTCGACCAACTCGGCCAGCTCGTCGCCGGGCACACTGCCGTCCAGCACGACCGTGTTCCAGTGCCGCTTGTTCAGGTGATAGCCGGGCACGATCGCCGGGTGCCGGTCGCGCAGTTCGAGGGCGAGCGCGGGATCGCACTTCAGGCTCACCGCGCCGGGCTCAGCACCCAGCGGCAGCAGCGCGAAGATCTTCCCGCCGACCTTGATCACCGCGAAGTCGTCGCCGAACGGATAGTCCTCCACCGCTCCCGGCAGCGACAGACACAGCTCCAGCACCTCGTCCCGGGTCATGATTTCACGCTAGCGTCTGGGCATGGCGCGCTACGACGGGCAGGCGGATTGGTACCAGGCGGCCAACAGCGACCCGGCGAACCGCAACCTGCAGCCGCTCCGTGACCTGCTGGGCTCCGGCACCGGGCGCTGTCTTGATCTTGGTTGCGGTACCGGAGCGTACGCCGACGTGATCAAGGACTCCGGCCGGACCCCGGTCGGCCTCGACGTCTCCGGTGATCAACTCCGGCACGCCCGCTCCAGGTACGACGGCGGGGTCGTGCTGGGCGACGCGCAGCGGCTGCCGTTCGCCGACCGGTCCTTCGACACCGTCCTGGCCGCCTGGATCTCCACCGACGTCGACGATTTCGCCGCGGTCCTGCACGAGGTCGCCCGGGTGCTCCGGCCGGGCGGCGTCATGATCAACTACGGCGTCCACCCGTGCTTCAACGGGCCGCACGTGCAGACCGAGGGCGAGCTGCGGATCGTGCACCCGACCTACCGCGATACCGGTTGGCACCATTCCGCGCCGTGGTGGGGCGAGGGCGGCATCCGGTCCCGGTTCGGCATGCGCCACCTCACCCTGGCCGACTACTGGAACGCCGTGATCAACAGCGGCCTGACCGTCGAGCGGGTGATCGAACCGGACCGCGGCGACAACGTCCCGTTCTGCCTGGGCCTCCGCGCCCACCTCGCCTGAGTGTCAGCCGCGGATCAGGCTCTGGGGCGAAGTGATCAAGCACTGCGAGGATCCCCGAGCGGACGTCATCCAACTTCTTGCGACCGCGTCACCAGGCGAGGCGGCGTGGGGCCGGCCAGGAGGCTGCTTCCCGGTGGTCGTGCAGCAGATCGACGAGTCCGGCGGGGATCATGCGTTCGCTGGTCCGGCGGAGCTCGGGCAGCGTCCACCAGCGATAGTGGTCCAGGGCTTCGCGTTCGTACGCCTCGAGGGCGGTGTTGGAGACCTCGGTCCGAGGCACCTCGGCCAGGAAGAAGTCGTCCCGCATCGGCCCGGACAACTCGCCCAGCGTCCCGTCCCCCTCGGCGTACGCGAGCGGCAGCAGCGGGATCCCGGTCAGGTCGATGCCGGTCTCCTCGCGGATCTCCCGGACCGCAGCCTGCTGCGGCGTCTCGCCCGCCTCGAGGCCACCGCCCGGGACGAACCAGGCCAGCTCCGGGCCGGAGATCTCGGACCGGAACCGGGACCGGACGAGCAGCAGGGCGCCGCCGGGATCGACGAGCACGACCCGGGCCGACCGGCGCACGTACGTCGTCCTGACCGGCGCCCCGTAGCCGAGATGAAGATGATCATGGTGCCGCGCATTGACCGCCGGCTCGTCGCGGAAGCCGGTCCGCCGGCCGCCGCCGAGCGCGGCGTGCCATTCGGCCGGCCCGAGCACGCTGGTCGGGCGCAGCTCGGTCGGCAGGGTGAGCAGGGTCCGGCCGAGGGAGACGACGGGTTCCGGGATCGGCCGCCCGGCCACCGGCCGGCCGTCCACGGCCACAAGATCAACGGCCCGGTAGAAGTAGTGGTCGTTGTCGCGGCCGCCCGGCGTCACCGGCCCCATCGGATGCCCGGTCCGGACCGTCCGGACGTCCAGCACATGATCACGAAGCAGCACCTCGACCAGCCGCCGCAGTCGAGCGTCGACCTTGGGCGACGCCAGGTCGGCCAGCGCCGCAGGAGTACCGGTCAGTCGCACGGGTCAGTTCCGCGGGTCGTCGAGGTCGTCGAGGTCGGTGACGAGGGTGGCGCGGATCTCGGCGTAGCGCAGCAGGAAGTCCTGCTCGTCGAGCTGCTTGCGCCGAAGCCAGCCGGTGACCTCGAAGTTGCACTTGCTGGCGTTGCAGGAACGGCAGGCCGGTACGACGTTGTCCAGCGTGTACCGGCCGCCGCGGGAGATCGGCAGGACGCAGTCGCGCTGCAGCGAGGGATCCTCGGCTCCGCAGTACGCACAGCCGGCCCAGGCGGACAGCAGCGCGGTCCACTGCACCTCGGTGAGGTCATGCGTCCCCTTGGCCAGACGCCGCTGTCGGCGCCTGGCTGCGCGGACCCTGCGACTGCCGGCGGCCATGGCGGCAGTGTAGGGCCGAGGTCCCGCCCCGCCCGGTCAATCGTGGTCCGTCAATCACGCGCCGCCGACGACCGGTCGGTGCCCGACCAGTGCGTACGGCAACCGGGAGCCCGGTGAGTTCTCCCAGCCGGCCAACCGGTTCAGTGGCCGTACGGTCACGTCGGCGAAGCCGGCGGCCTCGGCGAGTTCGATCAGCGGACCGTGATCATCGAGGTACATGGCGGCGAGCGCGGTCCGGATCTCGTCGGTGTAGGTCCGTTGGAACAGCCCGGCCCGCTGCTCCGGCGGGACGGGCTCCGGGGCCGGGCGGTCGGCGAGACCGTAGATCACGACGACCGACCCGCCCGGCCGGAGCAGGGTGTGCCAGTTCCGGAAGGCGCGGCCGGGCTCCCGCAGGGTCCACAGGACACTGCGCGAGATCAGGTCCCGGTGTCGACGTCCAGCACCCCGACCGGCAGTGCCGGCAGGACCGAGCCGATCGCCTCCCGCCAGGCCGCGTAGTCCGCCGTGCCCGGCGCCGCGACGTTGGCGGGCTCGTCGTAGCCGGGGGCGACCTCGTTCCAGAACGACGTGATCGACTGCTGTACGGCGTCGTCGGCCATGATCATCCGCCTCCTTGGCGTCCCGGATCCGGATCTCCCTTCGGCCGCAGCAGGACGGCGATTCCTTGATCACGAAGCTGATCGGCGACCGCCTCGGCGAACCGGCGGAAGACCTCGTCGTCCGGCCAGCCGGTCAGGTCGATCATGATCACGGGCGCGCCAGGGCCGGCGTCGGCCGGGCCGCCGGGGAGCTCGGCGGCGTGGTCCGGGCCGGGGCTGAGGACCCCGGCGATCGGTCGTCCCTGCGCCGCCTCGTACGTGATCGCGGCCAGCTCGTCCAGGGAGGGCGCGACGAAGTAGCCGTCAGCGCCGGCGCTGACGCTGCGGGCCACCGGGCCGTCGAAGTCGGCGCCGAAGAGCGGATCGGAGAACTCGGCCACCAGCACCCGGGCGCCCGGGAACAGGGCCTTCAGGCCGCCGATGAGCCGGCGGCTGACCGGCGGCACGAGGACCAGGTCGGCCGTGCTGCCGGCGTCCCGGATGTCCCGGACCACGTGGCCGGGACCCAGCTGCGCGGCCAGGGCGTCGCGGGCCTCGGCGGTCAGGCTCATCGCCGTGACGACGATCACCGGCCCGTCGGCCCGGACCTCGTCGCCGGCGGCGTCGGTGCGGTGGTGTTCGAGTTCGCTCACGTACCCCCCACTGGGTCGCCCGCCGATGTGGCTCAACAGTACCGAGCGGCGGCATTCGGTAGAGTGACCGCGCACGAGCCCGCTTGTGTCCAGGCCCTTGGCCTGGCGAGAAGGGGGCTTTCTTCGGTTGTGAAGGCGGTGATCAGATGCCTGGCATCGTTGTCGTCGGAGCCCAGTGGGGCGACGAGGGCAAGGGCAAGGCGACGGACCAGCTCGGCGACCGCGTCGACTACTGCGTCCGGTACTCGGGTGGCAACAACGCCGGGCACACGATCGTGGTCAACGGGGAACGGTACGCGCTGCACCTGCTGCCGTCCGGCATTCTCAACGAGAACTGCATCCCGGTGATCGGCAACGGCGTGGTGGTCGACCTTGACGTCCTGTTCCAGGAGATGGACGGGCTGGCCGCCCGCGGCGTGGACGCGTCCAAGCTGATGGTCTCGGCCAACGCGCACATCATCGCCTCGTACCACCAGACCATCGACAAGGTCACCGAACGGTTCCTCGGCAAGGCCAAGATCGGCACCACCGGCCGCGGCGTCGGCCCCGCCTACGCGGACAAGGTGAACCGGATCGGCCTGCGGATCCAGGACCTCTTCGACGCGTCGATCCTGCGCCAGAAGGTCGAGGCCTCGCTGGAGCAGAAGAACCACCTGCTGGTGAAGGTCTACAACCGGCGGGCGCTCGACCCGGTCCAGGTCACCGAGCATCTGCTCTCGCACGCCGAACGGATCCGGCCGCACGTCGCCGACGTGAGCCGGGTGCTCAACGACGCGCTGGACCAGCGCCGGGTGGTGCTCTTCGAGGGCGCCCAGGCGCATCACCTCGACGTCGATCACGGGACGTATCCGTACGTCACGTCGTCCAACCCGATCGCGGCCGGCGCCTGCGTCGGTGCCGGGGTCGGCCCGACCCGGATCGACCGGGTGGTCGGCATCGCGAAGGCGTACACGACGCGGGTCGGTGAGGGTCCGATGCCGACCGAGTTGTTCGACGCCGACGGCGACCGGCTGCGCGAGGTGGGCGCCGAGTTCGGCACCACCACCGGCCGGAAGCGCCGCTGCGGCTGGTTCGACGCGCTGGTGGTCGAGTCGGCGACGAACGCGAACGCGTTCACCGACATCTTCCTGACCAAGCTCGACATCCTGACCGGCTGGGACAAGGTGCCGGTCTGCGTCGGGTACGAGGTGGACGGCGAGAAGCACGACACGATGCCGGTCTCGCAGTCCGACTTCCACCACGCCAAGCCGGTCTACGAGTTCCTGGACGGCTGGTCCGAGGACATCTCCGGCTGCCGCTTCTTCCGCGACCTGCCGAAGGCCACCCAGGCCTACGTGCGGCGGCTGGAGGAGCTCTGCGGCACCCGGATCTCCGGCATCGGCGTCGGGCCGAGCCGGGAACAGGTGATCGTGATCAACGATCTGCTCGGGTGATGAGCACCGACCTGCTGCTGATCCCCGGGGCCGACGGCCGACCCTGGTTCTGGCATCGGCTGGTCGCCGAACTCGAGCGCCGCGGGCACCGGGCGGTGGCGGTCGACCTGCCGAAGTCGGCCACCTCGACCCTGGACGACTATGCCGACGCGGCGGCCGCCGCGGCCGACGGCGACGGGCCCTGGACCGTGGTGGCCCAGTCGCTCGGGGCGTTCACCGCTCCGCTGCTGTGCTCGCGGCTGCGGGTCGAGCGGCTGGTCCTGGTGAATCCGATGATCCCGCGCCCGGGCGAGACCGCGGGCGACTGGTGGGAGAACACCGGTCAGGGGCCGGCCAGTGCGGAGGCGGCGGCCCGTGATCAACGACCGGCCGAGTTCGACCTGGCCCGGGACTTCTTCCATGACGTCTCGCCGGAGCTCACCGAGCAGGCGTTCGCCGGCACCGACGTGGCCGAGTTGGACGGCGTCTTCGCCCAGGTGTGGCCGCTGGACTCCTGGCCGGCGGTGCCGACGCAGGTGATTCAGGGCTCCGACGACCGGTTCTTCCCGCTCGAGTTCCAGCGCCGGGTGGCCCGGGAACGCCTCGGTCTTGATCAACTCGCGGTGATCCCGGGCGGTCACCTGAACGCCCTCAGCCGGCCGGTCGAGCTGGCCGACGCACTGCTCAGCCGGTCTCCGGCAGACCCAGCCGCCACGCCCTGAGGCCGGCGTCGGCGGCCTCGACCTGCCAGCCGGTGCCGGCCGCCGGATAGGCGCGTACGGTGATCGGCTGCCGGCCCTCGACGAACACCTCGAGCAGGCTGCCGTCGACCAGCACCCGGAGCTCGGTGTCGGTCTCCGCGGTCAGGTCGACCACCGGTTCCGCCGCCGAGAGGGTGAACCGGCCGCGGAACCGGCCGGTGACCTCGAACGCGCGGTCGGTGATCTTGCTCCGCGGATCGAGTTCGGCCCGGCGCAGGCCGGTGAGTTCCGCGGCCGGGCTGCTGATCAGGACGCCGTCGACGACTCTCAGTTCCCACGGGTACGTGAGCACGCCGGCCCAGCCGGCCGCCGCGAGGTCCTCGGCCGACCGGCCGGTCTCCCGGGCCCAGCCCCAGAGCAGCGTGCGGTCCGGCAACGCGACCAGCTGCGGCGCGTAGAACGTGGTGCCGGTGTCCAGCGCGCCGCCGGAGGTCGTCACGAAACGGAGCCCGTCCCCGTCCGGCACCAGATCACCGACCAGGTAGGCCACGTCGGACGGCGCCGCGGTGCCGGCGTTCTGGATCAGCGAGATGATCAACACCCAGCGGCCGTCGATCAGGGCGAGGTTCGGGCACTCCCAGATGTCGCCGGGGGCGTGCTCGGCCGCGATCGGATCGGAGTGGTCGACCAGCCGGCCCAGCTCGGTCCAAGCGTCCAGCCGGTCGCAGCCGTACAGCAGGATCGCCGGTTCCGCGCCCGGCTTGCCGGCACCCTGGATGGCGTACCGGCGACCGTCGACGGTGAACACGAACGGGTCCCGGACGTCGGTGAACGCCGGATCCGGCATCCCCATCACGCCCAGATCGTCCTGGGTCCAGGTGATCAACTCCCGGTCGCTGCGGGCCAGCGCGACCTGAGCGTTGCTGGCCTGATCATGGACCGCCGTGTAGACCGCGGTCGGCACGCCGTCGTCGTCGACGATGCAGCCGGTCCAGCAGCCGACCTGGGTGATCGTCCCTGGCCGCCGCTCCAGGGCTACCGGATGCTCGGTCCAGTGCAGCAGGTCGGTCGAGCTGGCGTGACCCCAGACCACGTCGGCATGGACCGGCGCCGCCGGGTTGTACTGGAAGAACACGTGGTAGCGGCCGTCGATCCGGCAGACGCCGTTCGGGTCGTTGAGCCAGCCCTGCGCGGGCCGGATGTGCAGGCTGGGGAAGGACGGGTCGGACTGGTTCATGCGGAGATTCTCCCAAGGCTCAGGGACCGCCGGGGCCTGGGCGGAGAAGTCGCGGCAGGGCGAGGGCGAGCAGCAGCATCGGGATCGCCATCGCGGCCACGGCTGCGGTGATCGGCAGCCCGACCGACAAGCCGGCGATCGCCCCGTACGTGATCAAGGCCGCGCACTCGCCGCCGAAGCCGGCCACCGAGGTGACGGTGGCCCGGGCGTCGCCGGTGATCGCGTGCTGCAGCCGGATCTGGGCGTGCACGGTGACGAACGTCGTCGCGGTCAGGGCCACCACCAGCCCGGCGAAGCCCACCGGGTGATCGGCCAGGGCGCCGGCGGCGAGTGCCACCGCGCCGATGATCAACACCACGGTCGGGACCAGCCAGCGCTCAGGGAACGTTGTGGTCCTGCCCGCGGCCCAACTCGCGGCGGCGGCCAGGATTCCCTGCCCGGCCAGCAAGATCGGAATCAGTGCGGTCGGCACGCCCTGCCCGTCCAACAGCAGCGGTACGAACTCGTCGAAGGCGCCGAGGCCGAGGCCGACCAGCACGATCAGCAGCGCGAAGACGGGACGGTTGCGGCGAGCCTCGAGCAGCCCGGCGCGCAGCGTGCCGAGGTAGCCGCGGAAACCCTCGCCGACCCGGCCCGTCCGCGGCCGCTCGGGCAACGTCCAGGACAGGACGGCCTCGCCGACGCAGACCGCCGCGCTGACCCAGCCGACCAGCGGGAAGCCGCCGATGATCAACAACGGGGCCGCGGCCAGGGTCGCGCCTACTCCCACCAGCAGCTTGACCGTGCCGGACGTGCCGATGACCCGCCCGTACGCGCTCGCGGCCCCGGCCGCGGACAGCTCGTCGTACACGAGGGCCTCGAAGGTGCCGGATCGGAGCGCGCTGGAGGTGCCCCAGAGCACGAAGCCGAGGGCGAACACCGGGTACGACGGCACGGTCACCCACAGGGCGAAGGCGGTCGCCCGGATCAGGGCGGCGATGATCAACAGGCGGCGCCGCGAGACCCGGTCGGCCAGTGCACCGGACGGGATCTCCAGCGCGAACGTGACGGCCGACCAGATGATCAACAGCGACGAGATCTGCGCGGCCGACAACCCGCTGCCGGCGAACAGCAGCGCATAGACCGGATACAACGGGATGGCCTCGCGCAGTGCGGACAGCGCGTAGACCCGAAGATTCAAAGGTCAGCCGGGCGGAGACATGCCTCGACCGTACCCGCCGTCACCGGAGTGGTCTAGCCCATTACCTGGACGCCGGTCGCACGCACCGGATAGCAAGGTGCCGACGACGAGGAGGCGTGATGAGGCGCAATTGGGGTGTCCTGGTGTTGATCATGGGGCTGGTGGCCGGGCTGCTGGTGAGCCCGCCGACGCGAGCGGCGGCCGAGGAGGAGTCGGTGCTGACCAGCGTCTGGACCGCGACGTCGTACGACAACGTCTTCGCCGCCGACACCCCGCCGCCGGACGCGCCGGACGCGCTGGACCTGCTCGCGGCCCGGAACGAGTTCGAGTCCGGCCAGCTGCTGATCCGCAAGTCCGCGCCCTTCACGATCAACGAGGTCAGGTTCAGCGACCTCAGCGGCCCCGGCACGCTTTCCGCGAAGAACCTCGACTACCGGTTCGTCGAGTTCGAGCACCTACCCGCGAACTCGACCTTCGCCGGCCGGCAGCCGATCACCAGCCCGATCCGGACCGCGCCGGGCGACTTCCCGGACGCGCTCGGCAACGAGCCGACGATCGACGTCCCGGCCCGCACCACCCAGCCGATCTGGGTCCGCGCGTTCGTTCCGAAGGGCACCGAGCCGGGCGACTACCGCGGGACCGTCTCGGTGATCACCGACCAGGGCACCAGCACGGTGGACCTCACCCTCACGGTCGTGGCGGCGACGATCCCGGATGCGGCGCAGAGCAGCTTCACCGCCGACCTGTGGATGCTGCAGTACGGCTCGCTGTCCTGGGACGAGGGCGACGGCGACACCATCGAACTCTTCTACGGCCATGATCGATTCAGCCCCGAGTGGTGGAAGCTGATGGAGGAGTTCGCCCGGTCGATGAAGGAGAACCGGCACAACACGCTCCAGGTCAACCTGCTGCAACTGCTGATCGGCGCCGGCAGCAAGCCCGACTCCGACGGCCGGTACACCTTCGACTGGACGGTGCTGGACCAGTTCGTCGACTTCTTCGTGGAGCGCGGCGTGGTGAAGCGGCTGGAGGGCTTCTGGATGGCCGGGGCGAACGTGCACGGCGACCCGTACCCGCAGCTCGAGGTGATCAACAGCGAGGGCAAGCGCGACTACTGGGCCTGGGACAGCGCGGAGGCGCAGGCCTTCGTTGATCAACTCGTGCCGGCGCTTCGTGATCATGTGCAGGACAAGGGCTGGCAGGACCTCTGGTGGATGCACGTCGGCGACGAGCCGAGCGGTGCGGAGACCCTGAAGATGCAGAAGGGCCTGGCCGCGAAGTACCGGAGCCACTGGCCGGAGGTGCAGCTGTCCGACGCCGTGGTGGACTGGGGCTCGGTCGAGGCGGTCGCCGAACACCAGTCGTTCCTGATCCCGAACGAGCTGACCCTGAACGAGCACGAGGACTACTACGCGAAGCAGATCGCGGCCGGGAAGGACGTCTGGCTCTACAACTGCAACGTCCCGACCTACAGCTATCTCAACCGCTTCATCGACAATCCGGTCTGGCACCAGCGCGCGACGATGTGGTACGCCTACGGCCACGACCTGTCCGGCTATCTGCACTGGGCGTACAACAACTGGCAGTACAAGATGGAAGATCAGGAAGTCCGCGGCGACGGCTGGATCACCAAGCCGGACAAGAAGAACAACAAGCTCAAGGGCACCATCCGGCTGGAGTCGCTGCGGGACGGCCTGGAAGATCGGGAACTGCTCGAGCTGGCCGGGAAGAAGGACCCGACCCTGGCCAAGGACCTGGCCGCGAGCCTGGTCGACAAGGCCAACCGGTACAGTCGCGACACCGCTTATATGCAACGGATCCGGGCCCTGCTGCTGCGGGCCGCCGCCGGCGAGGAGCCGGTCCCGTCGAGCAAGCGCACCGCGCGGTCCGGCGTCGGCGTGATCGATCTCGGCGCGCAGTTCCAGCTCGACGGGATCCGGCTGCGCGGCGCCAAGGCCGGCGCGACGATCGAACTGTCCGCCGACGGCAAGCGCTGGGTGACCGCGCGGACGACGGATCGGCCGGTGGAGTTCGCCGGGCTGAACGCGAAGGCGCGCTACGTCCGGGTCAGCGCCGACCGGCTGACCGGGTTCGCGGTCGCCGGCGCGGAACTGGACCGGCCCAACCTGGCCGCCGGTGCGTCGTACACGAAGCCCGGCGGTCTGAGCGCCGACTACCCCGACCGCGGTGACGGCGAGGCCACGGACGGGCTGCTGGCCGGGCACTATGCGGACGGCCGCTCCTTCGGCTACGACGTGCCCGCGGATGCCACCGAGGAGTACGCGGTGATCGTCGACCTCGGTGATCAACGGGCCCTCGACCAGGTCCGGGTGCACCGCTACGAGGAGTACGACAGCGCCCGCTACGCGCCGGATTCGATCAAGGTCGAGACCAGTGCGGACGGCAAGACCTTCCAGCAGAAGGCCGTCCCGGCCGGCACCGAGCCGGGCGGCACCTGGTACGACGTCGGCTTCCCGGTGCACCAGGCCCGGTTCGTCAAGCTCACGTACACGAAGGAGCACGGTGCCGGGGCGGACATGATCTTCCTCGACGAGATCGAGGCGTACGGGCCCGCCGCGGGCCTGAGCAACGTGGCCGCCGGCGCGCGCTACACCAAGTCGGCCGAACCGGACGACCCGTTCTACCGGGACGACCGCAACCGGGAGGCGACCGACGGCGTGATCGCCGGCGACGGGCGGGACGGGATCGGCTACGGCTACTACCTCGGCGGTGAGCAGAACCCGCGCACGGTGTCGGTCACGGTCGATCTGGACGGGCCGAAGTTGATCTCCGAGGTGCAGCTGCAGGCGTTCGACGACGGGTTCCACCGCTACGCGCCGGACCGGGTGACGATGTCGATCAAGACCGCCGGCGGCGACTTCCGGACGGTCGGCGAGGCCGCCTGGCCGTCCGGCACCTGGTTCCGTTCGTCCTTCGACCCGGTGGAAGCGACCGCCGTCCGGATCGAGGCGACCAAGGCGGACGGACCGTACGCCGACTATCTGGTGCTGGACGAGGTCGCGGTGCTCGGTGATCTTGCCAAGTCGCCGACCAACCTGGCCGCCGGTGCCGGCTACACGCCGAGCACGGAGTTCGCCGACCCCGGCTACCCGGACGCCGGCGGCGAGTCGACGGACGGCGTGTTCGCCGGGCACTACAGCGACGGGAAGTCGTATGCGTACTACTTCACCGACAGCGGCCCGGAGCGGACGATCACCGTCGACTTCGATCTTGGTGAGACGCGGACGATCAGCATGGCCCGGTTCCGGCAGTACTTCGACGGCGAGCACCGGTATGCGCCGGACAAGGTGGCGCTGCTGACCAGCGACGACGGCACGACCTGGACCGAACGCGCCACGACGGACCGGGCGGCAGACCGCTGGTTCGATCTCGGCTTCGCGCAGGTCGAGGCCCGTCACGTCCGGTTCGCGGCGACCAAGAAGCCCGGCTACTTCGCCGAATACATCTTCGTCGACGAGTTGCAGGTCTTCGGTCACTGACCGTTCACCCGGAGCCCGTACTCAAGAGGATCGTGTACGAGCTCAGCACGATTCTGCGTTCCGGCGGCCCGGCGGCGCGGGCTAGCGTGCCGATCGTGAAGGCATCGACGAAGACCTTGATCGCGGTGCTGGCCGCCGCCGCGCTGTTCCTGCTGCCGCTGCCGGCGCAGGCCGAGGAGGAGCCGGTCACCGTCCAGGTGCTCGGCATCACCGACCTGCACGGGTATCTGGACCCCGCGCACAACCAGAAGGTGACCGGGCCGAACGGCGCGATCGACGTCGGCGGTGCCGGCTACCTGAAGGCGCACCTTGATCGACTTCGCGCCGGTCAGCCCAACTCGTTCCTGATCGGGTCCGGTGATCAGTTCAGCGGCTGGCCGGACTACACCCAGGCCTTCGCCAACGAGCCGACGATCGAGGTGCTGAACGCGCTCGGGATGGACTTCGACGTCGCCGGCAACCACGAGTTCGACCGCGAGTTCCCGTTCCTGCAAAGGATGATGTCGGGCGAGTGCTACGGCAAGCCGGGCTTCGACAGCTGCTTCCCCGACTCGACCGGGCAGCCGTTCGCCGGGACCGACTACGGCTACCACGCGGCGAACATCATCGACCCGGCGACGAACCGGAGCGCGCTGCCGCCGTACTGGATCAGTGAGGTCCGCGGCCCGGGCGGCAAGATCATCCCGATCGGCTTCATCGGTCTGACCCTGCCCGGCACCCCGGAGGAGTCGCTGTCCATCGGCGGCAGCGGCTTCGAGTTCGAGGACCTGGTCGCCGGTGCCGACCGGGCCGCCGAGCAGTTGCAGGCCAAGGGCGTCGAAACGATCGTGGTCTCCGCCCACGACGGCGGTCAGCACAGCGGCCTCTACAACGAGTGCAAGAACCCGAACGGCTCGCTGTTCGACGCGGCCCGGAAGATGTCGCCGGCGATCGACGCGATCTTCGGCGGCCACTGGCACACCCAGTTCAACTGCATGATCCCCGATCCGAACGGGAACCCGCGGCCGGTGATCGAGGCCGGCGACAACGCCAAGCTGATCGGCGAGGTGCAGCTGACGATCGACCCGGCGACCGGCGACGTGATCCGGGACGCCACCAAGGCGACCAACCACCCGGTGACCAAGGACGTCACCCCGGACGCCGGGATCACCAAGATCGTCGACTACTGGCTCGCCAAGTGGAAGGTCCGGCAGGACGATCCGCTGAGCAGCATCACTCGTGATCTTGAGTTCTCCACCACCCAGGAGAGCCGGATCATGAACCTCGCCGCCGATCTCTACCTGGCCGAGGCCAAGCACCGCCGACACGGCAACGCCGACCTGGCGCTGGTGCCGCCGGACATCGGGGTCGACGTGGTGCCGCAGGGCCTGGCCTACGCGCCGGGCACGTCGCCGGCGGACGCGCCCGGGCGGGTGCTCTACGGCGAGGCCTGGCCGGTGGTCGGCATCTCCCCGATCACCACCATCAGCCTGACCGGCGCCGAACTTGATCAAGTGCTGGAGGAGCAGTGGCTGCCGCCGGCCTACGGCTGCAGCCGGTCGACCGCGCTCGCGGTGTCCGGCAACGTCTCGTACAGCTATGACGAGGGCAAGCCGCCCGGTCAGCGGATCGATCCGGCGAAGGTGTTGATCAACGGGGAGCCGCTGCGCGCGCAGCGCACGTACCGGGTGGCGACCACCTCGGTCCTGGTCCTGCACGGCCGCCAGTACGGCTACCCGACCATCGAGGAACAGCACCAGGACCTGGTGCGTGCACCGCGGATGGGCCAGGACGTGTTCCTGAACCACCTGCGGACGCACGCCCAGGTCACCGATCCCGGCGTGGGCCGGGTGACCAGGGTGCCGGGCACCCCGCCGCCCGTCGACGGACCGTTCGGTCCGCTGAAGTTCCTGCCACAGAAGGAGATCACGGCGACCGCGACCAGCCAGGGCAACGCCGCGCACGGCCCGGCCTCGGCGCTCGACGGCAAGTGCTCCACCATGTGGCACTCGGCCTGGGCGCCACACGCGCCGATGCCGCAGTCGATCACCCTTGATCTTGGTCAGCCGCGCGCCATCGAGGCCCTGGTCTACACCCCGCGCCAGGACGGCGCCGTACCGAACGGCCGGATCTCCGAGTACCGGATCGAGGGCAGCGCCGACGGCCAGACCTTCACCGAGATCACCACGGGCACCTGGGACGGCACCATCGACGCCAAGCTCGCCCGGTTCCCGGCCGGCACCCAGGCCCGCTACGTCCGCCTGGTCGGCGTGGCCGGCGGCGCCGACTACGCCGCCGCCACCGAACTCAACATCGCCCTCACCCCCTAAAGCCCCCTCCCCCCTTCCGCTGACTGGGCACAAAAGCAGGCGTTTTGGCGGCGTGTCGCTGCACAACTGCCCAGTCGGCGAGAGGGGATGGGCGACCTCGGCGGCCGAGGGCTACGACCTGCCTGAGGCCTCGGCGGTGAACGGCCGTGTCCCTCGAGGACAGTGTGGAAGTTCGAGGCGGTCAGACGCGGCGGTGGTTTCCACGATCGGAGTCGAGTTCCGTACCGGACCATAGATGTCCGGTACGGGGTGTGAGGGTGAGCGGATGGCCCACTTGCTGCGTGACACGGACGCGATGACGATCACCATCGGGAGCCCGGAGTTGATCAACGGGCAGGAGGGCCGGCGGGTGCTGGCCGCGTTCTACGGCGAACTGCTCGGGCTGCGCGCCTTCGAGCCGTACGGCTGGCTGAAGCTGACCCGGGAACCGCCGGACACTCCACTGCAGTTGGCCCTGGACGGTGACGGCTGGTCCGACGCCCGGCCGCCCCGCTGGCCGGACCCGGAGTATCCGCAACAGCTGCACCTGGATCTGTTCGTGCCCGACCTCGATTCCGCCGATCAACGGGTCCGCGAGCTCGGTGCAGCCCGGCTCGCCGACCAAGATCACTTCAGGATCTTCGCCGACCCGGCCGGTCACCCGTTCTGCCTCTATCCCCACCCGTCCGGGGAAGCCCGGATCGGCCGGCTGGTGATCGACTGCCTGAGCCCACGTTCCCTGGCCGACTTCTATGCCGGCCTGCTCGGCGTACCGGAGCGCACGATCGACACCGTCGAGCGGGTGGAACTTGATCTTGCCGACGACGAGCTCCCCAACCTGGCCTTCCAGCACGCGCAGTTCCCGGCGACGCGCTGGCCCGACCCGGCCTATCCGGCCCAGCTGCACGTCGACTACCGGTTCCCCGACGGCGCGGAGGCGGCCCGGGCCCGGGCTGTACGGCTCGGAGCGATCCCGATGGATGGCCCCGTCTACGCAGATCCGGCCGGGCACCCGTTCTGTCTCTGATCCATCCCGCACCGCTCGACCGGGCACCTCAGCAGCGACACGCCGCCCAAACGGCTGCTTTTGTGCCCGGTCAGTGGGTTTGGGAGGTGCGGTAGGCGGAGGGGGACTGGCCGTGGCGGCGGGCGAACTGGCGGCTGAAGTAGTGCGGGGCGTCGAAGCCGACGGCGCGGGAGATCTGGGCGATCGAGAGATCGGTCGCGGCGAGCAGCTCGGCGGCCCGCTGCAGCCGGAGGCCGAGGACGACGTTCATGATCGAATCGCCGACCTGCTCCTTGAACAGGTGGGCCAGCCGGGAGACCGAGACCTGGGCCAGGCCGGCCAGCTGGGTCAGCGTGTGCGTCTTCGCGGGGTCTGTGGTGATCGCGTCCAGCACCAGCTGGACCCGTGAGTCGAGTTGCCGGGTGCCCTGGCGCAGGCTGCTGATCGCGACCAGCAGCACCTCCTCGATGCCGTTCAGCGCGAGCTGGGTGGCCAGAGTCTGATCAAGCAGATGCAGGTACGTGTCGCCGGTCGGTGACAGGCCGGCCCGCTGCGCGTCCAGGTGCAGCCGGGCGAAGGCGGAGAGCGCCCGGTCGGTCTCCGACGGCCGCTGCAGCCGGACATGGTGCACCCCCGGCAGGGCCTCGGGCAGCGCGAACCAGGAGTGCCAGTCGCGGCGTGGCTGGAAGTGCGCCCACCAGTTGTCCCAGTGCGCACCGACGGTCGCGTAGTCGTGCTCGGTGCCCGGCCGGACCAGCGCCAGGTCGCCGTGCCGCAGCGCGACGGTGTTGTCGCCGACCCGGAACCGGCCGGCGCCGGCCACGGTGTAGACGAGGTACCAGCTGCCGACGCCGTCCGGCCGGACCACCCGGTAGTCCGGGCCGCTGTGGAAGTGCCCGGTCACCAGCCGGCTCGGCGGCGGAGTCTCGCTGTAGAGCTCGATCAGGAGCTGCGTAGCAAGATCGTGCTCGATCTCAGCAGCGTCGTTCATGGTCATCCCCCTGGATCGCACCCTAGTGTCAAGCAACATCCTGCTAGTGGAAGGCCCTTTCGTCCATGCCCTTCGAGCCAGTCGCCGAGCTCAGTTGCGATCCCCGTACCGTGCAGATCTACGAGCACGGCTGGCAGTCGTGGAGCCCGAGCGGGTGGTATCGGCCGGGTGATCAGCCGCCCCGGCCGACGGCGCCGAACCACCTGGTGATGGCGTACCGGCCGGAGGTGAACCGCCCGGTCGAGCCGCTGCCGCCCGGCGTCTTCCAGGGCGAGGGCCTGCTCGCGGTCGCCGACGGCGACCAGGTGACCGTCTTCGCCGCGGCGACGCCGGACCGGGTGCCGACGCTGCGCTGCGAGGTCCGGTCGGACTCCGTAGTGATCACCGCGGACGGCGACGTGGAGCGGCGCACCGGCAGCTACCCGGATCCGAACCGCGCGCTGGCCGAGTGGGCTTCCGACTTCGGCGCCCGGCACGGCGCGGTCGACACCCAGGTGTACGGCCCCGGCTGGTGCAGCTGGTACGCCTACTGGGGCAAGGTCACCGAGCGGGACGTGATGACCGACGTCCGGGCCATCGATGATCATGAACTGAGCGTCGACCTGATCTTGCTCGACGAGGGCTACCAGTCTGAGATCGGCGACTGGCTGACCACCCGGGACGACTTCGGCTCGACGGTACGGCTGGCCAGCGACATCCGGGCCTCGGGACGCCGGGCCGGCATCTGGGTGGCGCCGTTCCTGGTCGGCGCGAAGAGCGAGGTGGCCCGGCGGCATCCGGAGTGGCTGGTCGGCGACGCGGACGCGGGGCACAACTGGGAGCAGCAGCAGTTGATCTTGGACGTGACCCATCCGGGGGCGGCGCAGCACGTCACCGACGTGTTCACCGAACTGTGCCGGCAGGGCTACGACCACTTCAAGCTCGACTTCATCTACGCCGGGGCGATCGAGGGCCGCCGGCACGACCAGGTGGACGGCATCGAGGCCTACCGGGCCGGGATGAGCTTGATCAGGGACGCGGTCGGCGAGAACCGGATCCTGCACGGCTGCGGTGCCCCGATCCTGCCCAGCGTCGGCCTGGTCGACCTGATGCGGGTCTCCCCGGACACCGACCCGCTGGTGGAACCGCCGAGCGGCGACATCAGCCAGCCCGGCCAGCACGGCGCCCGGGTGACCTCCCGGGCCCGGGACTTCCTGCACGGCCGGTTCTGGGCCAACGACCCGGACTGCCTGATCGTCCGGCCGGAGGTGCAGGCCCGCGAGGCCTGGGCCGACCACATCGAACGCTCGCCGGGCCTCCGGCTGGCCAGCGACCCGATCGCCGCCCTGGACGACTGGGGTCTGGCCCGGACCCGGCAGCTCCTGACCGCCAGCAGTACGGACCCGGTCGATGCTTAGACCGACCGCTCGTCCGCGCAGCCGGCTGGCCCTCCGGCACGGGCTGACCGGCTACGCAATGCTGGCGCCGAGCATGATCGGAATCCTCGGCTTCCTGCTCGCGCCGGTGCTGATCGTGATCATCGTCAGCCTGTTCGACTGGAAGCTGCTCGGCACGCCGCGGTTCATCGGCCTGAAGAACTACGCCAAGCTGTTCGGCGACGAAGGTGTCGGCCACTCGCTGCTGGTGACCGTCGGGTACGTGCTGATCTGCGTACCCGGCACCACGATCCTGTCCCTCCTGCTGGCCACCCTGGTGAACCGGAAACTCAAGGGGATGAAGTATTTCCGGGCACTGCTGGTGATCCCGTGGATGGCCGCGCCGGTCGCGCTCGGTCTGGTCTGGGGCTGGATCTTCGACCCGGCCCGGGGCGCGATCAACTCCTTCCTCGGCCTGTTCGGCATCGCCGGGCCGGCCTGGCTGTCGACGCCGGAGCTGGCTTTGCCGTCGGTCGCCGCGGTGCACGTCTGGCAGTTCGCCGGCTACAACATGCTGTTCTTCCTGGCCGGGCTGCAGAACATCCCGGAGAGCCTGCGCGAGGCGTCCGCGCTGGACGGCGCCTCGGCGGTACGGCACTTCTTCACGATCACCATGCCGCTGCTCCGGCCGACGCTGCTGTTCGTGTTGATCACCAACGTGATCGGCTCGTTCCAGGCGTTCGACACGATCTACGTGATGACCGAGGGCGGACCAGGCGACAGCACCGAGGTGATCACGTACCACATCTACCACCAGGCGTTCGAGAAGTTCGACTTCGGCTACAGCTCGACGATCTCGGTCGCGCTGTTCGTGATCATCCTCGCGGTCAGCCTGGCCCAGTTCGCCTACTTCGAACGTCGCACGACGTACGACGTCTCCTGAGGAGTCCTCGGTCCCATGTCTCGATCATCGATTCCGGCCAGCATCGCGGCGTACGCGATCCTGGTGGTGGGCGCCGTCTTCGCCGTGTTCCCGTACCTGATCACGGTGCTCACCGCGTTCAAGGGCCCGGGTGAACTGTTCGCCACCCTGCCCTGGCAGCCGTCCTGGCCGCCGAGCCTGGCCGCGTTCGGCCGGCTGTTCGACTCCGGCTTCGGCGGCTACCTGCTCAACACCGTCGTCGTCACGGTGATCATCGTGGCCGGCCAGTTGATCTTCGGCACGCTGGCCGCGTACGCCTTCGCCAGGATGACCTTCCCCGGCCGGGATGTGCTGTTCTGGATCTACCTGTCGACGATGATGGTGCCGGCCGTCGTCACCATGATCCCGCTGTACCTGATGATGCAGCGGCTCGGCCTGATCGACAGCTGGGCCGGGCTGGTGCTGCCGACCATGTTCGGCACGCCGTACGCGATCTTCCTGCTCCGGCAGTTCTTCCGGACCATCCCGGCCGACCTCGAGGACGCGGCCCGGATCGACGGCGCCGGAACGGTCCGGACCCTCGTGTCGATCATCCTGCCGCTGTCCAAGCCGATCCTGGTCACGGTGACCACGCTCGCCGTGGTCGGCAGCTGGAACAGCTTCCTCTGGCCGTTGATCATCACTAGCAGCCGCGAGAAGCGGCTGCTCTCGGTCGGCATCGCCTTGTTCAAGGGCGAGGTCGGCGTCGACTACAACGCGGTCATGGCCGGCAGCCTGATCGCACTGGCGCCGCTGCTCGTTCTGTTCGTCTTCTTCCAACGATTCATCGTCCGCTCCGTCGCGGTCACCGGCCTCAAGTAGGCCGGCAACAATCAGGAGGCACAACTCATGTCACGCACCTTTCCACGACGCACGATTCTGATCAGCGCCGCCGGGACGGTGGCCCTGTCGGCCTGCGGCAACCAGGAGCCCACGCCCAGCACGCCAGGAGAGAAGGTCGAGCTGGTCTACCGGCTCTGGGACGAACAGCAGGAGGTCGGCTACAAGGACGTGTTCCAGGCGTTCACCGCCGAGAATCCGGACACCACCGTCCGGATGGAACTGCTGCCCTGGGACCAGTACTGGACCAAGCTCACCGCCGAGCTGGCCTCCGGCAACGGCCCGGACGTGTTCTGGCTGACCGTCGACCGGTTCCCGGACCTGGCCTCGAAGGGTGTGCTGGCCCCGATCCAAGATCAACTGTCCGAGGCCGGGATCGACCTCGCCGCCTATCACCCGAACGTCGTCGACTCGTACAAATGGGAAGATCAACAGTACGGAATGCCGAAGGACCTCGGCGTCGTCGGCATGCTCTACAACAAGGACCTGCTCGGGAAGGCCGGCGTCGACGCGCCGGGCGACCTGGAGTGGAAGCCGGACGGCTCCGGCTCGTTCGAGGAACTGGCCCGCAAGCTGACCGTCGACAAGGCGGGCAAGACGGCGGGGGAGTCCGGCTTCGACCCGTCCGCGATCAAGCAGTGGGGCTTCCTGTCCTGGAACCACGGCCAGACCACCTGGCTGAACTGGATCGCCTCCAACGGCGGTCAGGTGAAGGATCCGGCGACCGGCGCGTTCGGCTACGCGTCGCCGAAGTCCGTCGAGGCGCTGCAATGGGCCCGGGACCTGATCTTCAAATGGCACCTGTCCCCGGACGGCACCCGGACCAACCCGCCGACCGGCCAGGCCACCGAGATGTTCTACCGCGGAGAGGTGGCCATGTTCGACGCCAACAACGCGCTGCTGCCGTTCGCCCTGCCCGAGGTGAAGTTCGAGATCGGCGTCGCCCCGATCCCGCGCGGCCCGGCCGGTCGCACGGTCATGATCAACGGCCTCGGCGAGGTCGCCTACGCCGCCTCCAAGCACCCGGAACAGACCATGAAGCTGATCATGTTCCTCGGCTCCGAGAAGGCGCAGAAGATCATGGGCGACGCCGGCTACATCATCCCGGCCCTGAACGGCGCGAGCGACGGCTATGTCTCGTACTGGAAGGGCAAGGGGATCGACGTCGCGCCGTACCTGGAGTCGGCCGCCGGAGCCACCGTCAACATGCCGGTCGGCGAGGACTGGGTGGCCAAGGACCCGGAGATCAACAAGGCCGCCTCCGACCTGTTCCTGGACAAGACCCCGGTCGCCGAGGTCGCCGCGAAGATGGACGAGATCGCCAACGAGAGCTAGACGGTCGGAGAACCTGTCATCGGCCGGTCTTCCCGTCGATCTGTTCCCGGATGATGTCGGCGTGACCGGCGTGCTGGGCCGTCTCACCGATCACCGCGAGGAGGGCCCAGCGGAGATCGCGGGGCTTGCCGTTGTACGTGATCGGCGCCGCCGGATCGCCGAGCTCCCGGATGATCGCGTCGCTGGTGGCCCAGGCGGCCCGATAGTCGGCACGCAGGGTTCGCAGTGACACCGACGCGTCGACGAGCATCGACCGCTGGCCGCGGCTGGGCTTGCGTCCCCCGACGATCTGCTCGATCCCACTTGGCCTCGACGAAGGTTAGATGCTGGATCAGGCCCGCCAGGTTGGCCCCCGACGGCACGGTGCTGCGTCGGGCGTCCTCCTCGCTGAGCCCGGCGAGCCTGTCCAGCGCGCTCGTGCGGAGATTGCGCAGCGTAGCAAGCAGGGCGTCGAGTTCACTCCTGATCACAGCGTCGCACGGAGTCGGCCGCTCGACGGACGTTGTGCATCCTTCGCCGTCGACTCACTCGACCCCGAAGATCACCAGGCAGCCCGGCCGCAACCGGAGATCGTCAGGCAGGTCGATCGGCGGAGGATCGGGAGCCGCTATGCGGACTGCCGATCCGGTGAGGTGCGCGCCCTCGAGGATCCGACGGCCGTAGTACAGCTCGATCCCGCGCTTTCCTCCTTCGGTGAATCCCACGGATCCGGGGAGCCACGCCACGATGGTCACGGCGCCGGCAACGCCGTCCTCGAGCAGGACGAAGCACTCGCAGTCGTCGTTGTACCGCAGTCGTCCGGACCAGCTTTCGCCCGCCGGGTCGTAGACCGCGAGGTCTGGCCGGTCGGCGATCAGGACGCGGGGCGGCGTGGTGGACAGCTGCAGGCTGAAGCCGTCGGCCGTTGTCGTACCGGCGGTCGGAGTTGGCGGGAATGCCGGCTGCATCGATCGGCCGGCTCCGTACACCGCCAGGACCGCAACCAGGCCGGCGATCAGCGTGACGGCGGCAGCGACCAACAAGGGGCGCCGGAGTCGCGCGGCGCGGCTCGGAGCCTGCCGCAGTGCGGGCCGCGGCGGGACCGTCAAGCGGTCCGCCACCTCCCGGAGTTCGCGGCGTAGGACGTCGTCCAAGGTCTCGTTCATCTCAGTTCTCCCTCCTCCGGCTCGGGCCGTCCGAGATCAGCGCGGCTCGCAGCGCCTTGATCGCGCGGTGTGCGGTGGACTTCACGGTTCCGCGTGAGCAGCCGAGAGCCTCGGCGATCTGCTCCTCGCTGAGGTCCTCGAAGTAGCGCAACACGATCACCGCTCGCTGTCGGGGTGGCAGGGACTTCAGCCGGGGCCAGAGCATCAACTGATCCTCCGGCCCCGGCCGCGGGTGCGGCTGTTCGGTTCCGGACCAGGAGTCGGTCAACAGTTCCAGACGGTGCCGCTTCGAGCGCCGACCGGAGAGAAACGTGTTGGTGAGCATGCATCGCAGATAGGCCTCGGGCACGGAGGCGGCGACGACGTGGGACCAGGACCGGTAGGCCTTCTCCAGCGTCTGCTGGGCGACATCCTCGGCGTCGGCGTGATTGCCGGTGAGCAGGTACGCCGAGCGATAGAGCGCCGGCCAGGCGGTGCCGGCGTACTCCTCGAAGGTCGTCCTGCCGGCGCTGCTGATCTCGGGCTGGATCATCTGACACCACCCTTCCGCCCGACTGACGCCTGCAGGTGGTCAGAAGGTTGCTCAGTGTCCGTGAAGTATCACCCGGGCGACCCGACCTGTCACCAAGAGTCCGGTGACTGCGTGGTCACCGACGTCCGGTGTGATGTCACGACGATTGTCGGTACTGCAGATCCGAACAAACTCGCGCGTTGTCTGGCTGATCTTGCGATCGGGGGCCCCATCAGCCCACGTCGCCCGAGTCCGGCGCGACGTGGCATGGAACGATCGCTCCGAGGTCGGTTGATCAGGGCGCCACCCTGAGAACGGGTTCGTGACGTTGATCATGGAGTCCTGTCTCAGCGCGGGTGGTCACCGGCCGGTGCGGAGCTCCGTTCAGTTGCCGCTGATCGCATAAAGGGGGCAAGGTCTCGCAATCGACCCTGCCCGTGATCACCAATTTCGGTGCGAGGAAGTCAAGATCGACTTCGATGTCGGTCACCGTGGCGCCTGATTCGGTCAATGAGTGCAGCAGTGCCACGACTGGATGGGACCCTTTCCTTGTTTTGTTGGGTTTACCGGCGATCCGAGGTAGAATAGAACACATGTTCGAGGGTATGGATGCGGGGTCAGTCCTGGAGGCTGCCGGGGCGGCGCACCGGGCCCGGACGTGGGCGGAGAACGACGAGTTGATCTTGGCCACCAGGTGGGCCGATCTGCACCCGGCCGAGTCGATCCACCGCGACGAGCTGGCCCTGCCCGGCGGGGCACGTGGAGTCCGGCTTGGCGGGGAAGGCACGCCGGAGGTGAATGATCTAGCGATCGCCGAGTTCGGCTGCCGGGTGGCGAAAGGACCGCTCGCAGCAGCCCGGTTCGTTGGGTCGGCGTTGGATCTGCGGCACCGGCTCCCATTGTTGTGGGCCAAGATCACCGGGTACGAAGTGCTCGGCTGGCAAGGCGTGCAGGTCGCTCGGCGCACCCACACGCTGACCCTGGCACAAGCCCGCTGGGTGGATGAGCAGATCGCCGAATATGCCGGCACTGTGCCGTGGGGCAAGCTCGAGGACCGGCTCGATGCCGCGATCATGACCATCGACCGGGACCGGATCGAGGAACAACACGCTGCCCGCAAGGGCAAGCGAGGTGTGTGGGTGACCCAGACCGACGACGACGGCCTGAAAGGCTTGTACTGCAAGAATGATCCGCTCGCGATCAACCAGCTCAACGCCACCGTCCAACGCCTCGCTGCTTGTCTCCCGGCCGACGCCGCGTCGGCGGATGAACGCCGTGCCGACGCGTTGGCGTTGTTGGCGTTCCCGCTGCGTGCCGTCGAAGTCCTGGCCCGGCACCACCAACCGGAACTGTTCGACGCCGAACTCGCTGCCGCCTTGGACGACATCGCCGCCGAGACAGGTCGGCCGGTCGAGGAATCCGAGGTGCACCCGTCACTACGGGACCGCCCCACCACCAACCCTGGCACTGAGTCGGTGATCTTCCAGGCGGCGGTCGAGCGACTGGTCGAACGGTTGAACCCGGACCGGCTGACGCCGCCGGCCGAGCTGGTCGTGCACGTCGCGGCCGAGTCGCTCGAACGGGGCCACGGTCCGTGCCGGGTTGCTGATCTTGGCCCGGCCCTATTGTCCATGGTGAAGGAGTGGCTCGGGCACCGCCGGGTCCGGGTCCGACCCGTGATCGACCTCAACGACGCACCGCCACCGGTGGACTGCTACGAGATTCCGCAACGCCACCGCCGCCACGTCCAGCTCCGCCATCCCGGCAGCGTGTTCCCCTGGTCCACCGCCACCCGCAGTCTCGACCTTGATCATCACCGCCGCTACCAGCCGATCATCAACGGCGGCCCACCCGGGCAGACCACGGTCGAAGCGCTGATTCCGTTAGCGCGGCTGGAGCACCGGCTGGTCACGCACGGCGGGTGGCGGCGACGACAACCCGAACCCGGCACCATGATCTTCCGCTCACCCCACGGCTACGTCTACCTGACCAACCACCACGGCAACCACGACCTCGGCAACGGCACCTTCGCCCACACCGTCTGGGAAACCGCCGCACCCGCACCCAGAACCAGCCTCCCCAAGGCCAGCTGAGCTCCGTCTGCGAGAATGCTCACGTGATGTTGATCCTTTGATCGCCCCGGGCTGACCTGCTCGGGCGAGGACACCGGCCGGCTCGGACGCTCCGGCCGGCCGCAGCGCGCGGACCACCTGGAGTCTGCGCGCCCATGGTCCTTGTCATCGATCAACTCCAGGAGTCAGCCGCATGTCTTTCACCCAGCCAACCCGGCACGGCTACGAGCTCGAACCCGAACTGCACCGCACCCTGCGCGGCAGACCACCCACCGAAACGCTGCGCTGGCTCATAGAGCAGCTCGGCGCCGACAAGATCATCGAGGTGGAAGCCCTGCCGGGCGGTACGTCCTCGGCCGTCCACCGAATCCTGCTCGGCACCGACCAGGGCGCCACCCTTCCCGTCGTCCTGCGCCGTTATGTCCTGGACTGGCTCGCCGAGGAGCCATGGACGCCGGGTAACGAGGCGCACGTTCTCGAGCTGCTGGCCGACAGCCCGGTCGTCGCACCGCGCCTGCTCGCTGCCGACCTCGGCGGCGGCGCGACCGGTGCGCCGACGGTCGTGATGTCATGGCTGCCGGGCCGGGTGGACTGGCGGCCGGACGACCTGGACGGCTGGCTACGCCGACTCGCGGAGGCGCTCCCGGTGATCCATGCCGTGCCGCCGGGCGACGGGCTGCGCAGGTTCGCTCCCTATCCGCCGGAACGGGAGCTCCCGCCGTCCTGGTCCGAGCACCCGGCCGCCTGGCGACACGCGATCGAGCTGTACGAGGGGCCGCAGCCGGACGTGCCGCAGGTCTTCCTGCACCGCGACTACCACCCCGGCAACGTGTTGTGGTCACAAGATCAACTCAGCGGCATCGTGGACTGGCCGAGTGCCTGCGTCGGCGCCGCCGAGGCGGACGTCGCGCACTGCCGGGCCAACCTGGCGCGCCAGTTCGACCTCGAGGTCGCGGATCGCTTCCTGGCGATGTGGCAGACGATCACGGGTACGGCCGACTACCACCCGTACTGGGATCTGACCGATGTCATCTCCTGGACCGGCAGCGACGACGAACCGGATCCGGCGCTCGACGCGTTCGTCGCCGCGGCGGCCGCGCGGCTCTGATCAGGCCGGCAGCGGGTCCAGCTGCTCCGCGTGGTGGCAGGCGCTGCGGCGATGATCATGGTCGCCCTCGGGCACCCGCAGCACCGGCACGACGGTACGGCACTCGTCGGTGGCCAGCCAGCAGCGCGGATGGAAGCGGCAGCCGGCCGGCGGGTCGACGGGAGACGGTGGCTCGCCGGTCAGGGCGCGGCGGCGGGAGAGCTTGCCGCGCTCCGCCCGGGTGGCCGGCGGCGTCGCGGACAACAGGGCCTGGGTGTACGGGTGCCGCGGCCGGGAGTAGATCTCCTCGGTCGGGCCGAGCTCGGCCACCCGGCCCAGATACATCACGGCCACCCGGTCCGCGATGTGCCGGACGACCGCAAGATCATGAGCGATGAACAAGATCGCCACGCCCAGCCGCCGTTGCAGGTCGCCGAGCAGGTTGACCACCTGGGCCTGCACCGACACGTCCAGCGCGGACACCGGCTCGTCGCAGACCAGGACGTCGGGATCGAGGGCGAGCGCCCGCGCGATCCCGATCCGCTGCCGTTGGCCGCCGGAGAACTGGTGCGGGAACCGGGCCATCATGTCCGCATCCAGCCCGACCAGGTCGAGCAGCTCGGCGACCCGGTCCCGCCGCTGCGCGGGGCGGCCGGTCCGGCTGGCGGCGAGCGGCTCGGCGACCAGTTCGAGCACGGTCATCCGCGGATCCAGCGACGTGTACGGGTCCTGGAAGATCAACTGGACGCCCTGCCGGAGCAGCTTGCGGTCCCGCGACCGGCCGGCCGTGACGTCGGTGCCGCGATAGCGCAACGTTCCCGAGTCCGGGCGTTCCAGGCCGACCAGCAGCCGGGCCAGGGTGGACTTCCCGCAGCCGGACTCGCCGACCACGCCGAGGGTCTGGCCGGCCTGCAGGTCGAGGCTGACGCCGTCCACGGCCGACACCCGGGACCGGCTCAGCGCCGATCCGGTGGGGAAGGTACGGACCAGGTCGGTCGCGGCCAGCACCACCTCAGACTCCGCCATGAACCGGCTCCTCACTGATCATGGTGCCGGTGATCAACTCCCGGCTCCGGTGACAGGCGGCGATCCGGCCCGGACCCGGCTCGGCCGGTTCCGGGCGGACCTCCCGGCACAATGGCAGCCGGACCGGACACCGCGGATGGAACGCGCAGCCGGACGGCGTCCGGGCCGGGTTCGGCGGCGAACCAGGGATGGCGATCAACGGCGATCCCTGGCCGGCCGCCTGCGGCATCGACCGCAGCAGAGCCTGCGTGTACGGATGCGCCGGCCGGTCCAGCACCGGGTCGGCGGCGCCGGCCTCGACCACCCGGCCGGCGTACATCACCGCCAGCCGGTCGGCGACCTCCAGCACGACTCCAAGATCATGAGTGATCAACAGGATGCCCATCCCGAGCTGATCGCGCAGCCGGTCCAGCAGGTCGAGGATCTGGGCCTGCACCGTCACGTCCAGGGCGGTGGTCGGCTCGTCGGCGATCAGCACCTTCGGCTCCAGGGCGATCGCCATCGCGATCAGGATCCGCTGCCGCATGCCGCCGGAGAACTGATGCGGATGATCACGGATCCGCTGGCGGGGCGCCGGGATGCCGACCAGACCGAGCAGTTCGACGGCCTTGGCCCGGGCCGCCGACCGGCTCAGCCCGCGCCGGACACGGAACAGTTCCCCGAGTTGATCATCGACGCTGAGCACCGGATTGAGCGCCGACAGCGCGTCCTGCATGACCAGGCTGATCTCGGTGCCGCGCAGCTCCCGCCGGCCCCGTTCGTCCAGCGCGGTCAGGTCCCGGCCGGCCAGCCACAACTCGTCTGCGGTCGCGGTCGCGGTGTCCTCGAGCAGTCCCATGATCGCCCGGGCGGTGACCGACTTGCCGGAACCGGACTCGCCGAGCAGCGCGACCACCTCGCCGCGGCCCACCTCGAGGTCGACGTCCCGGACCACCGACAGGTCGCCCGACCGGGTGCGGAACCGGACGTCGAGGCCGCGCACCCGCAGCACCGGTTCGGGCCCGGGTTCGGGCGGAGAGTTGTCCACGGAATTCATCATGACACGTCCATTGTTACCGATATGTATCAGCTGTGAGCGATCTGTGCCGAGATTCGTCATCAACATTGACATTCGTGCCGACGATCGGTCAACCTTGCGATGCCTGTGCCGAAGGTTCGAGAGGCAGCACAGGCCGACGTTCGACGAAGGAGATCGACTGTGCTGGAGCCCGCGAAGCGCTACACCGGCTACACGGCGTACGACTACCTGGAGGCCGGCAAGGACTTCCGGGAGTTCCGCTACGCCAAGCAGCTCAACCGAGTCCCGGAATACACGGGCCTCGACCTCAACGACGCCCAGCGTGAGCGCACCCGTCGCCTGCTGGCGGACGAGAAGGTGATCTCGCTCCATGATCACGTCCAGGTGTTCCCGGAGGACATGGGGCAGCTGCGTGATCACATCCGGCAGGGCCGGGAACCGACCGGCTACGAAGGCCTGTCCCGGTCCGGGCTGACCGCCGTGTTCGACAACGGGATGGACGGCACCTGCTGCATCAGCAGTGACGCCGGCTGGAAGTACACCGACGTCCTGTTCGACCTGGGCGTCCGGATGGCCGACCTGGCGCACCAGGACTTCGTGATCAAGGGCGAGACGCTGGCGGACCTCGAGTACGCCCACCAGACCGGCCGGATCGCGCACGTCTTCGCGCTCGAGGCCTCGACCATGATCGAGAACGAGGTCGACCGGCTGGATGTCCTGTACGGGTTCGGGGTCCGGCAGATGGGCATCGCCTACTCCGAGGCGAACACGCTGGGCAGCGGACTCAAGGAGCGCCGCGACGGCGGGCTGACGTACTTCGGCGAACGTGCCGTCGAGCGGATGAACAAGCTGGGCATCGCGATCGACATCTCGCACTCCGGCGACCAGACCTGCGTCGACGTGATCAAGGCGTCCAAGAAGCCGGTCTTCATCACCCACGCCGGTGCCCGGTCGGTCTGGCCGACGAACCGGATGAAGACCGACGAGACGATCACCGAATGTGCCAAGCGCGGCGGCGTGATCGGGCTCGAGGCGGCGCCGCACACGACCCTGTCGCCGCAGCATCCCCGGCACTCGCTGGAGTCGGTGATGGATCACTTCGTCTACTGCGTCGACCTGGTCGGCCTGGAGCACGTGAGCTTCGGCCCGGACACCCTGTTCGGTGATCACGTCGGACTGCATCACGCGTTCGCCGGCAACCTGTCGATCGGGCAGGCCCATGCCGGCGTCGAGTTCGAAGAAGTCGAGTACGTCGACGGTCTGGAGAACCCCGCCGAGGAGTTCTTCAACATCATCGGCTGGCTGGTCAAGCACGACTACTCCGACGACGAGATCCGGGCCGTCGTCGGCGGCAACACGCTGCGGGTTCTCGAGGAGGTATGGATCTGATGGACCCGCGTCCGCGCGCACGTGCCAACGCTCTGATTCTGCTGGCCGGGGCGGTGATCATGATCATGGTCGCCGCCTGCGCGCCGACCGCCCCGACCGGCCCCGCCGGCGATCCGGCGGCACCGAGCGGCGGTGCCGTGGCCGACCCGACCCTGACGATCGCGACGACCACCGACGTGGTCAACTACAACCCGCTGATCGGCAACAGTCGCAGCGACTATTGGATCACCAACCTGATGTACCCGCATCTGCTCGGCATCGCCGACAACGGCAGCAAGACGGCCCATCTGGCGACCGAGTGGGGCTACGTCGACCCGACCACCGGGTTCTACGAGATCCGGGACGACTTCACCTGGAGCGACGGCACCAAGCTGACCGCCGAGGACGTCGCCTGGACCCTGAACACGGTGAAGCAGGACAAGCCGTCCGGCACCTTCTACGGCCAGCTGGCCAACTTCGAGTCCGCCGAGGCGGTCTCGGCCACCCGGGTCGAACTGAAGCTGTCCAAGCCGGACACGTCGATCATCGAAGAGATCGGCTTCTGGGGCAACATCGTGCCGAAACACGTGTTCGGCAAGGCGAAGTCGGTCGCCACGTTCGCCAACGACGGGTCCGACGGTGGCTGGGTCAGCGCCGGCCCGTACCAGCTGAAGAGCGTCCAGGTCGGCCAGAGCTACACGCTGGACCGGGTGGACGGCTACCCGCTGGTCGAGGGCGGCAAACCCGGCCCGAAGCAGGTCGTCTACCGGGTCTATCCGGACGTGAACACCGAGATCCTCGCCCTGCAGAGCGGCGAGGTGGACGTGATCGCGAACGCGCTGCCGCCGGCCCAGGTGGAGAAGCTGCGCAGCACGGCCGGGGTCAAGATCGCCGAGTCCAAGGGCCTCGGTTACGCCCACCTGACGTACAACATGACGAAGCCGGACCTGGCCAAGGTCGAGGTACGGCAAGCCCTCGCCCACGCGGTCGACTACAACGCGATCCGCACCGTGGTGTTGCAGGGCCAGGCCGTCTCGACCGGGCACAGCCCGCTGATGCCGGTGCTGTCGGACTACCACGATCCGTCGATCACCGAGTACCCGTTCGATACGGCCAAGGCCCGTCAGCTGATGGAGCAGGCCGGCTACCAACCGGGTGCGGACGGCATGTTCGAGCCGAGCTTCCGGCTGATCTATTCCTTGCAGGACAGCGTCACCGACCAGTGGGTGACGATGATCAAGGACTCCGCGGCCGAGGCCGGGATCAAGATCGAACTGCAGGGGATGGAGCGGAACACCTACCTCGCCAAGACCGACAAGGGTGACTTCGACATCTACGCCGGCAACTTCGCGATCATGGACGACCCGGTCACCAACATGTCCCTGACCTACCTGCCCGGTGGAGTGATCAACTACAGCTACGTCGACGACCCGGCGCTGAGCAAGCTGATCAACGACGCCGCGGTGACTCAGGACAAGCAGCAGAAGATCACCCTGATGCGCCAGGCGGCCAAGATCGTCCGGGACCAGATGTACGACAACATCATGTACACGCAGAACCTCTACTTCGCCTACTCCGACGAGTGGGACGGGTTCCAGGCCAAGCCGTCCGAACTGTTGTCGATCGTCAATCCCGAGTCGGTGGCCGGCGCCGCCAAGGTCAAGTGACCCGGTGCTGAGGTTCGTGCTGGCCCGGCTCGGTCGCGGCGTGCTCACGGTCTGGTTCGCCGTGACCGTGACGTTCCTGATGCTGCGCCTGCTGCCGGGCGATCCGGCCCTGGCGCTGGCCAGCACGAACATGACGGCCGAGACCCGGGCGGCGATCCTCGCCTCCTACGGGCTGGACCAGCCGCTGCCGGTCCAGTACGGCCTCTACCTCGGCCAGTTGCTCCAGGGCAACCTCGGGATCTCTTTCACACAACAGATCCCGGTCGCCGACGTGCTGCTGGCCCGGTTGCCGTGGACGCTGCTGCTGGCCGGCACCGCGCTGGTGCTGACCGTGGTGATCGGCATCCCGCTCGGCGTGCTCGCCGCGTCCCGGCGCGGCGGGCTGCTGGACCGGGCGGTGCAGATCTTCGGCGTCACCGGCCAGTCGATCTTCGTGCCGAGTCTCGCGGTGCTGCTGCTGTTCCTGTTCGGGCTCCGGCTGGGCTGGCTGCCGATCGGCGGCGCCTACGACACCGGGGTCTACGGCACCGCCTGGTACGGCAACGTGCTGCGGCACCTGATCCTGCCGGCGGTGTCGCTGATGTTGATCCAGCTCGGCTCGTACGTACTGACGATGCGCTCGACGCTGATCGAGGCGCTCGGCGAGGACTACGTGACGCTGGCCCGGGCGAACGGGCTGTCGCCGGCCCGGGTGCTCTGGAAGCACGCGCTGCGCAACGCACTGCTGCCGGCGACCACCCTGATCGGGCTCCAGCTCGGCTTCCTGGTCGGCGGCGCGGTGCTGACCGAGACCGTGTTCGCCTACCCGGGCATCGGCCGGGTGATCTACGAGGCGGTGACCCAGCTCGACTACGCCGTGCTGCAGGGCGCGTTCCTGCTGCTCGCGCTGACCGTGGTCGCGGCGAACATGATCACCGACCTGGTCTACGGCTTCCTCGACCCGCGGGTGCAGACATGACCGCCGTGACCACGCCCGCCGTGGAGAGCCCGCGTTCGGCCACCTGGCACGCCTTCCGGCGGGAACCGCTCGGCGTCTTCGCCGGTGCCATCCTGATCGTGCTGATCCTGGTCGCGGCGGCCGCTCCGCTGCTCGCCCCGTACCCGGCGAGCTACGGCGTCGACGTGCTGCGGCCGCCCGGCGCCGACTACTGGTTCGGCACCGACGCCCTGGGCCGGGACGTCTACGCGTCGGTGGTCTGGGGCAGCCGGCAGAGCCTGCTCGTCGCCTTCGCCGCCTCGGCGATCGCGATCGTCATCGGCACCCTGCTGGCCGTGGTGGGCGCCTACCTGCGCTGGCTGGACAAGATCATCAGCGTGCTGGTCGACCTGGTGCTGTCGCTGCCCGTGCTGCCCCTGATGATCTTGACCGCGGCCCTGGTCGGGCCCAGCACCGGCACGATCATCGCGGTCGTCGCGGCGTTCTCCTGGCCGGAGGTGACCCGGATCGTCCGGTCCCAAGCGCTGACCGTGGTCGGGCTGCCGTACGTCGACGCGGCGCGGCTGATGACCACCTCGCCGGTCTGGATCATCGGGCGGCACGTGCTGCCCGCGGTGACGCCGGTGATCGTCGTCTCGGTCGTGGTGACCGCGTCCCGGGCCGTGCTCTCCGCGGCTGGCCTGGCCTTCCTCGGCCTCGGTGACCCGAACACCTGGTCCTGGGGCAGGATCCTCTACGAGGCCCAGCAGTCCGGCGCGATGTCCAGCTCCTGGTGGCTCACGCTGTTCCCGTCGGCGGCGATCCTGCTCCTGGTGCTGTCGGCGACCTGCCTCTCGATCGCGTACAACGATGCCCGCAACCCAAGATCACGGAAACGCTGAGGAGCCGCCGATGTCCGGAACCGATACCACCGCCGAGTTCGCCCGCGCCGACGGCGACGCCGACATGATCATGATCAACGGCAACCGGCTCGCCGTCGAGGTGCTCGGGCCCGAGGGCGCGCCGGTGATCATCACGCACCACGGCGCGCCGGGGCTCGGCTCCCGGGCGGAGCCGAAGGCCAGCTTCGGCCGGCTCGCGGATGCGTACCGGGTGGTCGTCTTCGACGCCCGCGGCTCCGGCCAGAGCGAAGGAAACGGCACCTTCAGCCACGAGCAGTGGGCCGCCGACCTCGACGCGCTGCGGGAGTGGATCGGCGCGGACCGGATCTGCATGGCCGGCGGCTCGTACGGCGGCTTCATGGCGATGGAGTACGCGATCCGCTACCCGGACCGGGTCGCCGCCCTGGTGCTCCGCGACACCGCACCGGACAACGCGCACGCGGAGCTGGCCCGGCGCAACGCGCTCGCCTCCGACCGGGTCAAGGTGGACATCGCCAAGTTCGACCGGATCGATGCCGGCCAGGTCGCCGACGACGATGATCTTCGCGACTGCTGGCGGGAGATCCTTCCGCTGTACGACTTCCACTACGATCCGGCCTCGGTGGAGCGGAAGGTCGCTGCGACCCCGTACCGCTATCAGGCGCACAACTACGCGTTCTCGACCAACCTGCCGAACTACGACCTGAAGCCGCAGCTGCCGGGGATCACCGCGCCGACGTTGATCACGGTCGGCCGCACCGACTGGATCACCCCCGTATCCTGCAGCGAAACGATTGGCGGATTGATCCCCGACTCGCGGCTGGCGATCTTCGAGCGGTCGGGGCACTCGCCACAGATCGAGGAGGCGGACGCATGGACGAGGACGGTGCGGGACTTCCTGGCCGAGGTGTATCCGGGGATCTCCACGTCTACGACGCGCTGACCGCACCCGTGGATCTTCGTGTCATCGACGATCTCACCGAGCTCGACCGGCGGATCATCGTCGCCCTGCAGCAGAACGGGCGGGCCAGCTGGACCTCGATCGCGGAGATCATCGGGTCGTCGGTGGCCACCGTCACCCGGCGCGGCCAGCAGCTGATCACCGACGGCGTCGTCAAGATCACCGTGCTGCCGACGCCGAGCAGCTTCGGCCAGGTCGACATGTTCGTGGTCCGGATCAACTGCACCCCGGGGACCCAGCTCGAGGTCGCCCGGGCCCTGGTCTCCCGGCCGGACGTACGGTTCCTGTCCCTGGTCACCGGCAAGTACGACATCGTCGCCGAGATCATGGTCCGCGGCGGCGCCTCGCACTACCCGGACCTGATCTCGCCGCTGCAGTCGATCGACGGGATCGAGCGCTGGCGCAGCGACCTGCTGCTGCACGTCTACAAGGTGGGCCATGACTGGAGCCGGCAGTTGCTCACCGAGCGGCTGGCCTCCGAACCGGGCGAACCGCCGGCCAGTACGCCGGCCGAGTGCGCCCCGGACCACTTCGACGACGTCGACTGGCAGATCCTGGCGGCGCTGAAGCAGGACGGCCGGACCACCTTCAAGGCGATCGGCGCCGAGCTGGGGATGAACGAGAGCAGTGTCCGCCGCAGGTTCGAGCGGATGCGGCAGAACCGCTGCGTGGACGTGATCACCCTGGTGCCGGCCGCGGCGCTCGGGATGGGCGCGGAGACCTTGATCATCGTCAAGGTCCGGCCGGGCTACCTGGACGGGGTCGTGGACGGGCTGGTCCCGCATTCGTCGGTGCGCTATCTGTCCGCGACGCTGGACCAGAACTCGTTGTTCTGCGAGGTGATCGCGGGCAGCAATGAGGAGCTCTACCGGTTCATCACCGAGACGCTGTCCCACCTCGAGGGCGTCGAGGGCTGGGAGGCGAGCATGGAGCTGCTCAATCCGAAGCGCGGCTTCGTCGAGACGCCGTGGTGGCGTACCCAGGTCGGCGCCCGCGGTCTGCCGGGGATCTCCTAGCGGAGCTTGGCGCCGTACACGTGGTCGACCTTCAGCACCAGCAGCACCCGACGGTCGGACACCATCACCGACCGGTACTCGTCCCAGTCCGGATGCTCGCCACCCGCCTTGCGGTAGTAGTCGACCAGCGCCTCCACCTCGGGGCCGGCCGGGTCGGTGCCCGGTCCGATCAGGGTGGCCGGGCCCTCGGCGGTGGCCCAGGAACCGCCGTCGGCGCTGGTCACCTCCAGGGCGGCCCGCGGGTCCCGGCGCAGGTTCGCGGTCTTGGCGCGGCCCTCGGTGATCGAGACCAGGATCGTCTCGTTCTCCCGGTCGTAGAAGGGCGTCACCGGCGACAGTTGCGGCAGTCCGTCGGACTTGATCGTCGCCAGCACGCCGAGGCTGCTCGCCGCGAGCAGGTCGCGGGGGTCGAAATCGGTCACGTCAGGCTGCAAGCCCGGTCCGCCGCCGGTTATTCCCGCGCCGGACCGCACCACTAGGCTGACCGCATGCGCGTCCTGATCATCGGTTCCGGCGGGCGCGAGCACGCGCTCGCCCTCGCGATCGCAGCAGATCCGGCGGTGGACGAGGTCCACGTCGCCCCCGGCAACCCGGGGATCGCCGAGATCGCGACCCTGCACCCGGTCGATCAGCTGGACGGACCGGCCGTCGCCGCGCTGGCCGTCCGGCTCGCGGCCGACCTGGTCGTGGTGGGGCCCGAGGCGCCCCTGGTGGCCGGCGTCGCCGACGCGGTCCGGGAGGCCGGGATCGCCGTCTTCGGTCCCTCCGGCGCGGCCGCCCGGATCGAGGGCAGCAAGGCGTTCGCCAAGGAGATCATGGCCGCGGCCGGGGTGCCGACCGCGGCATCCCGGAACTGCTCCACCCAGGCCGAGATCGAGGCCGCGCTGGACGAGTTCGGCCCGACCTACGTGGTCAAGGACGACGGGCTGGCCGCGGGCAAGGGCGTCGTGGTGACCGACGACCGGTCGCTCGCGCTGGAACACGCGCTGCGCTGCGCGCCGGTGGTGATCGAGGAGTTCCTGGACGGGCCCGAGGTGAGCCTGTTCGCGATCTGTGACGGCACCGAGGTACGACCACTGCGCCCGGCCCAGGACTTCAAGCGGGCGTACGACGACGACGCGGGCCCTAACACCGGCGGGATGGGCGCCTACACGCCGCTGCCGTGGGCGCCCGATGATCTTGTCGCCGACGTACTGGCCGCGGTGCTGCAGCCGACCGTGGACGAGCTGCGCCGGCGCGGCACGCCGTTCGTCGGCCTGCTCTACGCCGGCCTGGCGCTGACCGGCCGCGGCACCCGGGTGGTCGAGTTCAACGCCCGGTTCGGCGACCCGGAGACTCAGGCCCTGCTGCCGCTGCTGCGGACGCCGCTGGCCACGCTGCTGGCCGCCGCGGCCGCCGGCGAGCTGGCCGGGCAGCCCGAACTGGAGTGGGCCGACGGCGCCGCCGTGACGGTGGTGCTGGCCAGCCAGGGTTATCCGGAGGCGCCGCGCAGCCTCGATCCGCTGTCCATCCCCGAACTTCCGGACGGCGTGCACGCGGTGCACGCCGGTACCGCGCTCGATGATCAAGGTCGGCTGGTCAGCTCCGGCGGCCGGGTGCTGGCCGTGGTCGGCACCGGCGCCGATCTCGGGTCGGCGCGGGAGCTGGCGTACCGGGGGATCGAGCGGATCGGCCTGGACGGATCCTTCTATCGGCGTGACATCGGGGCTGCAGCGGCGGCCGCCGACAATCAGCCAGGTCCGTCCGCGGAGCGGAGCGGGGGATCCAAAGGGGGTCGCCCCCCTTTGCTGAACAGAGTAGGGAGTTGATCATGGTGGTGCCGAATGTGCTGGCTTCGCGCTATGCGTCGGAGGCGATGCGCGCGATCTGGTCGCCGGAGCAGAAGATCATCGCCGAGCGCCGGCTCTGGCTGGCCGTGCTCGCCGCCCAGCGTGATCTCGGGGTCGACTTCGGCGGCGACGACCCGGCGACCGTCATCGACGCGTACACCAAGGTCGTCGAGCACGTTGATCTCGCCTCGATCGCGGAGCGGGAGCGGGTCACCCGGCACGACGTCAAGGCCCGGATCGAGGAGTTCAGCGACCTGGCCGGCTTCGAGCACGTCCACAAGGGCATGACCAGCCGGGACCTCACCGAGAACGTGGAGCAGCTGCAGCAGCTGGATTCGCTGCGGTTGGTCCGGGACCGGATCGTCGCCGTGCTGGCCCGGCTGGGTCGCCTCGCCGTCGAGTACGGGGAGCTGGCGATGGCCGGCCGGTCGCACAACGTCGCGGCCCAGATCACCACGCTGGGCAAGCGGTTCGCCACCGCCGCCGACGAGTTGATCATCGCCTACCGGCGGATCGAGGAGTTGATCACCCGCTATCCGCTGCGCGGGATCAAGGGCCCGGTCGGCACCGGCCAGGACATGCTCGACCTGCTCGGTGGGGACGCTGCCAAGCTGGCCCAGCTGGAGCAGCGGGTCGCCGCGCACCTCGGCTTCGACGCGGTGCTGACCAGCACCGGCCAGGTCTACCCGCGCTCGCTGGACTACGAGGTGGTCACCGCGCTGGCCCAGGCCGCCGCCGCCCCGTCCAACGTGGCCACCAGCATCCGCCTGATGGCCGGGCACGAACTGGTCACCGAGGGCTTCCGACCCGGCCAGGTCGGCTCCAGCGCGATGCCGCACAAGATGAACACCCGTTCCTGCGAGCGGGTGAACGGGCTGTCGGTGATCATCCGCGGCTACGTCTCCATGATCGGCGAGCTGGCCGGTGATCAGTGGAACGAGGGCGACGTCTCCTGCTCCGTGGTCCGCCGGGTCGCTCTGCCGGACGCCTTCTACGCGCTGGACGGGCTGTTCGAGACCTTCCTCACCGTGCTGGACGACTTCGGCGCCTACCCGGCCGTGATCGACGCCGAGCTGCGCCGCTACCTGCCGTACCTGACCACCACCAAGATCTTGATGGCCGCGGTCCGGAAGGGTGTCGGCCGGGAGGCCGCGCATGAGGCGATCAAGGAACACGCGGTCGCCGTCGCCCTTGATCAACGCCAGTCCGGCAGCCCCGGGAATGATCTTTACGACAGGCTCGCCGCCGACCCGCGGCTCGGCCTGACCCGGGCCGACCTGGAAGCCCTGGTCGCCGACCCGCTCGACCTGGCCGGCGTGGCCCCGCAGCAGGTCCAGGCCCTCGCTGCCCGGATCGCCGAGATCACCGAAACCCACCCCGAAGCCGCCGGCTACACCCCCGGCCCCACCCTCTGACCGGTCCATGATCACGGCCGACGACTGGACCTACATCGTCACCGACATCGAGACCGACGGGCCGTGGCCCGGTCCGAACTCGATGCGATCCTTCGCCTCCGTCGCCGTCACGGCGTCCGGCGAGCGGCACGGAGTCTTCGAGGCGGTGCTGGAACCCCTGCCCGGTGCGGCACCGAACCCGGACACGCTGGCCTGGTTCCAGACCCAGGGCGAAGCGTGGGCGGCCGCGACCACCGACCCGAGGCCGGTTGCCGAGGTGCTGGCCGACTTCACGGCCTGGGTCGCCCAGCTGCCCGGCCGGCGGATGTTCGCTGCCTGCCCGATCGCGTTCGACGGCACCTGGTTCGACTACTACCTGCGCCGCTACACCAGGTACGGCCTCGCCCAGGGGCCGTACGAGTCGGAGCGGCTCTTCGACGGCCCCGGCCTCTGCCTGCGCAGTTATGCGGCGGCGGTGACGGGACTGCCGGTCGCCGACGCCGGCCCGGAGACGCTGCCGCCGGCCTGGTTCGGCGACGTGCCGCACACCCACCGTGCCATCGACGACGCCCTCGGCTACGCCAACCTGCTCGTGGAACTGTTCCGGCGGTCCGCGGCCGCGACCAGCTGACTTCCTCGCCGAATCGAGTAGGGCTCGCCGCACTTCATCGAGTGGACGCAAAAGGCAGCCATCCGCGCCCAGACCTGCCATAAGCGTCCACTCAGTGTCGAACAGAGACGCCCGATGGTTCGCTTGACTTCATATTTCCGATCGGTAATATGTTCTGCATGAGCGCGTACGCCGCCCTGGCCGAGCCGCATCGCCGGCAGATTCTGGATCTGCTGCGTGACGGGGAGCGGGCTGCGGGGGACCTGGTGCAGCGGCTCGATCTCAGCCAGCCGGGCGTGTCCAAGCACCTCAAGGTGCTGCGGGAGGCCGGACTCGTCGTCGTACGGGCGGAGGGGAAGCAGCGGCTCTATGCGCTGCGGCCGGAGCCGTTGGCCGAGGTCGATCGCTGGCTGGAGCCGTACCGCGCGTACTGGTCGAGTCGTCTCGACGCCCTGGAACAACACCTTGAGGAGAACCCATGACCGACGGAACCCTGGAAACGATCGACGGCCGCCCGGCCCTGCGCTTCGAGCGGGTGCTGCCGCACTCGGTGGAGCGGGTCTGGCGGGCGGTCAGCATCCCGGCCGAGCTGGTGAACTGGTTCCCGGCCGCGGCCGACTGGACGCCGGCGGTCGGCGAGACCTTCGAGGCCGGTGGCGCGGTCGGCGAGGTCACGGAGGTCGACCCGCCGCACCGGCTGGCCTGGACCTACGCCGGCCAGGTGCACAGCTTCGACCTGACTGCCGAAGGTGACGGCACCCGGCTCGTCTTCATCCACGTGGTCGGCGACGGGATGCCGCTGGCGCAGACCGCGACCGGTTGGCACACCTACCTGTCCCGGCTGGAGCCGCACCTGGCCGGCCAGCCGGTCTCGGAGGAGGTCGCGCACCAGGCCTGGGCGGAGGCCCACGAGCGGTACGCCGCGGCCTTCGGCGTCGACCCGGCCCCGGGCCGCGCCTTCGCCGCTGCGCTCAAGGCCAACGCCGAGGGCGCCGGTCAGGGCTGATCGGCGGCCGTGAATCCGGTCGCCGCGGCGAACTCGCGATACCAGTGCGCCGCCTGCTCGCGCTGCCGGCGCCAGTCGTTGAACTGCTCGCCGGGGTCCCGGTCCAGGTCATAGAACTGGCCCCGGTCCAGCCGCCAGTCGGCCCCGCCGCGCAGCTCGGTGAAGCCGCCGGAACCCGTACCGAGGATCGCCTTGCCGGGCCCTCGGCGGAGCGCCAGCATGCCGTTGAGCGCCTGCATCCCGAGCAGCCGCTCGGCCGGCTCCGGCTCGGCGGCACCGAGCAGGCCCGCGAAGGAGACGCCGTCCACCGGTGTCGGCGCCGCGGTCCCGGCGGCGGTCCGCAGCAGCGTCGGATACAGGTCGAGCAGCGACACCGTCCGGTGCGACTCGGCGGTCGCGAGGCCCGGCCCGTCGATGATCAGCGGGACCCGGTGACCGGCCTCCCAGATGTCCGCCTTCTGGCCTCGCCAGGGGCCGTTCGGCCGGTGCCGGAAGGTGTCGCCGTCGTCGGGATAGCAGACCGGGGCACCGTTGTCGCTGGTGAAGACGACGATCGTGTCGTCCCGGGCCGGGCCGAGCGCGCCGAGGATCCGGCCGACCAGGTGATCGAGGAAGACGACCGCGTCGGCCCGCCGGCCGAGCCCTGTCGCGCCCTGGAACTCGGCCGGCGGAACGCACGGCCGGTGCGGCGACAGGGTGGCGACCACGGCGAGGAACGGGTCGCCCGCGGCCGCCGCGGAGCCGATCCAGCGGGCCGCCTCGTCGACGACGGTCAGGTCGACCCGGTCGTCCCGCCAGCCGGGGACGGTGAGACCGGGCCGCTGCCCGGTTTCCCGTACGTCCTTGTCCTCGGTCGGGAGCTCGACGGTGCGGTCCTGGTCGAGGAAGCAGTACGGCGGCATGTCGAGCGAGGCCGAGATGCCGAAGAACCGGTCGAAGCCGCGCCGGGTCGGGCCGTCGTCGAACCCGGCGGCGTAGTCGACGTCGTAACCGGGATCGGGAGCGCCGGCCGGGATCGGCTCGCGGTCCGGCCGCCGGTGCCAGCCGAGCCCGAGATGCCACTTGCCGAACATCCCGGTCCGATAGCCGAGGCCGCCGAACGCATCGGCCAGGGTCGGCGGGCCGGGATCGAGCAGCGGCGCGTCCAGGCCGCCGAGCACGCCGTGCTTGATCCGGCTCCGCCACGGATACCGGCCGGTCAGCAGTGCGTACCGGCTCGGCGTGCAGACCGCCGACGCCGCATGCGCGTCGGTGAACCGCACCCCGCGGCCGGCCAGGGCATCGATGTTGGGGGTCGGGATCGCGGCCGCGCCGTAGCAGCCGGTGTCGGCCCAGCCGAGGTCGTCGGCCAGGATGATCACCACGTTGCGCCGGGCGGTCATCGCGGCCTCGTCTCGTACGCCCGCTGGTGCAGGTCGACGTAGTCCTGGACGCCGATGCCGGCGAGTTGATCAAGGTAGGCCTGCCAGTCGGCCTCGTCGTCGACCCGCCGCCGGCCCAGCGAGAACTCCGCCGTCGCGGTCCGAACCGCGGCAGCCAGGGCGGCCCCAAGATCGGCCCGGCGAGCCGCGTCGGCCTCGTCGAAGATCAGCGGTGGCAGCTGATGTTCCTTGGGCTGTTGGAATTTCTGGTACGTCAGCGCGTCCCGGTAGAGCCGGCCGGCGAGGGTGGGCCGGGTCGGGTCGTCCCGCTGGCTGAGCCGGAAGTCGTTGGAGCGGTACATCACCGAGTTCTGGCTCCAGGACTGCCCGGCCGGCGGCGGGAACTCCTTCAGGTCCCAGATCGCCTGCCGCCCGTCGATGCCACGATCGGCCGGCTTCGCCCAGTCCCAGTTCTCGCCCGGAGTGCCGCCGTACGCGCGCAGGGTCGCCTCCAGCTCCAACTGCGCGTCGGCCCACCGGACCAGGGTCTCCGGGCTGCGGCAGGCGCTGGTGATCACCAGGCCGGCCGCGTCGCGGATGCCCGAGTAGTGGTCCCAGGCCGCGTAGCGGACCCCGTCCGGGCCGGCCAGCGGCGGCAGCGCGACGTAGTCCGTCCAGCGGCCCTCCCGGCCCGGGGTGACGTCGACGAAGGTGATCCAGGCGAACGCGCGGACGGCGCCGAACCGGCCCTGGTTGCCGACCCGACGCATCGCGTCGTCGGTCATGGTGAACGCCTCGGGAGTGATCAACTTCTCGTCGGCCAGCGACCGCAGGTAACGCAGGCCGGCCCGCCACTCCGGCTTGGTCGCCTGGAACGCGACCCGATCGCCGTCCAGGGCCAGCCAGCCGCCGCTCGGCGTACCGCCGGGGTTGTAGAGGAAGGCGTTCATCACGAAGCCGTCGATCGGCTGGTTCACGCCGGCACCGAACGGGATCATGCCGCCGGTCCCGCTCGGGTCCCGATCCCGGAACAACCGGAGCACCTCGGCGAACTGGTCCAGGTCGGTCGGCACCTCGGCGCCGACCCGCTCCAGGTAGGCCTGGTTGATGTAGGAACGTCCGGTCGCGGCGCGGCACTGGAAGCAGTCGTTGAGGCCGCGGAACTGGTAGATCCCGCCGTCGGTGGCCTTGCTCAGGGTGCGCAGGTCCGGGTAGTCGGTCATCGCCTGCTTCAGCTGCGGGGCCTGGGTCTCCAGGTACGGGTCGAGCCGAGTGAGTGCGCCCTGCTGGCCGTACAGCGAGATCTGGTCGTCGGTCAGCGGGATGCCGAGGAAGGCGTCCGGCAAATCGCCGGAGGCGAGGATCGCGTTGATCTTGGTCAGGTCGGTCGAGCCGTCGGAGCCGGTGACCAGCACCGTCTGGAAGTCGATCTTGACGCCGGTGCGCTGCTCCAGCCAGCGGGTGAAGCCGTTCCGGGCCCAGTCACCGACCACCTCGGCGTCCTGCCGGACCACCACCCGGAACGGCGCCGTCGGGTCACCGAACGGCTCCACGGTGCGCGCCCGCGGGCCGGTGTACGGGTCCGGATAGTCGATCCCGGCCGTCTCGGGTCCGAGGTCCACCGGGCTGCCGGTCGGTCCCTCGGCGCCGCTGCCGCCGGTCGGTTCGCCGGGGGCGCAGCCGGCCGCCGGCACGGTCAGTACGGACAGCCCGGCCAGGCCGCCGGCGAGCAGCCGACGCCGGGGCAGCGATCCATCGTTCATGATCACCAGTCGATCAGGGACCGGCTCCGCGGACCATTGGTTAGAGTCATGATTTGTGGTAGCGAATTCAGATACGCCGCTGCCGACCGGAACCCGGCCGCGGCTCGCCTTTGCCGGTCTGATGGCGATCCGGCCGGGCCGGCACCAGTACCGGCTGCCCGACCTGTGGAGTCTGCTTCAGGTGAACTATCCGGCTCGGGCGATCCTCAACGGGCATCAGGTGCAGCTCCGGCCCGGCACGGTGATGATCATGGAACCGGGGGTTCCGAAGGACTACCGGCACACCCGGGCGAGCAGCCACTACGTGGCGCACTTCCGCTGCCCGGCGCCGCCACCGGACGCGCCGCGGGTGCCGATGGCGTTCGACCCGGGCGACCTGGCGGCCGGGGTACGGGACCGGTTCGCCGTGGTGACCCGCTGCTTCGCCGAGGATCGCGACCGGGCCGAGATCGCCCTCTGGGACCTGCTGTTCCTGATCGGCGACGCCTACCGGCCGGCCGGGCCGCCGGACGTGATCGCGACGCTGGTCGAGCGGATCGAGGCCAACCTGCACACCCGGCTCTCGGTCCGGGACCTGGTCGCGTCGACCGGCTACTCGCACGGCCACCTGCTGGCGCTGTTCCGGCAGGCGCAGGGCGACTCGATCGTCGGCTACATCCGCCGGCGCCGGATGCAGCAGGCGCAGCAGTTGCTGGCCACCGACATGCCGATCGCGGTGATCGCCGGCCAGCTCGGCATGCCGGACCTGCAGGCGTTCAACAAGGCCGTCCGGCAGCACTTCGGCTGCGGCCCGCGGGAGCTGCGTGCCCGGCTCCGCTGATCACCGCAACGACACGCCGCACGGGACCGCCGACACACCTTGCCCCGTTGACCGCCCGGCCGGGGGCTTCCTAGAGTTCCGCGATTGTGCATACCTTCGCAGAACTCGCCCGAGCGGAGTTCCGGAGGTTCAGCAGCTACCGGATGGCGGTCGTTGCCGGCGTGTTCACCAACTCGGTCTTCGGATTCATCCGGGCCAGCGTGCTGTTGGGTGCGGTGGACAGTGCCGGTGGTGATCTTGGTGGCTACACCAGGGAGCAGGCGTCCAGCTATGTCTGGCTGGGGCAGGCGCTGCTCGCCTCGGTGGCCATCTGGGGCTGGTCGGAGATCGCCGACCGGGTCAAGAACGGCGACATCGCCGTCGACCTGGCGCGTCCGGTGGACCTCTACTTCTCCTGGTGGGCCAGGGATCTCGGCCGCGCTGCCTTCACGCTGCCGGCCCGCGGGCTGCCGCCGTTCCTGATCGGCGCGCTGGTGATGGGCGTCGCGCTGCCGCCGACTCCGCTGTCGTACCTGATCGGAGTGGTCAGCATGGTGCTGGCCGTCTCGATCAGCTTCACCCTCAAGTTCTTGATCAACCTGGCCGCCTTCTGGGTGATCGACATCCGTGGTCTGGTCGGCGTCTCGGTGGTGGTCAGCAGCTTCTTCTGTGGGCTGTTCGTCCCGGTCCACCTGTTCCCGGACTGGCTCCGGACGATCGCGTACGCGACGCCGTTCCCATCCATCCTGCAGTTCCCGATCGACGTGTTCTCCGGTCGCGCCTCCGGCTTCGCTGCGCTGCAGGTGATCGGCGTCCAGGCGGCATGGCTGGCCGGGACCTTCGCCCTGGCCCGGCTGGTGCAGCACCGGGCGTCGCGACGATTGGTGGTGCAAGGTGGCTGAGTTGTCCGTGATCGACTCGTACCGGACGGTGATCGGCTCGCGGATCCGGGCCCAGGCCTCGTACCGGCTGAGCTTCACCGTCGAGACCTTCAATTCGATCTTGGTCGGGATCGTCGAGTTCGCCGAGATCTATGTCCTGCTGGCCAACGTGCCGCAGCTCGGCGGGCTCAGCCTGGCCCAGGCGGCGCTGGTGTTCGCGCTGGCCAACCTCGGCTTCTCGATCGCCGACATGATCTTCGGCCAGCTCGACTCGATCCCGCAGTACCTGCGGATGGGCCGGCTGGAATCCTTCCTGGTCCGGCCGATGCCGTTGATCACCCAGATGATCACGTCCGACCTCCAGCTGCGCCGGCTCGGCCGGGCCCTGGTCGGCCTGGTCATCCTGGTGATCGCCTGGGTCGCCCTGGGGCTGCCGATGACACCGAGCACGCTCTATCTGTTGATCATCACGCCGATCACCGGCGCCGCGATCTACGGTGCCATGTTCACCCTGGCCGGCGGGATCCAGTTCTACGTGATCGACGGGGCCGAGTTCACCAACGCGTTCGTCTACGGCGGCGGCTACGCCGGCCAGCTGCCGGGCAGCGTGCTGCTGCTGCCGGTCCGGGTGCTGTTCACGTTCGTCATCCCGGCCACCGTGACCGCCTACCTGCCGGCGTTGTTGATCATGGGCGAACCCGGGCCGGCGCTGCTGCCGAGCTGGCTCGGCTGGTTCGCCCCGCTGTTCGCGATCTGGGCCTGGCTGCTGGCGGCGTTCGCCTGGCGGTCGGGAGTCCGCAAGTTCACCGGAGCCGGAGGTTAAACCGTGACCGAACCGATCATCGAGTTCACCGACCTGCGCCGGACCTTCGTGGTCCGGACCAAGGCCGGCCTGCTGCGCCGGGCCAAGCGTGAGGTGCACGCCGTCGACGGGATCAGCGTCACCATCCAGCCGGGCGAGGCGTGCGGCTACATCGGCGCCAACGGGGCCGGCAAGTCCACCACGATCAAGATGATCACCGGGATCCTGGTGCCGTCCGCGGGCCGGGTCCGGACCTGCGGGATGGAGCCGGTGGCCAACCGGCGCCGGCTGGCCCGCGAGATCGGCGTCGTGTTCGGCCAGCGCAGCCAGCTCTGGTGGGACCTGCCGCTGCGGGAGTCGTTCCGGATCCTGGCCGCGATCCACCGGATCCGGGCCGAGGACGCGCGGCCGCGGATCGACCAGCTGATCGCCGACCTGGCGCTCGGGGACCTCCTCGACACCCCGGTCCGGCAGCTGTCGCTCGGCGAACGGATGCGCGGTGAGGTGGCCGCCGCGCTGGTGCACCGGCCGCGGCTGCTGGTGCTCGACGAGCCGACGATCGGCCTGGACATGATCAGCAAGGAGCGGCTGCGCAACTTCCTCCAGGCCGAGCGGGCCCAGCAGGGTACGACGCTGCTGCTGACCACCCACGACATGGGCGACATCGAGCGGCTCTGCGAGCGGGTGCTGGTGGTGGACCACGGGCGGCTCGCGTACGACGGAACCCTGAACGGCCTGGCCGAACGGGTCGCGTTACAACGAGTGCTGGTGGTCGATCTCACGGCTGCCCACGCACCGCTGGCGGTGGCGAGCGCGGAGACGATCGGGACGGAGCTGGACGGCCAGCGGCAGCGGCTCGCATTCTCGCCGGATCAGACGACGGCGGCGCGCGTGCTGGCCGAGGTCTCGGCCCAGGCCGAGGTGGTCGACCTGACCCTGGAGGAGCCGGCGATCGAGGAGATCGTCCGCACTCTCTACCACGGTCAGGTCGCGTCCTGACGGATCAGGCGAAGGCGAAGTCGTCCTCGCCGACCCGGAGCCAGGTCCAGATGGTGGTGCCGGTCGCGATGGCGAGCCGGCGTGCAGTCTGCAGATTGATCGAAGTGGCACCGCTCAGGATGTCCTTCAACAGTTCGAGTGCGATCCCCGATCGGGCGGCAAACCCGGCGACCCCCCAGCCGCGAGCCTGGATTTCCTCGGCCAGGTAATCGGCCGCGGTGGGTGTGGGAAGAGTGATCTCCTTCATGATTCTTGTCTCCTTCACGACTCTGGCCGCTACTGAACACCTGACGTCTGACAGTGCCGGCCGGTATCGGGTGCAACGTCTCGATGACCGGGCCGGGTTCCGCAGGGTGACCCGGTTCACAACCGGGTCGAGCCCTCTTCCGGGATCAACAGCCAGCCGCCGATGTAGATGAGGATCTGCGGTCCGGGCAGCAGCATCGACAGGACGAAGATGATGCGGACCACGTTGGCGGAGATGCCGAACCGGCGGCCGATGGCCGAGCACACCCCCGCGATCATCCGGTCGGTGCGCGGTCGGGCGAGGCTAGCCATGGTGTCCTCCTGGACTGGATCGGGTTCCTTCGTTGAACCCACTCTGCCGTATCCGTACCCACCTGAAGGCCGTTGTGCAGGCATCCTCCGGGAGCCGCTCAGGGACCCGATGGGTGAGACCCCGAGAGGTCGGCCGTCCCCGGATGTGGACACGTTCGGCAACCCTGTCCTCGGGGCGCTGCTGAGCGCTGTAGGTTAGCCCTCAAGGCCGTGGTTACTCACCTTCTCCGCTAACCCTTGGCCTGAACCTGGGCGGCTTCGGGGGTTGCTGCGATGTACCTTTCTCCGGACGAGGTAGGCGAACGTGGTTCATCCGCGCCGAGCGGTTGTTGACGACGCGGATAAGGCTGCGCCGACAACCCTTCCGGTACGGGAATCGGCCCCGGTATCCGAGCCAGCGCGCGATCCCGCGCGCCGAGCGGTGGCAGGGCGGGCGGCGGTACCCCAGACACCAGCACAGCACTACGCGCGGCCGCCGAGATCGGCCGACGACACCGGCGAACCCCCGATGAGTCCCGCGGATCCGGCACCGGGCGCGCGACGCTCCGGTCCCGTCGATCCGGCCGTCGGCAGTCGCCGCTCCGAACCCGGTCGTGCCGCGGCACCGCCCTCGCGTGGGTACGCCGACCAGCCGGGACGACCGGCCGCGCCGAGCCACCCCGCGGCTCCGACCCGTTCCGCCGCGCCGCCCCGGCCGGCGGAACCGGGCCGTTCGGTGACCCCGGGACGGTCGACGGGCCTCGATCCCTCGCGTCCGGTCCAGCCCGGCCGGGCCGCGGAGCCCGGTCGTTCCGCCGAGTCGCCGCGGGCGTCCCGTTCCGCCGTGCCGGCCCGGTCGGCCGCCACGCCCTCGCGGCACGCGGACCAGGCGCCGAGCCGCCGGGCCGCTCCGCCCGAACCCGCCTCGGGTGCCAGGGCCAGGGCCGCCGCACCGTCCACACCGACCTCCGCGAGCCGCCGGGCGGCCGAAGCGTCGCCCGCCGGGAGCCGTCCGGATCGTCCCTCGCGGGCCTATCAGGAGCCGGGCCGCGGCGCGGCCCACGACCCGGACCGCTCGGCGCAGGACTCGCGGGATTCCTGGCGTCCGGCCCGGTCCGTCGCCCCCGAGCCGTACCGGGCGCCGGAACGCCCCGTCGCCCCGGAACGCCCCGTCGCCCCGGAACGCCCTGTCGCCCCGGATCGGTCCTTCACCCCCGGACGGTCAGCGGCACCCGAACGCTCGTCGACAGCCGAGCGGTCGTCGGCGCCGGAACGCTCGGCCGTACGGGAGCGACACCCCTCGTCGGAGCCGGTTCGCCCGCCCCGCGCCGAGCCGACGACGCCGGAGCGCTCCGATCTTTCGGCACGTTCGGACCGCGCCGTCCGGTCCGAGCCCGTACCGCCTCGGGTCGCGGAGCCACGGACCACGACGTCCCGCGCCGCCGAGCAGCAGCCGCCGTCGTCCCGGTCGGCCGACCCGGTCCGGCCGTCCCGATCTGCCGCCCCGATCCCGTCGGCGCGGATCTCCGATCCGACCCCGTCCCGCGACTCCGGCACGTCACCGCTGTCGCTGCCGTCGCCCATCGCGATCGACAGCTCGTACTGGAAGGACACCTCGTCCACCACGGACCTGTTCGGTTCCTCGGCACCCGCCCGGCCGGCCACCCCGCCGAGCCGTCCGGCCGAGCCGGAACGGCCGCCCGCCCGGGCCTCATCGCGACCGGTCGAGGTGTCCCCGGCGGCCCGGGAGACGCCGGCCCGGGAGTCCCTGGCTGCGCGCTCCGAGCCGACGCCGAGCCGCGGGGCCGAACCTTCGCGCCCCGATCCCGCACCGGACCGGGCCGTGCACCCCAGCGAGCGCTCCTTCGAGGCCCTGATCTCCGGTGCCCCGGTGCCGACCGGGCGGCCCTCGCGGCGGTCGGCCGCCGCGGCCCAGCCCAGCCCGGCCGAGCCCGCGGAACGCACCACCCGCTTTGCCGCCGATGCGCCGCCGCGACCGGAACCCCGGGACCGGTCCGAACCGCCGCCCGGCCCGGAACGCCGGATCGACCCCAGCTCGTGGCTCGCCCCCGAGACCCGCGGCAAGCCTGACCCGCGGACCCGGCCGGAGCGCCGGGAACGGCCCGAGCCGGTCGCCCGGCCGGAGCCGAGGCAGCGGTCCCGCCCCGAACTGGAAGCCCGCCCCGAGCCGGGGGCCCGCGGCCGCGGCCGGCGCTCCGGGGCCCGCAGCGGTGCGCTCCAGGTCGACGCCAACCTGATGCCGGCGGTCGACGTCGAGCCGATCCTGATCGACGGGCTGAGCAAGCAGTTCGACGACCGATGGGCGGTCCGGGACCTGTCCTTCACCGCCCAGCCGGGCCGGGTCACCGGCCTGCTGGGGCCGACCGGCGCCGGCAAGACGACGACGCTGCGGATGCTGGTCGGGCTGACCCGGCCGGCCTCCGGTACGGCGACGTTCGGCGACCACTCCTACGCCGGCCTGCGGCACCCGCAACGCCGGGTCGGTACGGTGCTCGGCCGCAACTTCCACCCGCGGCACAGCGGCCGGGACCACCTCCGGGTGGCGGCCGCGACGGCCGGGGTCAGCGACGAGCAGGTGGACGACCTGCTCTACCTGGTCGGCCTGGCCGACGCGGCGGCCCGGCCCGCGGAGACGTACTCGCTCGGGATGCAGCAGCGGCTGGCGATCGCAGGCGCCCTGCTCGGCGAGCCGGACTACCTGATCCTGGACGAGCCGGCGATCGGGCTGGACCCGGAGGGGATCCGCTGGCTGCGCGCCTTCCTGCGTTCGTTCGCGGCGACCGGGCGGGTCGTGCTGATCTCGTCCCACCTGCTCAAGGACGCCCAACAGATCGTCGACGACGTGGTGGTGATCCGGGACGGCCGGCTGCTCGACACGATCGACATGGCCGGGCTGGCCGCGACCGGCGTCGGGACCACCCGACTGCGGGTGGACGACCTGAGCGCCGCCCGGACCGCGCTGGCCGACCTGGCCGAGACGATCGTCTGCAATGACGAGGACGGCCGCTTCCTCCGCGTACGAAGCCAGGACGTGACCGAGATCGGGTTCCGGCTCTACCGCTCCGACATCATCGTGTATGAACTCGTCCGCGAGGAACTGGACCTGGAGCAGCTGTTCTTCAGCGCGCTCGAGGGCGCTGCATGATCCGTGTCCTGCGAGCGGAGCTCCTCAAGGTCCGGGCCGACCGGCCGAGCCGGGTGCTGGTGCTGCTGGGTCTGTTGCTCGGTCTGGGCTCCGCGGTCCTGGCCGGCCTGCTGGTGATCCAGCCCGAACTGGCTGCCGGGCAGCCGGTGACGGTGCTGAGCCGGGAGCCGAGTGCGGTGATCGCCATCCTCAACGGGGCCATCCCGATGACCCGGATCCTGGCCGTCGTGTCCGGCGTGATGGCGATGTGCCGGGAGTACAGCCACAAGACGCTCGCGCAGACGTACCTCTCCACCCCGAACCGCTACAGCGTGATCGGCGCCAAGGCCGGCGCCCAGCTGCTGGTCGGCCTGATCATCGGGCTGATCAGCGTCGTCATCGGCCTCGTCGTCGCGATCGGTTTCGTGATCGCCTGCGGCGGTTCGTTGTTCCTGGACCAGGGCGGGACCTGGGGTGCGCTGCTGCTCGGGGTGCTGTCGGTCACCGTCTGGTCGCTGATCGGCTGTGCCGCCGGCGTGCTGATCCGCGACGTCGTGATCACGCTCGCCGTGGTGCTCGGATTCTGCTTCCTGGTCGACCCGACGCTGTCCGCGATCTTCGCCCAGCAGGGCTGGACGCTGGTCCAGAATCTGCTGCCCGGCGGCGCCACCGCCGCGATGGTGCAGAGCCACAGTCCGCTGATGATGCTGAGCGCGAACCCGTTCCCGCCCGGACTGGCCGCGCTGGTGCTGATCGGCTGGTGTCTGGTTCCCGGCGTGATCGGGACGCTGCTCACCATCCGCCGCGATGTCGAGTGATCGGCGAGCTGCCGATAGGATTCCGAGCATGGCGCGCGTAGTGGTGGATGTGATGCCGAAGCCGGAAATTCTCGATCCGCAGGGCAAGGCCGTCACCGGCGCACTCGGTCGACTCGGCTTCTCGGGGATCTCGGTCCGGCAGGGCAAGCGATTCGAGCTGGAACTGGACGGGGAGGCGACCCCGGAGCGGCTGGCCGAGGTGGAGAAGGCGGCGGAGACGCTGCTGGCGAACACCGTGATCGAGACCTTCACGGTCCGGGTCGAGGCCGACTCCGAGGAACCGGCGGCCGCGGAGGTCACGGCCTGATGCCTCGCATCGGCGTCGTCACCTTCCCCGGTTCGCTCGACGACCAGGACGCGCTGCGCGCGATCCGGCTGACCGGCGCGGAGTCGGTCCCGCTGTGGCACGGCAGCGACTCGCTGGACGGGGTCGACGCGGTGATCCTGCCCGGCGGCTTCTCGTACGGCGACTATCTGCGCTGCGGTGCGATCGCCCGGTTCGCCCCGATCATGACCGAGGTGATCAGCTCGGCCCAGGCCGGGATGCCGGTGCTCGGCATCTGCAACGGCTTCCAGATCCTCTGCGAGGCACACCTGCTGCCCGGGGCGCTGGTCCGCAACGATGTCCGGACCTTCGTCTGCCGGGACCAGCGGCTGCGAGTCGAGTCGACCGACACCACCTGGACCTCGGCGTTCGAGCAGGGCCAGGAGATCACCATCGTGCTCAAGAACGGTGAGGGCGGGTACGTCGCCGACGAGCCGACCCTGGACCAGCTCGAGGGCGAGGGCCGGGTCGTGTTCCGCTACCTGAACGGCAACCCGAACGGCTCGTACCGCGACATCGCCGGGATCTGCAACGAACGCGGCAACGTGGTCGGCCTGATGCCGCACCCGGAGCACAACGTCGAGACCCTCACCGGACCGACCACCGACGGCCGGCCGTTCTTCGAGAGCGTCCTGAGTTTCCTCGCCGCCCGGGCCTGACGGCCCCGTACCTAGGAATTGTCACGTGGCCGACACCGTTGAGAACGCGATCAAGACGCCTGACCAGGAACAGCCCTGGGCCGACCTCGGAGTGAAGGCCGACGAGTACGAGCGGATCCGGACCATCCTGGACCGCCGGCCGACCTCGGCCGAGCTGGCCATGTATTCGGTGATGTGGTCCGAACACTGCTCGTACAAGTCGTCCAAGGTGCACCTGCGCCGGTTCGGTGAGCTGACCCAGGAGACGCCGGTCGGCAAGATGCTGGCCGGGATCGGCGAGAACGCCGGCGTGATCGACGTCGGCCAGGGCTACGCGGTCACGTTCAAGATCGAATCGCACAACCACCCGAGCTACGTCGAGCCGTTCCAGGGCGCCGCGACCGGGGTCGGCGGCATCGTCCGCGACATCCTGGCCATGGGCGCCCGGCCGATCGGCGTGATGGACTCGCTCCGGTTCGGCCCGCTGGACGCACCGGACACCGCGCGGGTGCTGCCCGGCGTGGTCGCCGGCGTCGGCCAGTACGGCAACTGTCTCGGCCTGCCCAACGTCGGCGGCGAGGTGGCGTTCGATCCCACCTATCTTGGCAACCCACTGGTCAACGCCCTGTGCGTCGGCGTGCTGCGGCACGAGGACCTGCACCTGGCGCATGCGACCGGCACCGGCAACAAGGTGATCTTGTACGGCGCCGCGACCGGTGGTGACGGCATCGGCGGCGCGTCGATCCTGGCCTCGGAATCCTTTGCGGACGGCAGTACGGCGAAGCGGCCCAGTGTCCAGGTCGGCGACCCGTTCATGGAGAAGCTGCTGATCGAGTGCACGCTGGAGCTGTTCGCGGCGGGCGTGATCAACGGCATCCAGGACTTCGGCGCGGCCGGGATCTCCTGCGCCACCTCGGAACTGGCCGCGGCCGGCGACGGCGGCATGCACGTCGAGCTCGACCTGGTGCCGCTGCGGGACCCGACGCTGGCGCCGGAAGAGATCCTGATGAGCGAGTCCCAGGAACGGATGATGGCGGTCGTCGCACCGGCCGACGTCGAGAAGTTCATGGAGATCTGCGCCAAGTGGGACGTCCAGGCGACCGTGGTCGGCGAGGTGACCGGCGACAAGCGGCTGGTGATCGACTGGCACGGCGAGACGATCGTCGACGTCGATCCCCGTACGGTGGCGCACGAGGGGCCGGTCTACGAACGCCCGCTGGCCCGGCCGGACTGGCAGGACGAGGTGCAGGCCCGCGGCGTCGATGATCTTGCCCGGCCGGAGACCGGCGAGGAGCTCGCCGAGACGCTGCTCCGGCTGGCCGGCTCGTCCGCCCTGTGCGACCGGTCCTGGGTGACCGATCAGTACGACCGCTATGTCCGCGGCAACTCGGTGCTGGCCCAGCCCGAGGACGCAGGCATGATCAGGATCGACGAGCAGTCCGGGCTCGGCGTCGCGCTGGCGACCGACTGCAACGGCCGGTTCTGCTACCTGGATCCCTACCAGGGCGCGAAACTGGCGCTGGCCGAGGCGTACCGCAACGTCGCCGTGTCGGGTGCCCGCCCGGTCGCGGTGAGCGACTGCCTCAACTTCGGCTCACCCGAGGAACCCGCCGTGATGTGGCAGTTCTCGGAGGCGATCCGCGGCCTGGTCGAGGCCTGTGGCGAGCTCGGCACGCCGGTCACCGGCGGCAACGTGAGCTTCTACAACCAGACCGGCGACGTGGCGATCCTGCCGACGCCGGTGGTCGGCGTACTCGGCGTGATCGACGACGTGACCAAGCGGACGCCGTCCGGCTTCCAGCAGGCCGGCGACGTGATCTTCCTGCTCGGCAAGACGGCCGACGAGCTGGCCGGGTCGGTCTGGGCCGGCGTCGTCCATGATCATCTCGGCGGCCGCCCGCCGGAGCTCGATCTCGATCATGAACGCCGGCTGGCCGAGTTGTTGATCACCGGGTCCCGGCGCGGCATCCTGGCCAGCGCGCACGACCTGTCCGACGGCGGCCTGGCCCAGGCCCTGGTGGAAACGACGCTGCGCAACAACCTCGGCGCCACGGTCGAGCTGCCGGCCGGCCCGACCCCGTTCGTGTCCCTCTTCTCGGAGAGCTCCGGCCGGGTGCTGGTCTCGGTCCGCCCGGAGTCGCGCGCCGAGTTCCTCGGCCTCTGCGCCACCCACGGCGTCCCGCGGACCCGGCTCGGTGAGGTGACCGAGGCGGCCGAGCTCGCCGTCACCGACCAGTTCACGCTGCCGCTGGACCGGATCCGGGAGACCTGGACCGCTCCCGTACCCGAGACACTCGGGGTCGCCTGACCTTAGGGGCACCACTGTCGCGAAGGTCCCTCGCTCTGGGCGAAAGTGGCTGAATGCGGCCCTTTCACCCCACAGCGGGGGACTTCTGCGACAACACCCAGCGATCGCGCAGCCGCTCACAGAGGTCCCAGATGGTGTCCCGGGTGTTCTGGTCCAGGACGGCCCTCGGCCACCGGGCCGGGCTGGCCTTGCTGTTGACGTAGCTGCCGGTCCTGACCTCGGAGCCGGAGGCCAGGGAGACGCTGGAGCGGGTGGCGTTGATCAGGGCGCGCCGGCCGTACAGGACGGGCATGGCCCGGCGCAGCAGCGGCACGATCGGGCGGGCGACGGCCGGGTAGGCCTCGGTCGGAAGATCCTGGTTCATCGACGTGTAGGCGTGACCCGGGTACGCGGAGTTCACCGAGATGTCCGTGCCGGCGAGTTCTTCGGCGAAGCGGTAGCTCATCGCCATCGAGGCGAGCTTGGTCTGGTTGTAGAAGGACAGGCCCACGTAGGACTTCTCGCCCTGCAGGTTGTCCAGGTCGATCGGCCCCCGCGGAACGCCGCCGGCGATGTTGATCACTCGTGCCTGCGGTGAATTGATCAGGACCGGCAGCAGCCAGTGGGTCAGGCAGAACGGCGCGACGACGTTGACGGCGAACGCGGTCTCGATGCCGTCCTCGGTCAGTTCCCGCTGCGACCTGGCGGCGCCCGCGTTGTTGATCAGGACATCCAGGCGGTCGGCGCGGTCGGCCAGCTGCCGGGCGAGTCGGTGAACGTCGCCGAGCCGGGACAGGTCGGCCGGAAGGGCCATGACCTCATCGTTGGCGGTGGCCCGGCGGAGTTCGGCGGCCGCGGCCTCGGCCCGGTCCGGGTTGCGGCCGACCAGAATGACGCCGGCGCCGAGCTCGGCCAGCTGCCGCGCGGTCTCCTTGCCGATTCCTCCGGTGCTCCCCGTCACCAGCGCGATCTTTCCCTCCATCGTCATGCGGCACTTCTCCTTCGTGTCACTCGGTGTCAAGATAGACACTACATGCTACAAAGTAGGCTGAGTGCCATGCCAGAGGGACTACGGGATCGAACGCGTCGAGCGGTACGGGCGGAGCTGGCCGAGGTCGCGGTGGATCTGTTCGCGCGGCAGGGTTTCGAGGCGACGACGGTCGACGAGATCGCGCGTGCGGCGGGGCTGACGAAGCGCAGCTTTTTCCGCTACTTCCCGACCAAGGAGGACGTCGTCTTCGAAGGCATCGACGTCACCGGGGAAAGGGTGGTGGCCGACCTCGGGGCGCGGCCCGCCGGCGAGGACCCGTGGAAATCCCTGCACCACGTGCTGCGGGACTGGCAGGAGGAGATCCATCGGAGCGAGCGGGCGGCGACGGCGCTGCGGCTGATCGAGGCCAATCCGGCCCTGGGCGGACGGCTCCATCAGCGGCGGGCCGAGTGGCGTCATCAGGTCAGCCGGGCGCTGCAGGCGTGGCCGGGAGCCGGGATCGACGCGTACACGGCGGATCTGCTCACCAACGCGGCGGCGGCCGTCCTCGATGCGGTTGCCGGCGAATGGCTGCGGTCGGACGGGGCCGCGGATCGTTCGGCGCTGTTGGAACGGGGCTTCGCGCTGGTTCGGGTCCGGCTCACCCAGGGACGACGATGATCAACGTCGAATGCTGTCCAGGAAGTCGGCGATCCGCTCGATGGCCTCGGTGAGCACCTCGGTGTCGGGCAGGGTGACCAGGCGGAAGTGGTCCGGGGCGGGCCAGTTGAAGCCGGTGCCGTGGGTGACCAGCAGCTTCTTGGCCCGCAGCAGGTCCAGCACGAACTTCTCGTCGTCGTCGACCCCGAACATCTCCACGTCCAGCTTCGGGAAGCAGTAGAGGGCGCCGCGGGGCTCGACGCAGCTGATCCCCTCGATCTCGTTCAGCATCCGCCAGGCGAGCTTGCTCTGCTCGTAGAACCGGCCGCCGGGCTCGATGAACTCGTTGATCGACTGGTAGCCGCCGAGCGCGGTCTGGATCGCGTGCTGGGCCGGAACGTTCGGGCACATCCGCATGTTGGCCAGCAGGGTCAGGCCCTCCAGGAAGTCGCCGGCCAGGTGCCGCGGGCCGGAGATCATCACCCAGCCGGCCCGGTAGCCGCAGACCCGGTAGGCCTTGGACAGGCCGGAGAAGGTCAGGCAGAGGACGTCGTCGCCGGAGTAGGCCGCGGTGTGGTGGTGCACCGCGTCGTCGAAGATGATCTTCTCGTAGATCTCGTCGGAGAAGATCACCAGGTCGTGTCGGCGGGCGATGTCGACCAGCTTGCGGACGGTGTCCTCGGCGTACACCGCGCCGGTCGGGTTGTTCGGGTTGATGATCACGATCGCGTGGGTGTTCTCGGTGATCTTGGACTCGATGTCGGCCAGGTCCGGGTCCCAGCCGTTGTCCTCGTCGCAGCGGTAGTGCACCGGGGTGCCGCCGGCCAGGGTCACCGCGCCGGTCCAGAGCGGGTAGTCCGGGGCCGGCACCAGGATCTCGTTGCCGTCGTCCACGAAGGCCTGCAGCACCATCGTGATCAACTCCGACACCCCGTTGCCGATGAACACGTCGCCGACGGTGGTCTCGGTGAGGCCCCTGGCCTGGTAGTGATGGGCGACCGCGGTCCGGGCCGAGTAGAGGCCGCGCGAGTCGCCGTACCCCTGCGAGTTCGGCAGGTGGTGCACCATGTCGGCGACGATCGCCTCCGGGGCGTCGAAACCGAACAGGGCCAGGTTGCCGATGTTGAGCTTGAGGATCTTGTGGCCCTCGGCCTCGAGCCGCTCCGCCTCGGTCAGGATCGGGCCGCGGACGTCATAGCGGACTCCGCGAAGCTTGCGGCTCTGGATGATCGGACGCATGGCTGCTCGCATTCCGTATTCCGTAGGGTGTTCCACATGACTGTACGTGAAGCGATGCAGCGGGTGCTGCCCGGAGTCCTGGACGATCTCAAGCGGCTGGTCGCGGTCGAATCGGTGAGCGCCGATCCGGGCCGGGCCGACCAGGTGCAGGCCAGCGCCGAGCTGGCCGCGCAGCTGATCCGCGAGGCCGGGGCCGAGACGGTCGAGATCGTCACCGAGGCCAGCCAGCCCGCCGTGATCGCTTCGTTCCCGGCGCCGCCCGGCGCGCCGACCGTCTGCCTCTACGCGCACCACGACGTGCAGCCCGAGGGCGACGTCGCGCAGTGGACCACGCCGCCGTTCCAGGCCACCGAACGGGACGGCCGGCTGTACGGTCGCGGCACGGCGGACGACAAGGGCGGCCTGGCCGTCCATCTGGCGGCGCTGCGGGCCTTCGACGGCCGGCCGCCGGTCGGGGTGAAGCTGTTCATCGAAGGCGAGGAGGAGATCGGGTCGCCCGGGCTCGCCAAGCTGCTGTCGGCGCACCGGGAGGCCCTCGCGTCGGACGCGTTCGTGATCGCCGACTCCGGCAACTGGGAGGCCGGCCGGCCCGCGCTGACCACGACGTTGCGCGGCCTGGCCGACTGCGTCGTCGAGGTGCGCACCCTTGATCACGCGATCCACTCCGGCTCGTTCGGCGGGGTCGCCCCGGACGCGCTGACCGCACTCTGCCGGCTGCTGGCCACTCTGCACGATGATCAAGGAAACGTCGCCGTGCCCGGCCTGGTCGCCGGCGCCGGGCCGGACCTCGACTATCCCGAGGGGCGGTTCCGGGCCGAGTCGGGCATGCTCGATTCGGTACGGACGCTCGGCGAGGGATCGGTCGGGCAGCGGCTGTGGGAGAAGGCGGCCATCGCGGTGATCGCGCTGGACGCGACGCCGGTGGCGAAGGCCTCCAATACCTTGCACGCCACGGCGCGGGCCAAGATCAGCATGCGGCTGGCGCCCGGCGACGACGCGCCGACCGCACTGCGCAGCCTGGCCGAGCATTTGACCGCGAACGCGCCCTGGGGTGCCCAGGTGACCGTCACCCCGGGCGATCTCGGGCAGCCGTCCCGGATCCCGTTCGAGGGCCGGTTCGCCGACGCGCTGGGCGGGGCGATCACGGAGGCCTGGGGCGTCGAGCCGGTGCTGATGGGGCAGGGCGGGTCGATCCCGATGGCGGCCGAGTTCGCGACCGCGTACCCGGAGGCGGCGATCTTCCTGACCGCCGTCGGCGACCCGGCCTGCCGGGCGCACGGGATCGACGAATCCCTGCACCTGGGCGACTTCCGGGCCGCCTGCCTGGCCGAGGCGCTGTTCCTGGAGCGGCTCGCCGGTTGATCAGGCTCAGGCCAGCAGGTTCCGGACGTAGTTCGCGGCGAGCAGGAACAGGAACGCGAGCCCGACCAGGGCGAGGACGAACTGCGGGATGCCGATCCGGAGCGCACCGCGATCACGGTGCCGGGCCAGCACGAGCATCACGATCCCGATCAACGGGGCGACCAGGATGGTGACGGCCTGGGCCGTGATGATCAACTGCAGCGGCACCCGGCCGAAGGCGATCGCGACCACGCCGCCGAGCACCATCACCGCGGTGATGCAGATCTTGACCGGCACCGACTGCAGCCCGCCGCGGTCGATCTTGAACGTGCCGGCCAGCAGGCCGCCGCCGATCGTGCTGTTGCCGACCAGCGACGAGAAGGCGGCGGCCCACAGGCCCAGCGCGAACAGGACAGTCGCCCAACGGCCGACGGTCGGGGTCAGGATCGCCGCCATGTCGGTCGGCGCAGTCACCTTCACCCCGGCCGGGTGGAGCACCGCGGCGGCGGCGACCATGATCACCAGCGACAGCGTGCCGAGGATCAGGGTGCCGACGACCGCGTCCCGGCGGGCGGTGCGGTAGTCCGCCGGACCCCAGCCCTTCTCCCGGACCAGCTGGATCTGGTAGAGCGCACCGACCACCGAGAACGTGGTCGCCGCGGCGCCGACGACCAGCGCCGCCGACCCGGTGGGCAGGGACGGCACCAGCCCGCCGAGCATGGCCAGCGGATCGGGCCGGGACACCACCGCGGTGATCACGAAGATCAGCAGCATCACCAGGATGATCACGACCATGGTGCGCTCGAGGTACTTGTAGAACGACGGCAGCCAGAGGAAGCCGATCCCGAGCAGGGTGAACACGGCGGCGGTGATCGCGGCGCCGCCGCCGAACAGCACGGAGCCGGCCGCCCCGGTGCCGGCCGAGTTGCCGGCCTGGAACGACGCCGTCACCAGGAACCCGCCGATCCCGACACCGGCCGCGACCACCCGGCCGAGCCGGCGCTCGATCGTGGCCACCGGTCCGGTGTCGGTGCTCAGCCCGATCCGGACCGCGAGGTCGACGAAGCAGAGCATCAGCAGCGTCGCGATCACCGGCACCCAGACCAGCTGGTACGAGAACCCGGCGCCCATCGAACTCGCCGTGGTGATGCTGCCGGGTCCGAAGACCAGGGCGGCGGTGATGAACGCCGGGCCGAGCCGGCCGCGCAGCCCGGTGCGGGCCGGAGCGGGGACTGTGCTCATGGAAATCCTTGTCCGGGAGGGGTTTCCGCACAAGCTTGGTGGCCCCAGCGAGCCGCGTCAAGATCGTCTCGCCGCTCGGTGCAACCGATTGCGGTCAGTGCCGGTCAGGCGTTCGCCGGCTCCTTGACCGGCTCGGCGACCGACTCCCGGGCCGGTTCATGATCGTCGTCGACCATGGTCGTCTCGTCGAACGGATCCTGGCCGGCGAGCACCCGGCGCACCTGATCCCGGTCGATCGTCCTGGTCCAGGTGCCGACCAGCAGGGTGGCCACCGAGTTGCCGGCGAAGTTGGTCAGCGCTCGCGCCTCCGACATGAACCGGTCGATGCCGACGATCAGTCCGACGCCGTCGACCAGGTCCGGCCGGTGCGAGTTCAGGCCGCCGGCCAGGGTGGCCAGGCCGGCACCGGTGACCCCGGCCGCTCCCTTCGAGGCGATCATCATGAAGATCAGCAACGAGATCTGTTCCGGCAGTTGGAGCGGGTCGCCCATCGCCGAGGCGATGAACAGCGAGGCCATGGTCAGGTAGATCGCCGTACCGTCGAGGTTGAAGGAGTAGCCGGTCGGCACCACGACGCCGACGGTGGACCGGGACACGCCGAGGTGCTCCATCTTCGCGATCAGCCGGGGCAGCGCCGACTCCGACGACGAGGTGGAGACGATCAGCAGGAACTCCCGGGCCAGATAGCGCAGCACCTTGAAGATGTTCAGTCCGGTGAAGATCTTCAGCATCAGGCCGAGCACGCCGAAGACGAACACGATGCAGGTCGCGTAGAAGCCGACCATGATCACCGCCATGCTGCGCAGCGCGTCGACGCCGGTCGCGCCGACCACCGCCGCGATCGCGCCGAAGGCGCCGACCGGGGCCACCCACATGATCATCGCGAGCACCCGGAAGACCAGCTTCTGCAGGTGCCCGATGCCGCGCAGGATCGGCTCGCCGGTCTTGCCCATCGCCTGCAAGGCGAAGCCGACCAGCAGGGCGACCAGCAGCGTCTGCAGCACGGTCTCCGTGGTCAGGGCCGAGAACAGGGTGTCCGGGATGATGTTGAGGACGAAGTCGACGGTCGATTCCTCGCCGCCCTCGGCCTGCTTCTGGCCCTGCCCGGCCAGTTCGTCGGTGAGCCGCAGCCCCTCGCCGGGATGCAGCACGTTGCCGACCACCAGCCCGATCGCCAGTGCGACGGTCGACATCCCGATGAAGTAGACCAGGGCGATGCTGCCGACCCGGCCGACCTGGGCGGCGCTGCGGACCGAACCGATGCCGAGCACCAGGGTGCAGAAGATCACCGGGGTGATCATCATCCGGATCAGGTCGACGAAGCCGGTGCCGAGCGGCTTCATGGCCTTGCCGACGTCCGGGGCGACCAGGCCGACCAGGATGCCCAGCAGGACGGCGACGATCACCGCGATGTAGAGGAAGTGGGTCTTGTCGCGCTTCCGTTTGCGGCCCGACAGGGGCGGCGGGATTACGGTTTCGCTGCCGGTGGATGACATGGTGGCTCCTCGGGACGACGCTGTTCTCGAATCCGGACGGTGCTCTCACGGTGGGGCAGGTGGGTGCCCGGGACGGGCTTTCGTACATAGAGTTCTTCGGAATCGGCAAGGAAGTGTGCCTGTCCGTTCGCGGAGCGGAGCGGGGGTTCAAGGGGGTCGCCCCCCTTGCTCCAGAAGAAAGGGGGGCGCGGTGGCAACGAAGTCACGAGGCCCGACCGTTGCCGGCCAGATCATGGCGCTGCAACTCGCCGCGGCGCTGGTGGTGATCGGGCTGGCCGCCGGCTTCGGGTACGTCGACGCCCGGCTGGACGCCGAGCAGTGGGCCGGCGACCGCGCGCTCGCGATCGCCCGCAGCGTCGCCGATTCGCCGGAGATCGTCCGGGCGGTCGACGCGGCCGACCCGTCGGCGACCCTGCAGCCGTACGCGGAGCGGGTCCGGCTGGACACCGAGACCGACTTCGTCGTGATCATGGACCCGGACGGGATCCGTTACACGCATCCGAATCCGGCCGTCATCGGCCAACGGTTCCTCGGCTCGATCGAACCGGCGCGGCAGGGCCGCAGCCACGTCGAGCAGTACGCCGGCACGCTGGGGCCCTCGATGCGAGCGGTGGTCCCGGTGACCGCCGACGGCCGGGTGGTGGCACTGGTCTCGGTCGGGATCACCATCGCGCGGATCGATGCCGCCGTCCTGCGGAGCCTGCCCGCGCTGGTCGGCGCGATCGGGATCGCGCTGCTGATCGGCGTGATCGGCGCCGCCGTGATCGGCCGCCGGCTGCGCCGCCAGACGCACGGGCTCGGGCCGGCCGAGCTGAGCCGGATGTACGAGTACTACGACGCGGTGCTGCACTCGATCCGGGAGGGCCTGATCCTGCTCGACGGGTCCGGCCGGGTCCGGCTGGCCAACGACGAGGCGGTGCGCCTGTTCGGCCTGTCCGGCGACCCGGCCGGCCGGCCGATCGGCGAGCTCGGACTGCCGGAGACGCTGACCGCGGCGCTGACCGGCGATGATCAGGTACGGGACGAGGTCCAGCTGGTCGGGGACCGGCTGCTGGTCCTGAACCGCCGGGCCACCACCAGCGAGGGCCGGAGCCTCGGCTTCGTCGTCACGGTCCGTGATCACACCGAGCTGCAGGCGATCGCCACCGAGCTGGACGCGGTGCGCGGGATGGCCGATTCGCTGCGGGCGCAGGGCCACGAGGCCGCCAACCGGCTGCACACGGTGGTGTCCCTGATCGAGATGGGCCGCTCCGACGAGGCGATCGACTTCGCCACGGCGGAACTGGAACTGGCCCAGCGGCTGACCGACCGGGTGGTCGGGCAGGTGGAGGATCCGGTGGTCGCGGCGCTGCTGCTCGGCAAGGTGGAGCAGGCCGGCGAACGGGGCGTCGAGTTGATCATCGAGTCGGCCGACGTCGTCGGTGATCACCGGTTCCAGTCCCGCGACCTGATCACCATGATCGGCAACCTGATCGACAACGCCGTCGACGCCGCGGCCGCCCGGCCGGACGGCACCCGTCAGGTCGAGATCGAGATCACCCTGCGCGGGGAGTCGCTCCGGATCGCCGTCGGCGACAGCGGTCCCGGGCTCAGCGCCGCCGCCCGGCTGTACGCATTCGACCGCGGCTGGTCCAGCAAGCCGGCCGGCGCCCACGGCCGTGGGATCGGCCTGGCCCTGGTCGTGCAGACGGTGCGGCGGCTGTCCGGCCGGATCGATGTCGGCCGGAGCGACCTGGGCGGCGCCGAGTTCGTGATCATGGTCGCGCCGACGGCGGCACCGAACGGGGAACCAGGATGACCTTCCGAGTGCTGGTGGTCGAGGACGAGCCGATCGCGGCCGAGGCCGCGGCGGAGTATCTGCGCCGGCTGGCCGGGTTCGCCGTGGCCGGGGTGGCCCATTCGGCCGCCGATGCGGTCCGGGTGCTGAACGCCGATCCGGCGGTCGACCTGATCCTGCTGGACATGAACCTGCCGGACACCCACGGCCTCGAGCTGCTCCGGCTGGTCCGCGGCACCGGCCGCGCCTGCGACGTGATCGCGGTGACCTCGGCCCGGGAGGTGGCGCTGATCCGGCAGGCGGTGGCGCAGGGCGTGGTGTCGTACCTGCTGAAGCCGTTCACCTTCGCCGGCTTCCGGGCCAAGCTCGAGTCCTATGCCGCCTACCGGGAGCAGCTGGCCGCGGGGCCCGAGGTGGTGAACCAGTCCGGCATCGACGCCATGATCGGGTTGCTCCGCCCGCCGCCCGGCCAGGAGGAACTGCCCAAGGGCCTCAGCCCGGACACGCTGCAGCGGGTCACGGCACTGCTCCGGCAGGGCGCGGCCTCGGCGGCCGAGGTGGCTGCCACGGTGGGTGTCTCCCGGGTCACGGCGCGGCGCTACCTGGAGCACCTGGCCGAGACCCGGCTGGCTGAGCGGGACTCTCGCTACGGTGGGCCGGGCCGCCCGGAGGTGGAGTATCGCTGGACCGGTCCAGAATCTCGGTGACCGCCTCCAGGAAGGGCTCGGCTGCCGCCGGGCCGAGCCGATCCCCCAGACAGCGGGTACGGAAGGCCAGCCGGTCCCGCCGCAGCTCGTCCGGCCCGAGAAGTTGATCAAGAACCGGCTCCAGCCCGGCCAGCTCGGGGCCGATCACGTAACCGGCGTTGGCGACCTTGAACTCGGCCCGGAAGGCGTCGGCGTCGAGCTTCGTGGTGATCATCGCGAACGGCTTGCCGGAGGCCAGGAAGTCCGACGCGACCGAGGAGACGTCGGTGATCAACACGTCGGCGGCGTTGCAGCAGTCGGCCACCTCGGCGTCCACCTCCGCGGCCGCGCCCCAGCGGTGCGGCCGGCCGGACCGTTGTTGATCATCGGCCAGCAGCCGGTGGATCTCGGCGATCCGGCGCGCGTCGTCGGGATCGCGGTGGCTCAGCGGGTGCGGCCGGAAGATCACGATCACGCCGCGGTCCAGCAACGCCCGGACGATCCCGGCGCCCCAGGCCAGCGAGCAGTAGTTCGTGCTCTCCCGTCCGCCGCGCCAGGTCGGCGCGTAGAGCACGGTCCGCGGATCGCCCGGCCGGGCCTCGTCGGCCACGGCGATCCGCTCGATCTGGGGCCGGCCGATCAGGACGAACTTCTCGTCCGGCACGGTGATCCCGTGGTCGGCGTACCGCTGGATCGCGAGCCGTCCGGCGACGAACAACCGGTCGTAGCTGGCGTGCCGGGGATGGAAGTTGGCCGGCTTGTCGGAGTCGCCGTGGTTGAGCCAGATGTGGGTGAGGGTGCGGAACCGCTGGAAGGTCTGGTTCGCCGGGCTGCCCTGCACGTAGAACGCGGCCCGCAGCGTCGGCACCACCATCCGGTCCAGGCTGCGCGACACGTCGGCCGGGTCCGGGACCATGATCGGTGCCCTGGTGAGTTCCCTGATGGCGGGGATCGTTGCGGTCTCGCGGGTGATCACGAAGTACGGCCGGCCCAGCCGTTCCAGGTACGGCAGCCACATGCCCAGCTGGTAGTCCACGCCGGAGCTGGCCGCGTAGTAGACGACGAACTCGGGCCGGTACCGGGCCAGCGCGGCCGGGATGCCCTGGACCGCACGCCGCTCGGCCAGCCGCGCCAGCAGCGCGTCGAACGCGACGATCGCCTGCAGCGGTACGGCGAGCAGCACGACGATCAGCCAGCCCCAGCCGGGGGCGCCGACCGCCGCCAGCACGCCGCCGATCATGATCACCGCCAGCCAGGCCTGCACCTGGATCCCGGACGGCAGCCGCGGCTGCGGGATCGTCGGCGCACCCGGCAACTGCACCGCCCGCTGCCCGCGCGCCGTGAGCAGGGTCCGGACCGTCGGCTCGCTGAGCACCAGCAGCATCGCGATCCCGGCGGCGAGGTAGGACCAGCCGGCATCCTCCGGGCGGCGGATCGAAGCCCCGGCAGCGACGGCGAGGACGAGCAGTGCCCGCGCGCCGACCGTCGCGGCCTCCGCCTTGGCCCCGGCGGGCCGGAGCAAGGGGCGACGCAGCCGCCGGACCAGGAGTGCCAGGGCGGCCAGGCCGCAGACGATGCCGAGGATCAGGGTCCCGAGTCCGCCGCCGGCGAGCAGCAGGGCCACAGCCGCCACCGACCCGAGATTGATCAGGCCATGCCAGACGGGGTCGATCGGGAGTCGACGTAGCTTCCCGAGGCGGGCCGGGAGCGCGGCCACCCGGCCAGCGTAAACCTCGCGTCGCGGGCCCGGTTGGATTTCCGCGGCAGTACGGTGGATCAGCACGAGGGGAGGACGGGCTCCCTTCCAGGGAAAGCGGCGGGGCTTGATGGAACGCGAGATGCGGGCAGCAATCGGACGGCTGCTTCCGCGGCGACGGGGCAACGACACGGCGGACGGCGAGCCGCTGCCGGTGATCACGAGTTGGAACCTGCCCGGGGCACCGGCGGAGACCTCCGCCGATCCGCGGGTCGGCAGGGCCGACCGGGCCCGGCTGGGCCGGGCGCTGCGCACGCTGCGGCCGACCTTCGCGATGCCGTACGCGGGACACGGCGGGGCCCGCTACCAGTGCCAGATGTGGGAGCCGTACCTGGCCGCCTCCGGCGAGCCGTACCTCCTGCTGACCAGCGATGCCGGCGCCGCGGACCTGATCCGCCAGGTCACCCGGGCGCCGCTGCTGCTGGTCCCCGACCCGACGCCGGACGATCTCGAGCTGGTGCTGCCGAAGACCGTCCGGGCCGCGTTCTACGTCCAGAACAGCAAGCGGAACCGTACCTTCCTGAAGCTGGACCGGATGACCCATGTCTGGCTCAACCACGGCGACTCCGACAAGCCCGCCAACTTCAACCAGCGGCACGCCGAGTACGACCGGATCGTCACCTGCGGCGAGGCCGGCATCGAGCGGTACGCGGCCCACGGCATCGAGATCCCGCGGGACCAGTTCGACGTGCTGGGCCGGCCCCAGGCGGGCGACATCGCGGAGGGTCCGCGGCCCGGGGCCACCCCGACGACCGTGCTCTACGCCCCGACCTGGCGGGGCATCGACGCCCGCTACGACTACACGTCGCTGCCGCTGGCGACCCGACTGATCGAGGCCCTGCTGGACCGCGAGCTGACCGTGATCTTCCGCGGCCACCCGTTCGGCGGCCGCCAGGCCGGCGACCGGACGGCGATCGCCGAGGCCCACATGATGCTCGCCGAGGATCGCGCGCAGAGCGGCCGGAAGCACCTGTGGGGCGCGGCGGCCGAGCTGGACCGGTCACTGGCCGAGTGCATCAACGCCGCCGACGCCCTGATCTCCGACGTGTCGGCCGTGGTGACCGACTTCCTCGCCTCCGGGCGCCCGTACGCGATGACCGCGATGTCGGAGCCGGACGCCGACGCGTTCCGAGCCGCGTTCCCGATCAGCCGCGCCGGCTACGTGATCGACCGTGACCTGGCCGACCTGGACCGGGTCCTGGACGACCTGTTCGGGCCCGATCCGCTGGCCGAACTGCGCGCCGAACGCCGGACCTACTACCTGGGCCCGTTCCACGGCTCCGAGTCCGCCGAGGCCGTGGCCGACTACGTCCGGGACCTCACCCGCGGCCGGCGGCTCACTCGACGGTGAGTTCGCCCATGTCGTCCCAGTCGTCGCCGTCGACCGACCGGCTGATGATCTTGGGCGTCGAGGCCAGCGCCTGCGGCATGTCCTGCATCGCCTGCTTGAAATGATCACTGTTGACGTGCGGCCCGGCGCCGTCGTCGGTGAACGCCTCCACGAGGATGAACTCGGCGGGGTTCTCGACGCTGCGGGACCAGTCGAACCAGAGATTGCCGGGCTCGGCGCGGGTCGCCGCGGTGAAGCCGGCGACCAGCTCCAGCCAGCGCTCCGACCAGTCCGGCTTGGTGGTGAACTTGACCACGATGAAATGCATCGGCGCCTCCGCTCTCAGGGGTACGGGATGCGGCCATCATGGCATCGAATCGCCCACGCGGGCGGGCTCGGTAGGGCACGATGGACCCATGGTTGAGCAGGCGCGGTCGCCTGATCAAGGCCGCTCCGGTCCGGTGGAGCGCACCCTGGCGATCCTCGAACTCGTCGCCGAGCGAGGCGGAGCCGGCGCGCGCGAGGTCGCCGACGCCCTCGGGCTGCCGCTGCCGACCGTCTACCGGCTGACCAAGGACCTGGTGGACAGCGACTACCTGGTGCACATCCGCAGTGAGGGACGGTACGAACTCGGCTACAAGCTGCACCGGCTCGGCCTGGCCCTGCACCGCCAGCTCGGACTGTCCCGGCCGGTCGCCCGGGAGATCGCCGCGCTGCACGAGTCGACCGGATTCGCCGCCTATCTCGCGCTCTACCGCGGCGGCGAACTGGTGCTGGTGCACGTGGTCGACTCGCCGGACTGCCCTCGCCTCAAGCCGCTGCGGTTCGGCTTCCACGAGGTCCCGCACAGCACCGCGTTCGGCAAGATCCTGCTGGCCGATCTCGACCGCGCCGGCCGCGACCTCTTCCTGGGCCGGCACCCGCTGCGGGCGCTGACCGCGAACACGATCACCGAACGGATCACCCTGGATGCCGAACTGGACGAGGTCGCGCGCCGCGGGATCTCCTGGGAACACGAGGAATTCCTGCCCGGCTGGGCCTGTGCCGCGGTGCCGGTCCGGGGCGGCGACTCGGCCCTGCTCGGCGCCGTCGCGGTGTCCGCGCAGCCCGAGCGATTGACCGGTGCCGAGCAGCGGCTGGCGGCCCGGCTGCGGCAGGTCGCGTCCCGCGTCGGCGCCTGTCTGCGGGGCTCCGAAACCTGATCGGCCGGCCTCTCGGCGAGTGAGAATCGTTGTGGTCAAGGAGGTTCAGCGAGGCTAGCCTCCTGCTATCCCGCTGCGGTGCGGGACAAGGGGGCACTGATGCCGAACGAATCGCCAGGTGAAGATCAACTCGAACCGGTCGACCTGCGCCAGGACACCACGACCGAACCTGATCATGAACCGGGACCGCTGACCGAGGCGCAACGCAACACCCTGGTCCGGTTGATCAGGGTCGCCTACCCGCACCCCGACTTCCCGGACGGCCCGTACCAGCGGGCCGCGGAGGCGGTGCAGAACGCCGGCGGGCCACTCGCCGAAGGCCTTGATCAACTCGACACCGAGGCCGGCGGCTCGTTCACCGGGCTCGGTGACGACGAGGCGACCGCCGCGGTGGAACGGATCGCCGACTCCGACTTCTTCGGCCTGGTGCACGGGACCGTGATCGTCGCGCTCTACGATGATCATGAAGTCTGGGAGCTGCTCGGCTACGAAGGTCCGTCCTTCGACAAGGGCGGCTACCTGAACCGCGGGTTCGACGATCTTGACTGGCTGCCCCGGCCGCGGGTCGAGGAATACACCGCGGAGCCGCGGGTCGAGCTGGTCGGCGGTGATCACTGATGGCTGCCATCGACACCGGCGAACCGGCGGTCGTGATCATCGGGTCCGGGGCCGGCGGCGGCACGCTGGCGTACGAACTCACCGTGGCGGGGGTGCCCTGCGTCCTGCTCGAGGCGGGTCCGCACCTGACCAACGACGACTACGAGAACGACGAGTGGCGGGCGTTCCAGCAGATGGCCTGGCTGGACCCGCGGACCACCAGCGGCTCCTGGCGGATCGCCCAGGACTTCCCGAACCTGCCGGCCTGGATCGTCAAGGCGGTCGGCGGCTCGACGACGCACTGGTCCGGCGCGACGCCGCGCTTCCTCGCGCACGAGTTCCGCACCCGTTCCGTGTACGGCGACCTCGACGGCGCCGCCCTGTTGGACTGGCCGATCACGCTCGACGAGCTGGCGCCCTGGTACGACAAGGCGGAGCTCGCGATGGGCTCCACCCACCGGCACGGCCGGCCGCCGCTGCCGGCCAACAGCAACTACTTCGTCTTCGCCAACGGCGCCGAGCGGGTCGGCTACAAGTTCTACGCGACCGGCCCGTACGCGACGAACGCCGAGCCCTACGACGACCGGCCGGCTTCGATCCAGGACGGCTTCAACTTCCAGGGCGACAAGAACGGCTCGAAGTGGTCCACCCTGGTCCGGGAGATCCCGCGGGCGCTGGCGACCGGCAAGCTCGACCTGCGTCCGGAGTGCCAGGCGACCAAGATCACTCACGACCCGGCCGGCAAGATCGACGCGGTGGAGTACGTCGACGCGGCCGGCCGGCTGCACCGGCAGGCGGCCCGGATCGTCTGTGTGGCAGGGAATTCGATCGAGACACCGCGACTGCTGCTGCTCAGCGAGAGCTCGCTGCACCCGGACGGGCTGGCCAACGCGTCCGGCCAGGTCGGCCGGAACTACCTGCGGCACACCACCGGCTCGGCGTACGCGACCTTCGAGAACCCGGTCCGGATGTATCGCGGCGAGACGATGGCCGGGCTGATCGCCGACGAGGCCCGGCACGATCCCGGCCGCGGGTTCGCCGGCGGCTACTACCTGGAGACCCTGTCGCTGGGTCCGGCCTTCCTGGCCAGCTTCATCGAACCCGGCGAATGGGGCCGGCCGTTCACCGAGAAGCTGGAGGCGTACGTCCGCACGGCCGGGCTCTGGATCGTCGGCGAGGACATGCCGCAGCCGACCAACCGGATCACCCTGAACACCGAGGTCCATGATCAACACGGGATCCCGGTGGCGAACGTCCACTTCGATGATCATCCGAACGACGTCGCGATGCGCGAGCACGCCTATGCCGCGGCCGATGCGCTCTACGGTGCCGTCGGGGCGCTCAGCGTGCACCACACGCCGCCGTACCCGTCGACGCACAACCTCGGCACCTGCCGGATGTCGGAGCGGGCCGAGGACGGCGTCGTGGACCGCTGGGGCCGGGCGCACACCGTACCGAATCTCTTCATCAGCGACGGGTCGGTGATGACCACCGGGGCCGCCGCCAACCCGACCCTGACGATCGTCGCGCTGGCGATCCGTCAGGCCGACTACTTGGTCAGCGAGATGAAGGCGGGTCGTCTCTGACCAAGGCCCCCCACAACCCGCCACAGGCCCGGCTCCCGTACCGTCCCCCGTCGGTTCGCGGGGGCCGGGCCGCCCACTGCTACGGTCTCCGCATCGGCTCCAGAGGGAGAGGGATGCGGAACCTCAAGTACCTGCCGGCCCGGGTGCTCGACCTCACGTTGATCGCGTTGAGTCTTGCCCTGGTCGTCAACGACGACTTCCTGGTCCTGCTGGCCTGGACCGTCGCCGCGATCGGCTACCTGCTGATCCGGGGCCGGCGGCTCCGCCGGGTCCGGCTCGGCCGGGCTCCCGACTGGCGCGACGCGTTGATGCCGCGTCGGCTCGGCTACCTGTTCACGCTGTTGATCAGTCTGACCGGGATCGGTGCCGGCCTGGCGATCGTGATCGGGGACCGGTTCGACGAGGCGCTCTTCGAGGGCATCCCGCCGGCCCTGTCGAAGGTGTTCGCCGTGCCGGCCGTCATCCTGTCCTGGGCGATCCTCCATTTCGGGTACGCCGAGCGCTACGCCCACCTCTACGAGGACGCGCTGCCGGAACGGATCCTGGACTTCCCGGAGAAGCCTGAGCCGACCTTGGTCGAATTCGCCTACTTCGCCTTCACCATCGGGGTGTCCTTCGCGGTCTCCGATGTCGAGACCCGGGCCACGCCGATCCGCGCGCAACTGCTCTCGCACGCCGTGTTGTCGTTTCTGTACAACACCGCGACGCTCGGCATCGCGATCGGCGTGATCACGGGAAGCTGAGCGGAATAATCCGGCGCACCCGTGACGCTGTGTTGATCATGCGCTACGGAGTGTACGTACCTTCCTACGGACCGTACGGTGACCCGGCCGCCCTTCGTGATCTTGCGGTCGCGGCGGAGCAGGCCGGCTGGGACGGCTTCTTCATGTGGGACCTGATCACCCCGGCGGACTACGAACCGCCCTTCGCCGACCCGTGGGTGTCCCTGGCCGCGATCGCCCAGGCGACGGAGTCGATCATGATCGGCCCGCTGTCGACCCCGCTGCCGCGACGCCGGCTGGGCACCCTGACCCTGCAGGCGAGCACGCTGCAATCCCTGTCCGGTGGCCGATTGATTCTCGGGCTCGCCACCGGGGGCGGCGGCGACTTCACTCGCTGGGGTGAGTCCGGCAAGCGCTCCGTACTGGCGGCGCGGCTCGACGAGGGCGTACCGGTGCTGCGCCGGCTGCTGGCCGGTGAGCTGGTCGATCATGCCGGTGATCACTACCAGGTGAGCGGGGTACGGTTCCCGCCGATCGACGTACCGCTCTGGACGAGCGGCTTCTGGCCCCGCCGCGGGCCTGTGCGCGGCGCTCTTGGCGCAGACGGTCTGTTTCCGCAGGTTCGCGACGAGTCCGACGACTTTCGGATCCCGACGCCGGAGGAATTGATCACCATCCGGGCCGACTTCGAACGGGCCGGCGGGCGCGCCGGCGGTGATGTGGTCATCTGGTCGCCGAACCCGACCTGGGCTCCCGATTCGAGCCGGGCCGGTGAGTACGAGGATGCCGGCGTGACCTGGTGGTTGGAGGACGGATCTGAGGTGGCGCCTGATCGGCTGTTGGAGCGGATTCGGTCTGGGCCGCCGGCCTGATCCTTGTCTTTGTACGTGCCCTGAGCTTGTCGAAGGGCCTTTCGGGAGGGGGCAGGGACTCACGCCGCGGGAGGTCTGGGGGTTTGTGCGCGGACAACCATCCGCCCGCGATGGTCTGGGTGCCGCTGCCGCAGTACTGCGATGCGGGCTCCCGCCAGGCCCGTCCACGTCCGCGCACAAACCCCCAGACCTCCCGCTTCCTTTTGCCGACACAGTCATTGTTTTCGGTCGAAGCCGCGCGGTGATCAGGCCTGCCTCGACTGTCAGGCCGAGCGCTCGGTGGAGTCACTAGGGAGCTGGCGGTTCGGGTCGGAGGGGCAGAGGCGCCGCGAGGCCGCTACCTCGGGGATGCGGTGTCGGAGTGGAGGCCGTGGAGGGGGGTGGGGGTGGCTAGGTCTTGGCGGCTGCCTTCTCGGAGGGCGGGGTAGTCGGCGGCGATGCCGCCGAGGAGGGTTTCGACCGCGGTCTCGATGTCGGCGTCGTCGAACGAGGCGTGGCCGAACAGGACCCGGTGGTGTACCCAGGAGCCGAGGAGGTCGACGGCGAGTTCGTGATCGAGGTCGGGACGAAGATCGCCGCGGGCCACGGCCTTGGCGAGGGTCTGCCGGACTGCTTGCCGCGGCGGGTCGAAGAGGGCGGTCATGAACAACGCGTGCAGGTCGGCGTCGCCGGCGCAGTCCGCCAGCAGCGAGCCGATCACGTCGGGTGGTAGTCGGCGGTACACGGCGACGAAGACGCCGATCGCTTCGCCCAGGTCACACATCGTGCAGCCGGTGTCCGGCACGCCGACTGCGCCCAGCCGGCCGGCCAGCGCGGCCAGCACCAGCGCCGGTCGGGTCGGCCAGCGCCGATAGAGGGCCGGCCGTGAGGTGCCGGCCCGGCGCGCGACCTCCTCCAGCGACAGTCGCCGATAGCCGACCTCGTCGAGCAGCGTCAGGGTCACGTCCAGCGCTGCCGCATCGATCTCCGCGCTACGCGGCCGGCCACCACGCCGTGATTCCGCCGGACTCGTCATGGTCCGCATCCTAGCACTTATGTTACGGTACAGATCGTAACGAAACTCGCGGAAGGGAGCGCAGGATGTCGGGCCAGGAACCGGTGGGTGGAACCTCCGTCAGTGGCGAGACGGCGAAGGCCGGGCCGAGGGCCTGGGGTGGGCTGGCCGTGCTGGCGCTGCCGACCCTGCTCGTCTCGATGGATCTGTCGGTGTTGATCTTGGTGCTGCCGTCGTTGTCGGTCGATCTTCGCCCGGATGGGATTCAGGCGCTCTGGATCACCGACATCTACGGCTTCCTGATCGCCGGCGCGTTGATCACGATGGGCACGCTCGGTGACCGGCTGGGGCGGCGCCGCCTGCTGATGTTCGGCGCTGCCGCCTTCGCCGCGGCGAGCGCGCTGGCGGCCTTCGCACCGGGTCCGGAGTGGCTGATCGCGGCCCGGGCGGTGCAGGGCATCGCCGGCGCTACGCTGATGCCGTCGACCCTCTCCTTGATCAGATCGCTGTTCCACCGCCGGGACGAGCGGGCCTTCGCGATCTCGATCTGGGTGGTCTGCTTCTCGATCGGCATCGTGGTCGGCCCGCTGCTCGCCGGGGTGCTGCTGCAGTTCTTCTGGTGGGGCTCGGTCTTCCTGGTCAATCTGCCGATCATGGCCCTGCTGTTGATCTTGGCGCCGGCCCTGCTGCTGGAGTCGAAGGACCCGTCTCCCGGCCGGTTCGACCTGCTCGGTGCCGTGCTGGCCACCGCCACCATGTTGGCCCTGGTGCTGGCGATGAAGACCCTGGCCAAGGACGGCCCGACCCCGGTCGCGATCGGCACCGGCCTGGCCGGCCTGATCTTGGGCCTTCTCTTCATCCGGCGGCAACGAACCATCGACCATCCACTGCTCGACCTGTCCCTGTTCAAGATCCCCGCCTTCTCCACCGCGGTCGGGCTGAATCTCCTGATCGGTACGACCATGGCCGGCACCTACCTGTTCACCGCGCAGTACCTGCAGCTGGTGAGCGGCCTGCCCGCCCTGCTCGCCGCCCTCTGGCTGCTACCGCAGACCGCCGCCTTGATCATCTCCTCGACGCTCGCTGCGCGCCTGGCCCGGCGGATCCGGCCGGCGTATCTGATCACCGGCGGGATGGTGATCGCGATCGCCGGCCTGATTTCCTTCACGCGGGTCGATCCCGGCGGCGGCATCGCGCCAATCGTGATCGGCTCCTTCCTCACCGCACTCGGCTTCGGCCCGGCCGGGACCCTCGGCCCGGACTTGATCATCAGCTCCGCGCCGGCCGAGCGAGCCGGAGCCGCGGCCGCCGTGTCGGAGACCGGAAACGAACTCGGCAACGCCTCCGGAATCGCCATCCTGGGCAGCCTGGGCATCGCGTACTACCAAGCCATCATGTCCGGCCACGCGCTGCCCGGCCTACCCGCCGGCGCCCGCGCACTCGCCGTCGACTCCCTGGCCGGCGCCTACCAGGCCGTTCAGGGACTCGCGCCGGCCCTTCGTGACGAGGTCCTGGCCGCCGCCCGGACCGCCTTCACCTCGGCGCTCCAACTCACTGCTTGGGCCGCCTCTGGCGCGGTCCTGATCTTGGCCGTCGTTGCCACCGTCCTGCTCCGCCACGCACCCACGGTCGCCCACTCCGACTCCGACTAGAGCGTTGCTGCAATTCGGGCTGGTTGTCTGTCTTCGGGAGGGGGCAGGGAATCATGCCGCGGGAGGTCTGGGGGTTTGTGCGCGGACAACCATCCGCCCGCGATGGCCTGGGTGCCGCTGCCGCAGTACTGCGATGCGGGCTCCCGCCAGGCCCGTCCACGTCCGCGCACAAACCCCCAGACCTCCCGCTCTCTTTGGGCCGTACGGTCATATTTTTCGGTCAAAGCCGCGCGGTATCAGACCTGCCCCGACTGCCAGACCGAGCGCTCGGTGGGGGTCACGAGGGTGTTGGTGGAGCGAGTACGTGCGCTGCACTTTTGGTGGATCGGTGGGGGATGCAGGGTCGGGGGCTGGTTCAGGGGGTGACTTGAAGATCAACTATTCAGTGAGTGACGAACGCATGGACACCCGTGACTCACGAGCCGCCGGCCCTCTGAACCAGCCCCCGCCCAAGCAACCCCATGATCACGAAGATCAACTGCCCCTCGCCAGAACACAGTCACTGCACCGTAGGGACTCCACCGAGCGCTCGGTCTGGCGAGGACCGCAGACCTGGTCACGCGCGGCTCGGGACCTATAAACCCTGACTGAGCATCCACAAGGAAGCGGGAGGTCTGGGGGTTTGTGCGCGGACGTGGACGGGCCTGGCGGGAGCCCGCATCGCAGTACTGCGGCAGCGGCACCCAGGCCATCGCGGGCGGATGGTTGTCCGCGCACAAACCCCCAGACCTCCCGCGGCATGATTCCCTGCCCCCTCTCACACTGCTTGCAATCTGCAATCAGAATGACCTAGGCTGGCACGCATGGAAAGATCAGGATCGTTGAAGCGCTGGCTAGGCCTAGTAGTGCTCGGTCTGCCGACAGTTTTGCTGTCGCTGGACATGAGTGTGCTCTACCTGGCTCTGCCGCGACTCAGCACAGACCTCGGTGCCGGTCAGACGGAGCAACTGTGGGTGACGGACGTGTACGGCTTCGTGGTTGCGGGCCTGTTGATCACCATGGGCAACCTGGGGGACCGCATCGGGCGCCGCCGCCTGCTCCTGATCGGCGCCGTCATCTTCGGCATCGCCTCAGTGATTGCCGCGTTCGCCCCCACGATCGAGATCCTGATCGCAGCCCGAGCCCTGCTCGGCATCGCGGGCGCGACGGTCGCCCCATCGACGCTGGCGTTGATCAGCAACCTGTTCAGCGACGAGCGGCAGCGGGCGATCGCGATCGGGGCGTGGATGTGCTGCTTCATGGGCGGTAGCGCGGCCGGGCCGCTGGTCGGCGGGCTGCTGCTGCAGCACTTCTGGTGGGGCTCGGTCTTTCTGATCGCCGTACCGGTGATGATCATCTTGCTGATCGCCGGGCCGTTCCTGCTGCCCGAGTTCCGGGCGCCGAAGCCGGGCCGGATCGATCTGCCTAGCGTGGGGCTGTCGCTGGCCGCGATCCTGCCGTTCGTCTTCGGGATCAAGGAGTTCGCCCGCGGTGCGCCGGTCTGGCTGAGCGTGCTGCCGGTGATCATCGGGGTGGCCTGCGCGGTGATCTTCGTCCGGCGGCAGCGTCGGCTGGCCGATCCGCTGCTCCAGCTCCGGCTGTTCACCGAGCCCACCTTCCGTACCGTCATCGTGATCATGGTGGTGTCGGCTTCGCTGATGGGCGGCACGTTCCTGCTGGTGTCGCTCTACCTGCAGACGGTGGCCCGGCTGGCCCCGATCGAGGCCGGGCTCTGGCTGCTGCCGCAGATGGTCGTCATGATCATCTCCAGTCTGGCCGCGCCGGTGCTGCTGCGCTGGGTGCGCCGCGGTGTGTTGATCTTCGCCGGGATCGTGATCACCATGATCGGCTTCGCGATCCTGGCCCTGACCACCGCGACCGGCGGTCCGCTGATCCCGGTGATCGGCTTCACCGTCGCGTGCGGCGGGATCGGAGGGGCGACGGCGCTGGCCACCGACCTGGTGGTCGGCTCGGCCCCGCCCGACCAGGCCGGCGCTGCCTCGGCGATCTCGGAGACCGGCAACGAGCTGGGGATCGGGCTCGGCATCGCGTTGCTGGGCAGCATCGGCACGCTGGTCTACCGGGCCGGCCTGGGCGGGGCCGGCGGCTCCGAGGCCTCGTCCGGCATCTCCAAGGCGTTGGCGATCGCCGCCGAACTGCCGGCCGACCAGGGCGAGGTGCTGGCGGCGACGGCCCGGCAGGCGTTCACCCAGGGTCTGGTCGCGGTCGCCGTGGTCGGCGCGGTCCTGCTCGCCGTCGTCGCGGTCGCGAGCTGGCTGCGCCTCGCCCGTACGCCCCGCGAGTCCGCTACCCCGAACGTGCCGGATTCGGAAATGCGGCCGGAACAGCAGGTCACGCTACGATGAAGCAGTGGCACGTGCTGATCACCGACCGGCCCACCCCTGCGACTCCTCCGACACCCCCAGCAACGGCGACACCCCTCGCGATGCGTGTGGCGTGTTCGGGGTCTGGGCGCCCGGTGAGGAAGTCGCCAAGCTGAGCTATTTCGGCCTCTATGCGCTGCAGCACCGCGGCCAGGAGTCGGCCGGGATTGCGGTCAGCAACGGGTCCCAGATCATGGTCTTCAAGGACATGGGGCTGGTCTCCCAGGTGTTCGACGAGCGCTCGCTGGAGTCGCTCCGCGGCCACGTCGCGGTCGGCCACACCCGATACTCCACGACCGGCGCCAGTGTCTGGGCCAACGCCCAGCCGACGTTCCGGCCGACCGCCACCGGCGGCATCGCGCTGGGGCACAACGGCAACCTGACCAACACCGTCGAGCTGTCCGACTGGCTGGCCGAGCGGGACCGCTCCGGCGGCTCCCTGGTGCCGGGCGCGCTGAGCGGCGAGGCGGTCAACGACACGTCGCTGGTGACGGCCCTGATCGCCACCTACCCCGACCTCAACACCGAAGACGCCGCCGCCGAGGTGCTGCCCCGGCTGCGCGGCGCGTACTGCCTCGTCTTCATGGACGAGGAGGCCCTCTACGCGGCCCGCGACCCGCAGGGCATCCACCCGCTGGTGCTGGGCCGGCTCGAGTCCGGCTGGGTGGTCGCCAGCGAGACCGCGGCCCTGGACATCGTCGGCGCCTCGTTCATCCGCGAGGTCGAGCCCGGCGAGTTGATCACCATCGATTCCGGCGGCCTGCGGTCCCGCCGATTCGCCGCGGCGGAGCCGAAGGGCTGCCTGTTCGAGCACATCTACCTGGCCCGTCCGGACACCACGATCTCCGGCCGCCGGGTGCACTCGACCCGGGTCGAGATCGGCCGGATCCTGGCCCGCCAGCATCCGACGACGGCCGACCTGGTGATCCCGGTGCCCGAGTCCGGCACCCCCGCCGCGATCGGGTACGCGGAGGAGTCCGGCATCCCGTACGGCGTCGGGCTGGTCAAGAACTCCTACGTCGGCCGGACCTTCATCCAGCCCAGCCAGACCATCCGCCAGCTCGGCATCCGGCTCAAGCTGAACCCGCTCCGCGACGTGATCGAGGGCAAGCGGCTGGTGGTCGTCGACGACACCATCGTCCGCGGCAACACCCAGCGCGCCCTGGTCCGGATGCTCCGTGAGGCCGGCGCCGCCGAGGTGCACGTCCGGATCTCGTCGCCGCCGGTGAAGTGGCCCTGCTTCTACGGCATCGACTTCGCCACCCGGGCCGAGCTGATCGCCAACGGCCTGAGCACCGACGAGATCTGCCGCTCGATCGGCGCCGACTCGCTCGGCTACGTCAGCCTGGACGGCCTGATCGAGGCCACCACGGTGCCCAAGGACGACCTCTGCCGGGCCTGCTTCGACGGCGTCTACCCGGTCGAGCTGCCGCTGGCCGAACGCCTCGGCAAGCAGGTCCTGGACACCGAACGCCGGACCGATCTCGACGGCGTCGCCACCCTGACCGCCGGCCTCGGTGCCGCCGACGCCCTATCTCGACCATGAACGACGGACCGCCCATGAGCACTGAACAGAAGTCGGCCTACGCGGCCGCCGGCGTGGACATCGACGCCGCGGACCGGTCGATCGACCTGATCAAGGAATGGGTCGGCAAGACCACCCGCTCCGAGGTGATCGGCGGCCTCGGCGGGTTCGCCGGGCTGTTCGACGCCTCCGCCCTGAAGCGGTACGACCACCCGGTGCTGGCCACCTCGACCGACGGCGTCGGGACCAAGGTGGCGATCGCGCAGGCGATGGACGTCCACCACACGATCGGGTTCGACCTGGTCGGCATGGTGGTCGACGACCTCGTCGCGTGCGGCGCGGAACCGCTGTTCATGACCGACTACATCGCCTGCGGCAAGGTCGTACCGGAGCGGATCGAGGCGATCGTCAAGGGCATCGCCGAGGCCTGTGTCGCGGCCGGCTGTGCCCTGGTCGGCGGCGAGATCGCCGAGCATCCGGGCCTGCTCGAGCCGGACGCGTACGACGTCGCCGGCGCCTCCACCGGTGTCGTCGAGCGCTCCAAGATCCTCGGGCCGGACCGGGTCCGCCCGGGCGACGCGGTGATCGCGATGGCCTCCTCCGGCCTGCACTCCAACGGCTACTCGCTGGCCCGCAAGGTGCTGCTGACCGACGCCGGCTGGGCGCTCGACCGCGACGTGCCCGAGCTCGGCCGCACCCTCGGCGAGGAACTGCTCACCCCGACCAAGGTGTACGCCCTCGACTGCCTGGCCCTGCTGGACGCGGTCGAGGTACACACCTTCGCCCACGTCACCGGCGGCGGCCTGGCGGCCAACCTGGCCCGGGTGATCCCGGACCAGGTCCAGGTCACGGTCGACCGGTCCAGCTGGACGCCGCAGCCGGTCTTCGATCTCATCCGTGAGATCGGCGACATTTCGGTCCCGGATCTCGAGGCGACGCTCAATCTCGGTGTCGGCATGATCGCCGTCGTCCCGGCCGATGCGGCCGACGCATCGCTCGCCGTACTCGCCGATCGGGGCGTCCAGGCCTGGGTTTGCGGGGAGACCGTGGCCGCCGATCCGGCCGTCGCCGGAGAACGCGTCTCACTGACCGGGAATCACCGCCGGAGGTAAGCGGTGTCCGGACTCCGAATCCGGCGCGCGGGACAACGGCCCTCAGGTTGGCGGTGTCCCGACCATTGGGTAGCCTGTCTGTCACGACATGACCGACTTGAGCCCGCGGCTTAGTCCGCCGGCAGACACATGCGAGGGGGTCGACCCGATATGGGGCGCGGCCGTGCGAAGGCGAAGCAGACGAAGGTAGCCCGCGAGCTGAAATATCGTCCGGTGGATATGGATATTTCTTCGCTCGAGCAAGAGCTTCGTAGCGATCCTGGGGGTCATGTACCTCCGGGCTACGAGGACCTGGCTACCGAGTACGACCAGGACTCCGACTCCAATTCGGACGGCTTCGGGGATCTCCGCAAGTCCGGATGATCCCGCGGACGACCGGCCTGGCCGGTCTACGTTGAGCCCATGAGTCACGACCCTCGGCCCGGCCCGGGCGGCGCTGGCCCGTACAGCCACGGCCCGCAAGGACCCGGCGAGCCGGGACCCGAACCGTTCGGCACGGCACCGATGCCGTCGCTGTCCCAGGGTGACGAGCGGCTGTGGGCGACGGTTGCGCATCTCTCGATCCCGGTCTTCGGGTTCGTCGGCCCGACCATCGTGTGGTTCGCGTTCGCCCACCGCAGCGCCTGGCTGCGGGAGACGACCGCGGAGGCGCTGAACTTCTCGATCCTCTACACGATCGCGCAGGTCGTCTCCACGCTGCTGATCGTGATCTTGATCGGGGTCCTGCTGGTGCCGCTGGTCGGGATCGCCGCGGTGATCGTGTGCATCCTGGCGACGATGGCCGTCCATCGCGGTGAGCAGTACCGTTATCCGGTGAATCTGCGGATCGTACGGTAAGTGGGGCGCGGGCGATGACGGGCTGGCGTCCGGACGTCCTGGACGGCTACGAACGACTTGATCTCGAACTCCCGGGCGCCGAGCTGGCGATCGGCGAGGCGCCGGACACCGAGCTGGTCGGCACGCTGGTCCGCCGGCTGCGGCCGGGCCGGCGGTCCCGGGTCGCCGTGCTCTATGTCCACGGCTGGAACGACTACTTCTTCCAGACCCACCTGGCCGACGCGCTGATCGCCCTCGGCTACGACTTCTACGCCGTCGAGCTGCGCCGGTACGGACGCAGTCTGCGGCCCGGTCAGCTGGCCGGCTTCGTCTCCGATCTCGACCACTACGACGCCGAGCTGGACGCCGCCAGCGCGGAGGTGCTGGCCGAGCACGACCACCTGGTGCTGATGGGCCACTCGACCGGTGGGCTGGTCGCGAGCCTGTGGGCGGAGCGGCATCCGGAACTCCTGTCGGCGCTGGTGCTCAACTCGCCGTGGCTGGACCTGCAAGGCTCCTGGGTGGTCCGGGCGCTCGGCTCGCCGGTGATCGATGCGATCGGCGGCCGGCGGCCCACGGCGACCCTGCCGCTGCCCGACCGCGGCTACTACGCCCGGACGCTGCACCGCGGCCTCGGCGGCGAATGGGACTACGACCAGACCTGGAAGCAGTCGCCGTCGCCGCCGGTCCGGGTCGGCTGGCTGCGGGCGATCCTGCGCGGCCACCAGCGGATCGCGGCCGGGCTCTCGCTGACCCAGCCGATCCTGGTGATGGCGGCCGGGCGGAGCGACTTCGGGCTGCGCTGGAAGGAGACGTTCCTGGAGGCCGACATCGTGCTCGACGTCGACCAGATCGTTGCCCGGGCGCCGAAGCTGGGCCGGCAGGTGACCGTGTTGCGGTTCGACGGCGGCATCCACGATCTGCTGCTGTCCGCCGAGCCGGTCCGGACGACGGTGCTGGACGAGCTCGGCTACTGGCTCGGGGCGTACGGGCCCGGGTCCGAGGCGCCGCGAGACCGACGCCACAGGGTGGCCCAGGAATCCGGCCCGGCCCGGACTGGTTGACTATGAATATGACCGAGATGCCTCATGTCGTGGTGTTGGGGGCAGGATTCGCTGGGATTTCGGCGACCGCCGAGCTGGCGAAGTCGGGATTCCGGGTGACCCTTGTCGATCATCACCCGTACAACACGTTCCAGCCGTTGCTCTACCAGGTGGCCACCGGCGGGCTGAACCCCGGCGACGTCACGTACTCGCTGCGCTTCTTCGCCGCCCGGCGCCGCGGGGTACGGTTCCGCCGGACCATGGTGACCGGGATCGATCATGATCATCGGGCGCTGCTCTGCGCGGACGACCTGCGGATCCCGTACGACTACCTGATCGTGGCGACCGGGGTGACCACGAACCACTTCGGCATCCCCGGCGCCGCCGAGTATTCGATGTCGATGTACACCCGCGCCGAGGCGCTCCGGGTCCGGGACACGATCTTCGGCGGCCTGGAGACGATCGCCAGCCACACCGATCCCGCGACCGGCCCGGGCCGGTTCACCGTGGTCGTCGTCGGCGGTGGCGCGACCGGCGTCGAGATGGCCGGGTCGCTCGCCGAGCTGCGCGACAACGCGGTGCGGACCGTCTATCCGGAGCTGGACCCGGCGATGGTGCACGTGGTGCTGGTCGAGATGGGCGACGCCGTGCTGGCGCCGTTCGACGACTCGCTGCGGCAGTACGCGCTGCGCGAGTTGATCAAGCGCGGCGTCGACGTACGGCTGAAGACGGCGATCACCCAGGTGCACGCGGACCGGGTCGACTTCGCCGACGACACCTCGATGGCGGTCGACCTGGTGATCTGGGCGGCCGGGGTGGCCGGCGACAAGGGCCTGGCCGACTGGGGTCTGCCGCTAGGCAAGGGTGGCCGGATCGAGGTCGAGCCGGACCTCCGGGTGATCGGCCAGGAGCGGATCTTCGCGGCCGGCGACATCGCCCTGATCGTGCGCGACCCGCAGGCTCAGCTGGCCCAGCCGGCGATCCAGGAGGGCAAGCACGCGGCCCGCCAGATCGCGCGGCTGCACCGGCACGAGCTGCCCGAGCCGTTCGCGTACCACGACAAGGGCACCATGGCCACGATCGGCCGGGCCGACGCCGTGATGCAGCTGCCGATCGGGGTGAAGGGCCGCGGCCTGATCGCCTGGCTGGTCTGGATCGCCGTCCACATCGTTTCGCTGCTGGGCAACCGGAACCGGGTCCAGACCATGATCAATCTGATCTCCCGGTACGGCGGCCCGAAGCGGTCCGGGGCGATCGTCGGCGACGTGCTCGACACCCCCGCCCGGAAGAAGGCGATCGAGGGCTCCTGAGCCCGGGATCTCCCTGATTTCAGGTGACCGGTGGCCGGGTAGGCTGCCCGCATGGCTCCGCTGGACGACGATGACGATCGCGTTCTCGATCATCTGATCGACGGTGGATTCCTTACCCCGAGCGAGATACGGACGGCGCTTTTCGACGAGTATCTGGACGGCAACGTCACCGACCAGGAACGGGCCACGATCGGCGCCGAGATCGACCGCCGGGTGGCGGAGGCGGAGTTGAAGCAGCGCGACTGGATCGGCCCGACGGCGTTCGAGCGGTTGGACCGCGCCTTCGCCCGGCTGAACCGGACCGATCAGGTGGTGGCGGTGCACAACGCCGGCTACACCCGTGACGCGGCGATGGAGTTGGTGGCGGCCGAGTGCAAGGACCGGGGCGGTTCCCGGGCCGGCGTCCTCGGCGGCGTCTACTACACCGAGCAGGACCTCGAGACTGCACTGGACACCCGGGTGCTGCGGCTCGGCTACTTCGCGGTCGGCCCGGACCCGGCGACCTGTGACGCCGGGATCGCCCGGATGATGCCGAAGGTGCTCAGCCGGCTGATCGCTGAGGAGCTGCCGGCCACTTGGAACGGCGACCAGCGGAGCAAGATCGACATTGCTCCGCTGGACTGGACGAAGCGGCTGCCGGGCACCGGCCCGGCCGCCGCTCCTCGGCCGGGACTGCTCGGCCGCCTGTTCGGCACCGCATAGGCGGGGCCTCAGTTGATCTTGCGTCGGTAGATGACGATCGCGAAGGCGTACGCGATCACGAGGATGCCGACCAGCCAGGCCAGGGCGACCCAGATGTCGCTGCCGACGGGCTGCTGCTCGAACAGCGCCCGGATCGTGTTGACCACCGAGGTGACCGGCTGGTGCTCGGCGAACCAGGCGACCGGGCCGGGCATCGACGCGGTGGGTACGAACGCCGAGCTGATGAACGGCAGGAAGATCAACGGGTAGCTGAACGCGCTCGCCCCGTCGACGGACTTGGCCGACAGCCCTGCGATCACGGCGATCCAGGTCAGCGTCAGGGTGAACAAGATCAGGATTCCGGCGACGGCGAGCCAGGCCAACGGCGAGGCGCCGGTACGGAAGCCCATGATCAACGCCACCCCGATGACCAACGCGACCGAGACCAGGTTCGCGGCCAGCGAGGTGAGCACGTGCGCCCAGAGCGCGCTGGACCGCGCGATCGGCATCGACTGGAAGCGTTCGAAGATGCCGCCCTGCAGGTCCAGGAACAGCCGGTAGGAGGTGTAGGCGATGCCGGACGAGATCGTGATCAACAAGATCCCGGGCAGCAGGTAGTTGACGTAGGACGTGTCGACGCCGGTGTTGATCGCGCCGCCGAGCACGAACACGAAGAGCAGCATCAGTGCGATCGGGGTGACCGCGGTGGTGATGATCGTGTCCGGGCTGCGCAGGATGTGGCGCAGCGAGCGACTGGTCAGGACGCCGGTGTCGGCGAGAACGTGCGTGGTCATCAGGATTCCTTCGCAGAAGAGCCGACCAGGGTCAGGAAGACGTCCTCGAGCGAGGGCTGCTTCTCGACGTATTCGACCTTGGCGGGCGGCAGGAGTTGCTTGAGTTCGGCGAGGGTTCCGTTCTGGATGATCGTTCCCTCGTGCAGGATGGCGATCCGGTCGGCGAGCTGTTCGGCCTCGTCGAGGTACTGGGTGGTCAGCAGCACGGTGGTGCCGCCGTCGGCGAGTTGCTTGATCGTCTGCCACACCTCGATCCGGCCCTGCGGGTCCAGCCCGGTGGTCGGCTCGTCGAGGAAGATGATCGGCGGGTCGCCGATCAGGCTCATCGCGATGTCGAGCCGGCGGCGCATGCCGCCCGAGTAAGTGGCCGCCTTGCGCTTCCCCGCGTCGGTCAGCGAGAACCGCGCGAGCAGGTCGTCGGCCACCGCGGCCGGGTTCTTCAGGTGGCGCAGCTTGGCGATCAGGACGAGGTTCTCCCGTCCGGTGAGCACCTCGTCGACGGCCGCGAACTGGCCGGTCAGGCTGATCGACTCGCGGACCTCGCCGGGCTCGGTGGCGACGTCGTGGCCGTACACCGTGGCGTTGCCGCCGTCGGCCTTGAGCAGGGTGGACAGGATCCGTACCAGCGTGGTCTTGCCGGCGCCGTTGGAGCCGAGCAGCGCGAAGATGCTGCCGGCCGCGACCTCGAGGTCGACGCCGCGGAGCACCGGCAGGTCCTTGAACGACTTCGTGATGCCCTGGACCCGGATGGCGGGGTCCCGGAGGGCGGGAGCGATCGTCCCGCCCTCCTGGCTGTTGGTGGTGGTCATCATCGGCCGGCCGGTACGTCGGCGCGGTCGACGGCCTTGGTCAGGCGCTTCCGCTCCTTGGCGACCCAGCCGCCTCGGGCGTAGTCCTGCAGGAAGGCGTCGAACACGACGGGGTTGTCGCCGGCGATCTCGGAGATCAGCCGCTCCCGCTCCTCGGCGGACAGGCCGCCGTCGGTGTACGGCTGGAGGTAGGCCTTGACGAAGGTCACCGGGTTGTCGCCGACGATCTCGCGGACCGGGGTGCCGGCGGCGGCCGCCTGCTCGAACCGGGTGGCGAGGTTCTCGAACGCGGTGGCCGCCTGGTCGGCGTCGGCGGGGCCGAACCGGAGCAGGTAGCGCTCCAGCGCCTTGATCGTCCTGCGGTACGGCTCGGGCAGCTGCCGGGTCCGAGCCTTGTAGGCCCGCCAGCGCCGCTTGTCACCGATCACCTTGGTGGTGAACTCTGCGATGGTCGTGGTCATGATCGTCTGCCGTTCTCTTCGGGGTGGTGGGCGGGTGTTCCGCCTCCGTGACCCCTAGATTTCCGGCACCGCCTGTCACCGACCTGACACTGACCTGACATCGCCCGCGGCCGGGCTGTCACCGGGTGGGTTCAGAGGTAGCGCAGGGCGATCGCCGCGGCCTCGGAGCCGTACGACGGGCCGTGCGAGACGGCGTGCACGAGCAGCGGGTGCAGCTGGTGCAGCCCGATCAGCTGCCGCCAGCCGAGCGGCAGTTCGGCGGCCTCCGCGTACGCGGCCAGGATCGTGTCCAGGTGCGGTGCGCCGAACAGCGCGAGCATGGCCAGGTCGGTGATCCCGTGCCCGCCGTGCGCGGCCGGATCGATCAACACCATGCCGTCGGCCGTGCTGACCAGGTTGCCGGACCAGAGATCGCCGTGGATCCGGGCCGGCCGCCGCGAGTCGTCGAAGTCCCCGGCCGCGATCCGCTCGGCGACCCGCTCGATCACCCGCAGTTGTTGTGCCGTGAGATGGTCGAGATCCCGCGCGGCCCGGGCGTACGGCAGCATCCGCTGCTCCGCGTAGAAGCGCCCCCACTGCCGCTCCGGCCGGAGCCGAAGCCGCTGCCGCCCGATGTACCCGTCGCCGTCCCAGCCAGGAGGAGGAGCGCCAAAACTGTCGGCCCCCGCCCGATGCGTCCCCGCCAGCGCCGTACCGAACGCCGAGGCCGCAGCGAGCGTAGGCGGCGAGGATTCGAGCCGAGCCACCGTGATTTCGGTGGGCCCGACACTGAGTACGGGGACAACGGCCGCGGAGCCGGCCTCGGCAAGCCACCGAAGCCCGGCAGCCTCGACCGCGAAGAAGTCGTCAGGCGCCTCAGCCCAGTGCTTCCGGAAATGCGATGCCAAGATCATCCCGGAGGACATTACCCGCACAGACTGATCCCTCCCATCGACAGGAGGGTCGGGCCAATCAAACCAACCCCAGCGGGACGCAACTCACCGGAACGTGGGGGCCTGCGGGGGCTCGGCCCCCGCAACAAATGACGACGGGCCCCCGGGAAGGTGGCATCTGCCACCGAACACGCGGAGGGCTCGGAGTGGCCAGGGCCGGGGTCGAACCGGCGACCTTTCACTTTTCAGGCGAACGCTGCTACCAACTGAGCTACCTGGCCATGGCCGGCGCCTGAGCCGGCCGCCAGCCGTTGGCGGTGCCGCCGTTTCCGGCAGCACCACCCTCGCGACCCCGACGGGACTCGAACCCGCGACCTTCGCCGTGACAGGGCGACGCGCTAACCAACTGCGCCACGGGGCCTAGAGGAACACCTTCAAACTTGGTGCCCGCGAAACTATAACGCACGCCTGCCCGGGTTCGCCAAATGCGTTCTGAGACGACGAGCGAGGCACTCAGGCCAGTGTGCCACGGAGCATCGTGTCGCCGGAGGGACCGGGGTGGCCGTTGACCAGCTGGTAGCTGACTTCGACGGTCGGAAAGGCGCTGAGATCGACGCCCGGCGGTAACGGGAATCGGCGCTCGTCGCCGACCATGGCGCCGAGCGGGTAGTAGCCCTGGCCGTCCTTGCTGACCAGCCAGAGCTGCCGGTAGCCGTCCCGCGGCGGTGGCGTGGCGATCTGCGCGATCACGTACCGCTCGCCCTGCGGGGTCACCTCGACGGTGACGCTGCCGCTGGCGGTCGGCCAGTCGGCGGTCGGCTGCAGGGCCGCACTGGAGATCACGGTCGGCTGGGGTTGCCACCAGCGGCCCCAGCCGAGGCCGAGGCCGGCGCCGACGGCGAGTCCGAGCAGCAGCGTGAGCAGGGGGACGAGCCAGGTCCGGCGACCGTTGCGGTTCGGTCTCAGGCCCGGTGTCGCGGCTTCCGGCCGGGTGGCCAGCTGTGGGGCGTCCAGGTCCGGGGCCTCCAGTTCGCGGGCCGGCCGGGCGGGCGGTCGCGCCGGGGGCGTGTCGTCCTCGGTCGGGGTGGTCAACTTCGCGGCGTCTCCTCGGCTGGCGCGGTCCGGTCCGAATCGCCGTCGGTGATCGTCAAACGGACCCCGAACCGCTGCACTGCCTGATGGTAGGCACCGATCCGGTCGGCTCGCCACCGGGATCCACGGTTTCGTGGACCCGGCTGGTCCGTCCGGCTTCGTGCCGCAGGGGTTCGGAATAGACCAAGACCGGGTGGCCGGGTCGCCAGATCGGCTTCCAGGCATGGATTTCGTACCGGAGCGTCAGCGCAGTGGTCTAACCCAACCCCCGAAGTTCCCTGGTCAATCCGATGCCGGATCGGGTCCACTTGCGTCATGAGACGACGTCGGATCACGGCCGCTGCGGTCGTGGTCGCAGGGCTGACCCTGCTGGCCGCCTGCGCCGGTGGCACCCCCGAACCGGGTGGCCCCACGACGATCACCTTCTGGACCCACACGCATCCGCCGATGATCGAGGTCTACCAGAAGTTGATCACCGAGTACGAGAACGAGCATCCCGGCATCAAGATCGATTACCAGACGATCCCGAACAACGAGTTCGGCACCAAGATGCTGACCTCGCTGAGCAACGGCACCGGCCCGGACGTGATCAACATGGACGACTCCGCGCTGCGTGGTGAGTACATCACCAAGGACCTGGTCGCCCCGATCGATCCGGCCGCCGTCGGTGCCGGGTCGGTGGACGAGATCAAGAGCCGGTACGTGCCCGGCACGCTGGACGGGGCCGCGGGGCCGGACGGCCGGCTGTACGGCCTGCCCAGCGAGTTCAACGGCACCGCGCTGGCGATCAACACCCGGCACTTCGCCGACGCCGGCCTGGACCCGGACGACCCGCCGGCGAGCTGGGACGAGGTCGCCGAGGCAGGGCAGCAGCTGATCGCCGCCGGGCACACCCAGGCGTTCAGCTTCCTCTACCTGCATTCGGGTTGGTACAGCCAGCAGTTCCAGACCCTGCTCGGGCAGGCCGGCGGTGTCCTCGCCGACGGTGATCATGGTGCTCTTGATCAACCGGCCGCGAAGCGGGCCCTGCAGACCTGGGTCGATCTCGCCGGCGGCAGCCGGAGCACCGCCGATCCGAACCAGACCAGCCGCGAGGCGACCGTACCGTTCCAGGACCTGGCGACCGGCCGGCAGTCGATGGCGATCGTCTACCCGTGGGCGATGGATCAGATCGCCGAGACCAACCCTGACGTGTACAAGCAGCTGAAGGTGGTGCCGCTGCCGCAGCTGGACGCGGCGGCGCCGGCCAACCGGGTGTACGGCTACTACTGGGCCGTCAACCGGGCCAGCCGGCAGCAGCCGGAGGCGTGGGCGTTCATCGACTTCCTGGCCGGCCGGTCGGACGACTTCCTAACCGGGACGAACTTCGTCCAGCCGGTGGTCGGCTGGGACAAGACGCCGGCCGCCCGCAAGATCGACTTCATCGACGTCTGGTCGGCCGCCTACCCGACCGGGCGGTTCGACCAGGTCACGCCGCACTACGCGGAGGTGCAGGACGCCCTGACCACGATGGTGAACGCCGCCGTCTTCGATCAGGTACCGGTCGACCGCGCGGCCGCCGAAGCCACCGAGGCGATCACCCGGATCCTGCAGAACTGATGCACTCCTCGTTCAGTGGGTTTCGCCGGCGGCGGCACCTGATCGGGTTCGCCCTGGCACTGCCGGCCCTGGTGCTGTTCGGCGTCTTCGCGATCTACCCGATCGGCCAGGTGTTCGTGCTCAGCCTGTTCGACTACAGCCTGACCTCGCCACCCGAGTTCGTCGGCCTCGGCAACTTCGCCTTCCTGGCCGGGGATCCGCGGTTCGGGCAGGCCCTGCTGCAGACGGTGATCTACGCCGTCGGCACCTATCTGCCGGCCCTGGTGCTGGCGCTGGTCCTGGCTCAGGGCCTGGTGCTGCGGATGCCCGGGATGGGCCTGGTCCGGCTGCTCTACTTCCTGCCGCTGGCGGCCAGCTGGGTCGCGGTCTCGATCATCTGGCGGGTGGTGCTGCACCCGGACGGGTTGCTCAACACCGTGCTCGGGCTCGACGTGAACTGGCTGACCAGCTCCAGCACCGCCCGCTGGGGGCTGGTGATCATGAGTGTCTGGAAGGAGACCGGCTTCTTCCTGATCTTGTTCCTGGCCGGGCTGCAGTCGGTCCCGCGGGACGTGTACGAGGCCGCCCGGCTGGACGGAACCACGGCCTGGCAGCGGTTCTGGCATCTCACCCTGCCGCTGCTGCGGCCGATCACGGTGGTCTGCGCGATCATGGCCGTGCTGCGCGGCTTCCAGTCGTTCAGTCCGCAGGTGGTGCTGACCGGCGGATCCTTCGGCACCGAGGTGATCAACCTGTTCGTCTACAAGACCGCGTTCGAGAGCTCCCGGATGGGCCGGGCCTCGGCGGTCGCGGTGCTGATGTTCTTCCTGCTGCTGACCCTGGCGCTGGTCCAGCTGCGAGCCCTGCGGCGGAAGGACTGATCATGACGCTGCGCCTGCCGACCAAGATCATCGTCCTGGCCGTCTGCCTGTTCGGCGGTCTGCTGGTCGTCTCGGTCCTGCTGTACGCGGTGCTGATCGCGTTCAAGTCGCCGGGGGAGGGATTCGGTGCCGGCAGCCCGTGGTGGCCGGAACGGTTCCAGTGGGGCAATCTGCTGGCGCCGTTCCAGGTCGCGCCGTTCGCCACGTACTTCCGGAACAGCATCGTCGTCGGGGTTGCGGTGACGGTACTGAACGTGATCACCTGCACCGCCGCCGGCTACAGCTTCTCCAAGTTCACCTATCCGGGCCGGACCGCGGCGTTCGTCGTCGTCCTGGCCACCCTGATGGTGCCGCTCGAGGTGCTGTACGTGCCGCTCTATCACCTGGTCTACCGGCTCGACTGGGTGGACAGCTTCGCCGGCTTGATCATCCCGGCCGCGACGAGCGCGTTCGGCATCTTCCTGATGAAGCAGTCGATCGACTCGGTCCCGGACGAGCTGCTCGAGGCGGCCCGGCTGGACGGTGCGGGGGAGCTGCGGACGCTGGTCTCGATCGTGGTGCCCGGGGTGACCGCGCCGATGAGCGCGCTGGCCCTGTTCATCTTCATGTCCAACTGGGACAGCCATCTCTGGCCGTTGCTGGTGGCCTCCGACGATGATCACCGGACGCTGCCGGTCGGCCTGGCGGCGATGCAGGCGAACCAGCTCGGCGACACCGGGGTCCCGGTGATCGTCATGGCGGCGCTGCTGGCCCTGCTGCCGACGGTGTTGCTGTTCCTGGCGCTGCAACGACGCTTCGTCAGCGGTATCGCGATGACGGCGGGAATCAGGTGAGTCGGATGCTGCTGGCCAGTGCGGCCATGACCGTGATCACTCCGGGTCGGCCGGGCCCGTTGTCCGGGTACGCGGCGCGGGACGGGGCCCTGAGCACGGGCACCCACGACGACCTCGTGGCCGGCGCCGTCTGGCTCCGGTCCGGTCCGGCCGATGCCGGTCTGATCTGGCTCGCCCTCGACGTGATCGGCGTGACGCCGGTGTTGCGGGACGCCTGCCGGCGCCGGCTGGCGACGGTCTTCGACCCGGTCCCGGAGTTGATCATGACTGCCTCGCACACGCACGGGGCGCCGTCCGGCTGGGTCGGCTCACTCCATCCCGGACACCCGGCCGACGTGGACCAGGACGCGGTCGCGGAACTGGCGGACCGGCTGACCGGCTTGTTCCGCACCGTTCATGATCAACCCGCCGCCGAGGTACGGCCCACGTTCGCCGAACGCCCGGTGACCGGAATCGGCAGCAACCGGCTGGACCCGGCGGGGCCGTACGACGCAACGGCCGGGATCCTCACCCTGCAACGGATCTCGGACGGTACCCTGGCCGCTGTGATCATCGATCACGGATGTCATCCCACGGTGCTGCCGGCCGCCAACCTTGAGCACACGGCGGACTGGCCCGGCGCCTGCCGGCGAAGGGTTGCCGCGGGCCTGCCGGGCGAGCCGCCGGTGCTGTTCCTGCAGGGCGCCGCCGGTGACATCAGCACCCGCTTCGTCCGGTCCGGGCAGACGTTCGCGGAGGCGGACCGGATCGGCGGCCGGCTGGCCGAGCAGGTGCTCCAGGGCCCCGACGCCGTACCGGTCGACGGGCCGCCGATGATCATCCGGAGCGGGCTGCTGGTGCCCGGCCGGTCCGTACCCGATCATGATCAGGCCCGGGCCGAGATGGCCGAAGCGGAGGCGGCCCTGGGCGCGCTGTCCGACGAAACCGATCATGGTCTGCTGCGGATCGCGCAGACCCGGCTGGACGGGGCCCGGGTGCTGGCCGACCTGGCCGAGGCGGAGTTGCCGGACCGCTGGACGCTGCCGATCACGGCGGTCGCGCTCGGCGACCTGGCCTGGATCCACCTGCCGGTCGAGCCGTTCGCCTCGCTGGGGCTGCGGATCAAGCGGGCGAGCCCGTACCGGCACACCAGGGTGATCGGCTACGCGGACGGCTACTTCGGCTACCTTGCGGATGCGGAGGCCATCGCGAACGGCAGCTACGAGGCACTGAGCAGCCTGTTCGACGAGGCCGGGGCCGAAGCCGTCGTGGCCGGAGCCCTCGCCCTGCTGTCCACCCTCCACCGACAGGCACACCCATGAACTATGACTATCCCGAACTCGCCAGGACGGCCATCGACCGGCTGCTCGCCGAGGAGTCGGAGCGGATCGATCAAGCCTCCGACCTGATCGCCGCGGCGCTGCTGGACGACGGCGTGCTGCAGGCGTTCGGCACCGGCCACGCCCGGCTGGTCGTGCACGAGATGGCCGGCCGGGCCGGCGGACTGATGCCGGTCAACCTGGTCCGGATCCAGGACCTGGTCTTCTTCGGCGACCGCGCCCCGGCCAGCCTGCTCGACCCGACCCTGGAACGGGACCCTTCCCTGGCCGCCGACGTGCTGAGGCTGGCCGCGCCGCGGCCGGGCGACCCGTGGCTGATCGCCTCCAACTCCGGGATCAACGGCTCCGTCGTCGAGCTGGCCCGGCTGGTCCGCGAGGCCGGCCATCCCGTGGTCGCCGTCTGCTCGCTCGCGCACAGCAGTGCGGTGCCCAGCCGGCACCCGAGCGGCCTCCGTCTGCCCGACCTGGCCGACGTCGTGATCGACACCGGAGCCCCGGCCGGCGACGCCGCCCTCGAGCTGACCGACGGCACCAGGATCGGCGCCCTGTCCAACCTGGTCGGCGTCGTGATCGTCCAGCTGCTCACCGAGGGCATCGCCCGCCGGATGCTCGCCGCCGGCGTCACGCCGCCGGTCTACCGCTCGATGAACCTGCCCGACGGCGACCAGGCCAACGCCGCCCGGCTCGCCGCGTACGGGACCCGGATCCGCCCGATCGAGCCCTAGGAGGGCGGCCAGATCGTTCCCTGAGCCTGTCGAAGGGCCAGACCCGAGCCGCCCTGCGCTTCCGACCGGCGGTTGTCGGGTCCGGCGCGTAGCGTGACCGGCATGGCCTACGACGAGGAACTGGCGCGGCGGATCGGGGCTGCGCTGGCGGAGTATCCGGAGCACGCGGCGGACGTGACCGAGCAGCGGATGTTCGGCGGCCTGGCCTTCCTGCTCCGCGGCCGGATGGTCGCCGCCGCCAGCGGCCGCGGCGGACTGATGCTGCGCTGCGACCCGGCCGAGACCGACCAGCGGGTCGCGGCCGGCGCCGAGCGGATGGAGATGCGCGGCCGCGAACTGGACGGCTGGCTGCTGGTCCCCGAGCCGCTGATCGCGGGCGAGTCCGAGCTGGCGACGTGGGTCGCCGTCGGTGTCGCCTACGCCGCCTCACTGCCACCCAAGAAGAAGTAGCGTTTCAGGGGATGCTCGAAGCGCCGCCCGACCTCACCGCCGAGCTGATCTTGGCGACACTGCGTGAGCACTGGGGCCTGGCCGCAACCGAGGCGGAGTACGCGGCGATCGGGCACGGCAGCCACAACTGGACGGTGCGCACCGACGACGGGACGAAACTGTTCGTCAAGGCGGACCGGGCCGAGCCCGCCTTCCGCGAGTCCGCCCACCAGACGGCGGCCGAGCTGCGGGACGGGGGCCTGGACTCGGTGCACGCCGCGATCCGGAGCCGCTCCGGTGAACTCAGACGCCAGGTCGGACCCTGGAAGCTCACCGTCTTCCCCTTCATCAACGGTCGCAACCCCGACTTCGCCGACAGCGCCCAACGTTGCCGGATCGCCGAGACCATCGGCCGACTGCACAGCTGCCCTCCCATGCCCAACGCGCCACGTTGGGCTCCCGGTCTCTGGAGACCCGAACTCGATCGGCTCATGGCCGCCGGACTCGACGCCCCCTGGGATTCGGGGCCCTACGCCGCCCGAGCCCAAGCCCTGTTCCTGGCCGGCCTACCCGGCGTCCGCGAGCTACTGGAACTCCACGACAGCCTCAGCGCTCGTCTCGCCGCCTCGGACCAGGCCTGGGTCATCACGCACGGCGAGCCGCACGGCGGCAACACCATGCTCGACGACAGCGGACAGCTCCGGCTGATCGACTGTGACGACCTGATGGTTGCGCCCCGAGAACGGGACCTGTGGCTCCTCCTGTACGTCGCGCACGACCGGCGCCGTGCCGACGACGACAGCGAGATCCTCCGGGCCTACCAGCGCACCGCCGGCCCGGCCGCCCCGCGCCGTGACGTGATCGAGCTGATCCGCGCCGACTGGCACCTGAGCGAGATCTCGGCCTACGTCCACGACTTCAGCAGGCCCCACCACGACACCGAGGATCACGCCGCCCACTGGCGCACGCTGAACAGCTATCTCCCGGTCAGCCAGAACTGGCCGCCGTCACCAGGACGCTTCAGCGAGATCTAGTCTCGTGTGCCCTATGTGTGGCCCGAACTGGATCCGAGTGGGACACGTCTGGCAATGGTGGCGTTGCTGCTCTCGACTTGGGAGTCGGGGACTGACAGCCCCGATCGTAGAGTTGCGGTGGTGACCGAGATTCGCGCTGTCGGCTTCGACCTCGACGGGACACTGTTCGACCATCTGAACTCAGCGACTGCTGGCGTGAACGCCTTCCTCCGCTCACTCGGCGTCGAACCAACCGACGCTATCCGGACGCTGTGGTTCTCCGCCGAAGAGGCCGGCTACGAGCAGTGGCGATCCGGACAGATCAGCTTTCAAGAGCAACGCCGATACCGACTCAACCTTGTCCTCCCCGCTGTCGGTATCGCGCCCCCGGACAACCCAGCAGGACTCGACATGCTGTTTGCGGAGTACTTGCGTGAGTACCGGGCGGCTTGGAGGGCATTTCCGGGTGCTGCGGATGTCCTCATTTCGTTGCGAGCCAGCGGGATACGTCTCGGCGTCCTGACGAATGGGAGCCAGGAACAGCAGGTCGACAAGTTGCAGGCGATCGGCCTCCAGGGTCTGGTCGACGTCGTCTGCACCGCCGAAGACCTCGGCGTCTGGAAACCGGACGAACGCGCGTTTGAGGTCCTAGCCGGGAAGCTCGGCGTGACTCCGGCCGAGTGCTTGTTCGTCGGTGATCACCCTGAGCAGGACGTCGCCGGTGCGATGTCGGCCGGCATGCATGCCGTCCTGGTCGACCACTACGGGGAACATGCCGTGGGTCTGAAGGCCGTCATTGACGAAGGGATCGGGGGCCGGTGAACGATTTTTCACTGGGCTGTGGTGGCGACGGGATCGGATTTGTCTGATGCGGAACTCGGCGTCATGAGGTCAGCAAGGACCGCGATGGCTGTTCCCGGACGGAACTGAGGCGGCTGTCGACCGGCTCGACAATCTGCTCGGCAGGCCATAACCGTGTCTCAAGTGTGTCCGCCGCGTTGACCACCGGAAGGTAAAGCGGCCCCGACCCGGCATTTTGCCTGGTCAGGACCGCTTGCTCCTGGCATCCCCAACGGGATTCGAACCCGCGTTGCCGCCTTGAAAGGGCGGTGTCCTAGGCCACTAGACGATGGGGACTCGGACCGGAAAACTGTAGCCGGAACCGCGCCCGCAACCCAAACCGGTTCCCTCCCACGGTGCCCGTGCCGGGATTCTGTTACATGGTTGGCACTCCGGCTCCCTTGTCTGCTAACGCCGTGATCGTTGATCATGAAATACAGAGTTGGATCCATTCCGGGGGCCTGTGTGTCGGGCACCTCGTCGGGAGGGGGTCATCATGGACGATCAACGCTCCGGCTCGATCGAGATCGCTCCACTGCAGTCCCAGGGATCGCTGTACGGCTTCGTGGTCTCGGGCCGCTGGCCGGAGGACGTGGTGGAGTGGTCCAAGGTGCTGATCCTGGCCGTTCAACTGGCCGCGGTGCCCGGTCTGGTGCCGACGACCACCGTCTACCGGGTCCGCGAGGACAAGCCGGATCTGACGCCGACCGCCGTCGGGCTGGTCATCGCCGAGGGCTCGCTGATCGGCGACGACGCGCTGCAGCCGGGTCAGTTCGCCGGCGAGGAACAGCCGCCCGGGCTCTTCGTACTGCATCCGCCGGCGCAGACCATCCCGACCGTACGTGATCATGACGTCGCGTCGGGGTGCGTGTTCCTGCCCGGCTTGCCGTACCTCGGACTTGATCACCGGGCGGCCTGGGTCGAGGCCGACATCGAGGGCACGGTGACCCACCTGGTCAGCCGCGGTGATCTTGATCCGAACACGGACGCCGACACGGCCGCTCTGGCGATGCTGCTCGCCGCCTGAACCCTCCGTGCCCTGAGCCTGTCGAAGGGCTTTGGTCAGCCGACCCGGGCGGCCGCGGCGTCGACGGTCTGGGCGAGCAGGGTGGCGATGGTCATCGGCCCGACGCCGCCCGGCACCGGGGTGATCCAGCTGGCTCGCTCGGCCGCGGCGGCGTATTCGACGTCGCCGACGTTGCCCGGGTTGTAGCCGCCGTCGACGACCACGGCGCCCTCCTTGATCCAGTCGCCCCGGATCAGTTCCGGCTTGCCGACCGCCGCGACCACGACGTCCGCGGTACGGACCACCTCGGCGAGGTCGCGCGTCTTGGAGTGGCAGTAGGTGACCGTGGCGTTGCGCTCCAGCAGCAGCAGGCCGACCGGCTTGCCGAGGATCGGGCTGCGGCCGACGACGACGGCGTGCTGCCCGGCCAGCGGCACCTCGTACGCGTCGAGAAGGCGGATGATGCCGCCCGGGGTGCAGGACTGGAAGCCGGGCCGGCCGAGGCCCATCGCGGCGAACGAGGCCATGGTGACGCCGTCCACGTCCTTGGCGGCGCCGATCGCCTCGAAGACGGCCGGCTCGTCGACCTGGCTCGGCACCGGGTGCTGCACCAGGATCCCGTCGACCGTGTCGTCCGCGGCGAGCGCCTCGACCTGGGCCACGACCTCGGCCGTGCTGCTGGTGTCCGGCAGCACGATCCGGCGCGACTCGAGCCCGTACTTCCGGGCGCGGGTGCCCTTCATCTTCACGTACGTCACGGAGGCCGGATCCTCGCCGACCAGCACGGTCACCAGGCAGGGCTTGCGACCCAGTTGCTCGGTCAGCTTGGCCGCGCGTTCGGCGGTCTCGTCGAGCAGGGCTTGCGCGGTGGCGGTTCCGTCGAGGATGCGTGCGGTCACGCCGTTCATTATGGCCCGGAACGGAATCCAACCCGCAGCTCGGTGTGAGCTACGGGCTGGATGATCCGTGGCGGAGGTGGTCCGGGTCGGGCTACAGCACCTCGTACCTGACCGGGACGACCCCTGCGGAGATTCCACCGATGACCTTCATCGCCGCGGTGGAGAGATCGAGACAACGCCCCTCGATGTACGGCCCGCGGTCGGTCACCGGGACCGTCACCGTCTTGCCGTTGTTGAGGTTGGTCACCTTGACCTTGGTGCCGAACGGCAGCGACTTGTGGGCCGTGCTGAGCTTCGACGGGTCGAACCAGCCACCGGTCGCCGTCACCTGAGGCTCGTCGTAGAACGAGGCCTTGCAGGTGCCCTGCTTGCCGGAGTCCTCGGACTTGCCCGAGTCTTCCGACCCACCCGCATCGCCGGACTTCTCCACGTTGCCCGAGCCGCCGGCCGACGGGTGGCCGGACGAGAAGGTGGTGACGTGGACGTGGTCGTAGTGGTTCGCCGAGTCGCCGCCGCGGTCGGCCATCCAGCGCCAGCCCTCGTCGTTGCGCTCGATGTTCCAGATCCGCTGCTGCCAGATCAGGTAGTTGATCCCGTACGTCTTGTGGTTCTTCTTCAGCCAGGAGGCGATCTCGTCGCCGAGCGCCTTGCCGGAGGAAGTGCCGTACTTCGGGATCATGATGTCGATCGCGCGGCCGTCCCGGTGCTCCGCGTTCCAGGAGCCGGGCGACACCCCGTAGAAGGTCTTGATCTGCGGGAACTTCTCCAAGATCGCGCGATGGACCTTGATCGTGTTCGCCTGCAGGCCCTTCTCGTCGGCGTAGTCGCCGGCGTCCATCGACGGGCCGCTGTCGTCACCGGAGTCGTCCGAGTCGTCGCTCTTCGGCTTCGACTTCGACAGGTACTTGGCGGTGACCCAGCGGACGGCGTTGTCGTAGATCACCTGGGCGCGGCCGTTCTGGGTCACGCCGGTGATCTTGAGCTTGGTGCCCTTCGGGACATCGCCGAGGTCCTTGAAGGTGTCCGAGCTGCTCGACCTGATCATGAGTTCAGTGGTCGCGTACCGGGTGCCGACCACCTTCGGCAGCTTGGGCACCACCGGGGTGTTGACCTTGGTGTTGGACAGGTACTTGGCGGTGACCCAGCGGACGGCGTTGCCGTAGATGATCTGCGCGCGGCCGTTCTGGGTGGCGCCGGTGACCTGGAGCTTGGTGCCCTTCTTGACCTCGGTGATGATGCCGAAGTCTGCGTCCGACGTGGTCCTGATCAACAGGTCGGCGGTCGCAGTCCGGGTGCCCGTGATCTTGGGCAGCCCGTTCGAGCTGGCCAGGTACTGGGTGCTGACCCAGCCCTTGCCCTGGCTCAGGGCGACCTCGGCGAAGCCGCGTGAGGTCTTGCCGGTGAGCGTCACCTTGATGCCCTCGGGCAGGGTGGTGACGCGATCGTAGGAGAGCCCAGGGCCCTTGCGTACGTTGAGATCCGTGGTGGTGATCTTGACGCTGCCGGTGTTGATGTCACCGGGCGCCGGCAGATCCGACTCCTTCTCCAGGTACTTGCTGGAGATGTAGGCGACGTTGCCGTTGAACCGGACTTTGGTCCAGCCGTTGCTGGAACCGAGAGCAGTGATCGTGCCGCCCCGGTACAGGCCGCCGATGATCGATTTCGAGGTGCTCGGGCCGGACCTGATGTTGACCCCTTCGGTGGCGGTGGCCTGCCAGCCGGCCTCGGCCGGTTGCGTCCCCAGCAGGCCGACCACCACGCCCGCCGTTACGGCGAGGGCCGACACGGTCTTGACCGCGCGGATGGTGATACTCACGGACTCTTCCTCCTAAGGCGGCCTTCCCGGACCGTCTGAACGGAACCCCTGGTGACGCTGTCACCTGCGTCCCCCAAGTCACGCCAGTAACAACAACCCCAAGCTGCGCAGGACTTTAATCTCGTAACATCCGTCACGGCAAGTGGTTGAGTAGGGATCTAAGGTTGATTTCAAGTCGACACGCCGTCAGCGGGTCAAAAATCACACCGGTGTTATTCCGCCCTGACCAGCGATGGAACCCCTCTGCAGGTGGTCGCTACGCTCTCCGTACGGGCGTGCCGGAACCCTCAGGGAGAACTCGAACCGGCAGCAGAAGCCTGAGAAAGTACGGCGACGCGAGAGGTGGGGCGTGGCGATCGACCTGTCGACCGAGCGGTTCGAGGAACTGGTGGCGCTCGCCCTCGACGAGATCCCGCCCGAGCTGGCCGCCCTGATCGACAACTGCGTGATCCTGGTCGAGGATGACCCGCCGCCGGAGGAACCGGACCTGTTGGGGCTCTATGACGGCATCCCACTGACCGAGCGCGGCACCGACTACGCCGGCGTGCTGCCGGACCGGATCTTCATCTTCCGGCGGCCCACCCTGGCTATTTGCGACACCCTCGACGACGTCGTCGAGGAGGTCCACATCACCGTGGTGCACGAGATCGCCCACCACTTCGGCATCGACGACGACCGCCTACACGCCCTCGGCTACGCCTGACACCCCAACCCCAACTCCGCCGACCGGGCACAAACGCAGGCCTTCTGGCGGCGTGTCGGTGCCGAACTGCCCAGTCGGTGGGAGGGCGGGTGCGATCAGGAAGGGCGCAGTACCGGGCCGGCTGGGCACGCCGTGGCCCGACGAAACGTTCCCGCGGGAACGTCAGCTGGTCTGGCGGTCCAGGCGGCGCAGCTCGGTGAGGGCGCGTTCGACGGCGGCCGGGTCGTCCGAATCCAGGGCGCGGACCAGGCGCTTGATCTCGGCCGGCGCGATGCCGTGCCGCCGGGCGGCACGGAGGTTGGCCGGCGTGTCCAGGTCGAAGGACAGCACCACGTCGGCCTCGCGGCGGAGCTTCGCGTCCCGAGTCTCCCGCGGCTTGGCGGCCGCGGTCCGGCTCAGGCTGGTCGGGTCGAACGGGGAGCCAGTCAGGGCCGGGCCGAACAGCGCCGCGTAGCCCACGTTGCCGTCCCGATTCGGATGGTACGACTCCTCGATCGGGTTGCTCAGGCCGTTGATCCACTCCGGGTCATCGCAGACCGCGTGGCCGTCGAACGAGGATCGCGGGTCGACGAACGCGAAGCCGTGGCCGGCGGCCTTGGCGGCGATGAGTTCGTCGAGGTTGTCGGAGCCGGCGTTGAGCGCGGACTGCTCGGAGGGGCTGAAGAACGTGGCCAGGTTGCAGTCCTCGCCGTTGAAGATCCACGGGTAGCCGCCGATCGCCACGGTCGCGTTGGGTGCCGCGGTCGCAATGGCAGTGAACAGCGAGTCGTACCGGCCCGGAAGCTGGTTGGCGATGACCGCGTTCCCGTCGGCGATGGCGCCCTCGCAGTCGCTCAGCCAGCCGGGCTGGGCACATTCGGTGATGACGTCGGCGAAGTGCGCGTCATTGCCGCCGATGGTCATCGAGACATGCGCGGTGCCGCTGCTCAGTGCCTGCAGCTGGTTCGCGGCGACGTCGGCGGTGACCGCGCCGCTGCACGCCTGATAGCTCAGGGCGAGCCCGTACGTGTCCGCGATCAGGGCCGGATAGCCGTACGGGGACCGGTAGCAGTCGTCCTGCTTGTCCCGGGTGCCGACACCGGCCGAATAGGAGTCGCCGAGGGCGACGTACTGAGGAGCGACCGCTTGCGCGGGCGTGACGCCCAGTGAACTCACCAGGGCGGCCAGGACTGTGGTGGCGGCGGCGACGATCGAGCCCCGCAGAAGCTTCGATGGAATCACCCTTGCGATCCTGGCAGATCCTTACCTGATGTGGAAGACCTGTGCAAAGTCTTGGCCGACTGTTCGCCTGGTCGATCCGCGACACTAGCCGAGCAGGATGTAGCTCGTCGCACCCAGCGCGATGATCATGACCAGCAGGGTCAGCCCGGCTACCGTACGGCCGTCGGTGGCCAGCCGGTTCGTGTGCCAGGTGGCGTTGTTGATCTTGTAGCGGAGGCCGGACAGCCAGCCCAGCCCGCCTGCGACGATGATCGCCACCGCGGCGACCATGATCGCCAACGCCGGCGACTCGCCGAACACCAGCCGGGCGATGATCAAGGCGCAGGCCAGGCCGGACAACGTCGTGCGCTGCCAGGCCAGTGAGGTCCGTTCGTTCTGCAGCCCAGGGTCCGTCGGCATGATCGGCTACTGGAGCACGACGACGACCGCGACGACCGCGACCACGGCGATGCCGACGGCGATCAGGGTGAGCAACGGCGACGACGGCAGCGGCAGTTTCAGGCGGAGGGCCCGTTCGTTACGGATCCACCGGGTCAGCCCGCCGACGCCGCAGGCCAGGCCGCAGGCGATCAGCGCGATCGCTGCCACCCGTACCTCAAGGTGGACCGGGCCGCCGATCCCGGCGATCGCCATGACGCCGACGCCGCCGGCCAGAAACCCCAGTGCGGTACGGATCCAGGCCAGAAAGGTCCGCTCGTTGGCCAGCGTGAACCGAGGATCGGGCTCCGTGCCGACACCGTAGACGTGGCGCGGCCAACGGCGGTCCGGCTCTCCGGACGGCGGTTCGGTCACGCTGTGATCCTAGTGGTGGGCGCTCCGGCGCTACTTCTCGGCTGCGACGACGACGTGGCTCACCTTGGCCTCGGCGACCCAGCGCGCGCAGCGGCCGAGCGCGTCGTCCGGGAGGTAACCGGCCCGCAGATCTCCCGCCGGCGTCACGGTCGCGCCGGTGGCCTCGGCGGCGGCCGCCAACGCCTCCGCGTCCCCGATCACGGCCAGGACGCCGAGCATCCGGCGAATCCGGTTCACCTCCAGCGTCTTCCGTACGTCAGCGGCGAACTCGGGTGCCATGATCACCAACGAGCCGCGGGCGGCGATCGTCCGTTCCAGGACTCCGAGCAGCTCCCGTACCGAATGAATGGGGTCGGCGCAGAGCAGCACCCGTGGCGCGTCCAGCACGCTCCAGTCGCTCTCCTGGTCCGTGACGAAGTGGTCCGACGCCCGCCGGACCGGCAGCGTGACCGTCGCCGGATCCTTGATCAACGCGGCGAGTTCGGTGCGCTCGTTCGCTGACAGCTCGGTGCTCGGGGCGTGCTCCGGCGGGCGGTGCGCCTCCAGGTCGTTCAGGTAGTGCGGCGACGCCGCGTCCGGGGAGAACCGCGGGATGTCCCGCTTCGGCGGCGACGCCAGCTGATCGAGGGCGTGCCGGCGACGGCGGCGGTCGGAGACTGCGCCGTAGACGATCACGGCGACGCCGATCACCGCGACCACGACCAGCCCGAGGATCCAGGAATCCATGCCCGTCAGCCTGCCACGGGTCGGCTCGATTACAGTCTGATCATGAGTGAGACGGTGCGCATCGGTTCGAGGCTCGTGGCGACGGGGCACTACCAGCCGGAGCGGGTGCTGACCAACGACGAGATGGCGACGATCGTCGAGACCTCGGACGAATGGATCAAGCTGCGCACCGGCATCTCCACCCGACGGATCGCTCGCGACGACGAGACCGTGGTCGATCTGGCCGAGGCCGCCGGCCGGGACGCCCTCGACTCCGGCGAGATCACGGCCGACGAGATCGATCTGGTGATCGTCGCCTCCTGCACCTCCGATCAGCGCTCGCCGAACACGGCCGGCCGGGTGGCCCAGCGGCTCGGTCTGAACGGGCCGGCGATCATGGACATCAACGTGGCCTGCTCCGGGTACGTCCACGCGCTGGCCGTCGCCGACCAGGCGATCCGGGCCGGCTCGGCGACGACGGCCCTGGTGATCGGGGCGGAGAAGCTGTCGGAGTTCACCGACTGGACCGACCGGACCACCTGCGTCCTGGTCGCCGACGCCGCCGGCGCGATGATCTTGCAGCGCACCGACCGGCCGACGGTCAGCGACGTCACCTGGGGTTCGGTGCCCGAACTCGCCGATGCGGTACGGATCGAGCCGCCGACCGGAAAGTTCGCCCAGGAAGGGAAATCGGTCTTCAAGTGGGGCATCTCGGCGGCCGAGGGGCTGGCCCGGAAGAGCGTCCGGCGGGCCGGCTACGAGGTGTCCGAGATCGGCGTCTTCGTCAGCCACCAGGCCAATCTGCGGATCATCGAGCCGCTGGCCCGCCAGCTCGGCCTGACCGACGCGATCGTTGCGACCGACATCAGCGCCTCCGGCAACACGTCCGCCGCGAGCATCCCGCTGGCGTTCTCCAAGCTGTACCGGGCCGACGAACTGCCGGCCGACACCCCGACCCTGTTGTTCGGCTTCGGCGGCGGGTTCGCCTACGCAGGCATGGTGATCCGTACTCCGGAGAAGTGAGCCGGCCCGGGATCTAGACCCGGCGGGCCAGGTGGAGCACCAGGTCGCTGACGAACTCGATCGTGTCCGGCATCACCGACCGGACCCGGTCGAAGATCAACTTCCGCTGCTCGGGTTCGATGATCAGGAAGCGGGACTGGGTCCCGATGTGGCCGATGAAGTCGTCCCGGCTGAACTGGAGCCGGCGCGGGATGGTGTGTTCCTCGATCGCCCCGAACCGGGGATCCTCCGCGATCTCGTTCGCCGGCCAGGCCCAGCCGACCCGGTCCACCGGATTCAGCTGGGGACCGGCGTGCGGGTCGGCGTCGTCGCCGATCGCCTGCTGGAACCGGGCCCGGACGTCCGGATCGGCGAGCTCGAGTTCGCCGCCGAAAAAGGCGGCCGTGCCGCCGGCCGGCAGGATGGTGGCCAGTCGGTCCCACCGGGTGGCGGGGTCGGTCCAGTGCCAGGCGGCGGCCGCGTAGACCAGTTCGACCCGGCCGGCCAGGTCGTCCAGGGACAGCTGCTCGAACGTTCCGACCACGGTCCGTACCGGTAGGCCGGCGGTCTGCTCGCGGAGTACGTCGAGCATTCGCGGGTCCGGCTCGCTGGCGATCACGCTGATCTTGTGCGCCGCCACCACCCGGGTCGCCTTCCCGGTCCCTGCGCCCACCTCGAGGGCGGTCCGGATCGGCAGCTCCGCGTAGTCGATGATCTTGGCGACCAGGGAATCGGGATAGCCGGGGCGATGCCGCTCGTAGCCGGGCGCGTCGGCACCGAAGGTCAGGGCGCGGGTGGTCATGCAGCCATCCTGACCCACCCGTCAACCATTTTTCCTGCGCTGGCTAGAATGGGCCGATCCCTGGCGGAGGTGATCATGATGGGCGAATCCTGGATCGACGCACAGATCCGTGAGGCACAGGAGCGCGGGGACTTCGACGATCTGCCCGGTGCCGGCAAGCCGATCGAGGGACTCGGGCGCCGGCAGGATCCCGACTGGTGGCTGAAGGGCTATCTGAAGCGGGAGAAGCTGGACATGCCGCTGCCGGAGACGCTGGCCCTGCGCAAGGAGATCGAGAAGCTCTCCGACACCGTCGCGGGAGAGCGCTCGGAGAAGGTGGTCCGCGAGATCGTGACCGACCTGAACGCCAGGATCGTCGATGCGCGGCGCCGCCGTACCGACGGGCTCAAGATCACGATCGCGACCCTCGAAGTCGATCCGATCGTGCAGGCGTGGCGGACCCGGCGGAAGGCCGAGGGCCGTCCCGTCCGGCCCTGACTCTCGCCCCGGCGTCTACGCTCAGTCCTCGGCCGGCCGGGTCGCGGCCGCCTCGACCAGTTCGACCGCGCGAACCGCGCGCAGCCCGTCCTCGCCGCTGACCTCGACCGGGCTCCCGGTCACCACGGCGTTGACGAACGACGCCAGCTCGCGGCGCAGCGAGCCGCCGGAGATCTGCGGGTCGTGGGTCCAGTTCCTGGTGTCGACCCGTACCGAACGGCCCTCCGTCTCGGTGATCAACTCCAGCTCGTCCGTGGACAGGTCGATCAGGGCCGAGCCTTCGTCGCCGAACACCTGGACGCCGGCCAGGCAGCTCCGCGCCGACGCAGGATGCAGCAGCCAGTGGTTCTCCAGCAGGGCCAGCGTTCCGTCCGCGAGATCGAGGGTCGCCACGGTGACGTCCGAATAGCTGCCGAACACCCGCCGCCCCGCCGCCGACGCGGACTGGAGCTCCTGCCCGGTGAGCCAGAGCAGCAGGTCGAGATCATGCACCCCGAGGAAGGCGGTCACCGAGGCCCGGGCGGCGATCCGGTCGGCCGTGCTGCGGGTGTTCACCCGGTGGATCCGGAGGTAGCGGAGCCGGCCCAACTCTCCCGCGTCGATCCGGCGCTTGAGCTCGCGAAGCCGCTCGTCGAAGCGCAGCAGGTGGCCGACCATCAGCCGGCCCGGCAAAGGCTGGGCCGCCAGGATCGCCTCGCAGCCGACGGCCGTGGTGGCCAGCGGTTTCTCCACCAGGACATACTTTCCGGCCGTCAGGGCGAGCGTCGCGGCTTCGACATGAAGATCATCGGGAAGGGTGACCGAGACCGCGTCGACCTCCGGCAGTACCTCGTCCAGAGTCTCCCGGACCTCGAGGCCAAGCTCGGCGGTGATCACCGCGGCGCGGCCCGGATCGGTCTCGACCCCGATCACCGACTCCACCGCCGGTTCGGCCAGCAACACCTGGGCATGCAGGCGGCCCATCACGCCGAGTCCGACGACGGCGATCTTCATCCGGGCACCCCGTTCCGAGCTTGACCTTGATCATCGCCGATCCGTACCCTCGAAGCAATCGGTTGCCGCAGTTCGGGCGGCGCACGGCAGGAAGTTGATCTTGAACAGAGAAACGGGAACCGTCGGCGTCGGCATCATCGGGGCGGGGATCATGGGCCGCAGCCATGCGGCCTCGGCGGTCGGAGATCCGCGGGTACGGCTGCGCTCGGTGGCCGGGCTGCCGCGCGAGACGGCGGTCCAGCTGGCGGAGACGTACCGGATCGAAACGGTGACCGACGACTACACCGACCTGCTGGCCGACCCGGCGGTCGACCTGGTGATCGTCGCGACGCCGGACCACCTGCACGCGGAGATCTGCCTGGCCGCGTTGAACGCCGGCAAGCACGTCCTGGTGGAGAAGCCACTCACCACCTCGCTCGCCGAAGCGGACCGGATCCTGGCCGTGGAGCGGGAGTCCGCGGCGACGCTGATGGTGTCGTTCAACCACCGCTGGATCCCGGCATACGCCCAGGCGCGCGCCGAGATCGCGGCCGGCCGGATCGGTCGGCCGCGGCTGGCGTACGCACGGAAGAACGATCGGATCCATGTGCCGACGACCATGCTGTCCTGGTCGGAACGGACCACCTGCGCCTGGTTCCTGTCCAGCCACGACATGGATCTGGTCGGCTGGTTCCTCGGCGCCCGGCCGGTTCGGGTGTACGCCAGCGCCGTCTCCGGCGTGCTCCGCGAGCGCGGCATCGACACGCCCGACGCGATCCAGGCCCAGGTCACCTACGAGGGCGGCGCGGTGGCCACCTTCGAGTCGTGCTGGATCTATCCGGACACCTTCCCGACCATGACCGACTCGTTCATCGAGGTGGTCGGCGAGCACGGCGTGATCCAGCTGCCCCGGGTCGATGATCAACTTCAGCTGACCACCGAGGACAGCCACGAGTATCCGCGGCTGTCGATCGGCGCCGACCTGCACGGACGGCGGGGCGGCGCGGTGACGGCGGCCCAGCAGCACATGATCGACTGCATCCTCGAGGGTCGTCCGCCGCTGGTCGACCCGCAGTCGTCCCGCGACGTGATCGCCCTGCTCGAGGCCGTACACCGGTCCATCGAATCGGGCCAGCCCGAACCCGTCTAGCGGACGTCCTTCGTCGGGGCGCGGAACGTGTTGCACTGGTAGATCTCGCGGTTCCGGTAGCCCTGGATCGCCCAGCCCTGGATGTGCTCCTTGGTGCCGTGCACCTCGTCGCCGAGGTACAAGCTGACCACCCTCCGAAAATGGGAGCCCTCCAGCTCGCCGGTCTGCTTCATGGCCATGCCGCCGAAGCAGGTGGCCTGGAGTTCGATCCTCCGGCTGATCACCAGCGAGTCCTTCTCAGAAGAGTTCGACCGGTGCCAATGGGCCGCCAGCAGGATGCCGGTCCGGGCCTGGAGATGGTGTCCGTACTCGTGACCCATGGTGTCGAAGTATTGCGCCCAGGTGTATCCGTAGCCGCGCCGGCCGAGACCCATGCCACGCCCCATGTAGATCTGTTGGTTCGCGGAGCAGTAGTAGGCGCCCGCGTTGCTGTTGCCGCAGGGTGATCGAACCGGTTCGAGGAAGGTCCGGATCTTGATCTTGGTCGCCTGGTACCCGGCCTTGGCCATCGGCTTCTGCCACATCGCGGCGACGCAGTCGGCCATCGTCTGCAGCCCCTTGCGCATCTTCTTCTCTGACAGCGCCGGGAACGGGCGGTTGTAGAGGTTCGGCAGGTTCGAGCATTTGGTCTTGGCGACCTTCTGACCGTACACGCTGTTGTCCCGGGCGATCTCCGACGCCTCCTCGAGATCGTCCCCGTAGCTGGGCAGCGGGACCGTCTCGTAGCCGCGCTGCGGCCGGAGGTGCGCCGGTACGGGCTTCTTGGCCGGCGGCTTCTTCGTGGGCGGCCGGGTCGTCGGCGCCTTCGTCGGAGGGCTGGTGGTCCGCGGCGGCGTCCTGGTCGGCTCCTTCGTCGGGCGGGCCGGCTCCGTCGTCTCGGGCTCGGACGGCTCGGGCTCGGACGGCTCCGGCACCTTGGTCGTCGGCGGCCGGTCCGTGGACCGCGGCGTCCAGGCCGTGCCGGGCGAATCGGACGTCTCGTCCCTCCGGTCGAAGTACCAGTTGACCCCGGCGATCCCACCGATGAGTCCCAGAACCAGTACAACGCCGATGATCACGAACACCGCGATCCCACCGCCGCGGCGGGGAGGCGGGGGCGGCGGGGCCGGATGGTGCTGCGGTGGTCCGGGCTGGGGTGGTGGGTAGTGCGCCGGCCCGGTGTTCGTCGGCCGACGGCGCGGGGGTCCGGCCGGTGCGGCCGGCGGGTACGGGGGATTGGCCGGCGGCGGGTAGTGCCGAGGTGGTGCCTGACGAGCCGGACGAGGCATGGTCGGCCGATCCCAACTCCACGGTTGCTGATGTCCCCACTGCTGTGGCGGCGGGGGCGGTCCGGGTTGGTTGGGCCAGGCCATGGGTCTCCTTCCTCACTCTCTGCGCGCGGTCCAAGATCGTAACGGCGACCGGGGCCTGCGACCGGACCCACTCTGGTCCCTCTCACTGACGCGGCTCTGACGCGTCGGCGCGCCCTCGACGTCCACCCCAATCCGTTGGGTCTCGGGGGCGGGTGCCAGGTACAGTACGTACGCGCACCGGGCCTCTAGCTCAATTGGCAGAGCAGCGGACTTTTAATCCGCGGGTTGTGGGTTCGAGTCCCACGGGGCCCACTCTCAGGTGCCGTCCTCGCTGCAGACCGCCCATTGCCAACGTCAGTCAATGATCTTGGGTAGACGGGCGGTCGGGACGGTGCTCGCCGTGAGTACGATAGCGGCCGCGGCGCCGATGACGGCGAGGCAGAGGAACATCGTCTGGTAGCCGGTGAAGGCGGCGATGCCGGCGCCGATCCAGGGCGCGAGGGCGCTGGTGATGGTGATCGGGGCGGCGAGGAGGCCGGAGATCCTGCCGTAGCTGCGGCTGCCCCAACGGTCGGGGACGGCGGTGGCCTGGAGGAGGGTGGCGATTCCGCGAGCGAGCCCGGCGGCGATCGAGATGGCGATGAGGAGTCCAGCCGGTCCCGGGACGATTGCGAAGGCAGCCGTTGCGGCCGCGGCGAACCCGAAGACGATCATGGTTCGGGTCCTGAGGTTGAGACGGGCCGCGAGAGGGGCGTAGAGCAGTCGGCCGGTGACTTGTCCGACGCCGCCTAGGCCGAGGGCCCAGGCGGCCAGGCTCGGGGTGAGTCCGCGTTCGGTGAGGAGTGGAATGAGATTGATCACGACGGCATACATGGCGAGTGACGCGGCCGTGAGCCCGATCGCGAGGCTGACGAAGCTGCGGCTGCGGATGATCTTGGTGGCGTAGTCGCCGTCGTCCGCGCCTGCCGTCGGCAGGGTGGGATGGGGCTCGGCGGGCCAGGGCCGTCGCAGTGCGACCGCGTGGAGGGGAATGGTGGTCACGGCCAGGAGTGCGCCCAGGACGACGTAGACGGTCCGCCAGTCCAGCCGGGTGCCGAGCGCGTTGGTGAGTGGGGCGAACACGGTGCTGGCAAGGCCGGCGACGAGGGTGACGGCGGTCAGCGCGGTGAGCCGCCGGGGCCCGTACCAGCGGGTGAGTGCGGCGAAGGCCGGCTGGTAGAGGACTCCGGACATGGCGAGGCCGGCGAGCAGCCAGCCCGCCGCGAAGATCACCGGATGTGGTGACCAGGCGATCATGAGGACTGCTCCGGTGGCCATGATCGATCCGACGGTCATGATCATCCGGGTTCGTGCCGGTCGAGGATCCGGCCGATCGGGATGCCGGCCACGGCTGCGAGGACGAGGGCCGCGGAGAACGCGGCGGTCGTCATGGTCGTCGGCCAGCCGGTGTCGGCGGTGATCGCCGGAGCGAGGACGGGGAAGGCGTAGTAGAGCACGCCCCAGCTGATGATCTCCGTGACGCACAGCGCCGCGAGGACGGATCCGAGCCGGGGCCGTTCGGTGTCGGCCCCGGCGGCGGTGAGGGTTGCCGATTCAGGCGTCGGCACGTTCCCGTTCCCCGGCGAGTCCGTGTTCCTGTCCGGTACGGAAGCCGACGGTGATCAACTGCGGCTCGGGGCTGGAGCCGCAGCAGGCGCTGTCGGTCGCGGTGCCCGAGGCGAGTTCCTCCTCGGTTGGCGGGTTGGAGCTGCAGACGCCCGTCTCGGGCAGGTTGAGCTGGACCAGGTCGGCGGCGGCGCGGTCGTCGGCGAGGGCGGCGGCGATGGAGCGGACCTGTTCGTAGCCGGTGGCCAGCAGGAAGGTCGGCGCCCTGCCGTAGCTCTTGGCTCCCGCGAGGTAGAACCCCTGCTCGGGATGGGACAGCACGGACTCGCCGTGCGGCGGGACCGACCCGCAGCTGTGGAAGTTCGGATCGATCATGGGCGCCAGCCGAACGGGGGCTTCGGTTCCTGCGTCGAGCTCGAGGCGCAGTTCGCGGAGGAGGTCCAGGTCGGGCCGGAAGCCGGTCGCGTTCACGATGGCGTCGGCCTGCCAGGTCTGGGCACCGTCACGGGTGTCCGCCTCGACGCTCACGGGCCCATCGTCGGTGGCCGTGAGCCGGGTGATCGTGGCGTTGCGGACCAGCGTGATCTTGCCGGACTCGACGGCGGCCTTGAGGCTGGTGCCGAGCCGGCCGCGGGCGGGCAGCCCGTCCGCGTCCCCGCCGCCGTACAGGCGGGCGGGGGTGCCGCGACGGATCAGCCAGGTGATCTTGGTGCCGGGTTCGGCGTCGGCGAGTTCGGCGAGGGCGAGCAGGGTGTTCGCGGCCGAGTGGCCCATGCCGACGACGACGGTGTGACGTCCGGCGAATCGCGTACGGCTTGCGCCGAGGACGTCGGGGAGCGGTCCGGCGAGGTGACCGGCGGCTTCGTGCTCGCCGGGTGCGGCCAGCCCGGAACTGCCCAGCGGGTTGGGATGTCCCCAGGTGCCGGAGGCGTCGATGACCGCCTTGGCCTCGATGTCCTCGACCTGTCCGTCGCGGACGGTGCGGACCAGCAGGGGCTGATCTTCGCGGTCGATAGTGCGCGTCTTGTCGATGCCGCGCCGGGACACACCGATGACCCGGGTCGAGGTACGGATCCGCGAAGCCAGTTCCGGTGTCGCCGCAAGCGGGACGAGATATTGATCAAGAAGATCGGCGCCGGTCGGGAGTCCGTCGGGATCCGGCTCGGTCCAGCCGGCGCGCTGCAGCAGCCGTCGGGCGGCGGCGTCGATGTCGTACTGCCAGGGCGAGAAGAGTCGGACCTGGCCCCAGTCGCGGATGGCGGCGCCGACCTGTTCGCCCTGTTCGAGGACGATCGGGTCGAGGCCCCGCTCGACCAGGTGGGCGGCAGCGGCGAGCCCGACCGGGCCCGCTCCGATGACGACGACAGGGTGCGTCTCCGGTGTCTTGGTCATGATCATTTCCTTGTGGTGTCGGTGAGCGCGGTGGTGGCGACTCTGCTGGACAGGACGTTGATGACGTAACCGGCGTCGCGGTGGACGCCGCGCAGCGTGTTCGAGGAGAACGAACGCTGGAACTCCAGCCCGAGGTACGCGAGCCGCGGGTGGGTCAGGGACAGCCCGCGCCGATGGAGCGGCAGTCCCGTCGGATCGAGCGCGCCGAGCTCGGCCAGGTACGGCAGCGAGGGCCGGTATCCGGTGGCGAAGATGACCGTGTCAACTGGCTCGGTCGTGCCGTCGGCCCAGCGGACGCCGGTTTCGGTGAACTCGGTGAAGACCGGTCGTTGGTCGAATCGTCCCGAGTCGAGGGCCGCCCGGTAGGTCCCGGTGTCGAACACGAGGGTTCCTTTGAACAGTCTGGCGAGGGCTGCCGGCGGCAGCAGGTCGAGCCGAAGTGTCTTGAACCAGTAGTGCATGTCTCGGCCGGCGCGGACCTGGGGCACCAGTTGTACCGGTGACCGTACGGCCAGCGAGACGCGGGCCACTCCGGCGAGTTCGTAGCCGACCTGGATGGCCGAGTTCCCGGCGCCCACGACGACCACCCGCTGGTCGGCGAAACGTTCGGGCGACCGGTACTCGGCAACCGTGAGGACTTCGCCGGTGAACTTGTCCCGCCCGGGGAACCGTGGCCGGACCGGATGTCCGAAGGAACCTGATGCGGCCACCACCGCGTCGCCGCTCAGCACACGGCCGTCGTCGGTGTGAACGGCGAATCCGGGACCGGTCGGGGACACGTCGATCACCCGCGTCTCGGTCTGGATGTCGACCCCGAGCCAGGCGGCGTAGCCGTTCAGAAACGCCGCCACCTCGTCCCGTGCCGGGTACCGGTCAGGGTGGCCGGGGAAGTTGTAGCCGGGGAATCCGCTGTAGGCCGCAGGGGAGAACAGCGTCAGGCTGTCGTAGTAGTCCGGCCACGATCCGACCGGCCGGGTTCCGGCCTCGAGCACGACCGGGTCCCAGCCTGCGTCTCGGGCAGTCCGGGCCGCGGCCAGGCCGGACTGCCCGCCGCCGATGATCATGATTCTGCGAGTCACGAGACGAACATATCGCAAGATCGAGATATGTCAATATGAAGATGTGAGCTATCCTGGGATCTGAGGAACGGAGGTGGGAGATGGCTGGCGCACTGGACCTCGCGGCCGCGATCCCGGGCAGTGTCGCGGATCTGAGTGAACTCGACCCGGCCACCCATGAGTTCCTCCGTGCCTTGGCCAGTCCGACCAGGCAGCAGATCATGCTCCTCTTCGCTCGCGGTGCGGAGCTGTCAGTCAATGAGGTGGCCGAGCGTGCCGGTATCGGCCAGTCGACCGCCTCCAGCCAGCTCGCGATCCTGCGGCGAGGGCGAGTGGTGACGTCCCGGAGGGATGGCAAGGTCGTGCTGTACCGGGCCGACCGAACCGGCACTCAGGCGGCGCTCGGCGATCTCCAGCGCTATCTCAGCATCTGCTGCTGAGTCGTTTCGGCTGCGCGACCTTGGTCGATCGACGGCCCTGGTCTCATCCATAGGTGTTCGCCTATAGATTCTGAGCCCATCTCAGTCGTTTACCCCTTGTTCACATAGATCGTCTTCTATACCTTCGAAGAGGTTGCTGAGCGTGATCTCTTCGGCCACTGCCTGAGGGGGCAGGGAGACATCGGAAAGGAACGTTGGGGTGCAACTTCGTCAACGCTGGTTGGCCGTGGCTGGAGCAGCGCTCGCCGCGTCATCGATCGTGCTGTCCGGATGTGGCGGGCAGAGCAACACCACCGGTAACCCGGGCGGAGAGGGAGGAGTAAGCGGGACCGTCGCCATCGACGGGTCCTCGACAGTCGCTCCGCTCAGCGAGGCGGCCGCCGATCTGTTCCGGGCCGAACAGCCCGGGGTGAACGTCACCGTCGCGACGTCCGGTACCGGTGGCGGGTTCAAGAAGTTCTGTGCCGGAGAGACCGACATCTCGGATGCCTCGCGCGCGATCAAGGATGAAGAGGTGGCGGCCTGTAAGCAGGCCGGGATCGAGTTCACCGAGATCGTCATCGCCAACGACGGCCTTTCCGTCGTAGTGAATCCGGAGAACGACTGGGCCAAGTGTCTGACCGTGAAGCAACTGCAGACCATGTGGTCGCCGGAGTCCGAGGGCAAGATCAACAACTGGAAACAGATCGATCCGTCGTTCCCGGATCAGCCGCTCACGCTGTTCGGTGCCGGTACGGATTCGGGCACGTTCGACTACTTCACCGAGGCGATCAACGGCGAGGAGGGTGCGACGCGCACCGACTACAGCCCCTCGGAGGACGACAACGTCACCATTCAGGGCGTCCAGGGTGACAAGGGTGCGGTCGGCTACTTCGGCCTCAGCTACGTCGAGGAGAACCCCGGCGCGATCAAGGCCGTCGAAGTGGACGGCGGCAAGGGTTGCGTGGCGCCGACCAGCGATACGGTCCAGGACGGCAGCTACCAGCCGCTCGGCCGGTCGTTGTTCATCTACGTCAACAACGCCCACTACAAGGACAAGGCGGAGTTGCGGGCCTTCATCGACTTCTATGTCGAGAACGAGGCCAAGATCGCCGAGGAGGCGCTCTTCATCGGGCTGACGCCGGAGCAGAAGCAGACGGCGAAGTCCGAGCTCGAATCGCTCTTGAAGTGAAGCAGAGATGAGTCAGGTCATCAAACGGCCAAGGATCGTGACCGACGGGTCCGCCGACCCCGCGCTTGCGCGGGGCCGGCGGCCTCGGTCCATGCTCGGCCCGTCCCGCCCGCGCTACGGCGAACGGGTGGCCGCGATCGCGCTGCGTGCGGCGGCGGGTCTGTCGGTGGTGATCACCGCAGGGATCGTCATCGCGCTGGTCGTGCCGTCGGTCGGCTTCTTCCAGCAGGTGCCGATCGTCGATTTCCTGTTCGGGAGCCGGTGGGCGCCGCGGTTCGCCGACGCCTCGTTCGGAGTCCTGCCGCTGATCACAGCCACGGCCTGGACGACGGCCATCGCCCTGCTGACGGCAGTACCGCTCGGACTGGGGGCGGCGATCTTTCTCGCCGAGTACGCGCATCGCAGGGTTCGCCGGGTGCTGAAGCCGATTCTGGAGATCCTGGCCGGCGTGCCGACAGTCGTGTACGGACTGTTCGCGCTCCAGTTCGTCCAGGCCGACCTCTTCCGCGGTGTCCTGAATCTCCCGACCGCGGCCTTCAGCGTCCTTGCGGCCGGTCTGGTGATGGGCGTGATGATCATTCCGACCGTGGCGTCGATCAGCGAGGACGCCATGTCGGCCGTGCCGAACGCGATGCGGCAGGGTTCCGCGGCGCTGGGAGCCAATCGGATGCAGACGACGTTGCGGGTGGTCTTTCCGGCCGCTCTGTCGGGCATCGTCGCGGCGATCGTCCTCGGCATCTCCCGGGCCGTGGGCGAGACCATGATCGTGGCGATCGCCGCGGGGAGCCAGGCCCGAATCGTCACCGGCCCGTTGGAGCAGGGCCAGACCATGACCGGGTTCATCGCCAACGCCGCGCTGGGTGATTCGCGGGTCGGGTCGCTGGAGTACGACACGCTGTTCGCGGTCGGCCTGCTGCTGTTCCTGATCACCCTGCTGATCAACGTGATCAGCATCCGCATCGTCCGACGCTTCCGGGAGAAGTACTGATGGTCACCGCCTACGCATCGGCACAGCCCAGCATCCGGCGCAGGGCGCGTGGTGGCGAGCAAAGCCTCCGCTCGCTGGTCTTCCTCGGGCTGCTCTGGCTCAGCCTGCTTGTCGCGATGATCTTCCTTGTCGTCCTGATCGGCTCGACGCTCCTGGAAGCCCTGCCCCGTCTCGACGGTCGCCTGGTGACCGAGTACTCGTCGTCGTCGCCCGAACGGGCCGGAGCGCGGGCAGCCATTCTGGGCTCGATCTGGGTGATCGGAACCACGGCCCTGCTGGCGATCCCGCTCGGGATCGCCGCGGCCATTCATCTTGAAGAGTTCGCCGACCCGCGGAATCGGTTCAATCGGCTGATCGAGGTCAACGTCCAGAATCTCTCCGCGGTGCCGTCGATCGTCTACGGCCTGCTGGCGCTGTCGGCACTGTCCCTGGTCGGAGTGCAGAACAAGAACATCGTCATCGCCGGAGCGCTGGCGCTGGGCATGCTGATCTTGCCGGTGATCATCATCTCGACCCGTGAAGCGCTGCGGGCCGTGCCGGAGGAGATCCGTCACGGATCGCTCGCCCTGGGCGCGACGCCGATCCAGACCGTGTGGCGCCAGACGCTGCCGGCCGCCGTTCCGGGCATCGCCACCGGGACGATCCTCGCCCTGTCGCGGGCGCTCGGCGAGGCGGCGCCGCTGCTGCTGCTCGGCGGCCTGGTCTACGTGACGTACGACCCGAACGGGTTCCTCAGCGGCTACACGACGATGCCGATTCAGATCTTCAACTGGACCGGTCGTCCGCAGGCGGAGTTCCACGTGCTGGCGGCGGCCGCGAGCATCCTGCTGCTCGGACTGCTGCTGGCCATGAATGGGCTGGCCATCTTCATCCGCAACCGCTACCAGCAGCGCTGGTAGCAGACACGAGGCATGATCATGAACACCGAACTCACCTCGATCGCCGGTCAGGCTCAGCTGCATCACGGCGTGGACGACCTCTCTCCCTCGCCGTACGCGGTGATGGCCTGTCACGACGTCAACGTCTACTACGGCGACTTCCGCGCCGTGACGGGTGTTGACCTCGCCTTCGGACACAACGAGATCACCGCGCTGATCGGCCCGTCCGGCTGCGGCAAGTCCACGCTGCTCCGCTCGCTGAACCGGATGAATGACCTTGTCGACGGCGCCCGGGTGGAGGGCCAGGTCACCTTCCACGACGAGGACATCTACGCGCGCGGAGTCGACGCGATCGAGGTCCGCCGCCGGATCGGCATGGTGTTCCAGAAGCCGAACCCGTTCCCGAAGTCGATCTACGACAACGTCGCGTACGGACCGCGGGTGACCAAGATGCGGGTGTCGTCGATGGACGACCTGGTCGAGGAGGCGTTGACCAGGGCGGCACTCTGGACCGAGGTCAAGGACAAGCTGAAGCAGTCCGCGTTCGGGCTGTCCGGCGGTCAGCAGCAACGCCTCTGCATCGCACGGACGATTGCGGTCAAGCCCGACGTGATCTTGATGGACGAACCCTGCTCGGCGCTCGATCCGATCGCGACGACGAAGATCGAAGACCTGATGTCAGAGTTGCGGGACGACTACACGATCGTGATCGTCACGCACAACATGCAGCAGGCCGCCCGGATCGCGGACCGGACGGCGTTCTTCACCGCGCTCGCGGACGAGACGACCGGAGACCGTACCGGCGTTCTGGTCGAGTTCGACCGCACCACCAAGATCTTCGAGAACCCGGACGACAAGCGCACCGAGGACTACATCTCCGGACGCTTCGGCTGAGCCGTGCAACGAGAAGCGCTCGGGGGAGAGGGGCGTTCCATGCGGTGGCACTCGACCGCCCGGGACCGGAGCGCGCTACTCGAGTTCAATCACTTCCGACGGGCCATCCGGGTCGTCGTGATCGACCAGGGCCTGCAGCTCACCCGTGCCGACGGCGCCCGGCTGTTGCAGCACGGACTCGAGTTGCGGCCGTTTCGTGGCGCGGCGGCCGCACTGCTCGGCCTGGTCGCGGACGAACCTGCGGCCGTGCTGGTGCCGGCCAAGCTGGCGGAGGTCGACCTGCTGGCCTTCGTCGAAGCCGTCAGCACGTGTACCGAGATTCCGGTGATCATCGGCGTCGACGCAGATCCGTCGACGTTCGACCTCGCCTATGAGGCACTGGAGAAGGGTGCCCGCGGTTTGATCATGGTCCCGTTCGAGCCGGACCAACTGCTCGGCGCGCTGCACAACGTCGGGCTGCGGGCCGAGGACGTACCGCCGAGTCCGGTGAGCCATGGCCCGATCCACCTGGATCCGGCGACCCACGAGGCCAGGGTGCAGACGACCGAGGTGGCGTTGACTCCCCGCGAATTCGAAGCTCTGCGCTATCTGATCACCGAGGCGCCCCGCGTCGTCGGATTCGCCGAGCTCCTCACGGCCTGTGGTGTCGCTGCCAGCAACAACGTCCTCATCCGTGCCCAACGACTGGCCGTCCGGATCCGGCACAAGCTCGACGCCGCGGCCGGCGGCGTCGGGCCAAGTTGGCTGGTCACCGTACGCGGCGTCGGCTATCGACTGCGCAATCCCGACTAGGCCCTCGGGGCGACAGGAAAGCCGAGCTCGTCCAACAACTCGACGACCCGCCCCTGGATCTCGTCGCGGATCGCCCGGACCTCCTCGATCGGCCGACCGACGGGATCGGCTGTCGGCCAGTCCATGTACCGACGTCCCGGATAGATCGGGCACGCGTCCCCGCAGCCCATGGTGACAATCACGTCGGCCGCGCGGACGACCTCGTCGGTCAGCGGCTTCGGAAACTCGGCGGCCATCGGAATGCCGGCCTCGTCGAGGGCCGCGACGACCGTCTCGTCGACCACTCCGGCCGGCCGTGATCCGGCCGTGCGCACGTGGACCCGGGGCCCGGCGAGTTGCCGGAGCAGCGCGGCGGCCATCTGCGACCGGCCGGCGTTCTGGACGCAGATGAACAGGACTTCCGGGATGCCGGTGCCGTCGTACCCCCGCGCGACGGCGAGGGCGCTGAGGCGGTCGCCGGCGAACCTACTGGTCAGGGACGGCAGGTGCTGAGTGACTCGGGCCCGGTCGCGAAGCAACTGGTAGCTCTCGGCAACGTAGCGCTGCACGGTCTCCTTCGAGAACGTCGTACTGAACCGGTACGCGAGCCGGTCCGCGATCCGTTGGATGACCGGCGGCATGTCGGTCCAGGACGGTGCCGGTCCGCCGTCGCCGTCAGGCTCGGCATGATCAGGCACAGAGGGTGTCCCGAGCAACCGGCCGAACCGGGCCCAACTGTCGGCCGTGGGCCGAAACAGGTCGGCGTTCTGATCGGTCTCGGCGACCAGTCCGACGCCGGAGAGCACCGCAAGATGCCGATCGACAACCGACGCCTCCAGCCCGACCAACAGGCCGAGACGTTTCGCATCGGACACCGCACCTGGGACCGAGGCCAGGGCGCTCAGCACCCGCAGCCGGTCCGGTTCGGCCAGGGCCCCGATCTGCCGGGCCCGATCAGTCGCCGACTGCGGATCCAGCGGGGTCCCGAAGGACCTGGGCGGCTCGGACACGCGTCACCGGAGCAGATCGGCGATGGCGCTGCGGCGATCCGGCGCGATCGAGTACCAGACATTGCGGCCGCGCTGCTCCCGCAGCAGCAGACCCTCCTCGTGCATGAGCCGCAGGTGATGGGTGATCGTCGGCTGCCGCAATCCGAGATGGTTGGCCAGGTCGCCGACCGTCGCCTCCTGGCTGGAACTGCCCTGGATCATGCTCAACAACTGCAGCCGGGTCGGATCAGCCACCACCCGCAGCGTCTGCGCCAGCGACTCGGCGGCGTCGCGCGCCAACGGTCGCAGCGTCGCAGGGTCCGACACCACGGCACGCAACCGAGACACCGCCGGCTTGTTCTGAGGCCCCACCATGAACCCATCGTATCGAACGCCGTCTATAGTTTGTCGTTGGCCGAGTGTTCACCGGGCCCGAGTTGACTTCGGTGGTGCCCGCGGTGTCTTATCGAGACATGTTGATATCAGCCGAGGTTGATGTGATCAGGCTGCTGGCTGATCCACTGCGGGAACAGATCGTCGAGCTGCTGGCCGAGCAGCCCGCCTGTACCTGTCATCTGGTGGAGGACACCGGCGCGAAGCAGCCGACCGTGTCGCACCACCTCAAGGTGCTGCGGGAGGCCGGGCTGGTCGAGGCCGAGCCCTACGGCCGCTACACGTACTACCGCGTTGTGCCCGAGGTGCTGGACCGGACGGCGAGCCGGATCGCGGCGCTTGCCGACCGGGCCCGGGCGACGTCGGGCGATCGGCGGGAGTGCGCATGAGCACCCGTACGTCGGAGCAGCCGCAGGTGCTGCGCCAGCTGTCGACCCTCGATCGCTGGCTGCCGGTCTGGATCGTGGCGGCCATGGTGGTCGGCCTGCTCGCCGGTCGGCTGGTTCCGGGCCTCGGTGGTTGGCTCGGGGCGGTGGAGCTGGACGGGGTCTCGCTGCCGATCGCGCTCGGGCTGTTGATCATGATGTATCCCGTGCTCGCCAAGGTCAGGTACGACCGGGTCCGCACCGTGACCGGCGACCGGAAGCTGCTGATCTCCTCGCTGGTCCTGAACTGGCTGATCGGGCCTGCGCTCATGTTCGCGCTGGCCTGGCTCTTCCTGCCCGACCTGCCGGAGTACCGGACCGGCTTGATCATCGTCGGGCTGGCCCGCTGCATCGCCATGGTGATCATCTGGAACGACCTCGCCTGTGGCGACCGGGAAGCCGCGGCCGTGCTGGTCGCGATCAACTCCGTGTTCCAGGTGATTGCCTTCGCCGCGCTCGGCTGGTTCTACCTGAGTGTCCTTCCCGGCTGGCTCGGGCTGGACCAGGCCAGGCTCGACGTCAGCCCGTGGCAGATCGCACAATCGGTGTTGATCTTCCTCGGGGTGCCGCTGGTGGCCGGCTTCCTGTCCCGGGTGATCGGCGAGCGCACCAAGGGCCGGACGTGGTACGAGGACCGGTTCCTGCCCAAGATCGGGCCCTGGGCGTTGTACGGGCTGCTCTTCACGATCGTGATCTTGTTCGCGCTCCAGGGTGACCGGATCACCAGCCAGCCCCTGGACGTGGCTCGGATCGCCCTGCCGCTGCTGGCCTACTTCGCGCTGATGTGGGGCGGCGGCTACCTGCTCGGCCGGCTGCTCGGGCTCTCGTACGAACGCACCACCACGCTGGCCTTCACCGCCGCCGGCAACAACTTCGAACTCGCGATCGCCGTCGCGATCGCCACCTTCGGCGCCACCTCCGGTCAGGCCCTGGCCGGGGTGGTCGGCCCGCTCATCGAGGTCCCGGTCCTGGTCGGGCTCGTCTATGTCAGTCTCGCCCTGCGCCGCCGCTTTCCCCCTGCGAACCCCGATCCGGCAACGGATCCCACTGTGGAGGCACGATCATGAGTCAGCACGAAACCCGTACCGCCTATCAAGGCATCGTCGACGACCTCAGCTACGACTACGAGGGCGTGTTCTCGACCGAGACCATCCGGCAGGCCGTCGAGGACGCCCGCCTCGCGCTGGAGCCCAACGCCAAGATCCATACCTTCCTCCCGGTCCTGACCGCACGGTTCGCCAAGGAGCAACTCCTGGCCGCGGCCCAGGCGACCGGAGCGGTGACCAAACAGGTACCCGAACTGCTGTTCATCTGTGTCCACAACGCCGGCCGGTCGCAGCTGGCGGCCGCGCTCGCCGATCACCTGTCGGGCGGCCGGGTGCATGTCCGGTCCGCCGGTTCGGAGCCGACCGGCGTGGTCAACCCGGTCGCCATCCAGGCCCTCGCCGAGCGGGGCATCCAGCTCACCGAGGCCTACCCGAAGCCGCTGACGGATCAGGTCGTCCGCGCCGCCGACGTGATCGTCACCATGGGCTGTGGGGACGCCTGCCCGATCTATCCAGGCAAGCGCTACCTTGATTGGGAGGTCGCTGATCCCGACGGTCAGTCGATCGAGGCCGTCCGCGAGATCCGGGACGACCTCACCCAGCGTGTGTCCACCTTGCTCCGTGAACTCGATCTTGAACCGAAGGAATCTTGATGCCCGACAAGCCCTCCGTTCTCTTCGTCTGCGTCCACAATGCGGGCCGGTCCCAGATGGCGGCCGGCTACCTGAGCCGGCTCTCCGGCGGTGCCGTCGAGGTCCGCTCCGCCGGCTCCGAGCCCGCGGACCAGATCAATCCCGTCGCCGTCCAGGCCATGGCCGAGGAAGGTGTCGACATCACGGCCGAACGGCCGAAGATCCTCACCGACGAGGCCGTACAGACTTCCGACGTGGTGATCACCATGGGCTGCGGCGACACCTGCCCGTTCTATCCGGGCAAGCGCTACGAGGAGTGGGTCCTGGACGACCCGGCCGGCCAGGGCATCGAGGCGGTCCGGCCGATCCGGGACGAGATCAAGAACCGGGTGATCAAGCTGCTCGGGGAACTCTCCGTACCGGTTGTGACCTGACGCCGCCGGCGTTTCCGGATGGCGCCGGAAGATCAGCCGACCGGCGACTCCCGATCATGGCTCGATTCCCTTCGGCAGTCACTCCTCGCGGCGTTCCTGGTCGGAGCGGCCGTCGGGCTGCTGGGCGGCATGATCGGGCTCGGCGGGGCGGAGTTCAGGTTGCCGTTCCTGATCGGGCTGTTCGGGTTCGCGGCCTTGCAGGCAGTGATCATGAACAAGGCGATGAGCCTGGTCGTGGTCATCACCGCTTTACCGGCCCGACTCATGGCAGTCCCCTTCGCGGAATTGGCTCCGAACTGGGCGGTGGCCGTCAACCTGCTGGCCGGGAGCCTGATCGGGGCATGGGCCGGCGCCTCTTGGGCCGCCAGGGCGACCGCGACCAGGTTGCATCGTGTTCTGGCCGGGCTGCTGGTGCTGATGGCTGCCGCCCTGATCTTCACTCACTTCGGCGCCTCCCACGGCTTGATGCTCCCGGCCGTGGCCCAGCTGTTGCTCGGAGTCGTTGCGGGATTCGGGATCGGCGTTGTCGCAGCTGTCATGGGCGTCGCGGGCGGCGAACTCCTGATCCCCACCATCGTGTTGCTCTACGGCCTCGACATCAAGGTTGCCGGCAGCATCTCACTCGCCGTTTCTCTTCCGACAATGCTGGTGGCAATCGCCCGATACAGTCGGGATCAGGCGTTCACCGTTCTGGCCCGGCACCGCGGATTCATGATCAGCATGACCGCTGGGTCGGTGGTCGGCACGCTCGTCGGTGCCATGCTCCTCGGGGTGATACCGAATCTGATCTTGATTCCGGCCCTCGCCCTGCTGTTGATCATCTCCGCCGTCAAGCTGTGGCGACATTGACCACATTGGTGATCATGCTCACCGGCGCCGACCCTGTTCCCGGATGTTCACCTGAAGGTCGCCGATCAGACACCGGGGGCCATAGATCTGCGTCTATCGAAACATTATCGTCCGGCTGTCAGGTAATCCACCGAGCCGAGAGGACCGACCGATGACCTCCGTCAACGATCGCCGCCTGCTGCCCCTGCTGCACGGGTCGAACCGCACCGCCATGACCTGCTTGTACCGGTGCGGCAACGCCTGCGCGCATCCGGCCCCCAACGAGTCCGACAACCCGTACTTCGGCGATCTGGTCCAAGCCGAGGTGTCCCGCCGTGGTCTGCTGAAGGCCGCTGCCATCGGCGCGATGGTCGTCGGCGCGGCCGGCGCCGGCGTCCTGGGTACGCCGGAGCCGGCTGCCGCGAAGCCGGCCACGGCTCCGGGGCTGAGCTTCAAGCCCGTACCGCCGAATCGGCTCGATGCGGTGATCGTGCCGAACGGCTACGACCATTCGGTCCTCGTGCAATGGGGCGATCCGATCCTGCCCGGCGCGCCGCGGTTCGATGTCGACCGCCAGACCGCCGAGGCACAGCGGAAGCAGTTCGGCTACAACAACGACTTCCTCGTCGTCGTACCGCTGGACCGACGCGGCGACCGCGGCCTGCTGGTCGTGAACCACGAGTACACCAACGAGGAACTGATGTTCCGTGGGTACGTCGACGGCGCCACTGCGACGGTCGAGCAGACGAACGTGGCCCTGGCCGCCCATGGCCTGAGCGTGGTCGAGGTCGAGCGGGTCCGCGGTTCCGGCGAATGGCGGCTGGTCCGCAAGGGCTCGCGGCGCTACAACCGACGGACGACAGCAGAAACCCCGATGGAGTTCACCGGCCCGGCCGCGGGCTCGCCGCTGCTGCGAACCGCTGCCGATCCGCACGGCCGCCGGGTGCTGGGCTCGCTCAACAACTGCTCCGGTGGCATCACTCCGTGGGGGACCGTGCTGTCCGGGGAAGAGAACTTCAATCAGTACTTCGTCGGCGGCGACGGCGCACCGGCGACCGTCAAGCCGGCCCTGGCCCGCTACGGCATCAACACCTCAGCACGCTATCCGGACGGGAGTCGGCACTGGGACAAGGCCGACGAACGATTTGATCTTGCCAAGAACCCCAACGAGGCCAACCGCTTCGGCTGGATCATGGAGATCGATCCGTACGATCCGGACTCGACGCCGCAGAAGCACACGGCACTCGGCCGGTTCAAGCACGAAGGCGCGGCGCTCACCGTGGCCAAGGATGGCCGGGTCGCGGCGTACATGGGTGACGACGAGCGCTTCGACTACATGTACAAGTTCGTCTCGGACCGGAAGCTGCGCAAGGGCAGTTCCGCCACCGACCGCCGGCACAACCGCAGCCTGCTGGAGCTCGGCACCCTCTATGTCGCCCAGCTCGGTTTCACCAGCGCGGACGAGATCGACGGCTCCGGCGCGATCCCAGACGACGGCGCCTTCAACGGCACCGGGCGCTGGATCCCGCTGACCCGGGGCACTCGGTCCATGATCGAAGGCATGTCGATCGACGAGGTCCTCGTGCACACCCGGATCGCGGCCGACAAGGCCGGAGCCACCAAAATGGACCGGCCGGAAGACATCGAGGTGCACCCCAACAATGGCCGGGTCTACGTCGCGCTGACCAACAACTCGCGCCGTGGAGCGGCGGGCCAGCCGGCCGTCGACGAGGCGAACCCTCGGACGGGTAACAAGCACGGCCAGATCCTCGAGCTGATCGAGGACGGTGACGATGCCGCCGCGGAGACCTTCACCTGGAGCCTGCCCATCGTCTGTGGCGATCCGGAAGACCCGTCGACGTACTTCGCGGGCTACGACAAGTCGAAGGTCTCGCCGATCTCCTGCCCGGACAACCTGGACTTCGACGCCCACGGCAACCTCTGGATCTCCACCGACGGAAACGCGCTGACCGACTCCGGCGGAGAGAACTACAACGACGGCCTGTTTGCCGTGTCGCTGGAGGGGTCGGAGCGCGGCCACGTGAAGCAGTTCCTGTCCGTGCCGCCCGGTGCCGAGCAGGCGTCCGCCTATGTTCTGGATGACAACAAGAGCGTGGTCGTCTCGGTCCAGCACCCCGGCGAGATCGACGGCGCCACCGTCGATCAACCCGCATCGAACTGGCCCAACGGCAGCTTCGCCCGGCCCGCCGTGGTGGTCGCCTGGCGACCCGACGGCCGCGACCTGGGGGTCTAGGCAACCCGCCGCCAAAATATAGACTGAAATCTATGGTTTGGTGGAGGTTGAGGCGCGGCCGACCGTTGACGTCGCGCCAGGCGCGAGTCCTGCTGGCCGTGCGGGACCAGCAGCTCGCGCCCGACCCACTCCTCGGCCGCCTCGGGCCTTGGCTGCTCGACGGCGATCCGACGGAATGGACCCTCGTCACGTTGGTCCTGCGAGGACTGGTCGCGTTCGATCTCGACGGTGAACCGTGGCTGACGCGGACCGGCGAGTCGGCGGCGGCCACGCTTCGTGCAGCCGTCCTCACGGGGGCGCGCTCGTGAGGCCGCGAGAAGCCCCCTGGCGCGGCTTGATCATTTCGACCTAGCCCCACGCGCTGCACTCAGGTGCCGCTCTGGGGAGAGTCAGCTGCTCGCGGTGATGATCATAATGCTCGGTCCCGTAGCGATAGACGTCGCGGACGGTCATGGTGGGACGGAAGTACGGGTCCCAGCTGGGCGGGAAGTGCATAGTCAGGGCAAGGCTCGCCTCGGTCTCGCGGTCGAGCCGGCGCTCAATGGCCCGCAGTGTGCGCCGCAACAAGTTGATCATGCCCTTCGGTGGTACGACGTGTCCGCCGGCCCAGGAGCCGAAGAAGTTGATGGCGTGGAAGGGTCGTCGGGCAGCGTCCAGGGTGATGGCGAACCTCCGGCTCCAGCCCAGTCGGCCCAGGACCCGGACCAGAGGCATCAGGGTCCGCACGATGAGGTAGCCGAAGACCATGTGGAAGAGCAACTCTCGGTTCGTCCACCGGGTGCCGCTGCTGCGCCGTTTCAGATCGACAGCTGAAGCCCGGGTCACCATCCGCGCGAAGTCATCTTGAACACGTTCCATCTCCGCGATGAGTTCGTTGCGATCCATGGCGCCTCCTTGTCGAACGTAGCTCCAGAACACGTGAACTGGTACCCCGGTTGTGAAATGCCGCACTCCCTTATCCGCCCGAGCGGGGCGCCCGTGAACCGGGAGGTAGCCATCCGCCCGCAGAAGAGGACATAGAGACTGCTGCGAGGTGCCTACGTGATCATGGCCGCGCAGTCGAGACAGATCAGGGCGCCGAAGACTCCGGTGCACGATGCGACCTCGATGTGGCTGAGCTCAGCCGCCGCGCGAGTACGACCCTGGGGACGGAAAGAGAGCGCCTGGCCGGGTTCGGTGGCCTGGTGCCAGCCCGGTCCCTCCAACCTCAATCAGGGTCCGTGACGTTCTCGCCTGACGGGCGTCGGCGCTCCGCAAGCTCCGCTCATTTCCTTGTCCGCCAGATCGAGAACGTCACGGACCCTGATTGACCTTCGAGCCTCTACCGGGCCGGCATGCGGCAGCAGTCGGCGGGCCCCCAAAGACAGGGGCTGCCGCCACCCAATGGCCACCGAGCAGAGGAGTGATCGCAATGCCGAAGAAGATCAAGAGCACCAGTACCGCCGAGGAGCGCCGCGCGCAGGCCGAGCAACTCCAGGCATGCCGGCCTTCGCGCGATCCCCGTCGATCGACGACGATCCGATGCCCGTGCTCGGGCGGGCCGTGTAAGCAGCCTCACTGGTGCGCTCGACCTCCTGGAGCTGGGGTCTCGAACCTAAGGCTCACGCTTCCCGGCCGTGTAATCATTCGTGGTGCGAAATGGAGTCAACACGTGGCTACGGGAGACCACGCGGGGCGAACTGGTGTCGACTCCTGAGGCTCAGAAACATGGGAGTCAGTGGCGTGCTGCGCCCTTTTAATCCGCGGGTTGTGGGTTCGAGTCCCACGGGGCCCACCCTGTGAGTCCCTTGGATACAAGGGAATTCTGTGGTGCTAGCCGATCGGCGGAGTTGCTCAAAACGGTCACGTGTAATCATGTCGGTGACCGGGCCGATCAGGTGGCCCGGATGCCAGCTGACGTTCATGGTGCCGGGGGAGTTGGATCAGGTTGACGGTGTGGCCGATGAGTGCGCCGAGGCGCGATCAGGCGGCCACGAAGGGACTGGCTGGAAGATTTGGGCGTGGAGCGTTCCGGAACATCAGCCCAGCTGAGGCCGGTTGTGGACGCGGTCGATTGGGATCAGGTGATCGTTGAGTACCGGGCCTGCGCGTCGCTGGCGCAGCTGGGCCGGCGGTGGGGGAGAAGTGTCGCTCGAACGGCGGGCCGGTTGGAAGCTCCAGAAATGTTGAAGGGCCGCACTAGCGGGTGCGGCCCTTCAACGTGATGGGTGAGCCGGGAGTCTTCGAGGGACTTCCGGTTCGGCGCACAGACTCGGGAGATGAGTTGCAGTCGCGCCCTCTCACGGTAGGGATCGCGGGGTGGGGTTGGCACCGGTCGAAAGTCCCTACTTCCGGCGCGTTGACCTTCTTTGCAGGTCTGGTACTGCGAACGTGGCCTGCAGTTGCGTCGGTGGTGCTTGCCAGAGGGGACGAACCCCGAGCGTTCTCTCCGGCCAGCACTCCGACACCTGTGTCGGGAACTGTGAACGGACGCCGGTCAACCGAGGACCGCGGTCACGAGGTCGCGGTCCTCGGTCCGGGTTTCCTCCGCCTTGGTTAGGCTTGTTTTCTATGGATCCGGGCCTTGCTGCGAGCGGGTGCCGGGCTCCTAGGCTCAGGTCGGTGGTGGCTCACTGACTCGGGCCGTTTCATGATCAAATGCGGACGCGGCGTTTGGTCGGTGGTCTCGGGTCATCCCGTGCTGGAGATCATCTGGGGCAGGGGTGTTGGCCGGCTGCCGCCTTCGTTCTCCCAGTCGCCTTCGGCGCCGGGCACGCCGGATTGTTCGATCGTGTCGGTCAGGTAGGTCAGGATTTGCCGGGCCCGGAGGCGGTTGCCCTGGTCTGCGGCGGCGTTCATTGCGGCGGTGGCGATGTCACGCCGGGTCGTGGCGGGCACGACCAAGAGGTCGGTCCGGCCGCTCAGGAAGGTCGAGCTGAATGCCGTCACCAGGCCTGATGGGTGGCTGTCGAAGTAGGCCAGCCGGATGACTCGGCCGTCCAGCCCGAGGCGCCGAGGTCGGTGGGTCCAATCGGCGCGGTGGAGCACCATCCGCTGTACCGGGCCGTGGATCTTGTCCAGTGCCAGGATCAGGCCGGGCAGTTCGGCGACCGGGTTCGTCGAGCGCGGCCACCAACCGCCGTCCAACGCGCTGCTGGGGCTGGTCGTGTTCCGTAGCCGGAGCCGCGGAGTCGACGGCTCGGCGACAGCTGTGGTGACCAGGTTGCGGTCACGGTCATTGGTCATGGGAGTTCCTCCTGAAGAGGACGGACGATCGCGTACGACCTGGACCTGACCATCGAGCCAGTGACGGCCGGTCGTCGACATCGGGAGGAGACGCCGGAGACCTGTGAAGCCGGCTGTCGTGCCATCGTGTCCGCCCTCAACGGGGCCGGTATGGCTGGCATCTCAAACCGGGATGCCGTCGATTCCGGAACTACCCCAAGTCTACGCCGCGGCCCCAACGCGACCGGTCCACAGCGGGCTGCCGAGTCGGGTCTGGCCGAGGCCTCTGGTTGGCGGACGGGTAGCTCGGCCGTGGATTGACCAAACGGTGGGTCCGTAGGGTCTTACGAGCTTCGCCGCGTCCCCAGAGGCACCGGCCGTTGAGGTCCAGAGAATCGGGGGTCCAGATCCACCCCGTCAACGGTGACGGCGTGGTACGACCGAGCGCGGGGTGCTCGGTCAAACAAACGGTGCGAGGAACGCGCGACCCGGAAGCCCCCCGACATTCGCCGGATCGCGCGTCCCCCAGCTTTTGAAAGATGGCTAGGGACGACGTCGGTCGGGGTCCAGGACCACTAACGGGCACCCGTCATCGTGGATGCCGTGCCCTCAACCTAGGCCCGCCTCAGGCATCAGTCAACGCATTCGAGCCAGGCCGAGTCGGCGGCTCGGAGTTCTGCAGGTCCGGGATCAGCGATGAGGACGACGAGCACAACGGCCGAGGCGACGAGCAGAACAGCAATGATGATCTTGGTCGCTGTTCCCATGAGGCCATCGTAGGCGCCCCTCGCGCACCCAGAGGTCGACCGCAACATCCCGGCGGAGCGACGCCTATGGACTACCTGCCGAGGTCACGTCTCCTGCCCCGAATCGAAACGATCAGCCGTTGATCGAGGCGGTGCGTCCGGTGATCGACCGGGAGCCGGCGTTGCGAGATGATGACTGTGACGAAGAGGGCAGTGAGATGAGCATGATCGATTCCCGCGAGGTCCAGCTCGGACGTTTGTTCGTTCGGTTGGCCGACAATCTGGTCGGCGAGTTCGATGTCGTTGACCTTCTGGACGTGCTGGTTTCAAGTTCGGTCGAAGTGCTGGACGTGGCCGCGGCCGGGCTGATGCTGGCCGATCCCCGCGGCCGGCTGCGGGTGATGGCGGCATCGTCGGAGCGGACCCGGCTGCTGGAGCTGTTCGAGTTGCAGAACCAGCAGGGCCCGTGTCTGGACTGCTACCGGTCCGGCACACCGATCGCGGCGCCGACTCTGGCGGAGCAGGCGGCGCGGTGGCCGGTCCTGGCCGTGCAGCTCCGGGCCGTCGGGTTCGGCCCGATCTACGCTCTTCCGCTACGACTGCGCGACCGCACGATCGGAGCGCTCAACCTGTTCCAGCGACCAGGGACTCTGCTGTCCGGAGACGCGATCCAGGTCGGTCAGGCCATGGCCGACGTCGCGACGATTGCCCTCTTGCAGCACCAGGCCACCGAGGCCGGTGAACGGCTCGCGATCCAGCTGCAGACCGCGCTGAACAGCCGGATCGCGATCGAGCAGGCCAAGGGCGTCCTGGCCCAGCACGCCGGCCTGGACATGGACCAGGCATTCAAACTGCTCCGAGACCACGCCCGCGCCGGCCACCACCTCCTCACAGACCTGGCCACCCAGATCGCCACCGGACAACTCGACCCAGCCACCATCACCCAGCCGAGACCGTGACCGCCGAGGGCAGGGTCACTCACATTTGAGGACCATCCGGGGAGCCCACACGGCGCCCGTCGGCTTCCGCGCTAAGCGTCGACGCTGACGACCTCTGGCCGTCGCGGACAGCCTCAGAAATCTCTAGTGTCGGATGTAGACATCCATACTCGGAATGAGTAGCGTTTCTGGAGTCGAAAGAGTCGATTAGTGGAGCTGAGGCGGACAGACTACCGATCTGTCCAAGGTCTGAAGAGTGTGAAGGAACGCAGGACTACACCGTCGGGGCCTGTTGGTCGAAGGTCGCTCGAAGCCCCGGCGAGCGTAGGTAGGGCCCCGGCTGGTCGGAGACACCCCGAGCAGTAACTGTCGCCGGCCAGCCGGGAGATTTCGTTTGTTGGTTGCGAAAGGCAGGACAGGAACACGCCGGCGCCCGCCAGCGGAACGCGCGGCGGGCGGGATGTTCCCGTCGCGGAAGGAGGTGGTCACCAGTTACGCAGTGTGCAGTCCCCGTAGGAGTGACAGCTTCCATGCGCTGTCCAAGCACAGGCCCGGCCTCACGGCCGGGAATGGGAAATTCCTGACAGAGACCCCCGGGTGCCAGAAGGCACCCGGGGGCCCTTTCGCGTGGAAAGGGGGCGCGCATCCGCCCTCAGATGGAGCCTGTATGAGCACGACGCCGGATCCCGGCCCGTCCAACCTCGATGACGAGGACTACCCCGCCTACACCATGGGCCGCGCCGCGGAACTGCTCGGCACCACGCCCGCCTTCCTGCGCAGCCTGGACGAGGCGAAACTGATCGTCCCGCAACGGTCCCAGGGCGGACACCGCCGCTACTCCCGCTACCAGCTCCGGCTCGCCGCCCGCGCCCGCGAACTCGTCGACCAGGGCACCGCCCTCGACGCCGCCTGCCGCATCATCATCCTCGAGGACCAACTCGCCGAAGCCCGCCGGATCAACGACCAGCAATCCACACCCGACTAGTCCCTGCATGCGAGACCACTCGCCGTGAGCGGGTTGGTCTGCGGCCGATCGATCTGGGTACGGGATGGAGAAGGGCGGCTCGGTGCCCCCGGGCCGCCTCCCGCAGGGTCAGCAACTCGTGATCTTCGTCCGACACACCCCCTCGGCGCCGTCCGATCATGGCAGATCACGCAATCGATGGACCCGCCGCGGCCGGCACAACCCGGCGAAGCACGACAGCAGACCAGACTGATCACCTGCAGACCGACCGCCGACGTGGAGTTGATGTCCTGGTATCCGATCACGTTCGAGGGGTTCAGCGGTCAGGAGATGAGGTTGGATCTGCGGAGCCAATCCTCGACGTCTGTGGGGTGGTCGCCAGCTTCTTCGCCTTGGATGGCGAGGCCGGGGTTGATGCGGGCTCCGGTGCAGGTGTCGGTGTAGACGCGTTCGGTGCTGCCGAGTCCGCTGACGGCGTAGGTGACGAAGGGGTGGACGGTGAGGCCGGTGAAGTCGTGGGCTTCGGTGAAGGTGGTCATGATCATCGGTGGTCGTTGGTTCCAGATCGGGCTGCCGAGCAGGACGTGGTCGTAGTCAGTGATCGAGGCGAGCGGGTTGGCGATCGCGGGCCGGGCGTCAGCGTCTTGTTCGGTGGTGTTGCGTTGTACGGTGGCGTCGTAACTGTCGGGGTACGGGTCGGTGGCCTCGATGCGGTAGGTATCGCAGTCGATCTGCTCGCTGATCATGGTGGCGAGGACCTCGGTGTTGCCGACGGTCAGGTTGCGGCGGTCACCGTTGTAGTAGTTCTCCCCGGCTCGGGAGAAGTAGGCCAGCAGCACCCGCCCAGACCGGCCGGCGGATGGCGAAGGCGTCTGGTCGTCGGGCTCGGTGCGGGTGCAGCTGGCGGCGCCGAGAGCGAGGCCGCCGAGCAGGAGGGTGCGGCGCGGCAGGGGTGCGGTCATCGGGGCGGAATTCAGCGGTTGATCCAGGCCTGCATGGCGGCCGGGTAGCGGTCGCCGGTGTTGTCGACTTGGTCGGAGGCGGCGGTGATCTGGGCGAGTTCGTCGGCGGTGAGGTGGAGGTCGGCTGCTGCGGTGTTCTCGGCGAGCCGGTGGAGCTTGGTGGTGCCGGGGATGGGCACGATCCAGTCGTGACGGGCGAGCAGCCAGGCGAGTGCGACCTGTGCGGCGGTGGCCTGGTGGCGCGCCCCGATCTCGGTGACCAGGTCGACCAGGCGGCGGTCGGCCTGCGGCTCCGGCCGACCGAACCGCGGCAGCCGGCCCCTGACATCGCCGGCCTCGAACGTCGAGTCAGTGCTGACGGCGCCGGTGAGGAATCCTTTGCCCAGTGGGCTGAACGGGACGAGCCCGATGCCGAGTTCGGCGAGAGTGGGCAGGATCTCGGCTTCGGGTTCGCGCCACCACAGTGAGTACTCGCTTTGCAGCGCGGTGACGGGTTGGACGGCGTGGGCGCGGCGGATCGCCTCGACGCCGGCTTCGGAGAGGCCGAAGTGGTCGACCTTGCCCGCGGTGATCAGGTCCTTGACGGTGCCGGCGACTTCCTCCATCGGAATGTCGGGGTCGACGCGGTGCTGGTAGAGCAGGTCGATCTTCTCGACGCCGAGCCGTTGTAGTGACGCGTCGACCGTTTCGCGGATGTGGTCGGGACGGCTGTCGAGTGTGTTCGGTTGGCCGGGTTGGATGCCGAAGCCGAACTTGGTGGCGATCACGACCTGGTCTCGGACTGGGGCGAGGGCCTTCCCGACGAGTTCCTCGTTGGTGTACGGCCCGTAGACCTGGGCGGTGTCGAAGAACGTGACACCGCGGTCGGCGGCGTCACGGATCAGCGCGATGCCGTGATCATCATCGACGGGTTGGCCGAAGCCGTGACTGAGTCCCATGCAGCCCAGCCCGAGCGCGGAGACCTCGAGCCCACTGGCGCCGAGTGTTCTGGTGATCATGATCAATGTCCTTGCAGGTAACGAAACGTCAGCGGAAGTAGGTCGGGCGGCGCGGAACATAGTGCTGCTCCAGTGCGGTCAGCTCGTCCTCGGTCAGGACGATGTCCAGCGCCGCCACAGCGTCGGTGAGGTGATGAGGCTTCGTCGATCCGATGATCGGCGCGGTCACGACCGGGTTGTGCAGCACCCAAGCCAGCGCGACCTGCGCCATCGACACACCCCGAGCTTCCGCAATCTGTTGCACGGTGTCGACGATCGCCGGGTCGCTGTCCAGGAACAGCGGCGTCCCGTACATGTCGACGTCTGGGTTCTTGGCCGATCGTTCGGTGCCGGTCTCGCCCCACGGCCGGGCCAGTCGGCCCGCGGCGAGCGGGCTCCAGGGCAGTGACCCGACGCCCTGGTGGGCGAGCAGGCCGAACATCTCCCGCTCCTCTTCGCGGTGCAGCAGGCTGTACTGGTCCTGCATGGTCACGAACCGGGTCCAGCCACCGAGGTCGGCGGCGTGCTGCATCGACGCGAACTGCCAGGCCCACATCGACGAAGCGCCGAGATAGCGGACCTTGCCCGCCTTCACGACGTCGTGCAGCGCCTCCATCGTCTCCTCGATCGGCGTGGCCGGGTCGAACCGGTGAATCTGGTACAGGTCGATGTAGTCCGTTTGAAGCCGGCGCAGTGAGGCGTCGATCTGCTCCATCACGGCCCGCCGGGACAGTCCGCCACCGCCGGGGCCGTCGTGCATCGGCTGGAACAGTTTGGTGGCCAGCACGATGTCGTCTCGGCTGGTGTACTTCCGCAGCGCGCGGCCGACGATCTCCTCCGAGCTGCCGTGGCCGTAGATGTTGGCGGTGTCCCAGAACGTGATGCCCAGCTCGATCGCCTGCCTGAAGATCGGCTCGCCGGCCTCGTCCCCCAACGCCCACGGCATCCGGGAGCCGTCACCGAAACTCATACAGCCCAGCGCGATCCGGCTGACCTTCAGCCCCGACGATCCGAGTCGTACCTGTTGCATCTGTAGTGCCCTTCTGTTCGATGTGTCGTCCATCAAACGCGTCGGCCACGGGCGGAACCAGTGACTGCTGAGCCATGTACTGGCAGAACCTGTCTTCTCGGGCGGTGGAGCCCGTACCGTCGGAAACGTGGACCGCCGCAGCGACATCCAGGAGTTCCTGACCAGCCGCCGAGCCCGGCTGACCCCAGAACAAGTCGGCCTCCCGGCCTTCGGCGACCGCCGCCGCGTCAACGGCCTCCGCCGCGAAGAAGTCGCACTTCTCGCCGGGGTCAGCGTCGACTACTACGCCCGGCTCGAACGCGGCCACCTCGCCGGTGCCTCCGACGCTGTCCTCGAGGCCGTCGCCCGAGCGTTGCGGCTCGACGAAGCCGAGTACCAACACCTCCTCGACCTCGCCCGCGCATCCCACGAACCAGCCGCAGCTCGTCGGCCGGCGCGGCCCCAGCGAAGCGAACTACGGCCAGCCGTCACCTCGATCCTCGCCGGGCTGACCGGCATCCCCGCCTACGTCCGCACTGAAACCATGGACATCCTCGCCGCCAACCCGCTCTGCCAAGCCCTCTACGGCGGCGCCCTCGACAACGACAAACTCCCGCTGAACCTGGCCCGGTTCCTGTTCCTCGACCCCCGCGCCCGCGACGTCTACCTCGAATGGGAATCCGTCGCCGACGACCTCGCTGCCGCCCTCCGCACCCAAGCCGGCCGCGACCCCCGCAATCGCGCCCTCAGCGACCTCGTCGGCGAACTCTCCACCCGCAGCGACGATTTCGTCACCCGCTGGGCCACCCAGAACGTCCGCCTGCACCGCACCACCCGCAAACTCCTCCACAACCGCGCCGTCGGTGACATCGAACTCACCGGCAACGCCCTCGAACTCCCCGCCGATGGCCTCGTCCTTATCGCCTACACCGCCGCCCCCGGTTCACCCGCCGAAGATCAACTCCATCTCCTCGCGACCTGGGCGGCCACCAGCGTCAACTCACGCGAGAGTCCAGCCGAGTAGATCGGCGGCGAAGCGCAGGACACCCTGCCTCAACTCGACCGCAGACTCATCCCGGCCTCCTGGGCCTGGTCGGATGACGTGCAGGTGGTCTCGAGTTGTGGATTTGTGATTCCTGGCGAGTGTTCGAATCTTGTGCGGGCCGGCCGGCTCTGTCCAGGGTCCTGTCCATGAAATCGTGTCTGGTAACCGCGGTGATCGCGGCGCCGGCTCCGACGGCTGCTGCGGTGTGGATCAGGGAACGTCGGCTCAAACCTTGCTGGGGCATCGTTGACCTCCGGGCGGTGAAGTTCTGTGAGCCGAGACGGGGTCAGCTGTACGGCCGCCGTCATGCCAGCGAGCCGAACCGCACAACCCGCACAGCCCTCCGATCAGGTCCGCCAGCCGGAGAGCGTCAGCCCGCACGGATGCCTGCCCTTGCCGCAGAAGCCGTCCGCCGGGAACCAGATCGTGTCTGTTGCACAACCTCTCGAAGGCTCAAGCTGACAAGTGCGTGGAGTCAACTGGTGTCAACGTGCGGCCGCGGGACCGTCCTCCGGCGGACTGGCGGTATCTGTTGAGGCTCAGAAACACGGGTGTCAGCGGATTGCTGCGCGCTTGCAATCCGCGGGCTGTGGGTTCGAGTCCCACGCGCCCACCGACATCACTGGAAGCGGCCGATTCTGACCTTCGTGCTCGACCAGCTCGCCGACCAGAAGCCCGATCGTGGCTGCCCGCCCTAGCATTCCGGGACCGTGATCGCCTTGACGAACTTGCCAGGGTCAACCCGGCGGAGATATTCGTCGGTGGTGAAGCTGCCGTCTTCCGCGACTTTGCCAGGCTCGAAGCACCAAGCCAGTCGACGTCCTTGTGCGTCAGCGATCTCGAACCTTCTTGGCAGTGACCCGGTGCGGTCGCGAAGCTTCATGGACTCGGGGGCGAGAATCCCTGCTACGGACACCTTCACCTCGCTCGAATGGCTCTCGGTCTCCTCGACGGGCGAGAGGGACGTGAACACGGGTTCAGCCGCGCTGCTCGTGTACTCGAAGGGATCGATCTCCTTTCGAGAGTCCACATCGACACGTACCCGGGACACCTTGACGTTCTCAGGTACGCACGAGGGGTCGGAGAAATCGTCTGTCGGGTCGAGGAACGAGGTCACGACCTCCCTGCGCTCTCCTGGTGCGAGCCACTCCTCTTCCACCTTGCCCTCTGTGCAGGCCGCACCATCGGCAGCAAGGACGGTGATCTTGATGGTCGCGGACTGCCAGTGCTCGTCGGTCGCATTCGTGAGCACGGTCGTCACGCGGGTGCCGTTGGTGTCGTGATACACCACGAGCCGGGATTCTTCGATCTTCAGTTCCTGCGCGCTCGGGATGCGCGTGTCCGGCTCGTTCTGTGCTGTTGCGCTCACGCTTCCCACGGCAGAGAACAACAAGGGGATCACCATGGAGATCCTGAAGAACGAGAGCGTGTAGAACACGACGGAGATGATCATGGTCACCTTGGTGGTGGTGCTCCGACCCGGCTTGGCGAGGTGCCGTGCGATCAGGTGGATCACGATGGACACCACGAGGATGAACGTCGTCGCGGCGAGCCCGGCGGGGTCCCACACCAACTCGGCCATGTCGCGCGCTGCCTTCGCTTCGGCGTCGTCGTTCGAGAGTCCCTGGTAGTCGAAGATGTGCTCGATCCCGATCGCCTCGTAAAGCATCCAGAGCATGGCGGCGATGCCGAGAAGGTTGAGGATGATCGCCGCGGTGGCATGCCTTTTCGGCGGCAGCAGGTATCCGGTCGGCGGCCGTGGAGCACTCATGCACACCCGCCGCCATCACGCCGGTCGCGGTTTTCCATGCGGGTCACGGTAGGCGTCTGCACCGCCGGGCGGTACCCGGCGGCCGCGGCAATCGGCCGGTACGGATCGACGATGTCGGGGTTGACGAGTCTCGGTGACCGTTGGTACCGGTTGACACGACAGGTGGTTGGTCGGGCATCCTGGTGCGTGCGGATTGCTGCGGGGTCTGTCACGGGCGATGGGAATGCACCTGGTGAACGTGGGGGAGGCAGCCAGGATGAGGGCAGCGGCGTCGAGTCTATACGAGTTGCGCGCCGAGGTGCTGCGTGCGGCTGAGCAGGCCCGTGCGGCTGGACGATACGACTGGGTGCGGCATTGGGAGGATCTTGCCGAGGCGGTCCAGGACGTGATCGTGGATGAGGGGCTCGCGGCGGTTCCGGCACGCGTGACCCCCGGTGTTGTTCGGACGGAAGAGCGGACAGGGCAGTCTGGTGACGAAGACTCCGACCTGTCCGGCTGTTCCATGGGTGAGCTGGAGACTCAGCTCACCCAGGTCGACGAGTTGATCCGCACGGTCAGCATGCCCGACGGTGCCGGTCGGAACCGGACCAGGAACATGGCGATGCGCGAGGTGGCGATCCTGTCGGTTCGCCGGCGCCGGATCGCGGCCGAGATCAGGAGCCGGCAAGCGGCACTCGAGGCCTGGCGTGCGAACCAGCTGTTCGTCTACTCACCCGCCACGCCGGACTCCTGACCCGAGCCGGCCGCCCGGCTTGCACGGTGCCACCCACCGGCCCCTGAATCAGGCGCTGTAGGGCTTGCCGTACGTGAACTCAGGCCGGTGCTTCCTGGAGGGCCCGCACCTCGACCCGGCTGCGCAACGCCCGCGAGGCCTGCTTGGTCCACTCGATCGCGGCGTCGTCGTTCTCGGCCTCGATGATCCAGAACCCACCGAGGTACTCCTTCGCCTCGACGAACGGGCCCGGCGTGAGGACGGGGCTGTCCCCGGAGCAGTCAACGGTCGTTGCGGTCGAGGGCGGCTGCAGGCCGCCGGCGGTCACGAACGCTCCCGCCTCCTCGAGCGCGGTGTTGAACGCACCGACCGCGGCGAACAGCTCCTGCAGCTCCGCGGGGTCGATGTCGGCCATCGTCGGCTCTTCTTCGGAGTCGTGCGGAAGGCTTAGGAAGTATTGGGTCATGTCGGTCTCCTTTGTTGGCGATCGGTGTCAGGCCCATGGCATAACGGTGTTATCAGTCGGTGGATCATACGTCAGTGCGAGGCGTTCGGGTCCCGGTGCCATCAGTTGGCGTTTCGACGGCACTCCACCAGGCGACTGCCCCGTAGGCAGCTACTGGTCGGCACGGCGCCGTAGCCGCCGGGGTCAGCGCGTCAGGTCGGTTCGTGATCTTGTTCGCTCCGTACCTCGGCGCTAGGTGCTGCCGGGGTTGACGATCCGGACCGTGTCGCGTCGCCAAGGCCTGAATTCAAGTAATCCTGGATCTCGCAGGATCGCGGGCCCGTACAGAAGCGGCCGTTTCGCACGCCCGGAAGCTAGGGTTCGAAGGCTGTTCGATCAGGCTGCGACCACCAGGAGTCATCTCATGACCGAGTCGACGGAGTTTCCCAACCACGACGGCGGCCGGTTGCCCGAGCCGGCCCACTCCGCAGCTGGGCCAGCCAGACCACTGGTCGGCCGCGCCGAGTCGGTGTCGGTGGTGACCCAGCCCGGCCAGGTCGGCATCGGCGATTCGACCGGCCGGTCCGGGTCGACCACGCTCACTTTTCGCCTCCGTCGACCAGACGAGTCGCTGGTCGAGGTCATGCTGCGTGGCCTGTCGATCGCCGGCAGCGTCCACGAGGGTGATCAGGTCGAAGTCCCTGATCGGCCGGACAGGTCAGGACGGATCGAAGTCGTCGAACTGCGCAACCTCACCACCGGGGCCAGGGTCAAGGCCGAAGGCAGTCCCAAGAGCGGCGGAGCCAGAGTCTTCCGGATCGTCTTCCTGGCGCTGCTGGCGATCCTGTTGATCGTCTTCATCGGCGTCCTGGCCTTCATCGTGTCAACGGCCCTGTAGGCCGGATCGGGTTCCGGTGAGAAGGTCCGCTTGATCACTTGGCTGCTGACCTCAGGCGCGCAAGGCCGATGAGTACGGCCGGCTGCGCCAGTCTCACCTGACAACCAACAGTGAGGGAGACAGACCATGATCGAGATGAAGTTTGAACTGGTGCCGGTTCCGGTCGCCGACATCGACCGGGCGAAGGCGTTCTACACCGAACTGCTCGAGTTCGCCGTTGATGTGGATGTCGAACCGAAGCCGGGGATCCGGGTGGTGCAGCTCACCCCGCCGGGCTCTGCCTGTTCGATCACCTTGTGCTCGGGCCTGCCGGACCTTGCCGACCAGGTGCCGGGCTCGCTCCGCGCCTTGCATCTCGTCGTTGCCGATGCGCGCGCGGCCCGGACCGAGTTGGCGGCGCGGGGCGTCGAGCTCGGGGAGGTCGACGAGCACCCCGGCGGGATGCTCTTCGTCCCCTTCGCCGATCCGGACGGCAACACGTGGGTGCTGCAGGAGATGCCGTGGCGGTCCGGCGATTTCGCACCCGCCGGCTGATCCCTTGCCTGGTCCTGGGATCGAACTCGCGCTGAGTGCGGCGTGCAGATCCGACTGCAATACGTGATCACCAGCGAAGGCCGTGCCACGGCGACATCGGTGGCAGGTCTCGGGAGGGGAGCGCACTGCCTTGATCACCTACGAGTTGATCGCCGGCCTTCGTCGCTCCACCTGCCACCGGAGTTGTTGGCGCGAGAGAGGCCCGGATAGGGTCGGTCGAAGCGTCGACTCGGGGACTCACAGATCATTGCGGAAGGTCGTCCATGCGTCTTCGTCCCCGTCTTGCTGTCTCGGCCCTGGCCGCGGCCGCGTTGATCATCTCCGTGCTGAGCGGTGCGCCCGCGGCACAGGCCGAGGAAGCTCAGACACCCGAGATCCCACAGCGCTACCTTGATCAAGAAGTCACCTGGAAGACCTGCGACTGGAACGGTGAGATCAAGGAGTCCTTCGATAAGGCACCGGAGATCAAGTGCGCGATGATCAAGGTGCCGATGGACTGGAACAATCCCAACCATCATCCGGACATCGAGCTCTCGATTTCGCGCAGCCTGCCGACCTCCGAATCATCGAGCGGGCTCCTGACCGCGAACCCGGGCGGCCCGAACATCGCCGGAGTGAAGCTGCCCGCCGAGATGGCGAAGGGCAAGCCCTGGCTGTTCGAGCGCTTCGAGCTGGTGGGCTTCGACCCGCGCGGGGTGGGGGAGAGTACGCCGTTGTCGTGCCAGGCGACCAACGGCCGGCTGGCCGAACTGACCTCCGTCCCGGACCACAAGGTCCGCAACGATCAGACCTGGCAGGCCGAGACCGATCTGGCCCAGTTGGTGGCCAGCGCTTGCGGTGACGTCGAGTACGCCGAGTTCGTCAGCACCCAGCAGACCGTGTACGACCTCGACTTCCTGCGCGCCTACTTCAAGGCGGAGGTCCTGAACTACGTGGGATTCTCCTATGGCACCTGGCTCGGTGCCTGGTATGCGGATACGTTCCCTTACCGGGTCGGTCGGTTCATGCTGGACTCGAACATGGACTGGACCGGTGATTGGGACTCCGTGGTCGCCGGCGACGGTTGGGCGTTCCAGCGGCGGCGCGATGGGATGTTCTTTCCCTGGTTGGCCCGACACCACGAGACGTACAAGTTCGGCAAGACCGTCGAGGACGTGGCCCGGTCCTATGACGAGATCCGGTCCAAGATCGCCGAGCGGTCGGCCGCCGGTGAGGCCGTGATGCGGCCGGAGTCCTTCGATGATGCAGTCTCGGGCGGCCTGTACGGGGACAAGTTCCCCGAGGTGGCCGAGGCCATGCAGTACCACCAGAAGGTTGCCGTTGAAGGTGCGGCCGCCATCGATGAGGATCAGGGCGCCGAGCCGTCCGCCCAGGATCTGGTCGATGCCGCGAAGAAGGCACCCGACACCGAACTGACCACCGAGGTGGACCTGGCTGACGCCTCGATCGCCATCCAGTGCAACGACTCGCAGTGGAACGATCTCCCGAGCTACTACACCTCCCGAGCTGATCAAGACGGAGCCGAGTATCCCTTTGTGGGGTACGTCAACGCCGCCGAGGCCTGCGCGTTCTGGGAGTACGAGCCGACGCCCCGCACGATCGAGCTCTCCGGACCGGAGCCGATCCTGATGGTGCAGTCCGAGGGTGATCCGGCAACGCCGTACGAAGGTGCGCGGAATGCCCATGAGTTGAACCGCACGTCCACCATCTTGATCAGCCTCAACGACAACGGCGCCCACGCACTCTGGAGTGAGGGCTATTCCCCTTGTGTCGAAGAGATCGGGGACCGGTTCCTGCGCGACGGAGGGTACGTGTCGGAGTCGGTCTGCGAGCCCAAGCCACTGCCGCACGATGACCAGGTGTACGCGTTCGAGGGCCCCATCGGCTGACCTGCCTGGCCTCCGTCCGTCCGGCGCGGCAACGGATCGAGGGGGTCACGCTGGGGCACACTGAAGCCGACATCCCTTCCCCGATGTCGACGGAGGAGGCGGGCATGCCCGATCAGCGACCGAAGCCGGCTGCGGCGACGGAACTCGAGCCCATGATCGAAGCCGTGCGCGAGGCGTGCATCGAACAGATCCAGCGGCAGTACGCGCTGGGCCGGCTGACCCAGGTCGACCTCGACGACCGGGTCGGGCTGGCGCTGCAGGCGAAGACGCCGAGCGCGCTGTCCGCGCTGACGGCGGACCTGGCTCCGCCAGCCGAAAGCCCGGCCGCGGTCCCGGTCAAAGCCGTGGGCGGTGGTCGCGGACGGCGGACGTTGTACGCCGTTGCGGGGGTGGTGGCGGCGGTGGTCGCCGGGGTCGGCGTGGTCGTGGTGGCCACCAGCTCCGCGCCGGCGACGACCGAGGCGGCGGCTCCGTACTTCTTCTGTGAGGCGACGGGCAGCGAGGACCCCGACCGGAACTGCCCGGAGCGGTCGGCAGCCCAGATCCGGTTGGAGTCCTACGCTGACCAGCTCCAGTCAGCCGGCAGCGAGATCGAGGGGTACGAGCCGTCGAAGGAACTGCTGGCGCGGGTGCAGAAGGGGAGCCGGCTGGCCGAGGTCGCCCGGGCTCGAGCCAGGGCCGAGGCGTTGATCGAGGCGGCCGGCGGCAAGCCCGACACAGCGGCCCTCGACAAGCTGGCTCTCGAGCTGGAGGCGGCCGTCCGAGACTCCGCGGAAGCGCTCGCCGAGGCTGCTGCCAACCAGCCTCGTTGACCCGGATACCGGGGACGGCGCACCGCCGTGATCTTGGCGGGCGGCGTTGTTGATCATCGTGTTGCCCGGTTCGTGGGAAGGGTGCGGCACGTGATCATGGTCAGCTCGCCCAGGCCAGGTGGCCGTCGGGACGGATCAGGAGATCGGCTTCGGGCCGTTGCGCGGTGGCGACCTCGGTGACCGGGCCGCGCCAGCCGAAGCCGGCCGCCGCGTCGCCGTTGCCGCCACTTCCCTTGATCATCACGAAACGGCCGCCTCGCAGCGCTTCGTAGAGTCTGCTGCCGTCCTCCAGTTCGAGATCGGGAACTCGATTGCCGATCCGAGAGTCCGCGCCGGCGGGTGCGGGGTAGTCGAAGCCGATTCCGGACAGTCCGTCGGCGACGTGCTGCGGTGCGGCACGGTGCATGGAGATGCCACCGATTCTTGCAGTCCGCAGGGCGCGGATGATCGGTGAACCGGTCTTGGCCACGCGCATCATGGCGCCGCTGCTGGCGATCACCTGACGGCCGACCGGATGCCGTTCCCGGTGATAGTCGTCGAGGACGTGAGCGGGTCCGTGATCATGGATTGCGGCCGCGAGTCGCCAGCCGAGGTTGGCCGCGTCCTGCAGGCTGGTGTTCATGCCCTGCCCGCCGGACGGTGTGTGCGTGTGCGCCGCATCGCCGGCCAGGAACACCCGGCCGACTCGGTATTGGGCGACCTGGCGCTCGTCGCATTGGAAGCGGGAGGTCCAGCGGGCTTCGGTCATCCCGAAGTCCGTTCCGTACATCGAGTGCAGCATGCCCCGGACCTCGTCCAGGGCGACCGGGGCGTGCGCCGGCTGTTCGTTGTTCCGGTTCCACACCATCAGCCGGTACCAGCCGTCGCCGAACGGTACGTGAAAGACGAAGCCGTCCCGGTTGGCGTCGGCGCGCATCTCCGCGTCCGGATGATCAGTGAACTGCACGTCGGCCAAGATCATCGACTGCAGCACGACTTCGCCCGGGAACGGCAGTCTGAGCGCCCGCCGCACCGAGGAGCGGACTCCGTCGGCACCGACGACGTACCGGGCCCGCCATGGTCCCTCCGTGGTGTGGAGCTCCACCCCGTCCTCGTCCTGACTCAGCCCGGTGACTTCGGTCTGCCACTGGAACCGCACACCTGCCCGTACGGCCCTCGCCTGCAGGACGGCCTCGGTCCGGAACTGCGGGGTGAGCAACTCGTAGGGGTACCGACTGGGAAGGTTCGAGAAGTCGACCCGCAATCGACCGTAGAGCCGCATCTCGGTCAGCTTGCTTCCGGTCGTCACCAGGTCATCGGCGATGCCACGGGCGTCGAACTGTTCCAGCGTGCGGGGCGCCACGACGAAGGCCCGGGTCAGGTTCGACTGCGCGGGTGCGCGGCGCTCCATCAGCACGACCTCGACGCCCGCCTCGGCCAGGTCACCGGCCACCATCAGGCCCGCCGGCCCCGCGCCGACCACGATGACGTCCGCTGTTGCTGCTGTCATGGCAACTCCTCCCTGAGGGAAGTCAACAACTGTTGACATGACCCAGGGTAGGGCCGATCCGGCCGTTATCAACAGTTGTAGACATAGGCTTCCGGTATGACGTCCGCCACGCGCCCCCGAAACTCCGCCGCTACTCAGGCCCTGATCAAGGCGGCAGCGCGGGACCGGTTCGCCGCCGACGGCTACCAGAAGACGACGATCCGCGCGGTGGCGGCGGACGCCGGCGTCGACCCTGCGCTGGTGATGCGCTACTTCGGCAACAAGGACGGGCTCTTCGCTGCCGCGGCCGACTTCGATCTGCGCCTGCCGGACCTGTCCGGCGCGGACGTCGACACCATCGGGCGCCGGCTCGCCGAACACTTCCTGGACCGCTGGGAAGGCGACGAGACCTTCACCGCGCTGTTGCACGCCGCCGTCGGCTACCCGGCGGCACGGGACCGGCTCTACCAGGTGATCTTCACCTCCGAGCTGTCCGCCCTCGCCGCACGGGTTGCGCCGGACCCGGACTCGGCGACCGCTCGGGTCGGTCTGGTGGCGAGCCAGATCCTGGGCACCGCCCTGTGCCGGTACGTGCTCGGCCTGCCACCGGTGGCCGACATGCCACGCGCGGAACTGATCACGTGGCTCGGCGACACCCTGCAGCGCTATCTGACGGCGCCCGCCGAGGCGACGGGCGGGGGCCGGTCGTGAGGATCCGTGGGTACGGCCTCGCGGCGGGCCATCAGCCGAGGCCGGCTTCCATACGTTTTCCGTACAAGTCCGTCGGTTTACTGGTCGCGCCGGTTGAATCCGATCGGCTGGCCGGCAGCCAACCTGCGGGTGGCCTCGTCCTCGGGGGAACGGGGCCGGGCTGCCGGTCCGCGCGGCTTGGCAGGCGGGGGCATCAACGTTCGGTCGGATCCAGCCGGACGGGCAGACAGGTCAGGTGGATGCGATGAGGGTGCTGATCGTCGAGGACGAAGTGCTGCTCGCCGACGCCATCCATGAGGGTCTGCGTCGGGCGGCGATCGCGGCAGACATCATACACGACGGATTCCGGGCGTTGGAGAACCTCAGCATCTACGACTACGACGTCGTGATCTTGGATCGTGACTTGCCGGGTCTGCATGGCGATGAGGTGTGCCGGCGGGTGGTCGGGCTGTATCCGGAGGTCCGGATCATCATGCTGACGGCGGCGCGGCGCTTGGACGAGAAGGTCGCAGGTTTCGAGCTGGGGGCCGACGACTACCTCAGCAAACCGTTCGACATGCCCGAACTCGTGGTTCGGCTCCGTGCCCTGGCCCGGCGCAATCCGGACAGCCGGGACCCGGTGATGACGTACGGGGGTCTGACCGTGAACCCGTACCGGCACGAGGTGTTCCGCGGCGACCAGTTCGTGCGGCTCACCAAGAAGGAGTTCGCCGTGCTGGCGCTCCTGGTCGAGGCTCGAGGTGGCGTGGTCAGCGCGGAGACGATGCTGGAGAAGGCCTGGGACGAGCACGCGGATCCGTTCACCAACGCGATCAGGATCACGATCTCCATGATTCGCCGGAAGCTCGGCGATCCACCGATCATCGGCACCGTGTCCGGCGTCGGCTACCGGATCCTGGAGGGCGATCATGCTGCCTAGACTGCGCCGGCTGCTTCGTCGGTTCGTTCGGCCCACGGTACGGATGCGGCTCGCCATCACGACGGGGTTGCTGGCGACCCTCGTCGGCGTGGTCGCGGTGGTCGGTATCAACGTGCTGATGCAGCAGCTGCCGACGTACATGTTCGCTGTTCCGCGCGTGATCGAAAACAACGAGTCGATTCCGGTCACCAGGCTCACTCGTGGAAGGACGATCAGTGTCGCGACACCGGATGCCCTGTTCCGCACGCTGTGGCTGGTGTCCGGAGGCGTGGTGTTGGTCCTGGTGATCGCCTCGTTCATCGTGAGTTGGATCGTTGCCGGCCGAGCCCTGGCTCCGTTGTCCGACCTGGACGACGCGGCCCGGCGGGCGGCGCGCGGGCAGTTGCGCCATCGGCTCGCCGTCACCGGTCCGCCGGACCAGTTGACCCGCCTCGCAGTGACGTTCAACCAGATGCTCGGTCGACTTGATCAGCAGTTCGAGAGCCACAGACGCTTCGCCGTGAATGCCTCCCATGAGCTTCGGACGCCCTTGGCCACGACCAAGGCCATCCTGGATCTCGCTGCCGACGAATCGGTGCCGCCGCCGACCCCGGCGGAGTTCCGGCTCTTGATCGACCGATTGCGTACCACCAACAACCGTTCCATCCACCTGGTCGAAGCGCTCCTTGATCTTGCCGACTCCGAGAATGCGCGGGTCGAACCCGAGTTGATCAGCCTTGATCAGATCAGCCAGGACGTCTTGATCGAGACTCGTGCCACGGCGGTTCGCCGCCAGATCGACCTCAGCTACGTCTTCAACGACATCGACTGCTACGCCGACCAGCAGCTCGTCCACATGATCATCACCAACCTGCTGAGCAATGCCATTCAGCACAACGTCCAGGGTGGGCGCGTCCAGCTGGCCACCACCCGTCAGGACGATTGGGCCGTTCTGACGGTGACCAACACCGGTCACACCCTGACCCAAGATGATCTTGACACGCTGGCCGACCCCTTCACCCGGACCCGGGTCGGCGGCGACGGCCACGGTCTCGGTCTCGCCATCACCCGCAACCTTGTCCAGGCGAATCGTGGCGAATTCAACCTGCGCCCGGCGCCAGGTGGCGGGGTCGTGGCCGAGGTACGACTCCCTTGGTCCATGCCGGTCGACCAGCCATCCACCGTCGACCGTGCGACCGGGTCCGGCGCCGAGGCCGGATCTCGATCACGGCCTGCCGGAACCGCCGGTGAGGCGTCGAGAGCTCCCGTTGCGACCGCAGCGGAAACCCGAGCGAGAAGGGGGTCGGCCGAACGATGACTGCGGCTCAGAACCTGTCGACCATTTCGGCGACCAGGTACGCCAAGCAGCTCCAGGTCAGTCGCCAACTGATCCACGCGCTGGTCCGCGTCGGTGCGCTGCCGGATGCGATTCCGCATGCCGGCTCGTACCATCTCGACTCGACCGGGCTACCCGACCGGGACGGGCTGATCGCTCTCGCCCGCGGCACCTACCGCGATCAGTTGGCTCAGGCCCAGCGCGCGGTCCGGAAGCTCGCCAGCGAGGTCGAGGCGGTGGATTTCGATCTCCAGGAGGCGCTCGACGCGGGGACAAATCCGGTGACCGAGTTGGGCGTCGACGTCAGTGCGGCCGCGCAACGGGACAACCCGCTGACCGCGGCACCGCGGGAACTTTCCCGGCTGCTCCTCCAGGCGTTCCAGCTGCGGGATCTGTTGCAGGACGAGGATCGGCTGCGGAGGGCCGATTCGGAACGGCCCAAGGGAACCAGGTGGTGATCTTGAAGATGAGTGTCGACGGCGGTAAGCAGGCGCCGGTTGTTCCACCTTCTCGGCTGACCATGATCATCCAGGTCGGCGGGCGGTTCGGCCTGCGGATTCTGGACGGCGTGAGGCGTGATCTCGGCGGCCGGCGGGCTCGGTGGGCCGTCGGCGCCGTTGAACTTGTCGGAGCCTTCGGGCTGGGTCTCCATCAGACCCGGTGCGGATCGAGCACGGACCGAGAGCCCGAATACGTGGCTGCCCTGCGGTCTGCTCGTGAGGACGGTCCCGACGCGGTGCGCGCTGTCCTGGATGAGCCGAGGTTCCGCGTCTCCCGCCGCAGGATCGAGCGCGGTCTGTTGATCAGCGTGGGTGTCGCAGCGGTGACGACCGTGGGGCACCGGGTCCTGCTGCAGGAGTTGAAACGGCGCGGCGTGCGCCGGCCGCACCTGATGGCGGGACTGACCGTGGGGACGGTGGAGGCAGGGCTGGAATTGGCCAGTCGGGCCTTCGATCCGGCTTGATCCGGACACGCGATCGGCCCGGTCCCCCGTAGGTCGGGGTGTGGGGCGGACGCGAGACCATTCCCCCGATGACATGGTCCCCCCGCAGGGCGTCCTAAGGGTGACCCACCTGCGCAGGTTCGGCGGGTGTGAGCCCCTCTCGACTGATCTTGCCGGTCGTCAGCCGGGGCAGGTAGGGCCGAAAGGCACCAGACCGCCGTCGGTCGGAGTTGGAGACGGTTGAAGGGCCGCACTGGCGGGTGCGGCCCTTCAACGTCATGGGTGAACCGGGAGTCTTCGAGGGACTCCCGGTTCTGCGTACAGACTCGGGAGAGCTGCTGTCGCACTTTCACGATAGGCGCCGCGCCCCCGATCGACACCGGGTCGAAGGTCCCTAGATCAGCGTCATCGGAGGTGACTACTGGTCGGCTGGAGCGTGGTCGGTTCGAGTACGCCGAGCATGATCAAGGACTGCTGAAATGCCGTGCCACCTGTGGTGACGAGATCGTTGCTCACCCGTGGCTAAGATGCTGCCGCAGTTTCGGTGTCGGAGCGGACAGAGGCAGGGGCGGATCAGGGATGTCAGTTGGTGACGCGGACTCCGACCTGTCCGGATGTTCGCTCGGCGATCTTGAGACCCAGCTCCGCCAGGTCGACGAGGCGATCCGCACCGTCAGCATGCCCGACGGCAGCGGACGGAACCGGACCCGGAACATGGCGATCCGCGAAGTAGCGATCCTGTCTGTTCGGCGACAGCGGATCGTGGCCGAGATCAGACGCCGGCGCAAGGCGCTCGAGATCTGGAATGCGAATCAGATGCTCGTACACTCACCGGCCACGCCAGACCCGTAACCCGACAGAATGACGAAGCCATCCGAGACCACAGGTCAGAGCGTGCCCCCGATCTTCGTGTTCTTCGACTGGTACAACACTCTGTCCACCGCCCAGTTCTGGGACTCGATCCTCGGCGACAGAGATCATCCTCTCGCGGGACCCTTGAACGCGGCGGTGGAAGATCTGTTCCGTGGTCGTAAGGAATTCGTCCGTGCTTGGATGCGCGGCCACGTCACCGACGAACAGGCCATCGCATCCCTGAATCTCAACCTGCCAAACGGATACCAGGACGACTATCTCCTGCGAGAGCTCTTGCGCGACTGCCGCGACGCGAAGATCAATCCTGCCATGGCCGACATCGTCCGCGCCTTGCGCGACCGCGCGTTCCTCGCCGTCGCCACCGACAACATGGACTGCTTTGTCCGCGCCACTCCACGGGCGCTCACGAGCGACCTGCGCATTGACGAGTTGATCGTCTCCTCGTCGGTCGGGGCGTTGAAGAAGGAGTCACCGGAGCGATTCTTCGGCCCGACCCTGGAGCGCTACGGCCTGACCCCGGCCGACGCCGTCCTCATCGACGACTGCGCCGACACCTGCCAGATCTTCCGCGCCTGGGGCGGATCCGCCTACCACCACACCGACCCCGGGCGCCTGCGCGCCGACATCGCGCATCTGCTGCTTTGACCCGCCGGTGTATGAGTCGGGCCAACAACCTATGCGGTGGACTCAGCAAGGACTTCTTCGAGCAGCGCTTGGCAGCGGGCGGCGACGGCGGGCCAGCTGTGCCGGTAGTACTGGATTCCGACGAGGCTGCCGGCTATCACGCGGGCACGGACGCGCATCCAGGTCAGGTCGTCGATCTCAAGAGCCTCCCGGTAGGCCTGTCGTGTCTCGGGTGGACTCTGCCAGAGGGAATCGTGTTCTGATTCTGGAAAGCCGACGGAGAGGCCGCCGCCGAAGTCGATGACGGCGTGCAGCTTTCCGGCTCGGACCAGGAGATTGGCGGGCTTGAGGTCATTGTGCCGCCACACGTGAGGTCCGGAAGGCTCCGGCAGCGATAGCGATGCCAGCCATAGTTGTTCCAGGGCGTCGAGGTCGAGTTCCGATCCCATGATCATTCTGCAGTTGTCGAAGTTCTGTTGGACCTGCTCGACGATGTGACCGTGCCGCCGGGCTCCCTGGGGGCGGCGGGCCTGGCTCGAGCTGAGGTCGCCCCTCGCGGCACCCATCAGGCCGGCGCCGTGCAGTTCCCGTACGAATTCCGCAAGCCCGGTGCCGAGGCCGGCCCAGTCCGTGACGGTGTCCGGGCCTGCCACCTCACCGTAGATCCAGCGGAAGACCGACCAGTCGAGGGGGAAGTCTCCGGACGGTACGCCGGCGTAGACCGGCTCAGGAACCTCGTAGGTGAGCAGTGGCGCCAGACGTGGCAGCCACTGATGCTCCTTCTGCAACGAACGCGCCTTCTCTGCTGTGCGGGGAAGCCGCACCACAAGATCATCGCCGAGCCGGTACATGTGGTTATCCGTGCCGGCTCCTGCCAGCGACAACGGCAGGTCTGCCCACTGCGGACACTGTTCCGCCAGCAACGACCGAACACCGTTCTCGTCGATGGGGATCTCGTTGTCGTGAAGGGCCACTCGGGGAGCCGCCGGGTTGGGCATCAGCGGCGTTTCATGATCATGAGACATGGTGGCGGGCCCTCTCATCATTGCTGGCCTCGGCAGTCGTTTGCGACGACTCGGCGAGCATTCGGGCGAGCGCCGGCTCAACTCCCCACGCCTCGGTGAGGTTGGCGTAGTCCCGTTGCAGGGACCGCGATGGAGGGGCGTTGGTTCTGATGGCGCGTAACAGGGTGTTGCGCGGCGTGTGGTGACTTTCGACGAACTGGACCGCGTCCACCCGATAGCCATGGAGCCGCAGGATCGCGGCCCGGAAGGCGTCAGTGAGGACGTCGGCGAATCGTTCGCGGAGGATCCCGTCGCTGGCCAGCAATCCATAAGGAGCAGGGGTACGGACTCGGCTGAGCTGGGTCTGAAGATCGTGATGGCAGCACGGCGCCGCCAGCACGACCGGCGTACGCCACTGGATCGCCCGGGCCAACGACTGATCGGTAGCCGTGTCGCAGGCATGCAGCGAGAGCACCACGTCGGGCGGCTCAGTCAGTTCGGCTGTCGCGATGGCGGACTCCTGGAACGTCAGGTGATCGGCCAGACCGGTCGCCGTCGCCAGGTCGCTGTTCCGGTGCCGGGCTTGGGGTCGGAGATCGACTCCGACCATGCGGGCCGGCTCGCGCCGGACGTCAAGCAGGTAAGCGATCGCCGCGAAGGTGAGGTAGGCGTTTCCGCACCCCAGATCAACGATCCGCAGCGGCCGGGCGACGGTCGGTCGCGGTATTCGCCCGGACGCAAGCGCGCTGTCGACGGCCGATGCGAGGAGGCGGAGGAACTCATCGACCTGCCGGTACTTGGCCTGCCGGCTCGGTTTCACCCGCCCCTCCCGGTCGGTGATGCCGACGGCTCGCAGCACGGGATGATCAGGAGTCAACATCCGCGGCTTCTGGCGGTCGTGGGAGTGATCCACCGACAGAGGCTGATCAAGGGTCTGCACGTGGACCATCGCCCGCCCCTTCTTCGTCACCCGTACCTGCAGGACCGAATCGGTGGTCTCGACCCGCCAGTGGGCAAAGGGCAGACCGAGGATGCGGTCCACCAGGTCCGCGGCCTGCGCTGAACGGGCGGGTGCGTTCTGGACTGTTGCGCGGCTGTCGTCGTAAGTGGTCAGCTGGAGTGATCGTCCGGACTTCAACTCGACGTAGCGAAGCTCCGCACGTCGCCACGGAACACTCTCACCGCGCCGTCGGCCGGCAGCAACGGCTCGACGGAGCCGGGTCGGAGTGAGGATTGACGAGCGTACGCGTTCAAGCGCCTCGACCAAGGCTGGCGACTCCTCAGCCATGGCCACCACCTCCGATGCCGGAGCGAGCCTGGCAGCCATGAATTCTCAGATGTCTTGGCAGGAAGGGAATCAATGCATGAGCGTGAGCTGAGCAGAACAAAGTTGACCTTCTCGGGAGCAGGAGCGACTACCTCACGCGCTTTGCGGGCGAGGACTTGGGATCACTGCTCAAGACCGCACCTCCCCAGACTGGCATGCCACGGCACCACCCGCAACGCGAATTGCGCGGTAGTTACCAAGGAGCTGGTTGGCCGCAGGTGATCATTCTTGACCTCAAGGCAGGTTGAGCTCCTACGGTCCTTCCACCAGGCCGCATGGTCGAGGCAACGGGTGGTTGAGCTGAAGGAGTCGGAGTTGCAGATCGCTGTTGAGCAGGCGAAGGTACTCGCCGAGGTGCGAGTGCTGGAACTGATCATGATCGGCAAGGACGGTGGGCCGAGGATTCTCCCGATGGCTGGGGCCTGGCTGCCGGATGAGGGCCACATCCTGATCACGACGCCGCTGGCCTATTCGCAGAAGGCGTTCGACCTGCGGCGCGACGGCCGGGTGGCGCTGCTGTTCTCCGACTTCACCGGGAGTGGCCTTGACGGTTCGCCCAGTCTGCTGGTGCAGGGGACCGCGACCGCACCGGACCGCGTCGTCACGCCGGCCGAGATACCGGCGTACTGGGCCGAACTGTTCAGGAGGAATCCGGGGCTGGCCGACGAGACGCGTGACGAGGCCGTCCGGGCCACCATGAGTTGGTACTACCTGCGGCTTCCGCTGTACGTCAGCCCGGACCGGTTGATCACTCAGGTACGGCTTCCCGTGGGCGGCAGGCACGAGCCGTACCCGGACGAATCAGCGTCCCTGCCCGGCCGAGTCTCCGACGCGGTCGACCGCTATCCGAGCGTGATCCTTGCCAGCAGGGACCTGGAGGGTCACCCGACCGGAACTCGAGCCACGATCACCCGCTCGACCGATGGTGATGAACTGCAGCTGCAGACCCCCGATGCCTTCGCTGGAACCAACGGCAAGGCTGCTCTGCTCTGGCATCGCCACGACGGTCATGCGGGCGAGATGATCTCCCTGCAGGTCACCGGTGACCTCACCGGAGCCGGCCGGGAGTGGTCATTCCGGCCGGGACGAATCCCGGGGGCGTTGACCGGCGGTCACGACACCGGCTCCTGGCAGGACTGGATCGAAGACGGCCGGGCCCGAACCCAGCAATACCTGGACCGGCGAGGGTTCAGCCCAGACCCCATTGACTGGCGTGCGCTGGCGGACCTTGCGCGCTGACCATCATTTGATCTTGACTGTCCGGCCAGTCCCCGGCCAGGACGCGCTAGCGGCCCAGCCGGGCGCCGCGCCGAACTCCCCGCGCGGCCGACCTCTCGCTCTCGGCGTCCTGCTGTTGATCGAAGGCCTCCCGGGCCCGGAGAACCTGCTCGATGTGCTGCTCCGCCCAGCGGCCGAGGGCGCCCAGCGGCTCCTTCAGCGTCCGACCCAGCTCGGTCAGCTCATACTCAACCCGGGGCGGCATCTCGTTGTAGGCGATCCGCTCCACGGCTCCGTCCCGTTCAAGATCACGAAGGGTGTCGGTCAGCACCTTGCCGCTGATTCCCTGCACGACTTCGCGGATCGCGCCGAACCGCAGCGGTCCGTCGCTGAGGGCGATCACGATCATCGCGGTCCACTTGTTCGCGATCTTGGCCAGGGACGTCCGTGACGGACAGGCCTCCGCCATCACATCCCACACCGGAGTCGACATTCCTCACCCTCCGTTAGTTACGTTGAGGTAACAGGTAACCGATTGTAACTATAGGGGTCGATTCGATTACAGACTCCGAGGAGAACCGATGTCCGATCAGCAGCCGGCCGCCGTCGCCGGGACCTACTTCGATGCGCTGGCCCAGGGGGACGTGCCCGGTGCGATGGCGCTGTTCGCACCCGACGTGGTGTGGCACCAGCCGGGCGCCAACCAGTTCAGCGGCGACCATGTTGGCGGTGCCGGGGTCGGGCAGCTCCTCGGCGGCATGATGGAGGCCAGCCAGGGCACCTTCCAGCTCAAGGTCGACGGCGCAGCCATGATCAACGGCGACCTGGTGGCCGTGCCGGTACGGTTCAGCGGCAGCCGTGGTGGCGCGACGATGGACATGCGCGGAGTCGATCTGCTCACGGTGCGTGAGGGCAAGATCGTCGAGGTCCACCTGTTCTCCGAGGACGGCCCCGCCGAGGACCGGTTCTGGGGCCAGGCCGGCTAGACCTCCGGCGACGTTCAGGGAGCGGTACGGGCCTCGAGGTGCCGGGCCGCGTTCAGCACCTCCTCCGGCGGTCCGTCGGCGACGATCCTTCCGGCATCCAGCAGGACGGCCCGGTCGGCGCGCAGGATCGTCGCGGCCCGGTGGGCGATGACCAGCGTGGTCCGGGTGCCGCGGGTGGCGTCGAGGCTCTCGTGCAGCGCTCGCTCGCTGTCGGTGTCGAGGCTGGACACGGCTTCGTCCAAGATCAACACCGGCGCCTGGGTGAGCAGGGCGCGGGCGATGGCGAGGCGCTGCCGCTGACCGCCCGACAGAGTCGAGCCGGACTCGCCGACTCTGGTCTGGTAGCCCTCCGGCAGCGCCTCGATGAACCCGCCGGCGCCGGTGAGCCGGGCGACGTCTCGTACCTCGTCATCGGTCGCGTCCGGTCGCCCGAGTCTCAGGTTCGCGGCGATGGTGTCGTCGTACAGGAAGATGTCCTGCGGGACCAACGAGACCGTCCGGCGAAGACCCACGTCGGAAAGTTCGCGGAGGTCGACGCCGGCGATCTTGATCATGCCGCTGGACGGGTCCCAGAACCGGAGCAGCAGGTTGGCACAGGTCGACTTGCCGGCTCCGGACCGTCCGATCAGGGCGACCGTCTCGCCCGGAGCGATCCGCAGCGACAGGTTGTGCAGCACCGGTTCGGTACGGCTCGGGTAGCTGAAGGAGACCTGATCGAACTCGACCGGTGGGACCGGGTCGGTGATCATCAACGGTCGGTCCGGCTCGGCGACCTGCGCGGGATAGTCGATGATCGCCAGCACCCGGGCTGCGGCGGCGCGCACGTCGCCCAGTGATCGGGCGGTCGTGGAGACGGTCGCGATCGGTGCCAGGGCCGAGGTCGCCGCGACCATCATGACCGGCAGCCAGGGCAGCGGCAGCGCGCCGCTGCTGACCTGGCTCGCCGCGACGGCGGTCACGAGCAACAGCCCGAGTCCGAGGATCAGTTCGGTGATCATCAGTTCCATGCCGCTGCGCCAGACGTAGCGCCGTCGTTCGTACGTCACCTCGCGGCTGCGGTCCTGCACCCGGGCGGCGAAGTCGTGTTCCCGGCCGGCGAGCGCGAGCTCGCGCAACCCCTGCACGACGTCGGCGGTCTCGGCGGCGACCTGACCGCGGGCCGCGCGGAGCCGGCGGCCCTGGGCGCCGGCGCGCCGAGCGAGCAGAGCGGGAACCACCGCGACCAGCAGCATCGGCACGGCGAGCGCGAGCGCGGTGGGCGGGTTGAGCACGGCCGCCACGACGAGGGTGGCGACCGACACCAGTCCGGCCCCGATGTAGTCGGCGGCCGTGTGGGCGAAGAACAGTTCGGTGGCGTTGACGTCGTTCTTCGCGATGTCGGCCAGCTCTCCGGTACGGCGACCGAGCAGCCGCCCCGGCGTCGCCCGGGCGATCCCGTCGACGATGCGGATCCGCAACTCCTTGAGCAGCCGGTAGGCCCAGTCGTGGCCGATGCTGCCCTGCCACCACTGGCCGACCGCCGCCACGACGACGCCGAGGCCGAGCGCGACCACCAGCCCGGTCTCCGGGGCGACCGCCCCGGTGCCGGCCAGAAGGCCGAGCTGGTAGGCCGCCAGGGCCGGCAGGACGGCAACGGCACCGTAGTAGATCAGCCCGGACAAGATCACCAGCCCGAAGGTCAGTGGCCGCGACGCCATGTACGGCAGCAGCCGAAGCAACGGGCGGCGGTCGGTCGGAGTGTCTGAGGTGGTGGTCATGCCGTGGCTCCTGCGTTGATCATCTTGTGGTAGGTGCCTGCCAGGGTCAGCAGAGTGTGGTGACCGCCGCGCTCGACGATGCGGCCATGGTCGAGGACGATGATCTCGTCGGCGTCGCGGACGGTGTTCATCCGATGCGCGACGATGAGTACGGCCCGGTCGGCGAACAGCCGATGGACGGCGTCGTGGACGAGGCGCTCGGTCTCCTCGTCGAGTGATGCCGTGGCTTCGTCCAAGATCAACACCTCCGGGTCGGTGAGCAGGGCCCGGGCGATCGCCACCCGCTGTCGCTGGCCGCCGGACAGATTCGTCCCGCGCTCGGAGACCTGGGTGCTCAGTCCCTCCGGCAACGCGGCGACGTCGGCCGCGAGGCCGGCGGCCGCCACCGCGTGCTGGATCTCCTCGTCGGAGGCTTCGGGCTGGGCCAGAGCAACGTTCTCGCGCAGGCTGCCGGGGAAGAGGTGGATGTCTTGGCTGACCACCGCGACCCGGCGCCACCAGTCCCGCCGGGACGTTCCCGCCGCGTCGCGGTCGTTGATCAACACCTGTCCCGCGGTCGGATCGATCAGCCGCAGCAGTAGGGACACCACGGTCGTCTTGCCGGAGCCCGACGGTCCGACCAGGCCGATGGTCCGTCCCGGGGCCAGGTCGAGATCGATGCCGGCGACGGCATCGACATCCCGGTCGGGATAGCGGAACCGCACCTCCCGCAGCGAGAGCCGGATCGGTCCGGTGGGCAGGGGGAGCGGCGCACCGGGATCGGCGAGCGGCGGTTTCTCGGCCAGGAAGGCATCCAGACGCGCCGCGGTCATGGGCGCGGTCAGGGTCGAGTGCAGATACTTCCCGTGATCGTCCAGCGGTACGAAGGTGATCAAGGCGATCAGCGCGACGGTCAGGGCCGAGGTCGGATCGAGCCGGCCCTGGGCGGCGAGCAGGCCGGCCCGGACGATGATCACGACGATCGCGCCGGTGATCGCGAGACGGGTGATGATCATGTGCGTGAACAGCGCGTTCAGGACCCGCATCCCGGCGACCCTGACCTGCTCGGCCTGACCGGCCAGCCGCTTGCGGACCCGGCCGACGGCGCCGAAGGCCTTGGCCGTCGCCATGCCCTGAACGGCTTCGACGAAGCCGGCGTCCATGGCGCCGAGGTCGACGAACACCTGGTCGTGCCCGCGCCGTCCGATCCGGTTCCACAGCGGCGCGGCGAACTTCGCCACCAGAAGGGCGACGCCGAGCACCAGCCCACCGAGCGGATCGATCACCGCGACGGTGGCCGTGGCGAGGAGCGGACCGAGCCAGCTGAGCAGACCGCCGGGCACGCCGCGGGCCACGGCCACCTCCAGCGCGGCGCTGTCGTCGACCAGCCGCGCGGTGATCGTTCCCGTGGATCGGCCACTCCGGTAGCCGGGGCCGAGCCGCAGAAGTTGATCAAGGACCGTACGGCGGACCTGCTGGGTCACCCGCTGACCGGTGTCCTCGGCGATCGCCTCGTCGACCCACAGCAGGGCCGCCCGCAGCACCACCATCGCCACGGCCAGTGCCACCCCGGTCAGGGCGGTGTCCCAGGGCCGGCCGGTCAGTGGCGCCGTGACCAGCACGGCCACGCCGAAGGCCTGCACCAGCCGGGTGATCACGATGCCGAGGCCGATCGCGACCGTGGCTGCGAGGCGCGGGCGCGCTGAACGTACGGCCTGCTGGAAGATGCCTGTCGTCATGTGTCCTCCTTCGAGGTGGTGGATGAGATCGGGTGTCGGCGCAGCCATCGCGCCGTGACCCAGGTGCCGATCCCGGAGAGCAGCACGGCGACGCCGATCAGCGGTGCGAAGCTCGTGACTCCGGCCAGCGCGAGCGCGGCAGGGGTGATCACCAGCCGCAGCACGCCGAGGACGGAGACCTGGGCGGTCAGGTCGGTGGCCGCACTCGCCGGACGGCTGAGGTCCATCGAGACGGTGTAGGCGCAGAGGGCTGCCCCGGAGTAGCCGAGCACGGTGGACAACACCGCGATGCCGTCCAGTACGGGATGGGCGCCGCCGAAGGACAACGGCAGCAGCAGTGCGATCGAGGCGGTCCAGCAGCAGCCGACGAGGATCGCACAGCCACGCCGGCCGATCCGGTTCATCAGCGCACCGATCAGCAGGGAGGCCAGCAGCCCGGCCGGGCCGGAAAGAGTGCCCTGCACCAGGGCGATCCGGTCCATCGACCAGTGCGCCGCGATCATCATCGGTGCCAGCAGCGCGGAGGCGAGGAACCCGCCCACGGTGAAGATCGGCAGGATCACCATCATCCAGACCCCGATCCGGGGCCGGCGGACCAGAGTGATCAACTCCGCGAACGGCCGGCGGTGTCGCTCCGGCCCGGGCTCTGACGGCGGTTCCCGCAGCGGCAGCAGCACGAGGAAGGGGATCAGGAAGATCACCACCACGGCGCCCACGGTGAAGCCCCAGCCGAGCCGGGCGTACAGGAACAGGGCGCCACCCGTACCGAGAATGATCGACAAGCAGGCCATGCCCGCCTGCAGGCCGTTGCCGATGCCCCGGTCCGCCGGCGGCAGCAGCCGTACGGTGAGTCCGTTCATCGCGGTGTCATGGAACGCGGACAGCGCCAGGGCTACCGCCGTCAGGGCGAGCACCATGATCAGGTCCGCTCCCGGATCGAGCGGTACGAGAGCGAGCCAGACCAGGACAAGGGCAGCCTGAGTGATCATCAACCAGCCGCGATAGCGGCCGAGTCGATCGATCAGCGGTCCCAGCAGGAACCGGCCGAAGTAGAGCAGGCCGAGCAAGTTGATCAACGCCAACTGGCTCAGCGGGACGCCGCGCTGCAGAAGGATCGTGGTCAGCGCGCCGAAGAAGAACGCGTACCCGATGTCGCTCACCAGGTAGAGCGAAGCGATCACCGCGAACCGCCGGGCCCGGGACGGCATCACTGCCGGCGGTGTCGGCACCGCGACCGGCGCTGCCCCCTCTGAAGTCATCTGATTCCTCTCGCTGACTGACCGCCAGTCACTCTAATGACAATGATTGTCGAAAACAAGATGGGGCAGAATGTTCGGATCATCGAATTCGAGGAGGGCCTGGATGAAGCCACGGACCGCGCCACCGGAGCAGCGCCGGACGGCGCTGTTGGATGCGGCGGCGGAGCTCGTCCTCGCGAAGGGGATCTCGGGATTCACCGTCGAGGACGTCACGAACGCGGCTCAGGTGGCCAAGGGCACGTTCTACCTGTACTTCCGGTCGAAGGAGCAGCTCGTCCGGGCACTCCGGGAACGCTTCATCAACGACCTGGTCGCCCGGCAGCGGGCCGCGCTGCGCCGACTCCCGGCCGACGACTGGCCGGGACGTCTCCGGCGCTGGATGGAGTTGAGTCTTCGCGGCTACCTGGCCCACGCCGAGCTTCACGACGCGCTGTTCCAGCACGACGGGGACGCTGCAGAATCGGCGACCGGGCACCCGGCCGACCCGGCGCACAACGGCCACGCTGCGGAGCTGGCCGAGATCATCCAGGCCGGGTCCGAGTCTGGCGCCTTCGCCCTCACCGACCCGTCGCTGGCCGTCGTCCTGCTCTACAACACGATGCACGGAACGGCGGACTACCTGGTTGAGCGGAGTCGCGGCGGTGCCCTGTCCAAGGCAGAGACCAACCGGGTGATCGCCGAACTGCTCAAGCTGTGCGAGCGCTACACGGAAACGTCGCGCGAGGCGCCGCTCCGTTCCGAGGGTGCCAGGTAGGTCACCGACAGGGTCCCGGTGTGCGGCGATGGCTCGATCACGGTCTCCACGGCGTACACCGCGCGGATCAGCTCAGTCGTGAATACGTCCTCCGGCGGCCCGGCCGCCACCACCCGACCCCGGTCCAGGACGGCGAGTTGATCACAGAACCGGGCCGCAAGGTTCAGGTCGTGCAGGGCAGTGATCACGGTCAGGTCGAGCTGCCGGAGCAGCGTGAGGACGTCCAGCTGGTAACGGATGTCGAGATGATTGGTCGGCTCGTCGAGTACGACAATCTCGGGTTGCTGGGCGAGCGCCCGGGCGAGTTGGGCGCGTTGCTGTTCACCGCCGGACAAGGTCCGCCAAGATCGCGACCGGAACCCGGCCATCCCGGTCAGCTCGAGGGCACGATCGATTGCGACCCGGTCCGACCCGGTCATGGCCGAGAAGGTTCCGCGGTGCGGCGAACGGCCGAGCGCGACGGCCTCGTCGACGGTGATCTCCGCATGGGCCTCGGGCGACTGTTCGACGATGGCGAGCTGCTGGGCGACCCGGCGCCGCGCCATGGTCCGCAGCGAGATGCCGCCTAGTTCGACCGTCCCGCGGTCGGGCCGTCGCAGCCCTGCCAGGATCCGCAACAGCGAGGTCTTACCGGCGCCGTTGGGCCCGAGAACCCCGAGCACCTCGCCGGCCCGCGCGTGCAGGTCCACCCCGTCGAGGATGCGGGCGCCGCCGACGCTCCAGGCAAGATCATCAGCCTTCAGTTCCGTCATCGCCTGGCCGCCGCCCGGTTGAGGACGACCGCGAAGACCGGCGCGCCGAGCAAGGCTGTGATCACTCCGACCGGAACCTCGTGCGGCGTGAACGCCGACCGTGCGAACAGGTCGACCCAGATCAGGAAGATCGCCCCGCCGAGACCGCACAGCGGCAGCAGCACTCGGTGGGTTCCGCCGGCGAGCAGTCGCACCACGTGGGGGACCAGCAGCCCGATGAACCCGATCGCTCCCGAGGCCGCCACCGCGGCGGCCGTCATCAGGGCGGTGAGGACCATGAGCACCAGGCGGGCCTGGGTGGTCCTGATGCCCAGCGATGCTGCGGTGTCCCAGCCGAACGTGAACGCGTCGAGAGCCGGCGCGAAGAACAGGCAGCCGACGGCACCGATCAGGGTCACCGCCGACGCCACCAACAACGGCTCCCAGCGGGCGCCACCGAGTGAGCCGAGCAGCCAGTACGTGAAGCCCCGGGTCAGGTCTGCATCGCCGCTGATCATCAGCACGAACGAGGTGATTGCGGAGAAGAACTGGGACACGAGCACACCGGTGAGCACCACCCGGGCGGGGTTCGAGACTCGTCCGCCGCCGATCAGCATGATCACGATGCCGAAGGCCAGCAGCGCACCGGCGAAGGCGCCGGTCGACAACACCGACGCGCCCGTACCGAGGCTGAACACGATCGCCAGCACGGCACCCGTCGACGCGCCCGAGGACACCCCGAGCAGATAGGGCTCGGCCAGCGGGTTGCGGGTGATCGACTGCAGGACCGCCCCCGACACCGACAGCCCGAGCCCGACGGTGGCGGCGAGCAGTACCCGGGGCAGGCGGGACTGCCAGATCAGCGCGTCGATCAGCGGGGGAGCGGGCGGCGTCGGTGCGAGAGTCTCGAGGCCCAGCCGGCGCAGCACGATGCCGAGTACGTCGAGCGGCCCGATGCTCGCCGTACCGACAAGGGTTGCGACGACGATGGAGACGACCAAGATCATCGCGAAGACACCGAGCAGGAACGCCGCCTGCGGTACGGTCCTCCGCCCACGGCGTTCCTTCGCTACCGGTCCCTCGGTGACCAGCCGAGGCTCGGCGAGCCGGGTCATCGACGGGCCAGCAGGACGACGTCGTCGTAGTGCCGCCAGAGGGTTCCGGTCTCGGCGAACCCGGCGGTGATCAACGCCTGCAGGTGCAGGTCGAGCGGCGCGTGCGGCGGCGGCAGCCGGTCCGCGAACCGCTGCTCGCGCAACGTCCGCTGCGGGCCGAACCAGTCGATGATCATGGGCTGTTCCAGCCACTGGTCCCACGTGAGCACGCCCTGCCCGTGGGCCAGCTGTTGCGTGCGCTGATCATCGGCGTCCGCCGCTGCCACCAGGCATGGCTGGGTACGCGGGGAGTAGCGCAGGTGATCGGCATTCAGGAAGATCCCGTTCGCCGGCAGTAGTCGCCCGAGCGTCGTGTAGACGGCGACGAGTTCGGCGGGCTGGAGCCAGTGCAGCGCGGTCGAGGACACGGCCAGCTGGACCGGTCGCTCAGAGAGTGATCGCTGCCAGCCGTCGGAGGCGAGGTCGGCGTCGACGGCGGTGAACCGCTCACCATGTCGATCACCGAGCCATTCGCTCGCGATGGCCAGCAGCAGCGGGTCGTAGTCGAGCCCGATCACCCGGATGCCGGCGAAGCGGTCCAGGACGCGACCGCCGAGGCTGCCGGGCCCGCAGCCGAGGTCGAGCACGGTCACGCCGCTGCCGTCCTCGTCCGCCTCGGCCGACGCCGCGAGGTAGCGGCCGATGACCTCGAGCATGATCGCGAACCGCTGCTCGCGGTGGTTGATGTAGGCGGCCTGTTGATCATCCCAGCTCTGCAGCAGTCGGCCCAGCTGCTCGGCCCGGCTCACCATGACGGCCCCAGCTCGACGAGTCCCTTCGCAACGGCCGGGATCGCTTGCGCACTGTGGATCGACGGATCCATGTACTGACCGGGGATGACGATGAACCGGTCCTGCCGGACCGCCGCCATGGTCGACGTGAGCGGATCCTTCTTGAGGAAGTCGATCTTCTCCTTGGCGGTGTCACCGGGGTAGCCGCGGGTCAGGTCGGCCAGGATGATCACGTCCGGCTCCCTGGCCGCGAACTCGTCCCAGCTCACCTCGGGCCACTTCGTGGTGGCGTCGCTGAAGACGTTCTCGGCGCCGACCAGTTCGGTCACCGTCTGCGGCAGGCCGCCGGGGCCGGCGACCGAGGGCGTGTTCGCCGAGGCGGCGGTGGAGTAGAACCAGGCCACCTTCGGCGTGCCCTTGATCCCCTTGGCGATCTTCAGGCCTTCGTCGATGGTGGCCTGCTGTCCGGCGACAAGCTCCTGGCCCGCCGCTTCGACGTCGAAGATCCGGGCGATCGACTCGATCTCGTTGACGAGCATCTCGAACTTCGCGCCGCCTTCGACGGACGCGTGGTACGTGCAGTCGAACTCGGTCAGATAGGTCGGAATGCCGAGCTCGTGCAGCTCGGCGCGCTCACCGGCGTTCTGGGCGGTGACGAAGGACGCGAACGACGAGTAGACGAAGTCCGGCTGGGCCTCGAGCAAGGCCTCGTGCTTGAGGATGCCGTCGGTGAGCAGCGGCACGCTCCGGTACGCCTCGGCGATGTCGTCCGGCACCGGCTCGATCTCGTACGCGGTGCCCACCATCCGACCGGCCAGGCCGAGTCTGATCATGATCTCGGTGGCCGACTGGTTGAGCGAGACGGCCCGCCTCGGCGCCTGCTCGACCGTCACCTGGTCGCCACAGTTCCGGTAGCTCAGCGGATAACTGATCTTGCCTTCGCCGACGTCGGCACTCCGGTCGTCGGTCGGACCCCCGGTCGTACTGCAGGCGGCGAGGAGGAAGGCCATCAGCATAATGACAATGGTTTTCATCTTCACCGACGTAGCTTAACCCAGTCGCCTGGATCGGGCGTCTGTCCTACGGTCGAGGGATGTCGGAGCGCGAAGTCAGGTCACCGTCGGACGTCGACCGCAGTCAGCACCTCGCCGCGTTGCACCGTGCGTGGGCGACGCCGCTGGATGTGGTGACGGCCGTGGTCGGCGAGGTGTCGACGTCGCCGGTCGTGGAGTGCCGCCGCATCGTCGACGGCGAGGTGAACGAGGTGTACGACGTCACGGTGGAGCAGGGTCCGTCCATGATCGTTCGGATCTCGCACCGCGGATCCGAGGCGCACGACCGGGAGGCGTGGGTCCTCGGCGAGTGCGCGGCGCGGGGCATCCGGGCGCCGCGGGTGCACGCTCTTCGTCGCGTCGAGGTCGGGAACGAGCTCCGGTCCGTCATGGTGATGGAGAAGCTGCCCGGTGAGCGACTCGCCGACCTCGATCTCGGCGAGGGCGACGTTCGCCGCGTGCTGGAAGAGGTCGGAGCCTGGCTGAAGCAGCTCCACACCATCCCGGTGCAAGGGCTCGGGAGCCTCGACGGCTCCGGTGTCGGCAGGTTCGAGACGGTGGAGGAGTGGCTGGCCAATATCACCGCGGAGGCGAAGGTGTTCGAGGACGCCGGCCGTGCCGCCGGATTCGAGCCGGCGACGGTCCGAGGCTGGGTGCGCGAGATCGTCGACGCGTTCCGCGCAGCCCCGCCTCGGATGACGATGAGCCACAACGATCTCCTCGCCGTACACGTCCTGGTGCACGAGGGGAGGCTGTCGGGGGTCATCGACTTCGGTGTGGTCGCGGCCGAACCCGCGGCGAACGACTTCGCCCTGTGGGACTTCCGGGAAGGCAGGCGCTTCCCGGTCGAGTGGATCCAGGCCGGCTATGGCGACCGCTCGTGGTTCGAACCCCCGAACGACCGCACCTACCGTGCGCTCTGGCTTCTCCACGGGCTCTGGTACGTGCGCCACTACCACGTGACGGGATTTCCTCCCGGCGTCGAAGCCGGCCGGGATCGACTGCTCAGGGGACCGGAGCGGTAGTCCCGCGAGTCAGTAGCCGACAGCGCCGATGGTCCCGACGGCCGTTCTTGATCGCCACTGCGAGGTGACCGTCCCGGTGGCGACGTTCGTCTGGTGCGTCACCAGGTAGTTCGAGTAGAACGTCGATCCGTTGGCGGCGCAGCGCAGGTAGCCCTTGAGTGGTTGCGGCTGGGGCGAGCGTCCGGAGGTGTCGTCGCGCAATCCCATCCAGGCGAAGATCGCGGGGTTGGCGTTGAGCCGGCTGGTCCAGTTCACGCCGCTGTAGCTCGACATGGAGGGGCCGCAGAACTCGGTGGCGACGAAGCTTCGGTCGGCCGGGTCGGTGCGCTGGACGACCTTGGACGCGAACGGGCAATGCACGTCACCACTGATGATCACCGGGTTGAATCCATTGTGCTGATCGAGACGGGCACGGAGGGCTCCGGTGATGCGTTCGCGCTCGACCGGGTAGGCGTTCCAGTTGGCCCGGCCGGCCGGCACCGGCTGCCCGTCCGAGCCGATGGCGGCCCAATAGGTGCTGAGCGGGCTGGTCGTACCGATCACGGTCCAGGTCGACGTGCTGTTCTGGATCGTCGAGATGGTGCGGGAGACCTGGGCTGCACCGAGCATGGTCGGGTTGGTGGCGGTGTCCGGATCGGTGCGATCCTGGCGGCAGTCCCAGAGGACGAGGTTCAGGTGGCGCCCCCACTGCAGTGACGACTTCTCGATCGACATCCTCTTCTTGTCGCTGCCCGTCGGCGCCACCGGTGCCGGGCCCCGGACCGGCATGTTCTCCCAGTACGCCTGGAGTCCCCAGTTCAGCTGGTTCAGGGCCGTGTCACCGGCGGAGCCGGTCCCGTAGTTGTTCGGGATCTCGGCGCCGTTGAAATCGTTGGCGACTTCATGATCATCGATCACGGAGTAGGTGGGGTAAGAGCGCCGGCAGCGTTGCAGGGCGGCGCGGCTGAGATACCAGCCCCAGCGTTGCCGGTAGTCGGCCAGGCTGGCGCAGTAGCGGGGCGGGACGGTGTTGACGTGGCCTTCGCGGTAGATGTTGTCGCCGAGTTGGACCATGAAGTCGACCGGGTTGTCCTGAAGGTGGTCATAGCCGTGCCAGTAGCTGGTGCCGTTGTTCGCGGCGGTGTCGGTGGCGGCGCTCTGGCAGCTGATCACCGCGAAGTTGACCTGGACATCGGCCGTCGCCGACGGCGCGGTCCGGGTGCTGCCGATCCAGGTGCGGTACGACGTGTCGGGGATCGAGAACACGTACCAGTACTGGGTTCCCGGCTGCAGCGGTCCGCCGCCGGTGGCGGTCTTGACGTCGACGTGTACCGACCAGTGCTGGTCCGATCGGGCGATCACCGTGCCCGAGTAGAGCGTGTTCACGTTGTCCCGTACGTCTTCGTACGTCCTCGCCAGCCGCCAGCCGACGTTGATCTGGCTGGGCTGCCCGGTCATGCCGGCGTCGGCCGCCGTCGGGTTGGGCGCGAGCCGCGTCCAGAGCACCACCGAGTCCGTGGTGGGATCGCCGGTGGCGGACCCGAGCTGGAACGGGTCGGACGTGAAGGCTGCGTGAGCGGTCTGGGTCTGGAATTCGGTCCCGACGACGGTGGCCGCGAGTCCGGTTCCGGAGAGGGCGACGAAGCGCCGGCGGTTGAGAGGAATGGTCGCATCGTTGCCCATGAACCGGGATCCTGGCATGCGCGTGACGCATTGTCTAGAGATTCATGCATATGACGCATTCGTGTGAGACGGGGTGTTCCGAGGGTTCGTGATCATGGAAGCGGGCGAGCGGGAGACGTAAGCTCGGTCGGGTGCCCGACCCCTGCGACCGGCCCCCGCTCAAGATCGGCGAACTGCTTCGACTGCTCCACCGGCGAGAGATCGACTGGGTGCTCAGCGGCTCGACCGTCCTCGTCCTCTACGGCGCCGACCTCGAGCCGAATGATCTTGATCTTGTCCCCGCAACGGACCCGGCGAACCTGCAGCGCCTCGCGGAGGTGCTCGTCGAGCTCGAGGCCGCGCCTGGCTACGAACCAGGCTGGTCCAAGTCCGCCACGCTGGCGGAGTGCCGCGCCTGGACGCCTGAGCCGGCGACACCGGGGCAGCTTGATCATCTGTTCGTCACCACGCTCGGTCAACTCGACGTCGTGCCTGAGCTCACCGGGACGTACGACGAGCTCCGCGCCGGCGCGACCCTCATGGTGCTCGCCGGGACTCCGGTCTGGGTCTGCGATCCCGACGCAGTCCTCGGCCGGCTGCCCGAGCGGCCACGGCCGAAGGACCGGGCAAGATCACAGCAGTACGCGGCCGTCCGGGAAGCGCTCCGCCTGAGCCGCAGGCCCCGTGGCCTGGGCCGCTTCAATGCCTGGGCCGGTCCGCAGGGGCTGTGACCGGGTTTGATCTTGCTTCGATCGTCATCCGCGAGAGCGGGTGGCTGAGTGGTCCGGCAGGAGGTGATCAGCGAGTGATCGTGCCGTGGCGGTGAGGGTGGCCGTGTCCATCCCGGTCCGGCCCATGAACACGATCCCCTGCTGTGCGGCGAGCAGGGCGCGGGCCAGGGCGATCGGATCGGCTTCGGCCGGTAGGTCGCCCTCGTGCTGGGCGCGGACCACGCAGTCGGCGATCAGGGCGGTGGACGTCTCGTAGGTGCGGTGGGCGTGGGCGAGCACGTCCGGATCGGCGATGCCGAGTTCGCAGGTGCTGTTGGCCATCAGGCAGCCGCGGCGCGTTTCGTCGTCGTTCGTCTCGTCGATCGGCGCTTCGAGGAGCGTACGCAGTGCGTCCAGGGCCCGTGGCGTGTCGGTCAGGATGCGCCGAAGTTGATCATGGCCGTGGTCGGTGTACCCGTGCAGGGCCCGGAGGAAGAGTCGGCGCTTGTCGCCGAAGGCCGCATAGAGGCTGCCCTTGCCCAGTCCGCTGACCCGCAACAGGTCTTCCAACGAGGTCGCGTTGTAGCCGGCGGTCCAGAACTGCTCCCGGACCGCATGCAGCACCTGCTCTTCGTCGAACGCTCGTGGACGTGCCATGCCGCCAGAATACCCGTTCTTGACCGCACGGTCCATAACTCCCTATGGTGGTGGACCGAACGGTCAAGAATCGACAGGGAGGCAGGATGATCATGGGGAAGTTGGACGGCAAGGTGGCGATCGTCACGGGCGGATCGCGGGGGATCGGGGCGGCTTCGGCGCTGGCCCTGGCCGACGAAGGGGCCGACGTCGCGATCAGCTATGCGTCCTCGGCGGATCGGGCCAAGGCTGTGGTCGCCGAGCTGGAGGCCAAGGGCGTGCGCGCGGCGGCGTTCCAGGCCGACCAGGCGGACGAGGCGCAGGCCGTGGGCCTGATCAACAGCGTCGCCGCGGAGTTCGGGCGGCTGGACATCGTGATCAACAACGCGGCCGCGGTCGGTGGCGGACTGGTCGACAGCGAGACCGTCGACCAGGCCGCCATCGACCGGCAGCTCGCGGTCAACTACACCAGCGTGGTGGCCGGCATCCGGGCGGCGGTCCCGCTGCTCCCCGAGGGCGGCCGCATCGTCAACATCAGCTCGGGTGTGGGAACCCGGGCGGGCTTCCGGGGCATGGCCTACTACTCGGGTACGAAGTCGGCCCTCGAGGGCTTCAGCCGCGGCGCGGCGCGCGACCTGGCGGACCGGGGCGTCACCGTGAACGTGATCCAGCCCGGATTCATCGACACCGAAGGGAATCCCGCCGACAGTTCCGCTGCACCGGTGTTCCTTCCGACGACGGCCCTGGGACGGTACGGCAGGCCCGAGGAGATCGCCGCCGGCGTGGTCTTCCTGGCCAGCCCGGAGGCCTCGTACGTCACCGGTGCCGTGCTGCGGATCGACGGCGGCTACGGCGCCTAGCGACTCAGAGGCGCGGGCCCAGCTTCTCCAAGGTCTGTTCGCGGAGCCGGAGTCGGTCCGCGTTCAGCGCCAGGCCGGAATCCCGCTCGGCCCGGCAGTGGAGGTCTCGCCGCGGGAACTCTCCGTCGACCAGGTAAGCCGTGCCGACGTTGAGCGCACACGGGTTGTCGTCGAAGAGGTAGACGCCATGCCGATACCCGTCGACGGAGACCAGCCTGGAGCGGTCGCCGAATCCCTTGCGGGCCAGGATTCCTCCGATGTACGGAGTCGCGACGTCGATCTGGTTCTGCATGATCATGATGTTCCGCGGGCCCTCGTCGACCAGGGCGATCTCCTCGCCGTCATGCGGCCAGAAGGCGCACGGGGTGATGTTCGCGGCGGCCGCTCCGAACAGCGGGTACTTCTTCCGGTCCTCGGCCACCGACCTCTGGTAGCTGTCCACGTCGCGGCTCCACCGGGAGTCGTTGCAGGTGACCGCGAGGAAGGAGGAGAGGGCGTTGTCGTTCGGGGACGGCTGGGGCTGGTCAGAGGTCGTCACGGCTGCTCGGATGCCTTCGGGGGCATCCTTGGCCAGGTAGTGCCGGACGGCCGCTTCGTCGCCCTCGGCGAGTGACTGCCACAGCTGGGCCAGGGTGGGGAAGGTGTCCTCCTTGTAGAGCATCCCGAAGCTGATCAACCGGAACAGCTTGCCGTTGATGTCGGTGACCGGTTCGGCGTCGAGCTGTTCGGCGAGCCGGAACCAGGTCTGGCGGACCTGGCGTTCGGTACGGCCCAGGCCGTAGCTGTCGTGACGGGCGGCGGCCCAGCCGGCGAAGGTGCCGAAACCCTCCTCCGCACCGCGAGCCATCCGGCGGAACGCGTCCCGGCCGAACGCGGTTCCGCCGACGTTGCTGTCGATGATCATCCGGTCGGTCCGCTCGGGGAACAGGGAGGCATAGGTGCTGCCGAGTGCGGTGCCGTACGAGACTCCGAAGAAGTTGATCTTGTCCTCGCCGAACGCGGTCCGGATCTGCTCCAGGTCCCGGGCGGTGTTGGCGGAGGAGAGGTGTGGCAGCAGGCCTTCGGTGTCGGCGGCAGCGCATTGTTCGGCGACACCCTTGACGACCTCGGCGTAGTGGTTGACCTCTTCCTGGTCCGCCGCCCACTGCGGGATGTTGGACAGGTACTCCTGATCAGTGGTGAAGCCGCAGCTGACCGGCGTCGAGTGACCGACTCCGCGCGGGTCCATGCCGATGATGTCGTAGCTTTCCAGCAGGCTGGACGGGGCGCCCAGGGCCTGCAGGTCGGCCGGCATGGAGAGGCCGGACCCGCCGGGGCCGCCCGGATTGGTGATCAGAATGCCGCGTCGCCGCTCCGGGTTCTGGCTGGGCAGCCGGGAGATCATGATCTCGATGGTCCGGCCGTCGGGATCGTCGTAGTCGAGCGGTACCGCAAGGGTCGCGCACTGCAGCAGTGGGTTGCCCGGTGCCGTACCGGCCGGGCAGTCACCCCAGCCGAGCGCAGCCGCGACGTCGCCGCCGGTGTCCTGCTGGTCGGCGACCGCGGCGGGGGTCAGGAACGTCGCCGCAGCGATCCCGGCGGCGATCGCCAGCGCCGACAGTCGTCGGGTCCTCTGTCGAATGGTCATGCGGATGCCTTCCGTGTCACAGCGTTCTGGTGAAACCAAGCCCACGCTGTGCCCTTGGGGCCGAGTCAACTCGTACCGAAGGAAGGCCCGTCCGACCGGTGTTCAGAGCTGCTCGATCGAATCGGACGGTCCGCCGACCGGGCTGAAGGCCGACAGGGCGCCGAGGATCCGGCCTCTGCTGTCGTGAATGAGGTGGAGGTGGACTTCGAGTCTGATCCGGCTGCCGTTCTTGTGCAGGCCGGGCACGTCGAACGATCCGTGGTCGACCACGCCGTCGGTCAGGTTCATGGCGGCGTGGAAGCCGGCCCAGTGCCGTTCGCTGTAGTCGGGCGGCACGATGAGGTCGAGGGTGGTGCCGAGTGCCTCGTCGGCGCTGTGTCCGAAGAGCGCCGTCATGCCGTCGTTCCAGTACGTGATCATCCCGGCTGGGTCGGCGTAGATCACTGCGGGGCTGGTCATGGCTTCCTCCTTGCTTGATCGTTCTGCTGGGTCACGGCGGGCCCGTACCCAACGTCCGTGATCAACGGGACGGGCGTCAACGACGCCCTGCCCACGCAATGCGCCCTCGCAAGATCAACTCGGCCGGATGGCGCAGACTGTGGGCGGGATGTCGTAGACGACCTGGGCCTGCTGGGCGGATGCTGGCGTCATGGGATCCGCATCGGTGACGTTCGTGATCTTCGAGGAGCACGATCAACTCGACCTGACCGGACCGTACGAGGTGTTCGCCGAGGCCGGCTACGCCTGCACCGTGGTGGCGCCGGCCGCCGGCCCGGTCCGCTCGGACGTCGGGCTGTCGGTCGTCGCGGACCGTGCCCTCGCCGACACGGATCCGGGCAACGTCGAGATCTTGATCGTCGCCGGCGGGGCCGGGGTGCACGATGCAGGTCAGGATCGGGCCCTGGTGGAGTGGGTCGCGGCAGCGGCCGCCGCCGCGCGCCGGGTCGCGTCCGTGTGCACCGGAACATTCCTGCTGGCGGCGGCCGGAGTCCTCGACGGCCGGCACGCGACCACCCACTGGGCCAAGGCGGACCGGCTGGCGCGCGAGTATCCGACGATCATGGTCGACGTCGACCCGATCTACCTTCAGGACGGGAAGGTCTGGACCTCGGCCGGAGTGACCGCGGGGATGGATCTCGCGCTCGCCATGGTTGCGGCCGACCGCGGCCGGGAGGTGGCGCTGAAGGTGGCGCGGAAGCTGGTGCTGTACCTGCACCGGCCGGGAAGTCAGTCCCAGTTCAGCGTTCCGCTGTGGGCGGCACAGCCCAACAGCGACGCCCTCCACCGGGCCGTCGACGCGATCCACGCCAATCCCGGTGATCGCCACTCCATTGAGGACCTGGCCGCGTCCGCCGGGCTGAGCACCCGCCACTTCCAGCGCAGGTTCACCCGCGAGATGGGAATGCCGCCGACGGTCTACGTCGAACGGGTCCGGGTCGAGGCGGCTCAGAACGCGCTCGCCGAGACGGACCTCACCCTCGACGGCATCGCCCGGCGGTACGGGTTCGGGACCGCGGAGACGCTGCGCCGTACCTTCCACCGGATCCTCGGCATCGCCCCGTCGGACTACCGAAACCGCTTCGGTACGTCGACGGTCGGCGCACCGCCTCCGGCCGGTACGTGACCCGCCGGCTGCTCACGTACCGGCAGGGCAGTGCATCCTGCAGAATCGACCGGTGGCGAACGACGACGCGGATCGAGGTCTGGGTACGGAGTCGACCCGGCTGATCACGCTCCGCGGAAACAGCGGTTCGGGGAAGTCGACGGTCGCGGCCGCGATCCGGGCGGCGAGGCCCGCGGGGACGGTGGCGATCATCGGGCAGGACGTCATTCGGCGCGAGATCATGGGCGCCGGCGAGGACCAGGGCGGCCATCCGATCTCGCTGACGGAGATGATCACCCGGCACCTGCTGGACCGCGGGGTCGACGTGATCATCGAGGGCATCCTGAACGCCGCCTGGTACACCGACCCGCTGACCCGGTTGGCCGCTGATCATCGGGGCGTCTCGCGATCCTACCTCTGGAAGCTGCCCTTCGAAGAGACCGTGCGTCGGACCGCGACCAAGCCGGGGACGCAGCCGCGGGAGTCCTGGGAAGCCAATCTGCGCCGGTGGTGGCGCGGCTTCCAGCCGGTTCCCGGCCTGAGCGAGGAATTCATCGGTCCGGCGGAAGGTTTCGACGAGACCGTTGCGCGAGTCCTGGCAGATTGCTGGTAGGTCAGGCGTCGAGCTCGGCCGCGGCGACCGCGTGCACCGGCGGCCCCTGGAGGGCGAGCTCGCGCGCGATGGCCGGGATCTCCGGGTCGGCGAGGAATCCCTCGTAGTCGGCGGCGTCCCAGTCGAAGACGGACCACACCCGCTGTGGATCCTCGGGATCGACGAAAGCTCGGGCGCTGCGGCAGCCGTGTTCCCGCCGCTTTCTCGCGCCGATCGTCTCGAAGACCTCCAAGAAACGATCAAGGTCGGTCGTCCGGGCCACGGTGACGATCATCAGGACCTCCCTGAGGTGAATGGGTCTGCCACCATAGAACATTCGAGTCATTGGTCCGGAGTCCGTCGAGTGGGCTTCCATCAGCGGGTCGGAATCCAGTAGCGTGGTCGTGCTTGCTGGAGGGCACGAACCCCCGAGCGTTCCCTCCGGCAAGCGCCCCAGTACTGCGGTTCCGTCCGAGGGTCTGTGTGCGTCCCCGCCCGCCTCGGCGAATGTCGCCGCGATCTCCTCACCTTCGCGTCTTGGAGTGCGGCGCGCATGGGCTAATATGTGAACGGTACCGTTCATGAAGTCGTTGGAGGTTGCCATGACGGAGGTGCTCGTGGTCGGCGCTGGGCCGACCGGGCTCGCGCTCGCCTGTGGGCTCCGGCTCGCCGGTGTCGCGGTGCGGGTGATCGACAAGGCCGGCGGCCCGGCCACCTCGTCCCGGGCGAACTTCCTGCATGCCCGCGGTTCCGAGGTGCTGGACCGTCTTGGTGCGCTCGGCTCGTTGCCGGACGAATCGCAGCGCGCGATGTCGGTGACGAGCTATCTCGGGGACCGGCCCCTGGTCAGCCTCAGGTTCGGCGATCCCGGTCTTCGTACCGCCGCGCCGCCGATGGTGATCTCACAAGCGCGGGTCGAGGCCCAACTGCGCCACCGGCTTGGCGAACTCGGCGTCGAGCCCGAATGGGGCGCCGCGCTCACCGCGGCCGAGCAGGACGGCGGTCAGGTGACCGCCGTGCTCGGCACCGGGGAACGCGTCCGGGTGGGCTGGCTGGTGGGGTGCGACGGAACCGCCAGCACGGTGCGTAAAGCGGCGGGGATCAGCGCCCCGGGAGTCCGGCTCTCCGAGCGCTTCCTGCTCGCCGACGTCCACTTGGACTGGGACCTGGACCGGACCGGCACCACCGGCTGGATCCACCCCTCGGGACTGCTCGGGGTGATGCCCATGCCGCACCCGTCCGGCGACCTGTGGCGCATCCTGGCGTACGACCCGGAGGAGACCCAGCACTCGGCCGAGCCGCTGACCGAAGCCGCCATCCTCGAACGGGTCCGGGCGATCCTGCCCGAACGCAGCGGCCGCGCCGACGTCCGGGTCAGCGATCCCGAATGGCTGTCGCAGTTCACGATCCACCGGCGGTTGGCCGACCGCTACCGGGCCGGACGCATCTTCCTGGCCGGCGATTCCGCGCACGCGCACGCGCCGTTCGGCGGCCAGGGCATGCTCACCGGGATCGGTGACGCCGAGAACCTGGCCTGGAAGCTCGCGCTCGTCGTGCACGGCAAGGCCGGCGAGGCCCTGCTGGACACGTACGAAGCGGAACGTCGCCCGCTGGCCAAGGACGTCCTCCGCGGCACCTCCGCGGTGACCGCCATGGACGTCACCCGGCACGCGCTGGGGCGGTTCGTCCGGGACCGCGTCTTCGCCCCGCTCTTCGGCCTGCCCTGGATCCAGCGCAAGGCGACCTGGGCGGCGTCCCAGCTCTGGGTCAGCTACCGACGCGGACCGCTCGGACGCCCGTACGGCACGGTGCCCCGGCCCGGCGACCGGGTCGGCGACCTGCCCTGCGCCGGACCCGACGGCGGCAGCTCCCGGCTCCATGCCGAGCTCGGCGGAACCTGGGCCGTCCTCCAGCCGCCCGGTACAGCCGGGGCGTTCCCCACGGCGCTCGGTGAGCACGCGGTGGTCCTGGATCGCGCCGACGGCGTGGACGAGCTCTGGCTGGTCCGGCCCGACGGGCATCTGGCCTGGCGCGGCACCGAACTGTCGGACCTGCGGGACCGGCTGGCGTCGGTCTTCGGGCTCGGGCGATGACCCGCCCGGGTCGGCCGCGCAGCAGTGAGGCCGACGCAGCGATCCTGCGCGCGGCGCGCGAGCTCATGATCGACAAGGGCATCGCCGGTGCCAGCATCGAAGAGGTCGCCCGCCGCGCAGGGGTCAGCAAGGTGACCGTCTACCGGCGCTGGACCGCCCGGGAGGACCTGCTCGCGGCCGCCATCGAGTCAACCGCGGAAGGGATCCCGGGCCGCACCGACGCCGAGGCGGCCACCGGAGAGCCGGACGCCGCCCTGACCTATGACCAGCTGAGCATGATCATCGAGGCGGCGCTGCCCGAGGCCGCCGGAACCCTCGTCACCACCGAGTACCGGGCGCTCCTGGCCCAGGCCTTCGGGTCGCGCTTCACCCACCCGGCGATCATGGCCGCGTACTGGAACAACCACATCCTGCCCCGCCGTACGGTCGCGATCCCGGTCCTCGAACGCGCGGTCGCGGAAGGTCACCTCCCCGCCGACACCGACGTCGAGGTGATCATCGACATGACCGTCGGTGCGCTGATCTACCGACTCCTGCAACCCGGCGACATCACGCCCGAGGAGATGCACCAGTACCTGCGCCGGATCTACCGTCAGGCAGGGCTGTTGAGGGATCGGGACGTACCCGAAGGCGGGATCTCGGCGTTGGAGTAATACGGATGCGTGAACGGGAAATGCGCGGCGATCCAGTGGCGTAGCGCGCGATACAGCGTGACGTAGCGGCCCCGCTGGTACGCCTCCGGCGTCACCCACCAGCTGACGTCGACGTCGTGGGCCAGCGTCTCCTCGGTGAGCGGCCGGCGCCGTCCCATCGGGTAGAGGTAGCAGCAGCCCAGATAGCCGCCGTCGAGGTCGTAGGCGGCGTAGGTGTACGAGTCGCCCTCGCGGAATTCGCATTCGTGCCAGACCAGGTCGACGTAGTTGTAGTCCTCGGTGACCGGTTCGGTCGGCCAGCGGCCACCGCGAGTCCGGCGGATCAGCTCGAGGCTGGCGTTGATCCCCGCGACGTCGTCCTTCAGTTGATCACGGGTGAGCGCGATGGCCCGGAGGTCTTCGAAGATCAACTCCCGCGGCGCGGCCCACCCGGCCGGCAGCGAGAGGCGTTTGACGAGGCCGCTGTAGTCCACGGCCGGACGGTAACGACAACCGAGGCTGCCGGTCTTGTACCGAACCGCCGTGTTGATCACCGCCGATCATGATCACGATCGCGACGCTCCGGGCGGTCGGCGGGGACCCTGGTGCTTAGGTCGAGGGTTGCCCGAAGGTGGTGCTGCCGTTTCGGTGGCCGGGTAAGGTGAGGGTGTCTGACGGCATCCGCCAGTGGACCTCTTACGAGAGCCGTGGCGTCTTGGTTCCGCCACCGCATCCATCAGACCAATCTTCGATCCAGCGCATTCCTTGGATTTCAGGGAACCGGAACGGCCGGTGCCTCTGGTGACGCGGCGACGCTCGTAAGGCCTCTCGGACCCATCTGTTCGGACGATCCGCGGCCGAGTTACCCGTCCGCCACCCGGAGGTCCCGGCCGACGTGGCTGGGCGGTTGGACCTGACGGCGGAGGGATAAACTCGGACGTAGTTCCGGAATCGACGACATCCCGTCTTGAGATGGCAGCCAGACCGGCGCGATCCAGGACCCATTCCGAGCCGTGATGATTCCGCGAGTCCTGCGGCGGGGACTTCGATCGATGTTTCCTGTCAGGAAGTGATCTTCAGATGACCCGAGTTCATGACCTCAACGCCGTGACGACGGCGATCGGCGAGCCCTCGACGCCGCGGCTGCGGCTGCAACGCCGGGGCAGTCCCTACGGGTTGCTGGACGGCGGCTGGTGGCCTCGCTCGACCAACCCGGTCGCCGAACTGCCCGGTTTGATCTTGGCCCTTGATCATCTTCAGGGTCCGGTGATCAGGATCCTGCTGCACCGCTCCGACTGGACCCATCAGCCGGTTCGGCTGGGCCTGGCCGGACGGGTCATTCGGGTCGCCTACTTCGACAGCCATCCCGCCGGGTTGTTGAGCGCGTTCACCGGCGCCTCCGCGCGAGGACGGATCGACCTCGTCGTCGTACCTCCGGAGACCACGTTCGAGCGGGCCGATGCCGCGATGACGGTGGCCGCGACCCAGGGCAACGACCTGCAGGCTCAGGACATCCTCGATCGGCTGACCCGCCCGGACGGCGGACCCGGGTCGGGGTTCGGCACCCAAGGCGGCTAGGAGTACGCCGGGCGACCGTGTCCCGCTCCGGACGGACCGCGCGGCGCGGGCCATGATGGGTGCTGTGCGGACGCTCGACAGACTTCTCGGCGTGGTGGGATCCGGCGTGCGCCGCCACCGGGAGTGGGTGCGGCTCGACAACGCGTCCAACATCTTTCTCGCTGCTCGTACCGATGCCGATCCCAAGGTGTTCCGGATCAGCGCGGAGCTGGATCACGACGTGGATCCCGTCGTGTTGCAGGCGGCGCTGGACGCGACGTACGACCGGTACCGGCTCTATCACGCGGTGCTGCGCCGCGGAGTGTTCTGGTACTACCTGCAGGACAGCGACCTGCGGCCCCAGGTGACGGCGGACGAGCAGTACACCTGCGCCCCGATCTACCGTGCGGACCGGCGCAACCTGCTGTTCCGGGTGATGCACCACCGGCAGCGGATCGTCCTCGAACTGTTCCACGCGCTGTCCGATGGCATCGGCGCGCTCTGGTTCCTGTCCGACCTGGTCACGGCCTACGTCCAGCTCCGCGTACGAGAGCCGTCGGCAGCGGACGAGTCTTCTGCCGGCGGGAGTCCCGATCCGCTGGAGGTCATCGACCGGTCCGGCGAGGACGACGCCGAGTGGCAGCGGGCGCTGGTCCCGGACAGCTTCGCCCACTACTTCCGCCAGAACCGGAGCCGCGGCGGCGTCGAGGCCGGACCGATGAGCAGCGGCGAGCCGGTCAAGGGCCGGCCCGCGGGCAGCCGGGTGCACCGGGTCCACGGGACGCGTACGCCCGACAACCGCCCGCGCCTGGTGGAGTTCACGATGCCGGTGGCGGAGGTGCTGACCCTGGCTCGGGCCGAGGGCGTGTCGCTCACCATGTACCTGACCGGGTTGCTCTTCGAGTCCATCCGGCTCTCGTCCGGCGGCCTGGGCCGGTCCCGGACGCTGACGGCGTCGGTGCCGGTGAACCTGCGCCAGTTCTTCCCCTCCCAGTCGCCGCGGAACTTCTTCGCGACGACCCGGGTGGAACACACGTACGGCGAGGGCGCCGATGATCTTGGTACGGTCTGCCGCCAGCTCGATGATCAGTTCCGCCGGAAGGTGACCCGCGAGTCACTGGACCGGAAGCTGCGCCGGTTCAGCCGGTTCGAACGGATGCCGGTGCTGCGGATCGTGCCGCGCCCGCTCAAGGACGTGATCTTGGGACTGATCAACCGGGGCAGCAACCGGGGCCTCACCGTCGCGGTCTCGAATCTGGGCCGGGTGAGCCTGCCCGAACCGGCCGGCGCGCACGTGGGGCGGATGTTGTTCCACGTCTCCGCCGTCCGCCCTCAGGTCGGCATCATGTCCCATGCCGGGCTGCTCACGGTCAGCTTCACTTCGCCGTTCGTGGAGACCGGCCATGTCCGGGAATTCGCCCGCCGGCTGGCCGCCGACGGTGTTGAGGTGACGGTCGCCGCGGCACGCGTGACGGAGGCCGAACTCGCGGAGGTGGAACGGTGAAGCGGTGCGCCGACTGCGCCGTCGACATCGAGGGCGACTGGGCCAACTGTCCCTTGTGTACCGGGCCGGTCGCGGGTCAGGCGGTCCGCAGCCCGCTGCCCGCGGTGCCGCTCACGTTCTCGCGCCGCCGGGTGCTGCGGGTGCTGTTCCTCACCTCGATCGCGGTGATCTTGGCCTCGTACGGTGCCCAACTGCTGTTCAACCGGGGGATCGACGAGATCGGGGTGCTCCGCTCGGTGTGGCTCGGCGTGATCACCATGTGGCTGGTGGTGTTGATGGCGGTACGGAAGCGGCGCAACGTCGCCAAGGGCATCGTCTACCTCGTCGCCCTGATCGGGCTGGCCTGCGTCTACTGGGACTATCTGACCGGGTGGTACCGCTGGTCGCTGACGTACGCGGTGCCGATCGTGTGCGCCTGCGCGGTCGTCGCGCTGTTGATCACGGTCAGGGTGATGCGCATCGAGGTCGGCGAGCACATCGTCTACAGCGGACTGACGGTGTTGCTGGGCCTGGCGCCGATCGGCTTCCTCGCCTTCGGCTGGGTGACCAACCCCGTCCCGTCGGCGATCTGCGGGTCGCTCAGCGTCCTCACCCTGGTCGCGTTGCAGCTGGTGAGCGGCCCGGACGTACGCCATGAACTCGCCAAGCGGCTACACCTCTGACCCCGAATGGGGAGCGGTGTCAGAGCGCCCGACGACCTGGTGCGGTCGCCGGCCTGAGATCGTTCGCGCGACCGGCCGGATGGGCCAGGAACCGGATCTCTGCGTGGCCGGCCCACCGCCGCCCGAGGTGGGCGTTGTCGAAGTCGATCCGCCACTCGTTCGGCCAGGAACGTTCGACGATCATCGCCGGCTCCCAGGTCCCGGAGACCCGGTCCAGGACCTCGACCTCGGTCTGATCCGGGTACGGGTTCGCGTCGGCCAGGTAGTCGGCGATCACCTCGGCGTCGGAGCGCGGGCCGCTCGCGGTCGCGTCGATGCAGCGCTGCAGCGAGTCGGTGGCCACGTACTGACGGGCCAGGCCCAGGACCTCGGCGCGCGTCACCGTCCGGACCCCGTTCCGGTCCCGGGTGCCGAGCTTGACGACGAACTGGTCACGGGTGCGATCCTCATCGCTTCCTCCTCCGGTCGGTAGGCCTCGCGACGGTGCCACGTGGCGCGATCACAAGATCAACCAGTGAGTCCCCGGGCAGCGAAGTTGATCTTGCTCCTGAATGAACTGGCCACGACTCCGGGCACCCCGACCTGCAGGGGGTGTGGCTGAGATTCACCGGGATGCTTGTCCCAACTCACCCATCGTCTCACACGACCCGGGGACGGGCGCCCGGCCTTGCGGTACGTCGCCGTACGAGAGATGGTCGTCGGGAGTTCCGACCGAACGGACCGCAACGACGAGGACGCCCATCGATGTCAGGTGATACCAGCGAGTCCCAAGATCAACCGCCGGCGACCGACCTGCCCCGGCCCCGGTTCAGCCGGTTCTACGCCAAGATCAGCGAGACCCTCGAAACCGAAGGGCTGGCCGCCCTTCGCCGGGAGCTGCTCGGCCCGCTGACCGGACGAATCGTCGAGATCGGCTCCGGAAACGGGATGAACTTCCGGCACTACCCGGCCGCCGTCACCGGGGTGATCGCCGTCGAACCCGAACCACACCTGCGATCTCTGGCCGAGCGGGCGGCCACGACGGCAACGGTCTCCGTCACCGTGCGACCCGGCGCCGCCGGCCGGCTTCCGCTGCCGGACGCCAGCGTCGACGCCGCCGTCCTCTGCCTGGTCCTCTGCTCGGTGGCGGACCGGCCCGGCGCGCTGGCGGAGATCCGACGCGTCCTGCGGCCGGGCGGGACGCTGCACTTCCTCGAGCACACCATCGCCGACACACCCGTACTGCGAACGGTCCAGCGCCTGGTCGACGCCACCTTCTGGCCGCGCTTCGCGGGTGGCTGCCACACCGCCACGGACCCGGTCGCCCTGATCACCGCCGCCGGCTTCACCGTGACGACCAGCCAGCGACTCCGGTTTCCCGAGCGGCGGTTCACCCAACCGTCGACGCCGCACGTCCTCGGCATCGCCGGCCGGTAGTGGTTCGGTTCATGATCAACTTCGGGGTCGGCTACCGCTGCCGTACCGCGTAGGTCAGGTGGGTCACCCCGTTCGGCGAGGGTTGCGCGCTGACCGGTTCCAAGGCGATCCGGTCGGCATCGATGCCCTCGAACAGGCGGACTCCGACGCCGAACAGCACCGGCGACAGGGTGATCCGGAACTCGTCGACCAGGCCGGCGTTCAGGTATTCCAGGATCGTCGTGCCGCCGCCGGCGATCCGGACGTCGCGGTCCCCGGCCGCCGCGCGGGCCTGGTCGAGTGCGGCCTCGATCCCGTCGTTGACGAAGTGGAAGGTCGTCCCGCCGGGCCGTTCCCAGGGCTCCCGCTCGGAGTGGGTCACCACGAAGACCGGGGTGTGGAACGGCGCCTCCTCGGGCCAGGACAGCTCGCCGGCGTCGAACATGCGCCGGCCCATGATGCTCGCCCCGGTACGGGCGTGGGTCTGCTGCGCGAGATCGTTGTCGAGCCCTTCCTCGCCGCCCGTACCGAGCTTGAGGTTCTCCCGGAAGAACCGCTGCGGGAAGGCGGCCTGATGCAGTTCGCTCCACCGCGTCATCCAGAGCCGCACTCTCGGATCGTCCTGCTTCCGCGCCGGGCCGAAGAGATCCTCGGCGGGTACGGCCTCGGGCGCGACGAAGCCGTCCAGCGACATCGCCACACTGAAGAGCACTGTTCCGGTCATCAGCTTCAACCTTTCCGATGGAGATTCAGTCGACCGCGACCAGCAGTTTGCCGATCGCGTCGAGCAGTCCGGCGGTGCCGGACTCGCGGCCGGCCGCGGCCTCGGGCCCGGGACCGTGTACGCCGTCGAGATGGACGCCCTGCTCGGTGAACGTGAGTCGGGTCCCCGCGCCGCTGTCGTCGGTGGGCTCGAACGTGATCGTGGTGATCGAGGTCGAGGCGTGCGCCTCGTCGAGCCACATGTCGTAGGTGTAGACGATCCGTTCGTTCGGTGCGATGTCGGTGTAGGTGGCGCGGTACCGCGACAGCGGGCCGCCGTCCCGGTGCCGGCCGTCGTCGATCATCACGCCGCCGACCCGGAAGTCGTCGGCACGCTCGACGTAGGCGAACTCGTCGCTGCCGAACCACTGGCGCTTGAGCTCGGGGTCGGCGAAGGCCGCCCACACGCGGTCGACGGGGACCGGGTATTCGCGTTCGAGCACGAACGTGGCGTGGGTGGCGGTGCGGTCGGTCATGTCAGTCCTTCTTCTCTGTCGGTTGGGGCTGGGTGAGGAAGTCGCCCAGGCGGTCGAGCCGGCTCTCCTGCGGCCGGCGCTGCGCCACGATCCAGGCGTTGGCCGGGACCAGGGCGTCGGGCACGAGTTGGTACGTACGCACGCGGCCGACCTTCTCGGACGACACGAGCTGCGCCGCCTCGAGCACCCGGAGGTGCTGGACGACGGTGGGCAGCGCCATGCCGAACGGCTCGGCGAGCTGGCTCACCGACGCCGGTCCGTGGACCAGTCGGGCCACCATCGCCCGGCGGGTGCTGTCGCCCAGTGCGCGGAACATCCGGTCGAGCTGGGCCTCGCCCTCGGCCCCCTCCGGATACTTAGTCACATGACTAAGTATTGAGTTCTGGAGGGGGCCTGTCAAGCGGCGGCCGCCGAACCGCGTGCCCGGCCCCGGCCGGCCTAGGCCCGTCGGTACGTGATCAAGGTGTTCTCCGAGCCTTCGTACCGGCGCACGTCGACCAACCGCAGCGACGGCAGCACGTCCTCGTCGAACGCCCTGATCCCGTGCGGGACCATGACCGGCGCGATCATGACGTGCAGTTCGTCGACGAGTCCGGCGGCGAACAGGGCGTTGGTCAGCGCGCGGCCGCCGAACATGACGATGTCGCCGTCGCCCTCGCGTTTCAGCCGGGTCAGCTGGTCCGCGGCCTCGGCCCGCCGCACGACCGTCGTGGTCGGCGCCCAGGCGCCGGTCGGAGGGGCCTGCCACTGGTCGGACACGACGACCTTCGGGAGTTCCTCGCAGCGCCGGGCGATCAGCCGCAGCGCCGCGTCGTCGCTGGTCAGCTGGGTGGGCCAGTAGCCGTTGAAGTCCTGGTACGTGCGCCGGCCGCTGAACAGCAGCACCTCCGCCGCCTGCATGCGTTCGGCGTTGTGGGCGCTGAAGAAGTCGTCCATCGGCAGTCGGCTGAGGTCACGGTTCGGACCGTCGAAGCAGCCGTCCAGTCCGACCATGGTGGAGACGACGATGTTGCGCATTCCTTGCTCACTTTCCTCGAAGAGATGGGTCTCGAACGGACAGAGACCGGGAGTGGCGCAAACTCATCGGTGAGCGCGAGGAGTTCGCCGGCCGAGTGGGTACCTGCAGGGCGTGCACCCGATCGAACCCTTCAGCCCCGAGGCCGCGGCGGCCAGGATCGACGGCGCGTTGACCGGAGTCGCGTCGCGGCAACTGCGGGCCGGTACGGACAGCGATGCGCTGGCCTGGCCGGGCGCGGTGATCGTGGCCGAGTTGCGGGTCTCCGCGGCCGCCGCGACGCGGCAGCAGCCGGCCGAGCTGGTCAGCCTTCATCAGGTCTGGACCACGGAGGTGCTGGAGGCGCTGTACGACCGCCGGGTTCGGCACCTGGGCACCGGCGGTGATCGGATCACCGCCGTCTATGCGACTCCGGCGCGGTCCGACATCGCCGCGGTGTTCGATCTTGCGGCGCGGGCGAACACGCTGGGCTGGGTCGTCAACGAGGCGTTGCGCCGGCAGGGCCGGGAGCCGATCGCGGCCGGGATCGGGGTCGACGCCGGGCCGGTGCTGACGATCAGCACCAATCGTGATCATGATTCGACGGCCGAGCGGGCCTGTCATTTCGGCGGGCCGGTGACCCGCGCCGAGGATCTGGCCCGGATCGCGGGTCAGGGCAATCCGGAGCCGGTCTGGTTCGGCGCCGACTTCGTGGAGCGGCTCGACCCGCGCCGCCGGCGGCTGCTCACCGAGGCCGTCGATCTCGGGCAGGAGGCCGACGCGTACTCCGGGCATCCGGTCGACGACGACCTGTGGGCCTGGTTCGAGGCGCGATCGGTGCGACGAGCGGGCTGACGGTGTTTCAGGACGGCGCGTCGTGGGTATCGATGGAGCGGAGGAATGTTCCCCGCGTTCCTCGATCGGGGCTTCGGCGCGTTCCGGTCGGGTTTCCCCGTCCTCGGCCGTCCGAGCGCGCCGGAGTTGCCCCGTCGAAGCAAACGAAGATCACCCAGGAAGGCCGGCCCGCCGTGGGCGGCTACTTCCTGACCCGCACCCTGACCGGTTGCGGGGTCCGGCCGCCGGGCAGGCGAAGGAGTTCTCGGAGGACCTCGAAGGCGTTGTTGATCTTGTCCTCGATGACGGCGGCAGCGCGACGGCCGAGACTCTTGACGGCTCGGGTGAGGCGCTGTGCGCTCCGGTCTGCGGTCATGGCCGGCCTTTCTGCTGAATCCACGATCGTGTCCGACCCTACTCCCCGTTACCTGAGGGCACCTGGCCGCGCGTCCAGAACCCTCGAACGCCTTGGCTGGAGGGGCCCGCGGAGTAGGCTGGGCCCTGTTCCGGAATTCGACGACGTCCCGTCTCGAGATGCCAACCACTCCGGCCCAACCCTTGGTTGGGGCAGACCAGATGGACGAGGCTCCTGGACCTTGATTTCCTCGTCAGGAGGAATTCACCATGCAAACTTTCAGTGATCGCCAGGCGGCGACCACCACTCTCGCCAAACCGCCGCCGGCGGCCGAACCCGATCAACCGGAAAGCCTGCACCGGGCCTTGATCAAGACCGTGCAGAACGCCGGACTGTTGAACCGCCGACGCGGCTTCTATCTGGGCCTGCTGGCCGTGCTCGGTGCCTGTCTCGGGATGGTCGTCACGGGCGGCTTCCTGATCGGCCAGTCCTGGTTCCAGTTGTTGATCGCGGCCGGGCTCGGAGTGCTCTTCACCCAGTTCGCGTTCTTCGCCCATGAGGCCGCGCATCGGCAGGTGTTCGCCTCCGGCCGCAAGAATGATCTTGCCGGACTCCTGGTCGGCACCGGCATCACCGGGATCAGTTACTCCTGGTGGATGTCCAAGCACAGCAGGCATCACGCGAACCCGAACAAGATCGGCCGCGACCCCGACATCGACATGGAGGCGCTGTCGTTCGACGAGGAGAACGCGCGCCGGAAGAAGGGTCTCTGGGCCGTGATCACGCGCCGCCAGGGCTACCTGTTCTTCCCGTTGCTGTTGTTCACCGGGCTCGGGCTTCACCTCGACTCCGTCCGCAGCGCGTACAGCCGGAGCGGCCCGGCGACGATCTTGGAACGGATCTTGATCACGGTCCGGCTGACCCTCTATCCGACGATCGTGATCTTGCTCCTCGGGCCGGGCATGGGGGCGGCGTTCCTCGGAGTGCAGGTGGCGGTGTTCGGCCTCTACATGGGCCTGTCGTTCGCGCCCAACCACAAGGGGATGCCGATCATCTCCGCCCGCAGCAAGCTCGACTTCGTCCGCAAGCAGGTGCTCACCTCGCGCAACATCCGCGGCTTCGGCACGACCACGCTGATGGGCGGACTCAACTACCAGATCGAGCACCACCTGTTCCCGAGCATGCCGCGGCCGCACCTTCGGCGCGCGGCGATCATCGTCCGGGAGCATTGCCGGCAGGCCAAGATCCCCTACCTGGAGACCTCGCTGCCGGCCTCGTACGCACGGATCGTCCGCTATCTCAATCGGGTCGGATTGCATGCCAGGGATCCGTTCGACTGCCCCGCGGCCCGCAACCTCGCCTGAACAGGACACCTGCCATGACCGCTACGTTCGACATCTACAAGGACAACCGCGGCAAATACCGCTGGCGGCTGGCGGCGGCGGACGGTGAGGTCCTGGCCGGCTCCGACGCGCAGTACGACACCCTGGCCGCCGCGATCACCGCCACCAAGTCGGCGAAACGGGCCGCCGCCGGGGCGAAGGTCGCCGATCGCACCTGAGGCCGGCGGCTACGGCTTCGGGCTCGGCTTGGCGATGGTGCCGGGGTCGAGCTGGCCGGTGGCCAGTCCGGCGGCGACGTCGGTCAACTTCGCGCGGGCCGTCCGGGCATGGTTGCGGAGCAGTTGGAAGGCCTGATCCATGTCGATCCGGGCGTACTGGGCCAGGATGCCCTTGGCCTGCTCGATCGTGATCCTGCTGTTCAGGGCGGTCTGCAACTGCGTGGTGAGGCGTTCGCTGGCCTCGGCCGACTCGTGCTGGAGCAGGGTGATCGTGGCGACGTCGGCCATGGCCTGGCCGATCTGCAGGGCGTCGTCGGACAGCAGCGTGTCCGGCGGCTGGAACAGGTTGAGGGCGCCGATGGTGCGGTCGCGCAGCCGCAACGGCAGCGCGTAGACCGGGCCGAACCCGAGTTCGCGGAACCGCCGGGCCAGGATCGGCCAGCGGTCCGACTGCTCGTCCGGAGCGGCCGCGGTGATCGGCTCGCCGCTCCGATAGCAGTCCAGGCAGGGCCCCTGCTGGTTCTGCAACTCGAACAGTTCGAGCAGGCGGGTCTGTTCCGACGTCGCCGCCATCACCTGCAGCCGACCCTGCGAATCGGCCAGCATCAAGCCGGCCGCCGACACGTCCAGCAGCCCGACACAGCTGGCCACCAGTTCGTCGAGGAGGTCGACGACGTCGAATTCGCTGACCAGGTTGTCGGCCAGCCGGACGAACAGACGCCCCAGCCGGACTTCCCGGGATGGTGTTGTGCTCATGTCGCCGTCCTGCGGTGGATTGGTGGTGTCATCATCTCTCAAACTTCAGTTGGTGGGCGATGACCCGGCGCGCGACTTCGACCAGCGGCCGATCGTGAGCGAAGGCGTACGCACGGAGGCGGGCCAGGGCCGCGTCGATCGGCACCCCGAGTTGCACCATCAGCATGCCCGACGCCTGGTGGACCTCGGCCCCGATGAAGTCCGCTCCCTCCCCGTTGAGGGCGCCGTTGACCTGGTGATCGTCGTCGTACCCGGGGTCGGCCAGCCGGTCGCGGTGGGCCGCGGCTTCGTCGGTCAGCGGGGCGGTCATATCCAGGGCCAGATAGGCGGCGGTGTCGGAGAGGCGCAGGGACTGTTCCAGCGCCTCCGGCGGCAGCGGGCCGGGCGTCGTCCGGTAGCAGACGAAGACCCCGAGGTCGATGGCGCCGATCCGCAGCGGAAACGCGAAGACGGCGGCGACGCCGAAGAGCAACGCCTCGACGGTGAAGACCGGCCAGCGGGACTGGTAGTCGGCGGTCGCCAGATCGGGTACGAAGATCGGCACCCCGTGCCGTGCCGCGTCAATCGCTGGGCCCTCCCCGATCCGCGTCAGCAACTCCTCCAACCCGGCCGACAAGCCGCCCGCACCCGCCAGATAGCCGCGATGGCCGCCGTCGGTGATCAGCACTACCGCGGCACCGTCGATCGGCAGTGTCCGTACCGCAAGGAGGCACAGCCCCACCACCCGACGCGAACGCGCCGGATCGGTGGCGAACTGTTCCAGGCTCACGCGTCCAGCCCCCTCGGCAGCACGAAAGTTCCGCGTGCCCGAACCACTGTTAGTGCGGGGGACGCGCGGTCCGAGACCCCCCGACGTGTGCCGGGCCGCACGTCCCCCGGCTTCGACAGAAGGCGAAGGGAAACGACAGCTGGTCAGGGTCTGGGACCACCAACGACATCCGCAGCACGGATGCCGTAGGCCAAACGTAGGACGGGTTCGGCCGTCCGTCAACGTGTTCTCGGCCGGTGAGGTTAGGAGCGCTGGTTCTGGCCGACCCAGTCGAGATAGTCCGGCGTCACGGTGCCGGTCACGTACTCGCCGGTGAAGCAGCACAGGTCGAGTTCGGTCACCTCGGAGTCCGCGAGAATCGCCGACTCGAGCCCGGCCCGGTCCTGGTAGACGAGGTGATCGGCGCCGAGCTGCCGGGCGATCTCGTCCGGTTCGCGGCCGTGCGCGATCAGTTCGCCATGGGTCGGCATGTTGATCCCGTACACGTGCGGGAAGCGGACCGGCGGCGCGGCCGAGGCGAAGGTCACCCGGTTGGCCCCGCAGCGGCGGGCCATGTCGATGATCTCCCGGGACGTGGTGCCGCGGATCACCGAATCCTCGATGATCAGCACGTTCTTCCCGGCGAACTCCGAACTCATCGCGTTGAGCTTCTGCCGGACGCTCTGCTTGCGCTTCGCCTGCCCGGGCATGATGAAGGTCCGGCCGATGTAGACGTTCTTGTAGAAGCCCTCCCGGTAGTCGATGCCGAGCGTCCGGGCCGTCTGCATCGCCGCCGGCCGGGCCGTGTCCGGGACCGGCATCACGACGTCGACGTCGCCGAGCGGCAGCTGTTCCTTGATCGTCTGCGCCAGCCGTTCGCCCATCCGCAGCCGGGCCTCGTAGACCGAGATGCCGTTCATGATCGAATCCGGGCGGGCCAGGTAGATGTACTCGATCGAGCACGGGACCAGCCGCGGGGCGGTGGCGCACTGGCGCGAGAAGAACTCGCCGTCGGCCGAGATGAAGACCGCCTCGCCCGGGGCGACGTCACGGACCAGCTGATAGTCGGAGCCCTCCAGCGCCACCGACTCCGAGGCGACCATCCAGGAGTCCCGGCCGCCCTCGGTGCGCTTGCCGAGCACCAGCGGGCGGATGCCGAACGGATCGCGGAAGGCGAGCAGCCCGTGCCCGGCGATCAGGGAGATCACGGCGTACGACCCCTCGACCCGCTCGTGTACCTGGGCGACGGCCCGGAAGATCTGGTCCGGGTCGAGGTCGAGGCCCTCGATCTGACCCTGCAGCTCGGTGGCCAGGACGTTGAGCAGCATCTCGGTGTCGCTGGTCGAGTTCATGTGCCGGCGGTCGATGTGGAACAGGTCCTCGGCGAGTTCCCGGGTGTTGGTCAGGTTGCCGTTGTGCACCAGCGAGATCCCGTACGGCGCGTTCACGTAGAACGGCTGGACCTCCTGCTCGTTGGCCGCATCGCCCTTCGTCGCGTACCGGACGTGGCCGAGACCGACGTTGCCGAGCAGGGACCGCATGTCCCTGGTCCGGAAGGACTCCCGGACCAGGCCGCGGGCCTTGGACTGGTGGAACGTCGACCCGTCGGCGGTGGTGATGCCGGTCGAGTCCTGGCCCCGGTGCTGCAGCAGCAGGAGCGCGTCGTAGAGCCGCTGGTTGACCGGGCCGCCCGCGACCATTCCGACGATGCCGCACATGCCGCCAACGCTATCGTCCGCGGCTCAGCCGGCGAGCAGCGGCGGTACCAGATAGATGATCTCGAACGCCTCGTAGACCGCGCCGACGACGAACAGGGCCAGCGCGGGCAGGCCAAGCCAGCGGGCCTGCCCCAGTCCGCGGAGGTACGCCTGCCGGCGGGTGCTGGCGTCGACGGTCTTCGGCCACAGCCAGGCCTTGCCGATCAGGTAGGCGGCGAACATGACGACGGCGTACGCCTGGAACTCGATGATCATGGTCAACGAGTGCGGGATCAGGATCGTCGCCGACACCTCGTTGACCGGCGCCAGTGTGACGCCGAAGTTGAAGGCACGGTACGCGAACACGGCGATGCCGGAGAACGGAACGATCAGCGACGGCAGCAGGATGACCGGCAGCGCGACCGTGCCGACGTTGACCGCGAAGATCGTCAACGCGAACAGCCAGACGTTGGAGAGCAACGAGGTGACCAGCCCCGTGGTGCCGTTGTCGTTCATGATCGTCTGCTGGGCCGTGTTCAGTTGGGGGAAGATCATCGCCACCGCCATGCCGACCAGGCAGAGTCCGTACACGATGGCGTTCAGGACGAGGTAGGCCCGCAGGTTGGCGCGGATGAGCCGCAGGGGTTCGCGCAGGATTCGCATGACCACCACTTCAGACCCTGACCTCGGGGCAGGGTCAAGCCCGGCGGCCCGCCTTGACTCTGCCCCGGGGGCAGAGTGTGGACTGGAGCCATGGCCTGGAGCACCCAACAGCTCGCCGACCTCGCCGGTACGACGGTGAAGGCGATCCGGTACTACCACCAGCTCGGCCTGCTGGAGCTGCCGGAGCGGAGGTCGAACGGCTACAAGCAGTACGCGGTCGGGCACCTGGTCCGGCTGCTCCAGATCAGGCGGTTGAGCGAGCTCGGCGTCCCGCTGGCGGACGTGGCGACGATGGGCCGGGCGGACGAGGATCCGGACGCGGCGATCCAGGTGCTGGACGCCGAGCTGGAGGCGACCGTGAACCGGCTCAACCGGGTCCGGGCGGAACTGGCCGTGATCATGAAACACCGCGCACCGGCCTACGTGCCACCGGAGTTCGCCCCGATCTCGCGGGACCTCTCGGACCGGCAGCGATCCCTGCTGATGGTCTACTCGACCCTGTTCAGCGACGAGTCCAAGGAGCAGTTCCGCGCCCTGGTCAGCCAGCCCGACGACGGTACCGAGGCCGACTTCGACGCCCTGCCCGAGGATGCGGACGACGAGACGATCGAACGGCTGGCGGAGCGGCTACTGCCGATGGTGATCAAGTCCCGCGCCGACAACCCGTGGGCGCGGGACCCGCTCGCGGACTCGCCGCACGGAGCGAAGCAGGCCGGCGAGACGATGGCGCAGGCCATCGTCGACCTGTACCACCCGGCCCAGCTGCGGGTCCTGAAGCGGCTGAACGAGCTGCTCCAGGAACACGACGCCTGAGCCTCGCGGCCGGTATATCGCTGGCGTCGGCCCGGACCGCGCTGGCATCGTGCCGTCATGACCAACGCAGCGGTCGTCCGGCGCGCGTCGGCCGGGGACCGGGCCGACTTCCGTACCGTCATCGAGGGCTTCGACCCCGGCATGATCGATCTGCCGGAGCAGCTGTTCCATGATCGCTACGCCCGGCTGGTCGACCGGGACGACTACTGCCTGCTGCTGGCGTACCGGGAGGCCGAGCCCGTCGGCTACGCCCTCGCCCAGGACTACGGGCCGAATCTCCGGCTGCGGTTCACGATCGGCCGGTTGCACGATCTCTACGTCGCCGAGGAGCACCGGCGGCACGGCCTGGGCCGGCTGCTGATGGACGGCGTCTTCGCCTGGGCCCGCGGCCGGCCCGAGCCGATGATCTTGCACTGGCAGGCGAGCCAGGAGGCGGTCGCCTTCTACGAGTCGCTGGGGCTGGAGGCCGATCGGGTGGGCGACTATCCGCGGTATCCGGGCTTCAGCCTCGACCTCCGCACGGCCGGCTGACCGGTCCGCCCGCCCGGTGAGACGCCGCCCTGCCGCAGCCACCGGCCCGGTGATCAACTCGGTATTGTCGTCTGGCTGACCCCCACCTGCCCGGGCGGACCCCGGAGCAGCCGAGGAGCCTTTCCATGATCGACGGGACCTCCGTCAACGCGCTCGTCACCGAACTGTGGCCCGACTTCCTGGCCCAGATTCCCGAGATCCTCGCCACTCAGGACCCGGCCACCGGGCGGTTCGGCACCGAGCCGTTCATCGTCAACGACCAGAACGTGCTCTGGCCGCTCGCCGTTGCCTGGGCCACCGAGCCGGCCGCCGGGCGGCCGAACCCGTACCACCATGATCAGGAACTGCTGGCGGCGATCATCGCCGGCGGCGACGCCCTGATCGACGCCGCGGACGAGCGCGGCCAGTTCGAGTTCCGGAAGAAGGACAACTCGACCTGGGGTCCGATCTACATGCCGTGGACGTACTCGCGCTGGATCCGGGCCTGGGGCCTGATCCGCGACGCGATGCCCGCGGATCGCCGTGCTGCTTGGGATTCCGCGCTGACCCTTGCGGTGGACGGGATCGTCGCGACGGCGCTCACCGAGCCGATCCGCAACATCCCGGCGCACCACGCGATGGGCGTGTACGCGGCGGCGCAGGTGCTCGGCCGCGACGACTGGGCCGCGGCCGCGACCGACTATCTGCACCGGACCGTCGCCGAGCAGGACCCGGCCGGCTTCTGGTCCGAGCATCGCGGTCCCGTCGTGGCGTACAACGTCGTGTACGTCGATGCCCTCGGCTGCTATCTCGGGATGTCCGGCGACCGCGCGGTGCTGCCGGCGCTGGAGCGGGCCGCGGCCTTCCACGCCAACCTCACCTATCCCGACGGGACGCTGGTGGAGACCGTCGACGAACGCAACTACTACCGGCACAGCCAGGCCTCGCTGAGCGTCGGCTTCCTGGCGTCGGCGGCCGGCCGCGGCTATCTGCGCTGGCTCCATCGGGTGCAGGGTTCGGAGGGCGGGCCGGTGGCGGCCGACACCATCGCCTCGATGATCAAGTACGGCCACGACGGCCCGGCCGAGGAGGTGGCGGCCGAACGGGCCGAACACCGGTTCGTGCTCGGCGCGGACGACGCGCTGGTGGAGCGCCGGGAACCGTGGTTCGCGACGGTCTCGGCCTATCACGGCCCGCAGGGTCCGAACCGCTGGATCCAGGACCGGCAGGCGCACCTGTCCGTCTATCACGACGCGGTCGGCCTGATCTTGAGCGGCAGCAACACCCGGCTGCAACCGTTGTGGTCGACCTTCACCGTCGGTGATCCGGCGCTGCTGGCGCATCGCGCGGGCGACGAGGATCCCGACTTCTCGGTACGGCCCGGGCTGGATCATCTGCCGGCCTCGGCGACGCTGCGACCGGACGAGCTGGGGCTGGATCTCGACTACGCGGGCGTTCCGGTCTCGGTCCGGCTCGAGCTCACCGAGGACTCGGCCACGGTGCGGTACGGCCTGCACGGTGAGTCCGACCGGCCGGTCGCCGCGCAGGCCGGCCTGGTCGCGAAGCTCGGCGAGCCGTGGCAGGCCGGTGATCATGGCGGGACGCTGGACGCCAAGCCGATCCGGCTCACCGGGGCCGACTGCGGCGGCTGGTTCGCGCACCGTGGCTGGCGGGTGACCCTGCCGGACGAGGCGGTGCTCAGCTGGCCCGTGCTGCCGCACAATCCGTACACCAAGGATGGTTCGGCGGAGCCGGCCGAGGGCCGGATCGTGATCACGCTCCCGCTGCCGGCGCCGGGCGAGGCGCGGCTCGTGATCATGATCTCCTGAGTCAGGGCGGGTCGTTGCCGATCAACCCGTCCACGGCCTCGCGGACGATCGACGCGTGCCCGGTGTGCAGCAGGTTCTCCTCGAGGATGTCGGTCAGCGTCCGCCGCCGGTTCACCGTGTAGTCGGGCCCCCACGGCAGGACGGTGTCCAGGTCGTTGATCATGGTCGCCCAGGACTGCCGGGTGCGTGCGATCGTCTCGTACCAGAGGCCGTAGAGGCGGTCCGGGTGCCGGCCGTGCTCGTCCCAATCCATGCCGTCCAAGGATTCCTCGTGGCTGCGTCCCTCGGCCTTGGCGGTCCAGTCCGCCTCGACCCGGGTCAGGTGGATGACCAGCCAGGCCAGGGTCAGCTTCGACGGCGGGTGCCGCTGCTGCAGTTGCTCGGCGGTCAGCCCGCCGGTCTTCCAGGCGAACTGCCGGTGCACCCGGTCGAGCGAGAACAGCATCATCTCGCCCTCGGTGCCGGTCGGTCGGTCGGCGAGTGGGATCAGGGTGTAGTCCATGATCAGCTTCTCCTCGGCAGCGGTGGCGACGGGTCGAAAACAGGTTAGCCTCGTTCGGCCCGGCCGCATAGCATGCGAGTTCGGTCCAGGCAGGGGAGAGGCGAGGATGCAGGCAACGGAACTGGCGCGGGCGGTGACCGCGGCGCGCCGGATCGCCGTCGACGCCGGGCTGGAGGTCGACGACGCGGTCGTGCTGCAGAACTCGAACAAGGCCGCCGTCCGGCTGCTGCCCTGCGACGTGCTGGCCCGGGTCGCGCCGGTCGCCGAGCAGTGCGCCGAGTTCGAGATCGAGCTCGCCCAGGCCCTCGTCGCGGCCGGGAGCCCGGTGGCGGCCCTCGATCCGCGGGTCGCGCCGCTGGCGTACCAGAGCGACGGGTTCGTGATCACCCTGTGGACGTACCACGCGACGGTGATCACCGGGGAACTGCCGCCCGACCGCTACGCGGACGCGTTGCACCGGCTGCATGCCGGCATGCGCACGGTGGAGATCACGACGCCGCACTTCTCCGATCGGGTGGAGGAGGCCCGGTTGATCATCAGCAACCGGGCCGGCAGTCCCGAGCTCGGCGACGCGGACCGGGAACTGCTGCTGGACACCCTGACCGGGCTGGGTCGTTCGATCGCCGAGCGCGGCCGCGACCAGCTGCTGCACGGCGAGCCGCATCCGGGCAACCTGCTGGCGACAGCGGCCGGGCCGCTGTTCATCGACCTCGAGACCTGCTGCCGCGGGCCGGTCGAGTTCGATCTCGCCCATGCACCGGAGGCCGTCGGTGATCACTATCCCGGCGTTGACCGGGACTTGCTGCGCGACTGCCGGCTGCTCGCCCTGGCCGTGAACACGAGTTGGCGCTGGGAGCCCAATGATCAACTTCCGGACGGGCGCCGGCTGGCGGACCTGTGGGTCGGCCAACTCCGGGCCGCGCGGAGCGCCTCCTAGGCCAGCTGGTTGCGGCGGCGGGTCAGGTAGGCGGTCTCCGCGGTGTTGCCGGCGAGTTCGATCGCCCGGTCGTACGCGGCCCGCGAATCCTGGCTGCGCCCGAGCCGGCGGAGCAGATCGGCCCGGGCCGCGTGGAAGGCGTGGTAGTTGATCAACGCGTCCGACAGCCGGTCGATGATCGCGAGGGCGACCTCGGGGCCGTCCAGTTCGGCGACCGCGATGGCGCGGTTGAGTTCGACGATGGGGGACGGGTCGATCCGGACGAACTGGTCGTAGAGCGCGACGATCTGGGACCAGTCGGTGTCCCGCATGTCCCGGACCGAGGTGTGCACGGCATTGATCGCGGCGAGCAGCTGATACCGCCCGGGCGCGACGCCGGTGGCGATCCGCTCCCGGACCAGCCGGTGGCCTTCGGTGATCAACTCCGGGTCCCAGGACCCGCGGTCCTGCTCGTCCAGGGTGACCAGTTCACCGGTGGTGGAGACCCGGGCGGCGCGGCGGGCCTCGGTGAGCAGCATCAGCGCCAGCAGGCCGGCCACCTCGCCGTCCGCGGGTAGCAGGCTGCGGATCAGTCGGGTGAGCCGGATCGCCTCCGTGGTCAGGTCGTGCCGGATCGGGTCGGCGTCCGGACTGGTCGCCAGATAGCCCTCGTTGAAGACCAGGAACAAGACCGACAGCACGCCCGAGACCCGGGTCGGCAGGTCCTCCGCGTCCGGCACCCGGTACGGGATCCGGGCCGCCTTGATCTTGTCCTTGGCGCGGGTGATCCGCCGTCCCATGGCCGATTCCTGGACCAGGAAGGCCCGGGCGATCTCGGGCACGGTCAGCCCGCCGACCATGCGCAGCGTCAACGCCACCCGGGCTTCCATGCCGAGAGCGGGATGACAGCAGGTGAAGATCAACCGGAGCCGTTCGTCCTCGATCGCGCCGAGAGGCTCGGGCGGTTCGGTGTCGTACATCTGCTGAGCCTCCTTCTGCTTGTCGTCGCGTTTGCTCTCGCGCCGGATCCGGTCGATGGCCCTGCGGTTGGCGGTGGTGGTCAGCCAGGCACCGGGATTCGGCGGTACGCCGTCGACGGGCCACCGCTCGACGGCGGTCGCGAAGGCCTCCGCGGCCGACTCCTCGGCGATGTCAAGATCACCGAAACGTCGGGTCAGGGACGCCACCACGCGAGCCCACTCCTCGTGATGGGCTCGGGTGATCGCCTCCTCGGCGTCCGGCCCGGTCACAAGGTCTGGAACGGCCGGACCTCGACCACGCCGTTGCAGGCCTTCGATCCCTCGGCGGCCAGCTTGAGCGCCGTCTCCCGATCCGGTGCCTCGATGATCCAGAAGCCGGCCAGGTATTCCTTCGTCTCCAGGAACGGGCCGTCGGTGAGCACCGGCGCCTCGCCGCGGCCGTCCACGACCGTCGCCGTGCTCGGCGCCGCGAGCCCGTCGCCGAAGACGAACTGCCCGGCCGCCTCGAGCCGCTGGTTGAACTCGTCGGTGGCCGCCAGCTCCTCGGGCGTGGCCGCGCCGGTCTCGTCGCCCATCACGGAAATCAAGAACTGCATCGTCTGATCGTCTCCTCTGGTCGGGCGGGCCCATCGTAAAGGCCGCTCCTCACCTCTGCTACGAATCGCCGAGCCCGGATCGGACACGGACGCCCGAGATTCTTCGAAACCTCGGGCGTCCGTGCAGCGTGCGCGCGGAAATCCGGATGCCGGGCGGGTCGGTTCTCGCCAGACTGGCCCGATCATGGTCGAGTCCGAGAACCTGCCGCAGCCGGTCCGACGGCTGGCCGCCGAGCTCGGGCTCACGGTGGAGCGGCGGCTGGCCGGCGGCGAGTGGGGTGCCTACCTGGCGACCGATGCCGACGGTGTGCGCGTGGTGCTCAAGATCATGCCGCGGCACGAGACCCGGCTCCTGGAACGGGTGACTCTGGCGGTCCGCCTCACCGACCGGCTGCGCCGGGACGGGTACCCGATCCCGCGGTTCCTTGATCATGGTCGGCGGCAGGACGAGGTCTACACGGTGCAGGAGTTCGTCGACGGCGACGTGCCGAACCTGCTCACCGCCGCGCACGTACGCCAGGTGGACGAACTCTGGCGACGCCACCGCGGCGCCGCCGCACCCGAGCGCGCGGATTGGCCGGCGGAGTTAGCGGCGGCGCGGACCATCGGGCACCGGCTCTGTGAACGGTTGGCCGGAACGACGCAGGAGCGGCTGGCTCGGCGGATCACCGCGATCCTGGACGCCGCCGACGGTACGAACCTGCGGGCCACCGACCTGGAGCACCGTGACTTCCACTACCGCAACCTGATGGTCGACGGGCCTCGGCTGGTGGCGATCTTCGACTGGGAGAGTGCCCGGCCGGGCGACGCGCGGCGCGATCTGCTCAGGATGGCGTCGACCGGGATCGGCATCGGGCGGCTCGAGCCCGAGGCGAGCGACCTGCTCCGCGAACTCGTCCGGCGAGAGGTCCCGGCCGACGTCCGGACGGTGCTCGGCGCGATCCTGGCGCTCGGCGATCTCGGCTTCGGCACCTATGCGGGAGCCGAGCCGCCGGAGTGGATCCTCAGGTCCTGCGCCTACCTGCTCGACGACGCGGTGCCGGACCGAGCATGATCAACTCGGGGCGGGCGGCTGGTTGAACATCCAGCGCTGGCCCTCCGGGTCGGCCGCCCGGTAGAGCGTGCCGTGCGGGGTCTCCTCGACCTCCGAGAGCAGGGTCGCTCCGGCCGCCTTCGCCCGCTCGAAGTGCGCCGCGACGTCGTCGACCACGACGTAGACGCCGTTGACGATGTACGGATGGTCGAGCCAGGTCCGGGCGGCGGCACAGGACTCGGCGTGGTGCCGCGGGCTCTGGTAGCCGCGGCCGAAGTCGACCAGCATGATCTTGCCGTTCCCGTACGAGAGCTCGGCATGCCCGATCCGTCCGTCGTCGCCGACCAGGCGCATGGTCTCGGTGAAGCCGAAGGCCTCACTGAGGAAGGCGATTGCGGCGTTCGCGTCCTCGTACGCCAGCATCGGGGTGAGGGTCGGAGTCTGCGTCGTTGCTGCCTCGGTCATGGGGCCATGCTGCCAATCATTAACGAAATGTGCAACTATTGCCCTTGTGGAGACAGATCAGAACGGCGTCGACGATGTCCTCGCCGCGCTTGCCGATCCGGCCCGGCGCAGGATCGTCGACCTGCTGGGCTCCCGGGCCTACCGGCCGGGCGAGCTCTCCGAGCTGCTCGGGGTGTCCGCCCCGATCATCAGCCGACACCTGCGCACGCTGTTGCAGGCCGGCCTGGTCGAGGACGAACGCGTGCCGGACGATGCGCGGGTGCGGCTGTTCCGCCTGCGCACACAGGGCATCGCGCCGTTGAGCGCGTGGCTCGGTCAGCTGCAGACGAGTTGGGACGAGCAGTTGGCCGGCTTCAAGGCCTACGCGGAGGTACGGGTGCCGGCCGCTCGGCTGGAGAAGGGTGCCGGCCGATGACCAGGACCTCCGCCGAGTCGAGCGTGGAGATCGCGACCGATCCCGAGACGGCGTTCCGGATCTTCACCGAGGAGATCAACCTGTGGTGGGTCCGCGGCCCGATCAACCACTACGACGCGTCCCGGCTCGCCGAGCTGCGGCTGGAACCGGGCGTCGGCGGGCGGATGCTCGAGATCTACGACGAGGCGTCCGGTGATCAACTGGAGACGGCTCGGATCACCACCTGGCAGCCGGGGGTGCTGCTGGTGATGCGGGACAGCGTGCAGGACACCGAGACCGAGGTGCGCTTCGAGCCGGCCGGCGGCGGCACCAGGGTCAGCGTCGCGCAGCGGCTGGTGCTCGGCGGCGATCCGACCGGACTGGGCTTCGGTTGGGTGTCGATGCTGCCGACCTTCCGGGCCTGGACGCTGCGCCGGGACACCGCGCCCCGCGAACCACGAGAGACCGGGCGGCTCGGGATCGCCTTGTACTACAAGAATCCCGGCACCGCGGCCCGGTGGCTCCGGTCGGCCTTCGGGCTCGGTTCCTGGGACGTCGACCGGGTCCCGGAGGAGGGCGACGGGCCGGGCTGGATCGACCTGCACATCGGCGACTCGCTGTTGATCTTGCTCCCGCTCCGGGGCGAGCGCCCGCCGGGCGGGCCGGTGACCCACGGCGTCTGGGTGCATGTGGACGATCTCGAAGCCCACTTCGCGCGAGCCAAGGAGTCCGGCGCGGTGATCATCTCGGAGATCGCCCGGCACGGCAGCCGGAAGTATGTCGCCGAGGATCCGGAAGGGCACCGCTGGACCTTCGTCCAGGCCCGGCCGACCATGCGCTGACGATCAGGCGCTGATGATCATGGACGCCAGTCGGTCAGCGACTCGGTGTCGTGATCGGCCCGCCAGGTCTCGAACTCGTCGAAGGTCGCCACGCCGTCGGCCAGTACGGCCCGGTAGACATGGATCGAGCCGCAGCGCCGGTCCGGGCGGGCGGCGAGTTCCTGCTTGATCGTGAGGATCGTCCGCCGCGACTCGGGCGTCAGCGCCGCCCGCATCGGCTCGACCAGCGAGGACGACAGCGGCCCCGGATGATCATGGCGGAGGGCCCACATGTCGACCTTCCACTCCTCGCCCTGGTGCCGGAAGCCCAACTTCCAGTAGATGCCCTCGTCGGCGCCGTCGAGGTGGTTCGAATAGGCCGCTCTGATCGTCCCCGGGTGGGCGGCGCAGGCGGCCAGCACCGCGAAGCCGGCCTCGGCCGTCGGCTCGGCATCGCAGAAGATCTCGAGATCGAGGTCGGGCGCCACCATCAGCCCGTACGAGGTCGCACCGACCACCACCGGCCGGCCCACGGCCGACCACCGGCCGATCAGGTCGAGCTCGCCGAGGATCGCCTCGGCCGCGCGTTGCCGCTGCTCGGCGGCCACGATGACATCCATGCATCCCCCTGGTGATCAAGCTGCGGCGAGCAGCGTCCGGGCCGTCCGGACATACGCGGTCAGTGGGCCTGGTTCACGGCTGTCCATGAGCCAGGAGCACAGCAGCACCGTCTGCGCGGCGAGCCAGCGCACCGACCGGTCCTGCGGAAGGCCGAGGGTATCGGCGAGCCGCCGGGCCTGGCCGACCGGGTCGGGCTCGGCTTCGCTGCGATTGACCAGCCACGCGGCCAGCTCGTGCGCGGGGTCGCCGTGGCAGGGCCGGGGATCGATCGCCAGCCAGCCGCGCTCGCCGCGGATCACGTTGCGCTGGTTGAGATCCCCGTGCAGCAGCCGGTCGTCCTCGGTCGCGACCGCAAGCTCGGCGTAGAGGGCCGCGCCCTCCCGGAGCAGCGCGTCGTCGAGCCGGTCGGCCCGCTCCCGAAGGCGTACCGCTCGGTCGGCGGCCAGGTCCCGCAGCAGCGGCACCGGGATCTTCGGGTCCGGCTCGGAGCGCCACAGCCGGGGCAGCACCTCGGCCGCGGCGGCCAGGGCGATCTCGGGCGGGTGTTCGGAGGCGGTGCTGCCCGGCTCGCACCGTTCGGTGAGCGTCGCACGTTCGTCGGGGTCGGCCTCGTGGATCCGTACCGCACCGTGGCCGTCGTAGTGCCGGAGCACCGCGAACGCGGCGGCGAAGTCGGGATCGGGCAGGGCGATCTTGAGGACCACCGGCGTCCCGTCGGCCCGGTCGGCCGGAGCGGCCCAACTCGCGTCGCCACCGGGCCGGTAGCTCGGCCCGATCGTCAGCCGCCACTTCCGCGCGTACTCGGCGACCAGTCCGGGCAGCCGTTCGATCCATTCCTCGGCGCCCGGGTGATAGGTGACGAGCCGTCGTCGTTGACCATCGTCCAGCAGCTCCATGGCCCGAGTCTTTCCGTTTCCGGATCTCCCGGGCAACGGATTTGATCTTGCGCCGCGGGACGGACTGGGCTCCTTCTCCCACGTTATAGCGGCAGCGGGGGCTTGCGGCAAGGCCCCGGTGCGGGTCGAAGATGTCCGGGCCAAGCCTTCCGGACGGAGTTGCCGATGACCTGGATCGCCCCCGACGTGGATCGTGACGATCCGCACGAACTGCTGATCGCCGACGAACGGACCATGATCGACACCCGGCTGGAGCTGCACCGGAGCACGTTCCTGCGGAAGTGTGCCGGGCTGACCGGCGCCCAGCTCGCGGTCCGGGCTGCTCCGCCGTCGGACCTTTCCCTGCTCGGGCTGCTGCGGCATCTGACCCAGGTCGAGCGGACCTGGTTCACCCGGTCGATGGCGGGCGCGGAGGACCGGGCGCGGGTCTATCCGGCCGGCGGTGCGGACCTGCGTGAACTCGAGCCGGACCAGGCGGCCGACGACTACGGGCGGTTCCTCGACGAGGTCGCCGCCAGTCGGGAGGTGGCGGCCCGGTTCGAGCTCGACGACGTGTTCCACGCGCCGGTGTTCGGCCGGCCGGCGTCCGTGCGCTGGCAGCTGCTGCACATGATCGAGGAGTACGCGCGGCACAACGGACACGCGGATCTGCTCCGTCAGGCCGTCGACGGACAGACCGGCTGGTAGCCGATTGGACCGGAAAGCCCGGCCCGGAACGGACCGCTCGCCCGGGTACCGCCAGGCCTAGGGTGCAGACATGCCCGCAACGACCAAGATCATTCCGCAGCGCCGGATCGGCCCGGAGGGCGCGCAGCGTACGGTCAGCGCCCTCTGCCTCGGCGCGATGAACTTCGGCACCACCACCCCGCGGGAGACCGCGTTCCGGATCCTCGACCGGTTCGTCGAGGCCGGCGGTACGTTCATCGACACCGCCGACAACTACAACCAGTGGGCCGGCACCGGCCACGAGAGCGAACAGCTGCTCGGCGACTGGCTGCGGGCCACCGGGAACCGTGATCAACTCGTGCTGGCCACCAAGTGCGGCGCGAAGATGATCAAGGGCGACGACCCGAACGTGATCGGGAACTGGGAGGGCCTCGGCGGAAGCGCCATCGAGGCAGCGATCCGGGGCAGTCTGGACCGGCTCGGCGTCGAACGGATCGACCTCTACTACGCCCACTACGACGATCGCACCGCCCCGCTCGAGGAGACCGTCACCACCCTCGGCCGGCTGGCCGAGCAGGGCGCCGTGGGCCTGGTCGGCTGCAGCAACTACCTCGCCTGGCGGCTGGAACGCGCCCGGCGGCTCGCCGATGATCATGGACTGCCGCGGTTCACGGTGATCCAGTCCGAATACACCTACCTCTGGCCGACGCCGCTCGCGAACCGGCCCGAGATCGCCGGCCTGGAGCTGCTGGACTACGTCACCGAGCACCCCGACGTCACCCTGGTCGCCTACAGCCCGCTGCTCGCCGGCAGCTACGGCCACGCCGAACGCCCGCTGCCGGCCGGTCGCGGCTACGCCCATCCGAGCGCGTACCAACGGCTGCAGACCTTGCGCGAGGTGGCGGCGGAGCTCGACGCGACCCCGAACCAGGTGGTGCTGGCCTGGCTGCTCCGCCAGGAACCGACCCCGATCCCGCTGTTCGGCGCCTCGTCGCTCGCCCAGCTGGAGGAGGCACTCGACGCGCTCGACCTGATCTTGGACGACAAGGTCGTGTACCGGCTGGACCGCGGCTGAGTGACCGAAATCGACGGGAACTCGCGCGTGCTGCGCCGGATTGGCCCGGAACGGGCGAATCGCCGTCGATTTCGGTCAGCCGATCAACGCCTGCCCTACCTGCCGGGTGGTCAACGCGCGGATATCCGGCCGGGTGCTCGCGTAGGCGGCATGGGCGATCACGCCGCCGGCGATCGCGTTGCCCCGGGCCCGGACCCAGGCGGCGTCGTCCAGTCCGACCGCGTCGCGGAACCGCTGCCGGACCGACGGCGACATCAGCGAGTAGGCGATGTCGAGGTCGGCGGCCGGATCGCCCCGGCCGAAGCTGCCGAAGTCCAGCACGGTGCTGATCCGGCCGTCCCGGGCGAGCAGATTGCCGCTGTGGAAGTCACCGTGCACCCAGCTCTGAGGCCCCGGCTCGGCGGCCGCGGCCTCCTCCCAGACGGCGAGCAGGGCGTCCTGGTCGAAGTCCGCGCCGACCTTCGCGATCGCCTTCCGCGTCTCGGCATCCCGGCCGCTGATCCGGCCCCGGGCGATGCGGTCCCGCCACTCCTCGGGGATCTCCAGGTCGACCGAGCGCAACGCCACCAGGAAGTCCGCGAGCTGCAGCGCGACGTCCACGGAGTCGGCGAACTCGGCGGCCGTCGCGACCGTGCCGTCGAGCCAGCGGCAGACCAGCCAGGACCACGGATAGCCGCGTCCCGGCTGCCCGACCGCCACCGGCTCCGGTACGGCCAGCGGCAGCCGGGGTGCCAGCAACGGCAGCCAGTACGCGTGCTTGGCGGCGTCGTTGATCGCGCCGGAGTGGCGCGGCACCCGGACCGAGAGCTCCGGGCCGAGCCGGTAGATCGCATGATCGGAACCGCCGGGCAGGACCCGGTCCAGCGGCAGCCCGGCCCAGTCCGGGAACTGGTCGTCGACCAGCTGTCGGACCAGCGCGTCGTCGAACTGCGGTCGGTGCTCGGCCATGATCGGGATCAGACCAGACCTCCTGCTGGCCGGTCCAGTGGATTTCCGCCGGTCAGGGCCGTGACGTGATCAACACGAGCGATCCCTCGAAGTGGGGCTGGGTCCGGAGCGCCCCGTGCGCCGCCTCCCAGCTGCCGTCGTCGAGCGCGGTACGGAGTCGCTCGACCGACGCCTCGGCGACCTCGGGCTCGACGAAACTCCAGGCCGAGTTGGCCCGCCGCGCGCCCGGATCGAGCAGCGCCTCCGGCCGCCCGTAGTAGGCCTCGCCGAACCCGTCCACACAGTTCACCGGGATCGGCACCGGGACGACGGCGGTCGTCCCGCCGAGTCCGGCGGCGATCCGCGCGGGCGTCGGGTAGCGCCGGGCCTCGGTGGCGATCACTTCGGGCGCGTACTTGGCCAGCCAGAACCGGTCCAGCAGGTCCGGATCGCAGGTCATGATCACCACCGGGCCGCGAGTGACCCGGCGTACCTCGGCGAGGCCGCGGTCGAGATCGCTCCACTGGTGCACCGAGAACGTGCTGATCGCGGCGTCGAAGCTGTCGTCGTCGAACGGCAGCTGCTCCGCCGTGGCGTCGACGGCTTCGGCGAGCCAGTCGGGTCGCTGGGCCCGCATCGAGGCCGAGGGCTCGACCGCGGTCACGATCCGGTCGCGCGGTTCGTAGGATCCGGCGCCGGCGCCGATGTTGATCAAGGTCCGGGCGTCGCCGAGCTGGGCGGCGATGGCGGCCTCGAATTCGGGTTCGGGCCGGCGGTAGTTGCGGTAGCCGGTGCCGATCGTCCCGTAGTCGGCGTCACCGGCGGATCCGTCTGTCATCCGGGTGGTCACATGGACCGAGCCTAGGCACCCCGAGGGCGCGTGTCTCGGTCCAGAATGCGGGTGGTCTCCTGCCCGGTCCAGCGGCTTCTCTGGTCCGTTCCCGGGCGTCGTCGTGCTGCCAGAATGGCTTGCGTGGAAGCACTGACCGGAGATACGACGCTGCTGCTGCCGGAGTTCGACCGCCCACCGGTCGACCCGCTGACCTTGGCGGCCGATTGGCTGGCCGCCGCCGAGGCTTCCGGGGTACGGGAGCCGCGGGCCGCCACCTTGGCCACCGCGACCGCCACCGGCCGGGTCTCGGCCCGGACGTTGTTGATCAAGGACATCGGGCCCGCCGGAGTGATCATGGGATTCTCCGAGACCAGCCGCAAGGGGCGCGAGCTCGCCGAGAACCCGCGGGCGGTGATCAACTTGTACTGGCGGGAACGGCTCCAGCAACTCACCATCGCCGGCACGCTGAGCCCGGCCGGGGACGCCGAGTCCGACCTGCTGTTCCAGGGCCGGGTGCGCGGCGCTCAGGCGGTCGCCGCGACGGCCCACCAGTCCGGCGTGCTGACCGATGCCGCCGAGTTGCGCGAGACCGTGGACCGCCTCGCCGCGTCGTCCGAGCCGATTTCCCGCCCGGCCGGCTGGCACGCCTGGCTGCTCGTACCCGATGAGCTGGAGTTCTGGCACGGCAGCCCGGACCGGTTCCACCGCCGGCTCCGCTATCTCAAGGACGGTACGGGGTTCCGGGCCGAACGGCTCCAGCCCTGACCGTCGGCGGCCCGTACCTCTGAACGGCGTTGGGATGTCCGGTCCGCGCGATCGGCTCCGATCATCGGGTGAGGCGGCCGCAACGTGCCGCCCGGTCAGGAGTTGAGCGTCATGGGAATCGTCTTCTCGAGCTTCACGATGTCGCTGGACGGCTTCGTCGCCTATCCCGACGACTCGGTCGGCCAGCTGTTCGAGTGGTACACCAACGGCGACGTCGAGGTGCGCCCGGCCGGCTATCCGATCACGTTCAGGATGTCGGCCGCGAGCGCGGAGTACTGGCACCGGAACGAGACCGAGGGCGTGTTCGTCTGCGGCCGCGGGATCTTCGACCATGCGAACGGCTGGGGTGGCAGGCCGCCGAACGACTCGCCGACCTTCGTGATCACGCACCGGCCGCCGCCGGCCGACTGGCCGCCGGTCCCGGACGCTCCGTTCACCTTCGTGGACAGCGTCGAGAGCGCGCTGGACCAGGCCCGCGACGTCGCCGCCGGGCGCGACATCAACGTCGCCGGGCCGAGCATCGCCCAGCAATGCCTGAACCTCGGCGTGCTGGACGAGCTCCGGGTGGACCTGGTGCCGATCCTGATCCGGGACGGGGTGCGCTACTTCGACAAGATCGAGAACGAGCACACGCACCTGGAGTTGCTGCAGCTGGTCGAGGGCACCCGGGTCACCCACCTGCGTTACCGGGTGACCTACTCCTGAAATCCTCGCCCGGCTTCGTAGACTCGGCCGGGTGAGGACACTTCGAGTCGGTGTGGCGGCGTCTGCGGACGCGTTGCCACGGGAACAGCAGTTGGCGTGGCGGTTGGCGGAGACCGCCGTCGATCCGGTCGAGGTGCTGCCGGAAGTCGTGGAGATGATCGGCAACCGGATCATCGACAACGCGGCGGTCGCCGTGGCGTCGCTGCGCCGGGGCCCGGTCGTGCATGCGCGGCATCAGGCCGAGGCGCATCCCTATCGGCCGGGTTCGACGGTGTTCGGGATCGCCGGGGCCTACTCGCCCGAGTGGGCGGCCTGGGCCAACGGCGTCGCGGTACGGGAGCTGGACTTCCACGACACCTTCCTGGCCGCGGACTACGCGCACCCGGGCGACAACATCCCGCCGATCCTCGCCGTGGCCCAGCACACCGGCAAGACCGGTCATGATCTTGTCCGCGGCATCGCCACCGGCTACGAACTCCAGGTGGCGCTGGTCCGGGCGATCTGCCTGCACGCCCACAAGATCGATCACGTGGCGCATCTCGGGCCGTCGGCGGCGGCCGGGATCGGCACCCTGCTGGGACTTCCGGCCGAGGTGATCTACCAGGCGGTCGGCCAGGCCCTGCACACGACGACGGCCACCCGGCAGAGCCGGAAGGGCGAGATCTCCTCCTGGAAGGCCTACGCTCCCGCGTTCGCCGGCAAGATCGCGATCGAGGCGGTGGACCGGGCGATGCGCGGCGAGGGGGCGCCGGCGCCGATCTACGAGGGCGAGGACGGCGTGATCGCCTGGCTGCTGGACGGCCCGGACGCCGACTACCAGGTTGCGCTGCCGGACCCGGGCGAGCCGAAGCGGGGCATCCTGGACACGTTCACGAAGGCGCATTCGGCCGAGTACCAGGCGCAGGCGCTGATCGACCTGGCGATCCGGGTCCGGTCCAAGATCACCGATCCGACCAAGATCAACGAGATCGTGGTGACCACCAGCCACCACACCCACAACGTGATCGGTTCCGGCGCGAACGATCCGCAGAAGTACGACCCGGACGCCAGCCGGGAGACGCTTGATCATTCCCTGATGTACATCCTGGCCGTCGCGCTCGAGGACGGCAGCTGGCACCACGAGCGGTCCTACGCGCCGGAGCGGGCGCACCGCCCCTCGACGATCGACCTGTGGCGACGAATCCGTACCGTCGAGGATCCGGAGTGGACTCGCCGATATCACGCTCCCGACCCCGACGAGCGCGCATTCGGTGGCAGGATCGAGATCGTGCTGGCCGACGGGACCACGATCACCGACGAACTGGCCGTCGCGGACGCCCACCCGCGCGGTGCGAAACCGTACGCCCGGCCGGACTACGTCGCGAAGTTCCGTACCCTCGCCGAGGGCATCGTGCCGGCCGCCGAGCAAGATCGTTTCCTGGAGCTGGCCGGCCGGGTCGAGGAACTGTCCGCCGAGGAGGTACGGCAGCTGACCGTCACGCTGCCTGACGGCGCCTTGGCCGACGTGAAGTCGCAGGGGATCTTCTGATGCCGCCCGGGCTGGCGCGCACCACTCCGACCGAACGGCGGGCGGCGCTGCGGGAGGGGCTGGCCTCGGGCCGGCTGCTCCGCTTCCCGGGCGCCTTCTCGCCGCTGGTGGCCCGCACGATCACCGAGTACGGCTTCGACGGCGTCTACGTCTCCGGCGCCGTGGTCGCGGCTGATCTTGCGCTGCCCGACATCGGGCTGACCACGCTCACCGAGGTCGCCGGCCGCGGCCAGCAGATCGCCCGGGTGACCGACCTGCCGGTGCTGATCGACGCCGACACCGGCTTCGGTGAACCGGCCAACGTCTCCCGGTCGATCACGATCTTCGAGGAGGCGGGCCTGGCCGGCTGCCACCTCGAAGATCAGGTGAACCCGAAGCGCTGCGGGCATCTGGACCACAAGCAGGTGGTGTCGTCGTCGGACATGCTGCAACGGATCCGGGCCGCGGTGCTGGCCCGGCGCGATCCCGGCTTCGTGATCTGTGCCCGGACCGACGCCCGCGCGGTGGAGGGACTGGACGCGGCGATCGAACGGGCCCGCGCCTACGTCGATGCGGGTGCCGACCTGATCTTTCCCGAGGCGCTGCAGGACGAACGTGAGTTCGCCGCGTTCCGGGAGGCCGTGGACGTACCGCTGCTGGCCAACATGACCGAGTTCGGCCGCAGCCCGCTGCTCGACGTCGCCACCCTGACCGACCTCGGCTACAACGCCGTGATCTGGCCGGTGACCACGCTGCGGGCCGCGATGGGCACGGTCGAGGAGACCCTCGGAGCCCTTCGCGACAAGGGAACCCAGCGGGATCTGGTGGACCGGATGCAGACCCGCGCCCGGCTCTACGAGTTGATCGACTACGACGCGTACCGTGCGGTCGACCAGGACCTGGTCGACTTCGAGATCCCCGTCCGGCCCACCGGCCCGGCGACGACAGGAGAATGATCAATGAGCAGCAGTGACACCGAAGTCCGCCGCGGCCTGGCCGGCGTCGTCGCCGACACGACGTCGATCTCCAAGGTCGTACCCGAGACCAATTCGCTCACCTACTACGGCTATCCGGTGCAGGAGTTGTGCGCCAAGTGTTCCTTCGAGCAGGTCGCGTACCTGATCTGGAACGGCGAGCTGCCGACCGAAGATCAACTGCGGACGTTCGTGGAGACGGAGCGGTCGCAGCGCGAGCTGGGCTCGGCCACGCTGGAGATCCTTGATCGAATCCCGACCACCTGCCACCCGATGGACGCGCTGCGGACGGCGGCCAGCGTGCTCGGCGCCGAGGACCCGGCCGAGGACGAGCCCGGCCGGGAGGCCAACCTGGCCAAGGCGCAGGCGTTGTACGCCAAGCTCCCGACGATCATGGCCGCGTTCTACCGGCGCCGGCAGGGCCTGGACCGGATCGCGCCGGATCCGTCGCTCGGGTTCAGCGAGAACATCTTCCAGATGTGCTTCGGCAAGGTTCCGGACCCGGAGATCGTGGCCGCGTTCGACACCTCGATGATCTTGTACGCCGAGCACAGCTTCAACGCCTCGACGTTTGCGGCCCGGGTGGTCACGTCGACGATGTCCGACCTCTACTCCGCCGTGACCGCGGCGATCGGGGCCCTGAAGGGTCCACTGCACGGCGGCGCGAACGAGGCCGTGATGCGGATGATGATCGACGTCGGCGGGCCGGACCGGGCGGTGGCCTGGCTGGACGAGCAGCTGGCGGCGAAGCAGAAGGTGATGGGCTTCGGGCACCGGGTCTACCGCAACGGCGACTCGCGGGTGCCGACCATGAAGGAGTCGTTGATCAAGGTCGCCGGGCTGACCGACGGCCAGCAGTGGCTGGACGTGTACCAGGCGCTGGAGCAGGCGATGCTGGACCGGAAGCAGATCCACCCGAACCTGGACTTCCCGTCCGGCCCGGCCTATTACCTGATGGGCTTCGACATCGACATGTTCACGCCGCTGTTCGTGCTGTCCCGGATCACCGGCTGGACCGCGCACATCCTGGAGCAGCAGGCCGCGAACTCACTGATCCGGCCGCTCAGCGCCTACACCGGACCGGAGCAGCGGCCCGTACCGTAACGCGCCCTGAGCTTGTCGAAGGGCCAAGCCAGCTGTGGTCCGCCCTTCCGCCTTGCTCAGGGATCGTGTCGCCAGCGGACTGATCAGTCGGCGAAGCCGAGCCCCAACTCCGACAACGCGGTGGCGAGTCGATCAAGGGCCACCGGCCCGACCCCGTGCAGGGCGGCCAGGTCGTCGCGACGCCAGCCGGCGACCGCCTCCAGCGTGTGCACCTCAGCTGCGCGCAGCGCACCGGTGGCCGGGGCGCCGATGTTGCGCGGCAGCGGGGTGCCCGGCCTGCGTGGTGTCCGTACCTTCGGGCCGTCGAGGTGGTCCAGCACGGCCTGGCCCCGCGGCGAGACCAGATAGCCGATCGCCAGCGACTCGGTCAGGCCGCGGTCCTTGAGCTTGCGGACGTCGGTCTTGAACTCGGCGGTCGGCCGGCCGACGCGCTCGGCCAACTCGGGCGCCCGGACCTCGGGATGGGCGTCGATCAACCGCAGCGTCGCCCTGGTCCACGGGCCGATCGGCGACGCCGCGTCCAGCCGGTCGAGACCGGCGACGATGGTGGCCAGCTCCTCCGCATCCGGCACCGTCTCGCGCAAGGCCTCCCGCGGGTCGGCGCCGGCATGGCGCACCTCGACCCGGAAGATCGGCCGGTCGGTCCGCGCCGCGAGCCCGTCCCGCAGCGAGTCGAGCGACGGGTGTCCGGCCCGGCGGGCGTCGGCCGCGCGCAGGCTCGCCGCCGTCACCTGCTCCACCGCAACGACCTCGATCAGGCCGACCGCGGTCCGCAGCTTCGTACCCACCTTGACCCTGGCCCGGTCCCAGCGCCGAAACGCCAGGTCGATCTCGCCGCGACGAATGGCCTCGAGTTCGGCCGGTCGGATCATCATGCTCCGAGTATGCCGATCCGGCCGCCGCGAGGCGATCCGGTGATCATGGTCGGTGGGTCAAGAATTCACCACCGGCAGGCCCGCGGAGTTGGGACCTTCGTCCCTGGCAGCGAGACGGCTCGATGTGTGATGCTTCAACGGAATCGCACCGTGGGGGGCGTGCGCCGGGCGTCGGCGGGGGAGCAGGATGTGGGGGATCGTTCTCCGCCCAGCGGCACGCACCACGAGGTTGGCGATCATGGTCGGCCCGCGCGTCAGGCGGGCCGGACCACGGGGTAGGACGCGGGCTGGTGCCGGCCCCGGCGCCGGGCGGCGCGGCTGGCGGCCTTCTGCTCCTTGAGGATCCGGCGGGCCAGCCGGTCCTGGTCCGCGGCCCGCAGCAGCTCGCCGTACCGTTGGTTCGGCAGTTCGGGGCTCGTGTAGTCGTACATGATGATCTCCTCGGTCGGGTGGGACGATGTCCCTTGTTTGGCTTCTCACCCCACCGTCGAACAGGGATCGCCGAATCAGACAACCGGGCCAAGAAATCTTCGAATGCGCCCGATCTTGAGGATGAAGTGTCGGATCGGGGCGTTCGGTTCCGTACGGGGAGTGAAGGGCGGCAACCGGCCGCCGAACCCGGAAGGAGCTCCCGATCATGGGACGAGTGTTCAGCCACATGACGATGTCGCTCGACGGTTTCATCGCGAACCCCGAGGATGGCATCGACGAACTCTTCGAGTGGTACGACGACGGCGAGGTCGAGGTCGAGAGTGCCAATCCCGACATCCGCCTCTCGGTCGACTCCGCGAGCGCCGAGGTGCTGCGCGGACTGATCGACGTGGGGGCGTTGATCTCGGGGCGGCGCCTGTTCGACCTCACCGACGGCTGGGGTGATCAACATCCGGTCGGGGCGCCGGTCGTCGTGGTCAGCCACAGCGTGCCGGAGAACGCCGCCGAGCGGTGGCCGCGGACCACCTTCGTCGGCGATGTCACCACCGCCGTCGAGCTGGCCCGGGAGATCGCCGGGGACGGCAACGTGACGATCGCCAGCGCCAGCATCACCCAGCAGGCGTTGGATCTCGGCCTGGTCGACGAGGTCTGCGTCAGCCTGGTCCCGGTCCTGTTCGGCGAGGGCATCCCGTACTTCGCGAAGCTGGATCGCGGGCACCTGCTGCTGGAGGACCCGATCGTCGTGCAGGGCCGCCGGGCGCTGCATCTGCGCTTCGCAGTGCGCCGGTGATCATTACGCGTCGGCGAGGTCGGTGACCGGTCGTCCGTTCAGCGCGTTGGCCAACTCCGGGACGAGCTTGTCCAGGGCGTAGCCGAGGGCGCTCGGTCCCGAGTACGACAGCGCGGCGGCGAGGTTGGACTCGAAGGTGGTGTAGAGCGTCCGGTCCTCTTTGACCACCGCGAGGGCCGCGAACAGGGAGGACTTGATCATCTGTTCCTTGGTCGCGCCGACGACGAACAACACGTCGCGGTCCAGCAACTGGAGGTTCTCCTCGCTGAGGTCGCCCTTCTCCTGCTGCGCGTCGAAGCCGAGGGCGTCCAGCAGGGCGCGGCGCGGATCTCCCTTGCCGATCAGGTAGTGCCCGCCGTTCTCCGGCCCGAAGTCCTCGACCAGGACCTTGCCGGCGAACTCGGGATGCTCGGTCTTGGCCTGCTCGATGGCGTCGGTGAGCTTGATCTTGGTCGCCTCCGCCTGATCGGCCAGTCCGAGCGCCTGCCCGGTGGTGATCAACTGGACGTCCCAGGGCGTCTCCTCGTCCGGGTGATCGGCCGACTGGACGACGGTCGGGGCGATCTGGGAGAGCTTGCCGTACAGGGCCTCGTCGATCGACTCGTAGATCGCCAAGATCAACTCCGGCTGCGCTGCGGCTACCGCCTCAAGATCGATCTCGTCGGCGGCGACCGTCGGCAGCTTCGTCCCACCGGTCGCCTCGGTCACCCAGGGCAGCGTGTCGTAGTTGTCGAACCAGGCCCGGATGCCGACCGGGACGACGCCCAGCCCCAGCACGAAGTCATGATCATTCCAGCCGACCGTGACCACCCGTTCGGGCTTGCCCTCGATCACGGTCTCGCCGAACTTGTGCTTGATCGTCCTCCGGTCGGCCGCGTCCGGCGGTGCCGCGGACGGCTCGTCGGTGGTCCGGGCACAGCCGGCCGCGAGCAGTACGGCTCCCGCCAGCAGGGCACGTCGGGTCGTCGCCATGCATCCCCCTAAAGTTAGGCTGCCCTAACTGTAAACCCATGGTGGCCGGGGTGGTCGCTCGGCATACTGGCCGGATGTCCGGTCGCTATTACGAGGCAGAGCATGTCGAGGCCTACCGGCAACTGCGTCGGGAGGGGCTCAACCAGTGGAATGATCTTCATCCCGGCGAACGCAGTCAGGGCTACGACGACTTCGAGACGCGCTCCTTCCTGGACCGGGTGCTGCCTGCCGACGGCACGGGTCTGAGCGTGCTCGAGTACGGCTGCGGGACCGGCGCGGCGGCCTGCTTCCTCGCTGCGCGTGGCTTCGCCGTGACGGCGGTCGACCTGGTCCCCGATGCGATCGCCATGGCCCGGCAGTTCGCCGCCGAACGTGGGCTGGACGTGCGGTTCGCCGTCCAGGACATCTGCCGCTGGCCGGAGCCCGATGATCGTTTCGACTACGTGATCGACTGCTTCTGCCTGCAGTCGATCGTGACCGACGCCGATCGGGCCGCCGTGCTGGCCGGGGTGCGCAGTCGCCTCGAACCCGGCGGGCGCTACCTGATCACGACCGCCATGTACGACCCTGCCCGCGCCTACGAGGACGACCACTACGACCCGGCCACCGGCGTGGTCTGGGTCGCCGCCGAGCCGGCGGCCCCGGACGCCGTCGAGCGCGCCGGCGGCTGGTGGGTCCCGCACCGCCGGCACCTGACCCCCGAGGCCCTCCGTCGCGAACTGGACCAGCACGGCTTCACGGTGCTGGAGCAGGCCGGCCGGCTCGGTGGCGAACTCGTCTGCACCCGGCGGTGATCTGCCGGCCGGGTGCGATTGATCACCTGGCCGACAGCGATCCGGCGGTGCGCTTGATGATCTTGAGTCGGCTGCCGTGACCTCGGCGGGTCTGGGCTGTACCTGTCGTTGTGGGGCATTCTTGGGCTCATGTCTGCAGAAACGGTGATCAGTGCAGGATTGGCCGGCCGGATCCGTCACTCCCTCGGGCTGGGTCGGGGCGTCGTCGAGATCGTGCCGTACGACCCTCGGTGGCCGGTGATCTTCCACGAGCTGGTTGCCGAACTGCTGCCGCACCTGCCCGCTGCCGTGGTCGCGGTGGAGCACGTCGGGTCGACTGCGGTGCCGGGCCTGCCTGCGAAGGCGATCCTCGATGTCGTGATCGGGGCCCGTCACGATGCCGATGCGCCGCTGGTGACGGCGGCCCTCGAACGGTTCGGCTTCCTGCCCCGGGCCGAGTCCGGCGAGCCGGAACTGCACCGCAACTTCGGTCTGGAGTTGGACGAGCGGGTCCGGCTCGTCAACGCCCACCTCGTTCGCTACGGCGGGTCGCACTGGTCTGCGTACCTGAGCTTTCGGGATCGGCTCCGCGCCGACGATGCTGCTCGGGACCGCTACGCCAGGCTCAAGGACGACCTGGCCGCACGCTTCGGCGACGACCGCCAGGGCTACGTCGACGGGAAGACCGCGTTCGTCCACTCGCTCAGCTAGTTGAAGTCACCCTAAAATTAGAGCTACTCTAGCCATGTGGTTGTGCAGAGTGCGCGCGAAATCGTGACAGCTCCACTTCCACTTGGTGGCGAACCGGGTCAGTCTGCTGATCAACGGTCCGTCAGAGCCGTTACTACAAAGGGGACATCGAGATGAACACCATCAGCCGCGACGAACTTGCCGTCGCCGTCGAAGCCGGTTCCGTGACGGTGGTCGACGCGCTGCCGGCCGCGCCGTACGCCCAGCGTCACCTGCCCGGTGCGCTCAATCTGACCATCGAGGAACTGGATCGGGCCGAGACCGTGCTGCCCGACCAGGGCGCCGCCATCGTGGTGTACTCCTCCGACTCCGCGTGCGGCCGGGGCCCGGAGCTTGCCGAGGCGCTCGCCGCGGCGGGCTATCGCGACGTGCGCACCTATGCGGAGGGAATCGCGGACTGGGCCGCCGCGGGACTGCCGCTGGAGTCCGGCGCTGCCGCGGCTGACGATGATCAAATCCGGGCCTTGGTCGAACGCTGGGCAGAGCTGGAGCGGACCCAGGACGCGGACGGGTTCGCCGACCTGCTGACCGAAGAGTTCACCGGGATCGGCCCGGTCGGCTTCGTCCTGAACGCCACCCAGTGGGCGGACCGGCACCGGGACGGCCTGCTGATCAATCACGCGTTCGACGTGGCCGACCCCGACATCGCCCGCTACGGCGACGTGGCGGTGGTGCATGCCGTGGAGTCGCAGCGGACGACGGCCCGGGGCCACGAGAACAACGGCTCGTTCCGTGCGGGCCTCACGATGATCAAGGACGGCGGAGCCTGGCGGATCGCCCGGATCCAGCTGTCCGGACCCATGATCGAACCGGGCCAGCGGCCGCCGTTCGCCCGCTGATCGACAGGAGGACGTACGCGAGCATGGACAAGGTGATGAACGGCGACGACGTCGACGATCATGGTCAGGGCGGGATCGACGCGGCGATCCAGGACTACTACGGAGCCTGGTTCGACGAGGGTTCCCGGCTGACCACCCGCTCCACTGCGGGCAAGATCGAACTCCTGCGCACCCGGGAGATCATCGCCGAGCGACTGGTACCCGAGTCACGGGTCGCCGATGTCGGCGGCGGCACCGGGGTCCACTCCGAATGGCTGGCCGCGGCCGGACACCGGGTCCGCCTGCTGGACCCGGTGCCGGTGCAGGTGGAGCGCGCCGCCGAGATCGGGACCTTCCGCGCCGAGGTGGGCGACGCCCGCGAGCTGCCCTGGCCGGATGGCGACGTCGACGCCGCCCTGCTGCTCGGACCCTTGTATCACCTGGCGTCGGCGGAGGACCGGCATCGGGCGCTGGCCGAGGCGGCCCGGGTCACCCGTCCCGGCGGGCTGGTCTTCGCCGCCGCCATCCCGCGGATCGTGGCCTTCGCCTCGGCCTGGCTCGGCGACGAGGCGCCCGATCCACTGCCGCCGTCCATGATCGAACTGCTGGAGCGGGGTACCTTCCGGTTCGACCACATCCGGTCCCCCGGGGCCCATTTCCACACCGCCGAGGAGTTGATCAAGGAACTCGAATCGGCCGGACTGGTCGAGTGCGAGGGCCTGGAGGGTCCCGCCGGCCCCGCGCTCGAGGTCCGGGGTTCCGAGGGCGACGATCTGCTCGAGCCGGCCCTCACGATCGCCCGCCGGTTCGGCCCGGTCCCCGGCGTGCGTGACCTCAGCAATCACCTGCTGGCCTGGGGTCGTGTTGGCTGAGCACCTACGGCCGTCGTTGTGCGTCCAGCCAGGGCAGGACCGCGGCGAGGAACTGAGCCGGCCTCTCGACCTGGACCCAGTGACCGCAGTCGTCGATCATGACCAATTGCGCGACCGGCATGAGGTCGGCGGCCCGCATCGAATTGCGCGGGTCGACGATCGGGTCGTCGGAACCGTGCACGATCAGGGTCGGCACGGTGATCGTGGACACCACCGGGAGCAGATTGTTGATCATGCCGGTACGACCGATCGTGGCCTGGTTGTAGCGTCCGTACGCGATGCCGCCGCCGGGCCGTTGGGCCTCCCGGACGAATTCCTCGACCAGCTCGGGCGGTAGTCGGTCCGGGTGGCGGACGATCGCCCGCAGAGCCTGTTCGGTGAACCGGCCGGCGAGCCGGGCCAGCGGCAGCAGCAGGGGATCCGGGAGGCTTGCGCCGAGCCAGGCGGCGGTGTGGACGAGGCGGCTACCGACCCTCTCAGCCAGGCCGCCGGGCGCGATCAGGACCAGTCCGTCGACCCGTTCCGGTGCGAGCAGGGCGAGGTTGAGGGCGACGTCGCCGCCCATCGAGACGCCGAAGCCGATCACCCGGTCGATCATGAGCTGGTCCAGCACCATGATCAGGAACCGGGCGAGCTCTTGCGGGCCGCCGACCGGCTCGATCCCCGACGAACCGCCGAAGCCGGGCAGGTCGATCGCGATCGGCTGCCAGTGCTCGGCCAGGTCCTGGAACACCGTGGCCCAGGAGATCGCTGCGTTGTCCGTACCGCCGCCGTGGATCAGTAACAGGACCGGCCGGTCTGCTCGGCCGCCGCGGAGCAGGCGTACCCGTCCGCCGTCGACCTCGAGATGTTCCTCGGTCGCACCGTCCGGTATGCCCATCGATGCATCCTGCCACGGTCATGATCAGGAGTTGCCGGCCGCGCCCTCCGGTTCGGCATCGGCGATCGTACGGATGGAGAGGGATTCCAGGTTTCTGACGTGCCGGCGTATCGACTGATCGGCGGCCGCGGCGATCCGGTTGGCCTCGGTCAGGGAGACCGGCGGAACCACGACCTGCACGTCGCCGTGCAGCCGGTGGCCGACCCAGCGCAGCCGGATGTCGGCGACCCGGTTGATCTCCGGGATGTGCCGGAGTGCGTGCTCGGTCCGGTCCACCAGTTCGGGTTCGATTCCGTCGAGGAGGCGCCGGCCGACATTGCGCGCCGTACCGATCAACAGCACCATGATCGCCGCCGAGATGATCAGGCCGATGATCGGGTCGGCCAGCGGAAACCCTGCCAGCACGCCGATTCCGCCCAGCACGACGGCGAGTGAGGTGAACCCATCGGTGCGCGCGTGAACGCCGTCGGCGACCAGGGCGGCCGAGCCGATCCGGCGCCCGGTGCGGATCCGATAGATCGCGACCAGCTCGTTGCCGGCGAAGCCGATCACGCCGGCCGCGATCACCCAGCCCAGGTGGTCCAGCGGCCGCGGGTTCAGCAGTCGGTCGATCGCCTGCCAGGCCGCGACGACCGCGGACAACGCGACCACCAGGACGATGAACAGCCCGGCCAGATCCTCGGCCCGGCCCAGCCCGAAGGTGTACCGCCTGGACGCGGCCCGCCGACCCAGCGCGAACGCCACCCACAACGGCACGGCCGTCAGCGCGTCCGACACGTTGTGCACCGTGTCGGCGAGCAGCGCCACCGAACCGCTGAACGCGACAAAGATGCCCTGCCCGATCGCCGTGGCGAGCAAGATCAGCAGACTCAGCTTGAGGGTACGGATCCCCTCCGTACTGGCTTCGAGCGCGTGGTCCACCGAGTCGGCCGCATCATGGGTGTGCGGTACGAAGATCTCCCGGAGCATGCCGCGGATGCCTTGGCCGTGATGATGGTGGTGGCCATGATCATGATCATGCCCGTGCTCGTGATCATGCCCGTGCTCGTGATCATGCCCGTGTCCGTGGTCATGTCCGTGCTCGTGAGTATGCGTGGACTCGTGCCCGTGGGAATGGGGGTGATCATGATGGTGACCGTGGTCGTGACGGTGATCGGAGGTGGTCATGCGTCGGCTCCGGGCTCGCCGTGGTGGTGGCGCGGCGTACCGCCCAGCGAATGCTCGGCCTGGAAGATCGCATCCGTGACGAGCTGGGCCGCGTGCTCGTTCTCGAGCCGGTAGAAGATCTTCTGCGCCTGCTGCCGGGTCGCGACGACGCGCGCCAGCCGGAGCTTCGCCAGGTGCTGCGACACCGCCGCCGGCGACTTGCCGACCAGCTCGGCCAGATGGTTGACCGAGAGCTCCCCGTGGTTGCGCAGCGCCAGGATGATCCGGACCCGGGTCGCCTCCGCGAGCATCGCGAACACCTCGACGGCAAGCTCAACGTACTGGCTGTCCGGGTCCATCCCGCATATCTTCTTATCTGCATCCACACGCAGATTCTTACATGCGGCGGCACGCGAGGGGAATGTCAGGCTCGGCCGCTGGACCGGTTATGATCGTCACCGCGTCACGCGCGCGGGTGTAGCTCAATGGCTAGAGCCCCAGCCTTCCAAGCTGGTTATGCGAGTTCGATTCTCGTCACCCGCTCCACTCCATCCCACCTCCAAATCCCTTTGCTGTCGTGTCGCCCGCCGAGCCAGACTCGGTCGGATGAGCGGCGAGCTGGTGATCGAGAACGCGGTCGGACGGCCGGAACTGATCGAGTCGCTGGCGGAGCTGCGTTGGTTTGAGATGGGGCCGGAGCTGGGGCTCGAGCGGCGGGCCGACTGGGTCGCGGCGACGGCCCGGGAGTCGGGGGCGCGGTTGCCGGTGACGTTCGTTGCTGTCAATGGGACCGGTGATGTTGTGGGCGGGTGGGCCTGGCCGAACATGATCTGACCGAGGTGCTGCCGAGGGCGACTCCGTGGATCGTCGGCATGGTTGTCCATCCGGGCTTCGGCGCGGTGGGGTCGGCAGGGCGCTGCTGGCTCGGCTCGAGCGGTGGGCGGTTGAGCTCGGCTTCGGACGCGTCTGGGTGGTGACCGAAAGAGGGCCGGCGGTTGGCTTCTACGAGTCCTGCGGCTGGGTCGTGGACCGGGCGGCCACCGTCGAGGCGGGCGCGGCGGGTCGGGGGACCGTGCTGGTCAAGGCGGTTCGGTGAGTGAGTGGCACGGGATTGCAGTTTGCGGTCGCTGGAACGACGAGAAATCGATGCCGCGAAGACGGAAAGTGCAAAATCGTGCCAGTGGCGGCGGGCTACTTCCGGGCCCAGACCAGGCAGCCGCGTTTCGTCAGGGTGAGCGGGGTCGCCACGCGGTCGACGAGGCTGGGCGAGAGGTGATGGTGGCGGGCGTAGGCCGCTACCGCCGCGCGATCGGGAAGGGTCACGTACGGGCCGTCCCAGGTCTCGACGTCGACCGTTCCGAAGATCGAGGCGACGAGGTGCGGGGCTTCCTCGGCATCGAAGGTGGTCGCCGGATAGCCGTCCGGGACGAGTTCGGGGTCCTGGGAGCGTGACTTCGTGACCGCCAGGAACAGGCCGCCCCGCCGCAGCACCCGATGGGCCTCGGTGATCACGAGGCTCGGATCCTCGAAGTGGTAAAGCATGTACTTGCAGACGACGGCGCCCATGCTGCCGTCCCGGAACGGCAGTCGCCGCGCGTCGGCCCGGACGACCGGCCGAGCCGTGGTCAGGGCCAGCATCTCGGTGGACGCGTCGACGCCGATCCAACGGGACAGGGGCGGCAGTCGGCGGGCGAAGGCGCCATTTCCGCAGCCGACGTCGAGCACCGGGGCCAGGGCCTCGTCGATCAGGCGTCCGGCGCCCTCATCCCAATCCTGGTCGGGCACCACCCAGGACGAGTCCCACGACCCGGCGCGCTCCGGATCCGAGTCGAAGTCCGGTTCGATCGCCGTCATGGGACCGATCGTTCCCCTGATCTTGCTGGCGGGCCACCGCTTTTCTCTGCGCCGCCTCCGAACCGAGGGGTGTCCGATCGGGGTGTTGCTGTTCGTCGCAAGGGTGAGCGGCGGCCCGGACCGGGCGGCCCATTAGCGACCGAGGAGATCAGGATGACCGCGACGTACACCTTTGACGTGCTGGCGACGCTGGACGGGTTCGGCTCGTACGACGAGGGCGGGGACTGGGGCGGCTACTGGGGCAAGCAGGGGCCGGAGTTCCTGGCGCGGCGGCTGTCGCAGTACGAGGCGGAGCAGCGGATGGTGCTGGGGGCCAACACGTTCCGGGAGTTCATGAGGTACATCGGGGACGTCGGGCCGGACGATCCGATCAACTACCGGATGCGGAATCTGCCGACGACGGTGGTGTCCAGCACGTTGAACGGGCCGTTCGACTGGGATGCGACGGTCGTGCGTGGCGACGCGGTCGAGCTCGTGGCGCGGCTCAAGGAGGAGTCGGAGGTCCCGTTGCGGTCGCACGGGAGTCTGGCGCTGAACCGGGCGCTGATGGCGGCCGGGCTCGTCGATCGGGTGCAGGTGACGATCTTCCCGGTGATCAGTGGCCGGACCGGCACCGCGCCGGTGTTCGGCGGTGCCGACGATTTCGATCTTGAACTGATCGAGAGCCATACGCTGGACGGCCACACCCAGGAGCTCACGTACCGGCCGATCCGGCACGGCTGAGGCCGTTCTCCAAGTAGGCGGTGGATCCCTGCTCCCGGGCCGCGAGGCCGGCGGTCACGCGGGCGTACTGTCCGGCGTCGAGGAGATGGCCCGCCTCGGCCGGGGTGACGAACCTGAAGGTGATCACCTCGGCGGGCTGGGGGACGATGCGGTCGATGTCCGCGGGCAGGATCGTGCCGCCGTCGAAGAGGAATGCGATCACCTCGGTGAAGTCGCCGGCCCGGGCGATCCAGTCGACGGCGAGCAGCCGTCCCGGCTCCAGGTCGAGGCCGAGCTCCTCCCGCACCTCGCGCCGGGCCCCGGCCAACGGCGACTCGTCTTCCTCGATCACCCCGCCGGGCAGATCCCAGTCCTCCTTGTAGGACGGCTTCAGGACGAGCAGCCGTCCCGCCCGGTCCATGATCAGACAATCGGCTGCGGATCGCTTGCGGGGAAGGGATTCCGTGAAGTGGGGCTCGGTCACGGCAGGACCTCCTTGCTCAGTCGTACGTCTTCCTCCAGGTAGCCCAGCGAGCGGTAGAAGGCCCGGGCTCCCTGATTCGCGGCGCCGGTGTCGAGGGTCAGCCGGCGCAGGCCGCGTGCGCCGGCCCATCCCTCCGCGGCCGTGACGAGGGCTCGACCGACGCCCTGACGTTCGGCATCGGGAGCCACCACCAGTTCACCGAGGTAGCCGTCGAGCTCGCCCGAGAAGTGGGTTCGCTCGGCCACGCCGGCGAAGCCGAGGATCCGCCCGGAACGCTCGGCGACGAAGACGGCGGCCGCGGCGCTCGGCTCGGCGTCGGGATAGCCGTTGATCCAGCCGGACACGGCCGCCACCACCGCCTCGGGATCACGCCAGGGCGCAACCCCCACCGCCAGCCGCGGCGCCAGCGCCAGCACAGCGGGCTGATCATCGGCGGTATAGCGGCGTACCTTGAGCTGATCATCGGCGGTCATGGTGACCACCCTGACACGCCTTGCTGCGAAGGGGAATCGTCTTCCTCGACGGTACGGTCAGCGACGGCGACGGCGTAGGCCGATGATCACCAGGGCGGCGCCGATCACCAGTATTGCGGCGACGCCGATGATCAAGGCCGGGGGAATGGAGGCGCCGGTGGACGGCAGCCCGCCGTCATCGGGCGGGGTGGAGCCCTCACCGCCGGGAGCCGACGCCGGAGGCGTGTCCGACGGCGGTACAGCCGGGTTGGGGGACTCCGAGGGGATCGGCGTCGGCGAGGTGCTGGTCGACGCGCTCGGGCTCGGGGAACTGCTCGGGCTGGTCGTCGGCGGCACGGTCGGCGTCGGCGAACCGCTCGGTGTGGGCGATCCGCTCGGGGTCGGCGAAGGAGACGGGCTCGGCGACGGGGACGGGCTCGGCGACGGCGAAGGGCTTGGCGACGGCGGCGGCGACGGGGAGGGGGAGGGGCTCGGCGACGGCGAAGGACTCGGGCTCGGCGAAGGGGAAGGGCTCGGGGAGGGCGAGGGTGTCGAGGAGCAGAACGGGAACCGCCCGTTGAACGGGTAGTTGTGCAGCTCGGCACCGGAACCGCGATGGGTCAGCGATCCGGCGAGCGCGATCCGGCCGTTCGTGCCGGGCGTCTCGATCGTGGTCTCGCCGTCCGGATTCCCGCCGAGGATCGCTCCCTGGAACTGCGACGGGCCGGTCACGGTGAAGGACGAGGCTTCGGGGACGTTCCAGATCAGCCGGGACCGGAGCCGGTTGATCGGATCGGAGCCTCCGCCGCTGTAGGTGTTGATCTTGCGTTCGGCGCCGAGCACGTTGACGATCACCGTGGCGTCGGCAGGAATCTCCTGGAACTCCAGTCCCACCGAACCGCCGTCCGCGCTGGCCAGATCCTCGTCCACGTTGAAGACCTGGATCGAGCTCATCCCGTCGCCGATGAAGATCACCTGCGAGCCGGTGTTGGTCACCGTACCCAGGGCGGTCTGTTCAGCTAGGCACTGGGACAGGTGCGGGATCGAGGTGGCCACATCGGCATACCGGTCGGCGATCCCGGTGTCCTGCCGCGCCGTGCCCGGGGACAGGATGTCCAGCCGGTCGGTCGCGGCCGACTCGCCGTACGCGAACTGGCCGTAGACCCGCTCGCCGTCGGCCACGGTGCCGATGCCGACGGTGTTCTGGTCAGTGATCGAGGCCGTGCCGGCGACGCTGACGAAGTCGCTCCCGTCCGGCGGCACCACGCCGCTGCCGACCCCGACCGCGCCCATGTCGTAGCGCGCATTGGCGGGGTCCTTGTCGACGTCAAGATCACCGAGCACGACCACGCGGCCCTCGACCTCGGCCGCGTTGGTGCGGACCCGGTAGTCACCGCCGACGAAAACGTTGACGGCCGCATCGCGGCCGGTGACCACGCCGGGAGCGGGGTCGGGGTATTCGTCCGGACAATCCGAACCGACGCAGGGCGGCAGCACCTCGTCGCCGTCGGCCGCCAGCGCTGTGGAATCGATCAAGAACCAGCCGGTCAGCGCGACCACCAGGCCGGCCAGCGCACAGCAGCCCAACCAGGACAGGTTCCGACGCCTCCCGGCCACCGCTGTCGCATCGCTTCGCACCCGCTCCACCCTCGCACACAACACTGGGGGACGCACCCCTGGCCCCGGGCCTCGGCCACCCTGCGGACAGTCGCGGCGGTGGGGTTAGCTGCAGTACGAGGTCGGGGGAACACCGGCCTGCGCTGCCCTGGCTCCGTTCCTAGGGTCGTGATCATGGACCCTGCGGAGGACGTACGGCTGCAAGCGGTGACCAAGGTGTACGGCAGCGGACCGGGCGCGGTCCGGGCCCTGCGCGGAGTTGATCTTGACCTGCGCGCGGCGTCGTTCACCGCCGTGATGGGGCCATCCGGCTCCGGCAAGAGCACCCTGCTGCACTGCGCGGCCGGCCTGGACCGGCCGACCGCAGGATCGGTCTGGCTCGGTCCGATCGACCTGGCCGGGCTGACCGAGACCGAGCTGACCGAGCTGCGCCGGTCCAAGATCGGCTTCATCTTCCAGGCCTACAACCTGATCAACGCGCTCACCGTCGAGGAGAACATCACCCTGCCGCTCCGGCTGTCCGGGGCGACGGCGGACCGGGCCTGGCTGGCCGCGATCGTCCAGCAGGTAGGGCTGGCGGAGCGGGTACGGCATCGACCGAGCGAACTGTCCGGCGGTCAGCAGCAGCGGGTGGCCATCGCCCGGGCGCTGATCACCAGGCCCGCGGTGATCTTCGCCGACGAGCCGACCGGCGCCCTGGACACCAGAACCGCGGCCCTGGTGCTGGACCTGCTGGCGCGCCTGGTCCGGACCCTCGGCCAGCGGGTGCTGATGGTGACCCACGACCCGGTGGCGGCCGCCCGGGCCGACCGGGTGGTCTTCCTCGCCGACGGCCGACGGGCCGGCGACCTGATCCGGCCGACCCCGGACGAGGTGGCCGAACGGATGACCAAGCTCGGTGAGTGGTGATCATGATCAGACTGGCATTGCGGACGATCCGTGGTCGGGCCGGCGGCTTCGTCGGAGCCTTCGTCGCCCTCTTCGCCGCCTCGGCCCTGCTCACCGGCTGCGGCATCCTGCTCCAGTCCGGACTGACCTCCGGGGCCCCGCCGCAGCGGTACGCCGGCGCGCCCCTGGTGGTCGGCGCGGACCAGACCCTCGCGGACCCGAACGTGCCGAGTCAGGCGTTCGGCAGCCGGGTCCGCGTCCCGGCCGGACTGGTCGCGACCGTCGGCGCCGTACCGGGCGTTCAGTCGGCGATCGGCGACGTCGCCTTCCCGGTGCTGCCCGCCCGGGACGGCAAGATCATCGATCTTGGTCGGCAGTCCGTCGTCGGGCACGGCTGGACGTCCACGCAGCTCGGACCGTACCCCTTGATCGAGGGCCGTGCTCCGGCCACCGCCGAAGAGCTTGTCCTTGATCAGGGCGCCGCCGAGCTGCTGGGGCTCGGCGTCGGTGATCGGCTGACCGTCGGCCTCGGGGGAATGGGCCGCGACTACCGGCTGGTCGGCCTGGTGGCCCCGAGTTCGCCCCAGCCACGCGAGCTGGGGGCCTACGTCACCGACGACGAGGCCCGCCGGTTGAGCGGTCATCCCGACCAGGTGGACGCGATCGGAGTGATCCCGGCGGCCGGCGCCGACCTGGCGGCCCTCGAGACCGCACTGGCGGCTGCGGTGTCGGCGGACGGCGCCAGGGTGTACGCCGGCGACGAGCGGGGCATGATCGAATTCCTCGACCTGGCACTGGCGCGCGGCAACCTGGTCGGGATCGCCGGGTCGTTCGGCGGCGTCGCCCTGATGGTCGCGCTGTTCATCGTCGCCGGGACGCTGGGACTGCAGGTGCAGCAGCGCAGGCGCGAGCTCGCCCTGCTCCGGGCGATCGCCGCGACGCCGCGGCAGGTGCGCCGGCTGATCGCCCTGGAGAGCGTGATCATCGCCGTTCTGGCGGCGCTGCTCGGTCTACTCCCCGGGGTGTTGCTCAGTTCGGTGCTCCGGAACGCGTTCGCGGCGATCGGGGTGATCCCGGCAGATTTCATGATCACGGTCGGGCCCGTGCCGATGCTGGTGGCGGTCGTTCTCTGTCTCGGTGCGGCGCTGGTCGCCGCCCTCGCGTCGGCCCAGCGGGCGGCCCGGATCCGGCCGATCGAGGCGCTGGGCGAGGCGGCCGTGCAGAGCCCGCGGCTCGGCGTTCCGCGCGCCCTGATCGGTACCCTGCTGCTGGCCGGCGGGCTCGGGTTGTCCCTGCTGCCGTTGATCATCGGCGGCGACGCGGCGACCGGTGCGGCGGCGATGTCGGTGATCGTGCTGGTGATCGCGGTGGGTCTGCTCGGACCGCGGCTGGTCTCCGTCGCCATCCGGCTGTCCGGTCGGCTGATCCGGCGCGGCGCGCCGGTCGGCGGCTACCTCGCCGCGGCCAACACGGCGGCGAACTCGCGCCGGCTGACGTCCGCGATCACCCCGCTGGTGCTGGCGATCGCGATCGCCTCCGTCCAGCTCTTCACCGGCACCACCCGGATGGCCGTCGCCGCCGATCAGGCTCGGGCGGGGCTCGTCGCCGACGTCGTGGTGAGCGGGCAGGCCGGGCTGTCGCCGCAGCTCGCCGAGCGGATCGCCGCTGAGCCCGGGGCCGCGGCCGTCACACCGGTGATCAGGTCCCAGGTGATCGGGGAGTACCTGCTGCCCGGGGCACGGGACGCGACCCGGCGAGTCTTCGGGGCTCAGGGCGTGGCGTCGACCGGGCTGGCCGGGACCGTTGATCTTGATCTGCGCTCGGGCAGCACCGACCAGCTGGTGGGCGACACGGTCGCACTCAGCCAGACCGCGGCCGAGGTGTTCGGGGTCAAGGTCGGCGACCGGATCCGGCTGCACCTCGCGGACGGCTCCCCGATCAGTCCTTCCGTGGTGGCGATCTACGGCAACGGACTCGGCTTCGGCGACGTCACGCTGCCCCGGGACCGGCTGCTTGCGCACAGCCCGTACGGACTCGACGACCTGATCTTGATCACCGCGGCGCCGGGCGCCCTGCCGGACCTGCGGGCCACGCTGGATCGGCTCGCCGCGGCCCACCTGGGCGTCGCCGTGCTCGACCGGGCCGACTTCACGGTCGCCCGGCACAGCGAGTTCGAGCAGCAGAATCTGGGCACGATGATCCTGCTGTCCGCGGTGTTCGGCTACATCGCCATCGGCGTCGCCAACACCCTCGTGATGTCTACCGCGTCGCGGCGGCGCGAGTTCGCGCTGCTCCGGCTGGTCGGCGCCCAGCCGCGCCAGGTGATCGGGATGGTCCGGGTCGAGGCGGCGGTCGTGATCATGATCGCGGTCGTGCTGGGGACCGCCGTCGCCGTGCCGCCGCTGGTCGGGGTCAGTCTCGGCCTGACCGAGCGGGCCGACCCGATCCCCGCCGTCGACCCGCTGACCTATCTTGCGATCATCGCGGCGACGGCGGCGATCGCCGTACTCTCCATGATCATTCCGGCGCTCCGGGTGCTGCGGGACCGGCCGGTCGAGGCGATCGGCGGCCGGGAGTGATCAGGAGACGGTTGTTCAGGAGACGGAGATGTCCACCGAGGGCCGGAGCTTCGCGGCAACCGCCAGGGCTTCGTGCACCGGGTTGTCCAGGAATCCCTTGATCAGCGCGGGTTCGGCGGGCTGGTCGAGGGCGGGCAGGGCCAGCTGCTCGTACGCGGCCTGGAACCGGGGACCCCAGCGCCGGGTGCCCAGCCGGGCGGTCCGGGAGCAGTTGTCCACCATGAAGGCGACATCGCGCGCGTGCATGTACGGCAGCAGGGAGTCGACCGCCTCGATGATCGACTCGTTGACGATCTCGGACCACGCGTGCCCGCGCTCGGCGAACTCGTCCACCTGGGCGATCATGGTCGCCACGAACAGGCCGGCGGTGACCGGATCGACCGGCACCGGCTCGCGGTCCCGCAGCGCATGTGCCTCGCTGCTGTGCGACCACATCGGGCTGGCGCCGATCTTGGACATCGGCCGGGTCGCCAGCCGCCCGTCGGCCAAGATCACGCTGCGCAGCTCGGTGCCGTCGGCGACCTCGTCGTAGATCTCCGCGACGATCTCCCGGGCCGGCCCGTACCCGGCGGCATAGGCCCGGTCGAACAGTTCCCGATCCGCCTCGGACAGCCCGGCGCGGACGGCGGGCAGGCCGGACTCGGAGATGGTCCGGGCGATCGGGCCGGTGACCGACTCGGTCGAGCGGCGGTAGGCGGTCACCGGATCGGCACCGTCGAGCAGGAACTGACGGTAGAGCGCCTCGACCAGGCCGTGCACGGCGCCGAGCAGGATCCCGCGCTCGCCGACGATGTCGGACCGGTACTCGTCGGCGAGCGTCGTCGCGAAGGTGTACGGCGAGCCGAGCCCGACCGACCAGGCGAGGGCGCGGTCGGTGGCATGACCGTCCGGGTCCGCGTGCACGGCGATGCTCGCGTTGATCCCGGCGCCGTTGATCGTCGCGCCCTGCTCGTACAGCCGACGGACCGAGTCGCCCATCCCCTTCGGGCAGACCGCGATCACCGGGTGCCCGGGCGGGAAGTCGCTGCCGATCGCACGCAGGTGGCCGAGCAGGAAGCCGTGGGACAGTCCGATCGTCGCGCCCGGCTTGAGCACGTCGAAGATCGTCCGGTGTTCTTCGGCCAGCGCGGCGTCGGCGATGAGCAAGATCACCAGGTCGGAGTCGGCGGCGACCGCCAGCCAGTCGCCGAGGGAGCCGTCCTGCTCGGTGAAGCCGTGGCTGCGGGCATCATCGGCGGAGGCCGAGCCGGGTCGCAGTCCCACGGTCACCGTGATCCCGGTCCCGGCGAGCGAGTCGCGCAGGTTCTTGGCCTGGGCGCGTCCCTGCGGACCCCAGCCGATCACGCCGATCCGCCGGACGCCGTGCAGCGCCTCGGGAAGCAGCGGGAACAGATCCCGGCCGCCGCGCAGGATGGTCTCGCTGCCGCCCGGAACGATCATGGTCTCGGTGTGGAAGATCGATGAGGTGAAGGTGCTCATGAACCTCAGTTAAGGTCGGAGCCGAGCATTGCGACAAGCGCAAGAATCGCATCGGACCGTTGCGGAGAGTGAAAGATGGAGCATCGTGAGCTGGAGCTGTTCCTGCATCTGGCCGGCACCCTGAGCTTCGGGCGGACCAGCCTCGAGGGCCACGTCAGCGCGGCGACGCTGACCCGGACGATCCAGCGGCTGGAACGCCGGACCGGCGTGAAGCTGTTCGATCGCGGGCCGCGCGGCGTCGCGCTGACCGCCGACGGGCAACGCTTCCAGGCGTACGCGGAGCAGACGCTCACCCTCTGGGCCGACTTCCGGGCCGGCGGCGGCGAACCGGCCGACCTGGCCGGCGAGCTCCGGCTGTTCGCCACGGTGACGGCCTGCCAGGCGTTGCTGCCCGACCTGCTGGCGCCGGTCCGGGCCGCCCATCCGCAGCTCCGGCTGGACCTGCGGACCGGTGACGCGGCGACCGCGCTGGCTCGGCTCGACGAGGGCGAGGTCGATGCGGCGGTGGCCGGCATCCCGGCCCGGCTGCCGCAGACCATGATCACCAGGACCGTCGCGGTGACCGACCTGGTGCTGGTGACGGCCCGCGACTCGGGCCGGCCGCTCGATCCGGACGACCCACCGCCGTTCGTCGTACCGGCGCGAGGGCTGGTCCGGGAGGCCGCCTTCCGCTGGTTCCGCCGGGCCGGGATCAGGCCGGTGATCGCCGCCGAACCGGACGGGCACGAGGGCCTGCTGGCCCTGGTCGCGCTCGGTTACGGGACCGGCATCGTGCCGCGCCTGGTGCTGGAGCGATCCACCTCGGCCGACCGGCTGGCCGAGGTCGCGGCCGAGCCGGCCCTGGAGTCGCACACCATCGGGCTCTGCGTCCGCCGGGCCGACCTGCGCCGGCCCCTGATCGCCGCCCTCTGGAGCCTGACCCGGACCGCCTGACCGGGCCCGATTCCGCCGGGTCAACGGCGCGGACGAGAAGAACGTCGCGAGGTGGTCTGCCCGGGCCGCGGATGTGGTTCAGTGTGCGGGTGGCGAGTTCGTTCGAGACGGCGTTGTTGCTGACCTGTCCGCGTGCGTTGCCGGTGATCTCCGGGGCGGTGGCGGGAACCGCCGAGGGACTGCTCGCGCACGTGACCGTGCTCTATCCCTTCAAGCCGTCGGACGAACTCGACGACGATGATCATCGGAAGCTGGGCCGGATCTGTGGCGCGGCGGCACCGTTCGTGCTGCGGGGCAGCCGGACCGGCTGGTTCGGCGAGCGGGTCCTCTATGTCGCGCCGGACGATCCCGCGCCGATCCTCGCGTTGATCAGGCGGGTGACCGCCGCGTACCCGGAGCTGCTGCCGTACGGCGGCGAGTTCGTCGAGGTCGTACCGCATCTGACTGTCGCCATGGAGCGGCCGATCGAGGAGCTGCGCGCCGCCGAGCAGCAGGTCCGGGCCCGGTTGCCGTTCGAGCAGCCTGTTGATCATGTGGAACTCTGGTCCGGGCCCGCCATCGACAGCACCGAGGGTGCGCAGGGCTGGCAGCCGATCCGTTCCTACGCCTTCGGCTCCGCCGCGGACTGAATCCGCGACGGAGCATGATCAGAAGGCGCCGCGCTTCGCCAGCACGGCGAAGAACGTCTTCCACAAGATCAACAGATCGAGCGTCAACGTCCAGTTCTCGACGTAGCGCAGGTCGAGGCGCACTGTCTCCTCCCAGCTGAGCAGGGAGCGGCCGCTGACCTGCCACAGCCCGGTCAGTCCCGGCGTGACGAGCAGGCGGCGGTGGGCGTGGTGTTCGTACGCGTCGACCTCGGACTGCAGCGGCGGCCGCGGCCCGACCAGCGACATCGAGCCGGTCAGCACGTTGAACAGCTGCGGCAACTCGTCCAGCGAGTAGCGGCGCAGGAACCGGCCGACCCGGGTGATCCGTGGATCGTCGTGCAGCTTGAACATCAGGCCGACCTCGGGGTGGCTGGCGCGCAGCGCGGCCAGCCGCTCCTCGGCGTCGACGTGCATCGACCGGAACTTCCACATGGTGAAGGTGCTGCCGTCCAGGCCGACCCGGGTCTGCCGGAAGAAGATCGGCCCGCGGTCGGAGAGCTTGATCGCCAGCGCCAGCACGATCATCAGCGGACTGATGATTAGCAGCCCCACGCCGGTCATGATCAGATCGGCGCCGCGCTTGATCAGCCGTCGCCAGCCGGTGAAGTGCGGCTGTTCGATCTTGAGCAGCGGCAGCCCGACGTGCGGCCGGATGTGCATCCGCGGTCCGGCCACCTCGACCAGCCCGGGGTGCACCAGCAGCTCGATCCGGGCGCCCTCGAGCGACCAGGCGAGCCGGCGCAGGTAGTCCCGGCTGGTCTGTTCCCCGGTGGTCACGGCGACGGCCTCGCAGTCGAGATCACGCGCCAGCCGGGCCGCCTGATCAAGATCACCGAAGACCGGCAGTCCGAGGTCACGGGCCAGCGGCACCTCCTCGGCCGGTACGCAGACTCCGACCATGCGGAGGCCGGCGTGCGCCTCCCGCTGCAGCACCTCGGACAGCGAGTGAACGGAGCCGGTGTGGCCGATCAGCAGTGCGGCCTTCACGTTGCGCCCGGCTCGTTGCCGGTGGTGCAGCACCTTGCGGGCGGCGAACCTGGCGATCACGGTGATCACGATGCCGGCCGGCACGGCGACCAGCACCATGCCGAGCACCCCGTGCGCCTCGCGCAGCTCGGCGACCACGGCGGCCAGCACGATGACGGCGATGCCGGCTCGGGCCGTCGCCTGCATCTCGTCGCTGCCGACGCCGATGTTGTGCCGCAGGTAACCGCGGTTCATCGCGATCGACATCGGCCAGACCAACGCGGCCGCCAGCACCAGCGGCAGCAGCTCAGGCAGATGGTCATAGCGTGCGCCCGTGACGGCATGCCCGATCAGCAGGCTGGCCACGCCGATCACGGCGTCGACCAAGATCAACGTGGCGAGATACCGCCTGCTCCAGTCCAGGAATCGCGGCCCCCGCCGCGGTCCCCGACCTGGTTCAGGGGTGTGCCCCCTAGCCCCGTCATCCGTCCGTTCGGGCGCGAAAACGCGCTCGACTACAGTCATGTCCCCCCAACTTTCCCCCGAAAGCCCCCGTCCCCCGACGGGTCAGAATCATGCGTGCCAGGAGGTTCGGACGTTCGAAGGCTCAGCCGTTTCGGGCGCGCAGGGCGCGACGCCGAAAAGCTGAGGAACGCCTGAGCGAATCCCCCGAATCTCCAGGCGCATGCAGCGTAACCCGGAATCGGAGCGTGGTCGAGACGTTCTGCCGAATTCCCGTAGAACGGGGAGTCGGCCCGTTTTCAGGAGAGCGTACGGTGGCCGGACGGCCCGGGCACTGAAGGCCCACGGCGTGATCCGTCGGGCATCCGGACGGGGTGGGGGGCGTCTACGGATTGCCCCGCGGTCTCAGCCCGGCCACCGTACGCAGCCTGCGGACTCGTCGAGCTTTCCCGGCCCCAAGGTCCAGCGTGCGCCGTGACGGCGGAGCATGAACAGGGCAAAACGAAACACGTCGAACGGACGCGTTCACCATGGATAGTCCCCCGAGTCTCCATGCGAACCAGCGGTCCAGCCGCCGACTCACAAACTCGGCCCGATCACCTGCGCGATCGTCATCACACGGGTTCCTGGGCCTTGCTGGCTCATCGTACGCAGACCCCAACCGGATCGGCAATCCGGTGACCGCAACCTTTTCGTTATCGATCTCGGCGCCTCACGGGGCGGCGATCGGCACCACCAGCAGGTCGGTCACGGTCCGCCGTGAATAGTCCCTCTCCTCGACAGCCGTGGCTCCCGGGGAGGCGATCAGCAGTTCGTAGCGGAGCCGCAGGGTGAGCGTCCTGGTGCCGGGAGGCAGCGTCGGCAGGAAGAACTCCTGGCCGTACGAGGCCGGGTTCGAGATCAGGAAGCCGGGCACGATCGAAGCCTCGTCGACCACCGGAGCCGGAGCGTCGACAGGTTCGGTGTCGTCCCGGCCGTCCATGCTGATCGTCACCCTGGACAGATAGATCTTCGGTTGGCTGGCCGCGTCCGGGGTGCGTGCCGTGGCGGTGACCCTGAACGGCTTCGTCGCGCCGGCGGTCCATTCCTTGGTCGACAGGGTCGTCCGGTACTCGACCCGCAGCTCGAGGTCGTCGGTGTTCAGGCGGTGGCTGAGTTTGCCCGACTGGAGGTCGTTGCGGACCTTCGTGGGCTTCGGCTTCGGCCCCGGTGCCGCCGTCGTACGGGTGGCGGCTGGGCTCCCGCTCGGTTCGGATCCCTGGACCACCGGGTCGAACTGGCTGCAGCCGGCAACGGCGAGCAGTGCGAAGATGATCATGGATGGCAGCCTGGGCGAGGCCATGGTGATTGCTCCTTCGGCGTCGCGCCGAGTCGGCCCCCCTGACCGACCCGGCGCACACCTGTTCAAGATCATAAGCATGGATTCGGAAATACAGGCGGGAATCGGTGCAAGTGAACTCTTGACCGCGAGCGCGATGAACGCGGCAAGAAGCAAAGATCACGTTTTGGTCACGGTTGGGCTGGCGCTGAGGGTGCCGGGTTAGATTGCGGTTGCTCGGCTGCCGGGGCGTATCGCACGGCCGTCGACGGGGGGAAATCTGGCCCGTTCTACGGGCCGACGGGGGATATCGGGGGAAGTTCTCATGGCACGACCTGTGATTCGCGCATGCCCGAATTCGGTTGGCCGATTCTGGGTGATCGCTCTTGCTCTGGTGCTCGGAATGTCTGTGCTCGCGGTCGCCGCGCCGCCAGCGGCGGCCGCCTGCACGGGAAATACCATCGCGTGCGAGAACCAGAAGACCGGAACGCCGCAGTCGGAATGGGATATCGACGGAATCGGCGACGACTCGATTCAGGGATTCGCGACGAAGATCAGTGTCAACGTCGGTACCCGGGTCGAGTTCAAGATCGACACCGATGCGAGGAATTATCAGGTCAAGATCTATCGGCTCGGCTATTACGGAGGCGACGGCGCCCGTCAGGTCGGTACGGGGACGCTGCGGGCAACGCTCCCGCAGCGGCAGCCGGCCTGCGCGACGGACCCGGCGACGGAGATCTACGACTGCGGCACCTGGGGCGTCTCGGCATCCTGGGACGTGCCCGCGGACGCGGTCTCGGGCGTCTACATCGCCCGGCTGATCCGGACCGACACGCAGGGCGATTCGCACATCCCGTTCATCGTCCGGAAGGACGGCAACACGTCCGACGTGCTGTTCCAGACCTCGGACACGACGTGGCAGGCGTACAACACCTACGGCGGCTCGAATTTCTACTGGGGCAAGGACAACGGGCGGGCGTACAAGCTCAGCTACAACCGGCCGTTCAACACCCGGAACCTGGTCAACGGGCGGGACTTCCTGTTCGCCAACGAGTACCCGATGATCAGGTTCCTGGAGTCCAACGGCTACGACGTTTCCTATGTCTCCGGACTCGACACCCACCTCGATCCCGCCTTGATCACCAAGCACAAGGTGTTCCTCTCGGTGGGGCATGACGAGTACTGGTCAAAGGATCAGCGGGACAACGTCCAGGCGGCGCGGAACGCCGGCACGAACCTCGCGTTCTTCTCCGGCAACGAGGTTTACTGGAAGACTCGCTGGGAGCCGTCGCAGGACGGCACGAATACGGCGAATCGGACCCTGATCTGTTACAAGGACACCTGGGCGCACACCAAGATCGACCCGGTGACGCCGACCGCGACCTGGCGAGATCCTCGCTTCGGCAATCTCGGCCACGGCCCGGAGAATGAGCTCACCGGAACCCTCTATCAGTCGAATTCCGTCGATCTTGCGATCAAGGTCAACGCCGACGAGGGGAAATTGCGGCTCTGGCGAAACACGACGTTGGCCAACCTCTCCTCCGGTTCCACGGCGACCCTGGCCAAGCACACGATCGGGTACGAATCGAACGAGGATCGAGACAACGGTTTCCGGCCGCCCGGATTGATTCGGCTGTCGACCACGGTCGGCCCGACTCCGGAGTTGCTACAAGATTTCGGAAATGTCGTAACGCCCGGTACGACCACGCATCATCTGACTCAATATCGAGCGCCGAGCGGTGCCCTGGTCTTTTCGGCCGGAACCATCCAATGGTCGTGGGGCCTCGACGTCAATCATGACGGCGAGACCGAGCCGGTCGACCCGCGGATTCGTCAGGCGACGATCAACATCCTGGCCGACATGGGTGCCCTGGCGAGCACGATCCAGCCCGGCCTGGTCCGGTCCACCACCTCGACCGATCTGAGCAAGCCGACCAGCACGATCACTGCTCCGGCCAACAACAGCACGCTGGCACACGGCAGCAAGATCACCGTCAAGGGACAGGCGACCGATGTCGGCGGCCGCATCGGCGGGGTCGAGGTGTCGGTCGACGGTGGCCTCAGCTGGCATCCGGCCGAGGGCCGGGAGAGCTACAGCTACACCGGAGTGTTGTCCGGCAGCGGTGCCGGAGCGATCCAGGTCCGTGCGATCGACGACTCCGGGAACATTCAGGCCACCCCGACCAAGATCACCATCAGCGCGGACTGTCCATGCAGCCTGTTCGGCGCGCTGACCCCGACCGCGGCCAGCACCGACGACACCGCCGCGGTCACCCTCGGCACCCGGTTCACGGTCGCCGCCGGGGGCTTCATCACCGGGATCCGGTTCTACAAGGGGCCGACGAACACCGGCACCCACACCGGCACGCTCTTCGACGCCGACGGGGTCGAACTCGCCACGGCGACGTTCCGCAACGAGACGGCGACCGGCTGGCAGACGGTGAACTTCCCGTCGGCGGTCCCGGTCGTGGCCGGCAAGGAGTACGTCGCCGCCTACTTCGCCCCGAAGGGCGGCTACGCGGCTGACCAGCGCTTCTTCTCCTATCGGAGTCACTCCTCGGGCGGGATGACCGCACCGGGCGGCGGCACCGCGAACAACGGTGTGTTCACCCCCAACGACGGCTTCCCGAGCGAGAGCTTCCAGCAGAGCAACTACTACGTCGACGCGCTCTACTCGACCACCGACACCACACCCCTGGCGGTCTCCGCCGTGACGCCGATCGACGGCCAGACGTCCGTCTCGTTCGGCGCCGAGGTGAAGATCAACTTCTCCCGGGACGTGACGCCGTCGTCGGTGGCGGTGACCCTGAAGAACCCGGCGGGAGCGCAGGTCGCCGGGACGCTCACCCACAGCTCGGCCCGGCAGGTCGTCTTCCGGCCGAGCCAGAGCCTGCCTCCGGAGACCAAGTACACGGCGACGGTGACCGCCAAGACCGCCGATGGGCAGCCGATGCCGGCGCCCCACCAGTGGACGTTCACCAGCGCCCAACCGAACGCGACTCCGGGGATCTGTCCCTGCACCCTGTACGACGACGGGACCAACCCGACCGGACCACCGGACAGCGAGAACGCGACGGTCCAGCTCGGTGTGGCCTTCCGGTCCTCGACCGGCGGCGAGATCAGCGGCATCCGGTTCTACAAGGCGCCGGGGAACTCCGGTCCGCACCAGGTCGCGCTGTGGTCGGAGGCCGGCAACCGGTTGGCCGTCGCCACGACCGGCACCGAGAGCACCGCCGGCTGGCAGGTGGCGATGTTCGAGAGCCCGGTGCCGATTCAGGCGAACGCGACCTATGTCGCCTCCTACACCGCGCCGGACGGGGGCTACTCGGCGGAGCCGGGCGGCCTGGGGAGTCTGCGGGTTCGGGAGCCGTTGCGCACCGAAGCCGGGGCCGGCCGCTACCGGTACGGCACCGGTGCGCCCACGTACGCCTCGAACACCAACTACTTCGTGGATCCGATCTTCAACACGGGGGCAGCGGCCAAGCCCGAGGTGGCGTCGGTGTCGCCGGGCCATCAGGCCAGGTCGGTTCCCCTGTCGGCCCAGGTCCGGGTCTCGTTCGCGAGTCTCGTCCAGCCCGGATCGGCGGTGATCAAGGTGCAGCGGCCCGACGGCACGAGCGTCCCGGGGACGACGTCCGACGGCACCGATGGCAACGACGCGGTCTTCCGGCCGAGCGCAGCGCTCGCCGCGGGAACCGTCTACACGGTGATCGTCAGCGGAGCGAAGAGCCCGTCCGGGGCGCCGATGGACGCTCCGCACACGACGAAGTTCACCACCTCCGGGGCCGGTGGCTGCCCGTGCTCGCTGCTGGAGACCAGCACCGTTCCCGCGTCGGCCGACGCCGGCGACAGCGGCGCGGTCACCCTCGGCCTGCGGTTCACCTCGACCGTCGACGGGTTCGTCACCGGGCTGCGGTACTACCGCTCGACCGGCAACACCGGGACCCACAAGGGCTCGCTGTGGTCCGCGGGCGGGGATCGACTGGCCACGCTCACGTTCACGGACGGCCCGCCGGGCTGGCAGGTCGCCGAGTTCGACAACTCGGTCGAGATCCGGGCCGGCACGGAGTATGTCGCCAGCTACTACGCACCGAACGGGCACTACGCCGCGGCCGCCGGATTCTTCGACGAGCCGGTGATCAACGCGCCGCTGCGGTCGGTCGGCAGCGGAGGGGTGTACGGGTACGGCTCGGACCGGTTCCCGAACGCCGGCTGGGGCAACAGCCACTACTACGTCGACGTCCTGTTCGATGACCGCGACGCCGACGCGCCCGCCGTGGCGGAGACGTCGCCGGCCGACGACTCGACCCTGAGCAAGGTCGGCAGTGCCCTGACGGCCCGGTTCCAGCGCGGGATCGACCCGGCCACGCTCCAGTTCAGCCTGAAGGTGACCGGCGGAGCAGCGGTCAGCGGACAGACCAGCTACGACGCGGCGACCCGGACGGCGACGTTCCGGCCGGCCGATCCGCTCGCCTATGCGACCGGCTTCACCGCCACGGTGTCGGCGAAGAGCACGTCCGGGGTGGCCATGTCCGAGCCGCACAGCTGGACGTTCACGACCACGGCCCGGCCGCCGTCCGGGCAGCAGTTCAGCCTGTTCCCGGAGTCGGCCACGCCGCAGCACGCGGCCTGGGACGACACCAGTTCGGCCGAGCTCGGCGTCCGGTTCCAGACCTCGACCGCCGGCGTGATCACGGCGATCAAGTTCTACGCCGGGCCGGGCAACACGGGCGCGAAGGTGACCCTGTGGTCCGCCGACGGTACGCGGCTCGGCGGCGGCACCGCCGACTCGACCAGCGGCACCGGCTGGCGGGTGGTCGCGCTCGACGCGCCGGTCGAGGTGGCGGCGAACACGACGTACGTGGCCAGCTATCTCGCGCCGGCCGGCCGGTACGCGGTCACCAGCGGCCAGTTCACCGCCGAGTACGTGGCCGGGCCGCTGACCGTACCGGCGACGGGCGGCTGCTACCGCTATCCGTCCGGTGTGCCGACCTCGGCCTCCGCGACGAACTTCTGGGTCGACGTGATCATGGTGGTACCGGAATGATCATGGAGACGAACGGGACGCCCCGGGTGGCCGTGATCGGCGCCGGCTACTGGGGGCCGAACCTGATCCGGAACTTCCTCGCCTCGCCCGACTGGGACCTGGTCGCGGTCTGCGATCTCGACGAGGCGCGGGCCCGGCGGGTGATCGGCAACCGGACCGCCGTCGACGTGGAGACGTCGGTGGACCGGCTGCTGGCCCGGGACGACCTGGACGCGGTCGCGATCGCCACGCCGGCCCGGACCCATGCTTCGCTTGCGCTGGCCGCGTTCGCGGCCGGAAAGCACGTGCTGGTGGAGAAACCGCTGGCCGAGAGCGCGGCGGACGCGGTGCTGATGATCGAGAGTGCGCGCCGGGCCGGGCGGGTGCTGATGATCGACCACACCTACTGCTTCACGCCGGCGGCTCGCTTCATCCGGGACACGATCGAGGCCGGCGAGCTGGGCGACGTGCTCTACGTCGACTCGACCCGGATCAACCTGGGCCTGGTGCAGCCGGACGTGGACGTGTTCTGGGACCTGGCACCGCACGACTTGTCGATCTTGGACTTCGTGTTGCCGGGCGGACTGCGGCCGGAGGCCGTGTCCGCGGTCGGCGCAGATCCTCTGGGCACCGGCCGGGCCTGCATCGGCTATCTGACGATGCCGCTGCCGTCCGGCGGTTCGGCGCACGTCAACGTCAACTGGCTGTCCCCGACCAAGATCAGGCAGGTGGTGATCGGCGGCAGCCGGCGCACCCTGGTCTGGGACGACCTCAACCCGCAGCAACGGATCTCGGTGTACGACCGCGGGGTGGACCTGACCGGGCCCGCCGCCGACGTCGGCGAGCGCACGGCCCGCGCGGTGTCGTACCGGATGGGGGACATGGTGGCCCCGGCGCTCGGCGAGCGGGAGGCGCTGGCCTCGATGGTCGCCGAATTCGCCGCCGCGATCGCCGAACGGCGCGAGCCGAGCACCGACGGCACGGCCGGGATGCGGGTGTTGTCGATCTTGGAGGCGACGTCGGCCAGCCTCGCCTCCGCGGGTGCACCGGCTCAGGTGCAGGACCTCTCAGCAAAAATGATCAAGGAGTACGCGTGACGAGCAACCCCAACCAGATCGAGGGATCCGTCGCCCTGGTCACCGGCGGTGCCGGGACGATCGGTTCGACGCTGGTGGACCAGCTGCTGGCGGCCGGCGCGGCCGAGGTGCGGGTGCTGGACAACCTGGTCCGCGGCCGCGAGGCCAACCTCGCCGACGCGGCCACGGATCCGCGACTGACGATGATCATCGGCGACATCCGTGATGTCGATCAGGTGGACGTTGCCATGCGCGGCTGCGATCTGGTCTTCCACCAGGCGGCGATCCGGATCACCCAATGTGCCGAGGAACCACGGCTGGCCCACCAGGTGCTGGTGGACGGGACGTTCAACGTGGTCGAGGCGGCGGCCCGGCACCAGGTGCGCAAGATCGTCGCCGCGTCGTCGGCCTCGGTCTACGGGCTGGCGGACGAGTTCCCGACCACGGAGGCCCAGCATCCGTACCACAACGACACTCTGTACGGCGCCGCGAAGACGTACAACGAAGGACTGTTGCGCAGCTACCACGCGATGACCGGGCTGCCGTTCGTCGCGCTGCGCTACTTCAACGTGTACGGGCCGCGGATGGACGTGCACGGGCTCTACACCGAGGTCCTGATCCGTTGGATGGAACGGATCGAGGCCGGTCAGCCGCCGTTGATCTTCGGCGACGGCAGCCAGACGATGGACTTCGTCTACACCACCGACATCGCCCGGGCCAACGTACTGGCGGCGGTCAGCGACGTCGACTGCGGCGTCTACAACGTTGCCAGCGGAGCCGAGACGTCGTTGCGGGACCTGGCCCTGGCGCTGCTGGCGGCGATGGGGTCGGAGCTGGAGCTCGAGTTCGGTCCGCAGCGGACCGTGAACGGGGTCCGGCGCCGGCTGGCCAGCACCGTTGCCGCCGCGCAGGACCTCGGCTTCGGCGCCGAGATCGGCCTGGCCGAAGGCCTGCGCCGGCTGGTCGGCTGGTGGCGTGCGGAGCGGGCCGCGGCGGCGGCCGGCGACCGGGTGTCGGTGAGCTGAATGACCCAGACCGCGATGTCCCGGATCAACGTGATGATGCCGGAGCTGGGCCAGGCCGAGATCGACGCCGTCACCGACGTGATCAACTCCGGCTGGGTGGCCCAGGGCCCGCGCGTCGCGGCGTTCGAGAACGCTTTCACCGAGCGGTTCTCGGCGGGTCACGCGGTCGCCACCTCGTCCTGCACGACGGCCCTGCAGCTGGCCCTGATCGTCGCCGGGATCGGCCCGGGCGACGACGTCGTCGTGCCGTCGTTCTCGTTCATCGCGACGACCAACGCGCCGCTCTACGTGGGCGCGCGACCGGTCTTCGCCGACGTCGACGTCGTGACCGGGAACCTGACGGCGGAGACGGTCGAGCGCACCCTGACGCCGCGGACCCGGGCCGTGATTGCGGTCGATCAGGGCGGCGTTCCGGTCGATCTTGATCAACTTCGGGACCTCTGCGAGCCGCTCGGCATCCTCGTGATCGAGGACGCCGCGTGTGCCGCCGGCTCGACCTACCGGGGAGAGCCCGTTGGTGCGTCGGCCGTCGTCGCCGCCTGGTCGTTCCACCCGCGCAAGATCATCACCACCGGCGAGGGCGGCATGCTCAGCACGCCCCGGCAGGACTGGGCGGACCGGGCCCGGCGGCTCCGGGAGCACGCGATGGACGTCTCCGCCGCCGATCGGCACGCGTCGGTGCTGGCACCCGCCGAGAGTTACCCCGATGTCGGGTTCAACTTCCGGATGACCGACCTGCAGGCCGCGGTCGGGCTGGTGCAACTGGGCCGGCTGGACGACCTGATCGCACGGCGCCGCACCCTGGCCGCCCGCTATGCCGACGCGCTGGTCGGGATCGACGGACTGCGGCCGGTCGCCGACCCGGAATGGGGAACCGGCAACTTCCAGTCCTACTGGGTGGAGGTGGGCCCGGGCTTCCCGGTCGGCAGGGACGAGTTGTTGATCAAGCTGGCCGAGCACGGGATCTCCGCGCGGCGGGGGATCATGGCGGCGCACCGGCAGCCGCCCCACCGGGAGTTGATCACGGCGCCGCTGCCGGTCACCGAGCGGCTGACCGATCACACGCTGATCCTGCCGCTCTACCACCGGCTCACCGAGGACGATCAGGATCGGGTGATCGGCGTGCTGTCCGAGGCCGGGCGGCGCTGATGCGGGATCTGATCATCGTGGCCGCGAGCGGCCTGGCCCGAGAGCTGATCATGGTGCTCCGGTCCTGCGGTCGGCTGCATCCACGCGGCATCCTCGACGACGACCCGGCGCTGACCGGCAAGGTGATCCACGGCGTGCCGGTGCTCGGCCGGCCGGCCGTGATCCGTGACCATCCGGACACCGCGGTGATCATCGCCGCCGGCCGCGGCCGGGACCGCCGCACGCTGGCCGGCCGGCTGCACGCCGCCGGCGTCGCCGACGATCGGTACGTCTCCGTGATCGACTGTACGGTAGGGGTGCCGGAGAGCTGCGAGATCGGCGTCGGCAGCATCGTGCTGGCCGGCACGGTTCTGACCGCCGACGTCCAGGTCGGCCGACACGTCGTGATCATGCCGCGGGTCACCCTGACCCACGACGTCGTGGTGGACGATTTCGCGACGCTGTGTGCCGGCGTCTCCCTCGGCGGCCAGGTCCGGATCGGTCCGGCGGCCTATGTCGGCATGAACGCCGGCGTCCGGGAGGGCCGGACCGTCGGCGCGAACGCGGTGCTCGGCATGGGAGCGGCCGCGATCCGCGACATCCCGGCCGGCGAGGTGTGGGCCGGCGTGCCGGCCCGGCCGCTCTCCGACAGGACCCGGCCGTGATGACGTTCCTGCGACCGGTGCCGCTGGCCCGGCGACCACGGGTCAGCGTCGTGGTGCCCTGCTACAACTACGGCCGCTATCTGCCGGAGTTGATCACCGGGCTGAAGGCCCAGCCCGGAGTCGACCTGGACGTCCTGATCGTCGACGACGCGTCACCGGACGGCAGCGGCGACGTCGCCGCCGCACTGGCGCACGGCGATCCGCGGGTCCGGGTGCTCCGGCATCCCGTGAACCGCGGCCACATCCAGACCTACAACGACGGCCTGGCCGCGGTGGACGGCGAGTACGTGGTGCTGCTGTCGGCCGACGATCTGCTGCCGCCCGGGGCGCTGGCCCGGGCCGTGGCGCTGATGGAGGCGCAGCCCACCGTCGGCCTCGTCTACGGTTACGCCCGGTCGTTCAGCGCGGAACCGCCGCAGACCTCGACCGCGGTCCGGAACTGGAGTCGGTGGCGCGGATCGAGCTGGCTGGGCTGGTCGATCCGCACGGCTCGGTGCTTCATCTCCTCGCCCGAGGTGGTGATGCGGCGGGCGGCGCTGGAGCAGGTCGGCTACTACGATCCGCGGCTGCCCCACTCCGGCGATCTCGACCTGTGGCTACGGACCGCACTGCGGTGGGACATCGGCCGCGTGAACGGACCGGCCCAGGCGCTCTACCGGGTGCACGACGCGAACATGCACCTGACCACATACGCCGGCATGATCACCGACCTGCGGGAACGTCGCCGCACGTTCGGCCTGCTGTTCGACGAGCACGCGATCGACCGGCCCGACGTGGTGGCCCAGCGACCGGTGGCGCTGCGCGCGCTGGCCCGGGAGTCGCTCCGGCTCGCGCTGCGGGCCCACCGTGATCATGCCGACCGATCCATGATCGAGGAGCATCTCGAGTTCGCGGTGCAGACGTTCCCGAAGATCCGGACCGACCTGCTCTGGCGGCTCTGCCAGGTCGGGCCGCTGAGCCGGCGTTCGCTCCCGGCCGCTCCGGTACGCCGGTTCGCCTCCCGGGTCAGCCACCACCTGTGGTGGCGGCGCGAACGGAGGTACGGGATATGAGTGGCCAACGCGGGCTGAGCCTGTCGAAGACCGATCAAGGCCCTTCGACCGGGTCAGGGCGCGAGGTCCGGCGCGGCCTCGGCTGGAGCACGGTCAGCAACCTGGTGCTCCGGGTCGGCAACTTCGCGGTGAGTTTGATCATGGCCCGGCTGATCGCGCCGGACCAGTTCGGCGTGTTCGCGGTCGCCCTGACGGTGTGGAGCGTGCTCGGCACGCTGGCCGAGTTCGGGCTCGGCTCGGACCTAGTCCGGGCCCGGGACCCGGAGCGCCGGATCCCGACCGTAGCCACGATGGGGCTGCTGACCAGCGGGGCGCTGGCCGCGGGGATGGCCCTGCTGGCCGGACCGCTGGCCGCGGCGTTCCGGTCTCCGGACTCGGCTCCGGTGATCATGGTGATGGCGATCGCATTGGCCGTGTTCGGGTTCGGGATCGTTCCGGCGGCGATGCTGCAACGCGCGTTCCGGCAGCGCACCCTGTTCCTGATCAACGGGGCCGCGCTGCTCTGCTCGTCGGCGACCCTGACCGTGCTGGCCTTGCTCGGTCACGGGCCGATGGCATTGGCGATCGGCCAGGTGACCACGCAGGTGGTCACGGTGCTCGGGCTGTTTCTCGCCACTCGCCTGCGGCTGCGGCTCGGGTTCGACCGCCGGATCGCCGCGGAGTCGGCTGCCTTCTGCCTGCCGCTCGCGGGCGCGAATCTGCTGTCCTGGTTGTTGATCACGCTGGACAACCTGATCGTGGCGCGGGTGCTGAGCCCGTTCGAACTCGGCCTGTACGTGCTCGCGTTCAACGTCTCGTCCTGGCCGATGACCGCGATCGGCCAATCGGTCCGGGTGGTCGCACTGCCCGCGTTCGCCCGGCTGGAGACCCGGGCCGAGCAGGGCCGGGCACTGGTTGCGGCGAGCGGACCCGTCTGGGCGGTCGCGCTGCTGGTCGGGGTCGGGCTGGCGACGCTGGCCGGGCCCGCGATCGGCCTGCTCTACGGGGATCGCTGGCGACCGGCCGCTCTGGCGCTGGGCGGCCTCGCGTTGTTCGGCGCGGTGCGGGTGCTGTTCGACCTGTTCGCCACCTACCTGATCTCGCTCGGCGCGACCCGTCCGGTGCTGCTGGTCCAGGTCGGCTGGTTGTTGATCATGGTGCCGGGCATGGTCGCGGGCATCTCCTGGCTCGGCCTGGCCGGCGCGGGGCTGGCTCACCTGGCGATCGGTCTCTGCTTCGTCCTGCCGGCCTACCTGTTCTGTCTGCACCGGGTCGGCGTCAGGCCGTCCGCGTTGCTGCGGTCCTGCCTCGTCCCGCTGCTGGTGATCATGCCGACCGTCGGGGCGCTGCTCGTCCTGGCCGGACTGGGCCTGCCCGACCTGGCCGTGCTGGCCCTCGGTGCCGCGGTGGCCGCCGGGCTCTATGTCGTCCCGCTGCACCGTTGGTGGTTGCGGCGGATCCGTTCCCTGGAAGGCGTTCGATCATGACTCTGGACGTTCCGCTCGACGCGCCGGCGGTCGACCTCGCCCCGGCACTGCCGGTGCCGTTCCTCGACCTGGCCCTGACCCATACCGAGATCGCCGCCGAGGTGGGCGATCGGCTGGCGGCGATCATGGCCGGCACCTCCTTCGTGCTCGGGCCGGAGGTGGCCCGGTTCGAGGAGGAGTACGCGGCGTTCTGCGGGACCGGGCACTGTGTCGGTGTCGGCAACGGGACCGACGCGATCGAGCTGGCGCTGCGGGCCGCCGGCATCGGGCCCGGCGACGAGGTGATCATCCCGGCGAACACGTTCGTGGCGACGGCCGAGGCCGTGGTCCAGGTCGGCGCGACGGTCGTGCTCGCCGACTGCCGGTCCGATCACCTGATCGATCCGTATCACGTGGTGACCCGGCTGACCCGGCACACCCGAGCCTTGATCGGCGTCGACCTGTACGGCCAGGTGGCCGACTTCGGCACGCTGCGCGCCGCGGTGCCCGACGACGTGCTGCTGTTCGAGGACGCCGCCCAGTCCCAGGGTGCGGCCCGGCTGGGCCGGTCGGCCGGGGCGTTCGGCGTGGCGGCGGCGACCAGCTTCTATCCGGGCAAGAACCTCGGCGCGTACGGCGACGCCGGTGCCGTCACCACGAACCGGGCCGACCTGGCCGCGAACCTCCGGGCGCTGCGCAATCACGGCGGCGTCGAGCGCTACCAGCATGATCAACTCGGCCGGAACTCCCGGCTCGACTCGATCCAGGCCGCCGTACTGTCGATCAAACTGCGCCGGCTGCGCGGCTGGAACGAGCAACGGCAGGCCGCGGCCGCGCGCTACCGGGAACTACTGTCCGAACACCCCGTGGTCGAGCTGCCCGAGGTGGCGCCCGGCAATGATCATGTCTGGCACCTGTTCGTGATCAAGGTGCCCGACCGCGACCAGGTCCTGGCCGAGCTGGCCGCTGCCGGGATCGGGGCCGGGATCCACTATCCGGCGCCGATCCACCGGATCAAGGCGTTCGCGGACCTGTTCGTCGGGGAGCGCTATCGGGAGGCCGAAGCCGCAGCGGAGCGGATCCTGTCGCTGCCGATCTTCCCCGGCATCACCGCCGGGCAGCAGGAGCGCGTGGCCGACGTGTTGATCAAGGCACTGGGCGAACGGAGATCGGGATGACCGGCCGAATGATCAAGGCTGTCGGCAAGATCGTCGGCATCGTCCGCCGGGACGGGATGTCCGGCGCGGCGGCGCGGACCGCGCGGTTCGCGTACCACCGGCTGGGTGCCGGGGCCTGGGAGCCGCTGCTGCTGCCGGAGGACGTGGTCGACTCCCAGCGACTCCGGTTGCCGGTGCCGTTCGCGGCGCCGGTCCGCGGGACCCGGCTGACGATCGGGTGGGTGATCACGCCACCGGCCCTCGGTTCCGGCGGTCACACCACGATGTTCCGGATGGTCGAGGCACTGGAGGCCGCCGGGCACCGCTGCGTGATCTTCGTCTACGACCGGTACTCCGGCGATCTCGATGATCATCGAGCGGTGATCCGGCAGGGCTGGCCGGCGGTGCAGTCCGAGGTGCGCGACGCCAAGCACGGGATCCGCGGGGTGGACGCCGGGATCGCCACCGGCTGGGACTCGGCCCACGTGCTGGCCAGTCGCGGCGTCGGCCCGATGCGGCGGCTCTACTTCATCCAGGACTACGAGCCGTACTTCTACCCGCACAGCCCGGAGTACGCGCTGGCCGAGGACTCGTACCGGTTCGGGTTCAGGTGCATCGCGCTGGGCGACATGGTGGCCACGGCGCTGCGGAACGAGATCGGCCTGGAACCGGACGTGGCGCCGTTCGGCTGCGACACCGACGTCTACCGGCTGCTCCCGGACGAGCCGCGGACCGGCGTGGTCTGCTACGCCCGACCGGGGACGGCGCGTCGCGGCTTCTGGCTCGGCAGCCTGGCCCTGACGGAGTTCCAGCGTCGGCACCACGACGTACCGATCCACGTGTACGGCGACGCGCCGCGGACACTGCCGTACCAGGCGATCCGGCACGGCCGGCTGACCCCGGTGGAGCTGAACTCCTTGTACAACACGTGCATCGCGGGCCTGGCCCTCTCGTTCACGAACATCTCGCTGGTCGCCGAGGAGATGCTCGCGGCCGGCACGGTGCCGGTGATCAACGACAGTCCGCGGGCCCGGGCCGACCTGAAGAATGATCATGCCCGGTGGGCCCGGCCGACGCCGTCCGCGATGGCCGAGGCGCTGTCCATGATCGTCAGCGCACCGGCCGACCCGGTCGAGGTCGCCGCGTCGGTGCGCCGCGGCTGGGCGCCGGCCCAGTCCGGTGTGGTCCGAGTGGTGGAGGAGGAAGTGTATGGACGACAACTCGTCTCCTGAACGTCCGGCGACACCCGATCGTCCGGCGACGGGGATCTACCTGAGTGACGTGCTGGGAATCGTGCGGCGGCGTTGGTATGTCCTGCTGGTCGGACTGCTGCTGGTGGCCGGCGGAGCAGGCGCGGTCCTGCTGAAGTCGCCGGTCAGCTACCAGGCCACCGGCCAGCTGCTGTTGCTGCTGCCGCCGCAGGCCGGCGGCGACAAGCCGATCAATCCGTACCTCAATCTCGATCCGGGACTGTCCACGACGGCCGCCCTGATCGCGTCGACGGTGAATGCGCCCGAGACCCAGCGGGCGGTGGCGGAGGCCGGCCATACCGCGGAGTACTCGATCGCGTTGATCCCGAACACCGGACCGCTGCTGGTGATCACGACCGAGGGGCCGGACCCGCAGCAGGCGATCGCAACTCGGGACGAGGTCATTCGCCGGCTGCAGGGGGAGTTGGACCGGATCCAGAACGAGGAGAACGCGCCCAAGCGGCAGTTCATCCACACCCGCACGAACAGCACCTTCAACGAGGCCGAGGTGCTGACGGGAGATCGCACCCGGGCCGTCGCGGCGGTCGGAGCAGCGGGGATGTTGGCGCTCTTGTTCGTCGTCGTGATCTGGGATCGGGTCGCCGCCCGGCTCCGGTCCCGTCCTCGACCGCGACGCGGCCGCGCGGCCGCCCAAGCGGAACAAGCACCCGAGTGGGACATGGCTTCGGAATCGCCGCGCTCCGAGACCGTCGAAGGGCCGGCCGCATCGGTGATCGATCCGGCCCCGGAAGATGCCGCCGCCGAGGAGTCGGAGCCCGCCGAACCGGAGCCTGAGTCCGCCGAGCCGGAACCCGCCGAGTTGCAGGCCGCCGAGTTGGAGGCCGCCGAGTTGGAGCCGGAGCGGACTCCCGCCGGCCGGCGCTGGTGATCATGATCGCCCGGTCCCGACGTCGGCTCCGGACCTGGCTGGCCCGGATCAGGAATCCCGGGTACGCCGGGCCGGCGGCGATCTTCGTCGTCGGCTACGGCGCGTTGTTGCTGTGCATCCCGGCCCAGCTCGTGATCAGGCCGCTGGGCGCCGTCGGGTCACCGGCCTCGCTGTGGGGGATCGGGGCCCTGATCTGGTGGATCCTGATCACGCTGCGCGGGCACAATCCGGTGCGCGGGCTGACCGGTCTGCGCGTCGGCTTCGGCCTGCTGACGCTGTCCGTCCTGGCCGGCTATGCCGCCGGGCACGTCTCCGGCTGGTACGCACCGCCGAGTATCCGGCAGGTCACCGACGAGTTCTGGACGCTGCTGCCCACGACCGTCACGGAGGTCACCGCGACGATGATCTCGGGCGCCGACCGCGGTCTGCTCGCGTTCGCCGGCTGGCTCGGGATCCTGTTGATCACCGCGGACGGGCTGCGGTCGCGTGCCGATCTGGATCTGGTGTTGCGTTGGCTGGTCCGGTTCGGTGCCTTCGTCGCGGTGCTCGGCATCGTCCAGTACTTCTTCGGGTTCGACATCGCCGGCCTGTTCCAGCTGCCCGGGCTGACCGCGAACTCCGACTTCGGGGCGGTCGACTCCCGGTCGGTGGTGAACCGGGTCGTCGCCACGGCGACCCACCCGATCGAGTTCGGGGTGGTGATGGCCGGGCTGCTGCCGCTCGCCATACACCGGAGTCTGTTTCCGAGCTCACCGACCGGCCACCGGATCATCACCTGGGTGCCGACGATCTTGATCGGGGCAGCCCTGCCGATGTCGGTGTCCCGGTCGGCGATTCTGGCCGCCGGGGTCGCCGGCCTGATCCTGTTCCTCGGCTGGAGCTGGCGCCTGCGGCTGCGGGCCCTGGTGATCCTGCCGTTCGCCGCAGTCGGGATGCGGCTGCTCGCACCGGGACTGATCGGCACCATCCGATCGCTGTTCACGAACCTGGGGAACGATCCCAGCATCTCCGGCCGGACCGACGACTACACGGTCGTGCTGCAGCTCTATGCGGAGAACCCGTGGTTCGGCCGTGGCCTGTTCACGTTCGTGCCCCGCTACTACCGGATCCTGGACAACCAGCTGCTGATGATCTTGATCGAGCTGGGACTGTTCGGCCTGATCGCGCTCGTGCTCGCGATCGGCTCGGCGTTCTTCGGTGCACTGCTGGCCCGGCGGCGGACGGTCGATCCGGCCCTGCGGCACCTGGCCCTCGCCGTCGCCGCCGCGATCTGCGGGATCGCGCTCAGCTACGCGACCTTCGACGCCTGGGGCTTCCCGCTTGCCACCGGGCTCGGCTTCCTGCTCTTCGGCCTGGCGGGCAGCGTGGCCAATCTGACCCGTCCGCAGGGCGACCTGACAACCCGTCCGATCGTGATCTTGCCGCAACGTCGCGGCACGGAAATGGGGACCCGGACATGACTGGTCACGCGAGCGAAAGCGTGGCGATCTGCGTCGTCACCTACAACAGCGCGGCCCAGCTGCAGGGCTTGGTCGATTCGCTTCCCGCCGGCGCGAGCGGCGTGGCCTGGCACCTCGTCGTCGCCGACAACGCATCGTCCGACGACTCGGTCGCGACGGTGCGCCGGCTGGCGCCGGAAGCCACGCTGGTGCAGGTCGGCCGGAACGCCGGCTATGCGGCCGGGGTGAACGCCGCTCTCGCCGCCGCCGCTCCGTACACCGCCGCGTTGGTGCTCAACCCGGACGTGCGGCTGCAGCCGGGCTGCCTGCCGGCTCTGCTGACCGCGTTGCGGGCGCCCGGAGTGGGGATCGCGGTGCCTCGGCTGATCGACGCGGCCGGAGAGTTGATCTTGTCCCAGCGGCGGGAGCCGACCCTGGCCCGGGCCTTCGCCGACGCCCTGGTCGGTGCCGAGCGGGCCGGCCGCACGGTGCGGTTCGGTGAGGTGGTCAGCGATCCGGCCCGCTACGAGCGAGAGGTCGATCTCGACTGGGCCGAGGGCTCAACGCAGTTGATCAGTGCCGAGTGTCTTCGTACCTGCGGATCGTGGGACGAGTCGTTCTTCCTCTACTCCGAGGAGACCGAGTTCGACCTTCGTGCCCGTGATCATGGTTTCGCCGTCCGCTATGTCCCGACCGCGCAGGCCGTACACCTGGAGGGCGGATCCGGGCAGACACCGGCGCTCTGGTCGCTGCTGGTGCTGAACCGCGTGCGGCTGTTCCGGCGCCGCAACGCGCTGCCCCGGACCGTCCTGTTCTGGCTGGCGATCATGCTGCGCGAGGCGAGCCGCGCCGTCCTGGGCTGGCGGACCAGCCGGGCCGCGCTACGCCGGCTGATCGATCCGCGGTCGATCCGCCAGTTGTTCGGCCGGACTGCTGGTCCAGCCGGCTCGACATCCATCGCCAGGTCGACCACGGCCGCGCCACTCGGGGAGTTCTGATCATGTCCGTCGCCAGCCTGCTCCGCAACGCCTTCGTCGACTCGCCGACCTCACTCGGGGCCAAGGCCCGGAGCCGGCGCTGGGAGTTGTTCCGGCAACGGTTCCCCGCGATCGAGGACCTGCGGGTGCTCGACCTCGGCGGGACCGCCGAGTCCTGGCTCCGGTCGCCGGTGCGGCCCGCCCATGTCACCGTGGTGAACCTGTTCGAGCCGGGCGAGAGCAACGACCGGATCACCGCGGTGACCGGCGACGCCTGTGACGCGGTGCGGGTGCTCGAGAAGGCCGTCGGCCACTCCCGTTTTGATCTTGTCTTTTCCAACTCGCTGATCGAACACGTCGGCGGGCACGCCAACCGGCAGCGACTCGCCACCGCCATCCGCGAGCTCGCCCCGTACCACTGGGTGCAGACGCCCTACCGCTATTTCCCGGTTGAACCGCACTGGCTGTTCCCGGGCATGCAATTCCTTCCCGTCGCCGCCAAGAGCAGGATCGAACTGTGGTGGCCGTTCACCCACACGCGGTCGACGTCCATCGAGGACGCGCGCTCCTCGGTGCTGTGGACCGAGCTGATCGGGATCACGGAAATGCGACACTATCTTCCGGGATCGGAGATCCTGCGCGAACGCATGGCCGGATTGACCAAGTCGATCATTGCGGTGCAGGCACCCTGACGGTTTTTCTGGGCAGCCGCGACTTGAGCCGAAGAAAGGGCGTTTCGACGACACGGTAGGACAGCGCCGGGACCAGGAAACTGAGCACGAGAACAACGGGGATGGCCGGAATCCACTGGGGCAACGCGAATCCGGCGAGTGCGGAAATCGGTGGGTTCCAGAGATAGATGCCGTACGAGCGTTTCCCGATCCACACCAGCGGCGGGGTGCCGAGCACTCGTGCCGTCGCTCCTTGTGGGCCTTGCACGACGATCGTGATCATGACCGCCGCCGCGACGGCCACGGCCAGGAAGCCGCCGTAGCGATAGAACGGAGAGGTCAGCGTGTCCGGCAGCACGACGAACGCGACCAGGAACAACGTCGCCGGAACCGCGCAGACCTCGCGCAGCGGCAGCCGATAGCGAACCAGCACCAGCGCGAGCACGCAGCCGATCAGGAGATCGGAGGCTCTGGTGTCCGCGGCGTAGTGGACGCGTTCGACCGGCCAACCGGCCAGGGTCACCGTGAGCCGGTAGACCACGGCGAGCGCGGCTACGGCCGCGATGATCGGAAGTCGGAATCGCTTGGCCCTGACGGTTACCAACAGCAGCACCAGCGGCCAGACGATGTAGAAGTATTCCTCCACCGACAGGGACCAGGTATGCGTGAGCGGCCCGAGATGGTGACCCGAGGCCATCACGGGCGAGGAGATGTAGGCGACCGCGGCGAACACCGCGAACAGGCTTTCTCGTTGTCTTTCGCCGTCGAGGAGTAACAGGTAGGCGACGGTCAGGGGGATGGCGAGGGCGAAGAGCGCCGGCAGTAGACGCAGGGCTCGGCGCAGGTAGAAATTCCCGAAGGAGATCCGGCCGGTGCGATCGAGTTCGGCCACGAGAATCCGCGTGATCAGGAATCCGCTCAGGACGAAGAACACGTCGACGCCGACCCCGCCGCCCGGAAACCAGAAGATCAGGGTATGGAACAGTACGACCGCCACTACGGCGAGAGCCCGTATCCCGTCGAGCGGCGGCAGATATCCCCGATCTACCCCCATGCGCGGAGCCTATCCCTGAATATTCGGTTCAACGGCCAAACGCGAAAACCATGAAGAGCGGCGCTCTGATGGGGAAGAAGAAGACCCCCACTCCTTCCCAGACTGGCGTGGGGGCCTTCCGACTTGGGGCGGCCGGTGCTTCAGGAGGCGAGGCGGGGCGCGGGCCGGTTGCTCTTGTAGAACGTCGCGGCGCGGCTTCTTATTCTCCGGGCCAGGGGTCGCGGGCCGAGGAGTTCCCGTTCCAGGGATTCGACGGTGTCGCCGGACCGAACGGTGTAGCGCGCCTGCAGCCAGGACCGGGCCTTCGCCGGGGCGCGGTCGCTGGTGAAGACCCGGCGATAGCCGAGGGTACGGAGGCGGGCGAGGACCCTGCGGTCATAGCGGCCCAGCGGCAGCGCGGCCTGGGTGATCCCGTGCCTGGACGCCTCGGCCAGATCGGCTCGAGCCAAGATCAACTCGCGGTCCAGGTCATGATCATCGAGATCGCGCCACGGGCGATGGGTCAGCCCGTGGCTGCCGATGGTCAGGCCGGACCGGCCGAGCTCGCGGACGTCGGCGCGGCTCAGACTGCCCGGTTGATCGAGCCGTCCGGCGAGCGGAAAGACCGTCGCGGTCAGACCACGACGGAGCAGGCCGGGCAGGCCGATCTCGAGGTCGGAGGCGTTGCCGTCGTCGAAGCTGATCCGCACGTCCGGTCGGGATCCGAAACGATCAAGGACGTCCTCGTACAGCTCCGCCTCGATCCAGTAGCCCGCCTCGTCCGGCTCCAGCTCGCGCTGCGGGGTGCCGATCCCGTGGAAGCAGAGGTTGATGATCATCATCGGTCGCCGCTGTTCCAGGCAGTGCCGGCGGCCGCGCGGCGGGCCAGCACGGCGGCGATCACCGTGACCGCGGCATAGACCGCGCCGGCCGGAGCGAGCCGGGGCTCGGGCAGCACCACGTCGCGCAGCCAGGCCCAGCGGTCCGCCGGCCGTACCGACACCGGAAGTTGATCATCACTGCCGGCCCGGCGCAGGTCGGTGTTGCCGCGGCGGACCCTGGACAGCCGGTTGATCAACTGACCGGTCCGCTGCGGGGTGGCCACCTCGACCGTCGTGTCGAGGCGCAGCTTCTCGCTGTCGTCAAAGATCGAATCGAGGAACAGATCGTCGGCGATCACGTCCGGGAAGCGCTCGAACCGGGTCCGGCCCCGCCCGGACAGCGCGATCACACCACGGCCGAAGAGCCCGCTGTGATACGCCGGAAGCCTTTGATTGATGGCGAAATAGGACCGAATCGGCCACGGCCGGCCGGTCAGTTGAAGGTGCCGGTGCGGCACCGCTGCGCGCGGCGGACCCTGCGGCGGCAGCGCCCGGTCCAGCTGGGCCAGGTAGTCCGGCGGCAGCAGGATGTCGGCGTCGAGATAGACCCGGCGGAAGCCGTGGGCGGCCCGGTCCGCGGCGTTCAGCGCGGCGGTCTTGCCAGGTTGCGGCAGGTCCAGCACGGTCACGCCGCGGTGGCCGCGGGCGACCTCGACGGTGGCATCGCTGCAGCCGTTGGCGGCGACGATGATCTCGTACGGGGGAGCGTCCCGCTGCGCCCCGATCGCGATCAGGCAGGAGCCGATCACCGCAGCCTCGTCATGGGCCGCGACGATGATGCTGATCAAATTTTCCGTCGTCACCAGCTCTCCCCCCGAGTAGCGTGACGCGCTATCGAGACCACGATAGTGCCCACCGAACCGACCCGTTCGGAAATCACGGAATCCCTGCTAGGACGAGACGTTCGACGTATCGTCGGAGGCGTGGCCGAGGGTGCCGGACTCGAGGTCCGCCCGATCACCGCGGAGGATGTCGACCAGGTCGCCCGTTTCCTCGCCGCGGAGCTCAACGGACGCCTCTCCGCAGAGACCTGGGCCGCGGCGGTCGTGCCGCCGTGGCCGGTCGACGCACCGAACCACGGGTTCCTGCTCGCCGACTCGGGCCGGGTGGTCGGCGTCCAACTCGCGATCTACTCGGAGCGGATGATCCTGGGCCGGGCCGAGCGGTTCTGCAACCTCGCTGCCTGGTGCGTGCTGGACGACTACCGGCTGCACGGAGTGCGGCTGCTCCGCTCGGCGCTGGCTCAACCCGGCTACACGTTCACCGACCTGTCGCCGAGCGGTTCGGTGATCGAGGTGAACCAGCGGCTGAAGTTCACCGAGTTCGACACCACGTCGGTGCTGCTGCCCAACCTGCCCCGGCGGACTGACCGCACGATCGCGATCACCGCGGACCCGGTCGCGCTGGCCGAGGCGCTCAGCCAAGCTGATCTTCGGCTGCATCTCGATCATCGCGGCTGCCTCGCCGCGCGCCAGGTCATGATCAGCCACGGCGACGACACCTGTCTCGTCGTCTACCGGCGGGACCGGCGGAAGCGGATCTCCGCCTTCGCCTCGATCCTGTACGCCAGCCGACCGGAGCTGCTGCGGCGGGCCCTGCCGGCCCTGCGGGCGTACCTGCTCCGGAAGGACCGGCTGATCGCGACCCTGGCCGAGGTGCGCCTGGTCGGCCGGCCGGCGGGCGCGGTCGATCTGCCCGGGACGCGCCGCAAGATGTTCCGGTCCGACGACCTGACGGCCGACCAGGTGGACTACCTCTACAGTGAGCTGACCTGCGTGCCGTGGTGAGACCCGGCCGGCGACACACTTACCGTCACCGCGGGCCGCACCGGCTGCGGGCAAGCTCGTGATCGTCGAGCCATCGCACGAGGCTCTCGCCGGAATCCGCCGCTCGAAATGGAGGTCAAGGCGTCTGATCGGCTGGCGTGGTCGGTGCTCAAGCCTCGGGCCGTAGCGTGTCACAAAACTGCAATGCAACGGCCTCAGAAAGCTCTGAAACCGATTGCAAATGGCGTTGCATTGCGGATTTGTGACACCAGCCCAGCGCGACCTCCTTCCCTCGCCCAAGAACGCGGAATCCCGGTTGGCGTGCTGGCCCGACGGCGCTCGACACGACCAACTCGGCCTTCACCACTCCGGCAGGGCGTCGTCTCGCATCGACTCTCCGGGGCGCATGACCGGGGCATACTGCCAGCCATCTGGCATTGACTTGCCGTCCGGGATGAGACTGGGCCGGCCGAGATTGGCCAGAGCCTCCTGTGCGAGCTGTTCGGCGCGCGCCTCGGTCAGTTCCTCGCCGTGGTGCAGGAACGGCTCGTCGCTGGTGTCGAGCCCGGGCTCGCCGTGCAATTCCTCGCCATCACTCCTGCTCCTGCAACGGGCTCCGGTCCGCAGTGTGTTGATCATAAAAGGGGTTCCTCCTCTTGGACGCCCCGGTTGCCAAGATCACGAGGGCCCGTTATCGTGCCGTTATATTCCGGACTTGATCGTACGAGCCGATCGGGACCGGGGCTCGTGTTCCAGTTGTGGGGGCTTCACAACTGACAGCTGAAAGCGTCGAACCGGGGTCGCCCCGGCGGTGCCGCATGCTGTCGAAGAAGGGGAAGGCCTCATGTCGGCTCGATCTGCTGTTCCACGCCGATCCGCCAGCGCAAACCGATCCACCCACTCACACCGCTCCACCAGCTCACGCCGGTCCGTGCGCTCCCTGTTGGCCCTGGCCGGCCTGCTCGGCGCCAGTGCCGGACTGTTCATCATCAGCACGGTCGCCGCTGTACCCGCCGACCGGGCCGCCGAACCCGCGACCGCCCTGCCGGCCGCCGGCTCGGGCGAACACCCGTCCGATGGGTCGCCCGACGCGGCCGACCGGAAGCACACCGAGCAGCCGACGTCGGACCACCCGCGGACCGATCGGCCGAGCGCCGATCATGATCGCTCCGGTTGGCACCATCACGGCTCCGATCGCCGCATGGCTCACCTCGACCTCGGACTCCGGTTCACCGTCTCCGCCGACGGCTCGATCGTCGGATTGCGCTACCTCCGCGGCGCGGAGTCCACGACTCACCGCGGCACGCTCCGCGACGAGGCCGGCAAGCCGCTGGCCCGCGTCGAGTTCCGCGCGGGCAAGCCGGGCTGGCAGTACGCAAAGTTCGACCGGGCCGTCCAGGTCCGGGCCGGGCAGACGTTCCTGGCCACGATCCGCGCCGGCTTCCGTACCGACGAACAACGCAGCGCGATCATGGCGCTGTTCGATCAGGGTCGGCTGGACACCGGCAAGCTCGAGGACGCGGCCGCCGTGCTGCGGATCCGCGACGACTGGCGCACGGTCGGCTCCGACCGGACCAAGTCCGGCGTGCAGCCGCTGATCCGTGCCACGAAGCCCACTCCGCCGAATCCGGCTCCCTCGCCGAAGCCAACGCCTTCGCCGAAGCCGACGCCGGAGCCCACCCCGACCCCCGTACCCACGCCGACTCCGAAGCCGACTCCGGCTCCGACGCAGCCGAGCGATCCGCCGTCCGGCGAGTTCCCCGGCCCGGACAACACGGGTGTGCCGGCCGGAACGAAGCTCACCGCCTACACCGGACCGAAGACGATCACCCAGGCCGGCACGGTCATCGACGGCAAGACCGTCGACGGCTCGTTGATCATCAGGGCCGCGAACGTGACCGTGCGCAACTCGGTGATCAACGGCACCATCGCCACGGATGAGAATTCGTCCGGTTTCTCGTTCACGATCGTCGATTCCGAGGTTCGGGTCGGGGACCGGGAGGGCACTGGGATCGGTGCGGTGAACTTCACGGTGCTGCGGGTCGAGGTGACCGGTGGTAACCGGTCGATGAACTGCTGGAAGAACTGTGACATCCGTGCTTCGTACGTGCACGGGCAGTTCAAGGACGAGACCGGTGTCGCGCACGAGTCCGGGATCCGGATGGGCGCCGGCGGCAAGATCATCGGCAACACGATCATCTGCGACGCTCCCGACGTCCCGCCCGACGCCGGCTGCTCGGCCAGCCTCACCGGGTACGGAGACTTCGCCGCCGTCCGGGACATGGAGATCCGCGGCAACCTGATCGGCGCCACCACCGGCGGCTTCTGCGCCTACGGCGGCAGCTCCGGCGGCAAACCGTTCTCCGACGGAGCCCAGAACATCCGGTTCATCGACAACACGTTCCAACGCGGTAGCACCGGCAAGTGTGGTTTCTGGGGTGCGATCACCGACTTCGACTCCAGCGCCCCTGGCAATGTCTGGGAGGGCAACGTTTGGGACGACGGGAAGGCCGTCGCGCCGTCCAACTGATCGACTTTGCTAGGCGGTCGCTTCCGCGGCCGCGAGCACGTTGATCAAGAACGCCACCGTGGTCGGCTGGGCGGGAGTGCTCCCTTCGAGCACCCCGTCCAGCCATTCCGTGCGCAGCATCGGGGCCTTGTAGAGGGACGCACAGGATTCGGGTTCGGCCCGCCAGTGCGCGAGTACCAGTGCGGCGAGCTCGGCAGCGCCGAATTGCGCCCGCCGGGCCCGGGTCGCGCGTTGGTGCACCTTGCGGACCAGCTTGCGGGCGGTCAACGTGCCGGTCGACAGCCGGGTGAGCACCGAGCGGGTGGCGAGCCGGGCCGGCACCAGGCCGGAGTCGAGTGCGACACCGGCCAGTTCCGGGTCGAGTCGCCGGGTCAGCCGGCCGAGCAGCATCGAGTCGCGCTTGTCGGTCGGCGCGACCGCGAGCGCCAGCTCGATGAACCGCCGGTCGAACATCGGGTTGATGTAGAGCCGCCGCACCGCGGCGACGGTGCCGTGTACGCCGGCCCAGCGGTGCATGCGTTGCATCAGGTAGAAGTCGTCGGTCGCGGGCAGCCAGTCGCCGGACCCGAACAGGCCGTGCAGGGTGGCGAGCGTGGACTCGCGGGCCTGGTCGAGGAAGGCCGGCTCGAGCGCGTCGGCCTCGACGGACTCGTTGCTGAAGAGTCGCCAGCGGGCCAGCCGGTCGACCAGGTGTGGCGAGGTGGTGGCGTGCGCCGGTTGCCCGGCGTAGTAGAACCCGCGGGCGACCTCGCCGCCCAGCCCGGCCAGCCGGTGGCCCTGTTCCATCCGGGCCTCGGCGAGCAGCAGCGGCGCCAGGGCCAGCGGACTCGCCGCACACTCGAGGTCCCGGGCCGCGGTGAGTGCCAGCGCATGGGCCTCGGCCGGCGTCGGCGGTTGCTGCTCGTTGGGGTCGTACACCTGATGGACCAGGCCGAACCGTTCGGCCAGCCGGGCCGCGATCACGACGTCGGGGCTGTCCGGCGGGCCGAGGGTCAGGGCGCGGAGCCCGGGCCGAAGCCGCTCCGGGATCGCGGCGAGCAGGATCCGCGAGTCGTGGCCACCGGTGAGCTGCAGCATGGCGTCCGGATGATCTTCGAGATAGCCCGTCTGCCACTGGCACAGGATCGCGGCCAACTCCTCGACCGCCTCGTCGAGCGTTGGCGTCGTCGACGGCCGGGCCGGCGGCTCGGCATAGCGGTGCAGGTCCAACCGGCCCCGGTGCAGCGTCGCGATCGTCGCGGGAGCGAACGTCCGCACGCCGGCGAAGATCGTCGCGTCGCCGACCTGCCAGCCGATCAGGGCCTGCGCGCCGAGGCCGGCCGGATCGAACTCGCCGCCGGCCAGGATGGACAGGGCGCGGGCACTGGTCGAGACGGCCGCCACCCCGGACCTGCGCCACCAGTACAGCTGGTGGAAGCCCAGCCAGTCGCAGGCGATCATGATCGGCGCGCCCGGCGCGGAGCGGTGCGCCGCGGCGAACGGCGGCAGCAGGGCCGTCAGCGCGGCGCCGTTGTCGATCATGGCGGGCAGTTCGGTCGTGGCGACGTCCCGGGTCCGCGTGCGGGCCGCCCGGCCGAGTCGCACGGTGAACCCGCCGGCCGGATCGGTGGAGTCGGTCAGGTCGCCGGGATCCGTTCCGGAGAAGGCGATCCAGCCGTCGTCGGTACGCCGGAGCGACGGCTCGGTCGCCGGCGAATCGTGCAGGCAGCCGACCGCCTGGGCCAGGGCCCGCTCATCGATCGCCGGCCCGCCGGGGCCGGGGCTGAGCGTCACTGCGAGGAAAGCCTTCATCGTGCCGCCATTCGGATGATCATGATCGTCAGTTGTCGGGTGGGAGGGCCGTGTCGTCGTCCCAGCGGTTGTTCTCCCACACGTTGCCGGGAGCGTTGGAGTCGAAGTCGGTGATCGCACCCCAGAAACCACACTTGCCGGTGCTACCGCGTTGGAACGTGTTGTCGATGAACCGGATGTTCTGGGCTCCGTCGGAGAACGGTTTGCCGCCGGAGCTGCCGCCGTAGGCGCAGAAGCCGCCGGTGGTGGCGCCGATCAGGTTGCCGCGGATCTCCATGTCCCGGACGGCGGCGAAGTCTCCGTACCCGGTGAGGCTGGCCGAGCAGCCCGCGTCGGGCGGGACGTCCGGCGCATCACAGATGATCGTGTTGCCGATGATCTTGCCGCCGGCACCCATCCGGATCCCGGACTCGTGCGCGACACCGGTCTCGTCCTTGAACTGACCGTGCACGTACGAAGCACGGATGTCACAGTTCTTCCAGCAGTTCATCGACCGGTTACCACCGGTCACCTCGACCCGCAGCACCGTGAAGTTCACGGTGCCGATGCCGGTGCCTTCGTTGTTGCCGATCCGCACTTCGGAGTCGACGATGGTGAACGAGAAGCCGGCCGAGATCTCGTCGGTGGAGATCGAACCGTTGATGATCGAATTGCGTACGGTGACGTCGGCGGCCCGGATGATCAAGGCGCCGTCGACCGTCTTGCCGTCGATGACCGTGCCGTTCTGGGTGATCGTCATCGGTCCCGTGTAGGCGGTGAGCTTGGTCCCGGCCGGCACCCCGGTGCTGTCCTCGTTCGGGAGCCCTTCCGGAGGCCCGCCGGCTCCGGTCGACGGCTCGGACGACGGTTCGGTCGGCTGCGGCTGGGTCGCCGGGGGCGCGGGTGAACTGCCGGCGGGGCCTGGCGTCTCGACGGTGCTGGACACCGCGGACTGGAGCCGGCCCACGCCGTAGCCGATTCCCCCGGTAGCCAGCAGCGCTGCCACGATCCCCGCGACGGCGAGCCTCCGCCGGGCCAGGCTGTTGTCGATCATCGACGGCACCCGGCCTCAGGCCGCGTCGGCGAGCTTCTGATCGACGAACGCGACCAGACTCCCCACCGACGCGAACAGGTCGCTGCCGAATTCATGATCATCGATCATGAAACCGAACTCGGACTCCAACCCGGCCAGCAGATCGAGTACGGCGAGCGAGTCGAGCTCCGGCAGTGCCCCGTAGAGCTGGGTGTCCGGCCCGAGCGAGCGGCCGCCGTCGGGCAGGCCGAGCGTCTCGGCGAGGATCGCCTGGACCCGGGACAGGGTGGTCGAGGTGATGGTCATGGATGTCCTTTCAGATCAGTGCTTCGGCCGGGGCCGGGTGGCCGAGGAAGCCGGTCGGGCTGGCGGTCAGCCCGTACGCGCCGGCCTGGAAGATCACGAACAGGTCGCCGATCGCGGTGGTCGGCAAGGACACCTTGTCGGCCAGCAGGTCGAGCGGGGTGCAGAGCCGGCCGACGACCGTGCTCAGCTCGGCCGGCAGCTCGGTGATCTTGTTCCCGACGGCGACCGGATAGTTGCGCCGGATCACCTGGCCGAGGTTGCCGGAGGCGGCGAGCTGGTGGTGCATCCCGCCGTCGACGACCAGGAACTGTTCGCCGCGGGACAGCTTGCGGTCCAGCACCCGGGTCACGTACACGCCGCTCTCGCCGACCAGGTAGCGGCCCAGTTCGAGCACCGGGCGAGCCTCCGGCAGCCGGGCGGCGATCGGCCCGTCGATCAACTCGGCGAGGTTCGCGGCGACCGGCCCGAGGTCGAGCGGCCGGTCCCGTTCGGTGTACGGAATCCCGAAACCGCCGCCCAGGTTGAGATAGCGGATCGGCGTGCTGGCGTGCTCGGCCAGGGTGATGATCAACTCGACGGTGCGCCGCTGGGCCTCGCAGAGGATGTCGGCGTTGAGGTTCTGCGACCCGGCGAACACGTGGAAGCCGACCAGGTCGAGGTCGAGGGCCGTGATCAACCGGAGCAGGTCCGGCACCCGTTCCGCGTCGACGCCGAACTGTTGCGGGCCGCCGCCCATCCGCATGCCGGAGCCGCGGACGGCGAAGTCTGGATTGACCCGGACCGCGACCTTCGGCCGGCAGCCCAGCCGGATCCCGGCCTCGGCGACCCGGCGGGTCTCGGTCTCCGACTCCAGTTCGAGGGTGATCCCGGCGGCCACCGCCTGCTCGATCTCGGCCGGCGCCTTGCCGGGGCCGGCGAAGCCGATCCGGTCCGGGCGGATCCCGGTGTCCAGGGCGACCGCCAGCTCGCCCGCGGACGCGACGTCGAGGCCGTCGACCAGCCCGGCCAGGTGCTGCACCACCGCCGGCATCGGGTTCGCCTTGATCGCGTAGTGCAGCCGGATCGACGGCGGCAGCGTGTGCCGCAGCAGCTCCACCCGCTCGGTGATCAAGGAACGGTCGTAGGCGAAGAACGGCGTGCTGCCGATCCGGGCCGCCAGCCGGGTCAGGCCGATCCCGCCGACGGCGAGTTCGCCCGCGACCGTACCGAAGCCGGCCGGTCCGGAGCCGAGGACGACCTCCTGCGCGGTCATCCGAACTCCGTCCGCAGCCGGGCCCGGTCGTACTTGCCGTTCGCCGACCGCGGCAGTTCCGCCCGGACGATCACCTCGGACGGCACCTGGAAGTGCGGCAGTTCGCGGCGCATCTCGGCCAGCAGCGCCGAGCTCGTCAGCGGATGCCCGTTCTCGGTCGCCAGCAGCACGATCCGCTGACCGAGCCGGTCGTCCGGCACCCCGAGCGCGACCGCGTCCCGGACCATCCCGGTCGCGTACGCGGCCTCCTCGACCTCGGTCGGGCTGACCCGGTAGCCGGAGGTCTTGATCATCTCGTCGGTCCGGCCGACGAAGTACAGGTAGCCATCGGCATCGGCGACCACCCGGTCACCGGACCAGACCGCGAGTTCCGGCTGCCGCCAGCTCGCCGTCGGGTCCGGGACCGGGCGGAACCGTTCCCTCGTCCGGACGGGATCGTTCCAGTACCCGAGGGCGACCAGGGTCCCCCGATGCACCAGTTCACCCTCTTCGCCGGGACCGCAACGGGTCCCGTCCGGACGGACCACGAGGATCTCCGCATTGGGAATGGCCTTCCCGATCGAATCCGGGCGGAGATCCACCTGAGCCGGATCGAGGTACGTGGAGCGGAAGGCTTCCGTCAGTCCGTACATGAGATAGGGACGGGCCGCCGGGAACAGTTCGCGCAGCCGGGTCAGCGTGCTGCGCGGCATCCGGCCGCCGGTGTTGGCGAAGTAGCGCAGCCGGCGCCGGACCGCGTCCGGCCAGTCCAGTCGGGCCACCTGCAGCCAGAGCGGCGGCACGCAGGTGAGTGCGGTGACGCGGTGCCGTTCGCAGAGCCGGGGCACGTCCGCCGGCAGCAGGTAGTTGAGCAGCACCACCTGGGCACCGCAGCGGAACGCCGTGGTGAGCTGGCTGAAGCCGGCGTCGAAGCCGAGCGGCAGCACGGCCAGGATCACGTCGCGATGATCATGGTCGAGATAGCCGGCCACGCTCTCCGCGCCGGCGATCAGATTGCGGTGACTCAGCACCACCCCCTTGGGCAGGCCGGTGCTGCCCGACGTGTAGAGGATCGCGGCCGGATCAAGATCGACACCGTGGGCGGTCGGGCCGGCCGTGACGGACGTGATCATGGACTCGGCCCAGGCGTGTCGCTCGGGCTCGCCGGCGTCGGACGCCCCGGCGTCCGAGGCGCCGATCACGATCACGTGCTCCACCGAGGAGCTCGTCAACGTCGGCCGGAGGGCGCCGAGCCGCTCCGCGGTGGTGATCAGGAACCGGGCCCCGCAGTCGGTCAGGATGTGCCCGACCTGTGCCGCGCGGAGCACCGGATTGACCGGTACGAAGACGCCGCCGGCCACCGAACAGCCGAAGATCGCCGCCACCGTCTCGAGCCGCTTCTCGGCGAACACCGCGACCCGGTCGCCCGGCGCCAGGCCGAGCCGGGTCAGCAGGTCGCCGGCCGCGGCGACCTGCCGCCACAGCTCCGCGTAGTCCAGGGTCGCCTCGCCGTACGTCAGCGCCGGCCGGTCCGGCAACGCCGCGGCGGTGTGTTCGACCAGGTGGTGCAGCCGGGTCGGCGGCAGTCCGGTGATCATGATCCGGCCCGTCCGAGCCCGCGGTAGCTCCAGCCGGCGGCTCGCCAGCGGGCCGGGTCGAGCGCGTTGCGGCCGTCGATGATCACGGCGCGGTCGACGACCTTGCTCAGCGCGACCGGGTTCAGTGCGACATACTCCGGCCACTCGGTCAGTAGCAAGATCAACTCCGCGCCGCGGACGGCCTCGTCGAGCGACCGGGTGACCCGGAGCTGCGGCCTGGTCTCGGCAACCCGGTCCACGGCCCGCGGATCGGTGATCACGACGTCCGCACCGAACGACGCCAGTCGCTCGGCCACGTCCAGCGCCGGCGAGTCGCGGATGTCGTCGCTGCCCGGCTTGAACGCTGCGCCGAGCACGGCGATCCGGCGGCCGGCCGGCAACCCGCCACAGGCGTCCAGGGCGAGCTCGACCAGCCGGGCCCGGCGGTGCAGGTTGATCGCATCGACCTCGCGCAGGAAGCCCAGCGATGATCCGGCGCCCAGCTCCTCGGCGCGGGCCAGGAAGGCCCGGATGTCCTTGGGCAGGCAGCCGCCGCCGAAGCCGAGGCCGGCGCCGAGGAACTGGCGGCCGATCCGCCGGTCGTGGCCGAGCGCGTCGGCCAGCTGGACCACGTCGCCGCCGGTCGCGTCGCACAGGTCGGCCATCGCGTTGATGAAGCTGATCTTGGTCGCCAGGAACGCGTTGGCCGCGGCCTTGGTCAGCTCGGCCGTCGCGTAGTCGGTGATGATCACCGGGGTACCGTCGGCGACCGCCTTGGCGTAGATCCGGTTCAGCAGGTCGGCCGCGGCCGTTCCGGTCGGGCCGCCGGGCACGCCGTAGACGAGCCGGTCCGGCGCCAGGGTGTCGGCCACCGCATGCCCCTCGCGGAGGAACTCCGGGTTCCAGGCGAGCTCGGCGGCCGGCTCGACGGCCTGGATCCGGGCCCGCAACCGGGCCGCCGTGCCGACCGGCACGGTCGACTTGCCGACCACGAGATCGCCCGATTTCAGGTACGGCAGCAGGGCGGTGACCGCGGCGTCGAGATGACGCAGGTCGGCCGCGACGCCACCGGGCTGTTGCGGCGTTCCGACGCAGAGGAAGTGCACGGTCGCCCGGCGGACCGCGGCCGGGTCACCGGCGAAGCGCAGCCGGCCCGAGCCGAGGCCGTCGGCGAGCAGGTCGGCCAGCCGCGGCTCGTAGAGCGGCGGCCGGGCCTGGCCGAGCGCGGTGATCTTGGACTGGTCGACGTCGACGCCGACCACGGTGTGGCCGAGAGCCGCCATCGACGCCGCGTGCACGGCGCCCAGGTAGCCGCACCCGATCACGGACAGGACCAGGTCGTCGTCGGTCCGCTCGGTGTCGCGGACCAGGTCGATGACGGTGGGATCGACGGTGTTGATCCCCAAGGAAGTGATCACAGTGCCGTCCGTTCCCGGACGAAGCGGCGCAGCTCGGCGTCGTCGGTCAGGTCGACGTAGCGCCGGCCCTGCTCGTCGAACGCCGGATCCGGATGGCGGCCCTCCCGGGCGCCGCCCGGGGGCCGGCTCGCGCCGGTCAGCCGGTCGTAGACGCCGACGTAGGCGCTGGCCTGCGGTCGCCAGTCCAGGGCCGCCGAGACCCGTCGCCGGGCCCGGACCCCGAGGTCGGTCCGGAGCTCCGGATCGTCCAGCAGGACAAGGATCTGGTCGGCGAAGGCCTGCCGGTCGCCGGACTCGACGTAGCGCACCGAGTCGCCGCCGGAGACCCGGGTCTCGACCAGATCGAACGCGACCGACGGGAGCGCGTACGCCATGTATTCCATCGTCTTGTTCATCGTCGAGACGTCGTTCAGCGGCGTCTTGAGATCGGGGCAGAGGCCGACGTCGGCGGCGCTGAGATGCTCGGCGATCATGGACCGGTCGGCCCGGCCGGTGAAGGTGATCTGGTCGTTCAGCCCAAGCTCGGTGGTGCGCCGGCGCAGGTCGGCGAGACAGTCGCCGAAGCCGAGCAGAGTGGCGTGCACGTCCTGCCGGCCCCGCCGGTGGACCAGGTCGTCCATCACGTCGATGATCAACTCGGTGCCGTCCTGCGGCCCCATGATGCCGAGGTAGACGAGCTCGAAGCCGGCCCGGCGGCGGCCGGTCGGATAGACCGGCCGCATCACCCGGGTGTCCGGTCCGCTGCGGACCACCGTGACGTCGGCCGGATCCCGCCGGCCGCGGTCGATCGCGATCCGCCGGTACGACTCGTTGGTGGAGATCACCCGGTCCGCGATCTTGTACGTCATCCGTTCCAGCCAACGCAGTCCGGCCAGCTCGGCGCGTTCCCGGGCCGAGTCGGGTTCGCCGAAGCGGGACAGGAAGAGCTCCGGGTTCAGGTCGTGCTGGTCGAAGACGAACCGGACGCCGCGGGAGCGCCACAGCCAGGCCAGCAGCCAGTACGTGTCCGGCGGATTGCACGCCTGGATCACGGTGAACCGGTGCCGCCGCCAAACGGTCCGGGACAACCAGGCCGTGCGCAGCCAGCTGTAGCTGAACTCCAGCAGGAAGCCGGCCAGGCCGCGCGCCTCCGGGGCCGGCCGGTACTTGTACAGATACACCCCGTCCAACCACTGTTCGGGTGGATCGTCGGGCCCCTTCGGGCAGATCACGCTGACCCGGTAGCCGGCGGCGACCAGGGCCTGGCATTCGAGCCAGACCCGCCGGTCCAGCGGGACCGGCAGGTTCTGCACGATGATCAAGACGTGCTCGCCGGCGGCGTCGGGCGATTCCGCCGGTTCGGGCGGGGCCTGCCTTCTGGCGGCGGCTGACGTTCTGGTCGGGGTCGTCATCGAACTCCTCCTCGTACCACGGCCGGGGAACCGGCTTCGGGGATGGCGATCTGCGGCGTACCGGAACCGTCGGCCGGGGTGACCCAGACGTCGGTGACCGTGGCCTCCTGGCCGGGCCGCGAGATCGCATACAGCAGGTGGTCGTCGTCCAGCCACTCGACCTGATCATCGACCGAACGTTCGTCGGCGATCATGGTCTCGGTGCCGGAAGCAAGATCGAGAACGGCGATCCGCCAGGCCGGAGATCCGGTGGCGGACAGCCGCTTCTTGTACGCGATCGCGCGCCCGTCGGGCGACAGCGACGGGCATTCGACGTTCTCCCGGATCGCGGTCAGGGTGCGATCGGAGAGCGAGCCGCGGACCAGCCAGGTCTGGTCGCCGACGGCCGCGGTCGCGTAGAAGGTGTCGCCGTCGGCGGCGAAGGTGACACCCCAGAAGTTCCGGTTGATCGCGGTCAGCGGCCGGCCGTCGACGATCGCCCGGAAGTCCTCCAGGTTGCCGACCGGGTGATCGTCGCGCCAGATCACCGTCTCGGTGGAGAACGACGACCCGGCATAGGAATGGCCGCTGACGAAGGTGGTGGTGGCCGCCAGGGTCCCGTCGCTCGACATCCGGGCCCGGCTGGGCAGGCCGGCCAGTTCCTGCTCGGCGACCGGCCGGAGTTGATCATCGAGCCGGACCAGCGCATAACGCGGCGGAATGCCGCGCCGGGCCGCGACGCAGGTGCCGGCGGTGGCCGTCGCGTAGACCCGCTCGCAGTCGACGTCCAGCACCGCGCGCGGACCGCCGGGATCGGCGACGGCGACGACGGCGAGCCGACCGTAGTCGGTGCCGAGCGCGGCGGAACGGAACACGATGTGCGGTACGCCGAGCAGGCCGGCGGGATCGGTGCCCGCCGGCCCGGGCCCGTCGCTCGGCTGGCCGGCCCAACTCGGCCCGGGCGCGCCGAGGCCGTTGCGGACCAGGTAGACCCCGGTCGCTCCGAGCAGCAGCACACTGATCCCGATCAACACACCGATCCGGGTCCCGGTCGTGATCATGCCGGCACGCTCCCTCGCCGAACGGACGCGGCGAGCAGCCGGCCGGCCACCGGCACCATGATCAACAGGGCGCCGGCGACGACGAACAGGGCGAGCTGCTGGCCGGTCAGCTGCCAGAGCAGGCCGAAGCCGACCGCGCTGCCGAACCGGGACACCGCGACCACGGTCTGGGCGGCGGAGATCCCGCTGGCCCGGCGGCCCTCCGGCGACAACTGCGCGGCCAGGGCGCTGAGCACTCCGTCGGTCGCCGCGTAGTAGACCCCGAGCAGGCCGACCACTGCGATCAGGCCGGGCAGCCCGGTCGGCCCGGCGGCGGTGATCAGATAGCCGACGAGCAGCACCAGATGGCCGGCCAGGAAGAGCTTCCAGCGGCCGAACCGGTCGGCCAGCCGGCCGAACGGGACCGCCAGGGCGAGGTAGGTGACGCTGGTGCCGACGAACAACAACGGGAACAGTTGCGGCGGCACCGCGCCGGCCTCGGACAGCGCGAGATAGAGGAAGCCGTCACCGATGGTGACCAGGCCGAGCAGGCCGGCGGCGACCAGCAGCGGGACCGGCACCGGCAGCCTCCGGGTCCGCTCCGGCCGGATCGGAGCTTCCGCGGGTTCCGGAGCTTCCGTGGGCTCCGTGGGCTCCGGGGGCTCGGCGGGTGCGGACGGCCGGAACCGACTGACCGGTACGGCCAGCAGCAGCACGGCGACGCCGATCACGGCGAAGGCCGCCGAGACGGCGAACACGGAGCGATACCCGCCGAGGCCGTACGGGACGGCGAAGAGGATCCCGAACGCGAGCAGCGGGCCGATCAGGGCACCGGTGGTGTCCAGTGCGCGGTGCACCCCGAAGTTGCGGCCGAGTGCGCGCGGGTCGGAGGCGGCGGCGATCATGGCATCCCGCGGCCCGGTGCGCAGTCCCTTGCCCAGCCGGTCCAGCGTGATCATGGCCGTGAGCGGCCAGAATCCCTGTACCAGCAGGAAACCGAGCCGGGACAGTGCCGAGCCGCCGTAGCCGAGCACGGCGATCCGCTTGGGCCGCCGGGTGGTGTCCGCCCACCAGCCGCCGGCCAGCCGGACCAGCGCCGAGACGGCCTGGTTGATCCCGTCCACGAAGCCGTACGCCAGCGGTCCGAAGCCGAGCACCACGGTGAGGTAGAGCGGCAGCACGGCGGTCACCGACTCCGACGAGATGTCGGTGAGCAGGCTGACCACGCCGAGCCCGATCACCGTCGCCGGGATCCGGCGCGGCACGCCCGTGGCCGCCGTGGCGGTGCGCTGCCCCTGGTTCTCGCGCAGCGTGACGTACATCTAGTCCACCTGCGGTTCGACGGCCAGCCCCGTGCCGCTCGGCGCGTGCCGGGTCCCGCAGGCCGGGCAGCGCAGTGCGGCGTCGAGCCGTTCCCCGCAACCGCAGACCCAGCCGATCCGCCGGGCCGGATTGCCGGCCAGCAGGGCATGATCATCGACGTCGCGGATGATCACCGCTCCCGCGGCGGCGAAGGCGTTGCGTCCCACCGTGATGCCACAGACCACGATCACGCCCGCGCCGAGGGTCGCCCCGGACCGGACCAGGGTCGGCCGCAGCTCCGGCCAGTCCCGCCGGATCCGGGCCCGCGGCCGAAGGTCGTTGGTGAAGATCGTTCCGGGGCCGAGGAAGACGTCGTCCTCGACCGTCACGCCGTCGAAGATCATCACCTGGTTCTTCACCGTAACCCGGTCGCCGATCACGGCACCCTGCTCGACGAACGCGCCGCCGCCGATGTTGCAGTGCCGGCCCACCCGGGCTCCGGCCATCACGTGCGCGAAGGCCCAAACGCGGGTTCCCGCGCCGACCTCGTCGCTGTCGCACAAGGCTTTCGGGTGAACGAAGATCTCCGATCCGGCGATACCGTTCGGGCTTGCCGAAACGGCCGGCATCAGACGCCACCCGGATCGAACGCGCAGGCACGCTTGTGCGCACGCAGAAAAAGGTTCCTGGCCAACTCCATGTGCCCCCGGCTTTCCCAGAACCGACCGTCACCCCCCGTGACGGCGCACGTCCATAACCATGACTCTGTGGGGTTTTCCGAGGAAAGGCAGGCGGCGTGGTACGCGACGCAGAACGCCTGCAATCCCCTCGAGTGAATTCTCCCCCCGTGACTCAAGGTAGCTGGAGCGTAACCCCTGGTTCGGGGGTCCGCCAGCAGAACCGGTGAATTCGTGGCGACGGGCTCGTGACGGATGTCCCGGGCCCGACCGGACCAGGGCCGAAAGTCCCGGAATTCCTGTCTGGTGGCGGGTTTCGAGGGCGTACGACGGCCGGCCTCGCTGCAGTCGAGGCCCGAGGACGACGACGCTCGGGGCACCGATGGGGGCTGATCTCGATGCCCGGCGATGGCCGCCGACCGCCGTACGCGGTCCGTGAATCCTGCGAAAGCTTGCTGCCCCTGCCGGACGCCCCGAATCCGGCGAGTGCAAAACGTTCAGACCATGCCGAAACGTCGTGAGCTCGGCTGCAAAATTCCCCCGATTCGTTGAGGGACGCCCCTCATCGCACCCCGGTCGCCGGTCGCGTCTCTGCGAGCAACCTGGCTGGGGTAACTGCCAGGATACTCGTCGTTCGGGAAAGCGCTAGACGTAGGGAAACAAATCACTTCCGAGTCGTGATCACGGAACTCGTCGGCAATTTTGCAATTCCATAAGAGATCAGTAAGGCGACTTTACTTTCTCGGTAATTACGAGGAATGGAAAAGGCGGACTCAGGCGACGTCGGCGGCGGACCGGTAGAGCTCGGCCAGCTGGTTGAGCCACGCCGCGTAGTGGACGTGGGTGTACGGGCTCTTGTCGTCCCACGGGATCGCCTGGCCGGCCTTGATCGCGGGCAGCGACTGGTAGGCGGCCGACTCCTCGAACACGGGCGTCGAGCCGGCATGGGCGAGCACGACGTCGGCCGGATGGTCGGGCAGCAACTCCCAGCTCAGCACCTGCCAGGCCTCGTCCTTCATCACGCCCGGCCCGGCCAGCCGCACGCCGAGGTCGGTGATCAACCGCAGCTGGGCCAGTCCGCGGGAGCCGAGGTACAGCTGGTCGGGATCCGCGTTGACGGCGATCGTGCTGAGTTCCGGCCGTTCGGCGGCGACCTGGCGCAGGGTCTCCTTGGCCCGGTCGAAGTCGGCCCGGGCTGCCGCCGCCTTCGGGTCGTCGGCCGGGGCACCGAGGGCGACCGCGAGCGCGGCGTAGTCGTCGATCACCTGTTCCACCGGCCGGCCGAACCGGATGCCGGCGAACGGCGCGATCTCGGTGACCTGGCCGATCATCGCCTCGTCCCACCAGGTCCAGCCGTCACCCTGCTCGTTGCCGTACCCGATGATCAGGTCGGGCTGCAGGGCCGCGACGGCCTCGAGGTCGAGTTCGGCGCCGCGACCCAGCACGGTCATCTGGCCCGGGTCGGCGTTGCCGAGCGACAGCGGGGACGAGTCCGGCTCGAGGCCGTACCCGAAGACGCCGGCCGGGCGGATCCCGTACTCCCACAGCGAGGCGGCGCTGTACGCATCGGTGATGATCACGTCCGGCCTGGACGCCAGGGTGATCGTCTCGCCGTAGGCCGTGGTGTAGGACCAGCCGGTCGGGGCGGGCTCCGGACCGGCCGGGAGTTCCCGGGCGCAACCGGTGATCAGCAGCAGGACGACGAGAAGCGGTGCCAGGGAGCGCATGACCGAACGCTATCAAATAGGTAAGGCTTACCTCACTTGATGGCCTGCGCCGTGGATGATCATGGAGCCGTTTAGGATGACCGTCCATGGCGATGTTCGATCTGTCCCTGGACGAGTTGCGCGACTACCGGCCGCAGGTCGCCGAACCAGAGGACTTCGACGATTTCTGGACCGCATCGATCGAGGAGGCTCGGAGCGCCGGCTCCGCCGCCGGGGTCGAGGTGACCAAGATCGACAACAAGCTGGCGGTGATCGACACCTACGACGTGACGTTCCCGGGCTTCGGTGGCACCCCGGTCAAGGCCTGGCTGCACCTGCCGGCCGGCGCGACCGGTCCGCTGCCGACCGTGGTGCAGTACCACGGTTACTCCGGCGGCCGCGGCTTCCCGCACTCGTTCACCCAGTGGGCGCAGGCCGGCTGGGCGCACTGGGTGATGGACACCCGGGGCCAGGGCTGGTCCTCGGGCGGCAGTTCCGAGACGCCCGACCTGGCGCCCGAGGCCGGCATCAACCACGTGCCGGGCTTCATGACCTCCGGCCTGGAGGACCCGAAGCACTACTACTACCGGCGGGTCTACCTGGACGCGGTGCGGCTGCTCGACGCCGTCCGCGGTCACGCGACCACCGACCCGTCCAAGATCATCGTCACCGGCGGCAGCCAGGGTGGCGGCATCACCATCGCGGCGGCCGGGCTGGCACCGGCGGCCGGGATCGACCTGCTCGGCGCGGCCCCGGACGTCCCGTTCCTGTGCCACTTCCAGCGCGCGCTGCAGATCACCGGACGGAACCCGTACGGGGAGATCACCAACTACCTGGCCGGCTGGCGGGACCGGGTCGACGTGGCCTACCGGACGCTGAGCTACTTCGACGGGGTCAATCTCGGCAAGCGGGCCCGGGCCGCGACGCTGTTCTCGGTCGGCCTGATGGATCCGGTCTGCCCGCCGTCCACGGTCTACGCCGCCTACAACTTCTACGGTGGCGACGCGGACGTGACGAAGTCGATCAACGTCTACTCGCACAACGAGCACGAGGGCGGCGGCGTCTACCAGACGGCCGCGCAGCTGGACTGGTTCGGCGAACTGTTCGCCTGACCCTCGTGGCCCGATCCTGTCGAAGGGCTCTCACTCCGGCTTGATCGCGACCAGGATGTCGCGGTTGATCGACGAGTCGACCCGGTGGCCGAGTTCCGCGTACGGCCCGGTGTCGACCATGATCAATCCGGCCCTGGTTGCGATCGAGGCGAAGTCGGCCCGGCTCAGCCCGTACGTGTTCCAGGCGACCCCGAGCGAGCCGCCGGGCCGCAGCTGCTCGGCCCAGACCGGGGCCGCCTCGGCCAGCAGACTGGCCGCCGACCGGTCCCGTGCGCCCGCCTTCCGGCCGGCGCCGTGGCTGCCGTGGGTGATCCCGTACGGCGCGTCGGTGATCACGGCGTCGAACCGGCGCTGACCGTACAGCGCCGCCGACTGCCGGGTGTCGCCGGTGAACATGGTGATCTTGAACTGCCGGTCCGTCCGCGGCGAGACCGTCGCCTCCAGCCGGCTGCCCAGATGCCGGCCGTCCCGGCGGACCGGGTTCACCGTCAGCGTGTGCTTGATCCGCTTCCGGCGCAGGTAGGTGCGCAGGAACGCCGCGTACGCCTCGAAGGCGGCCGGGTCCAACTCCACGCCGTTGACGTCGTAGCCGAGGGTGAGCCCGGTGCTCAGCGTGGTGCCGCGGCCGGCCAGCGGATCGAGGATCGACGGTCGTCGCGGCCGGTCCGACCGCGCCGCCGGCCGGGCGGCCAGCGTGACGTTGATCAACAGCCGGGTGAACTGCTCGTTGGTCTTGCCGGAGTACTTCGGGATCGTGACCAGGTCGTCGTCGAACTCGTCCGGCCGGTCCACCCGGACCGGCAGCAGATGATCATCGTCGCGGCGGTACAGCGCCAGGGTCGCCGAGCCGAAGCCCAGCGGTGCCAGCTCGGCCGGGTCCGCCACCCGGACCGTCAGGTAGTCGACGCCGGCCAGGCTGATCCGTTCCAGTGGCGCGTCCTGGCGTAGCAGGATCGCCAGTTCGGCGCCGACCAGCCGGGTCGCCTGGTCGGCGTACACCCGATTGGCCGACGGGGCCAGCAAGATCACGTACTCGGTCACGGAGAGGACTGTAGCGGCCGCTGACCTGCGCGCGGATCGGGATCAGTAGTGCTTCTCCTTGGCCCGCTCGAAGGAGGCGCGGACCTCCTTCTCGGCCTCCTCGACGCCGGTCCAGGTGGCGCCCTCGACGGACTTGCCCGGCTCCAGGTCCTTGTAGACGGTGAAGAAGTGCTCCACCTCGAGCAGCAGGTAGTCGGAGATGTCCGCGATGTCGTTGATCGCGTCGTTGCGGGCGTCGCCGGCCGGCACGCAGAGCACCTTGTCGTCGCCGCCGGCCTCGTCCTTCATCCGGAACATGGCGACCGCGCGGCACTCGATCAGGCAGCCCGGGAAGGTCGGTTCCGGCAGCAGCACCAGGGCATCCAGCGGGTCGCCGTCCTGGCCCAGGGTGCCCTCGATGAAGCCGTAGTCGGCCGGATAGGCGGTCGAGGTGAACAGGGTCCGGTCCAGCCGGATCCGGCCGGTCGCGTGATCGACTTCGTACTTGTTCTTCTGCCCCTTCGGGATCTCGACGGTCACATCGAACGTCAGCCGGTCGCTCACTGCTCCTCCTCCACCTACGCCCGATTAGGATGGCCCGGGCACGCCGAGCATAGTGGCTGATCGAAGCCGCCTTCCAAGGCCGGCCGGGTGCCGACAGGAGGAACGGATGCGGGTGTCGCGGACGGTTCGGCGACGCCGGCGGCTGGCGGTCGCCGGCCTCGGCGTCGGCTTGGTGCTGCTCGGGCTCGGGTCGGCCTGCAGCCCGTTCCCGCAGGTCTCCGCGACCGACCAGACCCAGCCGCCCGGCAGCACCGCCCCGGCCCCGTCGCCCACCGCCGCGGCGAAACCGGCCGCGGCTCCGGCGCCGGTGCTGAAGCCGGTCCGGAAGGGCCCGGTGCCGAACCCGGACCGGGTGGCGAAGGCGATCGAGCGGGTCGGCTCGCCCAAGGCCGAACTCGGCGCCGTGGTCGAGGAGGTCTTCACCGGCAAGGAGTTGTACGACCACGACGGCGACGAACCGGTGCTGCCGGCGTCCACGCTGAAGCTGCTCACCTCCGCGGCGGCGCTGGCCGCGCTCGGACCGGACCACGAGTTCACCACCCGGGTGGTGAACGGTGCGAAGGGACAGGTGATCCTGGTCGGCGGCGGCGACCCGTACCTCACCGACAAGGCGGTCCCGGACAGCTATCCGGTCCGCGGCTCGATCGACGACCTGGCCGCGCAGACCGCCCGCAAGCTCCGCAAGAGCGGGCAGACCACGATCAAACTCGGCTACGACGCGAGCCTGTTCAGCGGCCGGGCCTGGAACGCGACCTGGCCCGGCAACTACAGCGACCAGGTCACGCCGACCTCGGCGCTGTGGGTGAACGAGGGTCGGCACCAGGGCGCGCCGCGCGACTCCGACCCGGCCAAGGCCGCCGCCCAGGCGTTCGCCAAGGCCCTGGAACGGCACAAGATCTCCGTCACCAAGATCAGCACGCAGAAGGCGGCGGCGAAGGCGAAGCCGCTGGCCTCGGTGTCGTCGATGCCGGTGGAACGGATCGTCGAGCAGGTCCTACTGACCAGCGACAACGACGGGGCCGAGGTGCTGTTCCGGCACCTCGCCGTCGCCGCCGGCGAGCCGGGCTCGATCGACGAGGCCCAAGACGAGATCAAGAAGCTCCTGACCGGGCTGAAGGCCTGGGACAAGAAGACCGAGGTGCACGACGGCAGCGGGCTGTCCCGGGAGAACCGGGTCCCGGCCGAGGTGCTGGTGGCGGTGCTCCGGGCGGCCGCGTCCGATGATCATCCGGAACTCCGGGCGGTGCTGACCGGGCTGCCGGTCGCCGGCGCCGAGGGTACGCTGCGGAGCCGGTTCACCGACCCGGCGGCGGAGGACGGGATCGGCTTCGTCCGCGGCAAGACCGGGACCCTGACCGGGGTCCAGTCGCTCGCCGGCATCGTCCGCACCGAGGACGGCGCCCTGCTGGCGTACGCCTTCATCATCAACGAGCCCAAGGACGAGTGGCTGGCCCGGGAGTGGGTGGCCAAGGCCTCGACCGCGCTGGCCCGCTGCGGATGCAAATGACGGACCAATCTCAGGGTGAGTGCCGATAGTGCCTCGGCCCGGGCCCGCATAGAGTCAAGGCATGGCTACCACGATGGTCGACTGGAACGTCGCGACCCAGACCGCACGCCGGCTGGTGAAGCCGGGACCCGAGATCTCCCGGGCCGGTGCCCGGTCGGCCGTTGCCGCCCTCCGCGAGGCGGCGGTGCGGGCCGAGGCGTATGTCGCGGACGTGACCGGCCTCCGGGTGCCCGGGCCGACCGCACCGGTGCTGGTGGTCGACCGGCCGGGCTGGATCCAGGCCAACCTGGACGGCTTCCGGCACATCGTCGCGCCGCTGTCCGCCAAGTTCGATCACCGGCTCGCCGAGAACCCGTCCCAGGTGCAGCAGACCATGGCCCAGGTCGGCGCCCGGGTGACCGGGGTCGAGATCGGCGCGCTGCTCAGCTACCTGTCGCCGAAGGTGCTCGGCCAGTTCGACCCGTTCCATCCCGGGACCGACGGTGAGCCCGGCGGCCGGTTGCTGCTGGTGGCGCCGAACATCGTGCACGTGGAGCGGGAGCTGCAGCTCGACCCGGCCGACTTCCGGCTCTGGGTCTGCCTGCACGAGGAGACCCACCGGGTCCAGTTCACCGCCGTGCCCTGGCTGCGGGACCACCTGAACGGGCTGATCGAGAAGCTGGTCGCTTCGGCCGACCTGGACGCCGGCGTGATGAGCGACATGATCAAGACCGCCGCGAAGAAGATCGGCGACGGGCTCCGCGGCGACGAGGAGATCTCGATCATCGACCTGGTCCAGACGCCCGACCAGCGGGAGACCGTAGACGCGATGACCGCCGTGATGTCCCTGCTCGAGGGGCACGCCGACATCGTGATGGACAGCGTCGGGCCCGACGTGATCGGTTCCATCGCCGACATCCGGCGCAAGTTCAACGTCCGCCGGGAGGGTCACGGGTTCGACAAGATCATCCGTCGGCTGCTCGGGCTGGACGCCAAGATCAGGCAGTACCGCGACGGCGCGGCATTCTGCCGCCGGGTGCTCGACCGGGTCGGCATGAACGGCCTGAACCAGGTCTGGATCTCCCCGGAAACCCTGCCCAGCAAGGACGAGATCGCGTTCCCCGACCTGTGGCTGAACCGGGTGCACGGCACCCCGGCCTGACGTAACCTTCATGGCCGTGAAGGCGCTCGGGCCGGCACAGCTCGAGGTGGTGCAGGCGATCACCCGGGCGCTGACCGAAGTCGATCATGGCCTGCTGGTCGGCTGCTCGGGCGGTCCGGACTCGCTCGCTCTCGCCGCCGGCGCGCACGAGGTGGCCCGCCGGTCGGGCCGCCCGCTGACCGTCGTGATCATCGACCATCGCCTGCAGGACGGCTCGGACCGGGTGGCCGCCGGCGTTCATGATCAACTCCTCGGTGCCGGGTTGCCGGCCGTCGAGGTGATCCCGGTCGAGGTCGACCCGGCCTCCGGCGACGGTCCGGAGGCGGCCGCCCGGACCGCCCGGCACCGGGCCCTGCAGCAGGCCGCCGACCGGCTGGGCGCGACCACGATCCTGCTCGGGCACACCCGGGACGACCAGGCCGAGACGGTGCTGCTCGGGCTGGCCCGCGGCTCCGGCACCCGGTCGCTGGCCGGGATGGCGCCCCGCTCGGGACGGCTGGTCCGGCCGCTGCTCGACCTGCCTCGGGCGACCACCGAGCAGGCCTGTGCCGAGGCGGGGTTGACCCCGTGGCGGGATCCGCACAACGCCGACCCGGCCTACACCCGGGTCCGGGTCCGGGACCGGGTGCTGCCGATCCTGGAGACCGAGCTCGGGCCGGGCATCGCGGCCGCGCTGGCCCGGACCGCCCGGCTGGCCCGCGACGACGCCGAACTGCTGGACGACCTGGCCGCCCGAGCCGCGGACGAGCTGCGTACCGGCGACGGGGGACTGGACTGTGCCGGAACCCTCGCCCAGCCGGCAGCTCTGCGGTCCCGCGTGCTGCGGAACTGGCTGCGCGAACAGGGCGCCCGGGAGGTGTCCGCGGAGCGGTTGGCGGAGGTGTCCCGGCTGGTCACCGACTGGCACGGCCAGTCCGGGATCGACCTGCCGGGCGTGACCGTCACCCGAAGCGAGGGACACCTGATCACGTGTGGCAGGCTTGGCGATCGTGGATGACACCGACATCATCGGCGACCTGACCAATGTCCTGTACACCTCCGAGGACATCGCCGAGCGGATCGCCGAACTCGGCGCGAAGATCGACTCCGACTACGCCGACAAGGACCTGGTCCTGGTCGGCGTGCTGAACGGGGCCGTGATGGTGATGGCGGACCTGTCCCGGGCCCTGCGGAGCCACTGCACGATGGACTGGATGGCGATCTCCTCGTACGGTTCGGGGACCCAGTCGTCCGGCGTGGTGCGGATCCTCAAGGACCTCAACACCGACATCAGCGGCAAGCACGTCCTGGTCGTCGAGGACATCATCGACACCGGCCTGACGCTGTCGTACCTGATCAGCAACCTGCAGTCGCGCGACCCGGCCAGCCTGCGGATCATGACGATGTTCCGCAAGCCCGAGGCGGCCCGCAACGCCGTCGACGTGGCCTACGTCGGCTTCGACATCCCGAACGAGTTCGTCGTCGGCTACGGCCTCGACTTCGACGGCCGCTACCGCAACCTGCGCAGCGTCGGCACCCTGGCCCCGCACATCTACAGCTGACCCTTGGCCGGCGGTCCGGTCGGCCGTCGCTGCTCGTGCTGCACGGAGGCCCGGACCTCGGGCACAGCTACCTGGTGCCGGGGCTGGAGCCGCTCGCCCATGATCATCATGTGGTGATCTTCGACTTCCGCGGCTGCGGGCGGAGCAGCCGTGGTCTTCCCGAGGACGCGCTGCAGCCGGAGTACGTGATCGACGACGCCCACCGCCTGATCGACCGGCTCGGCCTCGGCCGGGTCGACCTGCTCGGCTTCTCCACCGGAGGCCGGGCGGCCACCGCCTTCGTGCAGCGGCATCCGAACCAGGTCCGGCGGCTGGTGCTCGCCTCGACGTCGGCGTACCCGAGCGCCGACGCCGAGCCGTATCTCCGGGACTGGCCCGAATACCAGCGGCGCCGAGCCCTGGAGGAGGCGGCCGGCGGCGCCCTGCGGAACTCCACGATCTTCGTCTGGGACCTCGAGAAGGCGGCCGGCTACCGGGACTTGATCGAAGGCCTCGACCAGGGCGACTGGAGCTATCAGCGCTACCTGGACGGCCGGATGCATCCCTGGGTGGTGGGTGACGCGGAGGCGATCCTGCGCGACTGGGGCGGACCGATCCTGATCTTGCACGGAGAGCAGGACATGGGCTTCCCGCTCCCGCTCGCCGAGCGGCTGCACGCCGCGCTGCCGGCGAGCGAGCTGGCGGTGATCACGGGTGCCGCGCATCTGTGCCACTACGAGCAGCCGGACCGCTGGGCTCAGCGGATCCGGGCTTTCCTCGCCCGACCCGACTGACCGGAATCCAGCGCACTCGCGCGGATCCGGGCCGGAATGGGCCGTTCGTTGCGAAGTGCGCTGGAATTCGGTCACGGGTGACCGCCGGCCCCGCGGCCGATATGGCGGACGCGAGGGCCGGCGGCGTGACGCCCCCTGGGCCCGGCTCAGCTCGGGACCGGAACCGGAGCGGTCGTCGTCACGACGGCTCCATTGGCCTGGTAGGTCTTGAACAGGCTGCCGATGCCGTCCATCAGGGGCGGCAGGACGATGGGCAGGGTCGAGGCCAGGAAGTCCAGCCACTTCTCGTCGCCCTGTTCGACGGTCGCGGACTTCTGCGGGACGCTGCCGGTGGCCTGGTAGGTCTTGAACAGGCTGCCGATGCCGTCCATCAGGGGCGGCAGGACGATGGGCAGCGTCGAGGTGAGGAAGCTCAGCCACTTCTCGTCGCCCTGTTCGACGGTCGCGGACTTCTGCGGGACGCTGCCGGTGGCCTGGTAGGTCTTGAACAGGCTGCCGATGCCGTCCATCAGCGGCGGCAGGACGATGGGCAGGGCCGAGGTGAGGAAGCTCAGCCACTTCTCGTCGCCCTGTTCCACCACGGTCGCGGACTTCTGCGGCGGGGCGCTCTCGGTGGCCTGGTAGGTCTTGAACAGGCTGCTGATGCCATCGATCAGCGGCGGTAGCACGATGGGCAGGGCTGCGGCCAGGAATCCCCACTTCTCCTGGCCCTCGGCCACCGGTGCGGTGGGGGCTGTGGCGATGGTCGGCTGGACGGCGGTTGCTGTCATGATCTTGTCCTTTCTCAATGCCTGAAGGGCTTGCTCGATCGCGGCGGCGATCATGGAACTGACATCCGTCGCGGCGGCGATCGGCTGGTGGTAGAGGGTCTTGCCGAGGACGAACGAGGCCACCGCCATCTGCGGAGCGGTCGGCGGTTCGAAGAGGAGCGGTCGCTGACCGAAGCTCATCTCGGTCAGGATCCGTTCCGCCTCCTGGTGCAGGTCCGGCGGCGAGGCGTCGATCCCCAACGTGTCGATCGCCTTGCCGAGGGCGAAGGTGAAGGCCGACAGGCCCTGGGTGTCGCTGCGCTTGGCGGACGCGGTCTCGTTCTCCCGGCAGGCGCTCAGCAGCAGCGCGTTGATCCGGAGCTGTCCCTCCTCGTCGACGCTGGCCTTGGCGGGCTGGCCCTCGACCGGCGGGCTGACCACGCCCTTCTCGGAGGCGGCGACGTGGTTGGAACTGATCGCGTGCGCCCCGAACGGACCGAGTCGCTTCACGGTGCCGGAGGTCAGCGCGAGGTTCAGGGCCTTGGCCTGCTCGTCGTCCGGGAGCCAGACCTTGGACCGGGTCGCCTCGCCACCGGACTTGGTGACGAAGAACTTCTGCATGCCGCCGGAGAAGCAGGAGTCGAAGACCACGGTGAGGACGGCCGGCGGCAGTGCCTGGGTCCGGTCGCTCAGCTCGTCGTCCGAGAAGAAGCCGTCCCGGAGCACCAGCACCTCGGTCAGTGCGTTGCCCTCCGGGACCTGGAAGCCGTGTCCGCTGTACATGAAGACCAGCCGGTCGTCCGGGCCGACCCCACTGAACAAGGTGTCCAGCGCGGCCTTGACGTTCGCCACCGTCGCGGCGGCGTCGACGAGCGTCGTGATGTTCTGGGCCGAGAACCCGTAGTCGCGTTCCAGCCGGTTTCGGACGTGCTGGACGTCCGCCAGACAGCTGTTCAGGTTGTTCCGTGGATCCCCGTAGTCGTCGATGCCGACCAGGAGCGCCTTGAAGATCGCCATGCGTCCCCCTCTCGATTGGCCCGTCTCGGGTCACGTGTTGTCGGGTCGCACCCGGAACCCGGCGTACGACCTCACCAGAACCATCCGGCCTGCGCCGGCGCCGCGTCACGAGTGATCGACTACTCGACTTCGGCCCGCGGTCACACTCGGGCGGGCCCGTTCCACGCAGCGGCCGGCGAGAAGTTGATCAAGGTTGACGATGCGGTGGGAGCTTGAGCAGGGCCGCGAACGCCGCCCGGTCGGAGGTACCGAGCTTGGCGGCCGCGCGGTAGAGATGTCCTTCGACGGTACGGACCGAGAGCACCAGTCGATCACCGATCTCGCGGTTGCTGTAGCCCTGCGCGGCCAGCGTCACCACCTCGAGCTCGCGCCCGGTCAGCGGTGCCGGCGCGGTGATCATGGCCATGGCGGGCGTCCGGGCTCCCTCGCAGAGCCGGCCCAGCCGGCTGGTCCGGGCGATCGCGGACCGGGCCGCCTCGGAGCGTCGGCGCCGGTAGCCGACGGCGGCCTGGGCTGCGGCGTCCGCGGCCGCCAGCGGATCGCCCATCCGTTCCAGCCGGTCGGAGACGTCGAGCAGAGCGTCGGGATCGTCGCCGGCCAGGGCAGCGGCGTGAGCGGCGGCGATTGGGGCTCGCGGGCCGTCCACCTGCTCGGCCAGTACGGCCAGCCGGCCGGCCTGACCGGGCGCGCCGAACCGGGTCGCGGTGTCCAGGGCCGCGATCTCGTAGGCGAGTTGATCATGATCGGCGGCCAGCGCCGCCGCCGCGAGGGCGGTGCTGATCCCTTCGCTGACCGCGCCCTCGGCCGCCGCCACCCAGGCCCGGGTCAGCAGCCGTTCCGGTTCGAGATAGCCGAACGACGGATGCCACCGTTCCTCCAGCTGGACCAGGGCGGCCCGGGCGGCCGGCCCGTCGCCGGACATCGCCCGGGCCTGGGTGATCGCGATCAGGCACCGTACGTCCCAGCCGCCGGTGTCCCGTCCGGCCAGGGCGGCATGCGCCTCGCCGGCCCAGCCGAGGCAGGTCCGCAGCCGGCCCTGCGCGAGCGCGGCCTGGCCGCGGATCGCGCCCGCCATCGAGCGCGGCGTCCCGATGGCCTCCCCGTACAGCTCGTAGCCCTGCCGGGCGACCAGGTCGGCCTCGACGACGTAACCGGCCAGCCGCAGCCCGACCAGGTGCAGGTCGCGCAGGCCGAGCCCGAGCACCGCGCCGTTGGCCGCGCGGGCGGCGGCCGCATAGCCGCGGGCCGCCGCGGTACGGGCCGCGTCCGCCCGGCCGAGCATCATCAGCCCGGTGACCAGGCCCCAGCTGGCCAGCACCACGGCCTGGTCCGACGGCGCCGCGGCCAACGCACGTTCGGCCGCGCGGACGGCTCGGCGCGGGCGCGCCAGCCAGGCGTGGAACGCGGCCTGCAGGGCCTCGAGCTCGGCCCGCCCGGCTCGGTCCTGGACGCCGGCCCGGGCCCGGTCCAGTACCCGCTCGGCGGCCACCGGACGGCGCAGGATCCAGAAGAGGTTGCCGGCCCGCGGCACCGCCACCTGGACCCGTTCGGGGTCCCGCCGGGCCCGCCGCTCGAGGTGCCGCAGTTCCTGGTCGGCCTCGTCGCCGCGGTCGAGCCAGGTCAACGCGTACGACAGCGCCAGCCGGCTGTCGAAGCCGCCGCCGGCCGCGACCGCCGCCCGAGCCAGCCGCTCGGCCAGGGCCAGGTCGGCCATCCGGAAGGCCAACCGGGCGGCGGCGGTGAGCAGGGCCGGGTCGGGCGCCAGGTCCGCGTCCAGGGACAGCACGGCGCGGCGCAGGATGCGCTCCGGCTCCGGCGACTCGGGGAAGCTGGCCGCGATCAGCCCGCGGAGCCGGCGGGCCCGGATCCGGCCGATGCCGCGCCGGTGCACCTCGCCGTACAGGGGATGGGCGAGCCGGGCCTGCAGCGTGCGGCCGCCGGACACCTCGATCAGCCCGCGGGCCTCCGCCTCCTCGATCCCCTCCGCGGCGGTCAGCCGGCTGAGTTGACCGACGTCGAGCGGCTCGCCGACCGCCAGCACGTCGAGCACGTCACGAACCGGTTCGGTGAGCCGGCCCATCCGCGCCGCGACGAGTTCGGTCAGCCCGGGCGACAGTTCGGGTTCACCGGTCCAGATCCAGACGCCGGCCACGCGGTGCAGCCGATGCGCCTCGACCTCGCCGGCGACCAGGTGCCGCAGGTAGAGCGGGTTGCCCCGGGTGATCGACCACATCCGGCGCGCGGCGGCGCTGTCGACCGGGCCGCCCAACACGGTGGCCAGCAGGGCCGCGGTCTCGGCCCCGGACAGCGGCTGCAGCTCGAGCCGGCGCAGTCGGCCGTCCTTCCAGAGTCCGGTGATGCCCTCCGGCGCGGGCGCCCCGGTCCGCAGGGTCAGCACCACGGTGGCGGTCCGGCGAGTGATCAACTGCTGCACCAGCAGGACCGAGAGTTCGTCCAGCAGTTGCGCGTCGTCCACCGCGACCAGGGCGCCGGCGCGGCCGGCGCCGGCGAGCAGTTCCTCGTTGACCTTGTACAACAGCCGGGCCGGATCGGTGACCGGGGCGGTCAGCGACGATGCGAACGCCCCGAGCGGCAACTGCTGCGCCGCGACCGAGGCGGTCACCCAGCGGACGGTACGGCCTCGTCGTTCGGCCGTGGCCAGCACCTCGCGGGCCAGCCGGGTCTTGCCCACGCCGAGCGCGCCGGCGATCACGACGCCGGCCGCTTCGTTGCCGCGCCGGATGCTCTCGCTGAGATAGCGGAGCTCCTCGGCCCGCCCGGTCAGCGGCCATTCCCCCGCCACTCAAGGATTTTAGTCCCGGAATGTTCGATTCCCGCCCATGATCGACAGATCGTCCGAAATGATCAAGAACCGTCGGCAAGACCTTGATCAACTCGGGACCTTTGCCTCTTGATCGCGGCGGCCAGCTTGGCTTCGGCGACCTCGAGCAGCGGCCCGATCGCTTCCGGCTCGAGTTCGAGCCGGGCCGCGATCTCGGTTTCGGACGACCCTGCGTCGCGGAGCCGCAGAGCTCGGGCATAGGCGTCGGGGAGCTGGCGCAGGGCCCGCTCCCGGTCCACCGGCGTTGGCATGTGCTCAGCTTCCTCGCTCGACCCGCCGATCCGGGAGAGTAGCCCGCCACTCGCCTCGAAATCTGCACCGCCGCTGCACCGGGTCAGGAGAACTCGGCCAGTTCCGGGACCAGTCGCTCCAGCACCGGGTTCGTCGACGCCGGGTTCCAGCAGGCATGCAGGCTGACGGTACGGGCGTCGGCCTCGGCCAGCTCCCGGAAGACCACACCCTCCACCCGCATCGCCGTACAGGACCGGGGCACCAGGGCGAAGCCGCGGCCGGCCCGGACCAGGGCGAGCATGGTCGGCACCTGGGAGGCGATCTGGGCGCGCAGGAAGTCCTGCATCCCGACCAGCGCCGCGCAGACGTCGTGCAGGTAGCGCGATCCTTCCGGGCTATAGCCGATGTAGTCCGCCGCGACATCGGCCAGCCGAGCCGGCCCGTCCCCGCTGGCGAGCGGATGACGATCCGGTACGGCGAGCACCAGCTGCTCGCTGTGGATCGGCACCGAAGCAAGATCATCGGGGACCGGCGGCCGGACCAGGCCGAGGTCGAGGGTGCCGCTGATCAAGGCCGGGAACTGCACCTCGCTGGTCTGCTCGTCCAGTGCGACGCTCACCCCCGGCAGCACCCGGGTGAGCAGGGTGAGCATGTCGCCGAGCACCGCGTACGCCCCGATCGCGGTGAACCCGAGCCGCAGCGTGCCGGCCTGACCGGCCGCGACCCGGCGGGCCGACTCGGGCGCCGCCTCGACCAGGGTGAGCACCCGGCGCGCGTCGGCGAGGAAGGTCCGGCCGGCGGCGGTCAGACTCACCCCGCGCGGGCTCCGGTCGAACAGCCGCACCTGCAGCGCGCGTTCCAGGGCCTGGATCTGCCGGGTCAGCGGCGGCTGGGTCATCGCCAGCCGTTCCGCCGCCCGGCCGAAGTGGAGCTCCTCGGCCACGGCGACGAAACCGCGCAGCTGAGCCAGCGAGTAGTCCATGCCGCGACGGTATCCCGGCTCAACCGGCGGCCCGCCAGTGCCGGTCGCCGATCAGAGTCGCTTCGGCGCCGCCGTCGGCGAAGATCACCTGGCCGGTGACGAAGCGGTTCTCGGGTCCGGCCAGCCAGCCGATCAGCTGCCCGATCCATTCGGGCCGGCCGGGGAAGCCGAGCGGCTGTGGCGCCGACGACGCGATCGCCTGCCGGACCGTCTCGTCGGTCAGGATCCAGGCAGCGGCCGGGGTGTCGACGACGCCGGGTGCGACCGCGTTCAGCGGAATGCCGGCGCCGGCCCAGTCGGCGGTCGGGGCCGTCCGCCGTACCCAACCGTTCAGGGCCCGCTTGGCGATGCCGTACGCGGAGCCGTGCAGGGCGGGATCGTCGGCGAGCAGTGCCGTCGCGGTGGCCTCGTCGCCGTCCGCGCAGGCCTGCAGAATCCGTTCGTCCGCGGGGGCGAGCGAGGCCGTCGACGAGACCGCGACGGCGCGCGGTGCGGCGCTGCGCGCGAGCATCGGGCGAAGTCCCTCGAGGGTCGCGACCGTACCGAAGTAGTTCGTCTCGAGGAGGCCGGTCCGCCCGCCGCCGGCGACCGCCAGCACCGCGTCGATCGGGCCCGACCGGGCCACCTGCTCGACCAGGGAGTTCCGGCCGGCCGGCGTCGACAGATCGGCGACGATGTCGGCGTCGTCGAGGTCGCAGCCGATGACCGTGGCGCCCTGGTCCCGGAGCAGGGTCGCTGTCGCGGCACCGATCCCGGACGCCGAGCCGGTGACGACATACCTGCGATCGCTCACCGGACCTCCTCCGTCGGCTCGTCGCCGAGCAGCGGAACGCCGCGGCGCCGGAAGTAGAGCTGACTGCACACCTCGGCGAGGACGATCAGCCCGACCAGTTTGACCGCGCCGATCAGCGGGACCAGGTCGATCGGCAGCGTGTACGCCAGCACCACCGTGCTCGCCGCATCGGTCAGCAACGCCGATCCCCAGAGGATCGTGCACCCGCGCACCACCCGCCGGAAGGCCGGCACGTCCTGCCAGGCGGCGTTGATCCCGTCGCGCAGCGTGCCGCCGGTGAAGGTGCGCAGCGCGAACAGGTAGTACGGGGTGCGCAGCAGCGTGACCAGGATCCAGCCGCCGACCACGGCGGTCACCCAGCCGTCGCGCGCCAGCAGCGTTCTCGGGCTGCCGGTCAGGAACGACAGCGCCACGCTCAGCAGCAGGGCCGTCATGACCAGCGCCGCCAGCTGATCGACCCGGCGCTTCGTGATCACCGAGTGGAGCGTCTTGACGGCAGGCCCGACCAGGCCGAGCAACAGGGCCGTCCACTGGTCGACGCCGAGGGCACGCAGGCCGTAGAACACCGCGATCGGGAGCACCGCGTTGATGACGAGGCTCAGGACGATCTCGCGCTGCGGGTTGGCCGCGCGCTGCGTCGCCTCCGTTTTAATGACCATGTGGTCAATAGTAATGACCGCGTGGTCAATAAACCAACCCGGGAGTTCGGTCAGGCGGTGGCCTTCATGGCGCCGAGGAGGATCTCGGCGAGGCCGTCCGCGTAGTCCTGCGGCTCCAGTTCCGGATGGATTTCGAGGTACGCGAGCATGGCGTCGATCGAGCCCTGATAGGTGACGGCCATGATCCTGGCGTCGAAGTCGCCCAGGCTGCCCTCGGCCTGGCCGCGCCGGAACAGCGACTCCTGGCCCCGGTAGGACTCCTCGTAGAAGTCGGTGATCACCCGCTCGCCGCCGTCCGGGCCGGGCAGGTTGTGCAGGATCCGGTCCAGGGCGACCAGTTCGTTCCGGTGGGTGCGGATCTGGGCGGCGGCCAGGCGCAGCGCGGCGCGGATGATCTCCGGCACCGGTCGGCCCAGGTCGAGCGCGTCGACGATGGTTGCCCGCATGGTTTCCAGCGTTGCCTTCGCGGTCGCCTCCATCAGGTCGTCCTTGTCGGCGAAGTAGCGCCAGACCAGGCCCTTGGCGACGTCGGCCCGGGTGGCGATCTTGGTCAGGGTGGCGCCCTCGTAGCCCCGTTCGGCGACCTCGAGGACGGTCGCCGCCATCAGCTGCTTGCGCCGTTGATCTTCGCCGAGGCGCTGGCGCGGGCCGCGCGGCGGGGGCTGGGCATCCACGGCGCGGATGCTACCCCGCGCACGCCATGTCGTGACGGTATTGGGTGATGCTCAATTCGACTTGGACGGGTATCGCCTTCGGCCCGTACCTTGACCGGCATGCCCACTCTGGCCATGGCGATGACCCCGGCGCGCGCCGCCGACGTCTGCGACGACGAGACCCGAGCCCTGCTGGAAGAACGCTTCGAGGTGCGCTGGGCCGGTGATCAACTGGACCAGGCCGAGGTGGCCCGGCTGGCCGACGGCGCCGAGATCATGATCACCAGCTGGGGTACGCCGTCGCTGCCGGCGGACCTGTTGGGCGAGACCGGGCCCCGGATCGTCGCGCACGCCGCCGGAACGGTGAAGCGGCTGGTGCCGTCCGCGCTGGTCGGGGACCGGCTGACCGTCTTCTCCGCCGCCACCCGGATCGCCTGGTCGGTCGGCGAGTACTGCCTGGCCGCCTGCCTCACGCTGCACCGGCGGCTGCCGTCCTACGACGCGCGGACCCGGGCCGGCGGCTGGAAGCCGACAGACTTCCGGGGCCGGGAGCTGCGCGGCCGGACGGTCGCGCTGATCGGCGGCTCGTCGACGGCGCGGGCGTTCCGGAGCCTGCTGGAACCGTTCGGGGCACGGGTGCTGGTGTACGACCCGTACCTTGATCAGGAGCGGGCCCGCGAGCTGGACGTCACCCTGGTCGGCCTGCCGGCGGCGATGAACGCCGATGTCGTGTCGATCCACGTACCCGACCTGCCGGCCACCAAGGGCATGATCACCGCCGACCTGCTGGCCCGGATCCCGGACGGCTCGGTCCTGATCAACTCGGCCCGGGCCGGCGCCGTCGACCCGGTCGCCCTGGAGCGGGAGGCGTTGTCGGGAAGGCTCCGGATCGCCTTGGACGTCTACGATCCCGAGCCGGCCCAGTTGTCGCCGGAGCTGCTCGCCTCGCCGGACGTGCTGCTCACGCCGCACATCGCCGGCGACTCGCTGGAGGGGCATCTGGCCCTGGTCCGGTACGTCGTCGACGACGTGATCGCCTTCCTTGCCGACGGATCCCACGGCCCCAGCTGGGTCGACCCGCAACGCTGGAGCCTGCTCGCATGAACTCCACCCCACGACGTTCTTCTCCTCCGCTGCGCTCCCCCGAACAACGCCGCGGGGACCCCGGAAAGAGCTCCAAGATCAGCAAGCTCGAGACCTTCGTCGTGCCGGTGCCGTTCGCGCACGCGTTCAAGATCGGCAGCGGTACGGTCAGCGAGCCCGACCGGACCGGCGACGTGATCTTCGTCAAGCTGACCACCGACGACGGCGCGACCGGCTGGGGCGAGCAGCGGGCCCTGCCCAGCTGGAGCTACGAGACGGCCGAGACGATCGTCGCGGTGATCAACAACAACCTGGCGCCGCTGCTGATCGGGACCGACCCGTTCGCCGTGGAATCCTTCCACCGCAGGGCGGACCGGGCGCTCAGCCCGTCGGTGTCGAACGGGTTCCCGTTCGCCCGGGCGGCGGTCGACCTGGCCCTGCACGATGTCGCCGGGAAGCTGGCCGGGCTGCCCGTGCACGCCCTGCTCGGCGGCGCGGTGCACACCGAGATCCCGCTCTGTTCGGCGATCGGCATCGACACTCCGGAGGCGATGGCGGAGCGGGTCCGGGGGAGTGCCGCCTACCACGCGTACAAGATCAAGATCGGTGGGGACGTCGCGGCCGACGCCGCGGCACTGCACGCGATCACTGAACCCGCCGCGGGCAAGCCGATCTGGCTGGACGCCAACCAGTCCTACCGGCCGTCCTCGCTGCACCGGCTGCTGCAGGAGATCGAGGACGTACCGCAGCTGTACTGCGTCGAGCAGCCAGTGCCGAGCACCGACTGGGCCGGGATGATCAAGGTCCGGGAACGATCGTCGCTGCCGGTCGCGATCGACGAGGGCAGCTTCACCGCCGCCGACCTGGCCCGGACCGCGGTGCTCGGCGGCGCGGATCTGGTCGTGATCAAGCTCTGCAAGGCGGGCGGGCTGCGCCAGGCGTTGCGGACCGCGGCGGTGGCGAAGGCGCACGGGCTGGAGATCCTGGCCAGCGGGCTGACCGACTGCGGCGTCGGGTTCGCCGCGGCCCTGCACCTGTTCAGCCTGATGGACTTGGCCCTGCCGGCCGAACTGAACGGACCCGAACTGCTGGCCGACCTCTATGTCGAGGGCCTGCAGATCACCGACGCGATCGCCCGGGTGCCGAACCGGCCCGGCCTCGGCGTCGACGTGGACGAGGAGCGCATCCGTGGCACCGCACGCTGATTCCGATCATCCGCAGGAACCGCTCTGGGCCGTGTTCAGCAAACCCTGGGCGGGCGAGGCGCCCGGCCCGCTGGGGGAGCGCCTGGCCGGTCTCGGGTTCGGCGGCGCCGAGGTGCCGGTCCGGCCGGGCGCGTACGTCGATCCCGGCTCCGCCGGCCGGCTGCTGCCCGGCTTCGTCCGTACCCTCGCCGAGCAGGGTGTGACGGTGATCAGCGTCGCCGCCGATCCGACCGAGCCGGTCTTCGCGGCCTGCGCCGAGGCCGGCGTGCCGCTGATCCGGATCATGGCCCCGCTCGGCGACGACGGCTACCTCGCCTCGACCGAGCGGCTGCGCCGGGACTGGGCTGCCGTGCAACCGCTGACCGAGCGGTACGGGGTCCGGGTCGGCGTCCAGCCGCACCGCGGGCGGTTCGTGGAGAGCACGCTCGGCGTACTGCAGTTGATCGACGACCTGGCCGGCTTCGACCTGGTCTGGGACGCCGGCCATGACGCACTGACCGGCGTCGACCCGGTGCTGACCCTCGACCTGGCCTGGCCGCGGCTGGGCCTGGTCAACCTCAAGAACGGCCACTACCGCCCGGAGCCGGACGCCGGCCCCGGCGCGCCGCGGTATCGGCACTGGTGGGGCCCGGCCGACTCCGGGATGGCCGACTGGGCCCGCATCCTCGGCCACCTCCGCCACCGCGGCTGGGACCGTCCGGTCTGCCTCACCGCCGAGTACTCCGAACCGAGCGACCCGGAGGGGAAAGCGGAGCTGGTCCGGGCGGACCTGCTGGCCGCCCGCGGCCACTGGACCGTCTGAGTCCGGGCCGTTCGGCCGCTGACCTGCTCGTGCCACCCTCGGGAGTCCGGCCCCTGCTGATGCGTGACCCAGGCCACTCACCGGGACCGGATCGGGCGACCGGGGCGCCGGGTCACCGGAGCGCCGGTCCGGGGTTGGGCGCGAACGATACTCTTACCTGCGTACTCGTACTCCTGGCGAGTGGTGTACGCAGGAGTGAATCCGACACAGCAGGCAGGTTATGAACTTGAAGCGCATTCTCCGCGGGCCCATCCTGTGGATCATTCTGGGCGTCGTGGTGATCGGCCTGCTGCTCGATTTCAGCGGCCGGCTGGCCGGCGGTTTCACCGACGTCCCGACGTCGCAGGTGGTCGCGATCATCAACGGCAACGAGCCGTTGAAAGAGGCCAAGCTGATCGATGGTGAACAGACCATCGAGGTCACCATGGGCGACGGCACGACCAAGTACAAGGCGACCTGGGTCGGCAATCAGGACGATGCGCTGCGGGAGCGGCTGGATCAGCGCTACGCCGAGAAGACGCTGGAGAAGTGGGACGGTGAGAACCCGACGCCGGGCTTCTTCTCGTCCCTGCTCGGCACCCTGATCCCGTTCCTGATCATCGGCGTGCTGTTCTTCTTCCTGCTCAACTCGATGCAGGGCGGCGGCAGCCGGGTGATGCAGTTCGGCAAGTCCAAGGCCAAGATCGCCAACAAGGACACCCCGAAGACGACCTTCAGCGACGTCGCCGGCTGCGAGGAGGCGATCGAGGAGCTCGAGGAGATCAAGGAGTTCCTGGCCGAGCCCGCGAAGTTCCAGGCGGTCGGCGCGAAGATCCCCAAGGGCGTGCTGCTGTACGGGCCGCCCGGCACCGGCAAGACCCTGCTGGCCCGGGCCGTGGCCGGCGAGGCGGGCGTGCCCTTCTATTCCATCTCCGGTTCGGACTTCGTCGAGATGTTCGTCGGCGTCGGCGCCTCCCGGGTCCGCGATCTCTTCGAGCAGGCCAAGGAGAACGCCCCGGCGATCGTCTTCATCGACGAGATCGACGCCGTCGGCCGGCACCGCGGCGCCGGTATGGGCGGCGGTCACGACGAGCGCGAGCAGACGCTGAACCAGCTGCTGGTCGAGATGGACGGCTTCGACGTCCGCGGCGGCGTGATCTTGATCGCCGCGACCAACCGGCCCGACGTGCTGGACCCGGCGCTGCTGCGCCCGGGCCGGTTCGACCGGCAGATCTCGGTCGAGGGCCCGGACCTCAAGGGCCGCCTGGCGATCTTGAACGTGCACGCCGCCGGAAAGCCGATGGGCCCCGATGTCGATCTCGAGGCCGTGGCTCGTCGTACCCCGGGCTTCACCGGTGCCGACCTGGCCAACGTGCTGAACGAGGCGGCGTTGCTGACCGCCCGGCAGAACGCGCGGATGATCACCAACTACCACCTGGACGAGGCGATCGACCGCGTCGTCGCCGGGCCGCAGAAGCGGAGCCGGCTGATGAACGAGCGGGAGAAGCTGGTCACCGCCTACCACGAGGGTGGCCATGCGCTGGTCGCCGCGGCGCTGCCCGGCACCGACCCCGTCCAGAAGGTGACGATCCTGCCGCGCGGCCGTGCCCTCGGCTACACCATGGTGCTGCCGGAGCAGGACAAGTACTCCAACTCGCGGGCCGAGCTCCTTGATCAACTCGCGTACATGATGGGCGGCCGGGCGGCCGAGGAACTGGTCTTCCACGACCCGACCACCGGCGCCAGCAACGACATCGAGAAGGCGACCAACCTGGCCCGCGCGATGGTCACCCAGTACGGGATGACCGAGCGGCTGGGCGCGGTCAAGCTCGGCACCGGCGACGCGGAACCCTTCATGGGCAGGGATTTCGGCAGCAACCGGGACTACTCGGAGCAGAAGGCGGCCGCGGTCGACGAGGAGGTCGCGGCACTGATCGCGACCGCTCACCAGGAGGCGTTCGACATCCTGAGCGAGAACCGGGAGGTGCTGGATGATCTTGTTCGCGCCCTGTTCGAGCGGGAGACGCTGGACCGTGAGCAGGTCGCCGAGGTCTTCAAGCCGCTCAAGCGGTGGCCGAAGCGGCCGGCCTGGACCGGCTCGGACCAGCGGCAGCCGTCCAGCGTCCCGCCGGTGACGCCGCCTCCGCCGCAGATCGAGGCCCCGTCGCCGAACGGCACCTCCGGGTCGCACGGCGCGCCGGGCGGCACTCAGCTCCCGCCGGGACACCAGCCGGTGCCGCCGGGGCTGCCCGGGCAGCCGCCCGCGGGCGGGCCGGGTGCGCCGTTGCAGGGCCAGCAGCCCCTTGATCAGCAGTACGGGCAGCCTCAGCAGCCGCAGCAGTACGACCAGCCCCAGTACCACCAGCCCCAGTACCAGCAGCCGTACGGCCAGTACGAGCAGCAGCCGGGGCAGCCCGCTCCGGAGCAGCAGCAGGGTCAGCCGACCTGGCCGCCGCACCCGCAGCAGCCGTACGGCTACCAGGGTCAGCCGGACGAGCCGTCCGGCAACGGCCAATCCGGCAATGGTCAAGCAGGCAACGGTCAGCCCGGCGACGGGCAGCCGCCGCAGGGGCAGCCGCCGCAGGGACCTGAGTCTCGGTGACCGAGCAGCAGCTCGCCGGGCTGGCCCCCGGCACGTTCGATCATGACCGGATCGCGAAGGCGGTCCGGGAGATCCTGATCGGGATCGGCGAGGACCCGGACCGGGACGGATTGCGCGAGACGCCGGACCGGGTGGCCCGGTCCTACGCCGAGTTGTTCCGCGGCCTGACCCAGCAGCCGGAGGACGTACTGGCCACCACGTTCGATCTTGGTCATGACGAGTTCGTCCTGGTCAAGGACATCGAGGTGTGGAGCTGCTGCGAGCACCACCTGGTGCCGTTCACCGGGGTGGCCCACGTCGGCTACATCCCGAACGCCAACGGCCGGATCACCGGGCTGAGCAAGCTGGCCCGGCTGGTCGACGTCTTCGCCAAGCGGCCGCAGGTGCAGGAGCGCCTGACCACCCAGGTCGCGGATGCAATGGTCGAGTTCCTGCAACCGAGCGGCGTGATCGTCGTCTTCGAGTGCGAACACCTCTGCATGACCATGCGCGGAGTCCGCAAACCCGGCTCCCGAACCGTCACCAGCGCCGTCCGCGGACAGCTCCGCAATGCCGCGACGCGCGCCGAGGCCATGTCGCTGATCATGAACGGACGTCACTGACTGCCTTACCATCGTGTGATGGAGGATTTGCGGGAATCCGACAGTTCGATCCGTGTGCGCTGGGCGGTGGTGCTGATGGGCGCCGGCGTCGTGCTGATCTCCGGACATGCCCAGACGATCTACTACGGCGGTCCGGGCTTAGGCGCGATCCGTCCGATCGCCATCTTGCTGATCTTCGTCGGCATGTTGTTCGGTCTGCTCGGCCTGATCGTCGTGGCGCCGCTGTTGCGGCACCCGGAGCGGACCGACAGTCCGCGGCCCATCGTGCTCACCGCGCTCTGCGGTCTCGGTGTCCTGGCCGCCGCCACCCTGATGAGCCTGTCGTTCGCGGCTTTGGTGATCTTGGTCGTGGTCGCCGGGACACAGCTGCGGTTCGTGGCGCGGGGCGCGCCGTCCCCACGACCGGCCGTCCGGCTGCGGCTCGCGCTGCCGTACTCGATCGCCGTGCTGGTGATCGTGGCGATTGGCGTGCTGCAGGCGGTGGGCGGGCCGACGGCCGGCACCTGGATGATGATCTTGTGGGCCTCGATCAGCGTCGTGGCGGCGGTGGCCCTTCCGCTGCTGGGTCTCCGTGAGGTCCCGATCCTCGCCGGACCGCCGCGGCGGATCGTCTGTGCCGGGCTGCTGCTGGTCGCGATCGTCGGCTACAGCCATTGGCTGACCGGGATCGGCCCGGACTTGTCGATCTCGCCGGGCGGACCGATCATCGCGATCGTGGCCCAGCTGGCCACGGTCCTCGCCCTGATCGTCGGCGGTCCGGCCTGGGGACGGGCGACCGTCGGAACCTAACCTCCTCGTGGGCCCGAGCCCACTTCCCCACACTTGTTGGCACTTCCCGCGCGTTATATCTCGCGGGAAGCGACAGTTTTTCACGTAACGTGAAAAACTTGAGGCCAGAGTGACGAACGGGGTCACGGTGGATACTTCGGGTGGATCCGACACGGCGGCGCGGGCGCGGTGGGCGGCGGCGTTCCTCGGGTCGGCCGCGGTGCTGCTGGGCGGCTATCCGTACACGCTCTACGACGGCGCGATCGGGGTGGCCGCGGTCGGGGTCGCCGCGGCGATCCTGATCCTGGCAGGGGTCCTGCTCGGCTCCGCAGGTCTCGCCCTCGGCGTCCCGCTGCTGGTCCGCGCACTGCGGACTCCCGTGCCCCTGACCGTCCTGCTGGTCGCGGCCGGGGTGGCGACGCTGGCGGTCCTCACGGTCGTGATGGCCATCCCGTACGGGAATCTGATGGCCTTGATGGTGCTCGGCGGCTCGCAGCTGGCCTACGTCGAACCGGGTGCCCGGCCGACCGACCCGGCCACCCGGTTCCGGATCGCGCTGCCGTTCTCGGCCGCCATGCTGGCGCTGCTGCCGATCATGATCCTGCAGGTCACGGTCTGGAACCCGCTGGCCAAGCTGCCGGGGCTGAGCCTGGACCAGATCTACGGCCGGCTGGCCGCGGTGGGCGAGCCGACCGGCGCGCCGATCATCATCGTCTGGGCCGTGGTCTGGGGCGGGCTGGCGCTGGCGTTCCCGGTGTTCTGCCGGCTCGGCCGGAAATCGACGGTCGCGACCACGCGGCGGGTTGTGATCGCCGGGCTGTTGCTGGTCGCGATGGTCGGCTACACCTCCTGGATCACGGCGTTCGGGATGGGCATGTCGATGGCCGACACCTTCGAGCAGGCACCGTCCGGTGGTGATGCGGCACCGGTCGGGAAGATCATCGCGATGGTGGGCCAGCTCTCGGCCGTGGCCGCCCTGTTCGTCGGCTGTCCGGCCTGGCGGCCGCGGCTCGCCGACCCCGTACCCGTCGGGAGCCGGTGAGCTACTTCACCGACTTGGTGCTCGCCTTCCAGGTGTTGCAGCGGCCGAAGTCGGTGCTGTCGTAGCCGCGTTCCAGCCAGCGGACCTGGGACCGGCTGGTGCCGTGGTCGGCGATCCGGGTCTCCGGCGGATCCTCGTCGCCGGTGTAGGAATGCCACTCCCGGATCTCGTACAGGTCGTCGGCGTCGAAGTTGATCGAGTCCGAGGCGTAGGAGAGGAAGACGCCCTCGAAGCACTGCGCCTGCAGCTCCAGCCGCCGGCTCAGCTCCAGCTGTTTCGCGCTGCTCGCCTCGGCCCACGCGTACGAGTACTCCCGGAACATCCCGGCCTCGGCCTGCAGGTGGTGGCCGAACTCGTGCGCCAGCAGGCCGACGTAGCCGAGCCGGGCGAACGTGTAGGCCTCCCGGTCGTCGTCGCTGGTCTCGGGCCAGTAGATGGTCCGGTCGGCGGAACAGTAGTAGGCCGGCGAGCCGTTCTGGTCGAGCCGTCCGCAGGGTGACTTCACGGTGCCGTCGTAGGTCTTGATCTTGGGCGTGCTCAGGTCGAAGCCGATCTTGGCCAGTGGCTTCCGGTAGAGATCGACCATGCAGTCGACGACGTCTTCCAGGTACGGCTTCAGCCGCTTGTCCTTGAGCGGCGGCTTCGGTCGCCGGACCTTGATGTCGCAGTCACCGTCGCCGCGGTCGAGGTCGAGCTCGTACAAGGAGTTCTTGATCAAACCGGTGCCCGGGTCCTTCGGCGTCTCGGTCGGCTCCGACGGCGTCGGATCGGGCTCCGACGGCTTCGGGGACGGCTCGGGTCGGCTGGTCTGTGGCTGCTGCGGCGTCGGCCGGGTCGGCTTGGTGGGCGTCGGCTTGGCCGGGGTCGGCTTGGTCAGCGTCGGCCGGGGGCGGGGCGACGCGGTCGGGATCTGGCCAAGATCACCGGCGACGTCGCGGAACGCGGAAATCACTCCGGTGGCGATCACGATCGTCCCGATCAGCAGGACGCAGATCACGATCACCAGGGCCGCGATCAGCCCGCCGCGCCGGGGCGGCTCGGGCGGTGGCGGCGGCAGCGGCGGTGGGTACCGGGCTCCGGGACCGCCGGCACCCGCGGCAGGCTCCGCGGGCGGACCCCAGGCGGGCTGGCCCGCCGCAGGCCAGCCCGGTGGTCCCGAAGGCTGATTCATTTGGGAGTCAGCATAGACAAGGCCAGCCGGGAACGGCAGTCGTGATCAGGCGAAGTCCAGCCCGAGGCCCAACTGATCGGTCACCCGGACCCGCGCGCCGTCCCGGACGACCGGCGTCGGAGCGGTCACCAGGCCCAGTTGTTCGAACGAGGTGTCCTCGACCTCCTCGACCCAGACCGGACCGGGCAGGGTCACCGACAGCTGGGCGGACAGATCGGCCAGCAGGTGCGGCGCCAGCTGCAGCCCGTGGCTGGCGGTCAGCTCGGCGATCCGCAGGAACGGGGTGATCCCGCCGACCCGGACCACGTTCGGCTGCACCACGTCGATCCCGCCGGCCATGATCAACTCGGCGAACCGGTAGCGGTGGTGGACGTTCTCGCCGGCCGCGACCGGCACCGACGTCCGGCGCCGCAGCTCGACGTGGGAGGTGGTGTCGTCGGCCCGGACCGGCTCCTCGATCCAGTACGGATCGAACCGCGACAACGCGGTCACGGCGCGCAGCGCGGCCGCCAGATCCCAACGCTGGTTGGCATCCAGCATCAATTTCACCGACGGCCCGGTCAGCTCCCGGATCGCCGCGACGCGGTCCAGGTCGCGATCAAGATCCGGGCTGCCGACCTTGATCTTGATCGCCCGGTAGCCGGTCGCCAGCCAGCGGCGGACCTGGTCCAGCAGCTCCTCGGTCGAGTAGTGCAGGTTCACCCCGCTGCCGTACCCGGTCAGCTCGGTGTGCCGGACGCCGAGCAGGGACGGCACCGAGCGGCCCAGGGTCCGGGCCTGCAGGTCCCAGAGGGCGAGGTCGACACCGGCCATCGCGATCGTGGTGATCCCGCCACCACCCGCCTCGTGCAGGTGCCGCCACAGGTCGTCCCAGACCGCCGCCGGATGGGCCGGCTTGCCGATCATGAACTCGGCGATGTCGTGATCGAGCAGCGCCTGCACCGCGGCCGCGCCGATCGTCGGGGTCCAGCTGAACCCGGTCCCGGTCCGGCCGTCGTCCGTGGTCAGCTCGACCACGATCACGTGCACCTCGGGCACGTCCGGACCCCACGGGCGGGGCAGCGGCGCGGTGAGCAGCCGGGTGCGCAGCCCGGCGACCGTGCCGGTGATCATGAGCCGAGCAGGTCCCGGCCGCGCGCCAGGATCTCCTTCAGTGCAGCCAGATCATCGGCCGGCGGATCGATCAAGGGCGGCCGGACCCCGCCGACCGCCAGCCCGCCGGCGACCACCCCGGCCTTGATCAACGAGACGGCGTAACCGGGCACCTTGTCCCGGAGCGCCACCAACGGCTCGTAGAACCCGGCCAGCAGTTCCAGCCGGCGCGCCTCGTCGCCCTCGGCCAGCGCGGTGTAGAACGCGTTGGCCAGCTCCGGCGCCATCGCGAACGCTGCCGACGAATAGAGCGGCACCCCGATCGCCCGGTACGCGGCCTGCGACAACTCGGCCGTGAGCAGGCCGTTGAAGAACTGGAAGTCGGACCGCCCGGCGGCGTTCACTGCGAGCACGATCCGCTGCGCCTCGGCAAGATCACCGACGCCGTCCTTGAACCCGATCACCTGCGGGTTCTCGGCCAGCCGGGCCATCGCCGCGGCGGTGAACTTCGCATTCGCACGGTGGTAGACGATGATCGGCAACTCGGTCGCCGCGGCCACCGCCTGCACGTAGTTGATCAAGCCGTCGACCGGGGCGGAGACCAGGTACGGCGGCAACAGCAGCAGCCCGTCCGCACCGGCGTCCGCGGCGGCCTTCGCGCAGTCGATCGCGTGCCCGAGCGGACCGCCGGCGCCGCTGATCACCGGCACCGCGCCGTTCGTCGCGGTGACCGTGGCGCCGACGACGGTGCCGACCTCGGCGACCGAGAGGCTGTGGAACTCGCCGGTGCCGCAGGCGGCGAAGATGCCGCCCGGCCGGTGCTCCAGCCGGGACTGGATCTGTTCGGTGATCAAGCCCTCGACGATCGTGGACCGCTCGTCGAACGGGGTCACCGGGAAGAACAGGACCCCATCGAAGCTCAACGTCACGGGTGCTCCTCAGTCAGTCGGATGATCATGGTCGACCAGCTCGGTACGCCAGCTGCGGCCGGGCCGCCAGCCGAGCAGGCGTTCGGCCTTGGCGATCGAGAACGCCGGCTCGGTGCCGGTCAGCCCGGCGGCGAGCCGGTCCGTGCCCGGATGGTACAGCGGCATCAATTCGGCCAGCGGCTTGCGGGCCATCGCATCCGCGGCGCCGACATAGAACACCTCGCCGCCCGGCAGCTCGGTGGCCGCGGCCAGCCAGGTGTCGATGAAGCCGGCCGCGTCCCGGGCGTCGATGTAGTTGAACAGCGACACCGCCGCGAGGGCCGGGTCGTCCAGCCGCTCCCGTACCGTGTGGCCCTGCTGGGTCGGCGCGCCCCGCCACTCCTCGGGGGAGATCACGAAGCAGGGCCGGAAGACGCCGAGCCGGACGGCCCCGCCGGTCTGCGCGCTGAACATGGCGACGGTGTGCTCGATGGTCTGCTTGGACAGCGCGTACGCGTTCCACGGCAGCAGCGGGTGCGCCTCGTCGATCGGCAGATACTGGGGCAGCCAGCCGTGCGGCGAGCCGTACCCGAGCGGGGTCGGGCTGGAGGCCACCAGGATCCGGCTGGTGCCGTGCTCGACGGCTGCCTGCAGGGTGGTGAACGCGATCGTCGCGTTGGTGGTGAAGATGTGCCGCTCCGGCGCCACGAACGGCACCGCGATCCCGGCCAGGTGGACCAGCCCCTCCGGCCGGACCTCGGCGAACAGCCGCGCGCAGCCTTCGGGATCGGTCAGATCGACCTGCCGCTCGACCACGCCGTCCGGGACCGTACCGTCGGCCGGGCGTAGGTCGACCGAGACCACCTCGTGCCCGCGCTCGGCCAACCCGGCCACGACGCTCCGGCCCAGCCGCCCGGAGCCGCCGGTCACCATGACCTTCATCGTCAGGCCTCCAGCGGAAGGCCGAAGTCGGCCAGCCGGACCGGCAGCCCGGTCTCCAGGCTCTTGTTGCCCGACACCCCGACCAGGACGCTGCGGACGCCGTCGAGGTAGCCGGCCTTGTGGCCCAGCGGGTCCTCGGCCGGCTCCCGGAACAGGTCGTCCAGCAGCTTCACGTCGCCGCCGCCGTGGCCACCGGTGCCGGTCGGGATCTCCACCTCGCGGGCCTGCTCCCAGTGCTTCTGCAGCAGGATCCGGGCGCCCTTCGGCCGTACGGCGGCCTGCTCGCCGTCGTCGTTCGCGGACGGGTCGATCGTCGTCGTGGCCGGCCGCACCCAGGCGGACTCGACGACCTCGAGCTCGAGCCGCCCGGCGGTGCCGGTGAAGCCGACCCGGTAACCCTCCCAGGGCGCGTGCGCCGTCAGGTTGTACGTCAGGTGGGCGCCACCGGAGTAGCCGACGAGCAGGCTGAGGTTGTCCTCGATCGTGATGCCCGGCGCGAACACGTCCTGGTCCCGGTGGTAGCCGTCGGCCTGCTCCGCCTCCAGGTAGAGCCGCCGGTTGGTCTCGTTCGCGGCCAGGTCGATGTGGAACGGGTCGGTCGCGGGATCGGTGTCCCGGCTCAGCGCCGGCCGCGGGCCGAGGCCACGCGCGGCCGCGTTCTCCGCCCCGTAGTAGCGCAGCCCACCCCGGGCGTACACCGACTCGGGGACCTCGCCGAGCCACCAGTTGGCCAGGTCGAAGTGGTGGGTCGACTTGTGCACCAGCAGGCCGCCGGAGTTCTGCTTCTCCCGGTGCCAGCGGCGGAAGTAGTCCGCGCCGTGGGCGGTGTTGAGCAGCCACTCGAAGTGCACCGCGGTCACGGTGCCGATCTCGCCGGCCGCGATCAGCTGCCGGATGATCGAGTTCCGCGGCGAGTAGCGGTAGTTGAACGTCACGGTCAGCGTGCCGGACGACTTGCCCACCGACTCGACGATGCTGGCGATCCGCTCCGCCGTCGTCGTCATCGGCTTCTCGGTGATCACGTCGAGGCCGCGGTCGAGCGCGGCGCAGATGTAGTCGGAGTGGGTGACGTCCATCGAGGTGACGATGACGCAGTCCGGCCGCTGCTCGTCCAGCATCGCAGCGAAGTCCGCGGCTGCGTAGGTCGGCACCTCGGCGGGCTTGAGTTGCTCCGCGTGGTACGCCAGCCGGACCGGGTTCGTGTCACACAGGCCGACGATCTCCCCGACGTCGGCGTGACTCTCGGTCAGGGCCTTCAGATACATCCGGGCCCGGGATCCGGTGCCGACGAGTGCGTACTTCTTCCTGGTCATGTTCGCTGTCTCCCTCACTGGCAACGCTGTGAGTGCCAATCTGAGTAACCGATTTCTTCACTCTATTCGGCCAGCCTCGGCAATCGCAAGCCAAACCGTCCCGCCCTGGGCGGCAACCGGATATGCTGCCCGTGACCGAGACGAGGTGGCGGGGCGACTAGGTAATTACGAGAGTCAGCGGGACAGGGAGCGGGGAGATCATGGCGCGATCGAGGGATAAGACCAGGGTCACCATTGCCGACGTGGCAACGAAAGCGGGCGTTTCGCGAGCAACCGTTTCCCGGGTGATGAACGGGCTGTCGACGGTCGACCGGGAGATCGCCGAGCGCGTTCTCAAGGCCGCCGAGGAGCTGAGCTACACGCCGAGCGCCGCCGCCCGCAGTCTCGCCCTCGGCCGGTCCCACACGATCGGCTACATCGTGCCCGACCTGACCAATCCGGCCTTCCACGGGGCGATGCGCGGGCTCAGCCTGGCCGCCGCCAAGGAGGGCTACCGGGTGCTCGTCGCCGACACGGCCGAGCGGGTCGAGGAGGAGCCGATCCTGGCCGTCGAGTCGCGCCGCCGCTGCGACGCCCTGGTGCTCTGCGCGCCGCGGATGCCGGAGGAGGAGCTGCGCCGGCTGCTGCCCGAACTGGCGCCGGTGGTGCTGCTCAACCGCGAACCGACCGACGACTCGTCGCCGCTGCTCGGCATCGACTGGGCGTCCGGGATCCGCGACCTGGTCCGGCACCTGACCGGCCTCGGGCACCGCCGGATCGCCTATCTGGCCGGCCCGCCGATCAGTGCCTCCAATGCGGCCCGGCTGCGCGGCTTCGAGAGCTTCGGCTCGACCATCGAGCTGGTCTCGATCCCGTGCGGCGCGATGTTCGCCGACGGGCACGCCGCGGCCGGCCAGGTGCTGGACTCGGGCGCGACCGCGGTGATCGCGTTCAACGACGTGGTGGCGCTCGGGCTGCTCGGCGCACTGCACGAGCTCGGCGTCGAGGTGCCGGACCGGCTCTCCGTCGCCGGATTCGACGACATCCCGTTCGCCCAGTTCACCAGCCCGGCGCTGACCACGGCCTCGGTGCCGCAGATGGAGCTCGGCGAGCTGGCCTGGGAGAGCCTGTGGGCGATGCTGAACGGCCGCAAGCCCGAGCGCAGTGCGATGTTCCGGCCGCGGCTGGTCGCCCGCAGCAGCACCGGCCGGGCCCGGGTCGACTGAAGCCGGGCGTTACGGAATCGTTTTCTCAGTCTGGCCGATCGCGGCAAACGCGCGCGAGCACGAACCGGGACGCCCGACATCCTGCCTGATCGGCCACCGACTCGTGACATAACGGAAATCCGTGGAATCGTCGCCCCCGTGCGGCATTGACAGGATCGTCGCGCGGCTGTTAGAAAGCGGTTACTGAGCACTGCTCAGTCCCGCAATCTCTCGGGAAGGACGAGTCGACGATGATTCCTGGAAGGGCCGATGTGCCCACAACCCTTGGCCGACGAGCACTGCTCGGCCTCAGTCTCTCCGCCGGGCTGGTGGCCGTCGCCGGCTGCGGCCGCGGACAGAGCACACCCGCCGGCGGTGGCACCGGCAAACTCCGCGTCACCTGGTGGGGCAACGACACCCGGCAGGCGAACACGCTCAAGATCATCGAGGCCTTCAAGACCGAGAAGCCCGACGTCACCGTCGCTCCCGAGTTCGGCGACTGGAACGCCTACTGGGACAAGCTGGCCACCCAGGTCGCCGGGAACGGCGCGCCGGACATCATCCAGATGGACGAGAAGTACGTCCGCGAGTACGGCGGCCGCGGCGCCCTGCTGGATCTGAACGGCAAGGTCGACGTGTCCAAGTTCGCTCCGGGCACCGTCGAGCCCGGCCAGACCGACACCGGCCTGATGGCGGTCAACGCCGGGATCAACGCGCCGGTCGCGATGGTCCACCCGAAGGTCTTCGCCGCCGCCGGCGTCGAACCGCCGGACGACAAGTCCTGGACCTGGGACGAGTTGATCAAGGTCGCCGCCGCGGTGACGAAGGGCAGCCCGAACGGGACCTTCGGGATGGGATCGCTGATCTCCAACGACGCGGCCTTCAGCGCCTTCCTCCGGCAACGCGGCAAGGCGCTGTTCACGGCGACCGGGCTGGCCTTCGACGTGGCCGACGCGACCGACTGGTATGCGTACAACCTCGAGGTGATGAACTCCAAGGCCGGGCAGCCGGCGAGCGTGGTGGCCGAGGAGGACGGTCAGTCGCTGGACCAGGGTGCGTTCGCGACCGGCCGGCTGGGCTTCGGCTTCGCCTGGTCGAACCAGGTCAGCGCGTTCGACAACGCCTCGGGCGAGGACATCGCCCTGCTCCGCTATCCGAGTGAGGCGGGCCAGGCGGCCGAGGCGAAGCTCTGGTACAAGGCCTCCCAGTTCTGGTCGATCTCGGCCAAGACCGGTGATCCGGACGCGGCTGTCGCGTTCGTCAACTTCCTGGTGAACTCGATCGAGTCGGGCAAGATCGGACTGACCGAGCGGGGCGTGCCGCCGAACACCGAGGTCCGGGCCGCCATCGAGTCCGAGCTGAATGCGTCGGACAAGAAGGTGATCGCCTTCCTGGATGCGATCAAGCCCGAGCTCGGCGACACCCCGTTGGCACCGCCGATCGGCGCCGGGAACCTGCCCGACGTGGTCAAGCGGTACGGCCAGGAGGTCCTGTTCGGCCAGTCCAAGCCGGCCGACGCGGCGACGAAGATGATCGACGAGATCAACGCCAACATCCAGAAGTGACGTCCATGATCACGAAGGGCGGGGGACGCGATGAGCGTTGTCGGTGAGCTCAGCGCGCTGAGGCGGCGGACGAAGGGCAGCAAGGACGAGACGCCGGACAACAAGGTCGCCTATCTGTTCCTGGCGCCCTGGTTGATCGGCCTGTTCGGGATCACGATCGGCCCGATGATCGCGTCCCTGGTGTTGTCCTTCACGGACTACAACCTGCTCCAGCCGCCGAACTGGGTCGGTCTGGAGAACTTCGTCGCGATGGCGAACGACGCCCGGCTGCACAACTCGCTCCGGGTCACCTTCGTCTATGTGATCGTCTCGGTGCCGCTGCAGCTGGCCCTCGCGCTGGGGATTGCGCTGCTGCTGGACCGCGGGATGCGCGGACTGGCGTTCTACCGTTCGATCTTCTACCTGCCGTCGCTGCTCGGTTCCTCGGTCGCGGTGGCGATCTTGTGGCGGCAGATCTTCGGTACGACCGGGCTGGTGAACCAGGTGCTGCAGTTGCTCGGGGTCCAGTCGCCGCCGGGCTGGATCTCCAACCCGGACACGGCGCTCGGCACGATCATCCTGTTGCACGTCTGGACGTTCGGCTCGCCGATGATCATCTTCCTGGCCGGGCTGCGGCAGATCCCGCGGATGTACTACGAGGCGGCGGAGGTGGACGGCGCCAGCCGGTGGACCCGGTTCCTCACCATCACGCTGCCGCTGCTGTCGCCGATCATCTTCTTCAACCTGGTGCTGCAGTTGATCGGTGCGTTCCAGTCGTTCACCCAGGCGTTCATCGTCTCGGGCGGTTCCGGCGGTCCGTCCGACTCGACGATGTTCTACACGCTTTACCTGTATCAGAAGGGATTCGGCCAGTTGGACATGGGCTACGCCTCGGCGATGGCCTGGCTGCTGGTCGTGATCATCGCCGGCTTCACCGCGATCAACTTCCTGGCCGCCAAGTATTGGGTGTTCTACGATGACTGAACTGATCGAGGCTGACCGTACGAAGCCCGCACCGCCGCCGGTGCGCCACTACCGGGTCCGGCGCCGGCCCGGCGGGGCGACGGTCAGATCCGTGCTCAAGCACGTGCTGATGATCGTCGCCGGGATCCTGATGATCTATCCGCTGCTCTGGATGGCGGTCAGCTCGCTGCGGCCGAACGAGTTGATCTTCCGCCAGCCCGGGCTCTGGCTGACCAGCCTGAACGTGGAGAACTACGAGCTGGGCTGGAACGCGCTGGCGTACCCCTTCGGGCAGTACCTGGCCAACTCGGCGATTGTCGTCTTCGGCTCGATCCTGGGCAACCTGGTGTCCTGCTCGCTCGCCGCGTACGCCTTCGCCCGGCTCCGGTTCAAGCTGCGCCGGCTCTGGTTCGCCCTGATGCTGCTGACGATCATGCTGCCGTTCCACGTCACCGTGGTGCCGCAGTACATCATGTTCTCGCAGATGGACTGGGTGAACACGTTCTGGCCGTTGCTGGTGCCGAAGTTCCTGGCCACCGACGCGTTCTTCGTGTTCCTGATGGTCCAGTTCATCCGCGGCATCCCGACCCAGCTGGACGAGGCGGCCCGGCTGGACGGCTGCGGCCACATCAAGATCTTCGGCTACATCATCCTGCCGCTGATGGTGCCGGCCCTGGCCACGACGGCGATCTTCACGTTCATCTGGACCTGGAACGACTTCTTCACCGCGTTGATCTACCTGACCGCGCCGGACATGTTCACGGTGCCGATCGCGTTGCGCTCGTTCATCGACTCGACCGGTGGCAGCAACTGGGGTGCGATGTTCGCGATGTCGGTGATCTCGCTGCTGCCGATCTTCCTGGCGTTCCTCTTCGGACAACGGTTCCTGATCAAGGGAATCGCCACCACCGGACTGAAGTGAGGCATGGGTATGGGTGAACGGACCGGCGATGATCATGGGATCAAGCGGGACCGGCTGCTGAAGATCATCGCGGACCAGGGAGCGGGCCGGCTGCTGCTGACCTCGCAGCCGGCCCTGGCCTGGTATCTCGACGGGGCTCGGGTGCACGTCAACCTGGCCGCACCGCCGATCGTCGCCGTCCTGGTCGGAGCGGCGGGCGACGAGGTGATCTTGACCGGCAACGAGTCGGCCCGGCTGCGGGACGAGGAACTGCCGGCCGGGGTCGAGATCCGGGAACTGGCCTGGTCGGAGGTGCCCGCCGGGATCGATCTTGAGCCGGACACCCTGCACGAGGACCAGGTCGCCGACCAGCTGCGAGCGGCGCGGGCACCGCTGCTGCCGGGGGAGGCGGCGCGGTATGGGGAGCTGGGCCGGGACGCGGCCCGGGTGATGACCGAGGTGCTGAGCGGCCGGACGCCGGCCGACACCGAGCGAGCGGTCGCCGCCGCCCTGACCGGGGCGCTGGTCGAGGTCGGGGCCGAGCCGCTGGTGGTGCTGGTCGGTGGCGCGGACCGGCTGCCGTACCGGCATCCGCTGCCGACGCTCGACCCGGTCGGCCGCCGCTTCATGGCCGTGCTCGGCGCGCGCCGGCACGGGCTGGTGATCAACCTGACCCGCTGGGTCCGGTTCGGCCCGGCCGAGCCGGGGGAGCAGTCGGCCGACGAGCGGATCCTCGCCGTCGAGGCCGGCTTCCTGGCCGCGACCGTACCCGGCAGCACGCTCGGCGACGCCTTCCGAGCCGGCTGCGCCGGCTATGCCGAGCACGGGTTCGCGGCCGACGAGTGGCAGCGGCACCACCAGGGCGGCGTGGCCGGCTACAACGGCCGCGACCCGCGCGCCACGGTGGACGCCGCCGACCGGATCCTCGCCGGCCAGGCCTTCGCCTGGAACCCGACTGCCCCCGGCTGCAAGGTCGAGGACACCGTGCTCCGGACCGAGACGGGCTTCGAGGTCCTCACCGCCGACCCGGCCTGGCCCACCACCCCCGTGGCCGACCTCCCCCGCCCCACCACCCTCCCCCTCTAGAACCACCCCAACCAAAGCCCGCTGACCGGGCACAAAAGCAGGCGTTTCGGCGGCGTGGCGCTGCTGAAGTGCCCGGTCGGTTGGGCTTGGCGGGTCGGGGTCGGGACTCCACGAGGGCCGGGACTCCGCGGGAGGATGGGGCCATGATCACGAAACCGGTCGAGGTCCACCCGGTCACGGCTGACCGGTGGGACGACCTGGTCGAGTTCTTCGAACGCAAGGGTCCGCGCGGCGGGACCCCGATCCCCGGGCACTGCTGGTGCATGGCCTGGCGCGACGAGTCCGACCGGCCGCGTCCGGAACGCAAGGCCGCGCTCAAGGCCTCCGTCGACGACGGCCGGCCGGTCGGCCTGCTCGCGTACGTCGACGGCCGGGCGGTCGGCTGGGTCGCGGTGTCGGCCCGGGCCGACCAGCCACGGCTGGAACGTTCCCGCCAGTACGGTCCCGAACCCGGCGACGCGGACGTCTTCACGATCACCTGCTTCTACGTCCAGCCGGAGGACCGGGGATCCGGCATCGCCTCGGCGCTGCTCGACGCCGCGATCGACGAGGCCCGCCGGTCCGGCGCGTCGGCGGTCGACGCGTTCCCGAAGGCCGAGGACGCGCCGCACACGAGTACGAGCCGGCGGGCCGAGGAGAACTACCACTGGATGGGCCGCCGCTCCTCGTACGAGGCGCGCGGGTTCACCGCCCTCCGCGAGCCGGGCAAGCGGCTCGTGATGCGGCTGCAACTCCGCTAGTCAGGGAAGCCGGCGGAACCAGCCGGTCTGGTTGTACCAGTGACCGCCGTCGCGCAGGTGACCGACGACGGCGCGTTCCAGGGAGGTCCGCTGGGGCAGCTCGTCCAGCAACGCGGGCGGGACCACGGGACCGTCGAACCGCCGTCCGAAGACGTGCAGGATCGGCGCCCAGTCCGCCCGCATCCGGTCGTTGACGGCGGTGAAGCGGCGCTGGAAGCGAATGATGTTGGACCCGGCGGGCAGGTAGCCGGCCAGCTGATCGTCCATCAGCCAGGAGTGGCAGCCGAACCCGGCGACCTGTTCGGGGAAGCCGCGGGCCAGCTCCAGCGCCCGGTCGAACGACGCGTCGCAGGCGGCCGGGGTGAGCGGCCCGGAGTTGCCGGGAATGTGGGTGTTCAGGGCGCTCTCGCCGGGCCGCAGGACCGGGTGGCCGGTTTCGGTGTGCCGGGGCTGCCGTTCGTACGCCAGCCGGCCGAGCCGGAACCCGGTGCCGGAGAACGTCATCGGCAGGCCCCAGGTCGCGTCGAGCCCGGGCCGGCCGTTGACCCGGCGATCGCTCGCCAGCGCGGAACCGAGGGCGCCGAGCGACGCCCAGGACTCGTCGTCGTTGAGGCCGAGGTCCGCATGATGATCGCGGACGTACGGAAGGACGGTCAGGAACACCCAGACGTACAGGTGGCGCGCGACCGGGCCACCCGGCAGCGCCGCCCAGGCCGGGTTGCCGGGTGGCCGCCGGCCCAGCCGGCTGATCAGCAACCGGGCCGACCGGTCGAGCAGCCAGCACAGCTCCGGATCGTCGTCCGGATCAGGGCGGGCGGCGAGCGTCGTCGCGCGATCCTCCGGTTCCGTGTTCAGCCTGGCCAGCAGTCGGTCGGCCGTTTCATGATCGGGTACGGACAGCCGCGGACCGTCCGGCCCGGCGACCGGAGTCAGCCGCTCCACGACGTCCGGCTCGAGGGCCAGCGTCCGGGCGACCTCGGACAGGCTGAGGCGCTGCCAAGCCGGGGTCGAGGCGTGGTGGTTCATCAAGATCACTCCCTCACTCGGCGAGTCCGTGGTCCGGACTCGGGGGCGGGGGTGACTCCTCGGGGCCTCCCTCAGCACGATAGTTCGATGGCGTGGAGGTTCGCCACTGGTTCAGCGGGTCAGCCAGGCAGCCGCGTACCGGGAGAGGACGGACGAATCCAGGGCGTCGGTCGCTTCGAGCGCTGCCGGCTCAGCTCGTACGGCGTCGACCCAGGACCCGCCGTCGGCCGGCTCGGTGAGGGCCGTCCGGCCGAGCCTGAGGACGTCCGGCCTGATCCCGGCCAGTGCCGCGGCCGGGACGCGGATCTCGAACTCGTCGGCGCCGGCGGCTTCGACGAAGCCGTGCGGCTCGGGCTGATCGGCTCCGAAGCTGTGCGCGGGGATCTCGATCATGGGAGCGGCGGCGACCGGCCGGTCGCCGTCCAGCACGACGTGGGCGTTCAGTCCGGTGGCCGGTGGCGGAACAAGATCATCATGGCCGGACGGTGCGACGTCGACGAGGGCCAGCGTGCCGTCCGCGCCACGCCGCACGGTCAGGCGCAGGAACGGGCTCTCGCCGGCCGCCCCTGGTTCGCCGCCGCCGGGTGGCCGGCCCTGGTTCTCGATCGCGGACTTCAGGGCGGTGATCACCGCCCCGGAACAGACCGGGCAGAACGGCGGCGTGTTGTTGTCCATCCGGCACTGGCTGGCCGGCCGGTAGACGCCTTTGGTGTAACGGCCCCAGCCGCCCTCGATCAGTCCGACATCCGTGACCGCGTTCCAGCCGGCCGGGAGCGGGCTGGTCGGGATCGGGGTCGTGGCCTTGATCAGATCCCGCCATTTGATCTTGGTCCGGTCGGTCTCGATGGTCAGGTTCGGGGCCGGGGGTTCGCCGCCGGCGTAGGTCTCGTTGTAGCCGGACCGGAGGTACTCGTCCAGCAGCCCGAAGCAGTGTCCGAGTTCGTGGGCCATCACGTCCGGGGCGACCCCGCTGGTGATCGCCATCATCCGGTTCCGCCACAGGCCGTTGCCGCCGGTCCGGTGGGTCAGCACGACGGTGATGTCGGCGTCCAGGTTCCAGGTCCGGACGGCCTTGCGGATGCGGGCGTAGTTGTCCTCGCTGAAGGCGTCGAACCAGCCCAGCGCCCAGTTGTCGTTGTAGACCAGGTTGAGGGCGGTGTCCTTGGCCGCGTTCGGCTCGCTGATCGCGTCGTCCGCCGACACCAGCCCGAGCCGGACGACCCGGAAGTTCGCCCTGTTCTGTTGGTAGAAGTCGATCGCGAACAAGCCGTTGATCATGGTGCTCACGTCGGTGGCGAACGCCTGCTGGCCGGCCAGCGAATAGCCGTCGGCCAGGATCAGGATGGTCGCCTTCTCCTGGATCCCGCCGTCGTCCAGGACCGTCACCGGATGGCCGCCGAGCCAGGGCACCTGCGAGGTGGCCCGGTCGTTGTCCAGCAGGGCCCTCAGGGTGCGCTCGCGCTGCTGCGCGAGCACCTGACGCAGGCCGGTCGACGTCTGGCCTCGCGGAGCCAGATAGCTGCGCAGGCTGAGCCGGATCGCCATCGTGCCGCCTCCCTCATGATCACAACGGTCAGCGGCTGCAGACCAGCATGGTGACCAGGCCGGTGCCGTTCGGCAACGCGGTCAACGCCTTGCCGATCACCGCACCCAGAGCCACCGACCGGTCCCGTACCGCCATCGCATGGCCCGGGCGGGCCGAGGTGGTGAGCAGGTCGCCGGCGGTGATCGGGCCGAAGTCCGCATCCGCCCAGACCGCCACCTTGCCCATCAACGCGACGGGTACGCCGTCGCAGTCACGGTCGAGCACGATCGCCGGCCGGTACGCCCCGGCGCCGGACACGACGCCGGCCACCCGGTGGTCGTACGGGGCTCGGCACGGTTCCAGCGACCCGTCGGCGTCGATCACCACGCACTGTCCCGGCTCGACATCGGGCCGGGCCGGCATCAGTTCGGCATAGTCCGCGCCGGAGAGCAGGACGTCGCCGTTGACGGTCAGGTCGCCGCTGATCGAGACCGCACCATCCAGCCAGGCCGCGTTGCCGCCCGCCGTGTTGCGGGCGTAGAGGCCGGCCGAGGTGGCGCTGTGCGCCTCGGCCCAGATCGCGTGCATGCGTTCGGAGACCCCGACGACGCCGCAGTTCCCGCCGCTGTGGCCGTACACGCCCTGATAGGTCTCGCTCTCACCGACCACGCCGCGCCGCCCGGTGCCGACGACGCCGTCGCCGGTGGGTGCGTTCCCGACCACACCCTGGCCGCCGCTGCGGACCTCGCCCCAGACCCCGGCGCCGGTCTGGTCGCAGGCGCCGACCACGGCCCGGCCGGTCTGCGTCTCGCCCCAGAGGGCGGTGCCGTCGGTGTCCACGGCGCCGACGATCGCGCGCCCCTGGTTGACCTGGCCCCACAGCCCGACCCCGGTCTTGCTGACTCCGACCACGGCCCGGCCCTGCGGGTTCGCGCTCGCCCACAGCGCGGCGCCGTTGCCGGAGTTGTCCGCAGTCACGCCCGCCTTGTTCGGATCCGATGACGTCCCGCTGATGGTGGCCATCCGCGTCCCCTCCCCTCGCGACGATGCCGCCCGTCAAGCCGGCGGGCCGACCTGATCAACGCTCCACCCGGAGCCGGCCGGGGAACAGGGCTGTTGCTGATCACGCACCGGAGGTTGACACCACGGCGTGGTCGGCGCCGTGCTGGTGTCGATCAAGCGGATCGGAGGGAAGGTGCCGTTCCGGGCGTCCTCGACCGCGGCCTCGCAGGCCCGGAGGATGGATTCGGCGTGCCGGACGAACCGCTCACCGGCTTCGGTGAGGCCGTGCATCCCGGCGGCGTTCCGCCGGACCAGCGGCTGCCCGACCATCTGTTCCAGGCGCCGGACGGCTCGGCTCACCCCCGAACGGCTCAGACAACTCGCCTCGGCGGCCTTCCCGTAGTGCCCGGCCCGGGCGAGTGCCGTGAACACCCGGAGGTCCTCGACGTCGAGATTCATCGCGCACCCCCCGAGCACGGCCTCCAGAGCCGGGCCGTGGCCTCATTATCGGTCCGGCCCGACCGTCCGGGGCCGATCTCGCCGGACCCGCCCGACCACCGGGGATTCGGGCGTACGGGACGGTGCGGATCAGGTCTCGGCGATCACCTGATCCAGGGCGTGCCGGCCGACCGCGGCCAGCTGCGGGTTGTCGTCGGAATTGGCCAGCAGGGACAGCCCGAGGGACAGGCCCCAGCCGCGGGCCCGGGCCCAGAGGTCCGGGCCGGCACCGGTCAGTTCCGTGTAACGGTCCCGGAAGGCGCGCCGGCCGGCACCGTCGAAGCTGAGCCAGCCGGTGGCCAGGTCGGTGGCCGGATCGCCGACCGTGAGGTCGCCGAAGTCGATCACCGCCGCGAGTCGATCGGGCGCGAGTCGATCATGGTCGGCGAGCAGGTTGGCCGGGTGCGGGTCCCCGTGCACCCAGACCGGTTCGGTCGCGAGGACCGGCGTCTCGAGCAGCGCCTGCCAGAGTTCGCGGAGCCGGTCCGGTTCGGGGATCGCGCCGCCGGCCAGGTGCTCCTCGGCCAGCTCGTTCCGGTCGGCCAGCGGGATCCCGCGGACCGGGTTGAAGATCCGGTCCGGGCCGTTGCGCGCGTCGTCCGGGGCCGGCCGGTGCAGGGCGGCCAGGAACTCGGCGACCGGTCCGGCCAGCGGCGTCCGCTCCGGTACGGCGAGGTCGGTCAACGGGACGCCGGGGATCCAGCGGCTGATCGTCCAGAACCACGGGAAGTGCTCGCTCGGCGTACCCACCCGGATCGGGATCGGCACCGGGACCGGCAGCGCCGGGGCGATCACCGGCAGCCAGCGCTGTTCGTTGATCACCAGCTGCGCCGCGACCGTACGCCGGGGGAGCCGGACCAGCAGCTCGTCGCCGAGCCGGACGATCACGTTGTCCCAGCCGTTCGCCGCCAGGCTCAGCGGTCCGGCCAGATCGGGGTGCTGTTCGTTGATCAACTTCTCGACCAGGCCGACCGTGACGTCGACCTCCGCTTCGGGCATGCGCATGCGTCGGCTCCTTGCCAGACAAAGGGGATCCCGCCGACCCTACCCGCGCGGCCCACCAGGCGCGCCAGTGACCAAGAACACTAGGATCACGGCGGGTGAAGGAGATTCCCGCGGTGACCGGGCTGCCGGCACCGGGCCGCACCCTGGTGATGGGTGTGGTGAACGTGACTCCGGACTCGTTCTCGGACGGCGGAGCCTGGCTGGACCCCGACGACGCGATCCGGCACGGCCACGACCTGATCGCCGAGGGTGCCGACGTGATCGACGTCGGCGGCGAGTCGACCCGGCCGGGTGCGAGCCGGCCGGACGTGCAGACCGAACTGGACCGGGTGCTGCCGGTGATCACGGAGCTGACCAGGGCCGGGGCCGTGGTCAGCGTCGACACGATGCGGGCCGACGTCGCGGCGGCCGCGGTCGCCGCCGGCGCGAAGATGATCAACGATGTCTCCGGCGGCCGGGCCGATCCGGCCATGCTGCCGACGGTGGCCGAGCTGCAGGTCGCGTACCTCTGCATGCACTGGCGCGGCCACTCCGAGGACATGTTCAGCCGGGCCGTGTACGACGACGTGGTGGCCGAGGTGATCACCGAACTGAGGATCCAGCTGGACCAGGCGGTGGCGGCCGGCATCGCCCCGGACCGGCTGGTGATCGACCCGGGCCTCGGGTTCGCCAAGACCGCCGAGCACAACTGGGAGCTGCTGCGCCGGATCGACGAGCTGGCCGTGCTGGACCGGCCGGTGCTGCTCGGCGCCTCCCGGAAACGCTTCCTCAGCCGGCTGCTCGCCGACGGCGACCGGCTGCGGCCGGCCCGGCAGTGCGACGACGCGTCCACGGCGCTCACCGTGGTCGCCGCGCAGCACCGGCTCTGGGGTGTCCGGGTGCACGCCGTACGGTCCCATCGGGACGCGATCGCGGTGGTCGACCAACTCGCTGGATCGGGTTAACGCGAGGCGTCCGCAGGCCGACGGATCGGCGAATCCAGCAGCCTGCCACGTCGCAACGCGCGCACATCGTAGGCGAAGCGTCGCCGGATGGCGCTACGGTCTTCGGATTCGCGGACGCCGACTGCCCCGCCCCGGGGTGGTCGGATAGGGTCGGCGGGCGAAGGAGGGCAGATGACGGGGGCGATCGAGGCGGCTACGGCCGTGCCGGAAGGGCTGGATCGCGTTGCCCTGCGGGGTATTGTCGGGTTCGGGCACCATGGCGTGTTCGACTTCGAGCGACGCCAGGGTCAGCGATTCGTCGTCGACGTCACTTGTTTTCTTGATCTTTCTCCGGCCGCAGCCAGTGATGATCTTGACCAAACGATCGATTACGGCGCACTGGCATCGGTGGTGGTGGCCGACATCGAGCGGGACCCGCTGAACCTCATCGAGGCCTTGGCGGAGAGAATTGCACAGACGTGCCTGAAGCAGCATCAGCGGGTGGACACGGTGCAGGTGACCGTGCACAAACCGGGGGCGCCGATGCCGGTAGAGGTGGCCGACGTGGCCGTCACAGTGACGAGGAGCAGACGGATATGAGCAGCCCCAACCCGTACGCGATCGACGCCGACACGCTCAGCGGCATGAAACCGTTGCGCAAGGTCGTCTACTCGCTCGGGTCGAACCTGGGCGATCGGCTGACGATCCTGCAGGGCGCCGTCGACGCGATCAAGGACACGCCCGACGTGATCGTCGTGGACGTCTCGTCCGTGTACGAGACCGTCCCGCTGGGCGGACCGGCGGACGCCAGCAAATTCCTCAACCTGGTGATCGTCGCCGAGTCGACCCTCGAGCCGCGGACGCTGCTGGAGCGGGCGCTGGCGATCGAGGACGCGTACGGCCGGGAGCGCGGCGAGCGCTGGGCCCCGCGGACCCTGGACGTCGACCTGATCATCGTCGGCACCACCACCAAGGACGAGGACAGCCTCCGGCTGCCGCATCCGCTGGCCCACGAGCGCGGCTTCGTGCTGGCGCCGTGGCTCGAGGTGGACCCGGCCGGCGAGGTGCCCGGGCACGGCCGGATCGCCGACCTGATCCAGACGGCCGACCTGGCCGGCGTGGTCCGCCGGGACGACCTGACGATCACCGACTGACCTTGGCCGAACCGACCGACGACGGCTCGCTGAGGACGACCCCGCCGCTGGCGCTGGCCGTCGCGGCGCTGTTCGGCGGCCTGGCGGGGTGGCTGGTCGTGGTCGGCGCGCGAGCCCTGAACACCAGCCCGCCCCAGGTGCCCTGGACCGCGCCGGTCACGGTGATCGTGGTCGCCGCGGGGATCGGCCTGCTGGCCTGGCAGACGTACCAGCGGATCCACAAGCGCCGGCTCCGGATCGATCCGCAGCGGGCGGTGTCGTACCTGGTGCTGGGCAAGGCGTCCGCCCTGGCCGGGGCGCTTGTCGCGGGTGGTTACCTGGCGTACGCCCTGCTGTTCGTGGCCCAGGTCGCCGGGGATTCGCCGCGGGAGCGGGTGGTCCGGTCCCTGGTCGCCGTGGTCGGCGGGATCGCGCTGAGCATCAGCGGTCTGCTGCTGGAACGGGCCTGCAAAGTGCCCGACGATCCGGACGCCGATTCCGACTCCAAGACCGAGGACGATCCGGTCGACCGCGACCGCTGATTCACAGACACCGGAACGCAGACACCGGGGTCAAAATCCCACAATCTCCGGGGCCGTCGTCCTATCGTTTCGCGTGTGACTTCCCCTGCCGATGCCCCTACGCGCCCACTGAGCCCCTCGGCTCGACGCCGCGCCGCAAAATCCACCCTGGTCACTACGTCGAAGGTGGTGCTGGTCCTCGGCATCGCCGTCGCGGTGGCTGCCGCCTTCGGTCCGGATTGGGTGATCCGGGCCGGGGTCGGCGCCCTGGTGATCACTGCCGTCGTCGCCTGCGCCTGTGCCTGGAACGAAGTGTCCCAGGCCCGCCAGGAACACTCCGCCGCGATGATCGCCGCCGCCCGTAACCACGGCAAGGCGCTGACCGAGGAGCGCCGGCACAACTCGACCGTCGTCGACACCCTGACCGACCGGGCCAAGAACGCGGCCGGCGAGGCCGAACGGCTCCGCGTCGACCGGGTCCAGCTGCAGCGGGTGATCGCCTCGCTGCACGGCGACAAGGCCGCGCTGAAGGCCGAGCTGGCCCTCCGCGAGAACACCATCGCCGGTCTGCGCGAGCTGATCGAGGCCCCGGCTGCCAAGACCGAGGGCGAGGCCGAGGTGCTGGGTCTGCCGCGCCGGGTGAAGACCGAGCACGAGTCGCTCTGGGACAGCCTGCCGCAGGCCGACGAGCTGTGGAGCGACGGCGATCACCCGACCGTCATCGACCTCAAGGCGGTCGCCGCGATGATCGAACTGGTCGAGGCCGAGGAGCGCGCGGAGCGCGAGCTGCCGGAGCACAAGCAGGCCATGTGACACCAGCCGGTCGGGCCGTCGCGACGGACCCGACCGGGACAGTCCCGCGGTGATGAGGGACGATACTCACCGTGCCGGATAGCCAGGGTTCCGCTCCCGCTGCTGCTTTGCCGCCCCGCCGGACCCCCGGCGCTGCGCCGCCGCTGCCGGAGCTGCCGCTGCGGCTCGCCGCGGAGGAGCCGGGCTGGATCCGCGAGGTTGACGTGGTCGTGGTCGGCTCGGGCATAGCCGGCCTGACCGCCGCCCTCGAATGCCGCGGGCTGGGCAAGGTCCTGGTGGTCACCAAGGACGTGCTGGCGGCCGGTTCGACGCCCTGGGCGCAGGGCGGTATCGCCTCGGTGCAGGACGAGGGCGACACCGTCGAGCAGCACGTCAACGACACCCTGATCGCCGGCGCCGGGCTGTGCATCGAGGAAGCGGTCAGGGTCCTCGTCGGTGAGGGTACGGAAGCCGTCGAAACCCTGATCTCGCGCGGCGCGGAGTTCGATCGCGACCCCGACGGCGAACTCCAGCTGACCCGCGAGGGCGGGCACCGGCGGAACCGGATCGCGCACGCCGGCGGGGACGCGACCGGCGCCGAGATCGCCCGAGCGCTGGTCCACGCGGTCCGCGCCGAGCCGTCGATCGAGGTCATCGAACACGCCCTGGTGCTGGACCTGATCCCGGCCGAGGTCGGCCCGGGCGAGCCCCCGGCGGTCGCCGGGGTCACGCTGCACGTGCTCGGCGAAGGCACCCGGACCGGCGTCGGCGCCGTCCAGGCGCGGGCCGTGGTGCTGGCCTCCGGCGGGATCGGCCAGATCTACGCGGTGACCACCAACCCGGGCGTCTCCACCGGTGACGGGGTCGCGGCCGCGCTGCGTGCCGGAGCCCGGCTGCGCGACATCGAGTTCATCCAGTTCCATCCGACCGTGCTGTTCCTCGGCGCCGGCGCCCGGGGGCAGTTGCCCCTGGTCAGCGAGGCGGTCCGGGGCGAGGGCGGGCACCTGCTCAACGCGGCCGGCGAACGGTTCATGGTCGGCCAGCACGAACTGGCCGAGCTGGCGCCGCGGGATGTGGTCGCGAAGGCGATCATGCGGGAGATGGCGGCGGCCGGTTCCGATCACGTGTTCGTCGACGGGACCATGCTCGGCGAGGAAACGTGGCGGGTCCGATTCCCGACCATTCTGCACAGTTGCCGTCAGATGGGGATCAATCCGGCCCGGGACCTGATCCCGGTCGCGCCGGCCTGCCACTATTTCTGCGGCGGTGTGGAAACCGATCTCGACGGCGCGACGAGTCTGGGCGGGCTCTATGCCTGCGGCGAGGTGGCCTCGTCCGGGGTGCACGGCGCGAACCGGTTGGCCTCGAATTCGCTGCTCGAAGGCCTGGTCTTCGCGCGCCGGATCGCGGCCCGGTTGCGGGAACAGTTGCCGGAACGCAGGAAGCCCGCAGCGGACGCACGGCCGACCGGATTGATCGATCCGTCGGTGGTCCCCGAACTGCAGTTGATCATGAGCCGGGATGCCGGCGGACTGCGTTCTGCGACGTCGCTGGACCGGGCCGCGGAGGAATTGCGGCGATTGACGGAGAAGAACGGCGCCGAACGCGGCCTGGAGGCCTGGGAGGCGACGAATCTGATCACCGTCGCGACCGCCGTCGTGGCCGCTGCGCGGCTCCGCGAAGAGTCCCGTGGTGCGCACTGGCGAGACGATTTCGACGGCCGGTCGCCGGCCTGGCACGGGCACCTGATCAGCCGGCTCGCGGATTCCGGCGGTGCCGGCATCGCGGCCGGGTTGGCGCACGAATTCGTACCGACGCAGGAGTGACGATGAGCCTTTCCTCGCTGGCCGAGGCCACGGAACTGATCAAGGAAACCGGGCTGGACGCCGACGCCGTGATCATGATCATCGACGACGCCCTGGCGGAGGATCTGGGCGGCCGCGGAGTGCTGCCGGCCGGCACCGGGTACGGGGTCGACGTCACGTCCGAGGCGACCATCCCCGCCGACGCCAGAGCCACCGCCAGGTTGGTCGTCCGGGCCGACGGGGTGCTCGCCGGCACCGCGGTCGCGGCGGCCGCGTTCGCCCGGGTGCTGGAGCCGACGGGGCCGTACACGATCGAGGTCACGGGGGTCGACGGGAAGCCGGTCCGCCGGGGCGACCTGGTGCTCACGGTCGAGGGCAACACCAGGGCCGTGCTCACCGCGGAACGGATCGCGTTGAACCTGGTCACCCTGATGTCCGGCGTCGCGACGGCGACCCACTCCTGGGTCGAGGCCCTAGCCGGAACGCGAACCGCGGTCCGCGATACCCGGAAAACAATCCCTGGATTGCGCGTACTCCAGAAATATGCGGTCCGGACGGCGGGTGGTGTGAATCACCGGCAGTGCCTCGCCGATGCGGCGTTGATCAAGGACAATCACGTCATCGCGGCCGGCGGTGTGGTGCCGGCGTTTCAGTCGGTACGGCATCGCTATCCGGACCTTCTCATTCAGGTCGAGGTGACGAAACCCGAACAGGTCGGCGAACTCGTCGCCGCCGGAGCGACCGAGATTCTGCTGGACAACATGGATCCGGAAACCATGCGATCTGTTGTTGCGGAATTCGGTGATCGCGTGGTATTCGAGGCCAGCGGCGGATTGACGCTGTCCGTCGCGCAGGAGGTCGCAGCGACCGGCGTTCACTTTGTCGCGGTTGGCGCAATCACTCACTCGGCACCTATTCTCGACCTTGCCCTGGATTTCGTTGAGACGTGAAAAGCCGGGGTTTGTTCGGCCAAAGCTTCGGCGTTACTATGACGTGAGTTTTTTGGCCATCCGGCAAAATTTCAGAACGGAGAGGGACCTTCATGGCACAACGCGTTCAGGTCATCCTCGAGGATGACTTCGACGGCGGCAAGGCCGAGGAGACAGTGAGTTTCGGACTCGACGGTGTCGATTACGAGATCGATCTGTCGACCAAGAATGCGAAGGCGCTGCGCAACGCGCTCGATCCCTGGCTCACCGTGGCCCGCCGGACCGGCGGCCGTCGCCGGCGCTCTTCGGCGCGCGCCGCATCGGCGAAGACCGCGGACCGCGGCAGCACCAGCGAGATCCGGGCCTGGGCCGTGGACCAGGGCTATGAGGTCAGTAGCCGCGGCCGTGTTCCGGCCGAGATCCGCGAGGCGTACGAGAAGGCGCACAAGTAGTCGCTGTGTGAAGTCTGGTCGGAGTTCCTCCTCCCAGACTCCACACATGACAAGAACGGGCCGGAGTTCCTCCGGCCCGTTCTTGTCTGCAAGGGGACACCCCTTGGACCCCGTCGGTCGTGGATTTCCTGCTGGGTTGCGCTGGGTGCCGCGGGCCACTAGCGGGAAGAGGCGGGCTTTTGGGCGCCGGTCGTTATTCCTCTGGGAATGGGGCTTTTCGGCGGATCATGATCAACGGCCTCGGTGGTGGCGTGGTTCGGCTCGGGCGGGTCGATGGCATCGAGTGGAACGCTTGACCGCTGGACAGGGCCGGATATGCGGTCAAGGCGTCCACTCGGCGCAGTCGGACCGGGACGGGCGGCGGCGAGGCTGCGCGGGGTGATCACGAAGGAGGACGGGTTCACGGTCTTCGGCTCAGAACTGGGCGGACTGATCCGCGACCTCGACGGCTCGGCCGACCTGGCCCGCGACGTGAACCTGACGGACTTCGATCCGCGGCTCGGCGGCGAGGCGGCCGACCGGGCGCGGTTGCGGGAGCGGTTGATTCCCACGGCGCGGCCACAAGATCTCCCGTGGGCCGCGACCGGAGCTCGCCGAGTGGACGGAAAGGACCGTGCCTGAGGACTGAGAGCGGTCAAAGCGTCCACTCGGTGTGAGCCCGATCAGTGCGCCCGGTGCCGAACCGTACGATCTTCGGACTGCGGGTTCTGATGCCCGGGTGATCATTCCGCCCAAGGGCCGTAGCCGCTGACCGGCCCCACGGCGTAGCGCACCACGTACCCACGCGTTCCTCAAGGTGCTCGTCGCCGTCGCTCTCGGGCGGTCGCTTGCTGACGACCCTTGACTGGCGGGGCGCGGGACTCGGCCAGCCGCCGCGCACGCAGACGCCGGGCGCAAGATCGGAAGTGGCCCGAGTCGCCAAGCACCGAACGTCCCCGCGCCAAGGTCCGCAGGTGCCCGGGCACCTGATCCGGATGCGGCCCGGCCGCCGGAATCCGCGAGGACGGCTGGCCCCAGCGCGCACTGCGACGGCCGGGTCCAACGCGCACTGAGGCGGCGGGGTCCAGCGCGCGCTGGGGCGGCGGGGTCCAGCGCGCGCTGAGATGGCTGGGTCCAGCGCGCGCTGAGATGGCTGGGTCCAGCGCGCGCTGAGATGGCGGGGTCCAGCGCGCGCTGGGGCGGCTGGGTCCAGCGCGCGCTGGGGCGGCTGGGTCCAGCGCGCGCTGAGATGGCTGGGTCCAGCGCGCGCTGAGATGGCGGGGTCCAGCGCGCGCTGAGATGGCTGGGTCCAGCGCGCGCTGAGGCGGCTGGGTCCAACGCGGACTGAGGCGGCTGGGTCCAACGCGGACTGAGGCGGCCGGGTCCAACGTGCGCTGAGGTGGCCGGGTCGAACGTGCGCTGGGGTGGCCGGGTCGAACGTGCGCTGGGGTGGCCGGGTCCAACGTGCGCTGAGGTGGCCGGGTCCAACGCGCACTGAGCTTGTCGAAGTGCCAAGCCCGATCCGACCCGTCACCGGGAACGCGAGGAAGTCGGCGATCCAAACGTCGGCCGGGGGCGGGCGTTCGGCGCTCGGCGAGGCGCGCGCCGCTGGAATGGGACCGAAGCTCAAGCCGCGCGCTCCCTCTCATCCGCCCGCGGGACCGCGGTCTGATCCCCAAGCCGCTGGCCTCCTAGCCCTGCGTGCTGCGCTCGATCCGGTAGGTCACGTTCGGGCGCAGCGGTCCCTCGGGGGCGCTGGGGTCGTCGAAGTCGCGGGCGGGGTCTCGGGTCATGCCGATCCGCTGCATCACGGCCTGTGAACGCAGGTTGGTCGCGGTGGTCAGGGCGAGGATCTCGGACAGCCGAAGGACGTCGAAGCCGAAGGTGAGGACGGCTCGGGCGGCTTCGCTGGCGTACCCCTTCCCCCAGGCCGACCGGGCCAGCCGCCAGCCGATCTCCACGCCGCCGAACGGGAGTTCGTCCTCCACGTCGTCCAGGCCGGCGAAGCCGATGAGCTCGCCGGTGGCCTGCACCTCGACGGCCCACCAGCCGTACCCGCGCCGCTCGAAGTCGGCCTCGAACCGGCGCACCGACGCGTCGCTCTCGGCCCTGCTCAGGACGGGTCCGAGATGCTCGCGTACCTCCGGGTCCGCGTTGATCGCTGCCCACGGTTCGAGATCGGATTCGCGCCAGCGACGGAGCAGCAGACGGTCGGTGCGGAGTGCGTTCATGCCGCTCAGCCAACGGGACCCGTCCACTCGGGGCAACGACTTTTCGGCCCCGGTCCTACCCGGCGCAGTTTCGCTGTTAGCGATGAGGCGCCATCCGGGGCGGAACACCGGCGGGCCCGGCGGTCCCGCTGAGTACAGTGGTGACGAGATGCGGACCCCCTGCTCGAGGTCGGGGCCCCGCATCCGAGCCGAGGGAGATGGGAATGTTCGAACGGTTTACCGACAGGGCCCGGCGCGTCGTGGTGTTGGCGCAAGAAGAGGCCCGGATGCTGAACCACAACTACATCGGGACCGAGCACATCCTGCTGGGTCTCATCCATGAGGGCGAAGGAGTCGCCGCCAAGGCGCTCGAGTCGCTGAACATCTCGCTCGAGGCAGTCCGGCAAAAGGTCGAGGAGATCATCGGCCACGGCCAGCAGTCGCCGAGCGGGCACATCCCGTTCACGCCGCGGGCCAAGAAGGTGCTGGAACTGAGCTTGCGGGAAGCCCTGCAGATCAACCACGCCTACATCGGCACCGAGCACATCCTGCTCGGCCTGATCCGGGAGGGTGAGGGCGTCGCGGCCCAGGTGCTGGTCAAGCTCGGCGCCGACCTGAACCGGGTCCGCAACCAGGTGCTGCAGCTGCTCAGCGGATTCCAGGGCAAGGAGGCCGCGACCTCCGGCGCTCCCGAGCAGGGCAGCAACGCCCCGTCCTCCTCGATGGTGCTGGACCAGTTCGGCCGCAACCTGACCAAGGACGCCCGGGAGAACAAGCTCGACCCGGTGATCGGCCGGGAGACCGAGATCGAGCGCGTGATGACCGTGCTCTCCCGCCGCACCAAGAACAACCCGGTGCTGATCGGCGAGCCGGGCGTCGGCAAGACCGCCGTCGTCGAGGGCCTGAGCCAGGCGATCGTCCGCGGCGACGTTCCGGAGACCCTGCGCGACAAGCAGATCTACACGCTGGACCTGGGCGCCCTGGTGGCCGGGTCCCGCTATCGCGGTGACTTCGAAGAGCGGCTGAAGAAGGTGCTCAAGGAGATCCGTACCCGCGGCGACGTGGTCCTCTTCATCGACGAGATCCACACGCTGGTCGGGGCCGGCGCGGCCGAGGGCGCGATCGACGCCGCCAGCATTCTGAAGCCGATGCTGGCCCGCGGCGAGCTGCAGACCATCGGCGCCACGACGCTCGACGAATACCGCAAGTACGTGGAGAAGGACGCCGCCCTGGAGCGCCGGTTCCAGCCGATCCAGGTCGCCGAGCCGTCGATCGCGCACACGATCGACATCCTGCGCGGCCTGCGCGACCGGTACGAGGCGCACCACCGGGTCACGATCACCGACCAGGCCCTGGTCGGCGCGGCCCAGATGGCCGACCGCTACATCTCCGACCGGTTCCTGCCGGACAAGGCGATCGACCTGATCGACGAGGCCGGCGCCCGGCTCCGGATCCGCCGGATGACCGCGCCGCCGGACCTGCGCGAGTTCGACGAGAAGGTCGCGGCCGTACGGCTGGAGAAGGAAACCGCGATCGACGCCCAGGACTTCGAGCGGGCCGCTGGCCTGCGTGACGACGAGAAGAAGTTGCTCGCCGCGCGCGCCGAGCGGGAGGCCCAGTGGAAGTCCGGTGACCTCGACGTGGTGGCCGAGGTGGACGAGGAGATCATCGCCGAGGTGCTGTCCTCGTCGACCGGCATCCCCGTCTTCAAGCTGACCGAGGAGGAGTCCTCGCGTCTGCTGAAGATGGAGGACGAGATCGGCAAGAGCTACATCGGCCAGGAGGACGCCGTCAGGGCGCTGTCCCGGGCGATCCGGCGGACCCGGGCCGGGTTGAAGGACCCGCGCCGGCCGAGCGGCTCGTTCATCTTCGCCGGGCCGTCGGGTGTCGGCAAGACGCACCTGACCAAGGTGCTGACCGAGTTCCTGTTCGGTGATCAGGACGCCATGATCACGCTGGACATGAGCGAGTTCTCCGAGAAGCACACCGCCTCCCGGCTGTTCGGCTCCCCGCCCGGCTACGTCGGGTACGAAGAGGGCGGCCAGCTCACCGAGAAGGTGCGCCGGAAGCCGTTCAGCGTGGTCCTGTTCGACGAGATCGAGAAGGCCCACCCGGACATCTTCAACTCGCTGCTGCAGATCCTGGACGAAGGTCGCCTGACCGACGCCCAGGGCCGGGTGGTCGACTTCAAGAACACGGTGATCGTCATGACCACCAACCTGGGCACCCGGGACATCGCGAAGTCGGTCAGCCTCGGGTTCGCGCAGGCCGGTGACGCCGGCGGCTCGTACGAGAAGATGAAGGCCAAGGTCACCGACGAGCTGAAGCAGAACTTCCGGCCCGAGTTCCTGAACCGGATCGACGAGGTCATCGTGTTCCACCAGCAGTCGCTGGAGGACATCGAGCGGATCGTCGACCTGATGGTGACCGAGATCGAGGGTCGCCTGAAGGACAAGGACATGGGCATCGAGCTGACCCCGGCCGCGAAGCGTCTGATCGCCAAGCGCGGGTTCGACCCGGTGCTCGGCGCCCGGCCGTTGCGGCGGGCCCTGCAGCGCGACATCGAGGACATCCTCGCCGAGAAGATCCTGTTCTCGGAGCTGAAGTCCGGCGAGATCGTGGTCGTGGATGTCGCCGACGAGGGTTCGGAGCAGCCGTTCACCTTCACCGGCACGCCGCGCTCGTCCCTGCCGGACGCCCCGCCCGCCGAGTTCGACGTGGTCAAGGGCAGCGGCACCGACGGCGACAAGCAGGCCGCCGAAGGCTGATCGCCGAAAGCCGTACCGACCGAAGGGCCCCGCGAGAGATCGCGGGGCCCTTCGTCGTCGGATCGGGGCCGGTCAGTCGCCGTCGTCGCTGCCGGTCCGGCCGTGCAGCAGGGCGACCGCGACCGGGTCGTCGGTACGCAGCCGCTCGACCTCCTCGCCGTCGTCGCACCGGCACAGCGAGACCGTGACCCCGCGCTCGGACCTGGTCAGGACGTGCCAGGTCGCGCCGGACTCCTCCCACCGCCGGAGCCGCTCGAGCAGGTCGGCGGCCGGGATCGCGGGCAATTCGTTCGTCATCGTCACCACCCGTCTTCTACGGTACGGCCATGGTTTCCCTCGACTACCTCGGCGCCCTCGCCGCGAACTCCGACCGTTTCGCCGAGGTGATCGCCCGGACGCCGCAGGACCGTCCGGTGCCCAGCTGCCCGGACTGGACCGCGGCCGACCTCTGGTTCCACCTCGGCGAGGTGCAGTGGTTCTGGGCGCGGATCGTCGGCGGGCCGCTGACCGAGACGGCCGACGTCGAGGCGTTGCCGGAGCCGGAGCGGCCCGATGATCTTGGGGCGTTCTTCACCAAGGCGACCACCGCGCTGCGGGAGGCGCTGGCCGCCGTTCCTCCGGAGACGCCGGCCTGGAGCTGGGCCGAGGAACAGACCGCCGGGTTCAGCCGCCGGCGGCAGGCGCAGGAGGCGCTGATCCACCGGGTCGACGCCGAGCTCACCGCCGGTGACCGGACCCCGCTGGACGCCGCGCTGGCCGCCGACGGGGTGGCCGAGGCGCTCACGGTGATGTACGGCGATCCGCCCCGGGACTGGGGCGAGTTCCGGCCCGACCCGGCCCGGGTGATCGAGGTGGTCAGCACCGACACCGGTGATCGCTGGCGTACCCAGGTCGGGCGGTTCACCGGCACCAGCAGTTCGGGCACCACGCACGACCTGCTCACGCTCGACGTGGCGACGCCGGGCGTCGAGCCGTCGGCGGTGATCTCGGGTACGGCGGCCGACCTCGACTGCTGGCTCTGGCGGCGCACCCCGTACGGCGAGGTGATCACGGAGGGCGACCCGGCGACCCTCGAAGCGCTGGCCCACGTGATGCGGAAGGGCCTCAACTGAGCCCGAGAATTTCCTTCTTCCTATAGGGTCCCGGCATGAGCACCGGTGAGGGCCGGCTGGACCGGCGGGCGTTGCGGGACCAGGTCTACGACCGCGTGCTCGAGCTGCTGCTGTCCGGCGAGATCGAGGCCGGCGAGCGGCTCTCGATCGACACCATGGCCCGCGACCTGTCCGTGTCGCCGACCCCGGTGCGGGAGGCCATGGTCCAGCTGGAACGGACCGGCCTGGTCACCCGGGAGGCGCTCAAGGGCTACCGGGTCGCGCCGCCGCTGGACCCCGAGCAACTGACCGAGCTGTTCGATGCCAGGGTGATGCTGGAGGAGACGGCCGCCCGGCTGGCGGCCGCCGCGACCGATCGCCTGCTGCCCGCCCTCCGCGAGGCGCACGACCGGCACCGGGCCGCCAGCGACGAGGTGCTCGCGGCCGACGAACCGGTGCCGCTGCCGGTGACCCAGCGCTACTTCGACGCCGACCGCGCCTTCCACGACGTGATCTTCGCCCACTCGGGCAATCGCTACCTGGTGGAGATGTACGACGGCCTCGGCGCCCTGACCCACCGGATGCGCCAGTCCGCCCTGCGCGGTCCGGACGACGTCCGCGAAGCCGTCGCCGAACACGAGGCCGTCCTGAAGGCGTACGAGAGCGACCCTGCGACCGCCCCCGAAGCCCTCCGCCGCCACGTCACCGGCGTCCGCAACCGCTCCCTCTCCGGCCACTGAAAACCCGCTGACCCGGCACAAAAGCAGGCGTCTGGGCGGCGTGTCGCTGCACAACTGCCCGGTCGGCGATTGGGAACTCGGTGACCGGGAGTGGGTGAACCGGATGGTGGTTGGCAGGCTGGGGACATGGCCGTCGACATCGTGTACGAGACCCACTCCATCAGCCAGGACAACGAGCAGCGCCAGGCGTCGGGCTGGCGGGGCAGCGAGCTCTCGGCCCGCGGGCTTCGGCTCGCCGAGGAGCTCGGCCAGCGTCGGCGCGGCGACGGTCTGGCGGCCGTGTTCGCGTCCGACCTGACCCGGGCCGCGCAGACCGCAGCGGTCGCGTTCGCGGGCACCGAGATGCCGATCCTGCTGGACTGGCGGCTCCGGGAGTGCGACTACGGCGACCGGAACGGGATGCCGGCCGACGACCTGCACCGGGACCTGGCCGAGCACCTCGACGTGCCCTACCCGGGCGGCGAGAGCTGGCGCCAGGCCGTCGAGCGCGCGAGCGGCTTCCTGGCGGACCTCCCGAGTCGCTGGTCGGGCTCCCGGATCTTGATCATCGGCCACGTCACGACCCGCTGGGCGCTGGACCACGTCATCGACGGCAGGCCCCTCGAGGAGTTGATCAAGGCCGACTTCGCCTGGCGGGAGGGCTGGGAGTACCGGCTCGAACCTTGATCAGCTTCCGGCTCACGGACGGCGGAGGCGGACTGCCAGCAGGGTGGGCCGGTGCGCCAGCCGGTCGTACCGGCCCGCATCGAGCTCGCGATAGGCCTCGACCGGGCGCGGCTCGGTCAGCCGCTCCAGGACGAAGCCGGCCCCGAGCAGTTCGCCGAGGAAGACCTCGAGGTTCATCCGCTGCAGCCGGACCGAGTGGCGTCCGTCCGGCAACGGTAGATCGACCCACTCCTCGGAGTAGTAGGAGTCCGCGAAGTGCTGCCAGTCCGCCGTCGGGTGCGTCGTCGAGAGGACCAGCCAGCCACCCGGGCGGAGCACCCGGAACACCTCGGCGAGGAACCGGCCCCGATCCGCCAGGTGGTGCAGCACCAGCGCGCACAGGACGCCGTCGAACGAGCCGTCGGCGAGCCCGTCCAGTGGCGTGTTCAGGTCGTGCCGGCGTACCTCCGCGCGATCACCGAGGCGGGTCCGGGCGTGCTCCACCAACACGGCACTGTCCTCCAGCCCTAAGACCGAGGCCCCTCGTTCGGCCAGGGCGTCCGCGTAGAAGCCGGCGCCGCAGCCGGCATCGAGGATCCGTCGGCCGGCCACGTCGCCGGCCAGTTCCAGCATCGCCGGCCGGTCGATATAGGCGTTGTACGCGCTGTTCTCGGCGTGGTCGTTGAAGATGTCACCGAGCGGGCCGTGATAGGCGAGATTCGAGGGCATGATCACAAACTAAAGGACCGGCATCAGTCACCCTCATCCGGTACGAAAGCCAGGGCGCGGACCGGCGCCCCGTCGGAGCGCGGCACTCGCAGCGGTACGGCGGCGAAGGTGCACCGGGTGACCTTGATCGCCGCCAGGTTGGTCAGGTACTCGATCTGCGGAATCCCTGCTGCCAGGAGGATCCGGTGACACGGCCAGTCGTCGTCCAGCTCGGCGGCCGGGGTCCAGTCGTCGACGTAGTCGGCCCGGATGCCGCGGTCCTGCGGGAAGTCGTACCCGATCGCGGAGACGCCGGCGGCCCGCACCCACTCGGCGGCTGCCCGGGTCAGCCAGGGTGCTCGGGTCCAGTACTCGGGCGTCGTGGTCGGCCAGCGGCGTTCATGATCACTGCGGAGCAGCAGGATGTCGCCTTCCCGTACCTCCGCTCCGGAGAGCAGCTCGGTGCCGATCGGTGCGTTGTCGCCGGCGGCCGAGACGTCGATGATCACGGCCGGGCCCATGATCGACTGCAGCGGCACCTCGGCCAGCCAGCCTCCGTCCGGGTCGATGTGTCGCGGCGCGTCGACGTGGGTGAAACCGTGCGCACTCATGGCCAGGGCCGTGTTGTGGAAGGCGCAGCCGCCCTTCCCGGTGCCCTCCCGGTACGTGATCGTCGGCGCGAACCGCCAGTGCTCCTCGATCGGCATCGAGCAGTCGATCACGGCATGATCAAGAAGCCGCAGCGTCATCGGTGTCCTCTCTTCAAGCCTTATCCTATAGGATATAGGTAGGCGTTGCTGTCGCGGCGCCGGAGCCACCGAGAGGAGCACCATGGCTGCCCCGAGTCTCCAGGACCCGACGCCGACATCCTCGGCGCAGGACTGGCCGATCGCCACCTGTCTGCACGGCATTCCCACGGCCGGCCGCGACGGTGTGCCGCTGCACGACGCCGAACCCGAGGCCTGGCGGGAGGTGTTCCGGGAGGTGTCCGACCTCGGCTTCGACCGGATCGAACTGGCCGACAGCCATCTCCGTCCGGCCGACTACGACGCCGCCCGCCGGGACGAACTGATCAAGCTCGCCGGCGAGTACGGGATCGCGATCCCGTCGCTGCACGTCGCCCGCAAGAGCGTGATCATGCCCGGCCAGGAGGAGGCCAACCTCGCGTACGCGCATCGGTCGATCGACGCCGCCGCGGCCTGGGGGATGGAGGTGTTCTCGACCGGCCTGCACCAGCCGTTCAGCGCGGCGCAACGGTCGGCGCTGTGGTTCTGGACCGCTCCCGGGCCCGAGGACCCGGACGATCCGGAGGTGTGGGCGGCCACCGTGTCCCGGATCCGCGAGCTGGGCCGGCACGCTGCCGAGGTCGGGCTGCGGATGTCGCTGGAACTGTACGAGGACACCTACCTGGGCACGGCCGACAGCGCGGTCCGGCTGATCGAGGAGGTCGGGCTGGACAACGTCGGGCTGAATCCCGACGTCGGCAACCTGATCCGGTTGCACCGCAGGGTCGAGGACTGGCGCGAGCTCTACGCCAAGACGTTGCCGTACGCCAACTACTGGCACCTGAAGAACTACCACCGCGACGAGGCCGCCGACGGCAGCTGGTTCAGCTCCACCCCGGCCACGCTGGAGACGGGCTTGATCAACTACCGGCAGGTGATCAAGGACGCGGTGGCCGCCGGCTACGACGGCATCCTGCTGATGGAACACTACGGTGGAGACAGTCTCGGCGTCTGCGCCACGAACCAGCATTACCTGCGCGGCCTGCTCGAGCAGGCGACCAAGGAGAGTTGATCATGAACAAGCTTCCCCGGATCGCCCTGACCCTCGGCGATCCCGCCGGGATCGGGCCCGAACTGGTGGCCCGGCTGCTGGCCGACCCGGCCAGCTCCCGGCAAGCCGAGATCGTCCTGGTCGGTGACGAGACCGAGCTGGCCGGGGCGATGGCCGACGCCGGGGTCGAGTTCGGCTGGTCTCGTGATCATGGTGACGGCCGGCCGACCCTGGTCGACAACGGCGGCGAGCGGCCGGCCGGCGGGTTCGTCCGGCAGGAGGCGACCGAGGCGGGCGGCCGCTGGGCGATGGCGAGCCTGCGCCGGGCGCTGGAGCTGTCCCAGCAGGATGCCGTCGACGCGATCGTCTTCGCTCCGCTGAACAAGTCGTCGCTGCACCTGGCCGGGATGACCGAGAACGACGAGATGTCCTGGTTCGAGACCGTCCTCGACGACGGCACCCGGGCCACCGAGCTCAACGTGCTGCCCGATCTGATCACCGCGCGGGTCACCTCGCACTGCTCGATCGCCGAGGTGGCGGACCTGATCACCGAGGACCTCGTCGTCGAACGCGGCCTGCTGCTCCAGCAGGTGCTCCGGGCGCGGGGCCTCGAGGATCCTAGGATCGGCGTCTGCGCGCTCAACCCGCACGCCGGCGAGGGCGGCCGGTTCGGCCGGCACGAGATCGAGATCATCGAGCCGGCGGTCGCCGAGCTGGCCCGGCGCGGCGTCGCGGCGACCGGCCCGTACCCGAGCGACACGATCTTCCTGCGCGCCCGGGACGGTGCCTTCGACGGCGTGCTGACCATGTATCACGACCAGGGCCAGATCGCCGTCAAGCTGCTCGGCTTCGACCGCGGGGTGACCCTGGCCGGCGGCCTCAGCGTCGGCGTCTGCACCCCGGCCCATGGCACCGCATTCGACCTGGTCGGCACCCGCTCGGCCAACCTCGGCGCCTACCAGCACGCCTTCGAGCTGGCCGTCGCGATCGGCGCCGCCCGGGACCCCGCAGTTTTTCACGTTACGTGAAAAACTGGCACTTCCCGCGAGATATAACTCGCGGGAAGCGCCAAGAAGTGTGGGGAAGTGGACGGCGTACGGGGCGTCGCGCAAGGTCTGACACAGTGGGACGGTGACGTCCGCGGAGTCCTTGGGGGAGGCCGACCCGCCGGGGCGGCTGGATCGGCTGGCCGGCCGGGTGCCGGCGGTCTGGCTGGTGTTGATCGGCATCGTGTCGGTCCAGTTCGGCGCCGCGATCGCGAAGAACCTGTTCCACGTGGTCTCGCCGACCGCGATGGTCTGGCTCCGGCTGACCAGTTCCGCGGTGCTGTTGTTGATCATGGTACGGCCTCGGCTGCGCGGCCGGTCCCGGCAGGACTGGCTGCTGGTGATCGGCTTCGGGCTCATCCTGATGGTGATGAACTGGGCGATCTACCAGTCGATGGCCCGGATCCCGATCGGCGTCGCGGTGACGATCGAGTTCCTCGGCCCGCTCGCGGTGGCGGTGATCATGTCCCGGCGAGCCCGGGACCTGGCCTGGGTGATCCTGGCCGGCGCCGGGGTGGCCATCCTCGGCTTCTCGCCGGCCGGGCTGAACCTGCCCGGCGTCGCCTTCGCCCTGCTGGCCGGCCTGTGCTGGGCCTGCTACATCCTGCTCAGCGCCCGCACCGGCCGCAGCTGGTCCGGCCTGTCCGGTCTTGCGGTGGCGAGCCTGATCGGGACGGTCGGGCTGACCCCGTTCGCCGTCGCCGAATCCGGGCCGTCGCTGCTGCAGCCGCAGGTGTTGATCTTGGGCGTCGCGGTGGGCCTGATGAGCTCCGTGATCCCGTACAGCCTGGAGATGCTGGCACTGCGCAGGATCCCACCGGGCGTGTTCGGGATCCTGATGAGCCTGGAGCCGGGCGTCGCCGCCCTGGCCGGGATGATCATGCTGGCCGAGTTCCTCAGCGTGACCCAGTGGATCGCGCTGGCCTGTGTGGTGATCGCGAGCGTCGGGGCGACCCGGACCCGCCGGGCCGCCGACCCGCCGCCGGTCGACTGACCTGCCTCAGTGGCCCTGGCGGTCGGAATCGGCCAGTCCCTCGCCGCGTCGATCGAGACCCGAGATCGCGGCCAGCTCGTCGTCGGTGAGCTCGAAGTCGAAGATCGCCAGGTTCTCCGCCTGCCGCTGCGGATCGCCGGACTTCGGGATCGCCACCAGGCCCAGCTGGTGGTGCCAGCGCAAGATCACCTGGGCCGCCGTCTTGTCGTGGGCCCGGGCGATCTCGGTGATCACCGGGTCGCTCCGCAGCCCGTCGCCGGAGCCGCCGATCGGCGTCCAGGACTCGATCACGATGCCCTGCTCCGCGGCGAAGGCCCGGTCCTCCTCCCGCGGGTGGAACGGGCTGAGCTGGATCTGGTTGACGTCCGGCACGATCCCGGTCTCGTCGATCACCCGGCGCAGGTGGGCCGGCTTGAAGTTCGAGGTGCCGATCGCCCGGACCAGGCCGTCCTCCAGCAGCGCCTGCAGACCGCGCACCGCGTCCACGTACTGATCTTGGTCCGGGTTCGGCCAGTGGATCAGCAGCAGGTCCAGGTAGTCGAGGCCGAGCCGTTCGATGCTGGCCTGGAACGCCTTCCGCGCACCGTCGACGCTGTGCCATTCGCGGTTGAACTTGCTGGTGACGAACACCTCGGACCGGGGCACGCCGGACGCGGCGACGCCGGCCCCGACGGTCTCCTCGTTGCGGTAGTTCTCGGCGGTGTCGAGCAGCCGGTAGCCGGCCTGCAGCGCGGTCCGTACGGAAGCGACGCCGGCGTCACCGGTCAGTCCGTACGTGCCGAGGCCGAGGGCGGGCAGCTTCGCGCCGTTGCGCAGTTGGATGAGCGGGGCGACGCCGGTCATACAGGCCTCCAACGGATCGGGAGTGGGTACGGCCCGATCATGGCATGCCCTTCGACAGGCTCAGGGAGCGGTGGTGGTACGGCTCAGGGAGCGGTGACGGTACGGCCTCAGGGGCGCGGTGACCGTACCGACTCAAAGGGCTGAGGCGTGGCGTTCGCCGCTGACCAGCCACATCCGGGCGTCGTCGACGATCGCCGGGTCGGTCAGCCGCGGGACCGGCCGGCGGTGCCGCTGGGCCAGCGCGGTCTGCGGTGTCACCGACGCGGTCCAGCCGTGCCCGGCCAGCCAGGCCACCGGGTCCTCGACCGTCGAGTGCCAGGACGCGCCGACGTTCTTCAGCCGCTCGTGCACGGCCCGCATCTCCGGCAGGTCGACGTAGGCCTGGTTGATGTGCTCCAGTGCGATCGCGCTGCCGGGCGCGGAGAGGCCGCCGATCCGTTCCAGCAGCGAGTCGTTGTCGGCCCGCTCGAGGTACATCAGCAGACCTTCGATCAGCCAGGCGGTCGGTCGCGTCGGGTCGAAGCCGGCGGCGATCAGGTCGGCCGGCCAGTCGTCCCGCAGATCGGCCCGGACCACCGTGCGCCGGCAGCGCGGCTCGGCCCGGTGCACGCCGAGCACCGCCTGCTTGAACGCGACCAGGCCCGGCAGGTCGATCTCGAACAGCTGGGTCCCGTCCGGCCAGTCCAGCCGGTAGGCGCGGGTGTCCAGCCCGGCGGCGACCAGCACCACCTGCCGCCGGCCGGCCGCGGTCGTCGAGCGCAGGTAGTCGTCGAAGAAGCGGGTCCGGAGGACGAAGTGCTCCTGGTTCAGCCGGCCGGCCTGGGCGACCTGGATCCAGCCGATCGTGTCGACGAAGTGCTGGGCCAGCGGGTCGTCGAACAACCGGTCCGGCCGGCGGTGCTCCTCGGCGCGGGCCTGGGCGATGATCACGGCGGTCCGGCTGACGCCGGTGGTGGGCTGCTGCAGGGTCGTCATGGCCGTCCTTCGGTGGTGGTGAGCGGATTCAGATCCATCGTCAGTTGGTACGTCTTGCGGTAGACCAGGCGCGGGAACGCGATCCGCATGAATGCGTCCCGGGCCGCGCAGACCACCGGATGCCGCCAGCGGCTGAACACGCCGTTGGCCCGGGACTGCCGGACCAGCCGGGCGGTCCGGTCGGTGCGCGCGGCGTCATAACGGCGCAGCGCGGTCGTCAGGTCCGGACCGGCCGCCAGCGAACCCGCCAGCACGGTCGCGCCCTCGATCGCCTGGTTGGCGCCCTGGCCGAGGTTGAACGTCATCGGGTGCGCGGCGTCGCCGACCAGGGTGACCCGGTCGGTGCTCCAGCGCGGCACCGGGTCGCGGTCGGCGATGTCGACCGGCTGCAGGGCGTTCGCCGGCGTCGCCGCGATCAGCTCCGGGATCGGGCCGGGCCAGTCGCCGAACAGCCGGGTCAGGAACGCCTTGCCCTGCTCACCGAGCTGCCCGTCCCGCAGCCGGTGATCATCGCGCGCGACCTCGTCGCTGACCACCCCGTCCCAGTAGACGAGGCCCCCGGCCAGCCGGTAGCAGACGAACCACAGCCCGCGACCGAACGTGTTCACGAACGCGCCGTCCGGCAGCCCGCCGGGGTCGGCGACCACGCCCTGCCAGGCCCGGACACCGGCGTGCCGGGGCGGCGGCTCGGCCGGGATCAGCTGCCGCCGGACCACCGAGCGGATCCCGTCGGCGCCGACCAGCAGGTCCGTCCGCACCTCCCGGCCGTCGGCGAACCGGACCAGAACGCCGTCGGCATCCTCCGCGAAGCCGACGCAGTGCGCACCGTACTCGATCGGGCCGGGTGCCGCCTCGGCGAGCAGCCGGTGCAGCTCCGGACGAGCCACCGTGTACGCGGCCGCGCCGGTCCGCCGGGCGCCGTCGGCCAGCGACCAGGTGGCCAGGTCATGATCGGTGGCGGACCGGAAAAGGTAACGCTGCAAGGGAATCCCGGCGCCGGCCAGCTCGCGCTCCAGGCCCAGGCCGCGCAGCGCGATGGTCGCGTTGTGCCAGACCACCAGGCCGTTCCCGGCGCCGGCGTCGGTCGATTCGGCCCGGCGCTCGTACACGGTGGTGGCGATGCCCTGCCGGTGCAGCGCCCGGGCGGTCGCGAGACCGCCGATCCCGCCGCCGATGATCACGGCGGTGGCCGGCGGGCTCATCGTACGTTCCGAGGTTCCAAGATCATGATCACGACGGTACGCAGGTCGGACCATGATCGTCTTCCGTCGGCGGAATGAACTCCCGGTCCACCAGGCAGGGGAGCCCGGATCTCCTCCACCGGGTGGAAGACAGCGACCGCGCTGATGTCCAGGCTGGAAGCAGACGACGACGCGGGAGGAACGATGCAGCGATACGCGATCATGTTCCGGGTCAGGCCCGGAACCGAGGACCAGGTCAAGGAACTCCTGGCCGGCTACGAACCGCCGGAGTGGGTGACCCCGGACGGGGCTCGCCTGCTCGGCACCTCGATCTTCATCAAGGACGGGCTGGTGGTCCGGATGATGGAGGTGGACGGGCCACTGCCGAGCATCATGGCCCACCTGGCCCGGCAGCCGAGCATCCAGCAGCTGGAGCGGGACCTCGATCCCTTCCTGGCCGAGCCGCGGGACCTCAGCACACCGGAGGGTGCCCGGGCGTTCTTCGGCCGGGCGATGATGGAGCACGTCACCACCCGGGTCGCCACCCTCGAGGCGTCCACATGAGAAACACCCCACGACCCGATTCTCCTCCGCTTCGCTCCCCCGAACCGGGCCGCGGGGACCCCGAAAAGACGGCCCCGGCCCTGTTGATCACCGGCGCCACCGGCCCGCTGGCCGAGCCGATCGTCCGGGTGCTCGCCGACCGCGGCCACCGGCTGCTGCTGACCGGCCGCAACGCCGAGCGGCTGGCCGACCTGGACCGCCGGTACGGTGCGCCGGGCGTGATCGAGACCTTCCAGGCCGACGCCGCCCAGCCGGACGGCGCCCAGCAGGCGGCCGCCCGGGCCGCGGAACGATTCGACGGGCTCGGCGGTCTGGTCCACCTGATCGGCCGGTTCGGCTTCGGCCCGGTGATGCTCACCGACGTCGCGGTCTACGACGAGTTGATCATGTCGAACTTCCGCTCCGCGGTGGTGGCCACCCAGGCGGTGCTGCCGCACCTGACCGAGGGCGGCCGGCTGGTCTACTTCAGCACCCCGCTGGCGGTCGAGCCGCTGGCCGCGCTGTCGGCCTACTCGGCCGCGAAGGCGGCGCTGACCACCTGGGTCCGGTCCATGGCGCACGAGGTGAAGCGGCGCGGCATCCACGCCAACGTGGTGTCGATGACGATCGCGGACACGCCGAAGATGCGGGCCGAGCGGCCCGGTCTTGATCTTGATCACACGGTGGACCCGGCCCTGGTGGCCCGGGCGGTCGGCTTCCTGACCAGTCCGGAGTCGGACGGCCTGTACGGCAGCGTCGTCCCGGTGCTCGGCAAGTTCTCCTACAGCTCGGCGCTGGCCGGCGGGCCGCCGCCCGGGGTGGGTGGCCCGCCGCCGGGAGCCCGTACCTCCGCGGCACCCGCCACCGGCGCGCCGGCCCAGGCAGGTGCGCGATGACGGGCACCGAGGGCTTCCGGGCCCGGATCGTCTTCCTGCTCAAGGTTCCGCTCGAGTACGAGTACGACTTCCTGGACGCCTACGAACAGATCCGCTACGAGGTGGCCCGCGGCGTACCCGGACACCTGCGTGATCAGGTCTGCCGGTCGGCCACCGATCCCGAGCAGTGGATGATCACCAGCGAATGGCGGGACCTGGACTCCTTCGTGGCCTGGGAGGCCACCGAGGAGCACCGGGAACTGGCCGCACCGCTGCGGAAGTGCTTCACCGAGGCGCGCTCGCTCCGCTTCGAGATCTGTGCCGAGACCTCGGCCCAACCGACCACGACCTCCTCCTGAAGGGAACTTGATCATGACCAACGAGACCGTAGTGACCACCGCCGGCCTGACCGACGATGATCTTCGCCAGCTGCTGCTGGCGGTCGGACTGGACACCGCGGCCGCGGTGCCCGAGTCCTACCAGTCGACCTTCACCGAGCTCGACCTCGACTCGCTGGCCCGGGTCGAGATCGCCGGCCGGATCCAAGATCAGTTCGGGGTCGAGATCGAGCCGGACCTGACCGCGGAGGCCACGCCGGCCGGGATCCGCGACCTGGTCAACGCCCGGTTGTCCGGCCAGGCCTGAGAGGAGCGCATCATGATCGGACACACCGACAACGCCATCGAGATCGACGCCCCGAGCTCCTTCGTCTGGACCCAGACGAACAACCTGAGCGACTGGCCCAACCTGTTCTCCGAGTACGCGGAGATCGAGATCCTCGAGGAGACCGAGAACTCCGCGACGTTCCGGCTGACCATGCATCCCGATGATCAAGGTCGGGTCTGGTCCTGGGTCTCGGAGCGGCGCTGGGACACCGAGCAGGGCGTAGTCCGGGCCCGCCGGATCGAGAAGGGCCCGTTCGAGTTCATGAACCTGACCTGGACCTACCGGGAGCTGGGTCCGGACCGGACCGAATTGCGCTGGGTGCAGGACTTCGAGATGCGGCCGGACGCGCCGGTGGACACCGCCTGGATGACCGACAACATCAACCGCAACAGCGCGGTCCAGCTGAAGTTGATCAAGGACCGGGTGGAGCAGCGGCGCCGGCTGGTGGTCGGGTTCGGCGACGTGCCGGCCAACCGGCGGCGCGGCGGCGACCTGCGGACCATGATCGCTCCGCCGAACGTCGGGTCCTCGTCCGGCTTCTGCGGCGCGGTCCGGCTGGCCCCGGGCGAACGGGTCTCGGAGCACTACCACCCGTACTCGGAGGAGTTCCTGTTCGTCGCGTCCGGGACGCTGCAGGTGGACCTGGACGGCGAGGCGGTCACGGTGCCGGGCGAGCACGCGCTGCTGGTGCCGCGCAACGTACGGCATCGCTTGATCAACATCGGCGACGACGAGGCGCTGGCGGTGTTCCAGCTCAGCCCGCTCGCACCGGCACCGCAGCTCGGCCACGTCGACACCGAGCCGGGCCCGGAGGAGCGGGCCGTCCTGGTCGGCGACGGCGCGGCGAGCCGATCAGGTGTCGGGCGATGAGAAGAGTCGTCGTCACCGGCGTCGGCGTGGTCGCGCCGGGCGGCCCGACCCGGGAGGACTTCTGGCAGCGGATCGTCGACGGGAAGCCGGCGATCCGCCGGGTGACCGCGTTCGACCCGACCGGGTTCCGGTCCCAGATCGCTGCGGAGGTGGACTTCGAGCCGTCCCGGTACGGCCTCACGCCGCGGATCTGCCGGCGCACCGACCGGTTCGTCCAGCTGGCGCTCGCGGCGGCCGGCGAGGCGGTTGCCGACTCCGGGCTGGCCGTCGAACCCGACCAGGACGACGGCGACCGGCGCGGGATCTCGCTCGGCTCGGCGGTCGGCTCGTCGATCACCCTGGAGGACGAGTACGTGGTCGCCAGCGATCATGGTCGGGACTGGCTGGTCGATCACCGGCACGCGATGCCGTTCCTCTACCAGTCGCTGGTCCCGTCCAGCGCAGCGACCGAGCTCGCGGTCCGGTTCGGGGCCCGGGCCGCCGCCACCGTCGTGTCGACCGGCTGCACCTCCGGCATCGACGCGATCGGCCATGCGCTGCGGCTGATCCAGGACGACGAGGCGGACGTCATGATCGCCGGCGCGGCGGACGCGCCGATCACACCGATCACGGTGGCCTGCTTCGACGCGATCCGAGCCACCACGCCGCGCAACGCCGACCCGGAACGCGCCTCCCGGCCGTTCGACGCGGACCGGCAGGGCTTCGTGCTCGGCGAGGGCGCGGCCGTGCTGGTGGTCGAGGAGCTCGGCCACGCGCTGGCCCGGGGCGCCGAGATCTACTGCGAGATCGGCGGCTACGCGGCGCGGGCCAACGGGTTTCACATGACCGGGCTGCGCCCGGACGGGGTCGAACTCGGCGACGCGATCGTCGACGCGCTGGGCCAGGCCCGGCTGAACCCGGACCAGATCTCGTACATCAGCGCGCACGGCTCGGGCACCAAGCAGAACGACCGGCACGAGACGGCCGCCTACAAGCGGTCGCTCGGTGATCATGCCCGGCGGGTGCCGATCAGTTCGATCAAGTCGGTGGTCGGGCACTCGCTCGGCGCGATCGGCTCGATCGAGATGGCCGCCTGTGCGCTGGCGATCCAGCGCGGGGTGGTGCCGCCGACGGCGAACCTGGAGACGCCGGATCCCGAGTGCGACCTCGACTACACGCCGCAGGTGGCGCGCGAGGTCCGAGTTGATCATGCGCTGTCCGCCGGCAGCGGCTTCGGCGGCTTCCAGTCGGCGATGGTGTTCTCACGAGTGGCGGAGGTCGCAGCATGATGAATCCGGTGATCACGGGGATCGGGGTGGTCGCACCGACCGGGATCGGGGTTGCCGATCACTGGCAACAGACCCTGACCAGGACCTGCCGGCTCGGCCCCGTCGAGGGGTACGACGCGAGCGGCCTGCCGATCGGCGTGGTCGGCCAGGTGCCCGGCTTCGACCCGGCCGAGCGGACCGACAGCAAGCTCCGGGTGCAGACCGACCGGTGGACCTGGTACGCCCTCGAGGCGACCCGGCTGGCCCTGGCCGACGCGGCGCTGGACCCGGCCGACCACGATCCGTACCGGCTCGCGGTGGTGACCGCGAGCGCCTCCGGCGGCAACGAGTTTGGTCAGCGAGAGATCCACGCCCTCTGGGGGCAGGGCCCGCGGGCGGTCAGCGCCTATCAGTCGATCGGCTGGTTCTACGCCGCCAGCAGCGGCCAGATCTCGATCAAGGAGCAGCTCAAGGGATCCTGCGGCGTGATCGTCTCCGACGCGGCCGGCGGGCTCGACGCCCTCGCCGCGGCGAGCCGGTCGATCCGGCGCGGGGTCGGGGCGGCCGTCGTCGGCGGTACCGAGGCGCCGCTGTCCCCGTACGCGATCGTCTGCCAGTCCAGCCAGCCGGGCCTGAGCACGGGCCGCGACCCGGCCACCGCCTACCGCCCGTTCGCGGCCGACGCGACCGGCCAGGTGCCGGGCGAGGGCGGCGCGATGTTGATCATGGAGTCGCCGGGCTTCGCGGCCGAGCGCGGCGCGACCGCGTACGCGGAACTGGCCGGCACCGCGGCCACCCATGACGCCCACCACCCGACCGACCCGGCGCCCGATCACCGGCAGCTGACCCGGGCGCTGCGGACCGCGCTGGACCGGGCCGGCTGTGCCCCGGCGGAAGTGGGCGCCGTGTTCGCCGACGCGGCCGGCGATCCCCGGCTGGACCGGCTCGAGGAGGCCGCGATCGGCGAGGTATTCGGGCCGGGCGGCGTGGCCGTCTGCGTACCGAAGACGATGGTCGGCCGGCTCTGCTCCGGCGGCGCCGCCCTGGACGTCGCCTGGGCGGCCCTGGCGCTGCGTCACGGGGTGCTGCCGCCGTCGGTCAACCTGGACGGCGTGGCGACCTCGCTGGACCTGGTGACCGAGGCCCGTCCGGTGCCGGATCTGCGCGCCGTCGTGGTCCTGGCGCGGGGCGCGGGCGGCTTCAACGCCGCCGCCGTGCTGCGCCGTCCCGGCACCTGAGACACGGTGACGGAGGGCACACCGGACCTCCCGGGTGACTTCACACAAAGCTCACAGAAACTTACCCGGGTCGACTGCACCGGCGTCGGTTACCGTGGAGTCCTACCAGCGCCGATTCCGGGGGATCGTTCTGCGCTCACCCGCCTGGTGTGGTCGGAAGAATTCGAATTCTGCGGGGATTTCGAGGGTTGCGAACTGCGCGATCCGATTCGGGCGTCTTCGCGAATTTCTCGCGTCCGGATCTACGAATATCCGTGATGATCAGAGCGCAGTGAATCCCTTGCGTGCAAGGGATCTCGAATTGCTTCGAAGTTCAACAGTTATGCCGGATATGCGTCTTGTCGACTGTGGGAAAGAATTCGTACGACTGTAACGAACGTTATCTTTGGACAACCTTGTGACACTTCACTGCGAAGATTATGGTCTTCGCAAGGGAGGTGATCGGGTTGAGGTTCGGTAACTGTGAGGGAGTCCGAAGTTCAGCGGGGAACGTCATCCAACCGGATGCGGGGATTGTCAACGGGACAGAGCGGATCGGCGACGCCGTCGGTCGGGAACGGAGGCGCATCGCGCGCGAACTGCACGACGTGATCGGCCATCGGCTGGTGGTGATCATGATGACGGCCCGGCGGATGGAGGTCGATCGGGACGACGGGGCGACGCACGCCCGCTCGATCGAGGAGACGTCGCGGGACGCGATGGGTGAACTGCGCCGGATCCTGGGATTGCTCCGGCGTACGTCCACGGTGGGGCTGGACCGGGAGATCGTTACCGGCACCAGCGACGCGGTGGCCGAGATCGTGGAGCTGTTCACCCGGGTGAACCCGGGCGGCGGCCTGCATTTCGAGAACGCGGAGCTGGAACGGACGCTGCCGGCCGGAGTCCGGCATACGACGGTCCGGGTGGTCCAGGAGGGCCTGACCAACGCACTCAAGTACGGCACCGGCTCGGTGGACGTGACGGTGTCGTTCGGCGTTCAGGTCCGGATCACCATGATCAACGAGGTGGCGGCGCATCGTCAGGTCGCCGCCGGTGACCGGGTGGACGGCGGGCTGCGCGGCCTGGAGGAACGCGTGGCCGAACAGGGCGGATCGTTCGGCTACGGCAGCAGGGATGACCGGCGCTTCTTCATCGAGGCGATCCTGCCGGCCGGCCCGGAGGACCTTTCGGCACTGCGGGGGGAGAGGTCGTGGATGAGATCAAGATCCTGATCGTCGACGATCAGCCGCTGGTCCGGCACGGTGTCGGATCGGTGATCGCCGACGAGCCGGGAATGATCATGGTGGGCGAGGCGGGGAACGGGATCGAAGCGATCCGGGACGTCCGCCGGCACCATCCGGACGTCGTCCTGATGGACATCAACATGCCGCGGATGGACGGGCTGGAAGCGACTCGGCAGCTGTGCGCCGACGGCCGGCCCGGTCCGAAGGTGATCATCCTGACCATGTACGACCAGGACGAGCACGTGTTCGAGGCGTTGCGGGCCGGCGCCAGCGGCTTCCTGCTCAAGGAGTCGACCGGCACCCAGCTGGTCGAGGCGGTCCGGGCCGTCGCGTCCGGCGACGCGTTGCTGTCACCGACCGTGACCCGGATGTTGATCAGGGAGTTCGTCCGCCGGCCCGCGCTCGGGCCGACCACCGACGGCACCGGCCTGGCCGCGCTGACCGGCCGCGAGTACGACGTGTTCCTGCTGCTGGTGCAGGGCTACAACAACGCCGAGATCGCGCAGCACCTGGTGCTCGGCGAGAGCACGATCAAGTCGCACGTGCAGCACCTGTACCAGAAGCTCGGGGTACGGGACCGGGTGCAGGTCGTGATCTACGCGTACGAGAACGGCATCTCGTCCGGATCTCCGCCTCCGGGAGTGGAGGACCGACCGCGGGGGGAGATCAAAGTTCCCATTCCGGGCGGGCGACAGCGGCCGGACGGGTTTCTAGTGTCGTGAGTCAGAGGTGCGATTCCTAACAGGGAGAGGGATTCCAGTGACGACAAGGATGCTGATCGTGGCCCGGATCAGGCCGGGTGCCGCCGGCGACGTCGCGCGGCTGTTCGGCGCTTCGGACCGGACCGAGTTGCCGCGCGCGCTCGGGGTGGTCCGGCGCGACCTGTACGAGTACCAGGGGTTGTACTTCCACCAGGTCGAGTTCGCCGGCGACCCGGCCGCGGCGATGGCCGAGGCCCGCGGGCGGGACGACTTCCGCGAGCTGAGCTCGGACCTCGATGCGTTCATCGCGCCGTACGACCCGGCGACCTGGCGCAGCCCGGCCGACGCGATGGCCTCCGGCTTCTACAGCTGGACTCCGGAAGGAGGCCCGCGATGACCCTGTCACCACCGGTGGACACCGCGGCCGGCGCCTGGGTGCGCTGCCCGCGCTGTTCGGTGACCCTGTACGAGCCGCGGCTGCGCCGGGACCAGCAGGTCTGCCCGGATTGCGGCCACCACCACCGGATCGGTGCCGGGGAACGGATCGACCAGCTGGTCGACCCCGGTTCCTGGGTGCCGGCCGATGATCAACCGCGGAGCGCGGATCCGCTCGGGTTCAGCGACACGCTGCCGTACCCGGAACGGGTGCAGCGGGCCCGGCGCCGGTCCGGGCTGGACGAGGCGGCGGTGCACGGCACGGCGACGATCGGCGGCCGGCCGGTGGTTCTGGCCGCGATGGACTTCGGGTTTCTCGGCGGCAGCATGGGCTCGGCGGTCGGCGAGGTGATCACCCGCGGTGCCGAGGATGCGATGGACCGCGGCTGGCCGTACCTGATCTTGGTCTCGTCCGGCGGGGCCCGGATGCAGGAGGGGTGCTTGTCGCTGATGCAGCTGGCGAAGACGGCGCAGGCGATGGCGGAGGCACGGCGGCGCGGCATCCTGACCATCGGGGTGCTGGCCGATCCGACCTACGGCGGGGTGACCGCGTCGTTCGCGACGCTGGCCGACGTGCTGATCGCCGAACCGGGCGCCATGATCGGCTTCGCCGGGCCGCGGGTGATCGAGAACGCCACCCGGGAACGGCTGCCGGAGGGCTTCCAGACCGCCGAATACCTGCACGGTGCCGGGATGATCGACCGGGTGGAGCCGCGGAAGAGCCTGCGCTCGACGCTGACCCGCTTGTTGATCTTGGACGCCGGCCGGTCCGCGGGGGACGACCGGAGCGCCGCGCTCCATGATCGACTCGACACCGCGGAGGTACGGCAGCGGCCGGCCGCCGACGTGCTCAAGCTGGCCCGGCAGATCCAGCGGCCGGTCACCTCCGACTATCTGGAGGCGATCTGCGACGACTTCGTCGAGCTGCATGGCGACCGGACCCACGGCGACGACCCGGCGGTGGTCGGCGGGCTGGCCTCGATCGGCGGCCGGACCGTGATGGTGCTCGGCCACGAGAAGGGCCACGACACGGCGACCCTGGTGCTGCGCAACTTCGGGATGCCGCAGCCGGAGGGCTATCGCAAGGCGCTCCGGCTGCTCCGGCTGGCCGAACGGCTCGACGTACCGGTGATCACCTTCGTCGACACCCAGGGCGCCGCCCCCGGCGTCGCGGCCGAGGAACGCGGCCAGGCCTGGGCGATCGCGGAGTGCATCGCCGGGATGGCCGAGCTGACCGTCCCGGTGATCAGCGTGATCACCGGCGAGGGCGGCAGCGGTGGCGCGCTCGCGCTGGCCGTCGGCAACCGGGTCCTGATGCTGGAGAACGCCTGCTACTCGGTGATCAGCCCGGAGAGCTGCTCGACCATCCTGTACGGGCACGCCGGCGAGGCGGCCCGGCTGGCCGAGACGATGAAGATCACCGCGCCGGAGTTGATCAAGCTCGGCGTGGTCGACGCGGTCGTACCGGAACCCGACGGCGGCGCGCACACGGCGCCGGACGAGACCACCGCGACCGTCCGCTCGATGATCATGGCCGAGCTGGACGCGGTGGCCGGCTGGTCGGGCGAGAAGTGCCGGCAGCAGCGCTTCGACCGGTTCCGCGCACTGGGGGTGACCGCATGAACGCCGAGTCAGACGACAGCACGCTGCGGCTGCTCCGGGAAGAGGTGAGCAGCCTGGTCAAGACCGTGCCGGGCCCGGTGTCGCGGGTCTCGGTCCGGTCCGGCGAGTGTTCGCTCGAGGTGACCTGGGCCGAGCCGGCGATGGTGCTGCCGGACGGCGCGGCCGCCCCGGCGCCGCGGGCCGTTCCGCAGGGCCCGGCAGCCGAGCCGGAGCAGATCGCCGAGATCGAGGGGGAGGTGATCCCGGCGCCGCTGGTCGGCACCTTCTACGTGGCTCCGGAGCCGGGCGCGAACCCGTTCGTCCGGCCGGGCGACCGGGTCGAGGCCGGGCAGACGATCGGCATCATCGAGGCGATGAAGCTGATGAACCCGGTCGCCGCGGACCGGTCCGGCGAGGTGGTCGAGGTGCTGGTCGCCGACGCCGCGCCGGTCGAGTTCGGCGAACCGCTGGTCCGGATCCGGGAGGCGGTCTCATGATCACCAAGCCGATCCGGTCGGTGCTTATCGCCAACCGCGGCGAGATCGCGCTGCGGATCGCCCGGACCTGTCGCGAGCTCGGCATCCGTACAGTTGCCGTCTGTTCCAGCGCGGATCTGGACAGCGCTGTCGCCCGCTACGCCGATGAGACCGCCCACATCGGGCCGCCCGCGGCGAAGCGCAGCTACCTCTATCTGCCGAGCCTGATCGAGACCGCGCTGCGGCACGGCGTCGACGCGATCCATCCCGGCTACGGCTTCCTGTCCGAGGACCCGGACTTCGCCCGGATCTGCGCCGAGAACGGGATCGTGTTCGTCGGCCCGCCGCCCGCGGTGATGGAAGAGCTCGGCGACAAGGCCCGGACCAGGGTCGCGATGCGCGAGGCCGGGCTGCCGGTGCTGCCGGGCAGCGACGGGGCCGTGCCGACCCAGGCCGACGCGGTCGCGATCGCCGCCGGGATCGGCTATCCGGTGGTGCTGAAGGCGGCGGCGGGTGGCGGCGGTCGGGGCATCCAGGTGGTGCACACGGCGGCCGAGCTGCCGGAGTCGTACCGCCGCACGGTCGCGCTGGCCCGGCAGATCTTCGGCAACGGCGACGTCTACCTGGAACGCTTCCTGCCCGCCGCCCGGCACGTCGAGGTCCAGCTGCTGGCCGACGGCCACGGCACCGCGGTGTCGTTGGGGGAGCGGGACTGCAGTCTGCAGCGGCGGCACCAGAAGCTGGTCGAGGAGGCCCCGTCGCCGGGACTGTCCGACGAACTGCGGGCCGACCTGGGCCGGTATGCGGTGGCCGGCGCGAAGGCGATCGGGTACGTCGGCGCCGGCACCATGGAGTTCCTGGTCGACCCGGACGGCCGGGCGACGTTCATGGAGATCAACGGCCGGATCCAGGTCGAGCACCCGGTCACCGAGATGCTGACCGGCCTCGACCTGATCGCCGAGCAACTCCGCGTCGCCGGCGGCGAACGGCTGGGCTACGAGCAGGACGACGTTCGGCCGCGTGGGGCGGCGATCGAGTGCCGGATCAACGCTGAGGACCCGGACCGCGGCTTCGCGCCGACCCCGGGCCGGCTGACCGAGCTGCGGCAGCCGGGCGGACCGGGGGTGCGGATCGACTCGGGCTTCGTCCAGGGCGACACGGTGTCGCCGCACTACGACTCGTTGATCGCGAAGCTGATCGTCTGGGCGCCGACCCGGGAGCAGGCGATTGCCCGCGCCGATCGGGCTCTGGCCGAGTATGTCGTCGAGGGTCCCGGGGTCCGGACCACCATCCCGCTGCTGCGCCGGCTGATCACCGACCCGGACTTCGCTGCCGCCCGGCACACCACCAGATTCGTCGACGGCCTGCTCACCGCTGATCGCGGCGAACAGGCCGCCTGAGTCCGAAGATCATCGCGTACGGTCTCAGGCCGCACCAGCAGACACGCCGGTACGGGTGCCGATCGTCCGAACTCGTCTCGGCGTGGTCGCCCGCAACCCGGCGAACCGGACGACGGCGACGAAGGCGGACAGCAGGCCGGCGACCCCGGCCTGGACCGCGGTGACCGGATGGCCCAGCGCGATCTCCACCCCGGTCGCGCCGATCATGGTCAGCACCAGGCCGGCTGCGGCGATCGGGGTCAGCACCGGGGCGATCCGGGTCAGCGCGGGCAGGATCAGCCCGGCCGCGCCGAACAGTTCCGCGAACCCGGCGGTCTTGAGCAGGATCACCGGGATCCCCATCGAGGCGGCCTCCAGCACCTCCCACGCCATCAGGGCCTTGCTGCCGCCGACGAACACGAAGAACGCCGCGAGCAGGGCGGACACGATCCACACCGCGATCTTCGTACCGGGCTTGGTGGCGAATTCCTTCATGATCAAATCTCCTCGTTCGGGGTGAAAGGGTCTCCTTGCCCTCACCACGAACGGGCCCGGTCGGATCGGACACCGCCGGCCGGATCTCGTGATCCGGCAGGTCGCGATTCCCCTTCCGAACCGACGACCCCGGGCTCCGTCGACTCGGCACAACCGCAGCGACACGCCGTCCAAACGCCTGCTTTTGTGCCCAGTCAGCGGGGGTTGGGGGAGGAGGGGTCAGCGGTAGCCGCGGGCTTGGAGTTCGTACAGCTCCGCGTACCGACCGCCCGCGGCGATCAGGTCCTCGTGGGTGCCGGTCTCGACGACCCGGCCCTGGTCGAGCACGACGACCAGGTCGGCGGCCGCGACGGTGGAGAAGCGGTGGGTGACCAGCAGAGTGATCGCGCCGTGGCCGGCGGCGGTGCGGGCGGCGGCCGCGTAGCGCTCGAACAGGGCGTGCTCGGTGGCGGCGTCGAGGGCCGCGGTCGGTTCGTCGAGGATCAGCAGCAGCGGGGCCGGGCGGATCATGCCGCGGGCGATGGCGATCCGCTGCCACTGGCCACCGGAGAGGTCGACGCCGGCCGGCCAGGTGGTGCCGAGCTGGGTGCCGAGTCCCTGCGGCAGGGCGGCGATGACGTCCTCGGCGGCCGCGTCGTGCAGGGCCCGGCGGACTCGGTCCTCCCGGTCCAGTGCCGGGAGGTCGCCGACGCCGATCGCGTGCTGCGCGGTGAACTCGAACCGGGCGTAGTCCTGGAACGCTCCGGACAGCCGGGTCCGCCAGGAGGCCGGGTCGAGGTCGGCGAGGTCCTGGTTGTCGATCATGATCCGGCCGCCGGTCGGCCGGTGCAGCCCGCTGATCAACTTCACCAGGCTGGACTTGCCGGCGCCGTTCTCGCCGACCAGGGCGATCACCGTTCCGGCCGGCAGGTCGAGATCGATGCCGGTCAGCACCGGCCGGTCGGCGTCGCCGTAGCCGAAGCTCAGGTTCTCGATCCGGAGGCCGTGCTCGATCCGAGCCGGCGGTACGGTCCGGGCCGGCTGCTCCGCCGTGACCCGGTCGGTGTAGTCGATCAGCCAGACCAGCCGGGCGCAGTTCCGGCCGATCCTGCTGAAGTTGCGGATCGCCTCGACGAAGGACGAGCTCACGCCGTGCAGGGAGCCGAGCACCCCGACGGCGACCACCAGGGCCTGCACGGAAACCGTTCCGGCCAAGGCATCCCGGGTCATCCAGGCCAGAATCAGCGCGGCCACGGCGTAGAAGACGAGCAGGTGCCCGGCGTCCAGCACACTGGTCCGGTCGCCGGCCCGGACCAGTGGGGTACGCCAGCCGAGGACCGCGGCCCGGAGCCGGCGGCGCAGCGGCTGCTGCTGGCCGAAGACCCGGGTCTCCGCACCGGCCGCGGGCGAACCGGTCAGGTCGAGCAGATGGCGGGACAGCCGGCTCGCGGCGGCGCCGGCCTCTTCGGCGTCCCGCTCCCAGCGGACGGTCCAGCGGGCGCTGAGCATCCGGACCCCGCCGATCGCGATCAAGATCAACAGCCGCCAGTCCGCCGTGGCCGCCACGATCAGCACGGCGACCGAGAACGCCAGGATGTTGATCGTGTGGACCAGCAGGCTGAAGGCTCCGCCGAGCACGCCCTCGCCGTCCTTCAGGAGCTGCAGTCGATCTTGGAAGCGGGCGGACTCCAGGTGGTCCAGGGTCGGCAGCCGCGCGGTGCGGTGGGCGATCTCGGCGTCCAGGGTGTGCCCGACGAGTTCGTGCTGCTTCACCTGCGCGTTCACGCCGAGGGCCGAGAACGCGTTCGTGACGGCGGTCGAACCGACCAGGGCGGCGGCCGCGCCGGCCATCCGGCCGAGGTCGCGGTCGACGGCCCCGGCGGCGAAGATCCCGATGAACAGCGGCGCCAGCGCGGCCAGCACCTTGCCGACCGTCTCGACCAGGCACAGCAGTGACTGCCAGGGGCTGACCCGGACCGCCGTCCGCAGCACGATGCCGATCCCGCGCAGGGCCGGGCTCATCGGGCCTCCTCGCCGGAGTCGTCGCGGGCGAAGCGCCGCGCCTGCAGCCGGAACATGGCCGCGTACCGGCCGCCGCGGTCCATCAGTTCCTGATGCGTCCCGTCCTCGACGATTCCCTGATCATCGTCCGCGGCGTCGGCCAGCACGACGATCCGGTCGGCGTGCCGGACGCTGGACAGCCGGTGGCTGACCAGGATCGTGGTGACGCCGCGGGTCACCTCGAGGAACCGGTCGAACAGTTCCGCCTCGGCCCGCACGTCCAGCGCTGCGGTCGGCTCGTCCAAGATCAACACGCCGGCACCGTCGGCCACCGCGGCCAGCGCCCGGGCCAGCGCGACCCGCTGCCACTGGCCGCCGGACAGGTCGGTGCCGCCGTCGTACGCCGCCGACAGCACGGTGTCCCAACCATGATCGAGACGGTTCAGCAGACCGGCGCCGCCGGCATCGGCGAGGGCCCGCTCCAGTACCTCGTGATCATGATCGCCGGCGTCGAGCCGGACGTTGTCCCGCAAGGGCAGGTGGTAGCGGACGAAGTCCTGGAAGATCACCGCCACCCGGCTCCGGGCGGTCTCGTCGACCGCCGGGTCGGCGCCGTCCACCCGGACCGTGCCCTGGTCCGGCTGGTAGAGCCCGCAGAGCAGTTTGATCATGGTCGACTTGCCGGCGCCGTTGCTGCCGACCACGGCGATCGACTGCCCGGCCGGCACGTCCAGGCTGACCCCGTCCAGGGCGAGGGTCCTCCGACTCGGATAGCCGAAGCTGACGCCGTCCAGTCGGACCGCGGCCGGGCCACGATCGGGACCAGCCGGGCGGGCCGTACCGGGAAGCGTGCGGACCGCGGGCAGTCCCAGTTCCCGGCGCAGCTCGGCGAGGGCGTTCAGCGTCGAGGTGTTCCGGGTCAGGGCGGAGCTCGGGTTCCCGAGCTGGCCGAACATCTGCAGCCGCAGCACTGCCTGGGCCAGCGTCACCGCGCCGCCCAGCGTCACCGCCCCGGCGACGACGTCCACCCCGATCATGATCAACGCGCCGCCGGTCGTCGCGGCCACGGCCAGGCAGGCGCCCAGCACCGGCCCGAGGCCGCGCTGCCGGGACTGCCACAGTCCCGTCATGGCCTCGGTCCAGGTCGACCGGTACGTCTCGCCGAGCCAGTCCGCCAGGCCGAACAGCCGGATCTCCTTCGCCGCCTCGGTTCCGAGCATCAGGCCGCGCAGATAGCCGGCCCGCCGGCGCTGGTCACCCGTGGTCTGCAGCAGCCGGTCGAACGCCAGGCCGATCCAGCCCATGAACACGTACGACAGCAGGACGAAGGTGGCGGCGACCAGGAGCGGCACCCACCAGCGCCAGGGCAGCAGCAGGACCAGGGCGCCGACCGCGGCCAGCCGCGAGGTCAGCACCGACCAGGTCGAGTCGATCCCCATCAGGAACGACCAGTCCTTCGTGGCGTCGGCGATGGCGCGGAGCCGGCCCGCGGGACCCGGGCTGTCCAGGTGCCCGATCCCGCGCGGCCCGACGCCGGCCTCGGCCAGGAGATCGAAGACGTACGCGAGGTAGGCCGCCGAGCAGCGCGCCGCCGTCACCGCCTTCAGCGACTGCACCGCCGGGCCGAGCAGCAGCAGGGCGGCGATCGCGACCAGGGAGCTCCAGACCTGATCAACCTCCGACGCCGGGGCGCCGGGCCGGACGGCCGCCGCGACCGCGCCGGCGAACCGGCCGATCATGATCATCAACAGGGTCCGGACGACAGCGTCGAGCAGGACCAGCAGCGTGCTCAGCGCGGTCCACCCGCGGGAGGCCCGCCAGAGCACCTGCGCGTGCCGGAGATAGCGGACCGGACTGTCGGCAAGCCGGCGGCGAACCTCGCCGCCGGCCGTGGCCGTGTCATCCGCTGACACAACGAACCTCCTGGTCAGCTAGGAGTCTCCTGGCCGAGCCGGGTCATTGTGCGCAGCTTCCGAGCCGGTCCGGTAGCCCGATTTCACGGGCCGATAAACCGGAGGCGGCGCGGGGTGGGACTGCGATAAGCTTGAGCTAACAGGAAATCAGACGCCGGTGCTCACCGGCACTCGCGGCTCCGGATCCGGAGCCGTTTCTCATTCCGAGGCGAAGGTGGCGACGTCCAGGCCGCCGCCGCCGACCATCGAGGCGAACGAGAAGACCAAGATCAGCGCCGCCCCAGGCGACCAACGAGGCTCCAGTCGTCGAGGAGCAGGTTGATGTGAGACGTTTCTTGAAATAGCCTGTTTCTCGCCATGGGAAACACGCCACTTCGAGAATCAATGGTAGGTGAGGCGCTCGCTCGACTCGCCGCGCTGCTGCCTACATCCTGGCGCATCGACTACAACCAGGAGTCTGGCGACTCGAAAGCAGACGGACTCGTCGAACTCGTAGGACCGGCTCCTGCACGGCTCTCGTTTCTGGTCGAAGCGAAGCGGTCCGGCGCACTCTCCAGCTCGGTGCTCGTTCGCGCGCTCCGAGATCTTCAACGCTCGAACGGCGGTGTTCCGATCCTGTTCGTTTCCGACTACATCGGGCCTGCACTGCGGGACACACTGGCCGCTGAAGACTTCAGCTTTGCCGACTCGACCGGCTGGATTCGGGTCGCCTCAATCAAGCCCCTCGTGCTTCTCACCGGACAAGGTGCAGCTCGATCGCCGCGTTCACCCGTCAAGTCCGCAGCGGTGACCAGGCTCAACGGACTTGCAGCAAGTCGAATCATTCGCAGTCTGGCGATGACCGAGTTGCCCGTCCGAGTCCGAGCCCTCGCCGGCATCGCCGGTGTGTCGCCGGGCTCGGTGTCCAAGCTTCTGGCCACCTTGGCCGCGGAGGGCATCGTCGACCGAGGTAAGGACGGCGGCGTCGTCGCCGTCCGGCGCCGCGGTCTGATACGTCGGTGGGTGGCGGACTACGCCTTCGCCAGGACCAATCATTCGGTCCGGTATCTCATCGCGGCGAGGGGATTGGACCGGGCGATGGCCCGTCTCGGTGATCTGACCGGCGTTGCCCTCACCGGATCAGCCGCTGCGCGTCGACTGCTTCCGGAGTCAGTGACATCCGTTGTCCCCCTCCGCCTCCTTGCCCTCTACTCGGCGGACCCGGTACAGGTCGCCGCCCCTCTCGGCTTGATCGATGCGGAACCTGCGACCGCGAATGTGATCATCGCGCGGCCGCAGGACTCGGACATCCTCATGCCCGCCGGTGACCCCGGGACGCTCGTGACAGCTCCGCTTCCGTTGGTCGTCGCGGACCTGATGACGTTGCCCGGCCGTTCCGATGCGGAGGCGCAGCAGCTCATGAACGCGCTAGCGGCAACGGACCCGCTGTGGAAGGAATGATCATGGATGAACCTGCACCCGAGTACGTGGCTGCACGCAAAGTGCTGCTCCACGCTCTCTCAGCTCTGGACAGCCACCTGTCCAGTCTCGTTCTGGTGGGTGCCCAGGCGGTCTACCACCACACCGGAGCGACGGACCTGAACGTCCCGCTGATGACGACGGATGCTGATCTTGCTGTCGACACACGTCAGCTTGCCGACGCGCCGGAGATCGGTTCGCAGTTGCGGGCGGCGGGTTTCAGGCCGGGTGCGAATCCCGGCCACTGGGTGGCGCTGAGCGACGTCGCGATCGACCTCATGGTTGTGCCGCACCAGGCGGGCACCGACAGGCGCTCCGCGCGGGCGGCCCGGATCGCACCGCACGAGAAGGCCACTGCACGGATTGCGCACGGCCTCGAACCAGCCTTGATCGACAACGAGATGGTGACCCTTGTGTCCCTCGACCAGAGCGATCCCAGGACGAGCGACCTGCGCGTCGCCGGGCCGGCCGCACTGCTGACGGCAAAGATGATCAAGATCGGCGAGCGTCTCGAGCAAGCGGCCAATCAGCGCGATCGGGTGAAGGAAAAGGATGCACTGGACGTGTTCAGGCTTCTCCAGGCGATTGACGTCAGCGAGTTCGTCGTCGGATTCCAGCGGCACCGGGAGGACGAGCACGCCTCGGCCGCCACCGCCGAGGCGCTCAGCGTCCTGCGGGTGCAGGCCGCTGCGCCGGGAAGCCCGATACCCCAGATCGCCGCATCGGCCGCGCAGGGCGACCCCGCGGTTCCGCCGGCCTTCGCGGCTCTCGTGAGCGAATTGATCACGGCGCTACCGCCGTGGGGTGCGAGTCACTGACCTGTGAGAAGTCTGCCCGGCAAGGACATCAGACGCCGCTGCTCACCGGTACCCGCGGCTCCGGATCCGGGGCACCGTTCCCCTTCAGCACAGCCTCGTTCCGGACCGGGGACGGGTCGACCCGCAGGATCCGGGCCAGCCAGGCCGGCAGCCACCAGTTCCAGCGGCCCATCATGGCGACGGTGGCGGGCACCAGCAGGGATCTGATCAAGGTCGCGTCCAGGATGATGCCGAGGGCAACGCCGGAGGCGAAGACGGCGACATCCAGTTCGCCGCCGCCGGCCATCGAGGCGAACGAGAAGAACAAGATCAACGCCGCGCAGGTGACCAGCCGGCCGGTCCGGCCGATGCCCTGGACGATGGCCTCCTCGGTCGAGCCGGTGCGGTCGTACTCCTCCCGCATCCGGGCGATGATGAAGACCTCGTAGTCCATCGAGAGCCCATACAGGAAGGCGAAGATGGTCACCGGGATGAAGGTGCCGACGGTCCCGTTCGGCTGGATGCCGAGCAGTGCCTCGGTGCCCCAGCCCCACTGCCAGAAGATCACCATCGCGCCCAGCACCGCACCGAGCGAGAGCAGGTTCAGCGCGATCGCCTTCAGCGGCAGCAGGACCGAACGGAAGGCCCGGGCCAGCATCACGAAGGTGATCAAGGCGATCAGCGCCAGCATCCACGGGAAGGCGGCATAGGTCGCGTCGACGTAGTCCAGTTGCTGGGTCACGTTGCCGCCGACCAGGACCCCGTCCGGCACCGCGTCGATCACCCGCTGGATGGTCTCCCGGCCGGCCGGTGAGCCGCCCTCGTCGACCGGCAGTACGGTCAGCAGGGCCGAGCCGTCGGCCGCCCGCCAGTCGGACCCCTGGGGCGTGACGACGGTGTAGATCCCTGGCAGGGGACGGATTCCGTCGGCCACCGCGACCGGGTCGGTGCCCGGCGGGAGGTACACGTCGAAGGAGGTCAGCGGCCCGGAGGGGACGCCGGTGTTCTGCAGCGCGACCAGGCCGTCGTGGCCGGGACCGGACCGGGACAGGCCGCCGGTGACCGGAACGTTGAGGTTGATCCCGAGCGCGACCACGGTCAGCGCGCCGAGCGCGGCGACGGAGCCAATCGCCACGATCCAGCGGTGCCGGACCACACCCCGGGCCCAGGCGGTCCAGAACCGGCCCGCGCGCTCGTACCCGGTGGGCCGTATCGGCTTCCCGGCCGCGGCCCGGCGGTCCAGCCGCCGCCCGGTCCAGGACAAGATCAACGGCAGGACGGTGAGCGACACCACGGCACTGGTCGCGGTGACCAGCATGCCGCCGACGCCGAGGCTGCGCATGATCGGGATCGGCAGCACGATCATGGCCAGCAGCCCGATCGCCACCGCGACACTGGAGAAGACGATGGCGTGCCCGGCGGTTGCCATGGCGCGGTGGACGGCCTCGTCGCCGACCCGGCCCGCGGCCCGTTCCTCGCGCCACCGGGTGACCAAGATCAACGCGTAGTCGATCGCGATGCCCAGGCCGAGCAGCGGGATCATCGTGGTCGTCGTCTCGTGCACCTCGGTGATCAAGCTGGCCACCAGCAGGCCGATGAACGACACCGGCAGCGTGATCAACGCGGTGAGCAGCGGCACCACGGCCATCGCGGAGCGGAACACCCAGGCCAGCACGACGATCGCCGCGGCAATGGTGATCAACAACTTCACCCCGACGTTCAGCCCGCCGGTGTCCTCGCCGGTCGCCAGCGGGTCGAGCCCGGTGACGAACAGCGTGGTGCCCGGCGGCAGCACCGGCCGCATCGCCGCGTCGATGGTGAGGTTCAGCGTGCTGCCCTCGCCGAGGGCGCTGCCGGGGATCCCGCCCTGCTCGACCGGCCCGCCGAAGATCAGGCCGAAGGTGGTCCGGCCGTCGTCGCCGACGAACCGGGCGTCACCGGTGTCGGCGTAGGAGACGACCCGGCCCCCGGTCGCCCGGTCGGCCGCGGCGAACGCCGCCGCGAGCACCTCCCGGCCCTCCGGACTGTCGGCGGTGATGCCCTCCGGCAGCGTGATCACGGGGACGTACGGGCGTTCGTACCCGCCGGTCCCGTAGGTCTGCAGGATCTGCCGGTTGGCCTCGTAGCCGGGCAGCCCGGGGTACTCGTTCTTCTCGGACACGTTCGCCAGGACGAGGGCGAGTGCGCCGCCGCCGAGGGCGACGGCGATGACGGTGAGCAGCGTGATCAACCGACCACGGGCGAGGACGAAGCGCGACAAGGTTTCCACGACACCAGACCACCAAACCGATCTTCGATCGGCGTGCGATCGGTCTGAGAGGTTGCTGTCACAGAGTTCTCTATGAACTCTCCGCCGGTGGACTTGTCAGACTGGACCCCGTGAGCGGATCAACAACACGAGTCCTCGTGGTCGACGACGAGCAGTATCTGGCTGACTTGATCGCGACCGCGCTGCGGTACGAGGGGTTCGAGACGTCCGTCGCGGGGACGGGCCGGGAGGCGATCGAACAGGTGTCCACGTTCGATCCGGACCTGATCGTGCTCGACGTCATGCTGCCGGACGGCTCCGGCCTGGACACCTGCCGGACCCTGCGGGCCAACGGCCAGAACGCACCGGTGGTCTTCCTCACCGCGCGGGACGCGACCGAGGACAAGATCGCCGGCCTCACCGTCGGAGGCGACGACTACGTCACCAAGCCGTTCAGCCTGGACGAGCTGATGCTGCGGGTCCAGGCGGTGCTGCGCCGGTCCAAGCCGGACACGGGCAGCAGCCGGATCGGCTTCGCGGATCTGGAGATCAACGACGACGCGCACGAGGTGCGGCGGCACGGTGAGCCGATCGAGCTGACCCCGACCGAGTTCAAGCTGCTCCGCTACCTGGTCGCGCACGCCGGGAAGGTGCTGTCGAAGCGGCAGATCCTGGACCATGTCTGGGAGTACGACTTCGCCGGCAACGACGGCGTGGTGCAGACCTACATCTCGTACCTGCGCCGCAAGATCGACGCCTACGACCCGCCGCTGATCCACACCATCCCCTGGATCGGCTACATCGTCCGGCTTCCGGAGGGGGACAGTTCGGTCCGCCGGCGCGGCGCCGGGGGCTGACATGTCGCTGCGCACCCGCCTGGTGCTGACCGTGCTCGGCCTGCTCGTCCTCGGCTGCGGAGTCGCGCTCGGCGCCACCGCCGGCGCGCTGCAGGACTGGCAGACCGACCGCAACGACGACGTGCTCACCGCGGTCGGCCGGCAGCTCAGCACCGAGCTGGTCGCCCGGCCGGAGCCCCGGCTGCGGCTGCGCGACGGTGCCGAGGACGACGTCTGGCGGACCTGGTCGACGCTGGCCTCCCAGGACGGCGAGCTGCCGTCGTTCTTCCAGCTGCGGTCCGCGGACGGCATGGTGATCCAGACCGTCGTGTACGGGTCGGCGCCGGACCTGCCCGAGCCGCTGCCGAAGGCGTACTGGCCGGTCGAACCGACGGCCGAGAATCCCGACGGCGAGGCGTTCAACGAGGCCGAGACGGCGCTCGCCGAGGGCAACGGCGACCCGGGCTGGCTGCTCCGGTCCAGCCGGGTCGGCGACGGCGGCGAGCAGCTGATCGTCGGGATGCGGACCCAGGCATCCGACGAGTTGATGCGCCGGGTGGCCAGCGCCGCGACCGTGTCCGGCGTGGTCGCCCTGATCGCGGTCGCGCTGCTCTCGGTGACCGTGGTCCGGCGCGGCCTCCGCCCGCTGAACGACATCGCCGAGGTGGCCCGCGAGATCGGTTCCGGCGACCTGACCCGGCGGGTGCCGCCGGCCCGGCCGAGCACCGAGATCGGCCGGCTGTCGTCGGCGCTGAACGCGATGCTCGGCCAGATCGAACGCGCCTTCGCCGAACGGGCCGCCTCGGAGCAGCAGCTGCGCCGGTTCGTCGCGGACGCGTCGCACGAGCTGCGGACACCCATCGCGACGATCCGCGGTCACGCCGAACTGTTCCGCCGCGGCGCCGCGGCCCGGCCGGACGACCTGGCCAAGATCCTGCGCCGGATCGAGTCCGAGGCACACCGGATGGGCCTGCTGGTGGACGAACTGCTGCTGCTGGCCCGGCTGGACCAGGGCCGGCCGCTGGAAAGGGAGCCGGTCGACCTGACCGATCTGGCCTCGGACGCGGTCGCCGACGCCGTCGTCACCGATCCCGGGCGGAGCATCCGGCTGGACGCGCCGGACGCCGGGGCGGGCGAGGACCCGGTGGTGGTGCAGGGCGATCCGCACCGGCTCCGCCAGGTGCTCGGCAACCTGCTCTCCAACGTCATCCAGCACACCCCGCCGGACACGCCGTCGGTGGTCCGGGTCCGCCGCGACGGCGGCGACGCGGTGATCGAGGTCTCGGACAGCGGGCCGGGCCTGCCCGAGGAGGAACGCGAGCACATCTTCGAGCGGTTCTACCGGACCGAGGAGTCGCGGGTACGCCATCACGGCGGCGCCGGGCTCGGCCTCTCGATCGTCGCCGCGGTCACCCAGGCGCACGGCGGCTCCGTGACCGCTGAGACCAACGCCGACGGCGGCGCCACCTTCCGGGTCCGGCTGCCCGCGACGGAACCGCAACCCTGACCGCACCGAGGAGTCGTGATCACGCATGTCACCGTCCGGGCGCACCTTCAGTTCCGCCGCCGACTATCCCCTGCGGCTGCCGGAGATGCCGCTCCATGACCCGTACGTCGTGGTGGACGAGAAGACCGAGCACTACCACCTGTACACGTCGAACGTCTCGTCGCTGACCGGCGAGACGGTCACCGGCACGATGGTCTACCGCAGTCGCAACCTCCGCGACTGGACCCGGCCGGTCGTCGTGTTCCGGACCGAACCGGGCAGGTGGGCGACCGACGGAGCGTGGGCCCCGGAGGTGCACGCGTACCGCGGCCGTTACTACCTGTTCACCACGCTGCACAACGAGGACAAGCCGATCCCGGTGCCGCCCCCGGATGCGTACGGCCTGCCGGTGCAGCTGGCGAACTACCAGCGCGGGACGATCATCGCCGTCGCCGACAGCCTGTCCGGCCCGTTCGTGCCGCTCCAGGACCGCCCGGCCGGCCCGGAGAACTTCATGCACCTGGACGGGACGCTGCACGTCGACCCGGACGGCCGGCCCTGGATGGTGTACGCCCACGAATGGCTGCAGAAGATCGACGGCACGATCGAAGCCGTACCGCTCGAGGAGGATCTCAGCCGGGCCGCCGGCGACCCGATCCATCTCTTCAAGGGCTCCGACGCGACCTGGCTCGGTGAGGAGCTTCCGGAGCCCTCGACGGCCCAGTTCGCCCCGTACGTCACCGACGGGCCGCAGCTCTACCGGGCTCCGAACGGCGCGTTGATCATGCTCTGGTCCACCTATGAGAAGAACACCAACCGCAAGCAGGTCAGCGGCGGCTACGTGCAGACCTATGCCGTGTCGGAATCGGGCCGGCTGGCCGGTCCCTGGACCCAGCACCCGCCGCTCGTCCGTCAGGACAGCGGGCACGGAATGATCTTCACCACCCTCGGCCGGGACAGCCGCCCGTTGTTGATCTTGCACCGGCCCTTCAACAACGCTCGCGGCAAGCTCTACGAGATCGACTTCGTCGGCTCGGAGTTGCGGCTCGGCCGGCAACGGACCGACCTCGACGGCGGCGGGTGACCCGTCAGCGCCGGGGGTCGAAGGTGTAGCTGTGGAACGTGCAGTGATCATGGAAGCCGAGCCGGCGGTAGACCGGGTGGCCGGCCTTCGACGCGTTCAGGACCGCGGTCCGGTAGCCGAGCCCGGTGACGTCCCGGAGCGCGGCCGCGGTGACCGCCGACCCGATGCCCCGGCCGCGAACGTCGGGATGGGTCGAGACGAAGTAGACGCCGACGACGCCCGCCGCCGTGAAGAGTGAGGCGGTGCCCACCGGCCGGCCGTCGGACCGGGCGAGGTAGTGCCGCCAGGGTTCCGGACTCTCGTACCCGAGCCGGGCATACATGCGGCCGACCCAGGCCGCCTCGCGCGGTCCCTCGCCGAACCCGGCCCCGAGGGTACGGACCCAGGCATCAAGATCATTTCGGTCGGCCACCCGCCGGACCTCGACGCCGGCCGGCACCGGAGCATGATCGAACCGGCTCAGATCGAGAGCCATGCCCGGTTCGGCGCCGTCCGGGCTCAGCCCGTGGGACCGCAGCCGGTCGCCCAGGTCGGTCGGCCGCATGGACGGCCCGACGTGCCAGCTGCCCGGCACCCGATGCCGGCGGCAGGTGTTGATCATCTCCTCGATGACCGCGTCCACCTCGTCGGCCGGGAGCCGGGCCCGGGTGACGGCGTTGTGGTAGTCGATCGGCGAACCGCCGATGGTCCAGCGCACCGTCGGATCGGAGCGCTCCTCGGCGCCGCCGGCCCGGCCGAGGGCGAACAGGAACGCGTCCAGGTTGGCCTCGATGGCGGCCGAGGCGTCGTCCGTGCCGGCGGCGCGGGGCAGGATTTCATGATCATTCGGCATGGCTGGCGATCCTTCGCTGCGTTCGGACGGTGCGTTGGTTGACGGCGTGTTCGTCGGTACCGGAGTCGTACCGCCAGAGTTCGCGGAACCCGACGGCGACCGCGGCGACCCCGACCACGCAGAGGATCCCGCCGCTGACGATGGCGGTACGGACCGTGCTCAGGTCGGCCATGATCCCGGACCGCAGCTGCCCGCCGACCGGGCCGACCGTGAAGGAGATCATCTCGATCCCGGCCAGCCGGCCGCGCAGGGCGTCGGGGACGGTCTGGTTCCAGATCACGGACCGGAAGAGTCCGCTGATCGTGTCCAACCCGCCGGCCAGGACGAGGAAGAGGAGGGTGATCCACACGTTCGGGGCCAGCCCGGCCAGCGCGATCGCGGCGCCCCAGCCGATCGCGGCCAGCGCGACGGCCCGGCCGTGCCGTCGGACCCGGCGGGTCCAACCGCTGGTCAGCGTCGTGATCAACGAGCCGACCGCACCGGCCGCGTAGAGCAGGCCGAGCAGGTCGGGCCGGTTCACGACCTGCAGGGCGAACGCCGGGAACAGGACGATCGGCATTGCCAGCACCATGGCGACCAGGTCGACCAGGTAGGTCCCCACCAGGTCCCGGCGCTGCCTGACGTACCGCAGACCGGCGCCGATCGCCGCCAGGTGCCCGGTGGCCGGCCCACCCGTCGGCGGATGCCGCCGGAGCCCGAGCAGGCACACGGTGGCCGCGCCGAGCCCGATCGCCTCGATCGCGTACGCCGCCGGCAATCCGGCACCGGCGATGACCAGCCCGGCCGCGGCCGGCCCGACCAGCATGCCGAGCTGCAGGCCGAACGACGACAGCGCCACCGCCGCGGGGATGTCCTCATGATCGACAACCCGGGGGAGCAGTGCGTCCCGGCTCGGCCGTTGCAGTGCCGACAGGACGGCGGTCAGTCCGGCCACCGCGTACAGCAGCCACGCCTGCGGGGCGTCCAAGAGTGCGTTGATCAAGAGGATCATCGCGAGCAGCACCTGCCCGGCGCCGGTGACCAGCTGAACGGTGCGCCGGTCCAGTCGGTCCGACAGCGAGCCGCCGTACAGGCCGAACACGATGAACGGGACCAGTTCGACCGCGCCTATGATCCCGACGGCAAGGCTCGACCCGGTGAGCTGGAACAGCTGGTACGGCACCGCGACGAAGCCGAACATCAGGCCCAGCGCGAACACGGTGCCCGACCCGAACAGGATCCTGAAGTCGCGCGACGCGCGCAGCGGCGTGAGGTCGATCCTGAAGCGAACCGACAACGACCCCACCGCCTTCAGATCGGCCGGCGCCGCGGCGAAGATCCGGAATTCTCACGGGTAATCATCGAGTCACCCGTTGAATGGGACGATAACATGATTCTCATGCCTGAACTAGCGATCACCCGTGAGGTCGGAAGGGACCGGGGATTCCTGGCCCGGGCCGGCGAGCGCTGCCTGGACCTGGTGAACACGGTCGCCTGGCGGTTGGATCCGAGCCGGCGCCAGGACCGCCTGCCCGATGATGCGGCGGCGCTGGCCTGGGCGACGGCGTTCGGGGTGTGCACCGAGGAGGAGGCTGCGCTGCTCGCCGCGCAGTCGACCGGCGCGTTGTCAGCGGAACTGCGGAGCACCCGGGAACACGTCCATGCGGCGGTGATCGACGGTGACCCGGAGGGGGCCAACGCCCTGCTCGAGCTGGACCGGGACTGGTGGGGGCGCGTGGAACTCGAACGCGCCGACGGGTCCTGGCGAACCCGGGAACGCTTTGTTGATCATCGTTCGGTGGCGCTGCGCCTCGGCCACGAGGCGGTCCGGATCCTCCTCGAGGAGCCGGCCCCGGTCAAGCAGTGTGCCGACGAGGCCTGCGGCTGGATCTACCTCGACACCTCACCGCGCCGCAACCGCCGCTGGTGTTCGGCCGAGGACTGCGGAGCCAAGAACCGTTCCCGGGACCACTACCGGCGGACCCGGCGCTCACCCCGGTCCTGAACGTCCGCTAGCTCGGCAGTGCGTAACCGAACGAGCCCTCGGTGATCAGGCCGTCGGTGATCAAACCGGCCAGCGCCCGCCGATATTGATCTTGGTCCGGCCAGGCCGTCGCCAGCTCCTCGGCCGGTACGGGATCGTCCCGCTCCCGGAGTACGGCGAGGACGGCGCCCCGGCACTGCCGGTCGGTGCCGGTGTAGGTCTGGCCACGGCGAGGCGGTCCCGCCCAGGCCGGGTAGCCGGCGGCCCGCCAGGCGCACCGGGACCGGACCGGGCAGACATCGCAGCGCGGCGACCGGGCCGTGCAGACGACGGCGCCGAGTTCCATCGACGCGGCCGCCCAGCGGGCCGCGCGGGGTGCCGGCCGGGGCAGGAACGTCTCGGCCAGTGCGCGTTCGGCGGCGCTGAGCGAGGTGGCCGGGTATTGCAGGCCGGCGCCGATCCGGGTGATCACCCGGCGCACGTTGGTGTCCAGCACCAGGTGCCGCTGGCCGAAGCCGAAGCTGGCGACCGCGGCGGCGGTGTAGTCGCCGACGCCGGGCAGGGCGCGCAGCGCGGCCAGGTCGGCCGGCACCTCGCCGTCGTGATCATGGTCGATCGCCACCGCGGCCCGGTGCAGCCGCAGTGCCCGCCGCGGATAGCCCAGCCGGCCCCAGGCCCGGACCGCCTCGCCGGACGGCTCGGCCGCCAGGGCCGCCGGCACCGGCCACCGGTCGACCCAGCGCTGCCACGGCTCCAGCACCCGCGCCACCGGGGTCTGCTGCAGCATGAACTCGCTGATCATGATCTGCCACGGGGTGGTGCCGGGCCGGCGCCAGGGCAGGTCGCGGGCCTCGCTGCCGTACCAGCGCAGCACCGCCGACACCACCGCCGTCGTCACAAGTGGAGTGCCGTCCGGATACGTCAACGACTGGCGACGCCCAGGCACGCGCCTCGCGGCGTTCTCCTCAGTCGACATATGACCCGATATGCCTTCCTCGTCGGCCTGGCGATGCACGCACCTGGACGCCGCCAGTCGTCAACGTATCCGGACGGCACCCCACTGGATCAGACCTGTTCGACCTGGCCCGACACGGCCGACCGGGCCGCGGCCTCCATCAGGGCGAGGGTGCCGAGGTTGCGCCGGCCGGAGGTCTCGGGCTCCTCGCCGCTCTCGATCGCCTCGACCAGCGCGGTCAGGGAACCGGCCCGGCCGAGCCGGTCCAGCTTGATCAACTCGGCGTCCTCCGCCGTCTCCGCGCCGCGCTGGCGAAGCCGTACGACCTCGTGCGGGGCGTCGTCGTCGCCCGAACGGCCGGTCCAGAAGATCTCGCCCTGCTCGCACTCCAGATGCCAGTCGCCGCTCCAGGTGGTCGGCTCGCCCGGGCTGACCCAGCTGCCCCGGTAGCTGACCACGGTGTCGTCGTCGAACGTCACCGTGACGGTCGCCGCGGCCTCCTCGACGAACCGGCTCCACGGCGGGTCGGTGACCTGGGTGAACACCGACTTCGCCTCCCGGCCGAGGATGAACCGCATCAGGTCGAAGTGGTGGATCGCCATGTCGAAGAGCAGCGGGTGGTGCAGCCGGTAGTGCTTGTGGGTGCCGGGCTCCTTGTCGTTCGCCCACTTCCGGAAGTCGACCCGGACGGCGCCGAGCCGGCCGAGCGCCTGCTCCGCGACCAGCTTGGCGGCGGTCCGGGCGGCCGGCTGGAAGCGGTAGTTCTGGCTGACCAGCAGGATCCGGCCGGTCTCCTCGGAGACGGCGATCGCCTCCCGGGCGTCGTCGAGGCTGGCCGCGAACGGCTTCTCGGTGATCACGTGCTTGCCGGCCCGCATCGCCTCGATGGCCAGCGGGGCATGTCCGTCGACCGGCGTCGTGATCAACACCGCGTCCGCCTCGCGGGCCTCGATCGCCTCGGCCAGCGAGCCGAAGCAGTCCTCCGCCGGCACCTTGAGCCGCTCCTGGGCGCGAGCCAGCATGGCCGGTTCGGGGTCGACGCAGGCGACCCGCTCCACCTCGGGCACCTGGGGGAACCGGCGCCGTTCCCAGTCCTGGCCGAAGCCGCCGAGGCCAACATGGATCAGTCGAATAGTCACCGGACCAGTCTTTCGTGTGCCGTCGGAGTGCAGACCCGGACCCCCGTCCGGCGTGCCTAGCCCCAGCCGGGGACAGTCATCCCTACCCTCAGTGGCATGAGCGGCGTGCTGCGGCCGGTAGGGCCCGAGCCGGCGCGTACGTATTGGATACGGCGGGCACTGGTGATCGGGACCGTGGTCGCGCTCGTCCTGATCGTGGTGCTGGCGGTCCAGACGCTCACCCGGCCGGAGCCGACGAGCGCCGTACCGCCGGCCGACAGTCCGACTCCCTCGGCCACCCCGAAGCCCAGCTCGACCCCGAAGCCGAGCGAGACCCCGAAGTCGAGCGGGACGCCCTCCTCGACCCCGTCCGGGTCGGCCACCCCGAAGCCGCCGACCAGTCCCGGCCCGACGCCGAGCAGCAGCACCAGCAGCAGCGGCAGTCCGTCCCCGACGCCGACCAAGCCGCCGGAGGTGGTGGCCTGTGAGCCGGACGATCTCCGGGTGACCTTGATCGGCAAGCGCACGGTACGGGTCCAGCGGGACTCCACGTACGACCTATCGGTGATCAACGGCGGGGCTGCCCCGTGCAAGATCACGATCGACCCGGCCTCGTTCGAGTTCACGATCACCTCAGGTACGGACCCGATCTGGACCAGTGATCATTGCGTGAGCTCGCTGAAGCCGGTCACCAAGACGCTGGACAGCCAGGAATCCCTGCCCTGGAAGATGACCTGGGACGGCGAGCGCTCCCGCGAGGACTGCAAGATCAGCTCCGAAACGCCGCGCCCGGGGATCTACTGGGCCACCGCGACGGTCGAAGGCGTCGAGCCGGTCCGCTGGCGGATGACCGTCACCGACTAGATGTGATGTCCAGGCAGGTTGTTGAGTCTGGTGATGGGTGTGGTGCCGGTGGCGGAGTGGGTTCGGTGGTGATTGTAGAAGTGGAGCCAGCCGGGTAGGGCGGTGCGGCGTTCGGCTTCGGAGGTGTA
>NZ_JBHTFF010000004.1:0-610393 GCF_042666975.1 Microlunatus sp. GCM10028923 | reverse complement strand
ACCAACCTAGAAGAGCCGACCGCGTGCGCGTCCTCACATCTCCCACAACACGTCGAAACCTCCACCACACAAGGGGAACCCCGCCGATCAACCCGCCTCGATCACCCACACAAGCGTGAGGAGAGGCTTCTATGTTCGAATCGTTGGAGTCGAAGGCTGTTGGGTACGGCAGCCGCGACATCCTGAAGGCCGTGGACGGGTTGAAGCGTGCCCGGATCGCGGTCGCGAACGAACTCCTGGTCTGGGTTGCAGCCTGGGCGGATGCGCATCCGGCGGAGTCGATCATGGAGACCGGGCCCGGGTTGGCGCGGGCGGTCCGGCCGGGCGGGGAAGGCACGCCCGCGGTCAACGATCTCGCGATGGTGGAGTTGTTCGCGAAGCTGGGCAAGAGTACGGGTTCCGGGATGTTGTTCCTGGGTGATGTTCTTGATCTTCGTCATCGACTGCCACGATTGTGGGCGAAGATGATGGGCTGTGAGGTGGAGGAGTGGCAGGCCCGGCGGGTCGCCCGGATGACGCACCGGCTCTCCCAAGATCAGGCCGGTGAGGTGGATCGGGCGGTGGCTTGGTTCGCCGGGACGCAGCCGCCGGGGAAGCTCTTTGATGCGGTCGAGGCGATGATCTTGCGGATCGATGCTGATCGGGCTCGGGCGGAGTATGAGGAGCGGCGTAGGCAGGTCGGGGTGTGGAAGTCGCAGACCGACGACAACGGGCTGAAGGGCGTGTTCGGCAGGCTGGAACCGTTGGCGGCGGAACGGTTGTATGCGCGGGTGCAGGAGCTTGCCGATTGTCTGAGTGAGGGCACTGCTGATGAGCGGCGTGCTGAGGCGTTCGGATTGTTGGGTGATGCCGCTGCGATCACCAGGTTGCGGGCGAAGCGGCGGCAGCCAGAGTTGTTCGATGAGGAGTTGGCCGAGGCTGTCGCCGCGTTGACGCCGGGTGACGAACCCCAGCTGACGATCGAGGAGTCCGACGTCCATCCAGCCCTCCGGGATCGTCCGGCCGCGGTGGATGTGGAGTCGGTGATCTTCGAAGCCGCGGTGGAACGGCTGGTCGAGAGGTTGGATCCGAAGCTGCTGGTCCCGACCTCGACCGTGGTCGTCCACATCTCCGCCGAGGACCTCGCCCAGGGTGAGGGAGTCTGCCGGGTGCCTGAGATCGGGCCGACCCTGAAGAGTGTGGTCGGTGGCTGGCTACACCATGATCGCGTGATTGTGCGTCCGGTGATCGATCTGAATGATGCGCCGCCGCCAGTGGATGACTACGAGATCCGGACCGGCATCGTGATCATGCGATGCTGCACTGTCCAGGGAGCGTGTTCCCGTGGTCGACCGCGACCCGGAACCTCGACCTTGACCACACGGACCCGTACCGACCGAACGGTCCACCCGGCCAGACCCGAGTCGAGAAGCTCATTCCGCTGTCGAGGACGGAACATCGCGCAGTCACTCACGGTGGTTGGCGACGCCGAAAACCGGACCCGACCACAATGATCTTCCGCTCACCCCACGGCCACGTGTATCTGACCAACCGCACCGGCACCCACGATCTTGGCGCCGGCCCGGTCGCCCACGCCCTCTGGTCCGCTGCCTGACCAACCCTCCGTGCCCTGAGCCTGTCGAAGGGCCAAGCCGGATCGCGCCTTGCCCTCGACAAGCTCAGGGAACGTGTTGCCGAGCGGTTTTGTTGGTGCGCGTAAGCCACCAGCGCCTAGCGTTTGGTCCTGCAATCAAGTCCAGCTCACGAACCGCGCCGGCTCGTGATCTTGGTGCTGGACCAGTCGCCCCGACCTCCGTCCCGCCTGATCAAACCTCCGTGCGGTGTTGCCGAGCGGCTTGTTGGTGGGTGCGTAAGCCGCCAGCGCCGAGCGTGGTCGTGCAGCCAGGTCCTCTCGCGAACTGCGCCGGGACTCGTGATCTTGGTGCTGGCCTGGTCGTCTTCCACTCCCTGGTCTGCCACCTGGTCAACCCTCGGCGCCCTGCGCCGGTCGAAGGCTAAGCCGGATCGTGCCTGGCCCTTCGACAAGCTCAGGGAACGTGTTGCCGGACGGCTTGTTGGTCGGTGCGTAAGCCGCCAGCGCCCCAGCGTTTGGTCGTGCAGCCAAGCCCATCTCGCGAGCCGCGCCGCACTCGTGATCTTGGTGCCGGCCTGGTCGCCCACCACCCCCCGGTCCGCCACCTGAACAACGCTCAGCGCCCTGAGCCTGTCGAAGGGCCAAGCCGAATCGCACCCTGCCCTTCGACAAGACCCAGGGGCGTTCCGCGCGGCTTGCTGGGTGGGTGCGTTGGCCGGTCGGCCACCGGTTGGATGCTGACCGAAATCGACGGGGATCGACCCAGGCCGGCCCGATCGCGAGGTATCTCGTGGGGTCGCCGTCGATCTCGGACATCCCAGACTCGGCGGTGACTGATCGTGCGGCCGCATCCCTCTCATCGTGATCTTGGTGCTGGACCAGTTGCCCACGACCTCTGGCCCGCCCGATCAACCCTCCGTGCCCGCCCTGAGCCCGTCGACAAGCTCCGGGCCGTCGTTGGCGAGCGGCCTGTCGGGTTGGTGCGTTGGCCGGTGGCGTCTGGCGTTGACCGTGCGACCACATCTTCCTCATTGACGGTGCTCACGCTCGTGATCTTGGTGACGGGCCGGTCGCCTACGCCCTGCCGGGTCGCGGCCTGGTAGGCCTTCTGCGCCCTGAGCCTGTCGAAGGGCCAAGCCGGATCGTGCCTTGCCCTTCGACAAGCTCAGGGGCCGGTGGCGATCGTGCGGCTACATCTTCCTCGCCTATCGTGCCGGCACCTGTGATCTTGGTGCGGCCTGGTCGCCCACCCCTGGCATCCCTCAGCGCCCTGAGCCTGTCGATGGGCCAAGCCGGATCGTGCCTTGCCCTTCGACAAGCTCAGGGAACGGGTTGCTGTGTGGTGCGTTGACCACTGGTTGGGGATGCTGACCGAAATCGACGGGGATCGACGCAGACCGGTCCTATCGGGAGGTGTTTCGTGGGGTCGCCGTCGATCTCGGACATCCCCGACTGGACCGATGGAGCACGGCGGTGATCGTGCGACAGGCCACAATCAGCGTCGAGATCACCTGCGCCGCCCCGACAGTGATCGCAGACAACGCGCCCACGGGCTACCGGCACGATCCAACGCATCTCGGCGCCCGGGGCGAATCACGACCGCCGACCCGGGCAGCTACGAGTCAGCCGCTCCACGCCTACTGTCGATTCAGCGCCCCCACAACGATCCCGGGCACAACCCCTAACGGGCTCGGCCGTAGACGAGATGGACCACGCCGGAGTCGAGTGCGGTGGAGTCGAGCAGTGTGAGCGGGACGGACTTGCTGTCGCCGAACAGGGTCTGGCCGCGGCCGGCGACGACGGGGTGGAGCAGCAGGTGTAGTTCGTCGGCCAGGCCCTGCTCGACCAGCCAGCGGACCAGGGTCGGGCTGCCGGCCGTGCCGAGGTTGGTGTCGGCCTTCAGGCTGGTCAGTTCGGCGGCGATGTCGCCGTTGATCACGGCCGTGTTCTGCCAGTCAGGCTCGGTCAGGGTGGTGGAGACGACGTACTTCCGGGAGCCGTTCATCTGCTGGGTGATCGGGTCGTCCGGGTCGGCGTCGGGCCAGTAGGCCGCGAACTCCTCGTACGTCTTCCGCCCGATCAGGGTGGCTTCGGCCTCGCCCATCAGTCGCCCGACGATCTCGCCCATCTGGTCGTCGAAGTACGGGAAGTGCCAGGTGTCGGGGTCTTCGGTGACGCCGTCCAGCGAGATGAACAGACTGGCCTTGAGGGATCCCATGATCATTCTCTCCTTGATCAACCGGGCGGCGGGCGCCCGGCTTGTTGCGCCGTGACTGGGTTGTTCCTCGAGACTCCCCGCGGCGTGACCGGGCGGGTAGTGATGAAAGTCAGGAGCGTCGGCGGCCTTTGCGTGGGACGATCCTGGAATGCCCCCGACCAGCCAGCGCGATGCGTTCGACGAGTCCGCCGCGATCTACCTGTCGGCGCGGTCGCCGTACCCCGCCGCACTGTTCGACGACCTGATCGCCTCCACCGGCCTCCGGCCACCGGCCGAACTGCTGGAGTTCGGCGCCGGCCCCGGCACGGCGACGGTGGACCTCGCCCGTCGCGGGTTCAAGATCACCGCCGTCGAGCTCGGCCCCAACCTCGCCGAGCAGGCCCGGCGCAACCTCGCCGCCTTCCCGCTGGTCACGGTGACCACCAGCAGCTTCGAGGACTGGGAACCGCCGGCCGGGGCCGGCTTCGACCTCGTCTACTCCGCCAATGCGTGGCGCTGGTTCGATCCCGAGCTCCGCTGGTCGAAGGCCGCCAAGCTACTGGCGCCGGGTGGCTGGCTGGCGGTGTTCGGCGCCCGGCACGCCTTCCCGGACGGCTACGATCCGTTCTTCGACCAGCTCCAACCCGTGTACGAGGAGCTCGGCGAAGGGGCGATCGACTGGCCGCCGGCGCCGCCGGGACCCATCAACGGACCGCTGATCGAGGAAGCCGAGTCGTCCGGATCCTTCACCGTAGTCGCCGACCGGCGGTATGTCTGGCCGGTCGAGTACGACGTCGACGGCTACCTCGCCCTCCTCGGTACGTTCGCGAACCACCTCGTCATGGAGCCGGCGAAGCGTGATCATCTGGAGGCTGAGGTCAGGCGCCTGTTCGCCGAGCGGCCCGGCGGTCGGGTGACCCGGCACTGGGTGTCACAGCCCGTCCTGTTCCGCCGCCAGCCAGCGCCGTAGCCGAGACGCCCAGTGCCGGTGCCGGCCGTTGCCGCTGTGGAACCCGGCGGCCGACAGCAGGCCGTAGAGGCCCTGGTACAGCCGGACCCGCGCGGCGAAGGCGTCGTCCGTCGCCACGTGTTCGGCGTACCCGGCGTGGAAGGCGGCGGCCTCCTCGGGCGCACCGTCGAGCAGGCTGCTGTTGATCTTGATGAAGTCGTACGCGGCGTCCCATTCGCGGACCATCTCGAAGTCCAGCAGGACCGTGGCCTTACCCTCGACGAGGAAGTTGCCCGGGTGGAGATCGCGGTGGACCAGGCGGGGCTGGTGCACGGTCGAGAGCAGCGCCGGTGCCTCGTGCTCGATCCGCGCGGCCGTCGAGTCGGCCAGCCGCCGCTCGTCGCCGTCGAGCCAGGTCAACTCGGCCAGCACCTCGTCGAGGGCCGCGCGGAAGACCTCGGCCCAGGTGCCGTGGGCCTGCCCGGTGTCGTCGCGCAGACCGTCCCGGGAGCCAATTCGATGGCGTGCAGCCGACCCACGATCCGCCCGAACTCCCGCAGCAGCTCGGACCGCTCGTCGCCGGAGAGCCGCCCGATCACCGTCGACGCCTCCGTCCCGGCGGCATGGAGCAGCACCGAGAACTGGCGGCCGCCGAGCGCGGCACAGGAGTCCTCGAAGACGAGGAGTTCCGGAGTCGGGAACCCGTCGGCCCGCAACAGCCCCATCGTGTGGACGTACGTCGCGAGCTGCTCCGGATCCTCCTCCGGGATCAGCCGCACCTTGGCGACCACGGGCCCCGCGTCGCTGTCACAGAACCAGACGTCGTTGGCGTACCCGTTCAGGCGTCGAGGCCTTCCCTGCAAGGAGATCGCGGGGCTCGCCGCGGCCAGAGCAGCCGTCATCGCCGCTTCGTCGACCGTCATCCCGCGATCCTGCCAGCCGTGGCGATCGGCCGCACCCGGATTTGTCCCGTCGCTCGGGTGCCGGGCCTTCAGGAGGTCGCGTAGCTGATCATCAGCGCGCCGCCCGCAAACCTCTCCACGCCTACGAGCCGGAGATCCGTGCGTCCGTTCAGGTTCTCGAACAGGTGGCTGCCCTCGTTCATGATCACCGGATGGACCAGGATCCGGTATTCGTCGACCAGACCGGCATTGGTCAGGCTCTGGACGAGCTTCGGGCTGCCGAAGGTGATGATGTCGCCGCCGTCGCCCTCCTTCAGTGCCCTGATCCGCCCCTCGACGTCGGGTCCGGGGAATGACGTCGCCGGTTCGTGCTCGCCCCAGCGGAGGCTCTCCTGCGTCGTCGCCGTGGTCACCACCAGCTTGGGCAGCGTGTTGACCAGGTGGCCGATGCGGAGGGTGACGTCGTTGACGCCGGGCCAGTCCTTGACGCCCGGCCACTTCCGCTCCAGGTCGCGATACGTGCCGCGGCCGAACATGATCGTGTCGACCCCTTCGAAGGAGGCCAGCAGGGCGTCCAGCGACTCCTCGATGCCGGGGTGCGCCCACTGCATGAAGTCGGTGTCGTCGCCGGACGGCGGTCCGGTGACGATGTTGTTGGCGGTGCTGTGGATGGACACGATGATCTTGCGCATGGTGTTCCTTTCTGGGTACGGATCCGGGCGCTCACGACCGGTGATCATGAGGCTGCCGTAGCCGTCGAGCCGGCACCGCGTGCGGCTGTCACGGAATCGCGAGCAGTCTGCAGGTCGGAGATCGGCGGATCCCCGATGTGGCGTGTACGCCGTACCGTACTATGTACGGCGCAGGCGGTCCAGGCATTCCCGGGAACTCGTCAGAGGGCGCGGAAAGGGGCGTCAGCGCAGGGCGGAACTGATCTCGGCGGCCGCGGCGATGGTGTCGCGGGCGAGCTCCTCGGTCATCGGATCGATCCGGTACGAGGGCCCGGACAGGCAGATCGCGCCGACCGGGCCACCCTCGGCCCCGGTCAGGGCGACGGCGATCCGGGACACCTCGTCGCCGTGCTCGATGGTCGCCCAGCCGCGCTGCTGGGCCCGCTCGATCTGGCCGGACAGCTCCCGGCGCTCGGCCGGCGACAACCGATGGTGGGCCGCGGCCAGCGACTCGCGCATCAACTGGGACCGCTCGCCGTGTTCGACCACGGCCAGGACGGCGACACCGACGGCGACCTCGTGGATCGGCCGCGGCACCATCGGGATCTCGGTCCGGACGGCCTTGCTGGTCTGCAGATAGTCGAGGAACAGCATCTCGCCGCCGTTGACCACCGCGAGGTGGATCGCCTCGTCGTGTTGATCATGAAGCTGCTCGAGTCGGGCCCGGGCCAGGCCGGCGAGGTCGAGCACCCCCGGCCGGCGGTGGGCCAGCTTGCTCAGTCGCGGCGTGGAGAAGTAGCGCCGGTTGACGTCCTGCCGGACATAGCCCGCCTCGCGCAGGGTGGCCAGGATCCGGGAACTGCTGGACTTGTCCAGCCCCAGCTGGGCGGCGACCTCGGTCACCGTGGCGCCGTCCTGGCTGGCCTGGGCCACCAGTTCGAGGGCGACCAGGCCGCGCCGCAGCGACGACGTCGCCCGCCCGTCCTCCACTGCTGCCATCGCTCGTGTCTCCTGGTGGTCCGACCCTTGACAGGCTGCGCCCCCGCTGCGCAGGATTAATCAACAGCGTTGCATTCTGCGCAACTCCCGTCAACCGAGGACTCCTCGATGCTGCCGTCCTATGAAGAGATCGTCGCCCTTACACCGTTGTGGGAAGGGGAGCGGTCCGACGACGGACGTCCCCGGGTTCCCGATGATGATCTTGAGGTGCTCGCCGGGGCCACCGCCGAGCACGCCTGGTCCGTTCTTGATCACGCCGGCTATCCGCGGCAGTACGTCGGCAGCTGGGTGCAGTCCCGGCCGGGCCGCCCGTTCGCCGGCCGGGCCCTGACCTGCGGGTTCGTGCCGTTCCGGCCGGACCACAACGAAGCCGTGGTACGCGACGGCCGGGACCACGGCTTCACCGAGGGTGGTCGGCAGAACACCTGGGTGATCGAATCGCTGGGCGCCGGCGACTGCCTGGTCGCCGACATCTTCGGCAAGGTCTTCAACGGTACGGTCGTGGGCGACAACCTCGGCACGGCGGTGGCGACCCGGACCGGGGTCGGCGCCGTGATCGACGGCGGCGTGCGCGACCTGACCGGACTGCGCGAGCTCGACGCCAACTTCTACTTCCGCGACACCGATCCGTCGCCGATCCGTGAGGTCGTGCTGAACACGGTCAACGCCGCGGTCACCATCGGCGGCGCCACCGTGCTGCCCGGCGACGTCGTGCTCGGCACCGAGCTCGGGGTCACCTTCATCCCGCCGCACCTGGTCGCCGCAGTCGTCCAGGAGAGCAAGAAGACGGCCCACCGGGACCGGTTCGGCAAGCTGCGGATCTCGGAGCGGGTCTACACCACGACCGAGATCGACACCGGCACCTGGGCCGACCACATCGAGGCCGACTACGCCGACTGGACCCTCGCCCATCCGATCTGAGGGCAGCCCGATCTGAGGGCCAACCCGATCTGAATCCTCAACGAGAGAAGGAAACCCGCCATGACCACCGTCGGTTCGGGCGTTCCCGTGCTGAGCGAGGACAACGTCAACACCGCCTCTAGGCCCAGCCAGCTGCGGATCACCGATCTCAAGATCGCCAACCTGGTCGGGGTGCCGTTCCCGTCCACGATCATCCGGCTGGAGACCAACCAGGGCCTGGTCGGCTACGGCGAGGTCCGGGACGGGGCCAGCGCCAGCTACGCGTTGATCTTGAAGAGCCGGATCATCGGCGAGAACCCGTGCAACCTGGACAAGATCTTCCGCAAGATCAAACAGTTCGGCGCGCACGGCCGGCAGGGCGGTGGCGTCTGCGGGATCGAGATGGCGCTGATGGACCTGGCCGGCAAGGCCTACGGCGTTCCGGCGTACGCCCTCGTCGGCGGACAGTTCCGGGACCGGGTCCGGTGCTATGCCGACACCCCGAGCGAGGCCGACCCGGAGCGGATGGGGGAGCGGCTGCGGGAGCGGAAGGCCCGCGGCTTCAGCATGCTCAAGATGGACGTCGGGATCAATCTGATCAAGGACGTGCCGGGCGCGCTGATCGCGCCGCCCGGGGCCCTGACCGACAGCACCACCATGCACCCGTTCACCGGGATCCAGGTCACCGACGCCGGGGTCGAGGCGATGGCCGGCTACGTCGAACGGGTCCGCGAGATCGTCGGGTACGACATCGCGCTGGCCGCCGACCACTTCGGCCACATCGCGCTCGACTCCTGCATCCGGATCGGCCGCGCCCTGGAGCCGTACACGCTGGCCTGGATCGAGGACCTGATCCCGTGGCAGTTCACCGACCAGTGGCGCCAGTTGACCGAGGCGGTCGCGGTGCCGACCTGCACCGGCGAGGACATCTATCTGACCGAGAACTTCAAGCCCCTGTTGGATTCCGGAGCGATCCGGGTGGTCCATCCCGATCCGGCGACCTCGGGCGGGATCGCCGAGACCAAGCGGCTGGGCGACTACGCGGAGGAGCGGGGGATCGCAATGGCGCTGCATCTCGCCGCGTCGCCGGTCGCCACCATGGCGAGTGTCCACCTGGCGGCCGCGACGTACAACTTCCTGGCCCTGGAGCACCACGCGGCCGACGTGGAGTTCTGGAACGACCTGGTGACCGGACTGCCGAACCCGATCATCGCCGACGGCCACATCGCGGTGCCGGAGACGCCGGGCCTCGGCTTCACCGACATCAACGAGGAGCTGTTCGCCGAGCACCTCGACCCGAGAGCACCGGTCCTGTTCGCCGACACGGCCGTGTGGGACAACGAATCCGCCCATGATCGTCTCTGGAGCTGACCGATGAAGATCGCTGAAGTCGTACCGGGAGCCGAGGTCGGCGGCACGCTGTCCCAGCTCGTCGCGCAGGCCGGCGTGGAGGACGCGGTGGGCACCCTGCCGCCGGTGGCCCGGCTGGACTCCGGTGGCGGCGACGCGCCCTGGGACTACCTGCCGATGCTGCGCCTGAAGGACCGGTACAACCAGGCCGGCTTCGATCTCGGGGTTATCGAATGGCGGCCGCCGCTCAACCTGGCCAAGCGCGGGCTGCCCGGCCGGGACGAGGAGATCGACGCGGTCTGCACCTTGATCACCAGCATGGGCAAGCTCGGCATCCCGGTCTGGTGCTACGAGTGGATGACCGACCGGAACTGGGTCCGCACCTCCACCAGCACCCCGTCCCGGGCCGGCTCGGTGGTCACGGCCTTCGACCGGACGGCGTTCGAGGCGGGGCCGCCGCCGGAGCTGGGCGAGATCGCGGAAGATCAACTCTGGGAGAACCTGGAGTACTTCCTGCGCCGGGTGATCCCGGTGGCCGAGGATGCCGGCGTCCGTCTGGCCATGCACCCGGACGATCCGCCGCTGTCGCCGCTCGGCGGGGTGGGCCGGATCATGTCCAGCCTGGACGGCTACCGCCGGCTGCTGCAGACCGTGGACTCGCCGATGAACGGGATCACCTTCTGCCAGGGCAACTTCCGGCTGATGACCGATGATCTTCCGGCCGCGATCGACGAGCTCGGTGCCGACGGCAAGATCTTCTTCGTCCACTTCCGCGACGTCGAGGGCACCGTCGAGAAGTTCACCGAGACCTGGCACGATGCGGGGCCGACCGACATGTACGGTTGCGTCAAGGCGTATCGCGACATCGGGTTCGAGGGCCTGATGCGGTGTGATCACGTACCGACGATGTATGGCGAACCGCTCTCCGACGTGGGGTACGGCACCCTGGGCCGGCTCTTCGCGATCGGCTACATGCGCGGACTGATCGAGGCCGCGGGCAAGGAGACCTGATGCGGATCATGATCACCGGCGCGGCTGGCCGGCTCGGCCGCCGGGTGGTCGATGCGGCGGCCGCGGCCGGGCACTCGGTGATCGCCTGCGACCGGGAGGTGTTCGAGGCCGGGCCGCTGGTGCAGTCGGTGATCGCCGACGTCACCGACTACGACGCGGTCCGCGGGTTGCTCGACGGGGTGGACGCGGTGATCCACCTGGCCGCCTGGGCCGGGCCGCAGCCCGGTTGGCCGCGGACCCACCACGACAACGTGACGGGCTCCTACTCGGTCCTGCTGGCGGCCGCTGAGGCCGGCGTGACCAGAGTCTGCGCGGCGTCCAGCGTGAACGCGATCGGCGGCATCTACAGCCGCACGCCGCGGTTCGACTACTTCCCGATCGACGTGGCGCATCCCACCTACGCCGAGGATCCGTACAGCCTGTCCAAGTGGATCCTGGAGGAGCAGGCGCGCTCGCTCGCCCGGCGCTTCCCGTCCCTGTCGGTGGCCAGCCTGCGCTTCTCGGCGATCATGGAACGCGAGGCGCGGGCCGCCCATATCCAGCGCAACGAGGCCGCCGCGGCACCGGACCTGTGGGGCTATTCGCCGCCCGACGCGTGCGCCGAGGTCTGCCTGGCCGCGCTGACGGCCGACGTCCGGGGCGCCGAGGTGTTCTATGTCGTCGCCGACCGGACCGCCAGCGAGGTGCCGAGCGAGGAACTGGCGCGACGCTACTTCCCGGACACGCCGATCCGCGGCGATCTGTCCGGCCAGCGCGGTTTCTACGACTGTTCGCCGGCCCGGGACCGGCTCGACTGGACGTCCTGATTCCCTGCCCCGGTACGGATCCGGGCGATCAACCCGACCGTCCGGGGCCAGCGGATCCAGACGATCACCGCGACCACGACGAGCAGACCCACCGGCAGCAGCCAGGCGCCGCCGACGACGAACTGGGTCAGCACCGCCCCGATCATCAGCAGGCCCAGGCAGAGCGCGGCCAGGCCGGACAGCGGCGGAACCAGCAGCCCCACGGCGCCCAGCAGTTCCAGCACTCCGGTCAGGTAGCGCAGCCAGTCACCGGCCCCGATCGCGTCGAAGGTCTCGACGCTGACCGCGGAGCCGGTGAGCTTGCCGAACCCGGTGAACAGGAACATCGCGGCGGCCAGGACCTGCAGGATCCAGCCGACGACCGAGACCGGGCGCGGGCGGGAGGACTCGGAAGCGGTAGCCATCGAGCCGTTCTACCAGCAGGGAATGACGGGAGCCCGAACGTTGATCGTCAGCCGAGCGAGGTCTTCAGGTCCGCCAGGATCCCGTCGGCGGCGATCACGCCGATCCCGGTCATCCAGATCTCGTCGGAGATCAGGTAGACCCGTCCGCTCTTGACGCCGTTCAGGGTCTGCCAGAGCGGATCCTTCAGCAGCCGATCCTGCTCGGCGGTGGCGTCCGGCCCGTACGCGGTCACGTAGATGATCTTGCCGTCCGCCTTCGGCAGCTCTTCGGCGCTGATCTCGGCGAACCGCCGGTCCTCGGCGCCCTTCAGCTGTTGGAACTCCGGCCGGGAGACGCCGGCCAGCTCGAGCACCGAACCGGAGAAGCTGGTCGGTCCGTAGATCCGGATGCCGCCGTTGATGAACCGGACGATCGACGCCTCGGCCTGGGCACCGTCGACCTCGGCACCGGCGGTCTTCGCGTCCGCCTTGAGTTGATCAAGGAGTTCCTGGCCCTGGTCGGCCCGCCGCAGCGCGCTCGCGTCGAGCAGGAAGTTCTCCTGCCAGGTCAGGCCGACCAGCTCGGTGAACACCGTCGGCGCGATCTGGGACAGCTGGTCGTACAGGTCCGGGGTGCGGAACTTGGAGCCGAGGATCAAATCCGGCTTCAGGCTCGCGATCTTCTCCAGCTCCGGCTCGGCGATCTTGCCGACCGTCGGGACGGCCTTGATCGTCGGGCCGAGGTAGGACGGCTGGCCGCTGTCCAGCGAGATCGTGCCGACGAGCCGGTCCTGGAGCCCGAGGGCGCAGACGGTGTCCAGCTTGTCGCTGTCCAGCACCACGATCCGCTGCGGGTCGTCCGGGACGGTGGTCGATCCCATCGCGTGCTCGATGGCCGTCGGTCCGGCGGCCGGGCGGGTCTCGCCGCAGACGTCGTCGCCGGGCGCGGTGGTCGGGCCGAGCCGCTGCGGCGCCGGCGCGGCGCCGGACGGCGTGCTGCCGCCACTCCCGCAGCCCGTGGCCAACAGGGCCAGGCCGACCATGATCACGACAAGCAGGCGCAACGGGCGCATCGAGGGTCCCCTTCTTTTGGTTAGGCAGACCTTAACTCAGTGGATCTGAAGGGGTTGACACATCTCAGCACTAGATTGCTAGCATAGTAGCCATGGTTGCCGACAAGCCGAGCAAGGTTCAGTTCAACGTCTACCTGCCGCCGGAGCTGGTCCGCCGGTTCAAACACCAGGCCATCGATGAGGGGCGCAGTCTGTCGGCCGTGGTCGAGACCGCGCTCGAGGCCTATCTGACGACGAAGAAGGGACAGTGATGATCACCGTGACCGAGCAGAACAAGGTTGCCGAGCCGGCCTTCGTTGCGCAGGCGTTCCGGTTCTCCGACGAGCCGGCCGCGATGGCGCGCTTTCTGGAGGCGCTCGGACTCGGCGTCCTGATCAGCAAGGGCACCGGTTGGTACGACCTCCGCGGCCGCAGCGGATCCGTCGCCCTGCACGCCTCCGGCGACCGCAGCGATTCCGGCGCGCCGGGCGGCCAGACCGGGCTGGTCATGGTCGCACCGGAGGCCAGGGCGGCCGCCGAATACCTGAAGGGGCAGGGGCTGGAGACGACCGTCTGGGACGAGTCCTTCGGGGTGCAGGCCACGGTCAAGACGCCCTTCGGCGGCGGGCTCTCGATCAACGAGGAGCAGAACGACCTCTACGGTTACGAGCGGCACGAACTGGGCGATCCGAAGCCGGGTCCGATCGACGTGGTCGTGGTCTTCTTCACCAACGACCTGGACGGCGCGGCCCGGTTCTTCGACCGGTTCGGGTTCCGTGCCGACGAGGACGGTTCCGAAGATCATCATCACCTTCGCAACGGCGACCGCGGCGTGATCCTCCTGCATCGGGCCGACACCGAGGAGCAGGAGGGTTCGGTCGGCCTGAGCTTCGAGACCGACGAGCCGCTCGAGGCGGTCGCCGACCGGCTCACGGCGGCCGGCTATGCACCGTCGCTCCTGGATGCCCCACGCCGGATCGCCGTGACGGATCCGGACGGCCAGCTGGTCGAGGTCTGGCCGCCCGAGGCTTCATGATCACCAGGCGTAACTGATCAACTCCGACAGCAGCTCGTCGGCGTCCACCGCCAATCCCTTGCTGACGAACCAGTTCGCGACATTGCGGCAGTCCCGGGCCAGGAAGTCCATGCCCTGGGGGTTTCCGACGATGTCGACGACCTGGGGGAGGTCGATGATCACGACCCGGTCCTCCGTGGCCAGGATGTTGTACGGCGACAGGTCCCCGTGCGCCAGCTGGCGCGAGGCCAGCACACGCATGGCATCGGTGAGCTGCTGCCAGAAGGCGGCCAGCAGGTCCGGGTCCGGCCGGGCCTGGGCCAACCGCGGCGCCGGCCGGCCCTCCTCGTCGGTGATCAACTCCATCAGGATCTCGGTGCCGTCGAGTTGGATCGGGTACGGCACCGGGAGGCCGGCCGACCAGAGGTCGCAGAGGGTGCCCCATTCGGCGGCGGCCCACTGACCGGCCTCGACGGAGCGGCCCCACTGGCTGCCCTTGGCCATGGCCCGGCGGTCCCGGGTGTTCCTGATCTTGCGTCCCTCGACGTACCCGCTGTCCCGGTGGAACTGTCGGTGATCATGGGATCGGTACCGCTTGGCGGCATGGAGTTCGACCCGGTCGTCGGTGGCCCGTTCGACCAGGTGGACGTCGGCCTCCTTGCCGGTCTTGAGGATGCCCAACTCGGTGTCGATCGCCATCTCGGTGATCACCCAGTCGGGCAGGGGTTCGGGCCCGGTCAGGACGCCCATCTCGTCGTAACGAGACCAGCGCTGGTCGGCGGGCAGGTCAGGCTTGGCCTCGAAGGTGAAGTCGAAGCCGTAGTCCGTTGCGGACCGTGGTTCGTGCATGGGTAGGTGCTCCTGTGCTGAGGGTGATGATCACGAGGGCGTGATCAAAGGAGGCGATGGACATGTCACGCCTCCTTCCTCAGGCACCGGGCCGCTCCCGGCACGCACGGGCACTTGCCGGTCGATCGTGACCGATCCGCGTCCGGCCTGGCAAATGATTTCTCTCGCGCGCCGCCCGTCGTCGCCGCGGTGATCGACTTCTTGACGCTCGCCAAAATCCTCTGTTACGGTGAAACCGGTTTCTCGCTGGATCGTTTCAACGTCAGATGATCTTCATACAGAGGGGTATGGGATGGGCGGAATGCGTCAGCTGTTCTCGGGTTCTGTGGTGCCGTCGGCAGGCCGGCTGTGGTTGCCATTGCTGCTGTGTTTGGCGCTGTCCCTGGTGCTCCTGCCGGGTTCGCCGGCTCGCGCCGAAGAGGACGCGCTGCCCGCCTTCCCCGGTGCCGAAGGGCTCGGGGCGTTCGCCCAGGGCGGTCGCGGCGGCGAGGTCTACCACGTCACGAGCCGTGACCTGACCGGTCCGGGCACCTTCCACGATGCCCTCACCACGGCCGGTGACACCCCGCGCACGATCGTCTTCGACATCGGCGGGGAGATCGCGATCCCGCAGATCATCGTGCGGGACAAGTCGCGGATCACCATCGCCGGGCAGACGGCGCCGGGGGACGGGGTGACCATCGCCGGCAACAACATCCGCTTCCACGACAGCAGCGACATCGTCATCCGGCACCTGCGGTTCCGCAACTCCGACCAGGCCGGCGACGACACGCTGTACCTCGAGGACTGCCAGAACGTCATCATCGACCACTCGTCGTTCTCCTGGGGCAGCGACGAGGTGCTGTCGATCAAGAGCAAGGACTACGACCACCCCCGGTCGAAGAACATCTCCGTGCAGTGGTCGATCGTCTCGGAGGGTCTGCTGACCCATTCGATGGGCGGGCTGGTCGAGATGAACACCATCTCGATGCACCACAACCTGTACGCCCACAACAACGACCGCAATCCGAAGACCAAGGGCCCGATGGACTTCGTGAACAACGTGATCTACAACTGGGGCGACTTCGCCTACGTCGCCGGCGGCGAGTCCGGCACCAAGGGGTACGGCAACGTCGTCGGCAACTACTTCATCGCCGGCGCGAACTCCACCGAGCCGCAGTTCGGCGTGTTCCGCGGCAACGAGAACTACCAGGTGTACCTGGACGACAACCGGATCGACGGCAACGTCAACCAGGTGCTGGACGGCGAGGATCCCGGCGCCGGCCTGATGGAGTCCGACCGGCCGAGCGTCGTCGTCGACGAGCGGTTCGCCTACCCGCCGGTGCACACCGAGTCGCCGGAGTCGGCGTACCGGAATGTCCTCGACCATGCCGGTGCCTCGCTGCAACGCGACGCGGTGGACCGCCGGGTGATCGCCGGGGTACGGCATCAGACCGGCGTGATCATCGACCAGGAGGGCGACGTCGGCGGGTTCCCGGAACTGGCTGCCGGCTCAGCGCCCGCCGACGCCGACCGCGACGGGATGCCCGACGGCTGGGAGACCGCGCGCGGGCTCGATCCGAACGACGCGTCCGACCGCAACGGCGACGACAACGGCAACGGCTACCCGAACCTCGAGGAGTACCTGAACGAGCTGGCCGAGCCCGGCTTTCCCGAGGGCTACCCGCTGGCTCCGGTCCCGTGGGACGGCGAGCCGTTCGACCCGCCGGTCCCGCCCGCTGAGGATCCGGCACCGCGGCCCCCGCTGAACGGCGAGGTCGCCCGCAGTGTCGTGGTCAACGACACCTCCGCCAACGGTGCGGTGAGCGCCACCAAGTGGTCGCTCGAGGCGAACCTGCAGGCCGGCGACGTGACCCACGGGGACCGGACCTACCGCTTCGCCGACATCCCGGCCGACCTGCGCGGCGCGGAATGGATCAGGTCGGCGAACGAGTCGCGGGGTGCCACGAACGACGACCTGGTGAGCTTCCACGTCGCCCGGGACACCGACCTCTATGTCGCTCACGACAGCCGGATCTCGTCCCGGCCGGACTGGCTGACCTCGGCGTACGAGGACACCGGGGCGGTGATCACCGACGACCAGCCGGTGAAGTACGCCCTGTTCAAGCGCAGCGTGACCGCCGGGACCCGGGTGGTGCTGGGCCCCAACAGCGGCGGCTCGACGATGAACTACTTCGTCGTCCTCCGGCCCACGGCCGAGGACTCCGAGGTGGCGACACCGACCGCGGTGAGCGGGGAGATCGGCGGCGGCACCGCGAGTCTGCGCTGGGATCCGGTCGCCGACGCCACGGCCTATGTCGTGTACCGGTCCTCGCTGGCGGAGCCGTACCCGCGGTCGGTGGCGACCACGACCGAACCGGCGTTCGAGGAGCAGGACCTGACCGCCGGAGTGCCGTACAGCTATCGGGTCTCCGCGGTGAACTCCGGCGGGGAGTCGGCGCCGTCCGAGCCGGTGGACCTCAGCTACGACGACGGCAGCGCGCCACCGGCGACGCCCGGCACCCCGACGGCCGAGCCGAAGAGCTACTCGGTCGGCCTGAGCTGGCCCGAGGTCGACGGTGCGGTGGGCTATGCCGTCGAGCGGGCCGGTATGGACGGCGAGTTCGCGGTCATCCATCGGACGGACGGGACCCGGTTCTCCGACACCGCGGTGGAGCCGAGTACGAGCTACCGCTACCGCGTCATCGCCCTCGGCGCCGGCGGTGCGTCGGCGCCCTCCGAACCGGTCGGCGCCACGACGAACGGCCCGTTGGAACTGCCGGCCAAACCGGCCATTCCGCGGGTGACGGAGATCGGGCACTCCACGGTCAGCCTGGCCTGGGACGCGGTCACCGATGCGCAGACCTACCGGGTGCAGCGCAAGGCCGACGGCGCCAGTGACTTCACCGAGATCGGGTCGGTGACGAAGACCGCGTACGTCGCCGCGGCCCCGACGTCGGCCACCGGCTACAGCTACCGGATCGTGGCGGAGAACGAGCGGGCCCGGTCCGAGCCGAGCGACGCGGTGCACGCCGCGCTGCCGCGGCCCGCCGCTCCCGCAGGCCTCGCGGTCGGGCTGTCCGGGGAGACGTTCGTCGGTCTGATCTTCAAGCCCGGTGCGGGGAATCAGCGCCACGTGATCTACCGCAGCCAGGGCGGCGAACCGGCCGTCAAGCTCGGCACCGCGGGGGTGTCCACCTTCTACGACCGCACGGCGAAGCCGGGCCAGGAGTACACGTACACGGTCCGTGCCGAGAACGCGGTCGGCGAGTCCGATCCGTCGAAGCCGGTCACCGTCCGGGCCTACGCGGCCGGGCAGAGCGAAGCCGAACCGTGGGCCGCCGGCGAGTCCTACGGCAACGGCGCTCTGGTGCGGTACGAGGACCGGACCTGGGTGGCGTACCGGCGCACGGACGGGGAACGACCCGGCTCGGCGCGCGGGCCGTGGCAGGAGGCCGGCGAACTCGTCACCGGCGAGCTGGGGCTGCAACGCAGCTGGACGGCCAGCTGGCGCTACAGCGGGGCCGAGCTCGTCGCCCACGACGGCCAGTGGTGGCAGGCCCGGCGCCCCACCCGGAACGAGCGGCCCGGCGACGTCGGTGTCGCCTGGCGCCGGGTGAGTTAGCCGGCGGCACCCCCGGAACCGTCCGGGAACCGTTTTCTGAAAAGTCCCAGATCCTCGGGAACTCAAAGGTGAGAGAGGGAGCATGAGCGAACCCATCAAGAACGCGCTGAGTCGACGAAACCTGCTGGCCTGGGGTGGCGGCGCCGCCCTGGTCACCGCATCACTGAGCGGGTGCGGATTTCTGTCCACCGACCCCGACCGGCCCGGCGGCGACGCCGGTGACGGCGGCTCGGTCGACACCAGCGCCAAGGAGTCCCCGATGCTGGCGAAGAAGGTCGAGTCCGGGGACCTCGAGCCGCTGGCGGAGCGTCTGCCGAAGGAGCCGCTGGTGGTCGAGGCCGCCGAACTCGGCAGCTACGGGGGGACCTGGCGCGGCTTCACCCAGGGTCCCGGCGACACCGGGGCGATCCAGCGGATCGCCGGCTACGAACCGATGCTGCGCAAGGACCCGCTGGTGGCGCAGAACCTGCCGGGCGTCGCGTCCGCGGTGGAGGCCTCCGCGGACGCCACCGAGTTCACCATCCGCCTCCGTGAGGGCATGCGCTGGTCCGACGGCAAGCCGCTGACCGCCGACGACCTGATGTTCGTGCTGGAGGACGTCGCCGCCAACCCGGACCTGAACCCGACGCCGCCCGGCTGGCTCAGCCAGGACGGCAAACTGGCCAAGCCCGAGAAGGTGGACGACCTCACGGTCAAGCTCACCTTCCCGCAGCCGAGTGGCCTGTTCCTGGACCTGGCGACCCACTACATCGACCTGGTCGCGGCGCCGAAGCACTACGCGTCCCAGTTCCATCCCAAGTACAACGACCAGGCCGAGAAGGAGGCGAAGGAGGCCGGCTTCGAGACCTGGATCGACTATTACGGCGGCAAGGTGAACGAGTGGGAAAACGCCGACTGTCCGTCGCTGAACCCGTGGCAGGTCACCAAGCCGCTCGGTGAGGGCAGCACGGTCGAGCTGGAGCGCAACCCGTACTACTGGAAGACCGACCGGGAGGGGCGCCAGCTGCCCTACATCGACAAGCTCACCTTCGCCGTGGTGATGGATCCGGAGGTGATGGTCCTCAAGACCAGCTCGGGCGAGGTCGACCTGATGTACCGGCATGTCAATGTGCCGGCGAACAAGCCGGTCTTCGCCAAGAGCCGGGAGGAATCCGGCTATCAGATCGCCGACCTGACGCCGACGTCGATGAACACGATGTGCGTCGCGCTCAACCTGGCGAACAAGAACAAGGACCACCGAGAGCTCTACCAGAACAGGGATTTCCGGATCGGCCTCTCGCACGCCATCGACCGCGAGGAGTTGATCACCGCGGTCTGGCAGCGGCAGGGTGAGCCCTGGCAGGCGGCGCCGACGAAGGAGTCGATCTACTACGACGAGGAATTCGCCAAGCAGTACACCGAATTCGACCTCGACAAGGCCAACGAGCATCTGGACAAGGCCGGGATCACGGCGCGCGACGGCGACGGCTTCCGGACCCTGCCGAGCGGCAAGAACCTGACCATCACGCTCGACGTGGCGCAGGCGATGTTCTCCGAGTGGGCTGCGGCGGCGGCCATCATCAAGAACATGTGGAAGGAGGCCGGGATCCGGCTCAACGTCAACACGATCGACCGGACCCTGTTCTCCGAACGCGTCGGCTGGGAGGCCAACGAGACCGACGCCTGCGCCTGGAGCGGCGACGGCGGTGCGGCGGTGGAGATCGTCGAACCGCGCTGGTACTTCCCGTTCAGCAGCCAGTCGTTCTGGGCGACGCCGTGGGCGGAGTACTTCTCCTCCGCCGGGGCGGCCGGCGAGAAGCCGATCGCCGAGGTGCTGAAGCAGATGGAGCTGTACTGGGAGCTGGAGAAGACCCCGGACCAGAAGGGTCGCGAGGATCTCTACCGGCAGATCGTCGCCATCGCCAAGGAGCAGTTCTGGGTGATCGGGATCGCCTCGGCCCCGGCTCCCTATGTGGTGATCAGCAATCGGTTGAAGAACGTCCAGACGCCCGTCCCGGACACGCCGGTCTACTACACGCCGGCGCACGCCAATCCGCCGACGTGGTTCCTCCAGGAGTGATCAACTGATGGGACGCTATGTCCTGCGTCGGTTGCTGATCATGATCCCGACGCTGTTCGCCATCTCGGTCGCCTCGTTCATCATCATCCAGCTGCCGCCGGGTGACTATGTCTCGACCCTGATCGCCCAGTACGCCGCGCAGGGTGATCAACTCGACCAGTCCAGGATCGCGGCCCTGGAGCAGCGCTACGGGGTGAATCAGCCGATCTACGTCCAGTACTGGAAGTGGATCTCCAACATCCTGTTCCAGGGCGACTTCGGGCAGTCGTTCGCCTGGAAGAAGCCGGTGTCGGAGCTGCTGGCCGACCGGCTGCCGCTGACCATCGCCCTGTCGATCGGCACCCTGGTGTTCATCTGGGTCGTGGCGTTCCCGATCGGCGTGTACTCGGCGCTGCGGCAGTACAGCGTCGGCGACTACGTCGTCACCATGATCGGGTTCATCGGTCTCGCCACCCCGAACTTCCTGATCGCCCTGGTGCTGATGTATCTCGGGATGACCTACTTCGGCACCGGGGCGGGTGGGCTGGTGTCCCCGGAGTGGCAGGGGGCGTCCTGGAACCTCGGCAAGGTGCTGGACCTGCTCAGCCACCTCTGGGTGCCGTTGATCGTGTGGGGTACGGCCGGTACGGCGGGCATGATCAGGATCCTGCGCGCCAACCTGCTGGACGAGGTTCGCAAGCCGTACGTGACGGCCGCCCGGGCCCGTGGCGTGTCCGAGGTGAAACTGACCCTGAAGTATCCGCTGCGGGTCGCCCTGAACCCGTTCTTCTCCACCATCGGGTGGGTGCTGGCCGGCTTGATCAGCGCGGACGCGATCGTCTCCCAGGTGCTGAACCTGGACACGACCGGGCCGCTGCTGCTCGGTGCGCTGCGGTCGCAGGACATGTATCTGGCCGGGTCGATCGTGTTGATCGGCGCGACCCTGACGGTGATCGGCACGCTGATCTCAGACCTGCTGCTGGGCTGGCTGGACCCGCGGGTCCGGCTGGCCCGGCGCTGAGAAGGGGGTCCGACGATGACCCAGGCACTGCCCGGATATCAGGCCGAGCCGGCCGAAGTTGATCTTGCCGAAGGCAACGAGCCGGAGGTGGCGGTCGCCTCCCAGTGGAAGCTGATGTGGTGGTCGTTCAAGCGGCACCGGCTGGCCGTCGTCGGCGCGATCATCACGCTCTGGTTCTATCTGGTGGTCGTGTTCGCCGGCTTCCTGGCGCCGTACTCCGGAGATTTCTACAGCGCCGATCACGCCTACGCCCCGCCGCAGCAGCTGCACGTCGTGGACGGCGGCGACTTCGGGCTCTACGTACACCCGCTGACCGGTAAGCAGGATCCGAAGACCCTGGAGCTCACCTGGGCCGAGGACCGGTCCGCCAAGATCGAACTCGGACTGTTCGTCAAGGGTGAGGAGTACAAGCTCCTCGGGTTCATCCCGGGCGACCGGCATCTGATCGGACCGAAGGACCCGAACGCCCAGCAGCCGGTCTATCTGTTCGGCGCCGACAAGAACGGCCACGACATCCTGTCCCGGATGATCCACGGGACCGTGGTGTCGATGACCATCGGACTGGTGGGCATCGCCATCAGCCTGGTCATCTCGATCATCCTGGGCGGCCTGTCCGGATTGCTCGGCGGCGTGGTCGACACGGTGATCCAGCGGGTGATCGAATTCCTGATGTCGTTGCCGGCGATCCCTTTGTGGATGGCCCTCGCCGCGGCCGTACCGCCTTCCTGGGGGCCGTTGCAGCGCTACTTCGCGATCGTGGTGATCTTGTCCATGATCGGCTGGACCGGTCTGGCCCGCGAGGTCCGGGGCAAGTTCATGGCGCTGCGCGAGGAGGAGTACATCAACGCGGCCAGGGTGGACGGCGCGAGCCGGGGCCGGTTGATCTTCCGCCACATGCTGCCGCAGTTCACCAGTCACATCATCGCGGGGCTGTCGCTGTCGATCCCGGGAATGATCTTGGCCGAGACCTCGCTGTCCTGGCTTGGCCTCGGGCTGCAGCCCCCGGTGGTGAGTTGGGGCGTGCTGTTGCAGGAAGCCCAGAACGTCCGGGTGATCACCACGTCGCCGTGGATCATGATCCCGGGGATCGCCGTCGTGGTTGCCGTACTGGCGCTCAACTTCCTCGGCGACGGGCTCCGCGATGCGGCCGACCCGTACAGCTGATCAGCCCAGGTCCCCGACCCGGTCCAGGCTCAACGGAGGAGAAGGACTCATGGAGCGCGCAAACGACACGGTCCTGCGCATCGCCGGCATGAAGACCCACTTCTTCACCAGGGAAGGAGTGGTGAAGGCCGTCGACGGCGTCGACCTCGAGGTGCCGCGCGGCAAGACCGTGTGCGTCGTCGGCGAATCCGGGTGCGGGAAGTCGATCACGGCGCGGTCGGTCATGCGGCTGGTCGAGCGGCCCGGTCGGATCATCGACGGTTCGATCGAGTGGCGACCCGACCCGGGCACCGACTCGGTCGACATCACGAAGCTGGATCGCAAGGATCCGCGGCTGAGGGCCATCCGCGGTGGCGACATCGGGATGATCTTCCAGGAGCCGATGGCATCGCTGTCACCGATGCACACGATCGGTGATCAGCTCACCGAGGCGATCCGGATCCACCGCAAACTCGGCAAGGCCGAGGCTCGGCAGCACGGCATCGACATGCTGCGCAAGGTGGGCATCCCGCAGCCGGAACAGCGGATCGACAGCTACCCGTTCCAGCTGTCCGGCGGCATGTGTCAGCGCGCGATGATCGCCATCGCGCTGTCCTGCTCGCCGAAACTGTTGATCGCCGACGAGCCGACCACCGCGCTGGACGTCACCACCCAGGCCCGCATCCTCGATCTGCTCGCCGGGCTGCAGGCCGACAGCGACATGTCGATGTTGTTCATCACCCACGACATGGGGGTGGTGGCCGAGATCGCCGACGAGGTGGCGGTGATGTATCTCGGCCGGGTCGCCGAGCACGGCACCGTCGACCAGATCTTCGGTGACCCCAAGCATCCGTACACGCAGGCGCTGCTGCAGTCGATCCCGACGATGCGGGCCGGCGGGCGCCGGCAGACCCTGGCGGCGATCCGCGGGATGATCCCGCATCCGCAGAACCGGCCGGCCGGCTGCCCCTTCCACAACCGTTGTGATCATGCGATCAAGGACGTCTGTGATCAGAAGGTGCCGGAGCCGGCCGACTTCGGCGGCAACCACGTCGCCTCCTGCCACCTGTACGACCGGAACGGTGACCTGGTGCCGCTGGGGAAGCCGGCCCGTCGCGCGGCGGAACCGGCCGCGGCGACCGGGGTCCGGGTGATCGAGAACGAGCCGGTCGCCGGTGATCAGGCTGCGCCCGGTGGACCGGCGCCGGAGGAGGACGGGGCGCCGCTGCTGCAGGTGCGCGACCTGAAGAAGCACTTCCCGATCAAGAGCGGTGCGTTTCGCCGGGCCAAGGGTGCGGTCCGCGCCGTCGACGGCGTCACGCTGGCGATCCGGCCGGGGGAGACCGTCGGCCTGGTCGGCGAATCCGGTTGTGGCAAGTCCACCCTGGGCCGGACGATCGCCAGGATCCTGGAGCCCACCTCCGGCAGCATCGAGTACCGGCGCGGGGACGGCTCGACCGTCGACGTGAGCAGGCTGGGCGGGGAGGGCCTGCTGCGGTACCGCAAGGACGTCCGGGTGATCTTCCAGGACCCGTTCTCCTCACTGAATCCGCGGATGACGCTGGAGGAGTTGATCGGCGAACCGCTGCGGAACAACGGGCTGGCCACGGGCACCGAACTGCGGGATCGGGTCGCCGAGATGCTGAAGGTCGTCGGTCTGCGCCCGGAGTACGTGAAGCGCTACCCGCATGCCTTCTCGGGCGGCGAGCGGCAACGGATCAACATCGCCCGGGCCCTGATCACCCATCCGCGGCTGGTGATCGCCGACGAGGCTGTCTCCGCCCTCGACGTCTCGGTACGGGCCCAGATCCTGAACCTGCTCGGTGAGCTGCAGGACGCGTACAACCTGACCTATCTGTTCATCAGTCACGACCTGTCCGTGGTCGAACACATCTCGGACCGGGTCATGGTGATGTACCTGGGCAAGATCGCCGAACGGGCCGAGACGGCCGAGCTGTACCGGGCGCCGCAGCACCCGTACACGGAGGCACTGCTGCACGCGGTCCCGATCCCCGATCCGGCACAGCGCGGCTCGCGGCACGGCTATACGATCGCCGACGACCTGCCCGACCCGGCCAATCCGCCGGCGGGCTGCCCGTTCCACACCCGGTGCCGTTACGTGCAGGACGGTTGTACGACCCGGCTGCCCGAGCTCCGGCCGATCAAGGGTGACGGGCACGTCGCCGCCTGCCACTACAGCGAGGAGCTCGAACTGTCGGGTCTGTAGAACGGCGCCCCGTGGACTAGCCGGCGGCCGCCGCGGTGGTCTCATTGCAGACGAGTTCCCAGACGTGGCCGTCGGGATCGCTGACGTAGCCCATGTAGCCGCCGTCGGCCTCCCGGGCCGGCCCGGGGATCGAACCGCCTGCGCGTTCCGCCCCGGCCAGGGTCTCGTCCACCTCGCCCCGGGTGCCGATGGCGCAGGAGAACATGCAGGCACCCGGCGTCGGGGCGGCGACCACGTGCGGGCCGATCCGGTCGGTGTACGCCGCGTACTCCCGGACGTCCATCAGGAACAGCGAGAGGTTCGGCAGTTCGATGACGATCATGCCGCCGTCGATGTCGGACGTCTCGACCCCCAGACCCTCGCGATAGAAGCGAAGCGTGCGGTCCAGGTCCGTCACCGGGAGGGCGACGATGATCGTCGCAGGCTTCACGAGGAGGCCTTCGGGGCCTCGAGGTTCCACGCAGCGGCGTAATGATCATGAAGCCGCTGCCAGTCGTACTCGTTCGCGTCGGAGCCGACCACCCGTGCCACCGCGTTGCCGTCGACGTTGACCGTGAGCACGCTGAGGCAGATGTGCCAACCGCCGGCCATCAGGGGGCCGACCGCGGGGTCGCCGGAGAACCGTTGCTCCAGCGTCAGCTTGCAGCCGTCGGGAGCCGGGTCGAGGGTCCAGCGCATCATGTGAGCGCCCCAGCGGTGGATCAGCTCTCGCGGCGGATCGACCTCCAGCACCTCGGTGTCGGCCGGTTCGTCGTCCGGATACTCCCGGGACAGCGCCGCGCCGCGGTCGGTCAGGGCCCGGTCCGGCACGATCGGGGACCACTGCGCCAGCCGGTACGGCTCGGTCAGCCAGGGCCAGACCTGCTCCGGCCCCCGGGGCAGCGACCGGGTCATCGTGAGCACCCAGGTGTCGCCGTCCTGGTTGAGCGTCGCCGCGTCGAAGCCCGCGGCATCGATCGCGTTCTTGATCAGTTCATTCGGCATCGGATTGCTCCTTCTCCTGTTCCAGCAGTTCCGTCAGCCGGTCGAGGCCCCGCGACCACCGGCGGTAATAGGGCGTGATCCAAGCGATCACGTCGGGCAGTGGGCGGTCGCTGAGCCGGTAGACCCGGCGCGGGCCGTCGACCCGCACCGTCACCACGCCGGCGTCCCGGAGCACCTTCAGGTGCTTCGAGGTCAGCGACTGGGACAGCGACAGCCGCTCGACCAGCGAGCCCACGTCGGACTCCCCGGTCGCCAGGGCATCCAGTACGCGGCGGCGGGTGGGATCCGCCATCACCGTGAAGCCGTCCATGGCACGGACATTACTCGCTGTTCATATGAATAGCAAGGCATATTATTCGGATGCGGGATCAGTAGTCGAGGTCGTGACAGTGGAGCCCGACATCGAGTGGACCCGTTTGACCGCGATCCGGCGCCGAAAGCTGCCCTGATCGTCCACTCAGCGATGTGAACTTGCTGTGTCAGGGGTGGTGCTGGGCCGCGGCGGTTTCGATGGCGTCGTTGAGGATGAGCAGGTCGTCGACGAGGGATTCGGGATCGGTGGCGGCGCGCTCGAGGTCGGCGACGATGACCTGTCCGTCGGGGTAGCCGGTGGGGCAGGGGTAGGCGGTCAGTGAGGTGGGCAGCGGGTCGAGGTCGATGCCGTACGGAGCGAGGGACAGGATGCCGAGCCCGAGCGGCGCCAGGTCGACCCTCGCTCGCAGGGCACGGAACACCGATCTGGTGTCGATGCGGGCCTGGTCGGCGTTGACCGACGCAGCGGCCGTGCAGAGTAGCTCGACCAACCAGGCGGGGTCGTGGTCGGACAGGAGCTGGGCTGGCTGGTCGGGCCTCCGAGCCGAGAAGGTGGCCTGGCATCCGATGCTGCTGAATTGGGGGTCGTGGCCTAGCACTGCCCTCAGATTGATCAGTTGTCCGGCTTCGGAGTAGTCGGTCTCAGTTCCGCGGTCGAGGTAGGCCTGAACGACGATTCGTGAATCGGGATTTGGGCCGGCCAGCGTGCCGTCATCGTTGGTGTCCCGCATGGCTAGAAGTTCTTGTTCGACGCGGCCAAGGTCAGGCCAAAGGTCGACGTCCATTTCTTCATAGCTCTTCCAGGACAACTTCTCTCCGTAGGGCCCGGCCTCGACCAGGTCCGACAACGCGTCCATGAAGGCCTTCAGCTGTCGAGCCGATGCCGTCCAGTCGAGCACACGTTCGTGACTCAGTACCTGCAGTTTCCAGTCCTCCCTCGTCACATCCACTCCTTCGGAATCGGTACCCATTTCGCTCGAACCTTCCCACGCGTGCGGTCGTCGCTCTGGAATGCCTCGTCGAAGGCTTCGGCGGTCTCCCGTTCCAGGCACCACCACTCGATCGGCCTGCTCATCGCGGAAGTCTGCCGCTTTGCCTGACGCAGTTCACCGTCCAGGCCCGACTTCTCACTCTTGAGATTGGTCCAGAAGTCCTTGAACTCTCCGGTCTCCCCGTCGATGAACTGGGCGTAGCTCCCCTTGGCGTCGATTCCGATCTCGATCGGTTCCCCGCCGCGCACCTCGACGAGGACGGTATCCAACCAGGCTTGCCTGCCGCCGTTCTCGACCTTGTACTCATGGCCGACAAGACTGTCCCCGTGGTCGCGTCCCGACAACCGGGCGGCTAGCTGTTGCACGTAGATCTCGTAGATCGCATTGATCGTCCTGCCGAAGCTCCGACCGCCCGGTCCGGCCCACGTTCCGGTCGCAGTGGTCGGGCTGACCGGTTCGGGCGGGCTGGGGATGGTGGTGGCGACGGCTTGGCCGATGCCGGTGTGCAGGTAGATCAGCAGGGATCGGTTCGCCGTCGACACGAGGTCCTGCGCGGAGGTCAATTCTGTGTGTTCCTGGAGGAACGCTTGCAGGGCGGTTCGGCCGCCGGGGTGGCCGGTTCCGGCGAGTACGCCGGTGACGTGTTGGTGGGTCTCGCCGGCGCGTCGGGCGGCTTCGGCGAAGACCTGTGGGTCGAGGGTTCGGGTGGCGTCGTGGAGGAAGATCGCGATCCAGAGGAGTTGCGGGCCCTGGCAGGTGGTGGGTTGGCCGAGTTCGGTGTGCCAGGTGCCGTCGCCGGGTGGTTCGCCGGCGCCGTTGGTGCCGATCCAGTCGCTGACGCCGTGATGCCCGGCGGTCTGGCATTCGGCCGCCGCCGAAAGGTGGCGGGCTGCATCGAGATAGCCGGTGGTGGCCTGGGCGGGTTCGGTCCAGCTGGAGCCGGCGAGGGTGTCGGTGACGGCGGCCGCGAGTTGGTCGAGGCGGGTCCGGGCGAGGTCGTGCCAGGCGAGGGCGGGCAGGCCGTGCAGGGCGGCGCGCAGGGCGTCGGCCATCCGGTGCACGGTCGAGGACACCACGGCATTCTCCGGGCAGCCGCCCACGGCGATCAACGACCCGTCCGGTTGGGCTATCGTTCGGCAGGTGTCAGTTGCAGCAGACCTTGTAGCTCCCGTCCGACTCCGGGAGCGGTGACGAAAATGATCACTCGCATGACGGAGTTGTTCGTCCGGACCCTGCGTGAGGACCCGGCGGACGCCGAGGTGCCCAGCCACCGCTGGCTGGTCCGGGCCGGCTACATCCGGCGGACCGCGCCGGGCATCTACTCCTGGCTGCCGCTCGGCTACAAGGTGCTGCGGAAGGTCGAGGCCGTCGTCCGCGAGGAGATGGACGCGATGGGTGCCCAGGAGGTGCACCTGCCCGCGCTGCTGCCGCGGGAACCGTACGAGGCGACGAACCGGTGGACCGAGTACGGCCCGAACCTGTTCCGGCTGAAGGACCGGCGCGGCAACGACATGCTGCTCGGCCCGACCCACGAGGAGATCTTCGCCCTGGTGGTGAAGGACCTCTGCTCGTCGTACAAGGATCTGCCGCTGTCGCTCTACCAGATCCAGACGAAGTACCGCGACGAGGCGCGGCCGCGGGCCGGCATCCTGCGCGGGCGCGAGTTCGTGATGAAGGACTCGTACTCCTTCGACCTCGACGACAGCGGCCTGCAGAAGTCGTACGACGCGCACCGCGATGCGTACATCAAGATCTTCAACCGGCTCGGCCTGCAGTACGAGATCGTCTCCGCCATGTCCGGCGCGATGGGCGGCTCGGCGAGCGAGGAGTTCCTCGGCATCGCGGAGAACGGGGAGGACACGTTCGTTCGTTCGCCCGGTGGCTACGCCGCGAACGTCGAGGCGGTCCGGATCGCCCCCGCCGAGCCGATCCCTTACGACGACGCCCCGGCCGCCCACGTCGAGGACACCCCGGACACGCCGACCATCGAGACGCTGGTCGCGGTGGCCAACGAGCGGGTGCCCCGCCCGGACCGGCCGTGGCAGGCGAGCGACACGCTGAAGAACGTCGTGCTGATGGTCACCGAGCCGGACGGCAAGACCCGCTACCCGCTGGTGATCGGGATCCCGGGTGATCGTGAGGTGGACGCCAAGCGGCTGGAGGCGCAGCTGGAGCCGGCCACTGCGGTGCCGTTCGGCGAGGCCGACTTCGCCGCCCACCCCGGTCTGGTCAAGGGCTACATCGGCCCCGGCGCGCTCGGCGAGAACTCGGTGACCAAGATCAAATACCTGGTCGACCCGCGGGTCGGGACCGGCACCCGCTGGGTGACCGGCGCCGACCAACCGGGCAAGCACGTTTTCGATCTTGTCTGCGGCCGCGACTTCACCCCGGACGGCACGATCGACGTCGCCGACATCCGCGAGGGCGATCCCTCGCCCGACGGCTCCGGTCCACTGCACCTGGCCCGCGGCATCGAGCTCGGCCACATCTTCCAACTGGGCAAGAAGTACGCCGAGGCACTCGGCCTGCAGGTCCTTGATCAGAACGGGAAGCTGACCACGGTGACCATGGGTTCGTACGGCGTCGGGGTGTCCCGTGCCGTCGCCGCGGTGGCCGAGGACACCAGCGACGAGAAGGGCCTGGCCTGGCCGCCCGAGATCGCTCCGTACCGGGTGCACGTCGTGGCCGCCGGCAAGGGCACCGAGATCGCCGAGTACGCCCACGAGCTGGCCACCCGGCTGGACGAGGCTGGCATCGAGGTGCTGCTCGATGACCGCAACGTCAGCCCGGGTGTGAAGTTCGCGGACTCGGAGATCCTCGGCATGCCGACGATCGTCGTGGTCGGCCGCGGCCTGGCCGACGGCATGATCGAGGTCCGGGACCGCCGGTCCGGGGAGCGCTCCGACATCGCGGTCGCGGACGCGCTGGGTCATCTGCTCGCCCTCATTCGTGAGGGCAGCGCCGCGGACCTTCTCGTCTGAACCTTTCAGTGTTGCTTCACGACGGCCTCCAGCTGTCACTGCTCGGGGTCGCACTGTTGATCTTGGTCGCCTTCGCGGCCGGCTGGATCGACTCCGTGGTCGGCGGCGGCGGTCTGCTGCAGCTGCCGGCCCTGCTGATCGGCCTGCCGGACAGCCAGCCGGCGGCGATCCTCGGCACCAACAAGCTGTCCAGCGTCTGGGGTACGGCGGTCGCCTCGATCACGTACGCGATCAAGGTCAGGCCGGACTGGCGGACGATCATCCCGCTGGTGATCACGTCCGGCCTGGGCGCGGCCGGCGGCGCGATGGTCGCGCAGTACCTGCCGAAGTCGATCTTCACGCCGATCGTGCTGGTCGCGCTGATCGGCGTCGGGATCTTCACCTGGCGACGGCCCAAGCTGGGCATGACCAACGAGCGCAAGCACTCCGGAGCCCAGCACTACGGCCGGGCCGCGGCGATCGGGCTCGGCATCGGCTGCTACGACGGGCTGATCGGCCCGGGCACCGGCGCGTTCTTCGTGATCTTGCTGGTCAGCCTGCTCGGGTACGGCTTCCTGGAGGCCAGCGCCAAGGCCCGGATCGCCAACCTGACCACCAACATCGGCGCGATCATCGTCTTCGGGGTGCACGGCCAGCTGATCTGGCAGCTCGGCCTGGCGATGGGGGCCGCCAACCTGCTCGGCGGGCTGCTCGGTGCCCGGATGGCGATCCGTGGCGGGAACGAGTTCGTCCGCCGGGTGTTCCTGCTGGTGGTGCTGGCGCTGGTGATCAAGCTCGGCTACGACACCGTCGTGCAGTTCGTCCCCGGCCTCGGCTGATCATCGTCGCCGCCTCGAACCGGGGCACCAGGTCCGGTCAGCCCATCCGGCTGGTCAACGTCGATCGCAGCCAGCGTCCCGCCTTCCCGACGGCCTCGTCGGCCACCGGGGTCTTTCCGGCCCCCATCTGGAACGTGTGCAGCTGGCCGGCGTACTCCTCGAGCCGCACCTGCACCCCGGCTTCCAGCAGCCGGCCGGCCAGCCGGCGGCTGTCGTCGAGGCAGGCCTCCTCGGTGCCGACCTGGAGATAGACCGGCGGCAGGTCGCGGAGGTCGGCGTGGATCGGCGCGGCCAGCGGATCGTGCGGAGCGGCACCGGCGAGGTAGCCGGCGCCGAGCTGCCGGACCAGGTCGCGGGTGAAGAAGGGATCCGTGCCGGTGTCGTACGAGTCGCCGGTGGCCTCCAGGTCGACCCAGGCCGAGATCAGCATCAGCCCGGCCGGCGCCGGCAGTCCTTCGTCGCGGGCCCGGACCGCCAGGGCCAGCGCCAGCCCGGCACCGCAGGAGTCGCCGGTGACCGCGACCCGGGTCTCGCCCCGGTCGAGCAGCCATCGGTACGCCGCGGTGACCGTGTCGAGCTGGCTCGGGAAGACGTGCTCCGGGACCAGTCCGTACTCAGCGGCGAAGGTGGCGGCGCCGGCGGCCTCGGCCAGCCGGCCGAACAACCGCCGGTGGGTCTGGGTGGAGCCGCCGACGAAACCGCCGCCGTGGATGGCCAGCACCGCGGCGCCGGGCAGCGGGTCCGGCGGTCGCAGCCAGCGCCCGGCCGGGTCGCCGGTGAGCTCGGTCTCGATCGTGTCCGGGTCGGCGCCGAGGTCCTCCCAGACGGGATCCTGGCCGGCGGCGATCGCGGTCCAGAGTGCGCGGTTGGGATCTTCGGTCGTGGTCGTCATGAAGGTCAGACCGCGGCCCGACCGGGAAGGAATCGGTCAGGGCTCGACGTAGCCGGGCCAGCTGAGCAGCGGGCCGCCCCAGCCGGCCGCGGCCGTGCTGGTCGAGCGGAGGGTGGCGACGGCCAGCTCACGGTCCTCGGCGGAGTCGGCGGCGGCGACCCACTGGCCGCAGAACGGCAGCAGGGCGGTCTCCAGCGTCATGATCAACTTCGCCGCCGACGCCGGGTCGGTCGGCCGCACCGGGAGGTCGTAGGCCGGCGCCGCGGGCGGGACGTCGGCGGACGCCTCGACGAGTTCTTCGATCAGCCGGTCGCGCAGGCTGCGGTGCTCCCGCAGCGCGGTCGCGGCCCGTTCGAACCGGTCCTCGGTCAAGTGCCCGATCGCCGTCTGATAGCCGTACGCCACCGCGTGCAGCTGATCGACCATGGCCTTCCGGGCCTGCTCCGGCTCGACCGCCTGGACCGGGCGGTGCGGCCCCGGCTTCGGCGCCTTGGCCGGGCCGGCGCCCTTCGTGGAGGCGCCCTGCTGCCGGAGCGCCTGGCCGTACCCGTCGGCCGCGGCCGCGAGCGACGCCCAGAACAGCGCCGTCACCGACTCCGCGGCGGCGGCCCGCTCGGCGTACTGGCCGGCCGCGGCGGTCTCGCCTGCGGCGAGCTCCTTGAGACCGCCCGGCAGCGCCGCCTTGGTCGGCTTCGGGGTCGGCCGCGGGCTGCCGCCGGAGGTCGGCCGGCCGGTCGGTTCCGGTGCGGTGAGGGCGGCCAGGTGCAGCTGGTGGCCGGCCGCGGCGGCGGTCAGGATCGCGGTGAGCGGGCGGCCGAGGTCGTCCCCGCCGGCCTTCAGCAGCGACCGGGCCTGCCGGGCCAGCTGCTCCTCGACCTTCGCCGCGGCGGCGCCGCCGGCGAAGACCGGCGGCTGGGTCGGTGCCGGCTCCGGCCCCGTGGTCGGCTCGACCGGTGCCTTGGCGTCGCACCCGATCACGGCACCGCCGAGAACGCCGAATCCGGCCAGCAACACGGCGCGCCGGGGCAACGGTGGGTTCATCGGGTTGGTCCCCTGCGTCAGAAAACTACGGGTGTCATGGAACAATGCCTGGTCAGCGAAACTGCGGCCCGCATTATCGGCACTTCAACATATCAATCGAACGGAGCTGGGGGATGAAGGACGTCCACATCGAGCAGTTACTGACCCCCGTGCTCGCGGAACACGGCCTGGAACTCGAGGCCGTCGAGATCGTGCCGGCCGGCAAGCGTCGGCTGCTCCGGCTGGTGGTCGACGGCGACGGACCCGAGGGAACCGGTCCGTTGCTCGACGACATTGCCGAGGCGACCAAGGCCGTGTCGGCCACCCTCGACGCCGACGACGCGGCCGGCGCGGCGCCGTACACGCTCGAAGTCACGTCGCGCGGCGTCTCCCGTCCGCTCACCCTGCCCCGGCACTGGCGGCGCAACGCCGGCCGGCTGGTCCGGGTGAACAACGCCGACGGCACCGAAATCACGGGCAGAATCACCGAAGTCGAGGACGATCAGGTCCTACTGGCGACAGAATCGGAACAGATTTCGGTACGTTTTGCCGATATCGGTAAGGCGCTGGTTCAGGTCGAGCTGAATCGTGCCGAGGAGGATTGACGTGGACATCGACATTTCCGTACTGCGATTGCTGGAGCGGGAGAAGGACATCCCGTTCGACGTTCTGGCAGCCGCGATCGAGGAAGCCCTGCTGTCCGCGTACGACAAGACCGACGGCGCCGTTCCGGGAGCGCGGGTCGACCTGAACCGCAAGACCGGGCACGTCAACGTGATGGTCCCCGAGCTGGACGACGACGGCACCAAGGTCGGCGAGTACGACAGCACGCCGGAGGGCTTCGGCCGGGTCGCCGCGTCCACCGCGCGCCAGGTGATCATGCAGCGGCTGCGGGACGCCGAGGACGAACAGAAGTACGGCCATTTCTCCGGCGTCGAGGGCGACATCGTGTCCGGCGTCGTCCAACAGGGCAGCGACACCCGGACCGTGCTGGTCGACCTGGGCAAGATCGAGGCGATCATGCCGCTGGCCGAGCAGGTGCCGGGCGAGTCGTACTCCCACGGCACCCGGCTCCGGGTCTACGTGGTCTCGGTCCGCAAGGAGGTCCGCGGGCCGCAGGTCGTCGTGTCGCGGACCCATCCCGGGCTGGTCGAGAAGCTGTTCCGGATGGAGGTGCCGGAGATCGCCGACGGGACCGTCGAGATCAAGGCCGTCGCCCGCGAGGCCGGCCACCGGAGCAAGATCGCCGTGGTCAGCAACAATCACGAGGTCAGCGCGAAGGGCGCCTGCATCGGCCCGATGGGGCAGCGGGTGCGTGCCGTCATGCACGAGCTGAACGAGGAGAAGATCGACATCATCGACTACTCCCCGGACCCCGCGACGTTCGTCGGTCACGCACTGTCGCCGGCCAAGGTCTCCTCGGTCACCGTGGTCGACGAGAGTCAGCGCGCCGCGCGGGTCGTGGTGCCGGACTACCAGCTGTCGTTGGCGATCGGCCGGGAGGGCCAGAACGCCCGGCTCGCCGCCAGGCTGACCGGCTGGCGGATCGACATCCGCTCCGACACCGAGCCGGTCAAGGAACAGGCTTGAGCCCAGCGGACCGACCGCTGCTGCTCCTGCTCGCCGGGCGACCCGGCACCGGCAAGACCACCCTGGCCACCCGGCTGGCCCGCGAATTCGATGCCGGGTACGTCCGCGTCGACGCGATCGAGACCGCCCTGCTGCGGACCGGGACCGTCGCGCCGCCGGTCGGCCCGATCGGCTACGCGATCGCGTACGAGATCGCCCTCGGGATGCTCCGGCTCGGCCGCCCGGTCGTCGTCGACGCGGTGAACCCGGTCCCGGAGGCGCGGGCCGGCTGGCTGTCCCTGGCCGAGGTGGCCCGGCCGGTCTTCCTGGAGACGGTCGTCGCCGACCCGGCCGAACACCGGCGCCGGGTCACCGACCGCCGCCCCGATCTCGCCGGCCAGTCCGTACCGACCTGGGACGACGTCCTCACCGGCGACTACGAACCCTGGGACGAGACCCGGGACGGCCCGCGCCACTTGATCGACACCACCGACTCCGAACAGGCTGCCCGCACCGCTGTCCGTCTGCTGTCGACCAGTTGATCGGCTCAGCCGGCTCGCAGTTCGACGTGGAGGAGTGAGCCAAGCTCCGTCACCAGGGCACGGGCATGGACCAGATCGATCTCTCCCGGCACCGGTTCGGCCCCTCCGGTGCGAACTCCTTCGGCCAGAGCATCGAGAAGCAGTGAGCGGGCCAGGGTGGATTCGGGAAGGTGCCGGTCCTTGGCCGCCCGCGCGAGCTGTTCGTACTCTTCGTCGTTGAGTCGGACCTGCAAGGTACGGGTTCGCCCGTGCCCGCGGGTCATCCGCGTGCCGGGTCGGATCGGCGCATCGCGGTCGGCCTCGATCGCGTCGGACTCTTCGGTGAGCAGCTGATCGATGGTCTGTTTTCCCTTGGTCATGATCACTCCTGATCTCCGTACAGCCGAAGGTCGCGGTCCTCGGTGCGCCAGCCGTTGGCCCCATATTCCACGCCGTCCTCGGTGACCACGATCACCGTGACGACGTGGCCAGCCGTTTGGGACCAGCCGATGACTCTCGTGCCCTTGCCGGACCTGCTCGCCGGGTCGGGATCGATCACCAGCCGGTTGGGGTCCATGAGGGCTTCGTTGGCCATGATGACGCTGATCCCGTGTCGAGCCCGCATGTAGTCGGCTCGATGAGTCCAGTCAACATCGTCGAACATGAACGAACTATACTACAACGTAATACGGTCAGAAAGGGCGATCGCATGCCGTCGGCAATGTTCGAGCGCGCTACGGTGACGCGGTGAGTGATCCGGTTCGGACCTGCATCGGCTGCCGTCGGCGTACGGAGAAGCAGACGATGCTGCGGGTCGTCTGGTCCGACGGACGGGTGATCTTTGACGAGCGCCAGGCCGCCCCGGGTCGCGGGGCCTACCTGCATCCGGATCCGAAGTGTCTGGCCCAGGCGGCGAAGAAGCGCGCCTTCGGGCGGGCGCTCCGGATCGAGGGGATCGGCGCCGACCAGCTCGCCGGGCTCACCCTTCCGGCCGACTGACCGGGTTCCGACACCCGGGTCGCGCCGAGGGCACCCGCTTAGGCAGATGCGTACGCTTGGGCATAGAGTAAGTGCTCGGCCGTACGGCCAGCTATCACCTGCCTGCCCGAGACCGGGCGGGCAACCAGCCGAAGCGTGGGCCCTGAGGCACGTCGTGCACCGGGACACCCGCGTCGAACAGAAGGTGGGCTAACGCTCATGACCACTCGATGAGTACACCTCAATGAGCATGCACGACAACTAGCTGGTCCGCGCCTAGCCCAAGGTCCGGACCGAACGAGGAGAGTAGTGGCTAAGGTCCGGGTCTACGAGCTCGCAAAGGAGCTCGGAGTCGAAAGTAAGGTCGTCCTCAGCACCCTGAAGGACATGGGGGAGTTCGTCCGGTCGGCATCGTCGACCGTCGAGGCCCCGGTCGTCCGTCGGCTGACGGAACGACTGGCGAGCGAACAGCCCGCCAAGAAGGCATCCAAGAAGGCTCCCGCCAAGAAGGCGCCCGAGAGCCCGTCCAAGGAAGAGGCAGTGACGGCCAAGCCTGCCGTGCCGGAGGCGCCCGTCGAGGCGGCCCCCGCGCCTGTCACCCCGCCCGTCGAGGCGGAGAAGAAGCCCGAACCCGTTGCCGAGGCACCGGCTCCGCGTGCGGAGACGCCGCCGGCGGAGACTCCGGCACCGGCCCGACCGACGCCGGGTCCTGCGCCCGCGCGCCCCGAGAACCGCTCGGACAATCGCCCGGAGACGCGCTCGGACAGTCGTCCGGAAACGCGCCCGGACAACCGTCCGGAGACGCGGTCGGACAGTCGCCCGGACACGCGGTCGGACAACCGCCCGGACTCGCGTCCGGACACGCGGTCCGACGGCGCTCCGCGGGAGAACCGGCCTCGGCCGACCCCGCGGCCGGCCCCGGGTCGTGCGCCCGGTCGGCAAGAGGGTCGGCAGGAGGGTCGCGGCGACGGTCCGCGTTCCGACCAGCCGCGTCCGGGTCAGCCGCGCGCACCGCGTCCCGGCTCGACCGGCGGTCTGCCGGGCGGTGCCCGGCCCCGTCCGGGCGGCGGCGCACCGCGCCCCGGTAACAACCCGTTCTCGTCGTCCCAGGGCATGGGGCAGCCGCGCGCTCCGCGGCCCGGCCAGGAAGGCGGCGGTCGCCCCGGCGGTCCGCGTCCGCAGTCCGGCCGGCCCGGCGGTTCGGCTCCGGCCGGTCGCCCCGGTGGTGGCGGCGGCGGTGGCGTTCCCGGCATTCCGCGGCCGAACCCCGCGATGATGCCGAAGCAGTCGTCCGGCCAGCTCGGCGGCGCACCGGCCCGTGGCCGGGGTGGCCCCGGCGGCGGTGGTGGCGGCGGCGGTCGCGGCCGTGGTGGCGCTCCGGGCCGTGGCGGCCCGGGTGGCGGCGGTCCCGGTGGCGGCGGCGCTCCGGGCGGTCCGCCCGCCGGGCGTGGCGGTCGCGGTGGTCGCGGCGGGACCCAGGGTGCCTTCGGGCGTCCGGGCGGTCCGGCCCGACGTGGCCGCAAGTCGCGCAAGCAGCGCAAGCAAGAGTTCAACGAGATGGAGGCCCCGTCGCTCGGTGGCATCCGGGTCCGGCAGGGCGACGGCGAGAAGGTGCGGCTGGCCCGCGGCGCCTCGCTGACCGACCTGGCCGAGAAGATCGGCGCGGATCCGGCAGCCCTGGTGCAGGCGCTGTTCCACCTCGGCGAGATGGTCACGGCCACCCAGTCGGTGCCGGACGAGACGCTGCAGGTGCTCGGTACGGAGCTCAACTACGAGATCGAGGTCGTCTCCCCCGAGGACGAGGACCGCGAGCTGCTGGAGAGCTTCGACATCGAGTTCGGCGAGGACACCGGTGGTGAGGAAGAGCTGGTGGCCCGGCCGCCGGTCGTCACCGTCATGGGTCACGTCGACCACGGCAAGACGAAGCTGCTGGACGCGTTGCGCAAGACCAACGTGGTCGCCGGCGAGGCCGGTGGCATCACCCAGAAGATCGGCGCCTACCAGGTGTCGACCGAGGTCGATGATCAGGATCGCAAGATCACCTTCATCGACACCCCGGGTCACGAGGCGTTCACCGCCATGCGTGCCCGTGGCGCCAAGTCGACCGACATCGCCGTGCTGGTGGTGGCGGCCGACGACGGTGTGATGCCGCAGACGATCGAGGCACTGAACATCGCCCGGGCGGCCGAGGTGCCGGTCGTGGTCGCGGTGAACAAGATCGACAAGCCGGGGGCGGATCCGTCCAAGGTGCGCGGTCAGCTCACCGAGTACGGCCTGGTGCCGGAGGAGTACGGCGGCGACACGATGTTCGTCAACGTCTCCGCGATCACCCGCGACGGCCTGGACGACCTGCTCGAGGCGATCGTGCTGACCGCCGACGCGGCGCTCGACCTGCGTGCCAACGATTCGATGGATTCGCAGGGCATCTCGATCGAAGGTCATCTGGAGACCGGTCGCGGTCCGATCGCCACCGTCCTGGTGCAGCGTGGAACGCTCCGGGTCGGCGACTCGATCGTCGCCGGACCGGCCCACGGCCGCGTCCGCGCCATGATCAACGACGCCGGCGAGTCGGTGAAGGAGGCTCCGCCGTCGATGCCGGTCCAGGTGCTCGGCCTGACCGCGGTGCCCGGCGCCGGTGACTCGTTCCTGGTGGTGTCCGACGACCGTACGGCACGGCAGATCGCCGACCGCCGGTCCGCCCGGCTGCGTGCCGCGGCGCAGGCCGCCGGTGCCCGCCGGAAGACCCTGGACCAGCTGTTCGAGCAGCTGGAGAAGGGCGAGAAGCAGGAACTGAAGCTGATCTTGAAGGGCGACGGTTCCGGCTCGGTCGAGGCTCTGGAAGAGGCGCTGTCCAAGATCGACGTGGGCGACGAGGTCGCACTGCAGGTGATCGACCGCGGTGTCGGTGGCATCACCGAGACCAACGTCAACCTGGCGGCCGCGTTCGACGCGGTGATCATCGGCTTCAACGTCCGGGCCCAGGGCAAGGCGTCGGAACTGGCCGACCGGCTCGGCGTCGACGTCCGCTACTACTCGGTGATCTACGCCGCGATCGACGAGATCGAGGCGGCCCTGAAGGGCATGCTGAAGCCGATCTACGAAGAGGCCCAGCTCGGCCAGGCCGAGATCCGGGAGATCTTCCGGTCGTCCCGGGCCGGCGTCATCGCGGGCTGCATGATCACCAACGGGCTGGTCCGGCGCAACGCGTCGGCTCGCCTGATCCGCGACGGCGTGGTGCTCTCCGAGACCACCATCTCCTCGCTCCGGCGGGAGAAGGACGACGTCACCGAGGTGCGGGAAGGCTTCGAATGCGGCCTCACCCTCGCCAACTACTCGGACATCCGGGTCGGTGACGTGGTGGAGACCTTCGAGATGCGGGAGAAGGAGCGGGTGTGAGCTCGCCGCGGGTACTGAAGCTGGCCGACCAGATCAAGGTGATCGTCGCGGAGATGCTGGAGCGGCGGGTCAAGGACCCGCGGCTCGGCTTCATCACGGTGACCGATGTCCGGTTGACCGGCGACAGCCGGGAGGCGTCCGTCTTCTACACCGTGTACGGCAGCGCCGAGGATCGAGCCGGGACGGCGGCCGCGTTGCGGTCGGCAACCGGCCTGATCCGGTCCCAGGTCGGCAAGCAGCTCGGCCTGCGGTTCGCACCGACGCTGGCGTTCATCGAGGACGCGGTGCCGGAGACGGCCCGCCAGATCGACGATCTGCTGGCCCAGGCCAAGGCCGGCGACGCCGAGGTGGCGGAGCGGGCGGCCGGGGCCAGCTACGCCGGCGACCCGGATCCGTACAAGCACGCCGATGACGAGACCGAAGACGAGGGCTGAGGCCGGCGGCGCCTCCGGGACCACCGGCTCGGGCTTGGTGATCATCGACAAGCCTGGTGGCTTGACCTCGCACCAGGTGGTCGCCCGGGTGCGCCGGCTGGCCGGCACCCGCCGGGTCGGCCACGCCGGGACGCTCGATCCGATGGCGACCGGCGTGCTGGTGATCGGGATCAACCGGGCCACCCGGCTGCTCGGCCACCTCACCGCGACGATCAAGCGCTACACGGCGACGATCCGGCTCGGTGTCAGTACGGTGACCGACGACGCCGACGGCGAGGTGGTCGGCCGGCTCGGCGCCGTCGACCCGGCGCCGGACCGGATCGCGGCCGCGATGGCCCGGCTCACCGGCGACATCCAGCAGGTGCCCAGCGCGGTGTCGGCGATCAAGATCAACGGCGTCCGTTCCTACACCCGGGTCCGGGAGGGCCAGACGGTGGAGCTCGCCGCGCGGCCGGTCCGGGTCTCGGAGTTCGCCCTGCTGGACCGACGTGATCATCACGACGTGACCGGGCTGGCCCTGGTCGACCTGGACGTCGCGGTGGAGTGCACCGCCGGCACCTACATCCGGGCCCTGGCCCGCGACCTCGGCGCCGCCCTGGGCACCGGCGGGCACCTGACCGCGTTGCGCCGGACCGCGGTCGGCACGTTCACCGAGGACCGGTCGCAGACCCTCGAGTCCGCCGAGGCGGACGGGCTGCAGGTGATCGGGATCGATCAGGTCGCGGCCGAGCAGTTCCCGACCCGGACCCTGGACGCCGACCAGGCCGAAGCGGTCCGGCACGGCCGCCGGCTGACGGGGCTGGCGTTGCCGGCCGACCCAACGGCCGTGCTGGCCGAGGACGGCCGCTTCCTGGCGCTCTACCGGCCGGCCGGTCCGGACGCCGTCGCTGATGCCGTTTTCGTCGACTGACAGGACTCCGATGCCGTACGAGCCGCCCGAGGGCGCCCCGCGCTGGCAGAGCGCGGCCCATCGACTGGTCAACGCGACCTGGTTCCAGAACCTGATCGTCGCGGTGATCCTCGCGAACGCGGTCACCATCGGGATCCACACGTACCGCGACCTGCCGGCCGGGGTGTACCGGGCGATCGAGCTGATCGACTACGGGTTCCTCGGCATCTTCGTGATCGAACTGGTGCTCCGGTTCGTGTCGTACGGTCTCAATCCGCGCCGCTTCTTCCGCGATCCGTGGAACGTGTTCGACACGCTCGTCGTCGGCGCGGCCTTCGTGCCGGGGCTGTCCAGCAACACCACCGCGCTGCGGCTGATCCGGCTGCTCCGGGTGGTCCGGCTGCTCCGGCTGATGCCCGACGTGCACGTCCTGATGGACGGGCTGCGCCGCGCCGCCGGCCCCGCGGCGAGCCTGCTCGCGCTGACCGGGCTGCTCTGCTTCATCTACGCGATCATCGGCAACCTGCTCTTCGGCGACGTCGCGCCGCAGTACTTCGGCAACCTCGGCGAGGGCGTGCTCACCCTGTTCACGCTGCTCACCCTGGAGGGCTGGAACTCGGTGCTGTACGACCTCCGCGCGGTGTCGCCGTGGGGGCTGCCGTACACGATCTCGTTCGTCCTGATCGGCACCTATGTGGTGATCAATCTCGTCGTCGGCGTGGTGATCAACAGCCTGGACGAGGCGTACCGGAACCGGGTCGACGAGCGGGCCGAGACCAAGGACCTGACCGACACGATCCACGGTCTCCGCAAGGCCCTGGACGAGCTGGAGGCGAAGCTGGCCGACACCGGCCTGACGAAGGACGCGACGGTCGGCACCGACGAACTCCGGCATCGCTTCACCGACCACCCGATCGACCGGTCCCCGGCCACCGACGGGGCTTCAGGACAGGATGGGAGACTTACCGAGTGAGCGACGGCAGCGTCATCATCATCGGAAACTTCGACGGCGTGCATCGAGGTCACGTCGCGCTGATCAAGGCTGCGCGGGAGGCCGAGCCGGGCGCGAAGGTCATCGCCGTCACGTTCTGGCCGCATCCCTGGGTGATCCATCACCCGGAGCGGGTGCCGCCGCTGCTGACCACGCTGAACCGGCGGATCGAGCTGCTCCGCGCCGCCGGGGTCGACGAGGTCGTGGTCGTCGACTACACCCACGAACTGTCCCGGCAGACGCCGGCCGAGTTCGTCGACGGGACCCTCCGGCCGCTGGCGCCGGTGCGGATCGTGGTCGGCGAGAACTTCCGGTTCGGCCGCGACAACAGCGGCGACGTCGGCACCCTGGCCGACCTGGCCGGCGGTGACTTCAAGGTGCAGGTCGTGCAGCTGGTCGGTGACGCCTCCGCGCCCAACTCGGCGACCTTGATCAGGCAGGCGGTCGCGGACGGTGACCTGGAACGGTTCCGTGAGCTGAGCGATCAGGTGTTCCGGTTCTCCGGGGTCGTCATCGAGGGCGATCACCGCGGCCGGGAGCTGGGCTTCCCGACCGCGAACGTCGCCGTCGACCCGACGCTGGCCGTACCCGCCGACGGGGTCTATGCGGGTTGGGTGACCCGGCTGGACATCCCGTCGCCGCGCTGGCCGGCCGCGATCTCGGTCGGCACCAACCCGACCTTCGACGGTGTCGAGCGTCGGATCGAGGCGTACGTGCTGGACCGGACCGACCTCGAGCTGTACGGCATCGAGATCGCGATCGACTTCGACCGGCGGATCCGCGGCCAGGTGAAGTACGAGGGTCGCGAGGCGCTGATCGTCCAGATGCATCGCGACGTCGAGCAGATCCGCGAACTCCTCGCCGCCCAGCGGACCTGACCCGCCCGAGTGAATTTCCGCCGCGAGTAACCGGCGGAAATCCACCGACGAACGCGTGCCTCAGGCGGGCGGCAACCGCACCGTGACGATCAGGCCGCCGGCCGGTCGGGCGATCAGGTCCAGCGTCCCGTCGTGGGCGCGGACGATGCTGTTGACGATGGCCAGGCCGAGGCCGACCCCGGCGTAGTTTTCGGTCCGGGCCCGGTCGGTGCCGCGCTGGAAGGGTTCGAGGAGCGTGGGCAGCAGGGTCGAGGGGACCGGCTCTCCCGTGTTCTCGACCCGTACCACCCGGCCGTCCTCGTGCGCGGCGGTGTGGACCGTCACGGTGCCGCCCTCGGGCAGGTTGTGCACGATCGCGTTCTGGACCAGGTTGGTCACCATCCGCAGCAGCAGCGCCGCCGAGCCGACGGTCCGGCTCGGTTCGCCGGTGACCTCGAGCGCGACCTGGCGTTCCTCGGCGAGCGGCAGCAGGGTCTCGGCGGCTTCCTCGGCGAGCAGCGACAGGTCGACGGACTCGGTGGTGAAGAGCTTGCGGTCGCTCCGGTTGAGCAGCAACAGGCCTTCGGTGAGGTCGATCGCGCGGGTGTTGACCGTGTGCAGGCGATCGATCAGCTCGCCCTGATCCGCGGGACCGGCCCGGGCGACCTCGATCAGGGTCTGCGAGATGGCCAGCGGGGTCCGCAGCTCGTGGGAGGCGTTCGCGGCGAACCGCTGCTGCTCGGTGACGTGTGCCTCGAGCTGTTCGAGCATGCCGTCGAACGCGTCCGCCAGTTCGCGGAACTCGTCCTTCCGGCCCGGCAGCCGGATCCGGCGCGACAGCGAGGCGTCCGTGGTCTGCCGGACGGCCTTGGTGATCTGGTCCAGCGGGGCGAGCATCCGGCCGGCCAGGACCCAGCCGCCGAGCAGGCCGAACACGAGCAGGAACGCCATCACGATGCTCGCGGTCGGCAGCATCACGCCGACCATCAGCCGGAGCGCCGTCAGCACGTCGCCGTTGATCATCATGCGACCCGGGTCGATGCCGGTCGGGGTGGTGGCGACGCCCTCGGGTCCGTACCGGAGCAGCAGGACCCAGACGACGACGAGCACCATGAACCCGGCCAGCATCAGGAGGCCGGCGTAGCTGAGGGTGAGCTTGAGCCGGACGCTCAGACCGGGCCGTCTATCCATCGGCGGCGCCGGGGTCCCCCGGACCCGTGTCGATGCGGTACCCGACGCCGGCCACGGTGGCGATCACCCAGGGCTCGCCGAGCCGTTTGCGGAGGGCCGAGACGGTGATCCGGACGGCGTTGGTGAACGGGTCGGCGTTCTCGTCCCAGGCCCGCTCCAGCAGCTCCTCGGCGCTGACCACGCCGCCCTCCGCCGCGACCAGCACCTCGAGCACCGCGAACTGCTTCCGGGTCAGCGCGACGTAGCGGCCGTCCCGGTACACCTCGCGCCGGAACGGATCCAGCCGCAGGCCGGCGATCTCGCGCACCGGGGGCCGGCTGTGCACTCGCCGGCGGTCCAGCGCCCGCAACCGGAGCACCAGCTCGCGCAGTTCGAACGGCTTGGTCAGGTAGTCGTCGGCGCCCAGTTCGAACCCGGTGGCCTTGTCGTCGATCCGGTCGGCCGCCGTGAGCATCAGGATCGGCATCCCGCTGCCGGACGCGACGATCCGCCGGGCGACCTCGTCGCCGGAGGGGCCGGGGATGTCACGGTCGAGCACGGCCAGGTCGTACGAGTTGATCGAGAGCAGTTCCAGCGCGGTGTCGCCGTCACCCGCGATGTCGGCCGCGATCGCCTCCAGCCGCAGTCCGTCCCGGACCGCCTCGGCCAGGTAGGGCTCGTCCTCCACGATCAGCACACGCATGTCTGAAGCCTAGGCATCCGCGGCTATCGCGGACGTATCCGCGGCGGTGTGCCGTTCGCCGCGTCGGTGCCGCGGGTCCTCGCTCGGGTTCGCGTACAGGGGCGGGTTGCCGTAGCGGGCCGCCTCCGGCCGCAGCTCGAAATGCCACGGTTCGTTGCGGTAGACCCGGCACAGCCCGTACCGGGTGCCGTGCTCGGCCAGCCAGGCCGCGGCCGCCACCGGACCGACGTCGACCGCCTGGCCCGCCACGTGCGCCGACGTCTCGGGCGTCGCCACCCAGCGGGCCGCCTCCTCCCGTGACCCGAGCCGCTCGATCGCGTTCTCGAGCAGCCGCAACTGGCGCGCAGGGGACCGCCAGCCGCCGTTGATCCGGAGCCCGATGCCGTGCAGCGCCGCGGCCCGGGCGGCCCGGCGCAGCGCCTTGAGCAGGTCCCGGTCCAGCCCGCGCACCGCCGGTACGTCGGCGTACACCGACACCGACGTTCCGTCCGGGATCACGCCGTCCGCCTCGCCCACCACGACCTCGACCGTGGCTGTCCGTGCGCTCTGGTCCATGCCTCAACTGAAGCCGGGGAGCCGTTGTGGCGGCGTATCCGGTTTTCGATACGCGCACGATATTTCACTGCAGGGCGGCGGCCCAGTCGTGGTGCAGGGCGGTCAGCCGGGCGACCTCGTCGGGTCGTTCGGCGGCAAGATCATGCTGCTCGCCGGGGTCGCTGCGGAGATCGTACAGGCTGGTGCCGTGGCCCGGCTCGGCCCGCTCGACGGTCCGGATTCCCTGTGCCCGTGGGGATTCGCCGTCGCACCAGCGCAGCTTGAGCCCACCGGCCCGGACCGCCCACTGGAAGTCGCAGTCCCAGTGCAGGACGCGATCATGATCACCGTCGGCGCCGGCCAGTGCGGGACCAAGATCAACTCCGTCCGACTGGGCGACGATCTCGGGCGCCGCTCCGGCGGCTCCGACCAGGGTCGGCAGCAGGTCCAGCGAGCTGACCGGTGCATCGAGGGTACGGCCGCCGGACCAGTTGCCGCCCGGCCAGCGGACCAGGTACGGGACCCGGATGCCGCCCTCCCAGAGCGTGTACTTGGAACCGCGCAGCGGGGTGTTGTCGCCGTAGTTGCAGGGCGAACCGCCGTTGTCGGTCAGGTAGACCACGATCGTGTCGTCGGCCAGGCCGAGCCGTTCCAGCCGGTCTAGCAGCCGCCCGATCTCGCGGTCCATCAGCTCCAGCTGGGCCAGATAGTAGTCCCGGCCATGATCGAGATTCGGCGTGATCGAACCGTCGTACCAGTCGGCATAACCTTGATCATCCGCGTCGTGCCAGTCGGCCCGGACCGGCAGGCCACGGGCGGCCAGCTCGTCCTCCGGCAGCTGCCAGCAGAAGTTGTGTACGGCGTTGAACGCGATCATGGTGAAGAACGGCTGCTCGGACTCGGCCTCGATGAACGCGCCCGCCCGGCGGCCCAGCTCCTCGGTCAGAAACCCCTCCAGCTCGACCTCGGTGTCGCCGGTCAGCATCGGCTGCACCGCCATCCGCCAGCTCGCCTCGGGACCGTACTCCTCGACCGCCGCCGCCGAGTGGTGCAGGTAGTTGAGCCGGCCCTGCTGCTTCCCGGCCAGCCCGTAGTACGTCTCGTCGAAGCCGTGGTGCGGCGGGCAGGCCCGGTCGCCGACATCCTCCGGGCCGTAGTGCACCTTGCCGAAGTAGCCGGTCCGGTAGCCGAGCGCGCCGAGCCGCTCGGCCAGGCTCGGCAGATGATCACCGAACCGGGAATCGTTGAACCAGTGGGCACCCCAGCGCTGCTGGTAGTGACCGGTGATCAGCCCGGCCCGGGACGGGCTGCAGATCGGGGCACTGACATAGCCGTTGGTGCAGTCCACGCCGGTCGCCGCGAGCCGGTCCAGCGCCGGAGTGCGTACCTGTTGATCATGGCCGAGATAGCCGCGGTCGGCGTAACCATGATCATCGGAGACGATCAGGACGATGTTCGGGCGACCGGTCACAGTTCCTCCACCTCGAGTTCCTTGGCGATCCGCTCCACATCGTCGGTACGGAAGCGCGCCGGGCCGGGGATCAGGGCGTTCGCCGTGCCGGCCCCGGTGCCGCGCCGCAACGCCGTCGGCAGATCCGTGCCCTCGTCGAGCGCGCCGAGCAGCCCGCCGAGGAACGAGTCCCCGCTGCCGACCGGGAAGCTGCCGCGCTCCGGTGACGCCGCGACCCGCCAGCGGCCCTGCCCGTCCGTCGCGACCGCCCCGTGCTCGCCGTCGGTGATCACGACCGCGCCGCCGGTGCGCTGCCGTACCGCCTCGGCCCGTTCCACCAGATCGCCCTCCGGCGCCACCTCCAGCAGTTCGGCGGCCTCGTACCGGTTGATCTTGACCAGCTCCGGCCGAGCGGTGATCGCGGCTGCCAGCGCCGGTCCGTGGGTGTCCACCGCGACCCGTACCCCGGCGTCGGCGGCCAGCCGGACCAACTGGGTCAACGCCTCCGGCGGCAGGCCCCGCGGCGCGCTCCCGGTGATCGCCAGCCAGCCCGGCCGGCGGCCCAGCGACGTACCGAGTTGATCATGGAAGGTCTGCCAGACCTCCGCCGGCACCGGCTCCGCCCGTGGATAGAGCTCGGTCAGCCGGCCGGTGTCCGCCGCCGCGATCGACACGCAGGTCCGGGTCTCCGCCGGCGTCGCGACCATGATCACCGAGACCCCCTCGGCGAGCAGGCGCTCCGCGAGATAGTCGCCGGTAGCGCCGCCGAGCAGTGCCACGATCTCCACCTGCGCCCCCAACGCGGCGGCCGCCCGGGCCAGGTTGAGCGACTTCCCGCCCGCACACCGAACCACCTCGCCCGGACGGTGAATCGTTCCCGGCTCCAGCCGATCGACCAGATAGGTCAGGTCGAGCGACGGGCTCAGGCCGGCGACGGTGATCACGCGAGCACTCTACTCACCGCCGACCGGTGATCGCGTGGGTCTCGAACCGGCCGCGCGCCCCTTGCCTGGGTAGCGCGGCGACCGAACTCGCCGCCTACGTGCCGACGGGAACCGTGGCGGTCCGGGCGAGCAACCGCGGGCTTCCGAGCACCGAGGTCTGTCCCGTGATCAGTGAAAGCTGGTCGCCCTCCGGAGGGGTGAGGTCGCGAGTGGCACAGAATTGCACTTCAACGCGTTCTGAGATCGATTTCCCGTCGACCTGAGCGCGTTGAAGTGCAGATCTGTGTCACTCGGCCTCCGATTCCCGCTTCCGCTCCGCGCGCCAGCGCGCCATGGGTCAGCCGCGGGGCACGGGTTGCGGATACTCCGTGTGCCGGTCCTCGTTGAACAGGCGCCGGTAGAAGCTGAAGGTGCGCCAGGCGGTTGCCGCGTGGCGGGTCAGGATCCCGACGGCGACGGGCGGCAGGCCGTCGGGGAGGTCGCCCTCGGCACACCGCCGGACGAACTCGGCCCGGACTCGCCAGTCCTGGCCGGGGGCCTTCGGGTCGGGCACGCCGCAGACGGCGACGGCCAGCCAGTGCACCAACCGCTGGGCGGCGTAGTCGGCGTCGCTGGTGGCGATGGTCGCGAGGAAGTCGCGCTCCGGTTCCGTCACCTCGAACCGCGGCGAGGTGGCCAGCCCGAAGTCGGTGACGTAGAGCCGGTTGCCGCAGCTGCGCATGTTGCCGAGCTGCCCGTCCAGATGCAGCAACTCCCGGCTACGCAGGAACTCCGTGACCTCGAACAGCTGAGACTCGAAGAGCTCCGCCTTGGCGAGCGGATCCTCCCGCAGCCAGTCCGTCACCGGGTACGGCAGCAACTCGCTGAACAGGACGAGGCTGTGGGTCGCGGCGCGCAGTGCCTCCAGCCGGGCCCGTACGGCGGGCGAACCGTCCAGCTCGGCGACCAGGTCCTCCAGCTCCGCGGGGCCGGCACTGAGCGGCGGCCGGCCCGGCAGCACCCGCCAGTGGTGCAGCAGCGGGAAGGCCTGAGTCTCCCCGGCCAGCACGCCGTCGGTGATGATCAAGTTCGCGGCCAGTTCGCGCCAGGCGTTGAGTGACGGACCGCCGAAGCCGAACCGGGTGACGGTGGGTACGCCGAAGAAGAAGTGACAGACCAGCGGCAGGTCGAACAGGTTCGCCGTCGACCGCGGATGCGCCAGCTCCAGGTCGGTCAGTGGGATCCGCTTGACGAACACCGCGGCGCCTGCGACCTCGACGGCCGCCGATCCGCCGGGCCCGGCCAGCTCCGCGAGCTCGGCATCGCTGCGTGCGGCGAGGTGGTCGGAGACTGCTCGATGACGGATCCGCCGGGTCTCCCACTCCATCCCGTTGATCATGCCGGCGACGTGTTGATCATGGTCGGACCAGTGCCGCGAGTCGGTCGCGGGCGGTGGCCGGATCGCCCCACCAGTCGCCGCCGGGGGCCAGTTCGAGCAGCGGCCACACGGCATGGAAGGTCCGCGCCGCTTCGGCCAGGCCGGGGTCCGCGGTCTCCATCGAGGCACAGATCCGGTCCACCGTCTCCGGCCCGAGTTCGCCGTACAGGTGGGCCAGGTCGATGGCCGGGTCGTCGATGCCCAGGTCGCCGAGGTCGAGCAGCCCGGTGAGTTCGCCGTCCTCGGAACCGATCAGGTGATCGACCCGGAAGTCCCGATGGCAGAGGGTACGGATCCGGGTCCGGTCCTCCAGCAGCGCGAGCGCGGACTCCACCCGCCGCAACAGACTGTCGTCGAGCCGCACCACGGCCAGCGCCTCCCGGAACTCGCCGGTCGGATCGTCGCGGGGTACGCCGAGCGAGGCGGCCTCGTCCGGGCCGACGGCGTGCAGCCGGTCCAAGATCATCGCGATCTCGGTCGTCCGCCGGGGATCGGACCGGACCCGGTCGGGATCGAGCGGCGTACCGACGATCCGGCGTTCCAAGATCGCCGACGGCAACCCGCCGGCCTCCTCGATCACGGTGCCGTCGGCCGGCACCGGTACGCCGCGCCGGCGCAGTTCGGCGAGCAGGGCGAGTTCGTGCCTGCGGCCGCCGCGCCAGGTCCACGGCTCGGGGTGGCGGCGCGAGATCCGGAGTACCCAGCCGGGCCAGCCGTACGTCACCGTGCTGATCCCTTCGCCGATCAGCTCCGGTGCCGCGTCACCGAGCTCGGGCCGGCAGCGACGGGCGGCGGCCACCAGGTCGGCCAACGCTGCCGGGGTCAGGGTCGTGTCCCACCGAGTCACCCGCCGAACCTTACGCGGACCCGCCGGCGAGGGCGGGCCAGGCGGCCATCGCACCGTCGATGATCTTGTTCAGGTCCGCGATGCCGGCGCAGTCCCGGGCCCGGATCGAGAGTCCGTACAGCACGGTGGTGTAGAAGTCGGCGATCATCGCGGTGTCGGTGCCGGCGGGCAGGTCCCCGTCGGCGATGCCGCGGTCGAGTCGCTCCCGTACCTGCTCGACGGTCTCGGATCGCTGCTCCATCAGGAAGTCCCGCACGGACTCGCTCCGGGTCGTGTACGTGGAGCCGGCCAGAACGATCATGCAGCCGCGCGGGCCGTCGCCGGACGTGTAGGCGGCGGCGTTGTCGCGCAACATCGCCTCCACCGCCGCGGCCGCGGTCGGCTCCTCGGTCAGCGCGCGCGAGGTCAGCCCGCCCTTCGTCGCGCCGTACAGCCCGACCGCCTCCCGGAACAGTTCCTCCTTGCCGCCGAACGCGGCGTACAGGCTGGGCGAGTTGATCTTCATCGCCGCGGTCAGGTCGGCCAGCGAGGTGCCCTCGTAGCCGTGCTCCCAGAAGACCTCCATGGCGCGCTGCAGGGCCACCTCGCGGTCGAAGGCCCGCGGCCGTCCGCGCTGCGCCATGCTCCGATTCCTTTCTGTATCGATTGCTAAGAATAGCCGTTGACGGCGATGGGCGATCATGTCACGCTATTTATGTGTCAATCACTACAGAAACCTTGAATGCGCCCGTCCACGCCGATCTGACCGGCCGCACGGCACTGGTCACCGGCGGCAGCCGCGGGATGGGGGAAGCGATCGCCCGGGCCCTCGCGGCCGCCGGGGCCGACGTCGCCCTGACCTATGAGCGGAGCCGGGAGCGGGCCGAGGCGATCGCCGAGGAGCTCACCGGTTCGGGTCGGCGCGCGCTCGCCCTCGCCGCCGACAGTGCGGACGCCGACGCGGTCCAGGCCGCGGTGGATCGTACGGTGGCCACGTTCGGCCGGCTCGACATCGTGATCAACAACGCCGGGATCTTCCCGTACGGGCCGGTGGAGGAGTCCAGTCTCGAGGAGATCGACCGGACCATCGCGGTGCACGTCCGGGCGCCGTTCCTTGCCGTCCGGGCGGCGGTCCCGCACCTCGGTCGCGGCGGCCGGATCATCACCATCGGCAGCAACCTCGCCGAGCGCGCGGCCTTCGGCGGCATCGCGCTCTACGTGATGAGCAAGGCCGCGAACAACGGCCTGACCCGAGCCCTGGCCCGCGAACTCGGTCCGCGCGGGATCACGGTGAACCTGATCCAGCCGGGGTCGACCGAGACGGACATGAACCCGGCCGTCGGCGAGAGCGCCGACGAGCAACGCGGGTTCATGGCGCTCGGCGAGTACGGTTCGGTCGACGACATCGCGGCCGCGGTGGTCTTCCTGGCCGGTGACTCCGGGCGGCAGATCACCGGGGCCACGCTGACGATCGACGGCGGCGCGAACGCCTGACCGACCCGCCACCCGGCGGTGCGGACCGCCGGAACCTGGCCGCGATGGCGGTCGCGGCGGGCGGCCGCGTCGGATGATCATGGAAGCACCTGATGACCGAGGAGTGATCATGACCGACACCGATGTCGCCCGCCCGCCGTTCGATCCGGAGCTCGAACCCGTGCTCGCCGAGGTGCTCGGCGGTCAGCCTCACCTGGAGCTCACCGCCGAGACGCTGGCCGCGTTGAGATCCGGTACGACGTTGATCCAGCAACCCTCGATCGAGGAGCGGTTGGCCGGCCGTTCGATCGCGTACGAGGATCGCACGGTGCCCGGCCCGGCGGGTGAGCCGGAGATCACCGTGGCGATCTTCCGGACCACCCGATCGATCAGCGGACCGGCGGCCGGGATCTACCACACCCACGGCGGCGGAATGATCATGGGCGACCGGCTGATGGGCGTGGACGGCTTCTTCGACCTGGTCGAGGCCGGCGACGCGGTCGTGGTCAGCGTGGAGTACCGGCTGGCGCCCGACCATCCCGACCCGGCACCGGTGGAGGACTGTTACGCCGGTCTGCTCTGGACGGCCGACCATGTCGACGAGCTGGGCATCGATCCGGAGCGGTTGATCATCGCGGGCGGCAGCGCCGGCGGTGGGCTGGCCGCGGGCACGGCGTTGCTGGCACGTGACCGCAACGGGCCCCGGCTGGCGGGGCAGTTGTTGATCTGCCCGATGCTGGACGACCGCAACACCACGATCTCCAGCCACCAGTACGACGGCGTCGGGCTGTGGGACCGGCAGAACAACCTGTTCGGTTGGTCCGCGCTGCTCGGCGACGATCATCGCGGCCGCGACGACATCTCGCCGTACGCGGCACCGGCCCGGGCCACCGACCTGGCCGGGCTGCCGCCGGCGTTCATCGACGCCGGGTCGGCCGAGGTGTTCCGGGACGAGGCGGTCGACTACGCGTCCCGGATCTGGGCGGCGGGCGGCCAGGCGGAACTCCACATCTGGGCCGGCGGCTTCCACGGCTTCTCGATGGCCGCCCAGGCCGGGGTCTCGGTCGCGGCGGCCGCGGCGGTGGACTCGTGGCTGCGCCGGGCCCTGCGCCTGTAGCCGCCCGTCCGCTTCGGCACCGGGGTAGATTTCGATCACGATGCAGGAGCTGACGGGCCGGCTGATGTCGCTGGACCCGGAGGCCGGCGAGGGTCTTCGGGTCGTGGCGCACTTCGACGCGCTGGTGGATGCCCAGGTCGGCATCGAGGCGCTGCTCCGGGCCGCCGTGATGCTGAGCGGCTGCCCGGTCGGCTACGCCGACCAGTCCCGTGGGGTACGGATCGCCGCCGACGGCCGCCGTCATGATCATGGCCGGCAGCCGCCGCCGGACGCCTGCACCCGGGCGACGGCGGACGGTGTTGTCTGGCTCGAGCGGTACGGCGGCGGCCGGCACCCCACCGACGCCATGGTGCTGGAACGACTGGCGCTCGCGGTCGGGATCGGCGGCCGGCGGCGCCGGGTGGCCTCCGACCTGGACCCGCTGGCCGTGCTGATCGACCCGGAACCGACCCAAGGGGCGCAGCGGGTCGCGCTGGCCCGGCTCCGGTTGCGGCCGGACCAGCTGATCCGGCTCTGGGCCGTCCCCGATGATCATGAACCGCCGGCCGAACTGCCGTCGGTGATCACCGGCACCGGCGCGGCCCGGGCCCGGCTGGTGCTGACCGACGACCCGTCTCGGCTCGGCGGGCCGCGGCGAGCCGGCCGCGGGATCGAGGTCCCGGCGGTCGACGCGGTGGAATCGGCCCGGACCGCGCTGGTCGCGCTCCGGCTGGCCGGCGACCTGATCACGACCGTCGACGCCGAGTCACTGGGAGTGCTGGTGCGGCTCGCTGACGTACCGGATGATCATGGTGATGTCGCGGCCCTGGCCGAGTTGATCAAGGAACGGCCCTGGGCGGAGGACACCGTCGAGGCACTGATCAACACCGACAGTCTGCGAGCCGCCGCCAAGCTGCTCGGCGTCCATCATGCGACCCTGCAGGCCAGGGTCAAGACCGTGCAGGAGCGCCTCGGCTACGGACCGGACACGTCGCTCGGCGCGCACCGGCTGGCCGCCGCGTTCTTGATCAATCGCCTGCGACGGGGCTAGTGCTGCCGGCGTGTGCGAGCGCGCTGGGGGAGCGGCGGCCGACGATGGCCGGCGCCTCGCCGATCAGGGTGTCGTTGTCGATCGCTTCGATCATGAAGAGTGCGAAGTCCACCCGCCGGGTCAGGTTGCTGGCCAGCACCGGATCGCCCACGTGGCGGCTCCAGACCGGCAGGCCCTGGCTCTCGCCCTCCTCCAGGTCGCTGCCGCGGACGACCGTCCACCGGCGGTCACTGGCGAAGATCCGCCGGCAAGCCTCGACCTGATCATCGATCTCCACGGCGCGGGCCAACTTGGCGAGCACGGCGACGACCCGGAGCGCGGCCCGGAACCACCAGGAGTAGCGGTCCCGCCCGTCCTGGGAGATGTGCCAGCCGCAGGAGAAGATCAGCCGGGCGTCGGGCGCGGCATGATCGAGCACCGCCTGGGCGGTGCCGGACGAATACTGCTGCACGCCCCACGGGACCAGCACGGTCAGCACCGCGTCGCACCCCTCGACGGCCCGCCTGATCACCGCCGGATCGTTGGTCGGGCCGGGAATGATCGTGATCCGATCCGCGAATCGGGCCAGCTTCTCGACGCTGCGCTCCCGGCAGACGCCGACGACCTCGTACCCCCGGTCGAGGGCGTGCCGGACCAGGTATTGCCCGAGCTTGCCGGACGCGCCGACGACGCAGACCTTGCGGCGGTTCTCGTTCTTCATCTCCGTGCTCCTGACCTTGGGACTTACGATGTAAGTAAGAGTAAGCTTACGTCGTAAGTCAGCCGATCGGTAGGAGGGAACGCGATGGCCGGGCAGGCCGGACGAACCAGGGCGAAGCGGCAGCCGCTCAGCCGGACGCGGGTGATCACCGCGGCCGTTGCGCTGGCCGATGCCGACGGAGAGGCCGGGCTGACCATGCGCGCGGTCGCCGGCCGACTCGGCGTCGAGGCGATGTCGCTCTACAACCACGTCGGCGGCCGGGAGGACCTGCTCGACGGCATGGTCGACGCCGTCTTCGCCGAGATTGAGTTGCCGCCCGCGGGCTCGGACTGGAAGCAGGCCATGCGGGACCGCGCCATCTCGGCCCGGTCCGTGCTCCACCGGCACCCGTGGGCGGTAGGGCTGCTGGACTCGCGGAGCACCCCCGGACCGGCGACGCTGCGCCACCACGACGCGGTCCTCGGCGCCCTCCGGGCCGGCGGCTTCTCGCTGCCGATGGCCGCGCACGCGTTCTCGCTGATCGACAGCTACCTGTACGGCTTCGTCCTGCAGGAGTCCAGCCTGCCGTTCTCCGACCGGGCCGAACTGGACCAGGTGGCCGGCGCCATCCTCGACGATCAGCCGGCGGATGCGTACCCGCATCTGACCGAGTTGATCAACGACTATGCGCTCCGGCCGGACTACTCGTACGCGGACGAGTTCGAGTTCGGCCTGACGCTGATCTTGGACGCGCTGCGCCCCGACGGGTAGGTCCGGCGCTGCTAGCGTTGGGTCGGTCGCTCATCGTCGTCGATCCCAGGAAAGGCCCATGTCTCAAGCATTCGAACTCAGGACCGAGTTGTCCGAGCTCGCGGCTGTGACCGACCGCGCGACCGGTGACCTGTTGTCGTTCAAGCAGGCGATGGCCGAGCGGGCGTCCGGGGTCTTCGAGGCGATCGGCGGCACCGCCACCAACACCGACCGGGAGATCGTCCAGCTCCTCCAGGAAGCGATCAGGGCGGCCGACGGCGCCGCGGACGCGCTGGCCGCCGCCTCCCACGCCTGCTCCGACTACGCCAACCAGGTCTGATGGTCGGAAGTTGATCATGGCCTCGGACCTGGAACACCTCGTCGAGCAGCTCGTCGCAACCATCGACACCATCCCTGGGCACGTCGAAGGACTGCACCGGATCTCCCAGGAGCTCCGGCGGCGGGCGGGCCACGTGGTCGATCTGTCCGGGCGAAGTTACGAGGGCATGCACGTTGCCGACCTGCTCTTCCATGCCGCCCAGCGGTGTGACGATGCCGCGAACCGGGTGCAGCCCGCCTACACCAAGGGGCGCGACTGGGCCGTCGCCACCGTCAACAGAGCTGGTGGCGCAGGCGGAAGCGGCGGTACGGCACCCGTCGCCGACCGCCCAGCAGGCTCAGCTCCGGACAATGCCGCCGAGCCGCTGCACCTGTCGACCACCGACTCGAACGACAAACAACTCCTAGCCGATCCGCCGGCCAACTCCACGATCGTGGTTGACGGTCGCTTCAGCTACGACATCGATCACCTCGGCCGAGTGATCAGGGCCCGGGCCACTCTGGATGTCCGTGACGCGACCCATCCTCGGGACAAGGGTGCTCAAGGCAAGGTCCCTGGAAAGCTGCCTGGCGACCATGGCGGCCACCTCTTCGCGAGGATCTTCCGCGGCCCGGGTGACTTGATCAACCTCGTTGCCATGCATGGGGCGAAGGTCAATCTTGGGGAGTATCGGAGACTCGAGAACAAGTGGTCGAGTCTCATCACCCGGGGTATCCCTGTGGAAGTCGAGGTTGAGGTGACTTACCGAGAGGGTGAGATGCGACCCGCAGGCTTCAATGTGGTCTACAGGGCTGGAGACAAGACGTATCCACCAGAGTTCATCAGGAATCGCAAACCGGACCACAAGGAGTCGTCGTGACTTTAGGCGAGCAGGGTGCGTTGATGGACCTGATCGGCCGCGCGGCGGTCGATCAGGCGCCGCCCGGTTGGACGTGGATCACGATCGTGATCGACGCGATGGGGGACAGTGCACGTGTGGATTCGGTCGCTCACACCGATGAATCCGAAACGCCGTTCAACCTCGGTGGGCCTGGCGGGCTCGCGTGCCTTGACCTCCGCGAGGCGATGTATCGGCCGAAGGTTGGCACCTGGTACCGAGCGCATTTCCGTATTGACGTGAGTGGGCAACTCGCCAGCGACTTCGACTACGACAGCAGGCCCTATGATGCCGAGGAGGAAGGCAGCGCGGACGTTCGTGACGTCCTGCTGCACGATCACGAGATGTATCCGCGCGACAAGGAACATCTGCCCGACTGGCATCCCGCGAAGCAACATTAGCGAGAGCGGGAGTGGCGATGGTCCTTGCGGAGAACGAGGCGATCTGGTCTCCGCGTGGCGGTGGCCCCTGCAGCGGTTGAGTCATTAGTTCAGATCAGCCACGCCGGAGAAGGTCGGAGGCCTCGCCGATCAAGGTTGATATCAGCGTGGATGGGTTCCCGGTCAACCCACAGATCATCCGAAATCCGCGTCGGAGCATCTATCCTCGTGGCCTCCGGCCAAGGGGTAGTCAGGCCAGGCCGGCGCCGAAGGTCTCCATTCCGATCAGGGGCTTGATCGTCGCCGTCACTTCCTTGCCACAGAAGGCCTTGCGGAGAACGTCGCCGGCCATCAGGTTGCCCAGGGCGCCCATGATCATCGCCTGGTCCAGCGCCAGGTAGCGGCGGGCGATGGTGCCAGAGCGGACGGCGACCGCGTCGTAGAAGCCGCCGGGGCCGTAGCAGTCCAGGTCGTCGGCGATCTTGATCAAGTTCCGGTAGCCCCCGGCGAGGTCGTACGGCAGCGCCAGGAAGCCGGCGTGCGGCGTGACGACGCCGTCCCCGAAGGTCGTCGCCGGGCCCGGCGGGCGGCAGTTGCCGTAGCCGAGGTCGACGTTGCTCCGCTCGGCGTCGGAGTAGTAGCCGTCGGGGTTCAGGCCGATCGGGTCGACGCCGTACTCGCGATAGCCGCCGCCCGGTTCGCTGGCGGGGGAGAAGCCCCAGTAGCCGTAGTCGGCGTCCTCCAGTCCGTGCAGCCGGTGGGCTCGTACGGTCAGGGGGTGGTTGACGCCCCATGATCTTGGTGCCCAGCGAGCTTCGGGGACGAACAGGTCCGGCATCAGGGCCTCGAACATCGAGCCGCCCCAGCCCGGCACGACGAGCGAGTTGCGGTAGGGGTAGGCGCCTTCGAAGACGTCGATGCCGAGGTAGTTCCTGGTCCGGCCGACCGGCTCCTGTTCCTGCCAGTCCCAGTCGCAACCGGCCGGGAAGGTCCGCCAGGTGGCGAAGTAGTGCTTGGCCGGCACCTGGCCGCGGGCGATCGCCAGGTAGGAGGTGATCCGGGTCTCCGACACCGTCGTGTCGTAGTGGTTCACCGTGTAGTGCACCGGGGTGCCGGTGCCGAGGTAGTCGCCGTCGACCCACGGCTTGTCCGGCGGCACTTCGCCGTCCCAGAAGCCGCCCCGGAGCAGGCCGGTGCCGAACGCGGGCCGCGCCTCGGGGTCGTAGAAGGCGGCGAAGTCCATGCTGTCCAGCAGCCGTTCGGCCTCCCGGCGGTGATCGGTACCGGCGCCGATGATCACCGCCAACGCGGCCGCCAGCCAGCCGTTGTCGACGCTGGACAGGAACGGGTAGACCTTGTCGCCGCTGCCCGGCCAACTGGTCAGGACGTCGCCGGTGCGCTCGTCGTACCAGTTGTAGAACATGCCGCTCGGCTCGTGGCGCACCATCCGGTCCAGCGTGCGCAGCGTCTGCCCGAGCCGGCGCGACCGTTCCCGGTCGGTGATCAGCCGGAGCCGGTGCGCGATCACCGTGCACCACAGATATCCGCCGATGTTGGTCGGCGAGGTGTAGCCGCTCCGGCTGTCCGGGTCCAGGTCGCCGTCGATGTTGTCGGCGGTCAGCCCGGTCCGCTCGTCGGTCATCGCGATCATGGACCGCCAGGTGTCGGCGGCCCAGCGCGGGAACCGGCCGCCGGGGCGTTCGTCGGCCGCGCCGAGCGGGAGCGGGGTCAGGGCCAGCGGGAGAGCCGTTCCGGCAGCTCCGGCGAGCAGCAGTCGTCGCGAGATCGCGTTCATCCCAGACTCCTTCGTCTCGGCCGTCCAACGCGGACCGGCTCAACCTAACACCCGGTCCCGCTGCCGGTCCGGGATCAGCCGGTGAGCTCGGCCGGGAGCGGCTCGGTGTGCACGATCCGGAGCGAGGTGACGGCGCGGGTCAGGCAGACGTACAGCCGGCGCAGACCGGTCGGCCGGTCGGGTTCCGCCTCGACGATCGCGGCCGGTTCGAGGAGCACCACGTGGTCGAACTCGAGGCCCTTGGCGAGCGAGGCCGGCACCACGTCGAGCCGGCGGTCGAAGACGCCGTCCTCGGCCGGGTCCGGCTGCTGGCCGAGCACTCCGTGGGACAGACCGCGATCCTGCAGGATCCCTTGGACGAAAGGTACGGCGGCGTCGGCGGCGATCAGTCCGATGCTGCCCTCCAGGCCCAGTGCCGCCTCGACCGCCTGGCCGAGATCGTGTTCGGCGGTGCTGCTGGCCGTGATCGTCAGGTCGCCACGGGACCGCCGGATCGAGTGCGGCGCGCTGAGGGTCGGCGCAATCGACGGCAGCAGCCGGGCCGCGAAGTCGATCACCGCTGCGGGCACCCGGAAGCCGGTGACCAGTTCCTGGAGCTCGGCCTCCGGCTGGCCGAGATGATCCAACGCCTCGGCCCAGGAGCTGGCCGCCCAGGGCGTGGTGGCCTGGGCCAGATCGCCGAGTACGGTGACCGATCCGGTGCTGGCTCGCCGCCCGATCGCCCGCAGCTGCATCGCGGACAGGTCCTGCGCCTCGTCGATGATCAGATGGCCGAGGCTGGGGGTCCGGGACAGCGCGTCCATGGCCTCGTCGATCAAGATCAGGTCCGCCGCGGTCCAGCGTGCCGACTTCACCGACCGGGGGAGCTTGGCCGGCCGGATCAAGGCCTGCTCGGCCTCGGTCAGCAGCCCGTCGGCGTGCTCGGCCAGGAACTCGGCGTCGGTCAGCAGTCGCAAGATCAACTTCGCCGGGTCAACGGCGGGCCAGAGTGCTTCCGCGTACGTCTTCACGCCGCGACTGCGAGCCACGGCGTTCTGCACCCGGTCGTCCGGGGAGTCGCCGGACGCCTCCATCCGCAGCAGCACCTGGTGCGCCAGGCGCTGCGGCACCATCTCGCGGCCCGCCGCGTAGCGGACGCCCCGGTCCCGGATCGACCGGACCAGTTCGTCGGCGAGATAGGCCGGCACCCGGAACTGGCGCGAACCGCGCTGCACCAGCAGCGTCTCGGTCGCCGGCCGGAGGTGGCTCCAGATCGCCTTCTTGATCACTTCGGCCATCCGGGCGTCGCCCTTGATCACCGCCGACTGGACCGGTTCCGCGCCGGTTGCGGTCAGTTCCGTCGCCCGGGATACCAACGAGGCAACGGTTTCCTGGGTGGCGACCACCTCGCCGAGGGCCGGCAGCACGTCGCCGATGTAGGTCAGGAAGCTGTCGTTCGGGCCGATCACCATCAGGCCGGACCGGCCGAGTTGATCACGGTGGGTGTAGAGCAGGAAGGCGGCCCGATGCAGGCCGACCGCGGTCTTGCCGGTGCCCGGCGCACCCTGGATGCAGACGGAACGCTCCAGGTCGGACCGCACGATCACGTCCTGGTCGGGCTGGATGGTGGCGACGATGTCACGCATCGGCCCGGTCCGCGGCCGGGCGATCTCGGCTTCCAGGATCTCCGAGTGCTCCAGCGCGTCGCCGGCGACCAGGTCCTCGTCCTCGTACGCGGTGAGCTCGCCGTGGGCGTACCCGAACCGGCGCCGCAGCCGGACCCCCATCGGGTCGTCCTTGGTCGCTCGATAGAAGGGGAGGGCGACCGGTGCCCGCCAGTCGATCACCATCGGTTCGCCGCCGGCCTCGCCGGTCACGTGCCGGCGGCCGATGTGGATCCGGCCCGGCAGATCGGGCCGGTCGTAGTCGATCCGGCCGAAGAAGAGCGGCACGGTCGGATCGTCGATGAGCGACTTCGTGCGCCGGTACAGCACCTGCTTGAGATATTCGGTCGAGACGTTCGGCCCCTCGCTGACGGCCGCGGCGCCGACCGCCTTGAGCCCGCCGGCGTGGACGTGCATCCGGTTCAGCGTGGCACGGGACCGCTCGAGATGATCTTGTTCTTCGGTCAGGGCGTTGGGTTGATCGGGCTCACTTTCGGACATGGCAAGACTCCCCCTGCGGGTTCGAGTCGAAAAATGGGCGAAGTGCCGAATCTAGGAGTTCGGGCAGCATCGCGCAACTGGTTTTCCGGAGCCCCTCACGACTGCAGTTGCGCGGCGGCGATGAAGGCGGTGACCGTGCCCGCGATCATGAGCGCGTGCAAGATCATGTGCTCGAGGTTGGGTCTCGGGCGGTCTCCGATCCGGGGTAGCACGATGATCGTCTTCGCATACGTACGGGCGTGCAGGTCCGGCCAGCTGTCGTCGGTCCCGGCAGTGGCCCACGGAACGGCCACGCCGACGAGATAGGGAAGCCACCACAGGGCGAGGCCGGACAGCACGATGATGCCGGCCAGCGCGGCGCCGAGGTAGGCCAACCAGGCAGGCCCCGGCCCGCCGGCGACGGCGAGCAGGACGGCCGGGGACAGAAGGATCGGCGCGTTGACGGCGACCTCTGTGCGGCGCTCGCGCGCGGTGGACGAGTCGAGGTTGTTGAGCGGGGGCAACGGCACGAGGGTCGTGACGAGAAAGTAGATCAGCGCGGTGATGCCGAGCGCGATGGCGGCGATGAGCACGAGGTCAGCTCCCGATTCCCAGGCGAGCCGCGACGCCGTCGAGGAAGACCCCGACCGCGAGCTCGAACCAGTGGTCGTAGTACTCCTGTGGCGCGACAGGAGGGTTCGGTACGTCACCGAACTCGGCGGCGGCGAGCCCGATCACCAGCACGCCGAGCGTCGAGACCAGCAGCAGAGCGTCGTCGTCCGGCAGGCTCGTGTCCGCAAACGCCTGGATGACGAGTCGGACGGCGGGTTCGTACGCGCCCTCGGAGGCATCCGTGACCGCCAGCAACTGTGCTGCGCCGGGGTGTGCCCGCAGCGCGTTGCGGACGCTGACCGCAAGTTGTTCGAGCAGATCGCGCCATCCGCCGTCGGCGTTCAGCTGCTCGACCAGTTCGGTCCAGATCGAGTCGGCCACCAGCCGCTGCAGGTCCTCCCGTCCTGCGACGTGGTTGTACAGCGAGGCCGCGCGGACGCCGAGCCGGGTCGCGAGAGCGCGCATCGACAGTCCGGTCATGCCCTGTTCGTCGAGCAGCTCCAGCGTCGCCTGAACGATCTGGGCACGATCGATGCGTGCTGGTCTGGGCATCCGTCCTCCTCCTCGGGCGATGAGAATAAACTAACACTGTTAGTAAACCATGAGGCTCGGTGCCGTCTGGAACGGGCGGTTAGGGTCCCGTCCTGTGCCCGACCTCGACCCAGGTCCGTTCCTTGCCGCCAACCTCGGGGCCCGCTCCGGTACGGCGAGCCGGGTGCGCCGCGGGGCGATCGGTGCGGTCTGGCGGCTCGACCTGACCGGGCACCGGCACCGGACCCTGGCGGCGAAGGAGTTCATCGCCTACGTCCCGGACGAGGGCGACGTGGCGAACGAGCTCGCGCTCCAGGCGGCCGCGGCCGACGCGGGCGTGCCGAGTCCCGAGGCGGTGGGCTTCGCCGACGGGTACGTCGCTGTCGACCCGCGGACCGGTCGCGGCTGGCGTACGTACGCCTGGATCGACGGGCGTCCCGCCGCGGACGACGAAGCGACCCGACGCTGGCTGATCCGGCAGGTCGCGGCCATCCACCGGCTCGGGCGTACCGAACCGGAGCCGCCGTTGCACTCCTTCTCTCTGACCGTCGATGCCGACTGGCCCGCTCTGGTTGCGGCCACGTACCGGGCCGGGCTGCCCTGGGCGGAGCGCTTCGAGCGGGTGGTCGAGGAGCGGGTGCCGGGCCTGGCCTGGCTCGTCGGCAGTCGCCCGAAGGAGGCGCCGATCTGGTCGCACCGGGACGCCCAGCCGGCCAACGTGATGGTCACCGCCGACGGGCGGCGACTGTTGGTCGACTGGGACAACGCGGGTGGCACCTGGGACCGCCGGGAACTCGGGTCGCAGCTGGCGCCGCTGCTCGACGACCGGGACCAGCTGCGCTCTGCGTACGACCTCTATCGGGAGGCCGGCGGCACGGCCCGGATCACCGGCCCGGACGCGTTCGCCTCGAGTGTCGCCGCCACGCTCAACTTTCTGGCCGAACAGGTGGGACGGTTGACCGATCCGGCCGCAAGCGAGGACGATCGCGACTACGCTGGCGGCTGGCTGCCCGGGCTGCTGGACGACCTGCCGGACCTCGAGCTATTGACCGAGGCCGCGGGGTTGCTGTCCGACCGGGGTTGACGCCGTTGCGCGCCCGTGCCGATTTCGTTCCCGATGGGCCGCGCTGCTAGCCTTTGTCCCGCCGTACGTTCGGCCGCGGATGCCCAAGAGCTCCCACGCACACCGAGTGCAAGGTCTCGATGCTCGAGGCTTCAGGGGGCGCCGCGCACCGGGAAACCGAGAGGAGAGCACGTGTCGATCGACGCTGCTACCAAGAAGAAGATCATCGACGAGTACGCGACGACCGAGGGTGACACCGGCTCTCCGGAGGTTCAGATCGCGATCCTCAGCCGTCGGATCTCCCATCTGACGGAGCACCTGAAGGAACACAAGCACGATCACCACAGCCGGCGCGGGCTGATGCTGCTGGTCGGTCAACGTCGCCGACTGCTCAACTATGTCGCCAAGACCGACATCGAGCGGTACCGGTCGCTGATCGAGCGACTCGGCCTGCGGCGCTGAGCGAGCGAAGCGGTCCTCTTCGGAGGGCCGCTTCACTGACATTTCGACCCAAAACTGAATAGCGCAATCAACCATCGATTGCATCCGGACACACGCCTCGGCGAGCAGGCTCGGTCCTCGGTAGTGATTCTCGGGATTTCCTTCTCAACAAGGGAACGGCCGGGGATCTCGATCGAAGACCGGGCGAGTACCCAGCCCGGGCGGTGCCCCGCGGATGCAATCTTGATCGCCGCGCGTCCCTGCGAGGACGTACGGCAGAACAGGAGAATCCCGTGGAGGGACCCAACCTGAAATTCACCGAGGCCGTGATCGACAACGGCGCCCTCGGTAAGCACGTGGTCCGGTTCGAGACCGGGCTGCTGGCGCAGCAGGCGGCCGGCTCGGCCACCGTCTACCTCGACGACGACACCATGCTGCTGTCGGCGACCACCGCGCAGAGCAAGCCGCGCGACTCGATCGACTTCTTCCCGCTGACGGTCGACGTCGAGGAGCGGGCCTACGCCGCGGGCAAGATTCCCGGCGCGGTCTTCCGCCGCGAGGGCCGCCCGACCACGTCCGCGATCCTCACCTGCCGGCTGATCGACCGCCCGCTGCGGCCGAGCTTCGTCAAGGGCCTGCGCAACGAGGTCCAGGTCGTCATCACCGTGATGGCGCTGAACCCGGACAAGGCGTACGACGTCGTGGCGATCAACGCCGCGTCGATGTCCACCCAGCTGGCCGGCCTGCCGTTCAGCGGCCCGGTCGGCGGCGTCCGCGTCGCCCTGATCGGCGACCAGTGGGTCGGCTTCCCCGACGTCAGCCAGCTCGAGGACGCCACGTTCGACATGGTCGTGGCCGGCCGGGTGCTGCCCGACGGCGACGTCGCGATCATGATGGTCGAGGCCGAGTCCACCGAGCAGACCTGGGACCTGGTGCAGGCCGGCAAGACCGCGCCGACCGAGGAGATCGTCGCCCAGGGCCTGGAGGCGGCGAAGCCGTTCATCAAGGTGCTCTGCGACGCGCAGGTCGAGCTGGCCGCGCAGTTCCCGAAGGAGACGGCCGAGTTCCCGATCTTCCTGGACTACCAGGACGACGTGTTCGCGGCGGTCGAGGAGGCCGCGACCGCCGAGCTGTCCACGATCATGACGATCGCCGACAAGCAGGAGCGCGAGACCTCGACCGAGGTGCTCAAGGACAAGCTGGTCGCCGAGCTCGGCCCCCGGTTCCCGGACCGCGAGGCGGAGATCAAGGGCGCCTACCGGTCGCTGACCAAGGCGCTGGTCCGGAAGAAGATCATCACGGAGAAGGTGCGGATCGACGGCCGCGGCCTGACCGACATCCGGACCCTGTCCGCCGAGGTCGGCGTGGTGCCCCGAGTCCACGGCTCGGCGCTGTTCCAGCGCGGCGAGACCCAGATCCTGGGCATCACCACGCTGAACATGCTCGGTCTGGAGCAGCGGCTCGGTCTCACGCTTGCCGAGAACACCACCAAGCGCTACATGCACCATTACAACTTCCCGCCCTTCTCGACCGGTGAGACCGGCCGGGTCGGGGCGCCGAAGCGGCGCGAGATCGGCCACGGCATGCTCGCCGAGCGTGCCCTGGTGCCGGTGCTGCCGACCCGCGAGGAGTTCCCGTACGCGATCCGGCAGGTGTCCGAGGCGCTCGGCTCCAACGGCTCCACCTCGATGGGCTCCGTCTGCGCGTCCACCCTGGCGCTGCTCAACTCCGGCGTGCCGCTGCGCGCTCCGGTCGCGGGCATCGCGATGGGCCTCGTCTCGGACGAGATCGACGGCAAGACCGAGTACGTCGCGCTGACCGACATCCTGGGTGCCGAGGATGCGTACGGTGACATGGACTTCAAGGTCGCCGGTACGAAGGAATTCATCACCGCCCTGCAGCTGGACACCAAGCTGGACGGGATCCCGGCCTCCGTGCTGGGCGCCGCGCTGAACCAGGCGAAGGACGCCCGGAACACGCTGCTCGAGGTGATGGCCGAGGCGATCGACGAGCCGGACGAGATGAGCCTCTACGCGCCGCGGATCATCACGCTGCGCATCCCGGTCGACAAGATCGGCGAGGTGATCGGCCCCAAGGGCAAGGTGATCAACCAGATCCAGGACGACACCGGCGCCCAGATCACGATCGAGGACGACGGCACGATCTACGTCGGGGCGGAGAGCGGCGAGGCCGCCGAGGCCGCCCGGACCATGATCAACGCGATCGCCAACCCGACCATGCCGGAGAAGGGGGAGCGCTACCTGGGCACCGTGGTGAAGATCGCGGCGTTCGGCGCGTTCGTCTCCCTGCTGCCGGGCAAGGACGGCCTGCTCCACATCTCCAAGCTGCGCACCCTCGCCGGTGGCAAGCGGGTGGAGAAGGTCGAGGACGTGGTCAGCGTCGGCCAGAAGATCCAGGTCGAGATCACCGAGATCGACGATCGCGGCAAGCTGTCGCTGTCCCCGGTGGTCGAGGAAGATAGCTCGGTGGCAGAAGAAGGGGTCGCGGTCTCCTGACCCGGAACAGATCCACCGCTGCCGCTCGGCAGCACCTCGGCGGAGAAGTCCGCCGCACGGTGCTGCCGAGCGGTTTGCGCGTCGTCACGGAACGGATGCCCGGCAGCCACACCTTCAACCTCGGCTTCTTCGCCGCGGTCGGGTCGCGCTGGGAGACCACGCGCCTGCACGGCGCCTCGCATTTCCTGGAACACGTGCTGTTCAAGGGAACCAAGCGGCGCACCCCGGAGCAGATCTCGGCCGAGATCGAGGCGGTCGGCGGCGAGCTGAACGCGTACACGGCCAAGGAGCACACCTGCTTCTACGCCCGGGTGCTGGCCCGCGACGCCGACCTCGCGATCGACGTGCTGGCCGACATGATCACCTCCTCGACCCTGCGCTCGCCCGAGATCGAGTCCGAGCGCGCCGTGATCCTGGACGAGATCGCCATGCACGCGGACGATCCTGGTGAGGTGGCGCACGAACTGATCGCCGGCGAACTGCTCGGCGGGTCCGGCCTCGGCAAGCCGGTGATCGGCTCGCCGGACAGCATTCGCGCGTTGAGCCGGGACCAGATCATGGGCTACTGGAAGCGCCGCTACACGCCCGAGCGGCTGGTGGTCAGCGCCACCGGCCGAGTTGATCATGATCGTCTGGTGGCCCGGCTCTCCGAGTACGAGTCGCTCACCGCAGTCCGGGAACAGGGCCGCTCGCGGTCCGTGAGCCTGTCCAAGGGCAAGCCGGAACCACTCGGCGAGGATCCGCTGGTGATCACCAAGGCCCGCCGGTTCGAGCAGTCGACCGTGGTCCTGGCCCGCCCGGGCCCGGGCCTGTTCGACGCCGACCGGTTCCCGATCGGGCTGCTGTCGGTCATCGTCGGCGGCGGCATGGCGTCCCGGCTCTTCGTCGAGGTACGGGAGCGGCGCGGGCTGACGTACGGGATCGAGGCCGGGGAGACCGGCTACTCCGACGCCGGCCTGTGGAGCGTCGACTGGCAGTGCGCCCCGGACCGGGTGCCGGAGATCCTGACCCTGGTCCGGCAGTGCCTCGCCGACATCGCCGAGCACGGCGTGACGCCGGACGAGCTGGCCCGCGCCAAGGGCCAGATGCGCGGCCAGACCGTACTGTCCTTCGAGGGGCCGCAGAGCCGGATGAGCCGGATCGGCGTCGCCGAACTCCTCGGCGACACCCGCTCCGTCTCCGACCTGCTGGGCCACTACGACGCGGTCACCGGCGAGGACGTCCGCGCCACCGCCGCCGACCTGCTCGGCCGCCGCCAGGTCCTCGCCGTCGTCGGCCCGACCCCCGGGCTCCGCGCCCTCCGCCGCGCCCTGTCCTGATCTCGGGCGGCCCTGAGAGCGCACTGCTCGCGGATTGATCAAGAGAATCGTCGAGCCGGCTCTGCCCGGGTGCCGCACGCGCCGCGACTGATGGGTGTACGTCGTCAGCTGTCCGAAGGACCCGGACTGCACATCTCGGCCAAGGGCAGCGTGTCTACCGGCACGGTCCACCAACTGAAGTGGGCCGACCGGTTCTGCAGTGAGCACGTGATCGTGAAGCGGTGCGGGGTCTCCAGCAGGATTGCTTCGGCCCGGAAGGTGTCCCGGTCCAACCAACCGCCGGCGCACGCGATCGGCGCCGGATGCTCCGTGATCGCCCACTCTGAGAATCCGACTCGCACGCGAAGGGGATGATCGGATTCGAACAGGTCCAGGTGCCAGTCTGTGCCAGTCTCGATGATCTTGACAGCAAACACCCGGTCCGGATCGGCGACGACGAAAGTCGGAGCAGTCCAACGGGCGGCCGGACCGGCCGGAGTGGACGCACCGGTGGGCGGCGCCAGCGCCAGGGACTCGAGCCTGGCCGAGAGCCGGTCCTCGACGGCCGAACCGGGTTCCGGGACGGCCGTGTCGAAGGCAGGCAACAGGTGTGCCCAGACCCCGTCGAGGATGGCCTGCATGTCATCGGTCCCGGCGGTGATCGCGATCACCGCGTCCTGCTCGGGGAGGACCAGGCAGAACTGCCCGTACAGGCCGTCACCGCGATAGCCGTGCCGGGACATCCAGAACTGGTAGCCGTACCCCTGCCGCCAGTCGGGGTTGGACTCGGCGGGGCTGTCCACCTGGGGTCGGGTCGCCTCTCGTACCCACGCGTCGGGCACCAACGGCCGGCCCTCCCAGCGCCCGTGCTGGAGATAGAGCTGGCCGAGACGGGCGATGTCCTCGGTCCGGGCGTGCAGACCGGTGAAACCCTCCTCGCGCCCGGGCCGGTCGGTCAGCCAGCCGACCTCGCCGATACCGAGCGGTTCGAACAGGCGCGGCCGCAGGTATTCGGTGAGCGGCGTGCCGGCTCGTCGCTGAACCACCGCCGACAGGGCATACGTACACGCACTGTCGTAAGCGAACACTCGGCCGGGTTCCAGCTCCGGAGGCTGCAGCAGGAAACCACGGACGACTTCGTGATGATCGGTTTCCCAGGCCGTCTGCAACATGCCTTGGCGGTGACCGGCGGTCATTGTCACGAGGTGCCGGAGCCGGATCGCTCGACTTCTGGGATCGGTGATATCGGCCTCGAACTCGGGGAAATGGGACACCAGCGTGTCGTCAAGGTCGATCAGTCCCTCCGCCGCGGCGATGCCGGCCGCGGTGGCGGCGAAACTCTTGCTCAGGGAGTAGAGCAGGTGCACCCGGTCGGCGCGGTACGGTGCCCACCAGCCCTCCGCCAGGACCACGCCGTGGCGAACCAGCATGAGGCTGTGCAACTCGATCCCGGGCGTGCCATCCATCGCGTCGAGGAACTCAAGCACCCCGGCGGCGTTCACCTGGTGCGCCGCCGCACTGCCCCGGGGAAGACTTGAACTCACCGTCGCAGCATCGCAGGCGGTCCTCGCTGTCGCCAGCGCTTTACCCGTAGACCATGATCATCTTCGACGCGACAGCGGTCAGCCCCGAGTGAGGAAAGCGCTCAGTTCAGGGTGTTCGGCCAGACGGCCGAGGCGAGCCGCGGCCTGATCAGGGGCGCCGAGCCAGATCGCCAGGGCGTCGGCGCCGGCCGCGGCGAAGCCGGCCGCGGTCTCGGCGATCTCGGCCACCGACTGGTCCTCCCACTGGATCCGGGTGGACAGCCGGAGCGGCCGGTCGGTCAGCTCGCGGATCGCGGCGGCGTCGCGGGCGAAGGTCTCGGGGGTGTGGGCGATGCCCTGCCACTCGTCGGCCCGCTCGGCGACCCGGCGGAACGCGCGCCGGCTGAGCCCGCCGACCATGATCGGGATCGAGCGGTGCGGCTTGGGCTCGAAGACGCCGTACTCGAAGCCGAACCGTTCGCCCGCGAAGGTGGTCTCGCCGCGCCACAGGGCCCGGAGCAGGTCGATGCTCTCGTCCAGCCGGGCGCCGCGTTCGGCGAACGGGACGCCGACGGCCGCGTACTCCTGCTCGTTCCAGCCGGCGCCGAGGCCCAGCACGACCCGGCCGCCGCTGAGCCGGTCGATCGTCGCCACCTGCTTCGCGACCACGAACGGGTTGCGCAGCGGCAGCACCAGGACCGAGGTGCCGAGCCGGATCCGGCGGGTCACGGCGGCCAGGTGGCCCAGGGTGATCAACGCCTCGTAGACGCCGCCGAACCCGGAGTCGGTCCCGTACTCGCCCGGCGGCAGCAGATGGTCCGGCAGATAGAGGCCCGCGAAGCCGGCCTCGTCCGCGGTCCGGGCCAGGTCGACCAGCAGGTCGGGCGACTGATCGGGCGACTCGTCGGGCAGAACGATCTCGAGGTTCACGGATTCAGCGTAGGTCAGGGCCGACGGCGCCCTCGCGGCGGTGGAGCAACTCGGTGCGCACCCGCGCCCGGTCCCGTGGATAGACCCAGTAGAGCGCGGTGATCACCGCGGCGTTGATCAACATCAGGACGACGAGCAGCCACCAGAACACGGACTGGATCCCGATCACTCCGGCCAGCGACCCGGCCAGGTAGCTGAACGCGGCCCAGCCGATCGTCTCGAAGATCGCCAGGAAGATCACGAACGCCTGGGCGCGCAGTTCGGGCAGCACGACCGACATGACGATCGGTCGGTTCACGCCCGGGTTGAGGCCCTGCGCGGCGCCCATCAGGGCCCAGAAGATCGCGTACGTCCCGATCGACGCGTAGTCGAACTGGGTGCCGAAGAAGGCGACCAGCGCGAAGATCACCTGCGCCGCCTGCAGGTACGCGATCCGGCCCCGCTCCGGCACCAGCCGGTCCAGCGCCGAGACGGTCAACCCGCCGCCGACGGTGCCGAGGAAATAGCCGATCCCGAACGGCAGCAGGACGACCGCCGCGACGGCGTTGGTGAAACCGCGCTCGGTGACCAGGAACTGCACCCCGAAGACGCCGATCAGCAGATGCCCGGACAGCAACCGGGACACCAGCATCAGACTGAACGACGGGATCCGGAACAGCCGCAGCGCGTCCTGCCAACGCAGCTTCGGCAGTCCGAGATCACCGGCGCCGGCCAGCTCGTCGTCGGCGCCGCCGACCTTCGGTTCCTTGAACAGGACCAAGATCAACAATCCGACCAGGATCAGGATGCCGCCGATCAGCCACCAGCCCCAGCGCCAGCCGTCCGGGATGCCGGACAACTGGCCGAGCACCGGCGCGATGAACGAACCGAGCAAGGAGGTGATGCCGTAGAAGTAGCCGGTCGCGCGACCCCGGTTCTTGTCCGGGAAGGTGTCGGCGATGACGGCGTTGGAGATCGGGCTGATGCCGACGACGCAGCCGGCCTGGAGCGTCTGCAGCACCACCAGCTGCCCGAAGTTCTGCGAGAAGCCGGACAGCAGGGCCAGCACGCCGCCGACCGAGGTGCTGATCACCAGCGCGGCCCGGCGGGAGGTACGGTTCGCCAGCCAGACCCAGAACGGGCCGAACGGGATGGCGACCAGCCGGCCCAGCGCCGACAACAGGCCGAGGGCGCCGGAGTCGAGCCGGAGCGCGGCGGCGATGGTGGGGAACAGGGCGGTGGTGACGCTGCCCTCGCCGTTGTCGATCACCGTGACGCCGGTCATCGTGGCGAGGTTGCGCCACCGGTGCGGGACCCGGTCGGTCCTGGGCTTACCCGCGGTCGGTTCCGTGGCGTCCGTTCGGAGACTGGTCATGATCATCCTTCGGCAGTGGAGGAGTGAGCGAGGCGAGATCATCGGCGACCGCGGCGAGGGTCCGGTACGGGATCGGCACGGACGCCGCGAGTTCATGGATCGAGGTTCCGGCGACGGCGGTGATCAACTCCGTCTGGTGCAGCTGGGGCAGATGCTCGGCGATCACCCCGGCCGCGGCGGGGATCGCAAGCAACTCGGCGATCGGCGTGTGCAGGCCGTACGTCCCGGCGGTGAAGTCGTCCAGCGGCGGCAGCGGCACGACCGCGTCGGCGGCCCGGCCGGCCTGCTCGGCCGCGAGCAGGTGCTCGGTCGTCACCGGGCCCTCGGCGGGCAGGCCGAGCCGTTCGTACTGGCTCGCCGGCGCGTCCGCGGCCCGCAACGCGTCCACCAGCAGGCCGGCCATCCGCAGTTCGATCTCGTCGTCGACCAGCGGGTGCAGCTGGCCGGGGTCGTTCTCGAGATCGAACAGCAGCGTCCCGAAGGCGTACGGATTCAACAGGGTCGACCGGGCCGTCCGGAGGGTGCGCAGCCCCTTGGTGAACCCGAACGGCGGGGCGAGTTCGGCGTCGGCGAGTTCCTCGACGCTCCACCGGCCGCGCATGTGGGTCGGCATCAGGGTGTACTGCTCCAGCGGAGCGTTGTCGGCCGTCCGCGGACCGCGCAGATAGGCGTAGCGGCCGTCGGTGACGTTGACGTGGCCGCCGTGCACGCCGAACAGGCCCGCCTCGCGACGGGTGTCGCCGTCCAGCACCGCGGCAAGATCAAGTCCCTGCCCGTCGGCGGTCGGCTGCAGCCCGAAGAAGTTGATCAAGGTCGGCGCGAGGTCGATCGTCTGGACCAGGGCGTCGCTCCGCTCGCCGGCCTGCCGGCGCCGCGGATCCCAGCAGAACAAGGGCAGATGGACCAGCTCCTGGAACCACGGCTGGACCACCTTGGCCCACCAGCCGTGCTCGCCGAGCAGGAACCCGTGATCGGTGTTGACGATCAGCAGGGTGTCGTCCCACATGTCGTGGGCGTCCATGAAGTCGAGCACCCGGCCCAGCGACCGGTCGCACATGGACAGCAGCGCGGAATACTCCAGGCGCGCGTGCCGTACCTGATCTTCGGGCTCGGTGACCCGGCGATACTCCGGCCAGTCGAACTCCGGCCCGTCGTACTCGTGCGGGTAGAGGTCCTTGTAGGCCTGGTGCGAGAAGAACGGCTCGTGCGGATCGAAGGTCTCGATCTGGAGGAACCAGTGATCAGCATCGACGTTGGTCTCCAGGAACTCCAGGCCGCCGTCGAAGGTCCGGGTCTGGCAGTGATCGGCCTCGGTCGGCATGTAGCGCCGGTTGATCTTGTCCTGCCGCCGCATCCCGCCGCGCGGGCTGTCCGGTCCGCTCGGCTCGTCGACCACGGCCTTCCACGGGTCGCCCTCCTGGCCGCGATGGAACTCCCAGGTGCTGTAGCGGGTGTGATACGTGGAGCCGCCGTCCTCCCAGTAGTGCGGGTGATCGGAGGTCAGGTGGGTGTGGATGCCGGCCTGCCGCAACTGCTCGGGCATCGAGTCGTCGAACGGTTCCAGCGGACCCCAGCTGCGGTGCAGGAAGTTGTACCGGCCGGTGTGCAGTTCCCGCCGGGCCGGCATGCAGGGGAGCGAGCCGGCGTAGCAGTTGTCGAACGTCACGGTGCGTTCGGCCAGCCGTTGGAAGTTCGGCGCATGGATCGTGTCGCACCCGTAGGGCGGCAGGAAATGCCGGTTCAGGCTGTCGAACATGATCATGATCGCTCTCATCGCGTGCTGGCCTTCCGGTCGGGATCGGGATCGGGAGTACGTACGGGAAGCCGGCCGTCGAGCAGGTCGGCCCGCAGTTCGATCAGGTTCTTGATGTGCTGGTCGATCGCGGCCGCACCGTACTGGTGCATTCGATCATTGAGGGCGACCGCCAGCTCGGCATCGAACGGGACTCCCGGCTCGAAGACCTCGGTCCGGTCCCGGAAGCGGTACTTTGCGACCTGCCGCTGCCGGGCCTCCAGTTCGGTGTCCAGCAGCGCCAGAAGTTGATCAACGGTGAGGAAGCCCGCGAAGTGCAGCCGGACGCCGAACTCGGGATCCTCGAACCGGGTCGGCGGATGGTACGGCCCGGTCAGCCAGTCCAGGAACACGGTCGCGCCCTCGGCGGTGACCCGGAAGATCTTGGCGTCCTGGGCACCCGGCCGGCTCTCGGTCCGGTAGCTGACCCACTCCCGGTCCGCCATCGCGGTGAGCGAACGGTAGACCTGGCTCATCTGGGTGTTGGACCGGAGGAAGCGCCCGTGCGCGTCGAGGAACTTCTTCAGGTCGTACCCGGTGCGCGGGCGGCCCAGCAGGACTCCGAGCAGGATGTATTCGAGCTTCATGGCGGTCCCCGTCGTTGGGAAGTAGTCCACAAGTGGAATGGTTCGAGGGTTCCACTTGTGGAGTACTGATGTCAAGAGCCGCGAGGCGGGCCGATTCCGGCGGCGGGACCCTATATCGTGCTGAATCGGACCGAAGTCCGGCGCCCGCACGCGGAGCGGTGCGGGGGATCTCAAGGGGGGCGTCCCCTTGACCGAAACTGACGTGAGGGCGAGATGATCAAGGTAGGGGTCTTCGGGGCACGCGGCCGGATGGGTGCCGAGGTGTGCCGGGCGGTCGAGGCCGCCGACGATCTCGAGCTGGTCGCCGGGATCGATGTCGGTGACGAACGGTCGGTCGTCGAAGCCGCCGACGTGATCGTCGACTTCACCCATCCCGACGCCGTCATGGACAATCTCGCCTGGTGCGTCGAGCACGGGATCCACGCCGTGGTCGGCACCACCGGCTTCACCGACGAACGACTGGCGGCGCTCCGGGACCAGCTGGCCGCGCGGCCCGAGGTCGGCATCGTGGTGGCCGCGAACTTCTCGGTCGGCGCGATCTTGATGATGCACTTCGCGCAGCAGGCGGCGGCGTTCTACGAGAGCGTCGAGGTGATCGAGCTGCACCACCCGGGCAAGGCCGACGCCCCGTCCGGTACGGCCAGCACGACGGCCCGCAAGATCGCCGAGGCGCGGGCCGCGGCCGGCCTGGACGCTCCGCCGGACGCCACCGTCCAGGAGGTGCCCGGGGCCCGCGGCGCCCAGGTCGACGGTATCCGGGTGCACGGGGTCCGGCTGCGCGGCCTGGTCGCGCACCAGGAGGTGCTGTTCGGCGCCGAGGGCGAGACGCTGACGATCCGGCACGACTCGCTGGACCGGGTCTCGTTCATGCCGGGTGTCTTGGCCGCCGTCCGGGCCGTACCCGCGCGGCCCGGGCTGACCGTCGGCATCGAGTCGATCCTGGGCCTCGGCGGATGACCATTCCGCCGATGACGATCCAGCCGCCACCGCCGAAGCCACGGCGGCGGGGCCGGCTGCTGACGGTGTTGATCATCGCGCTGATCGTGCTGATCTGCCTGGTCGTCGCCGCCGACCGGATCGGCGAGCGGGTCGCCGAGGACCAGGTCGGCGCCCGGCTGCAGGAGCGGATCGGCACCCAGGAACGGCCGAAGGTCGAGGTCGCCCAGGTCCCGTTCCTGACCCAGCTGATCGCCCAGCGGTTCGGCCGGGTGAGCCTGAGCGCCGAGCAGATCCCGGTGTCCGGCGCCTCGGCGTCCGGGACGCTGGACCGGCTGGACCTGGCCCTGGACGACGTACGGATCGGGGAGCGGGAACTGACCGCCGGCACGGTGAACGGCACCGCCTTCGCTGACTACGCCTCGCTCAGCTCGCTCGGCGGCGCCGAGATCCGGTACGTGCCCGAGGGTCGGATCACGATCGACTTCACCGCACCGGTCGGCGGCCAGACCGTCTCCGGCACCCTGACCGGCCGGCCGGTGATCGATTCCGGCCGGCTGTCCCTGGTCGACCCGCAGCTGAAGGTCGGCGGCGTCGACCTGCCGCAGACCCTGGTCGACGCCCTGCTCAGCTCGCTGCTGGGCTCGTTCACCCTGCCTCAGCTGCCGTTCGACCTGACCCTGACCGCGGTCAAGGCGTCGGAGTCCGGCCTGGAGTTCGGCCTGGCCGGGCGCGACATCAGCATCGCGCGCTGACGCCGCCCCGGCGCCGGGTCGACGCGAACGCCAGTAGGTCGAGCGCGGAGGCGGTCTGCTCCCAGCCGAGGCAGGCGTCGGTGACGCTCTGGCCGAACACCAGGCCGGCCCGGCCGGCGTCGGTCAGCGTCTGCCGCCCCGGCACCAGGAAGCTCTCGATCATGACCCCGGAGATCGGATCGCCGGCGGCGATCTGGCCGGCCAGCTCGGTGATCACCTCGGCCTGCCGGACATGGTCCTTGCCGCTGTTGGCGTGGCTGGCGTCGACGACCACCCGGCCCGGCAGTCCCGCCTCGGTCAGCCGCGCGGCGGCCGCGGCCAAGGACGCCGAGTCGTAGTTCGGCCCGGTCCGGCCGCCGCGCAGGATCACGTGCCCGTACTCGTTGCCAGTGGTCGACACCACGCAGGTCCGGCCGGAGTCGTCGACGCCGAAGAAGACCTGGCTCTGTGCCGCTGCCCGTACCCCGTCGACGGCGACGCCGACATCGCCGTCGGTGCCGTTCTTGAAGCCGATCGGCATCGACAGGCCCGAGGCGAGCTGGCGGTGCACCTGGCTCTCCGTGGTCCGGGCCCCGATCGCGCCCCAGCTGATCGCGTCCGCGATGTAGTGCGGGCTGATCGGCTCCAGGAACTCGCAGCCGACCGGCAGGCCGAGGCTGGTGATGTCGCGCAGCACGCTGCGGGCCAGCTCGAGCCCCTCGGCCACCCGGTGGGTGCCGTCCAGGTGCGGATCGTTGATCAGGCCCTTCCAGCCGGCGACCGACCGCGGCTTCTCGAAGTAGACCCGCATCACGATCAGCAGCCGGTCGGCGTGCCGCTCGGCCTCGGCGACCAGCCGGCGGGCGTACTCCAGCGCGGCGTCGGGGTCGTGCACCGAGCACGGGCCGACGACGACCAGCAACCGGTCGTCGTCGCCGCGGAGCACGGCCTCGACCTCCTGCCGGCTCGTCGTCACCAGGCCCTCGGTCTCGGTGCTCAACGGCAGCCGTTCGCGCAGTTCGGCCGGCGACGGCAGGGGTTCGAAACCACGGATCCGCAGATCGTGGGTCTTGATCATGACAGTCCCTATCGGTTGTCCGACGGGCTGGTGAGTTCTCTGCTGGCCAACCCGTCGAGGAATGACGAAAGGCAGAGACATGGGTCTCTGCCTTGTTGGCTCTGGAGGTCTCGCAGGCGTGCGTACTAAGCGGCGGGCTCCTCCAGAGCCAACCCAAAATACGCCTGCCAACGACAACTCACGGCGCCGATGTTAGCGCATACGCTGAACCCGTGGCGAGCTGTGACCGAACCGACCGGGCGTGGATCGACGAGGCCGTGCGCCGGGTCGAGGCGGACGCGAACCGGAGTGCCGACACCCATCTGCACGTGTTCCCGCTGCCGGAACAGGTCGGCGACATCCAGCTCTACCTCAAGGACGAGTCGGTCCACCCGACCGGCAGCCTGAAGCACCGACTGGCCAGATCCCTGTTCCTGTACGCACTCTGCAACGGCTGGATCGGCCGGGACACCACGGTGATCGAGGCCTCCAGCGGTTCGACGGCGGTCAGCGAGGCCTACTTCGCCCGGCTGCTCGGGCTGCCGTTCGTCGCCGTGATGCCGCGCCGGACCAGCAAGGAGAAGATCGCCCTGATCGAGTGGTACGGGGGACGCTGCCACTTCGTCGACCGGGCGCCCGAGATGTACGCCGAGGCGGCCCGGCTGGCCGCGGAATGCGGCGGTCACTACCTTGATCAATTCACGTACGCGGAACGGGCCACGGACTGGCGCGGCAACAACAACATCGCCGAGTCGATCTTCGAACAGCTGGCCGCGGAGCCGCATCCGATCCCGGCCTGGATCGTGGTCAGCGCCGGCACCGGCGGCACGTCGGCGACGATCGGCCGGTACGTCCGCTACCGGCGCCACCCGACCAAGATCATGGTCGGCGACCCGGAGAACTCGGCGTTCCTGGACGGCTGGCAGCTGGACACCTCCGACTACACGACCGGGATGCCGTCCCGGATCGAGGGGATCGGCCGGCCGCGGGTCGAGCCGTCCTTCGTCGGCGGCGTGATCGACGACATGGTCCGGGTGCCCGACGCCGCTTCGATCGCGGCGATGCGCTGGACCACGGACCGGCTCGGCCGCAAGGTCGGCGGCTCGACCGGGACCAACGTCTGGACCGCCCTCGGCGTGATCGCCCGGATGCGTGCCCAGGGCGCGACGGGCAGCGTGGTCACCCTGCTCTGCGACGGCGGCGAGCGTTACGCCGGCACGTATTACGACGACGGCTGGGTCGATGATCAAGGTCTCGACCTGACCGAGCCGGCCGCCCGGCTGGCCACCTTCGAGGCGACCGGCGAGTTCGATCCCGAGCTGTCTTGATCAAGCGCCGTCGCGCCGCCTTCGACAGGCTCAGGGAGAGTGTTCCTAGACTGACCGGGTGAAGGACATCGACGTCATCGGCGTCCTGCAGGAACCGGTGCGGCGCCGGTTGTACGAGTTCGTCGCCGAGCAGCGGGAGCCGGTGAGCCGGAACGCGGCGGCGGAGGCGGCCGGCATTCAGCGGACCCTGGCCGCGCACCACCTGGACCGGTTGGTCGAGGCGGGCCTGCTGGAGACCGAGACCCGCCGCCTGACCGGGCGGTCGGGACCCGGCGCGGGACGCCCGGCGAAGTTGTACCGGCGGGCCGAGACCGAGCATGAGCTCTCGGTGCCGCCGCGCGACTACCGGATCGCCGCGGACCTGCTGGCCGAGGTGGCCGAGGAGGCCCGCCTCGACGTCCAGCTGCAGGAGGCCGCCCGGGCCCGCGGCCGGGCACTCCGCGGGTCCGACGTGCCCGAAGCGAACGAAGTGGCCGAGCTCCTGGTCGCGCGGGGCTATCAGCCGTACGACGACGAAGGTGTCCTGCGGCTGCGGAACTGTCCCTTCCACGTCCTGGCCGAGGCGTACCCGCCGTTGGTCTGCGGGATGAATCTCGGCCTGCTCCAGGGGCTGCTCGAAGGTTCGGGGGTCGAGGTCGCGATGGACGCCCGGCCCGGGCTGTGCTGCGTGGCGATCTCTAAAAACCATGATCATTGACATAGAGATCCGGGTGTGTTGAGGTGAGTCGGTGAGCAGCCACCATCTCGCCGAGCTGAACGTCGGTACCCTCAGGTTCCCGCTCGACGACCCGCGCATGATCGACTTCACGGACAACCTGGCGCCGATCAACGCCCTGGCCGAACGCTCGCCGGGTTACGTCTGGCGGCTGGTCGACGACTCGGAGGTGAGTGCGACGTCGGTGCGCCCGCTCGGCAGCGACGTGATCATCAACCTCTCGGTCTGGACCGATGTCGAGTCGCTGCGGAACTACGTGTTCCGCAGCGGTCACCTCGACTTCCTGCGCCGCCGGACCGACTGGTTCGAGCGCCCGCGCCCCGGCGAGCCCTCGATGGTGCTGTGGTGGGTGCCGGCGGGTCAACTGCCGATGGTCGACGACGCCGTGCGGCGGCTGCAATTGCTCCGGCAGCACGGGTCGACGCCGGAGGCATTCTCGTTCCGGGAGATCCATCCGCCGGTTGTCGCCGAGGTGATCGGCTAGCCGGGCGTGATCATGAAGATCGCGCACCGTCCGGCGGCCTGCTCGAAGTCGTCCGGAGTGATTCCCGGGGTGACTCCGGCCTGGACGAAGAAGTCGACCCCGTGCGGCACCTCGGTCGGGAAGGCGCGCAGCACGGCCCGCTGCTCGGCGGGCTCGGTCACCTCGGTGAGGGTGATCCGCTCCGTCCGGCGGCCGCGGGACAGCAGGCCCCAGCCGGCGGCCCGGGCGTTCCTGGCCCAGTCGCTGCCGGGCAGGCCGGCGATCACGTACCGGCGGCCGTCCACGACGAGCGGCGAGACCGGGGTGGCTCGAAGCCTGCCGGACCGGCGACCGGGTACGGCGATCACGCGCATCGTGCCGAGCGAGAGGCCGAGCCGGTTCAGGACCTTGATCAACGGGTTCGCGACCTTCAGATAGGCCGGCAGTTGGCGTGTTGCGGTCATGGTGATCATCCTCAGAATTGTTTCGACGCTCGAAATATTGAACTTCGGCTAGAATAGTTCGAGTGTCGAAGCAATCAAACTCCCGTGCGGAACTGATCGAGACCATCCAGTACGACGTCGCGGAGTTCCAGCACCTGACCGACACCTACGACGACGCGGCGGCGGCGCTGTTCGGGGTCAACCGCACCGACCTGCGGCTGATCGGGCTGCTGTCGCTGCGGGGACCGCTGACGGCCGGCGACCTTGCCGCGGGAGCCGCGCTCAGCCCGGCCGCGACCAGCACGGCGATCCAGCGCATCGTCGAGGCCGGTCACGCCACCCGCGAACCGGGCGCCGAGGACCGGCGGCGGGCCGTGATCACCCTGACTCCGCGGGCTCGGCGGCTGATCGACAAGGCGTACACGACGATCGCCGAAGCGGGCCGGACCCAGCTGGAGGGCTACAGCGACCGGGAACTACGGACCATTCACGACTTCCTGAGCCGGGGCAACGTGCTGCTCGAGGAGTCGGCGCGCTCGTTGCGCCGCTCGACCCGGCCGCGCCGGACCTGAGCTCCGTTGATCACCAGCCGGCCATCAGCAGGTACGGCGGCGCGTGCAGATGATCACGGCGGTTCGGCAGGATCCAGTGCAGGTTCGACACCGCCGCGACCTGGGCACAGCCGCGGACCAGCTCCGGGTCGTACCCGGTGATCGCACAGAGCTGATCCACCCGACGGCGGAGCGAACGGTCGGGATCGCCGGTCGCGGCCGCGTCCGACCAGCGATTGCGCAGTAACGGGATCGGCTCCCATTCGCCGATGCCGATCGTCGGGAACGGGTCGATGCCGATCCAGGCCGGCTCGTCGTCGGGCAGCGCGTGCAGGACATTGCCGAAGTGAAGATCGTTGTGCAACAGGCTCTGCCGGGCCGTCGCCAACTGATTACGGAGTTCGGCGATGCGTTCGCGAGCTCGGTCCAGCTGGTCGACCGGAACCGGGCCGTCGTCGGACAAGCCGTCCTCGATCTGATCCAGCTCCGCGGCCAACGGGCTCGGGCCGGGCACCGGGGGAGTGCCGGCGATGCCGACCAGGATCCGGCCGATGATGTCGACCGCCTCGTCGATGTCCGGATGATCTTCGAGGGACCGGCTCGGGTCGAGTCGGGGGAGCAGGACGACCCGGTCCTCGTCCGAGGTCGCAATCGGAGTGATCATCCTCGGCTCGCCGGGGCGGTGATCTTGACGGGCCCAGGCGTTCAGGGCGGCGGCCTCGCCGTCGATCCAGCTGACCGGTGGCGTGACCTTGAGCACAGCTCTCCGCCCGGCGGAATCGACCACCGGCCAGGCGATCGAGATCCAGCCGTGCATCGCCGCGCCGTCCGGGAACACTCCCCAGCGCTCGGCGTACCGGACCGCGGTGTCGCGCAGACCGGGGAGCCAGCCGGCCGCGCCGGGCATGTCGGCGACCTGCTCCCGGTAGGGCTTCGGGAGCTCCCACGGCGGTCGGCCGAGGTCGGCTTCGGAACCGGTCACCGCGTCACTGTAGCGTCGGGATCGTGAACAACGAGATCGCCGATTCGGTACGACTCGCGCTGCCGGGCGAGGCTGCCGCCATCGCCCAGATCCAGCGCCGCGTCTGGCTTGATCAACTCGGGCCGGAACGGGCCCAGCCGATGCTGGACACGCTCAGCGAGGAGCAGGCCACCGAGGCCTGGCACGCGGCCATCGCCCGGCCGCCGCAGGCCCGCTGCCGGGTCCTGGTCGCGGTCGAGTCCGACCGGCTGACCGGCTTCGCCACCACCCGGCCGAGCGACGACCCGGATGCCGACCTGGCCGGCGACGGCCTGATCGACGAGTTCGGGATCGACCCCGCGGCCCGCAACCGCGGCCACGGCTCGCGGATGCTGAACGCCGTCGTCGACACGCTGCGGGCCGATGGCTTCACCAGGGCCACCCTCTGGATCCTGACCACCCAGGACGACTTCCGCAGCTTCCTCACCGCCGCCGGCTGGGCTCCGGACGGCGGCCACCGGGAGATCGGCACCGACGACGAAGCGGTCCGGATCAAGCAGATTCGGCTGCACGCCGCCATCGCCGAGGAGTGAACCGGCTGGCTCAGGAATTGCTCAGGATTGGCACTTGTGCGATCTGAAGAGACCTGGCAAGATCCTCATCACGAGTCCGCGGTTACCTGAACCCCCGAGCAGGTAACCGCGGACTCACCCCAACTCCCCCTGGTCGCCGCTGATGCGGCATCCCCCCAGGGGGTTCGTTGTTTTTGTGCGGGGGCCGAGCCCCCGCAGGCCCCGCGATCTGGGGTTGGGTTTGGCGGTGGGGTGCGGTTGTTGCGGGGGTAGAGCCCTGCCGGCACCGCGATCTGGGGTTGGGATGGGTGGTGGGGTGCGGTTGTTGCGGGGGTCGAGCCCCGCAGGCCCCGCGATGCGGGGTTGGGTTTCGCGGCGGTGGCACCTTTCGCGATGGTGCTGCGGACTCCCGCTGGTTCGGAGGGTTCACCTCTTCTTGTAACGTTCGTCCTTGTGGCAGCCTCAAGCTTGCAGACCCCGCCGAAGCTGAAGTCGGGAAATCTGCGCATCATCCCGCTCGGCGGCCTCGGCGACGTCGGACGAAACATGGCCGTGCTCGAATACGGCGGCCAGTTGTTGTTGATCGACTGCGGAGTGCTGTTTCCCGAAGACGATCATCCGGGGGTCGATCTGATCCTGCCGGGCCTGGATGCGATCGCCCACCGGCTCGACGACATCGCGGGGCTGGTGCTGACGCACGGCCACGAAGATCACATCGGCGCGGTGCCGTACCTGCTCAAGCAGCGGGCGGACATTCCGCTGATCGGGTCGAAGCTGACCCTGGCGCTGGTGCAGGAGAAGATCAGGGAGCACCGGATCCGGGGTGCCCGGCCGCGCGAGGTGACGGCCGAAAGCACGTTCACGGCCGGGCCGTTCGAACTCGAGTTCATCGCGGTGAACCACTCGATTCCGGATGCCCTCGCCGTCGCGGTACGGACTCCGGCCGGGCTGGTGCTGCACACCGGCGACTTCAAGATGGACCAGCTGCCGCTGGACGGCCGGCTGACCGACCTGCGCGCCTTCGCCCGGCTCGGTGAGGAGGGCGTCGACCTTCTCATGATCGACTCGACGAACTCCGAGGTGCCGGGATTCACCACCCCGGAGAAGGACATCAACCCGGCGCTGCAGCGGGTGTTCAGCACCAGCAAGCAGCGGGTCATCGTCGCCTGCTTCGCCTCCCACGTACACCGGGTGCAACAGGTGATGGACGCAGCGGTCCTGCACGGCCGGAAGGTGGTGTACGTCGGCCGGTCAATGCTGCGCAACATGGGCGTCGCCCGCGACCTCGGCTACCTCAAGGTGCCGGAGAACACGCTGATCGAACTGCGGGACATCGACAACTACCGGCCGGACCAGGTGGTGATCATCTCCACCGGGTCGCAGGGCGAACCGCTCTCCGCGCTGGCCAGGATGGCCAACAAGGAACATCCGGTGATCAGCCTGAAGTCGGGCGACACCGTCGTGCTGGCCAGCTCCCTGGTGCCCGGCAACGAGAACGCGGTCTACCGCGTGATCAACGGGCTGAGCCGGCTCGGCGCCCAGGTGGTGCACCGCGGCAACGCGCTGGTGCACGTGTCCGGGCACGCGTCGGCCGGCGAGTTGCTCTACTGCTACAACATCATCAAGCCGAAGAACGTGATGCCGGTGCACGGCGAGATCCGGCACCTGATCGCCAACGGCGACCTGGCCATCGCGACCGGCGTACCGCCGGAGCGGACGATCATCGCCGAGGACGGCGCCGTGATCGACCTGGCCAAGGGCGTCGCGCGGGTGACCGGCAAGATCGACGCCGGCTACATCTTCGTCGACGGCTCGACCGTCGGCGACATCAGCGAGGACGCCCTGACCGATCGCCGGATCCTCGGTGAGGAAGGGTTCATCTCGGTGATCGCGGTCGTCAACACCCACGCCCAGAAGATCGTTTCCGGCCCGGACATCCACGCCCGCGGCTTCGTCGAGGACGAGAGCGTCTTCGAGGAGGTACGGCCGCTGATCGTCTCCGCGCTCGAGGACGCGCTGCGTGACGGGGTCGACGACATCCACCGGCTGCAGCAGGTGATGCGGCGACAGCTGGGCAAATGGGTCAGCGACACCCACCGTCGCCGGCCCATGATCATTCCGCTGGTCATCCCGACCTGACCATGATCGGGTCCGGCGGCCGGCTGCTGCTCACCGGCGGCGCCGGCGTGGTCGCTCAGCTGCTGCGCCCGATGCTGCGGGAACGGTCCGAGGTCGTCCTCGCCGATCTTCGGCAGCCACCGACCCCGCCGGCCGCGGGCGAGACGTTCCGGCCCGGCGATCTGCGCGACCCCGGGTACGCGGACGAGATCACCGAGGGCGTCGACGCGATCGTGCACCTCGGCGGCCAGGCCAGTCCCGGCGCCGACCCGGCAGAGCTGTACGAGGTCAACGTCGGAGGCACCGCGACGCTGCTCGAGGCGGCCCGGCGGCGCGGCGTGCCGAGACTCGTGATCGCCAGTTCCGTCCATGCCTGCGGCGGCTACAACACGACCGCCGACTGGCCGGTGCACCCGGACCGGCCGGTCCGGCCCTGCTGCCCGTACGGGGCGAGCAAGGGGGCCATGGAGGTGCAGGCCCGGCTGTACAGCGACGAGGTCGCCGACGCCCGCGTGGTCTGTCTGCGGTTCGCCCTGGTCGGCCATCCGCTGACCTGGCGTCCCGACGCGCGCGCCTACCTGGCCGACGAGGACCTGCTGACCCTGATCGCCGCCTCGCTGCAGACCGACCTGGCCTTCGGCTGCTACTTCGGCGCCTCCGACTGCCCGGACCCGCGTTACGACGTCGGGCCCGGCCGGGCCCTCGGCTGGCAGCCGAAGGTATGGGTCTCCGCAACCGGCCTGCCCGGCGGAGCGCCGGCGCCGCAACGCTGCCGCCTCTGGCCGGTGGACCCGGACGGCTGATCATGACGGCGGGGTCCGGGTCGGCGTTGATCACGCGGTGGGAGGGCGAGTCCTGGCGCGCGGAAGCCGCGGCCTGGATCCAGGCCCAACTCCGGGCTGCCGGACTGACGGCGACGGGTCCGGTGCTGCCGCAACTGATCCGGCCGTGGTCGGTCCACCTCACCGTGCCGACCGACCGCGGGCGGTACTGGTTCAAGGAGAGCTGCCCGGCGATCCGGTTCGAGGCCGGCCTGATGGAGTGCCTGGCGCGGCTGGTGCCCGGCCGGATCCTCGAACCGCTGGCCGTCGACGCCGAACGCGGGTGGCTGCTCAGCCCGGACGGCGGGCGGACCCTTGATCAGTCCGAGCTGACCGGCGAGGAGTACGGCCGGGTGCTGGCCGACTTCGGCGAGCTGCAGCGCCTTCTGGCCGGACACCGCGATGATCTTGTCGCCGCAGGGCTGCCGGAACTGCCCGCGACCAGGGCCGCCGATCACTTCGAGCAGCAGCTGCGCTACCTGGTGCGGTTGCCCGATGATCATCCGTCCCGGGTGGACCCGGACGTGGTCGCCGCCGCGCTCCGGAACCGTCCGATGATCATGGAGGCGGCGCGCCGGCTGGCCGAAGGGCCGGTGCCCGATTCCCTGCAGCACAACGATGTCCAGCCGGCGAACACGTTCGAGGACGCCGGTGGTGGGGTGCGGTTCTTCGACTTCGGCGACGCGCTGTGGAGCCACCCGTTCTGTGTGCTCGACGTCGCGGTCTACCGGGTCGCGCAGCACTGGAACTGTGATCGCGACGACCCGAGGATCCGCCGGGCCGTCGACCGCTACCTCGAGGTCTGGACCGCAGCGGCGCCCCTGCGGGACCTGCGTTCCCTGGTGGGGCCGGCGCTGACGATCGCGCGACTGCAGCGCTACAACTCGTGGCACCGGGCGATCCCGTACATGCCGGACGACGAACTGCGCCGGCACGCCGGCTATCCCGAGGCCCTCGCCGGACGGGGCGGTGCGGAATGATCAAGGTACCCGAACGGCTGGCCGAGTCGGTGCTGCGCGACGTCGACGGGGCTGCGGAGTGGATCGACGGGTTCCCGGAGCTCGCCCGCGGCTATCTGGAACGCTGGTCCTGCGAGCCCGACGGCGAGGTCAGGGCGGGTGGCGTGGCCGTCGTGATCCCGGTCCGTTCGCCGTACGGCCCCGCGGTGATCAAGATCTCCCCGCCGCATCCCGGCAACGCCGACGAGCACCGGGCGCTCCGGCTCTGGAACGGCAGCGGCGCGGTCCGGCTGCACGACTGCGACGCCTCCGGCTTCGCCCTGCTGCTCGAACGGGTGACGGACCGAACCCTCGACGTCGACGTGGACGAGGCCGTCGCGATCGGCGGCGAGCTGTCGGCCCGGCTGGCCGTACCGGCGCCGGCGGGCATCAAGCGTCTCGCCGACACCACGGAGGAGTGGGAGCAGCAGCTGCACGATGATCATCGGTCGGCCGGCGTCGAGCTCCCGGCACGGGTGTTCGATGCCGCCGTCGAGACCGTACGTGATCTTGGTCGGGACCGCACCGCGACGATGCTGCACGGTGATCTTCACGAGGGGAACATCCTGCACGCGGAACGGGGCTGGGTGGTGATCGATCCCAAGGGGATGTCCGGCACTGCCGCCTACGACGCGTTGACCGTCTGCGTCTACCGGCTCCCGGCGAGCGAGCTGGTCGCCGAACTGCGGCGCCGGATCATGATCTTCAGCGAAGCCGCCGGAGTGGACCCGGACCTGTCCCGTCGCTGCGTCCAGGCGCGAGCCGTGACCGGCCTGCTCTGGGACCTGGACCGCGGCGACGTGCCGAGGACCAGGAACTACGAGCTCCGCCTCCTGGTGTCCGAAGGCCTGCTCGACTGATCGACTGAGTGCCCTGAGCCTGTCGAAGGGCCAAGCCGGATCGGGCCTTGCCCTTCGACAAGCTCAGGGCGCGACGATGCGTACCCGTCAGCGATCCTGATTCAGCACCCGGACCGTCGCGGCCGGAGTGGTCAGGGTCGGGAAGCCCTCGATCGGATGGTGGCGGCGGATCTCGGGCGGCCACCGGTCGATGAACCACCGGGCCCGGAAGGCGGTCAGGCCGGCGGCCTCCGCGCCGGCCAGTTCATCGCTGCCGCCGTCGCCGACGAAGGCCGTGCGACCCGGCGGGGTGCCGAGGTTGCGGCACGCCAGCCGATAGATCGCCCGGTCCGGCTTGGCGACGCCGGCACGGAAGGAGAAGACGACGTCGTCGAACAATTCCCGGTACGGGCTGTCCGGCCAGCCGGCCACCTCCTCGACCGCGCAGTTGCTCACCACTCCCAGCCTCAGCCCGGACGCCCGCAACTCCCGCAGGGCGCCGACCACCTCGGCGTCGGCCGTCGTCACCGACCGCGCCTTCGTCGCCCGTCGCTCGGCATCCAGCGACTCGACGGTCCGGGGATCGGGCGGAACTCCCGCCGCCCGGCACGCCTCCCGCAGCACGTCCCGGAAATCCAGCGCCGACGTCATCCGGTCCCGCTGCCTGGCCCGCCAGACCCGTTCGAAGACCTCCGCGGGGATCCCGAGTTGCTCGGCCGGGGTCGGCCGGGGGCGCCAATGCGGGTCGAACTCGGTGATCAAGGTCTCGTACAGGTCGAAGATCACCGCGCCGAAGCGTGTCACCGTCGACAGGCTAACCGGCCGGGCACATCAAAAAGGCCCGTTCCGTGCGGGAACGGGCCTGATGATGGAGCGATGGGTCAGCGAGCGACCTTGCCGGCCTTCAGGCAGGAGGTGCACACGTTGACGCGCTTGGTGGCGCCACCGGAAACCGCGGCCCGCACCCGCTGGATGTTCGGGTTCCAACGGCGCTTGGTCTTCTTCTTCGACCAGGGCACGTTGTTGCCGAAGCCGGGGCGCTTGGCGCAGATGTCACATACGGCAGCCACTGGATTACTCCCACAAACGTTTCGGTACGGTCAACGAAGCAGTCGGCCCTCTCGGGCAACCGCTGAATCGTACCCGATCGCCCGATGCCAGAGCGAATCGAGCTCTCGCCTGCGTGGAACCCGCCGCGGCCGCGACCGGCTCAATAAGGTGAGAGCCGTGTCCACCCCGTCACGGCCCATCGTGCCAGAACCGGCGTACGCCGCTCTGGTCGCGTGGCTCCGCCGTGCCCGGGACCTGGTCGCGGCCTCGGCACCGGCGATCGACGCGATCAACGTCTTCCCTGCGCCGGACGCCGACACCGGGACCAACGTGACGCTGACCCTGACCGCCGTGGTCGACGCCGCCGACGCGGGACCGGCCGCGCTGGGCGGCACCGCCGTGGTGGCCGCGCACGGCAACTCGGGGGCGGTGATCGGCCAGATGGTCGCGGTCGCGGCCGCCCGGTTGCCGAACCTCGCGGCCGGCGAACCCTGCGGGCGCTGGCTCGCCGCGACGTTGCGGGAGGCGACCGCGGCGGCGACCGCGGCGGTGGCCGACCCGGTCCGGGGCACCGTGCTCACGGTCGCGGCCGCCGCGGCCGAAGCCGCCGCCGACGCCGGGAACGACCCGCTGCAGGTCGCCCGGGCCGCCGAACGGGCGGCGAGCGAGGCGCTGGACCGGACGACCGACCAGTTGGCCGAGCTGCGAGCCGCCGGGGTCGTCGACGCCGGGGGACTGGCCTTCCTGCTGCTGCTCCGTGCCCTGGTCGAGGTGCTCGGCGGCGAACCCGCCCGCCCGCTTCCCGCGCCGGCGGCGGGCGACCGCACCCCCTCGACCCGCCCGGCCGACACCTGCGAGTACGAGGTCATGTATCTGCTCGACGGCGCCGAACCGGCCGAACTGGACCGGCTGCGGACCCGACTGTCCGAGCTGGCCGATAGCGTCGTCGTCGTGACCGCCCGGACTCCGAGCCGCACGGCCAAGGTCCACGCCCACCTGACCCGGCCGGCGCAGGCGATCGCGCCCGGCCTCGCCGCCGGTACGGTCAGCGCGCTCCGGGTGACCCCGCTCGGCAGGGCCGCAGCCACGACCGGGCGCCGTCCGCTGGTGATCGTCGACGACCCCGGACAGGACGACCTGGTCCGGGCCCACGGCGGCCGGCCGGTGCCGCAGGACGATCTCGATCCGGCCGAACCGCTGCCGGCCCGGCTGGCCGCCGAACTGGCCGGCTCCGGACCGGAAGTGATCATCGTGCTGCCGGCGACCGCCGAGCCGGCCCTCCGGACCGCGATCGCCGCCGCCGGCCAGGACCGCCGGGTCGAACTGATCAGCTGCACCGGATCGGTGCCGGCCCTGTCCGCCCTCGCGGTGCACGAACCGACCGCCGGGCTGGCCGAGGCGGCCGCCGCGATGCGGCTGGCGGCGGCCAGAGTCCGTACCGCCTCGGCAGGATCCGCCGCCGACGCCTGGTCCATGATCACCACGCTGGCGGCCGGCCGGGCCGAGTTGATCACGGTCATCGCGGACCCGGCGGCGGCGTCCGCCAACGCCGATCTCGGCCGCCGGATCGCCGCCGCCTATCCCGGCGCCGAGATCGAACTGCTCACCGGACGGCACCGCGGTGACGCCTTCCTGATCGGGGTCGAACCATGATCGACACCTGGCAGACCGAGACCTTCACCCGGCTGGAGACGAAGCTGTCGTCGGTGATCGGCAAGGCGACCCCGTTCGAGAAGCTCAAGATCAACACCGTCGGCGACCTGCTGATGCACCTGCCGCGCCGCTACATGGACGGTACGGAGCTCAGCGAGCTGTCCACCCTCACCCCCGGCGAGGAGGTGGCCGTCGTCGCCGAGGTGCTGGACGCCCGGGCGTACAACCTGGACAGCGGCCCCGGCTACTCGGCCCGGAAGCCGCGGCTGGAGGCGACGATCACCGACCGGAAGGGCCGGCTCAAGCTCGCCTTCTTCGGCAAGCCGCCGTTGATCATGCACTGGCAGCGGGTGCTGCAGCCCGGTGCCCGCGGGATCTTCGCCGGCAAGGTTCGCGAGTTCAACGGCGCGCTCCAGCTGGCGCACCCCGACTTCGTGATCATCGACGAGAACGGCGCGGTGATCGCCGGCGCCAAGCGGAACGCCGACCTGGCCAAGGTGACCGGGACCAAGCTGCTCGGTCTCTACCCGCAGACGGCCAAGCTGCCGACCTGGTCGATCGCGGCGACGATGGGGCTCGCGCTGGACTTCCTGGACGACGTCGAGGACCCGCTGCCGCCGTCGCTGCGGCTGGAGGCGGGCGTGATCGGCCTGGCCGACGCGTACCGGGCGGTGCACCGACCGACCGCCAAGGCCGAGGCGGCGGACGGTCGCCGGCGGCTCCAGTTCGACGAGGCGTTCGCGCTGCAACTGGCCATGGCCCGGCGCCGCGCCGACGCCCGGTCGCACGGCTCGACGCCGAGGCCGCGGCGGGCGGACGGCCTGCTGGAAGCGTTCGACGAGCGGCTGCCGTACCGGCTGACGGACGGGCAGACCGAGGTCTCCGACGTGATCATGGACGAGCTGAGCCGGCCCTACCCGATGCAGCGGCTGCTCCAGGGCGAGGTCGGCTCGGGCAAGACGGTGGTGGCGCTGCGCTCGATGCTGGCCGTGATCGACGCCGGCGGCCAGGCCGCGCTGCTGGCGCCGACCGAGGTGCTCGCGGCGCAGCACTTCCAGACGATCACCAAGCTGCTCGGCGACCTGGGGCACGGCGGCGGCCTGCTGGCCGGGGCGGCCGGCGGCACCGAGGTCGCGTTGATCACCGGCTCGATGTCGGCCGCGCAGAAGCGGGAGGCGATGCTGCGGGCGGCCTCCGGCGACGCGGGCATCGTGATCGGCACCCACGCCCTGCTCGGCGAGCGGATCCAGTTCGCCGACCTCGGCCTGGTGGTGATCGACGAGCAGCACCGGTTCGGCGTCGAGCAGCGGGCCGCGCTGACCGCGAAGGCGGAGTTGCGGCCGCACGTACTGGTCCTCACCGCCACCCCGATCCCGCGCTCGGTCGCGATGACCGTCTTCGGCGACCTGGAGGTGTCGACGCTCACCGAGGTGCCGGCCGGGCGGGCCGACGTCTCCACCGTCCTGGTCGACGCCAAGGCGAAGCCGGCCTGGGTCGACCGGGCCTGGCAGCGGGTGGTGGAGGAGGTCGGCGCCGGCCGGCAGTCGTTCATCGTCTGCGCCCGGATCTCGGCCGACACCAAGCCGGCCCGCACGGGGGAGGACCTGCCGACCCCCGAGGATGCCGAGCCGGCGATCGCCGCCGAGGACCTGTACGCCGAGCTGACCGCCGGCCCGCTGAAGGACCTGCGGGTCGGGCTGCTGCACGGCCAGCAACCGGCCGACCAGAAGGACGAGACGATGCGGTCCTTCGCCGCCGGCGACCTCGACGTGCTGGTCTCGACCACGGTGATCGAGGTCGGCGTGGACGTACCGAACGCGTCGGTGATGGTGATCTGCGACGCGGACCGGTTCGGCATCTCGCAGCTGCACCAGCTGCGCGGCCGGATCGGCCGGGGCGAGCACCCGGGCGTCTGCCTGCTGCTGACCCGGACCCCGCCGGACACCACCGCCAGGGAGCGGCTGTCCGCCGTCGCCGCGACCCGGGACGGCTTCGAGCTGGCCCAGATCGACCTCGAGCAACGGCGCGAGGGCGACGTGCTCGGCGCCAGCCAGTCCGGGGTGCGGTCGAGCCTCCGGCTGCTCCGGGTGCTGGACGACCGGGACCTGATCGAACAGGCCCGGGAACTGGCCGAACGGGAACTGGCCAAGGACCCCGAGCTGAGCCGGCCGGGCCTGGCCGACCTGGTCGCCCAGGTCGAGCGGCGCGCCGCCGGCGACTGGCTGGACCGGACATGAGCGGAGCGTGCGGATGAGCCGGATCGTCGCCGGACGGTACGGCGGCCGCAGGCTCAAGCAACCCGTCGGCGACCGGACCCGGCCGACCACGGACCGGGTCCGCGAGGCCCTGTTCGCGATGCTCGCCTCCTGGGCCGGTGCCGGCGGCGACGCGGGCGAGTCGCTGGCCGGGCTCTCCTTCCTCGATCTGTACGCGGGCTCCGGAGCGGTCGGGCTCGAGGCGGCGTCCCGCGGCGCCGACCCGGTGCTGCTGGTCGAGGCGGACCAGCGGACCGTGCGCGGCGTGATCCGGCCCAACATCGCCGCCCTCGGCGCCCGGGCTTCGGTCCGGGCCGGCCGGGTCGAGCAGGTGGTGCGGGCTCCGGCACCGCTGGCGTACGACCTCGTCTTCGTCGATCCGCCGTACGAACTCGGCAGCCCGGACCTGTCCGGGGTGCTGGCCGACCTGGTCGGCCAGGGCTGGGTCGCCGACGACGGGCTGATCGTGGCCGAACGCTCCCGCCGGTCGCCCGAGCTGACCCCACCGGGGCCGTACACGGAGGTCGGGACGCGACGCTACGGCGAGACCGTGCTGACCACCTTCAGCCGCCCGGTACCGTGAAGATCGTGGTACGTCGCGCGGTCTGCCCCGGTTCCTACGACCCGATCACGTTCGGGCACCTCGACATCATCGGCCGGGCGGCCGGCCTGTTCGACGAGGTGATCGTCGCGATCGGGCACAATCCGGCCAAGAAGGGCCGGTTCACGGTCGAAGAGCGGGTCGAGCTGGTCGCCGAGTCCTGCCGGGACCTGCCGAACGTCGAGGCGATCCAGTTCACCGGGTTGCTGGTCGACCTCTGCGAGCAGCGGGGGATCGGCACGATCGTCAAGGGCGTCCGTACCGCCGACGACGCTTCCTACGAGTTCCCGATGGCCCAGATGAACCGACGGCTCACGGGTGTCGAAACCGTGCTGCTGCCGTCGGCCCCCGAGTGGTCGTTCGTCTCGTCGTCCCTGGTCCGGGAGATCTCCGGCTACGGTGGTGACGTGACGGCGTTCGTCCCACGGCCGGTGATCGACCGGTTGTCGTGAATGGCGCTACCCGGCCGAAACGGGCGTACCATCACAGTGGGCACGAGTCGGGGGACTCTGCTCGTTTGTATGTTGAGTGGTCATTTGTCGAAAGCGAGCAAGGGGGATCATGGCTGATCGAGAAACGGTGGAGGAGAAACTCACTCTGCTGCGGGAGATGATTGCCCAGGCCCGGGCGATGCCGATGTCGGCGTCCTGTGTGATCAACCGCGGCGAAGTGCTGGGTGCCATCGACGACGTCATCGAACACCTTCCCGACGAGATCGAAGAGGCGCAGTCCGTCATCGACGCGTCCCACGCCAAGGTGGCCGAGGGTGAGGCCGAGGCGGCGCGGATGATCCGTGACGCCCGGGAGAAGGCCCTCGAGCTCGCCCAGCACAGCGAGATCGTCCGGGTCGCCCAGGAGACTGCGGACCGGATCCGGACCGACGCCGAGAACGAGGCGGCGGCGCTGCGCCGGGAGACGGACGGCTTCATCGATTCCCGGATGGCCAGCTTCGAGTCGGTCCTGCACAAGACCACCAGCCAGGTGAAGACCGCCCGGCTCCGGCTGGCCGAGCGCAGCGATCTGGACGCGGAGGAGACACAACTGACCATGCAGATGCCGCGGATCCAGACCGCCGGCTGACCCTCTCTCCCCTGAGTCCCCCTACTCGGCCGCGGTGAGCTGCCCCATCAGGCTCGCCAGATCCGAGCAGATCCACTCCTCGACGATCTTGCCGTCGACCACGCGGTAGATCTCGTTGCTGTCGTAACTCACCGTGCGACCCGTCGCCGGAATCCCCAGGAACTCACCCGTGTGGGTTCCGTGGAAGACCAGCCGGACGGCCACTCGGTCGCCGGCCGCGAAGCAGTCCTTGACCTCGGCGCGGAGGTCCGGAAACGCCTGCATCGCCACCTCGATCCCTTGCCGCCAGGTGTCCAGCCCGTACCGGGGGCTGGGTGCGCCGGCGATGTTGATCGCGAAGTCCTCGATCATCAGCGCGTTGCAGGCCTCGAAGTCCCGTGCGTTCAGGTGGTCGAAGGCCTGCCGGAGCAGGTCGGCGTTGCGGTCGGTGGTCGTGGTGGTCATGATCAACTTCCTTCTCTGTGGTGTTCGTCCATGAGTGCGGCGAGCCGGGTCCTCGCGTGATCGAGGGCCCGTGCCGTGGCGGCCCGATCCCTGGCTGAGATCGGTCCGAACAGGGCGTCCGCGAACTCCTCGTGCTGTACGGCCATCGCGGCCATCGCCGCCGAGCCGCGCTCGGTCAGCGTGATCAGGAACGCGCGCCGGTCCTCCGGATGCCGGTCCCGGGTCACGTGCCCGCTGGCCACCAGCCCGTCCACCAGGGCCGTCACATTGCGTGGGCTGACGTTCAGTACGGCCGCCAGCCGCTGCTGGGTGACCGGGCCGGACCCGTGCAGTTCCCACAACAGGTGGGTCCTGGCCAGGGTCAGCCCGTCCTTCCCGAGCGTGGCCGTCAGGTCCTTGTCGATCATGATCGACAGGGCCAGCAGTTGATCAAGGAGTTCGGTCGGGCTCGCCATATCGTGAGTATAGTTCACTATTACATGCATTCAAGAAGTGGCGGGTTGCCTAGACTGCCGGCCATGGCCGTATCCGATGAAGATCTGGACTATCTCGAGCGGTGCGTCGGACTTGCCAGGGCCGCGCTGGACGGGGGAGACGAGCCGTTCGGCTCCGTCCTCGTCGACCGCGACGGCACGGTGCTCTTCGAGGGGCACAACGAGGTGCAGGGCGGTGACCAGACCCGGCACCCGGAGCTGGCGGCGGCGCAGTGGTCGGTGGCCAACCTCGACCCCGAGCGCCGGGCCGCGGCGACGGTCTACACCTCCGGTGAGCACTGCCCGATGTGCGCCGCGGCGCACGCCTGGGTCGGCCTGGGCCGGATCGTCTACGCCGCCTCGTCGGCCCAGTTGACCCGCTGGCGCGCCGAGTGGGGCCTGCCGGCCGGCCCGGTGGCGCCGCTCCCGATCAACGCCGTCGCCCCGTACCTCGTGGTCGACGGCCCCGCGCCGCGCTTCGAAGCGGAGATGAAGGACCTCTACGCCCGCGCCTGGCGCTGAGTGGACCCAAAGGGCACCGATTCGGATGTCAGCCGTTCCGTTGGGGCCGCACTACGCCAGATTGTGGTCGGCGACGGCCCTGTCCAACCTCGGTGACGGGATCCGGGCTGCGGCGTTTCCGCTGCTCGCGGCGAGCCTGACCTCCAGCCCGGCCCTGGTGGCCGGCGTCGCGGTGGCCGGCCAGGTGCCCGGTCTGTTGTTCGGGCTGCTCGCCGGAGTCGTCGCCGATCGGGTCGATCGGCGCGTCCTGGTCCTGGTGATGGACGTCGCCCGAACTGTCTTGCTGGTCGGGCTGGTGGCGATGCTGGCGACGGGCCACGCGACGATCTGGGTGATCTATGTCGTGGTCTTCACCTCGGGGTTGGCGTCGGTGCTGCGCGACACGGCCGCCGGCACCCTGCTGCCCTCGATCGTCGGCAAAGATCAACTCGACCGGGCCAACGGCCGCATGGTCACGGCCGAGATCGCGGGCAACGAGTTCGTCGGGCCGCCGTTGGGCGCGTATCTGTTCGGCGTCGCCATCGCGCTGCCGTTCGCCGTGAACGGTGGGACCATGGCGATCGCCGCAGCGCTGGTGGCCTCGATTCCGGCGCTGGTGCAGTTGAGATCACCCGTCGGGAACACGGCCCGGCCTTCGAACGTGATCATGGACCTGCGAACCGGGCTCGGCTGGCTGATCAGACACCGAGAGGTCCTGGCCGTCCCCGCGACCAGTGTCGCCCTCGCGATGACCGACAGCGCCTGGTTCACCCTGCTCGTGCTCTACCTCCGCGATGTCGTCGGCCTGCCCGAGCTCTGGTTCGGGATCATGTTGGCCGTCGGCGCCGTCGGCGGCCTGGCCGGGGGACTCGTCGCCGCCCGGATCGGACGCGCCGTCGGGCTGAGGTGGACCATCGTGGGCAGCCTGCTCGTCGCGGCGGCCGGCCAGCTCGCCCTCGGTGTCACCAGCAGCGTGGCCGTCACCGCGATCGTGCTGGCCACCAGCAGTGCGGTCTTCGCCGTCTGGAATGTCGCGGCGCGAACCTTGGTCCAGCGTCAGACGCCCCTGGAGTTGCTGGGGCGGGTCAGCAGCATCAACGGGACCGTCATCACCGCAGCCTCGATCCTCGGTGCCCTGTGCGGCGGAGTCGTCGCCCAGCAGTTCGGTCTCCACCTGCCCTTCCTGCTGGGCGTTCCCCTGCTCATCGCGGCCGCCTCGATCGGCTGGTGGGCCCTACGCCCGCGCAGCTGACCTGTCGTCGCAACTCAGCGCAGCACGTTGCTGTCCCGGCGCGCGTCCACGCGGAGCTTGATCAGGCTCGCGACGACGGCGACGGCCATCGCGCCGACGATCACGCCGAGTGAGGCGAAGGTGCCGATCTCCGGCGCCCAGGCGACATGCTGGCCTCCGTTGATGAAGGGCAGCTCGTTCTCGTGCAGGGCGTGCAGGAACAGCTTCACACCGATGAAGGCGAGGATGGCCGCGATCCCGTACTTGAGGAAGACGAGCTTCTCCACCAGGTCGCCGAGCAGGAAGTACAGCTGCCGCAAGCCCATCAGGGCGAACACGTTCGCGGTGAAGACCAGGAACGGCTCGGTGGTGATCCCGAAGATCGCCGGGATCGAGTCGACCGCGAAGACGAGGTCGGTGGTGCCGAGCGCGATCAGGACGATGATCACCGGCGTGAACACGCGGCGGCCGCGGACCGTGGTCCGGAGCTTGGCGCCGTCGTATTCGTCGGTGATCGGGATCCGCCGGCGCAGGAACCTGATCAAGCCGTTCTCGGAATCGTCGTCGTGCCGGGAGACCGCCTGGTTGATCGCCGTGTAGATCAGGAACAGGCCGAAGACGTAGAAGATCCAGCTGAAGTTCGAGATCAGCGTCGCGCCGAGCAGGATGAAGGCGCCGCGGAAGATGAGCGCCAGGATGATGCCGACCATCAACAGTTCCTGCTGGTACTTCCTGGGCACCGCGAACCGCGCCATGATGATCAAGAACACGAACAGGTTGTCGATCGAGAGGCTGTACTCGGTCAGCCAGCCGGCGACGAACTGACCGGCGTGCTCGGCGTCCCCGAGCAGCAGCAGGGAGCCGGCGAAGATCAGCGCCAGCAGTACGTAGAAGCCGATCCACAGTGCCGACTCCCGGGTGGACGGGATGTGCGGCCGGCGGAACGCCAGCACGATGTCGAACGCGAGGATCAGGGCCAGGACGACATAGGTGCCGATCTCGAACCAGAGCGGGATGGTGAGCTCCACGGGAACCTTTCGGGTGGACGGAACGGACCCGAACGTCTCTCCCGCGCGGCCCCCGCCCGGATCTCTCCGGCGGGCCCGCGGCCGCGACCGGGGTTGCGGCGGCGAAACCCGTCATGACGATCGCGACGAACTGGGATACTCCCCTTCAGGAAGCCACAGTCTAGGGTGTGTCGAAGGGTCGGTCGCACCGCGACTCGGCGATTACCGGAATTCCAGGCAGACCGGGTAAGGTGTCTGGTCGGTCACAGCTCTGCCTGGGGCCGTCTGAGTTGGGAAGGATTTCTGCAATGGATTCGGCGCAACACGGGCTGGATCCGCGGTCCGAACTGGTGCTGGACACCCACGAGCTGGGACGTCGGCCGGGTGCGAGCCGCCACGTGCAGACGACTGCACCGGCTCCGACGGGTCTTGGCCTGGCCGTGATCGGAGTGCCACCCGAGTCTGAGGTCGAACTGGACGTACGTCTGGAATCGGTCGTCGAAGGGGTACTGGTCACCGGAACCGCGGTGGTCCAGCTGCGCGGAGAGTGCGTGCGGTGCCTGGGGGAGGTCAGTCGTGACCTGACCGTCGACCTCCAGGAGCTGTACGTGTACCCCGGCAGCGACGCGGAAGCCGACGAGGCCAGCCGGCTTCAGGGCGACCTGCTCGATCTGGAGCCGATCCTCCGCGACCAGGTGGTGCTTGACCTGCCGTACCGGCCGCTGTGCCGAGACGACTGCGAGGGGTTGTGCGCCACCTGTGGTGCGAACCTCAACGACGACCCGGACCACGGGCACGAAGAGCCGGTGGACCCGAGGTGGGCGGCGATCGCAGGGCTCGCACTCGAGCAGGACGAGCAGGAGCAGAGCAAGGACAGGTGACCCGGAGCGTTCCGGGCCAAGGGCAAGGAGAAGATTCGTGGCCGTTCCCAAGCGGAGAATGTCCCGCAGCAACACCCGGCACCGCCGGTCCCAGTGGAAGGCCAAGCTGCCGACCCTGGTGACCTGCGCGAACCCGGCCTGCCGCGAGAAGCACCTGCCGCACGTGGCCTGCCCGGCCTGCGGTCAGTACGGACCGCGTTCGGCTCGTCGTCAGGTGCTCGCGTCCTGACCGAGTCAGCGGCGGCCCCCGACCAACGACCTGTCCGGGAGCTTCTTGACCAACTCGAGATGCCGGTGCGTCCCGAGTTGCTGGATCTTGCCCTCACCCACCGCTCGTACGCGTACGAGAAGGGCGGGCTGCCGACCAACGAGCGGCTGGAGTTCCTCGGTGACGCCGTGCTCAGCGTGGTCGTCACCGAGCATCTCTACCTGACCCACCCGGACCAGTCCGAGGGTCAGCTGGCGAAGCTGCGCTCCGCGGTGGTGCGGGCGACGACGCTGGCCGAGATCGCCCGCGAACTCGACCTCGGTTCGGCCGTCTACCTGGGCCGCGGCGAGGAGTCGACCGGCGGCCGGAACAAGTCCTCGATCCTGGCCGACACGATGGAGGCCGTCATCGGCGCCGTCTTCCTGGGCCACGGCATCGAGGCCGCGGCCCGGTTCATCCACCACCTGTTCGACGACCTGATGGCCGAGGCGGCCACCCGGGGCGCCGGGCTGGACTGGAAGACCAGCCTGCAGGAGATCGCGTCGCTGTCGAACCTCGGCGTGCCCAGCTACGAGATCACCGAATCCGGTCCGGACCACGCGAAGTCGTTCGAGGCCCGGGTGGTGCTCGGTGACGAGCGGTTCGGTCCCGGTTCCGGCCGGAACAAGAAGGAGGCCGAGCAGAACGCGGCCTCGGTCGCGTTCGAGGCCGTCACCGCCCGGCTGAAACTGACCCAGGCCGAGTCGGCACCGTCGACCGACGGGGTCGGCGGGGTCGTCGCCGCAGACTGAGCCGCGGCCGAGCGTCGAGTCATGCCCGAGCTTCCCGAGGTCGAGGTGGTCCGGCGCGGCCTTTCCAGTGCCGTACGAGGCCGTACGATCACCCGGGTCGACGTGCTGCACGACCGCCCGGTCCGCCGCCATCTCGCCGGCCCGGCCGACTTCGCCGCGCAACTGACCGGTCGTCGCTTCGCCGAGCCGCGCCGCCGCGGCAAGTACCTGTGGTTGCCGTTCGAGGACGGCGACGCCCTGCTGGCCCATCTCGGGATGAGCGGTCAGTTCCGCTCCGACGAGGCGTCCCTGCCGGACCCGCCGAACACCAGGATCAGGTTCGTCTTCGCCGACGACGGGCCGGAGTTGCGGTTCGTCGACCAGCGGATGTTCGGTGGCCTGAGCCTGTCGCCCGACGGTGCCGAACTGCCGGCCGAGGTGGCCCACATCGCCCGCGACCCGTTCGATCCGGAATTCGATCTTGATCGGACCGTGGCCCGGCTGCGCCGTAAGCGGAGCGGCGTGAAGCGGGCCCTGCTGGACCAGGAGTTGATCTCCGGCATCGGCAACATCTACGCCGACGAGGCCCTCTGGCGGAGCCGGCTGCACTACGCCAGGCCCGCCGACCGGCTGTCCCGGAAGGCCGCCGCCGGATTGATCATGGAGGCGACCGAGGTGATGCGGGAGGCGCTCGGCGAGGGCGGCACCTCCTTCGATTCCCTGTACGTCAACGTCAACGGCAGCAGCGGCTACTTCGAGCGGGCCCTGACCGTGTACGGCCGCGAGGGCCTGCCCTGCCTGCGCTGCGGCCGCCCGATCAAGCGGGAACCGTTCATGAACCGCTCCTCGTTCCGCTGCCCGCGCTGCCAGCCCGCTCCGCGGATGATCATCAACGCACGTTGATCAGGACGGCCGGCCGATCAGCATCGGCGGGTGTCCACGGGTGCTGATCAGAACCTGCCCGGGTCCGGTGGTCAGCAGGCTCTGGCGGGACAGCCATGATCCGCCGTACGGCAGCCGGATCCGGCCGGTCTCAGCACCGCTGGCGAAGTCGAAGATGATCACCTGCCGGTCCGGGGGATCTGTGCTCAGCCTGGGTTCAGCGGTGCCTTCAACGACCGCCGCGCCACCTTCGACGAGGACCTGGGCCGGCGCCCCGTCGTTCAACTCGATCGGCAGTTCTCTCTTGGTCCGGTCGGCCAGGTTGAGGACCCAGTCGTCGAACTCCAGGGTCCGGCCGCGCAGCTGCGCGGAGCCGTATCGTCCGACGGCGGTGTCTCCGGGATCCTGATCGACGACCGCGCTGTCGAACGGGTTCGGCTCTTCGGGGGTCTCGGTGGGGGCGATCCCGATGCCGGGCTGCGCGAGGTCGACGGCCAGCAACCCGTCCCCCAGGGCGCGGACGGCTTGGAAGTCGCAGGCCGAGCTGCGGTCGATCTGCTGCCGCCCGATGCGGAGCGTGCAGGGGCTGCCGTCCTCGTTCAGGTCGATCGACACGATGGCGGATTCGGTCGCCATGGCCAGTTCTGCCTCGACGGTGTCAACCACGCGACCGCTGGCCGGATCGAGGACCTGCCAATGAGCGTGCTTCTGGACCAGGACATGGTCGGGCAGGCGCCGCGACCGGACATCGAGCAACCGTTGGGGATTCTCCGCCTGCCAGACCTTCTTCCCGGCGAGGTCATAGCCCACGGCACAGCTCGAGCCCCCGTGACACAACTCGTGTAGCACGGTGACGCCCCCGGCCGCGGCCAGCGGCATGGCCCCGGGGACTTCGGTCGGCCAGAGCGGGCGGCCGGCGGAGTCGTACAGCTGAGATCTTTCGTCGTCCCAGACCAGGAGGTGGTCGCCCGCGATCGTCAACGAGTCGCCTTGGCGCAGCGCCACCTCGCCGAGGAACCGGCCGTCGGCCAGGGCGAGGAAGACGGCGCGATCGTTGTTCTTGAGTACGGCGGTGTCCCCGATCACGCCGACCGTCCAGAGATCGTCCCCGGTCGCCGCCGGGTCGGCCCTCCAGATGACCCCGGTCCCGCCGTACTCGGCCTGTCTGAGCCCCAGAGGTACGGCGATCGTGGCGGCGATCCCGGCCAGCGTGACCAGCGCCGCGATCACGGTGATCACCCGGACGCGGGTCGGGTGGGCCGGATCGTAGGCCACGGTCCGGACCATGATCACGATCAGTGCGCCGGCGGCGAGGAGCCAGCCGACCGTCCCGATCACGTCCTGTTCGCGAAAGCACCACGCGGCGATCCCGATCGCTGCGGCGAGTAGGGCTCCCGCGACGGCGACACCACCGACGGTGGCGCGGTCGAACGTGACGGTGCGGTGCTGCTGCATCGGGGCTCCTGTCGGTGATCAGGCCGGGCGGCCGATGAGCATCGGCGGGCGGTCGGGGAGGCAGATCAGCGCCTGGCCGGGACCGGTGCTCAGGGTGTTGTCCCGCGTCACCGACCCGCTGAGGTTTTCCGGCAACCGGAGTCGAGCCGTCTCGGTGCCGCCGGGGAGGTCGAAGATGATCAGCTGTCGATCCGTGTTGTGCTGGCCCGGTCTGGGTTCGGCAGGACCGTCGACCACGGCGGTGCCGTCCTTGACCAGGACCCGGGCCAAACCTCGGATGGTGTCCGGCTCGATCGGCAGCGGCCCCGTGCTCCGGCTGGCCCGGCCGAGACCGGACGGCCAGTCACCGAACTCCAGCGTCTGGTTCGACAGGCGGGCCCAGCCGAGCCGGCTGAGGCCGATCTCCGGTTCAAGGCCGAGAGCGGTGTCCTCGTCCACCTCCTCGAGTTGCCCGCCGGCGGCGTCGAGCCGGACGAGAGTGCCACGACCGTCCGAGTCTTCGACATATGCCAGTTGATCAGCGACCCAACGGAACCACGGGGGATCGGAACAGTCGAAGGTCTCTCCCGTCGGCTGGTTCTCGCCGGTCACTTCACAACTGCCCTGGTCCACCCTGACGGCGGTGACAGTGGATCCTGACGCCAGCGCCACGTCCGCCTCAACCGTGCCGCGGGCGCTGCCGTCGGCAGCATCCAGGACCGTCCAGTCGTCAGGCCCGGTCTTCGAGGCGATCAGGGCGGGTAACCGGGCCATCCCGGTGGAGATCGTGGTCGAGATCCGTCGCTGCCAGACCTTCCGGCCACCGGGGTCGAGGCCGAAAGCGCAGATGTCGCCCAAACTGCAGGGGGACCCCAGCACAACGACGTCTGGAGTCGCGGCCACCGGATAATCGGCGGCGATCGGCTCCGGCCACAACGGTCGCGCGGCGGCGTCGTAGAGCTGGAATCGGTCGTTCGAGCCGATCAGCAGCCGTTCTCCGGCAACGGCGAGACGATCTCCGATCTGGTACGGCAGCGTGCCGCGGTGATGGCCGGTGGAGAGGTCCAGGAACACGAGCCGGTCGTCGCCCTTGAGCACCGCCGCATCGCCGATCACGGCGTACGGCTCGAGCCGTTCGTCGGTCGCCGGGAGATCAGACATCCAGATGACACCGGTCCCGTGGTACTCGGCCCGCCACGACAGCAGCGGGACGGCGACGCTGGTCGCCACGGCGACGGCCGTGCCGAGCGTGATCATGCCGGCCACGACGGGACGGGTTCGACCGTAGATCGCGACGAAGACGGCGACCACGATCACCAGCCCTCCGGTGATCATCCAGCCGGCCACTCCGGCAAGTGTTGCTCCGAACTGCCCCCAGACCAGGAGTCCGACCGTCAGGGCGAGCAGGACCAGGACGGCCGCCACGGCGCGGACCAGCAGGTGCCGGTCGTTCGGATCGTCGTCGGACATGTGAGATCACCGTAGTGATCAACGGCCCGGGACAGCCGCCGGCGACGGTGCGGGTTTGTTATGCCGTCATGCGGAGATCGGTATCGCGATCAGTCCGGGATCAGGTCGGTGGGGGAGACCGTGCGGCGGTGGATGATCACATCGAACCAGTCGGCGAGGGTGCCGCCGCTCGCCTGGGAGTCGTAGCCCTCTTCCGGATAGCCGCGGGCCAGCAGCGGGGCGGCGAGCCAGTCCCGGACCGGCTGCGAAGCCCGGCCCTGCAGGTCGAGGAGGGACTGTTCGTGATCAAGTCCGGTGAAGGGGTGGTCGTACCAGTCCGGCTTCGGCACCGGCAGGTCGACCACGGTGCCGTCCTCGGTCCGGTACGTGCCGTGGTGGAACCCGACGCCGATCACCCGGTAGCGCTCGCCGTACCAGCCGGCGAGGTGGGAACCGACCGGGGTGAAGGTGATCGGGTAGCCGCCGGTGAGGGTGATCCCGGGCGCCCGCGAGGTGTGCGAGGTCGCCGCCCAGTACGCCGCCTTGGTCCGGGACAGCTCGTGCCACCAGCGGATCGTGCGGGCCGCGCCGGCGTCCCGGTAGCTCGGGATGTCGGGCTCCTCGAGGCTGTAGTGCACGTAGAAGGCCTGGATCTGCCGGGCCGTCTGGGCCGCCATCACCTGGCGCAGCTCGTCGCGCCGATCGGGCAGTCCGTCGACGATCTCGCGCAGCCGAGCGGCCCGGGTCAGGAACGGTTCCTTGTCCTCGACCATCCGGAAGTACCAGAACGCGTACTCGCCGATCGTGCACTCCTCCTGGCCGAGCTTCGCGCAGTCCGGAATCAGGTACGTGATCAACTCCGCGACCTCGGGCCGGTGCTCGGGAGCGACCTCGGCCAGGTAGGCCTCCAGCTCGCGATAGACGAACGGCCGGGTCGCGTAGTGCTCGGCGCCGACGAACCGTACCTGATCATGAGGGTGGCGGCGGTTGAAGCGCCGCAGCCACTGCAGCAGGTCGACCACCTCGGCGTTCCGCCAGGCCGGGCTCATCTCGTTGATCAAGGAGACCAGGTCACCGGCACCGGTGCGCAGGTGACGGTCGACCAGCAGGCAGAGCGACCAGTCCTCTTCCCAGAACAGGGTACGGAAGCCCTGCCGCTCGACCAACTGCCGCAGCAACCGGTGCTTCAGGGTGCTGACCTCGGCCAGGTTGTGGCCGTGTTCGCCGAGCCCGACCAGGGTCGCCCCACGGGTCAGCCGCGGCAGCAGCCGAAGATCATCGAGCGGCGCGGACGGGTCCACCGTGCGCAGCCGGATGGCCTCCTCCCGGATCCACCGCTGTACGGCATCGCCGCCGGCCCGTGGCTCGGCGACGGCCGCGCCCGGCACCGCGGCGGCGACCGTTGCGCCCGCCGCCGCGGCGATCAGGGTCCGTCGGCTGATCTTGGTCCGGTCGGCCGTGCTCTTGTTGATGATCATGGTCGGTGCCTGCCCCCTCGGTGATGACGACACCGACCATCCTGGTTCGTCGTCGGCTCCGGCACGTCGTCGCCGGGACCGATTCCGGCTACGTCACGGTACGTAGCCGACGGGGGCACCGACCGTGACAAAGATCATCAGCCGGCGGCGGTCTCTACGCCCGCGATCCCCGCCTTCCCTGCCTCGACGTGGATCCGGCCGGCCAGCTCGAGCGGAGCGTCCGGCCGGGTCACGTACGGGACCACCTTGTAGTCGGCCTGCCAGGCGTCCGGGGTCACCGAGCAGCTGACGTACCCCCGCTGGGCGTTGTGGAACTTCAGGTGCGGGTTCTCGGCCAGCCAGATCCGGCCGAGGTTGTCCATCGCCGCGCCGTCCCGGCCGGAGGTGATCGACGAGCCGAGGAACTCGGTGCCGATGGTCCTCGAGGCCGGGTCGTCGAAGTCCAGCTTGAGATCGGCCGCGGTGCCGCGGTGCGCGTCGCCGGTGAGCACGACGAAGTTCTCCACGCCGCGGTCGGCGACGGCGTTGAACAGCCGCTGCCGGGCCGCCGTGTAGCCGTCCCACGGGTCGAGGCCGTACCGGGTGTCCGGGCCCTCGGTGTGGTCGGCCTGGAACATGAAGACCTGGTTGCCGAGGATGTTCCAGGTGGTCTGGGAACGGTCCAGGCCGTCGATCAGCCAGCGTTCCTGGTTGGCGCCGAGCATGGTCCGTTCCGGATCGTCCCGGTCGTCCTGGGTGGTGGGCAGGATGTCGCGGTACTGCCGGGTGTCCACCATGTGCAGCGACGCCAGCCGGCCGAACGGCCGCCGCCGGAACAGCTTCATGTCGGGCCCGTCCGGCTTGGACTCCAGCCGCAGCGGCTGGTTCTCGTAGAACGCCTGGAACGCATCCGCGCGCCGCTTCAGGAAGACCGCCGGATCCTGGTCCGGTTCGGTGTCCGGCTGCGAGTGGCTGCCGGCCCAGTTGTTCTCCACGTCATGATCATCGACGGTGACCAGCCACGGGAAGGCGGCGTGCGCGGCCTGCAGCTCGGGGTCGGCCTTGTACTGGCCGAACCGGATCCGGTAGTCGGCCAGCGAGAACGCCTCGGCCGCCGGCAGGTGGCCCCGGCCGAGGTCGCCCTGGCCGCCGCCCTCGTAGATGTAGTCGCCCAGGTGGACGACGAAGTCGAGGTCCTCCGCGGCCAGGTGGGAGAAGGCGGTGTAGTAGCCCTCGTAGTAGTTCTGGCAGCTGGCGAACGCGAAGTCGAGCTTGTTGATCACCGCCTTCGGGTCGGGCGCGGTCCTGGTCCGGCCGACCGGGCTGGTGTAGCCGCCGGTCCGGAACCGGTACCAGTAGCGCCGGTGCGGCCGGAGCCCGGTCACCTCGACGTGCACGGAGTGGCTCAGCGCCGGCGAGGCCGTGGCGGTGCCGCGGGCGACGACCTGCCGGAACCGTTCGTCCTCGGCCACCTGCCAGTCGACCGCGACCACGCGGTCCGGCATCCCGCCGGTGCCGTCCGGGCTGACCGGATCCAGGGCCAGCCGGGTCCACAGCACCACGCCGTCGGGGTACGGTTCGCCGGACGCGACGCCCAGCCGGAACGGGTCGTCGGGAAACTGCGGATTGGCCCAGGCACGGCCGGGCTCGGCCAGGTGGACGCCGACGGCTGCGGCCAGTGCACTGCCGGTGCCGAGGGCGAGGAATCGTCGTCGATCGGATCGCGGGTTCATGCCAGGAATCAAATCCGGCGCCACCATATTTGGTCAATGGCCGGTCCGAAACTGGCAGAGGCCTCGGCGCGAACGCGTTTCTACATGTTGTAGAGTCGCGCTGGCACACGTCGTTTCGAGGGGAGTTCGCATGGCCGGACCGCGGTTGTTGATCATGGTGCTGGCGCTGCTCGTCGCCGCGGGCGGTTGCGCGGCGCCGGCCGTACCGGCGGACCGGCCGGCCGACGGTGCGGCGCCGGTCACGGTGCAGAACTGCGGCGTGACCACGATCTACCCGGAGCCGCCGAAGTCGATCTTGGCGATGAACGTCACCGCGGTCGAGACGATGATCATGCTCGGTGCCGGCGACCGGCTGATCGGCCGGCAGACCGAGACCGACGACCCACGCCCGGTGCCGGAGGCGGCGGCCGCCTTCGACCGGCTCGAGGTGCTCGGCAAGGCCAACCTGAGCGGCGAGAAGATCGCCGACCTCGGGCCGGAACTCGTCGTCGCCGGCTGGGACCTGTTCGACGAGGACGAGGGGCGGAGCCGGGATCAGCTGCGTGGGTACGGGATCGACACGTTCGGCTTCACCGAGTACTGCGCCGGGGGCTTCGCCGGGTTCGAGACCCTGGAGAAGGACCTCCGTGATCTTGGTGCGATCCTCGGCCAGTCGGACCGGGCCGAGAAGCTGATCACCGACCTGCGCGGGCGACTGGAGCAGGCCCGGTCGGGGCTCGACGGGGTCCAGCCGGTCCGCACGTTCTACTACGACAGCGGGACCGACGCGCCGTACACGCCGGGCGGGCCCGGGGTGCTCAGCTTCATCGCCGACCAGGCGAAGGCGCCGAGCGTGATCAACGACGGCCAGCGGCCGTTCGTCACGGCGAGCTGGGAGCAGGTCGCCGACCAGCAGCCCGAGGTGATCGTCATCCTCGACTACCCGTACTCGGGCACGGTCGCGGACAAGATCAAGATTCTGGAGGCGAATCCGGTCATGGCCACGACGCCGGCGGTCCGGCAGCGCCGCTATGTCACGCTCGGCCTGTACGACACCTTCGAGGGTGTCCGCATCCCGGGTGCGGTGGAGCACCTCGCCGAGGCCGTCCACGGGAAGCGGCCGCGGTGATCCGACGGGTCGCGCTGGTCCCGTTCTATGGTGCCGGCGCGGTGCTGCTGGCGTTCCTGGTGGTGGCCGGGGTCTCGATCGGCTCCGCCGACCTGCCGCCGGGCGACGTCTGGGCGATCGTCGGCCACCACCTGATCGGCATCCCGGAGCAGCCGTGGTGGCGGGAGACCCGGCAGCGGATCGTGCTCGATTCCCGGCTGCCGCGCACCCTGCTGGCTGCGGTGGTCGGGGCGATGCTCGGTCTGGCCGGGGCGCTCGCCCAGCGGGTAACCCGGAACCCGCTCGCGGACCCGTACCTGCTCGGCGTCTCGTCCGGGGCCAGCTTCGGCGTCATGCTCGTGATCGTCTTCGGGATCGGAGCCGGACTCGGCCCCTGGGCGATCCCGGCCGCCGCCTTCCTGGGCACCCTGATCCCGATCGGCGCCTGCCTGCTGGTGGCGAGCCGGTCCCGCAACACGGTCGCGTTGATCTTGATGGGAGTCGCGATGGCCCAGTTCTTCTCGGCCGGCGTCACCTTCGTCCTGATGGTGATCGCCGACGAGCGCCAGGTGACCGCGGTGGTCCGCTGGACCGCCGGCGGGTTCGGTGCCACGGACTGGTCGATGATCATGCTGCCGGTGATCGTCCTGGCCGTCCTCGGCTTCCTGGTGATCATGGCCGGCCGGCGGCTCGATCTGCTGCACGCCGGTGACGAGGCGGCATCGGCGCTGGGCCTGAACGTGCCCCGGTTCCGGGCGCTGATGCTGCTCGCGGTCTCGGTGCTGGCGGCCGTCTCGGTGAGCGTGGCCGGCCCGATCGGGTTCATCGGGCTGCTGGTCCCGCACGTGGCGTCCTTCCTGGTCGGCGTCACCGGGCGCCGGCTGCTGCCGGCCTCGGCCCTGCTCGGCGCGCTGGCCCTGGTCGGGGCCGAGCTGCTGGCCCGGGCGCTGCTCGACGGGCGGGAGATCCCGGTCGGCGTGGTGACCTCGGCGATCGGTGCGCCGATCTTCGTCGTGCTGCTCTACCGGCAGTACCGGGAACGGATCCTGTGATGCTCGAACTTGATCAGGTCGGCGTCACGCTGCGCGGCCGGCGGATCCTCGAGCGCGTCAGCCTCACGGTCGCCGCGGGCGAGGTGGTCGCGCTCGTCGGGCCCAACGGCAGTGGCAAGACGACCACGCTGCGCTGCTGCTACCGCCATGCCCCGGTCGACCGCGGCCGGATCATGATCGACGGCCGCGAGCTTCGTACGCTGTCCCGGCGCCGGCTGTCCCAGCTGCTCACCGCGAGCGTCCAGGAGCCCGAATCGCTGCCCGGCATGACGGTCCGCGAGTCGGTCACCGCCGGCCGGGTGCCCCGGCTCCGGCTGCACCAGGCGCTGACCGGGGCGGATCGGCAGCGCGTCACCGAGTGCCTGGACACCGTGGGGCTGGCCGACCTGGCGGACCGCGACCTCAGCCGGCTGTCCGGCGGTGAGCGGCAGCGCGTCTCGATCGCCCGGGCGCTGGCCAGCGATCCGCGGGTGCTGCTGCTGGACGAGCCGACCAATCACCTCGACCTGCGCTACCAACTGACCGTCCTCGAGCTGTGCCGGGATCTGGCCCGGAGTCACGGCCTGGCGGTCCTGATGACCGTCCATGATCTTCAGCAGGCGGCCAACTACGCCGACCGGGTCGTGATCATCGACGCCGGCCGGGTGGTGGCGGAGGGCACCGCGGCCGATGCGCTCCGGCCCGAGGTGCTCGATCGGGTGTTCGGCGTACGGGCTCGGCTGGACGTCGGCCCCGCCGGCTCGTACCGCCTGGAGTTGGACGGGCTGGCCGCGCCCCGACCTTGATCATCAGGCCCGGGTGTGCTCCGAGATCAGCACCGCGGTGGTGCCCGGCTCGAGGGCCCGGAAGACGTGGGCGACGTCGCCGGGATAGCTGAGGTAGTCGCCGGGTCCGAGCTCGACCGGGTCGTCGGCCGGCCCGACCTCGGCTCGGCCGACGCCCATGATCACGTGTTCGACGATGCCGGGCAGGTGCGGGTCGGAGTCGCGGGCGCTGCCCGGCTGGGCGGTGACCAGGAAGATGTCGCGGCGGGCCGACGGCGGGCTGGAGGACAGCAGGGTGGCGACGTAGTCGGCCCGGTCGGAGGCGACCGCCGGACCCTCGCCGGCCCGGATCAGGGTGGTCGGCGGCCGGGTCGGCTGGACCAGCTGGGAGATCGGGACGTCGAGCGCCGTGCTCAACGCCCAGAGCGTCTCGACGCTCGGGTTGCCGGAGCCGGACTCGAGCTGGGACAGGGTCGACTTGGCGATCCCGGCGCGCCGGGCGACCTCGCCCAGGGACAGCCCGGTCCGGCGCCGTTCGGCACGCAGGGCCGCCGCGATCACGTCCAGCGGTGCTCGGCTCCGGTCGGACCGTTGCTCGGCCATGGGGACAACCTCCGGTCGGTTCATCGTACGGTCGTTCGGTTTGACGAACGACGCAAGGGCGTTCACCATAGGCTACATGCGTTCGATATGGCGAACGATGGATCGGGGGATGGTCCGCGATGTCGCGGTGGTGTGTGCCGCGGTGGGGCTGGTCGCCGTGTCCTACGGCGCGATCGCGGTCGGCTCCGGCTTCGCGCTCTGGGTGCCGGCCCTGCTCTCGGTCACCGTGCTGGCCGGGTCCGCGGAGTTCCTGTTCGTCGGCATCCTCGCCGCCGGCGGCGGCCCGGTTGCCGCGGTGCTCGCCGGATTGCTGGTCAACGCCCGGCACCTGCCGTTCGGGCTGTCCGTCGCCGACGTGGTCGGCACCGGCTGGCGGCGGCTGCTCGGCAGTCACCTGATGAACGACGAATCGGTCGCCCTGGCGCTCGGCCAGTCCGACCCGAACCGGCGGCGGGCGGCGTTCTGGCTGTGCGGCATCGGGGTGCTGATCTGCTGGCCCGGCGGCGCGATCCTGGGCGGCCTGCTCGGCGGCCTGGTCGCCGACCCGGCCCAGCTCGGACTGGACGCCATGTTCCCCGCGGTCCTGCTGGCCGTCGCCGTGCCGGCACTGCGCAAGTCCGGCCGGGTCCGGCTGGCCGCCGCCGTCGGGTGCCTGATCGCGCTGGTCGCCACGCCGTTCCTGCCGCCCGGCCTGCCCGTGCTGCTGTCGCTGGCCGGCCTGCTGACCGTCCTGCCCCGGGTACGGGAACCCCGATGAACCCGCTGGTCGTGATCATCGGCGCGCTCTGCCTGGCCCTCGGCACGTACGCCTTCCGGCTGACCGGCCCGCTGCTGGCGCACCGGATCGACCTGTCCGAGCGGGTCCAGGAGTTGATCGACACCTCGACGGTCGTCCTGCTGCTCGCCGTCGTGGCCACCACCGCAACCACCGAGGCCCAGCACTTCGCCGGCGTCGCCCGCCCTGTCGGGGTCCTGGTCGCCGGCGTCCTGGCCTGGCGCCGGGCCCCGTTCGTGATCACCGTGACCGCCGCCGCCGCGGTCGCCGCCGGCCTCCGCCTGCTCGGCATCCCCTGACCCCAAGGAAGATCCCGCCGACCGGGCGCGGGCGGGGATGAGAGGGTTGGAGCGTGGAAACGGGCTTGGTCGACGTGATCGTGGTCGGGTTGGGATTCGGGGCGGCTTTCGTACCGATCTATCAGGCGCATCCGGCGGTGGGGCGGGTGGCGATCGTGGACAGCGATGCTGGGCGGTTGCGGGAGGTCGGCGACCGGTTCGGGGTCCATGATCGTTTTGGCAGTCTGGACGACGCGCTGGCGGCGGACGGGTGGGATGCGGTGCACCTGCTGACGCCGGTGGCCCTGCATGCCGAGCAGGTCGCGTTGATCTTGGACTCGGGGCGGCACTGTGCCAGCGCGGTGCCGATGGCGACCACGCTCGATGATCTTGACCGGCTGATCGCTGCGGAAGCGCGCAGCGGGCGGAACTACCTGATGATGGAGACGGCGGTCTTCTCGCGCGAGTTCTTCGAGGCCCGGCGGCTCCGGGACACCGGGGCGCTGGGGCGGCTCAGCTACTTCCGCGGCGAGCACCTGCAGAACCTGGACGGCTATCCGCCGTACTGGCTCGGCTACCCGCCGATGCACTACGTCACGCACGCGCTGTCGCCCGCCCTGGCGCTCGCCGAGGCCCGGGTCGAGACCGTGCGATGCCTCGGCTCCTCCCGGCTCACCGCGGACCGGGTGGGCGTCGCGGGTGAGGGGTTCGGCACCGAGGCGGCCCTGTTCTCCCTGGTGCCACGGGACGGTACGGCGGCCGGCGACGCGCTGGTCGCCAACATCACCATGTCCTTCTTCCAGCTCGGCCGGTCCTACCTGGAGGGATTCTCGGTGTACGGCGACGAGGGTGCACTCGAGTGGCCGCAACTGGAGGGCGGGCCGATGAAGCGGTTCGCGATGGCGCCGGCCGCGGCCGGGCAGCGGGGCCGGCCGGTCTCGGTGACGGACGTCCGGCCACCGGGGGCGCCGGAACTGCTGCCGGAGCCGCTGCGGCCGTTCATCGACGGCGGTCACGGCGGCTCGCATCCGCATCTGGTGCACGAGTTCGTGTCCAGCATCGTCGAGGGGCGGCCGGCCCTGATCGATGCCCGGCGGGCCGCCGAGTTCACCGCGCCGGGGATCTGTGCCCACGCCTCGGCGCTGGCCGGCGGTGCCGAGGTCTCCGTACCCGACTATCGGGTCACCGGGTGATCGCCGGCGTACGGGTCCAGCCCCAGCGCCAGGCCTCGCCGCGGACGGGTGCCGGCGCGGGGTCGATCGCGGCCGGAACCACCTGGTAGAGGGTGTAGCCGAGCCGGCGGAAGGCGTCGTCAGGCGTCGCCGGATAGAGCGGGATCCAGCGGAAGTCCGCCAGATCGGTGACGGCGGCGAACGGCGAGCCCATCCGGCCCAGCTGCTCGACCGGCTTGCGGCCGAACGCATAGGACGGCAGTTCGGCCCGGCCCGCGGTGAGCGAGGCAGGCCGCAGACAGCCGGCGTAGAAGCCGAGCCGCCAGTCCAGATAGACCGGCTGGTCGCCGAGCAGGTCGGCCATTGGGACGGTCCGCGGGATCCGCGGCGCGGTCACCGACAGCCGGAAGCCGGGCCCGGCCTCGGCGATCACCCGGACCCGGGTCGCGCCGCCGTGCCGGGCCAGGCTGACTGCCAGGTCGCCCGAGCGGCCGTCCCGGTTGAGCAGCACCTTGCGGCCGTGATCGGTCTCCAGCCAGACCCGGTCGCCCTTCGACGGCGTACCGACGCGGACCACGACCTGGCCGCCCTCGATCGATTCCGGCGGGATCGCGTACCAGCCGCTGCTGAACCGGCCGGCCGCCGTCGCCGTCCGCACCGTGACCCCGTCGCCGTTGCGGTCGGGGAAGTCCTGGCCTGGCCGGATCGCGCCGAGGACGCCGTTCGCCGGGTCCGGCTCGGCGCGCAGCGACCGCTCCAGCGCACATCGGCCGCCGGTCAGCGTCGCGGCCGCCGCGGCGGCCACCGTGTAGCGGCCGGGCCGGGCGAGGGCCGCCTTGGTCAGCGCCAGCGGCTCGACCAGCACCGTCAGGGCCAGCCCGACCACGAGCGCCCGGCCCAGCAGGCTCGGCACGAACCGGGCCACCCGGGTCCGGCCGGCGACGAAGATCAACAGGGCGGCGACCAGGCAGATGATCAACACCGGCGTGGCCAGCTCGACGCCGCCCAGCCGGATCGGGCCGCCGTCGGACCAGACGCCGAGCCTGGCCACTTCCCACCAGGCGTTGCTCTGGCGCAGCGACAGCCCGGCCGCGACGGCGATCCCCGCGGTCAGGCCGGCCAGGGCCGCGGCCGGCACCGCGGACCGGCTGAGCAGTTGTACGGCCACGGCGACCACCAGCCCGATGATCATGGTCAGTCCGCCGAAGTGGTGGTAGAGCTTCGTCGGGCTGAACATCAGGATCGGAAAGAAGAGGAAGTACGTGCCGAGCAGCAGGCCGGTCAGCCGGGACCGCAGCCCGGGCACCGGAGCGAAGCGGCGCCAGCCGGCCGCGACGAAGATCGCGATGACCAGGGCGGGCCACACCGTGATGTTGCGCGGGAACGACGACTCCAGCAGTTGGGCGTAGCGGCGCCAGTCGTCGTACCAGGCATAGCTGGGGCCGTCGTGGTTGCGGGCCGCGACGCTGGCCAGGGTCGAGCCCAGGGTCTGGTCGGCGAACATCGGCAGCAGCGCGATCCCGGCGGCGGCCAGCACGGTGAGCCCGATCGCGACCGCGGCGAGTGGCCGGTGCCGACGACGGATGATCTTGATCAGCGACGGCAGCGCGGCCAGCAGCGGGGCGAACGCGACCAGCCCGGTCGGGCCGACCGCCGTGGTCAGCCCGGCGACCGCCGCGGCGACGGCGATCGGGAACGCGCGCCGCTCGGTCCGGCCGACGTCGACCAGCCAGAGGACGACGATCAGCCCGAGCGCGAACCACGGCTCGGGCCGGACCGAGTTGCCGTAGACCAGCCAGGGCAACAGCATCCCGGCGGCCAGACCGGCGACCACCCACCGTGACGGTCGTGCGATCAGCCGCGGCAGCAGCAGGTGCCGCAGCACCAGCCAGCCGGCCAGCCCGAGCAGCAGCGGCAGCAGCCGCAGCCAGAGCGGCTCCCAGCTGACCCGGCCGAACAGGTCGACCACCGCGTAGTACCAACCGAACGGCGCCTCCGGCGTGTTGTACCAGCGGACGTAGTTGCCGTAGAAGCCGTCGACCTGGCCAGACCGCGCGATCTGGGCGATGAACCCGTCGTCGTCGGTGCCGGAGCCGATCATGGTCCAGCCGACCATGATCACGGCGACCGCGGCGTCGGCCGGTCCCGGCCGGAAGCGGGCCGGCGCCCTGGTCCTCCGGGCCGGGTCGGCGCGGCGGACCCCGGCGAAGGCCAGCGCCAGGGCGGCCGCGGCCAGCACCCCGATGATGATCTTGATTCCGGACGGTGCCGAGGTGAACTGGGTGTCCGCGGTCACGGTGAACCGCACTGCTCCGGCGCCGGGGCCGGTGAACAGCCCGGTCAGCACCGGGCGCCGGTCCTTCCGGTCCTCGGCCACGATCCGGTCGTCGACCGAGATCGCCGAGCCCTCCGGCCGCAGCCGTACGGTCAGCGTCTCGCAGCTCCCGAGCTGGGCCGGGGTCAGGCTCGCCACCCGGCCACCGGCCGAGGTGATCACGAGCCTGCCGTCCGTCCAGCCGATCCGCAGCGCGTCCCGGGCCAGCCGATCCGCGCCGGCCGTACCCGGGACTCCGTGATCACCGAGCGCGGCGTTGACCGTGCCGACCAGCGGGCCCCTGTCCGGGTTCGGCGCATTCAGCCAGGCGCAGGGCAGCATGATCATCAACGCGGCGGGCCGGGGCGGGCTCAAGGGTAGCGCGACCGAACGCTGTTCGGACGAGCTGGTCCAGTGGTACTCGGCGGTGTTCTCGATCACCGGGGCGAGTACGTACAGCAGGCTGCAGATACCGGCGACCAGGGCCGCGGCGACCGTCACCCGCAGGGGAACGCGCGACACCCGGCCAATGTCCGACCGGAAGATGGACGGCCGGAGACATCCGTCTGACGTGTCGGTGACCAGTACCGGATATCCGCGCGCCGGGCCCGAGGCCCTCCTCGCGAAGACTAGGCGGGCAGGGCCAGGTAGCGCGACATCTCGATCAAGGTCCGGACGTGTTCATGATCATCGGGTGCGTCGCAGTCGTCGTACGGGTCGTAGTGCACGGCCAGGATCTCCGCGGCCTGGGCGCCGACCACGTCCGCGGGCACGGTGTCACCGACGTGCACGGCCCGGTCGGGTAGTCCGCCGACCTCCTTCACGGCGTGCAGGAAGAACTGCGGGTCGGGCTTGTTCAGCCCGATCACGGTGCTGTCGAAGACCCGGTCGACCGTCACGCCCGGTCCCTCGCCCTCCTGGCACATCTTCGCGTCCCAGAGCATCTCGGCGATGTGGCCGTCGGCCTGGGAGACGATCGCGACCGCGATGCCGGCGTCGACGAATCCGGCCAGCGCCGCCTTGGACTGCTGGTCCGGGTCGTGCCACATGTTCTTGACGCAGGAGGCGGCGAAGTAGGCCCGGGTGCAGTCCGCCCAGCGCGACTCCGGGACGCCGGCGTACCGGGGCAGCAGGTCGTAGTAGCCGCCGAGCGGTTCGCCACGGGTGGGGTGCGCGGCGTTGTGGGCCGCGCAGTGCGCGCGGTAGAAGTCCTCGGCCGAGGTGACCCCGCCGTACTCGGCGATCACCGGGACCAGCGCCTCCCGGTTCAGCAACAGCAGCACACCGCCGACATCGACGAGCAGGACCGTCTTGTCCGGGTGGGTCGTCGTCATCCGTTCATCCCTCGTTCCGTTGTCAACTATTGACGAACTGGCTTCATGATCGATAATTTCTACCACATGTCCGATGAAGCAGGGTTGCTCGATCGCATCACGGGGCTGCTGCCGCAGCTCACCGCGAGCGGCCGGAAGGTCGCCGACACGATCCTGGCCAGTCCCGAACTCGCCGCCCGGTCGAGCATCCTCGAACTGGCTGAACGTTCGGAGACGTCGACGGCGAGCATCAACCGGCTCTGCCGCGAACTCGGCCTGCGCGGCTATCCCGAACTCCGGCTCGGGCTGGCCCGCGAGGTCGGCGCCCAGGCCGGTACCGACCCGGACTTCGACGACACCGAGGAGCTGGCGCCCGACCTCGGCGCCCGGGAAACCCTGTCCGTGCTGGCCGGTTCGAGCATCAACGCGCTGCGCCGGACCGCGGCCCTGCTGGACCCCGACGCGCTTGATCAACTCGCCGCAGCGATCGACGAGGCCGACCGGGTTCAGATCGCCGCGCAGGGTGGCAGCGCCCACATCGCCGCCTACCTCGCGGCCCAGCTCACCGGGATCGGCGGCTGGGCCACCGCCAACGTCGACCCCACCTACACCGCCTCGCAGGCCGTCACCCTGACCGACCGGGACGTCGCCCTGGCGATCAGCTACTCGGGTGCCGCCGGGCCGGTGCTCGACTTCGTCGACATCGCCGCCGAACGCGGCGCGTTGACCGCGGCGATCACCAGCAGCGCGAACACGCCGCTGGCCAAGGCCGTCGACGTCGCCCTCTCCACAACCGCCCGCTCGGCCTCGCTCCGCTACCGCGGCACCGCCGGCCGGCACGCCCAGCTGTACGTCTGCGACGCCCTCTACGTCCGGGTCGCCCAGCGTCGCTCCGAGCAGGCCGAACGGCTGCTCGGGCTGGCCGGCGAGGTGACCCAGCGCTACCTCGTACCACCCAATCGACAACCCCGCTCCACCCGTTGAAACGGAGTCACGATGTCACCCGCATTCCGCACCCTGGCCGTCCTCGCGGCCACCACCACCCTCGCCCTGATCGGCACCGCCACCACCGCTCAAGCCGAACCGGAGCTTGCGTCGCGCTGCACGACGGGCCCGAAGACGATCAGCAGCACGCCGGTGATCTTGACCGAGCAGAAGTCCGACCGACTGGTCGTGATGGACCTGTGCCAGAGCTGGGACAAGTCCACGGCCCAGCTCTGGAGCTGGAAGGCCAGCAAGGAGTTCGGCATCACCGATCCGGAGACCTCGTGGGGGCTGCCCGACGACGCCCGGCTGCGCCGCGACGCGGACGGCAACCGGTTCGTCCTGGCCACCGACTCGTACGGGCTGCTGGCGAAGATCCCGTACCCGGCCGGCGGTGAGGTGGCCTGGTCGGTCGAGCTCGGTCGCGGCCCGAACCCGCACGGCATTGAGCTGCTGCCGAACGGCAACATCGCCGTCGCGGCCAGCACCGGCAAGTTCGTCCGGGTCTACGCCGCGAGCCAGGGTCAGCACGCGGACCACTACGTCGAGGACGTGCTGCCCGGAGCCCACGAGGTCTACTGGGACGAGCCGACCGGCTCGCTCTGGGCGATCGGCGACACCGAACTGATCGAATACGAAGTCGGCGGCATCGACGCCGAGCCGACGCTGACCCGCAAGGCCGTCTACCGGCTGCCGACCAACTGGGGCCATGATCTTCAACCGGTGACCGGCGACCCGGACCGGTTCTGGGTGACCACGGTCTACGGCGTGCACCAGTTCGTGAAGTCGACCCGCAAGTTCGATCACAGCTTCCCCCGGACCGCCGAGCTGTACGCCCTCAACATCAAGAGCATCGGCACCGACGCCGAGACCGGCGTGATCTTGCAGACCACGCCGAAGAAGGGCAACCCCTGCTCCTGGTGCACCGACCAGGTCGACTTCTTCATCGGCGCCGACCGCAACGCGACGCGGATCCTGCCCGGCGCCGAGATCTACCGCGCCCGCTGGTTCGACGAGCGCGCGAACTGAACCCCAGATAGGAATCCGCAGACATGTCCCAGCACCGGTTCGGCCGCCGCACCCTGCTCGGTGGCGCCGCCGCCGCAGCCTCAGCCCTGACCCTCGGCGCCTGCAGTTCCGGCGGCTCGTCACCGATCCGGCTGCTCGCCGGCGGCGGCCGCTGGGAGAAGGGCGGCTACGGCTGGAACCAGATCCAGAAGTACAACGAGCAGCATCCCGACGGAACGGTCGAGGTGGTCTCGGCCGGCCAGAACTTCACCAAGCTGTTCACCCAGCAGGTGAGCTCGGGCAGCTTCCCCGACATCACCCTCGGCTCGATCGACCTCCCGACGGTACGGGAGCGGGACTGGGTCGTCCCGATCGGCGACCTCGGCGTCGACCTGAAACCCCGTTATCCGCAAGAGATGTGGGTCGACGGGATCACCACCGCCGAGGGCAAGATCTACTCCTGGGGCCAGGACGACGGCCGTGGCGTGTTCCTCGGCAGTAACACGAAGTTCCTGGCCGAGGCCGGCGCGAAGGAGCCGCCGGGCAGCTGGGCCGAGCTGATCGAGTTGTCCGCGGCCGTCCACGCGAAGAACAAGGACGTGTACGGGATCGCGCTGCCGTTGCTCAACGGCGAGGCGATCACCTTCATCGCCAACACCCTGCTGCGCGACAACCCGGGGCTGCTGACCGGGTTCGACCTCACCGAGGGCCGGTACGCGATGGACGTCTACTTCGACCAGGCGATGCAGGTCATGATCGACTTGCAGAAGTCGGAGACGACGCACCCGAACTCGTCCCAGCTGTCCTTCGCCGACGTCGACGGCTACTTCAACTCCTCCCGGACGGCGTTCAACCTGGACGGCACCTGGCTCTGCTCGGTGGCGCACGAGCGTGACTTCTCCGACTACGTCGTGTCACCGCCGCCGCGCCGCGAGGCCGGCCAGGAGACCTTGCAGTACGGGTCGCTGAGCGGCAGTTCCTTCTTCGTCTTCAGGGAATCCAAGCTGCTCGACGCGATGGGTCCGCTGGTCGACTTCCTGACCGGGGAGGAGTTCGTCAAGGGCCAGCTGGAGACCAACTACAGCATCACGGCGATCCCGGAGCTGAACCGGAAGTTCGCGCCGAACGAGCAGGTGAAGCAGCTGCTGGAGGTCCAGGACCAGGTGATCCAGCCGCCGATCCCGCAGACCGACGCGAAGGCGATGGAGACGCGCAAGAAGGAGTCCGCACTGCCGGCCCCGCGGCAGGTCGCGGCCGACATCGCCGCCGGGGTGCTGGCCGGCAAGATCGACGACTGGAAGGGCGCGTTCAAGGAGATGAACCAGCAGTACAACGACCGGTTCGACGCGGCCCTCGCCGAGGCCGGCTGTCCCCGGGAGAAGTTCGTCTTCGCCGACTGGGACGGCGTCTCCGACTACGCCCTCAAGACCTCCGTCTGAGGTCGCGGCGCATGATCAACTCCGCTCGACGGGGTGGCCGCGGCGCGCCCTGGTTACGGCGCCGAAGCCTGTGGTGCTGGGTCTTCCTGGCACCACAGGTGCTGGTCTTCCTCGGCTTCGTGGCCTGGCCGACCGTGGCCAGTTGGTACTTCGCGTTCTTCGACTGGGACGGCATCGGCCTGCCGGACGACTTCGTCGGGCTGGACAACTTCGTCGAGGTGGCGTCCGATCCGCAGTTCTGGAACTCCTTCGGCAACAGCCTGATCTACACCGGCGCGCTGGTGATCATCGTGGTGCCCACCTCGCTGGTGATGGCGCTGATCCTGAACAGCAAGGTCGTCGCCGGCCGGACCGCGTACCGGGTCGCGCTGGTGCTGCCGGTGGTGCTCACCTCCGCCGTGGTCGGCCTGCAGATGAAGAACATCTTCGCCACCCAGGGCGGCGTCGTGAACAACCTGCTGGAGGGGCTCGGGGTGATCACCGACCCGGTCGCCTGGCTCGACGTCGGGCCGGCCGCGATGGCGGTGGTGATCATGGTCGGTGCCTGGAAGACGTTCGGGGTGAAGATGATCTACTGGCTGGCCGGCATCCAGACCGTGCCGACCGAGCTCAACGAGGCGGCCGAGGTCGACGGTGCCTCGCGGTGGCAGCGGTTCCGGCTGATCACCGTACCGCTGCTGATGCCGTTCCTGTTCGTGATCACCTTCCTGCAGATCCTGGACGGGCTGCGGGTGTTCGACCTGATCAAGACGATGACCAACGGCGGTCCGTACTTCGCCACCGACATGGTGCCGCTCTACATCTACCGGTACGCCTTCGAGCCGTCGGCCGTGTCCAACGACGCGTTCGCCCTGCCCCGGTACGGCTTTGCGTCCGCGGCCGGCATCTTCTACGGCCTGGCCACCTTCGTGATCGCCGTGGCGATGGCCGGGCTGATCCGGTTCTGGCGGGGGAGGGCGGGCACATGATCTACCCCAAGGTGAGCACCAAGCTGCGTCGCCGGCTGGTCCGGATCGCCGCCCAACTGCTGCTGCTCGCGGTGGCGATCGTCTGGACCTACCCGCTGACCGGGGCGATCCTGTCCTCGGTGAAGTCCAACCGGGAGGTGCTCGGCGGGTCCCTGGGCCTGCTGCCGGAGGGGTTCCGCTGGGAACTGCTGGCGCCGCACCGCTGGGGCGAGCTGGCGTCGATCTTCCATGTCGAGAACTACGCCCAGGCCTGGTTCGTCGGGTCGTTCGGCCAGTACTTCGGCAACTCGGTGGTCCTGACCGTCTCGACGGTGATCATCGTGGTGACGCTGAGCTGCCTCAGCGGGTACGCCCTCGGCCGGTATCCCTTTCCTGGCAAGAAGATCCTGATCACGGTCTTCGCCGTGTCGGCGTTCCTGCCGGAGGGGTACACGATCATCCCGATCTGGCAGTTGATCAAGGGACTGGGCCTGTCCGAGTCGATGGCCGGGCTGGTGCTCGCGGTGTCCAGCGGCGGCCACCTGCTCTACATCCTGCTGTTCAGCGCGTACTTCGCCAAGCTGCCGGCCGAGCTGGAGGAGGCTGCGGTGATGGACGGCGCCGGGTTCCTCCGCGTGTTCGCGACGATCATGGTGCCGCTGGCCAAGCCGGCCCTCGCCACGGTGACCATCCTGGAGACGATCCGGGCCTGGAACGACTTCTTCATGCCGCTCGTCTTCACCGCCAACCGGCCGGACCTCCAGACCATCGCGGTCGGCCTCTACACCCAGTTCACCAACCGCAACACCGCGGACCTGGCGACCATGGCGGCCGGCATCGTGATCGCCTTCATCCCCGTGGTCGTGGTGTTCATCGCGCTGCAGAAGTACTTCGTCGAGGGCATCGCGGGCGCCGTGAAGAGCTGACCCCTCCGAGCGTCCGGAGCCTGTCGATGCGTGTCCTGAGCCTGTCGAAGAGGGTTTGATCCAGTAGCGTTGATCACCATGCTGGCAGCGTTGGGTTGGGGCGCGGTAGCGGCGAGTTCGCTGGTGATCGGGGCCGTGCTCGGCATGATCAGGAAGTGGCGGGCCGGGTTGGTCGGCGGCGTCCTCGCGTTCGGCGCGGGCGCGTTGATCTCCAGCGTCGCCTTCGAGCTGGCCCAGGAGGGTCTGGCCATCGCCGGCCCGATCCCGGTGGCGATCGGGCTGGCCGCCGGCGCGCTGGCCTTCTTCGCGGCGAACGCGGCGGTGGACCGGATCGGCGGCCGGTCCGGCGGCGGCGCGGGCGGCCTGCCGCTGGCGCTCGGCTCGCTGCTGGACGGGATCCCGGAGCAGGCCGTGCTCGGCATCGGGCTGGCCGCCGGCGAGGGCGTCAGCGTCGCGCTGCTGGTCGCGATCTTCATCTCGAACCTGCCCGAGGGGATCGGCTCGGCCAGCGACATGCGGTCGGCCGGCAAGGCGCCGCGCGCCGTGCTCGGGCTCTGGTGCGTCGTCGCGGTGGCCTGCATGCTGGCCACCCTCGGCGGGTACGGTCTCGCCAGCGTCGCCGGGCCCGAGATCAAGGCCGGGATCGACGGCTTCGCGGCCGGTGCCCTGCTGGTGATGCTGGTCGACTCGATGATCCCGGAGGCGACCGAGAAGGCGGGCAACCGGGCCGGCCTGGTCACCGTGATCGGCTTCGCCGTCGCGGCCGCCCTCTCCAACCTGGTCTGATCATGGAATCGTACGTCTCCGGTCTGGAGTTGAGCCGACGCCTCTTCGTGGAGATCGTCGGCCCCGCACTCGCCGATGATCACCCGAACCTGGACTACAGCGCCGCCCTGCTCGGCCGCGGGTCCGAGGTGCTCGGCTACGACGACGCCCAGTCCGCCGACCATGATCGACAGCCGCGGGTGTTGATCTTCCTCCGCGACGGCGAGCCGGTGGACCCGGTGGCGGCGACGGTCCGGCGGGCGGTGCCGGAGCGGTTCGACGGCTTCCCGACCGACCACCGGGTGCAGCCGCTGCGCGGCTACGTCCACGGTCAGCTCGGCGTCGACCAAGATCACCAGCCGACCGTCCGGGACTGGCTCAGTCTGTCCGAGCAGCGGCTGCTGATGTTCACCGCCGGCGAGGTGTTCCACGACGGGGCCGGGCTGCAGCCGGTGCGGGACCGGTACGCCTACTATCCGCGCGACGTCTGGCTGTATCTCCTGTCGACCGCCTGGTGGCGGGTGCACCCGGAAGCCAACCTGGTCGGGCGCACCGGGCAGGTCGGCGACGAGCTCGGGTCGGCCCTGATCGGCGCCGACCTGGTCCGCGGCCTGATGCAGCTCTGCTTCCTGATCGAGCGCCGCTACGCCCCGTACCCGAAATGGTTCGGCACCGCCTTCGCCCGCCTGCCCGGCGCGGCGACCCTGCAGCCGCTGCTCCGTTCCGTGCTGGCTGCGGAGCACTGGCGGGAACGCGAGGAGGCCCTGATCGCCGCCTACCGGGAGGTCGCCGCCCGGCAGAACGCGCTGGCCCTGACCGAGCCCGTACCGACAGAACTCGTGCAACTCTGGGACCGCCCGTTCCGCGTCCTCTGGGGCGACTTCCCGGCCGCCCTGCAGGCCGAGATCCGCGACCCGGAGGTGCTCGACCTGGTCCGCCGCTGGCCCGCCGGCGGCCTCGACCGGGTTCGCGACGTCCTCCCTGGCCGGCCCGACCTTGACGGCCTGACGGGCGGGGTCAAGGCTCCCGGGCCCACGGGCTGAGCCGTCGATTGGCGTCGCGCACAGGGTGGGGCGGTAGCATCGTCCGATCGTGGAAAGACTCCGGCACTTCCTTTTCGTGCGCCACCGCCACAACTGGCTCCTGCTGATCCGGTTCGGGCTGGTCGGCGCTTCCGGCGTGCTGGTGAACCTGATCAGCGTCGTCCTGCTGAAGCGGGCCGGTCCCCATTTCGACGCGGTCGCGATCGATCTGCCGCTGACCGACTTCAACGTCCGTTGGTACCACGTCTACTCGATGATCGCGTTCCTGATCGCGAACCTGTGGAACTTCCAGCTGAACCGGATGTGGACCTTCCGGAGTGCGAAGCACAGCGGCTGGTGGCGCGAGTTCGGGCCGTTCCTGGCGGTCGGGCTGGTGGCCCAGCTGATCGGCCTCGGCATCCTGACCCTGCTGATGCACCCGGGTTCGATCTTCTCGCTGCCGTCGAACCTGCTCGACAACTCGACCGGGTTCCGGACCAAGTACTACTGGGCGCAGCTGATCACGATCGGCTTCACGGTGCCGATCTCGTTCGTCCTGAACAAGCTGTGGACCTTCTCGGCCGTGCGCCGCGGCAGCCATGTCAGCTTCGAATCCGAGGTAGCCGCGGAGGTGGCCGAGGAGGCCCAGGCCGCGCGGGACCGGATCGAACCTGAGCCGGCCGGTGAGGCGCGGGAGCGGATCCGGGGCTGACCTCCCCGATTGGCCGGAACCCCTCGGTTAATGTGAAGTACGCTTCCCCGGCCCCGAAAGTGATTGTCGAGACGAGTTAGTCGAGGAACGTGCGGTGTACCTGAAGAGCCTGACCCTGAAGGGATTCAAGTCCTTCGCCTCGGCGACCACGCTCAACTTCGAGCCGGGGATCACCTGCGTGGTGGGGCCGAACGGGTCGGGCAAGTCCAACGTCGTCGACGCGCTCAGCTGGGTGATGGGTGAGCAGGGCGTGAAGTCGCTGCGCGGCGGCAAGATGCAGGACGTCATTTTCGCCGGTACGTCCGGGCGGGCGCCGCTCGGCCGGGCCGAGGTGACGCTGACCATCGACAACTCCGACGGCGCGCTGCCGATCGAGTACACCGAGGTCACGCTGTCCCGGACCATGTTCCGCAACGGCGGTTCCGAGTACGCGATCAACGGCCAGACCGCCCGGCTGCTCGACATCCAGGAACTGCTGTCCGACTCCGGCATCGGCCGGGAGATGCACGTCATCGTCGGCCAGGGCCAGCTCGACTCGATCCTGCAGGCCACCCCGGAGGGCCGGCGCGGCTTCATCGAAGAGGCCGCCGGCGTGCTGAAGCACCGCAAGCGCAAGGAAAAGGCGCTGAAGAAGCTGGACTCGACCGAGGGCAACCTGAACCGGCTGAACGACCTGATCTCGGAGATCCGGCGCCAGCTGAAGCCGCTCGGCCGGCAGGCCGAGGTGGCCCGCAAGGCCGCCGTGATCCAGGCCGAGGTCCGCGACGCGAAGGCCCGGCTGATCGCCGACGACCTGGTCCAGGCCACGCTCGCGATGGAGTCCGACCTGGCCGACGAGAAGGCGATGCGGGAACGCCGCCGCGAGCTGGAGGACGCGCTGGAGGCGGCCCGGGAGACCGAGGTCGCCGCCGAGGAGTCCGTACGGGAAGGGCTGCCGCGACTGACCGCCGCCCAGGAGACCTGGTACTCCCTGGCCGCGCTGAAGGAGCGGGTGGCCAGCACACTGTCAATCGCCCGGGAACGGATGCGCAACGCCGAGTCCGATCCGGGAGAGGTACGGCCCGGCCGCGACCCCGACGAACTGGACCGGGAGGCGGACGCGGTCGGCGAGCAGGAAGCCGAACTGACCGCAGAGCTGGAGGAGAAGGCCGAGGCGCTCGAGCTGGCCAGCGAACGGCGGGCCGAGCTGGAGGAGGCGCACCGGATCGAGGAGACCCGGTTCGCCGGCCTGATCCGGGCCGCGTCCGACCGGCGCGAGGGCCTGGCCCGGCTGACCGGCCAGGTCAACTCGCTGCGCAGCCGGGCCGAGGCCGCGGACGCGGAACTCGGCCGGCTCAGCGCCGCGCAGGCGGAGGCGGCGGAGCGGGCCGCGGTCGCCGAGCGGGCGTTCACCTCGCTGGAGTCGCGGGTGGCCGGGCTGGACGACGGCGAAGAGGGACTGGACGCCGAACACGAGTCCGCCCAGGAGACGCTGGACCGGTTCGACGCCGAGCTTGCCGAGCTGCGCCGCGCCGAGGCGCAGGCCCAGCAGGAGCGGGCCGCGCTGGTGGCCCGGGTCGAGGCGCTCCAGGTCGGCCTGCGGCGCAAGGACGCCGGCGCCGCGCTGCTGGCGGCGACCGACCAGGTGGCCGGCCTGCTCGGCTCGGTGGCGGCGCTGGTCGGGGTCGAGGCGACGTACGAGACGGCGGTGGCGGCGGCCTTCGGGCACGCGGCGGACGCCGTCGCGGTGACCGACGTGAACGCCGCGATCACCGCGTTCGAACATCTCAAGCTCGAGGACCTCGGCCGGGCCGGGCTGCTGCTGGCCAATGTCGCTGGAGAAGATCGGGCCCCGGGCTCCGGCCGGACCTCCTGGCCGGACCTGCCCGGCAACGTCCGGTACGCCGTCGACGTGGTCGAGTGCGGCGCGGAGCTGCGGCCCGCGGTGGACCGGGTGCTGCGCAAGATCGCCGTCGTGGACGACCTGGCGGCGGCCCGGGACCTGGTCCGGCAGTACGCCGACCTGACCGCGGTGACCCGGGACGGCGACGTCCTGAGCGCCCACTTCGCGGCCGGCGGTTCCTCGGCGCAGCCGAGCCTGATCGAGGTACAGGCCGCGGTCGACGAGGCGGAGCAGAAGCTGGCCGCGGCCAACCATGCCTGCGAGCGGTTGAAGTTCGCCCAGACCGAGCTGGCCGATCGGCACACCCAGGCCAAGCGGGACGTCGAGATCACCCTGGCCAAGCTGCACGAGTCCGACGCGGCGATGGCGGCCGTGGCCGAGGAGCTCGGCCAGCTGTCCTCGACCGCGAAGGGCGCCCGCGGCGAGGCGGACCGGCTGGCCGCGGCGATCCGGCAGGCCGAGGAGGCCCGGGATTCCGACCTGTCCGGGCTGGCCGACCTGGAGCAGCGGCTCGAGATGGCCAGCGACGAGGCCGAGATCGACGAACCGGACTCGGCCGAGCGGGACCGGCTGGGCGAGGAGGCCCGGCTGGCCCGGGCCGCCGAGATGGAGTCCCGGCTCGCGTTGCGGACGTTGGAGGAGCGGGTCCGGGCCCTGGCCGGCCGGGCCGACGCGCTGCGCCGGGCGGCCGAGAACGAACGCCAGGCGCACGCCCGCGCGGTGGCCCGCCGGGAACGGATGCTCCGCGAGGCGCGGATGGCGACCGCGGTGCATGCGGCCGGCAGCTACCTGGCCGAGCAGGTCGAGCGGTCGGTGGCGCTGGCCGCGACCGAGCGTTCCGAGGCCGAGGCGACCCGGCAGGAGGCCGAGGCCGTGCTGGCCGAGGTCCGCCGGAAGGTCCGCTCGCTCGGCGCCGACTTCGAGTCGCTGGTCGACTCCGCGCACCGCGAGGAGATGGCCCGGGCCGAGCACCGGATGCGGATCGAGGCGCTGAACGAGAAGGCGATGACCGAGCTCGGCCTGGAGCCGACCGTGCTGGCCGAGGAGTACGGGCCCGAACTGCCGGTCCCGGTGCTGACCCGGGACGACGGCTCCGCCATCACCGACGAGAGCGAGCGGCCCGAGCCGGTGCCGTACGTGCGGGAGGAGCAGCAGAAGCGGCTCCGCCGCGCCGAACGGTCGCTCGGCCAGCTGGGCCGGATCAACCCGCTCGCGTTGGAGGAGTTCGACGCGATGGAGGAGCGGCACAAGTTCCTCTCCGAGCAGCTGGAGGACCTGCGCAAGACCCGGACCGACCTGCTCGACATCATCAGCGAGGTCGACGCCCGGGTGGAGCAGGTCTTCGCCGACGCGTACGCCGACGTCGAGAACGCCTTCAACCGGGTCTTCGCGCGGCTCTTCCCGGGCGGCGAGGGCCGGCTGGTGCTGACCGAGCCGGGCAACTGGCTGACCACCGGCGTGGACGTCGAGGCGCGGCCGCCGGGCAAGAAGGTGAAGCGGCTGTCGCTGCTGTCCGGCGGCGAGCGGTCCCTGGTCGCGGTCGCGTTCCTGGTCTCGCTGTTCATCGCCCGACCGAGCCCGTTCTACATCCTGGACGAGGTCGAGGCGGCGCTGGACGACACCAACCTGGGTCGGCTGCTGGAGATCTACGAGGAGCTCCGGCAGAACAGCCAGCTGCTCGTGATCACCCACCAGAAGCGCACCATGGAGGTCGCGGACGCGCTGTACGGGGTGACGATGCGCGGCGACGGTGTCTCGGCGGTGATCTCCCAGCGTCTCCGTACCGACGCCGAATCGGTCGCCTGACCGGCAGCTGCGTCTGATCATGAACAGACGTGCGGTGACCATGACCGACGTGGCCCGTGCCGCGGGCGTGTCGACCATGACCGTGTCGAACGTGATCAACGGCCGGTCGCAGCGGGTCAGCGAAGCCACCCGGCAGCGGGTGCTGGAGACGATCGAGGAACTGGGCTATCAGGTCAACGTCGCCGCCCGGCAGCTCCGGGTCGGCCGGACCGGAACCGTCGGGCTCGCCGTACCGGACTTCGACTCCGGCTACTTCTCCGAGCTGGCCGACCGGCTGGCGGCGCGGCTCGGTGATCATGGACTGCGGCTGATCATGGAACGCACCGGCGGCTCCCGTTCCGCCGAGCTGGACACACTGACCACGGCGCGGCTGAGCAGCTACGACGGGTTCGTGCTCAGCGTGGTGGCCGGCGACCGTGATGATCTTGAACGGCTGCGGATCGACACCCCGGTGGTGCTGATCGGCGAGCGGGCGGTGCCGGCCCGGTTCGACCACGTGCTGATGGACAACGTCGACGGCGCCCGGCAGGCGACCGAACTGCTGCTGCGCACCGGTGCCCGCCGGATCGTGCTGCTGGGCGGGCGATCCTCCCGCCGGCAGACCATGGCCGCGCTGCGGACCACCGGCTACCGGAGGGCGCACGCCGACGCCGGGCTGCCGGTGCACCCGGAGCTGATCGTTCCCGCGTCGCTGCGGGTCGCCGACGGCCACCGGGCGGTCCAGGAACTGATCGCCGCCAAGATCGACTTCGACGCCGTCTTCGCGCTCACCGACGCCGCCGGGTACGGGGTGCTGCGCGCGCTCGCCGACGCTGGGATCGGGGTGCCGGACCAGGTCCAGGTGATCGGCTTCGACAACCTCCGGACGAGCGCGCACACGATCCCCGCCCTGACCTCCGTCGAACCGGACAACGAGGCGATGGCCGACGCGATCTGCGAGTTGCTGATCGAGCGGATCGCCCAGGGCTCCACCCCCGCGCCCGCCCGCGTCGTGATGCCCGCCGCCACGATCGCCCACCGCGCCAGTACCCGTCCGGGCAACCTCCCGGTGCCCTGAGCCTGTCGCAGCGCCGAGCCAGGTCGGGCTTGGCCCTTCGACAAGCTCAGGGAGCGTTCTGGCTTGCCCACGGGTCGCAGCCGAGAGCGGGGGAGCGTTTTCCCGGGTCCGGGCGGCGGGTTAGGATCGTTGGGTTTCGTCACCGGCGACGGGTTCCCGTCGTTTCGTCCTCCTTCCTGGGTGTTCCTTGACTGTCTCTGCTGCCTCCGGCTCGACCGGAACTCCGTCCCGGCCCTCGCCCGCTCGAACCTCGACCGCCGCAACGGCCGACGGCATCGGCGCCGCACCGTCGGCGGGTGTCGTCTTCCGCGAAGGGCTCGGCCGGTTGTTCTCGGCCTGCTGGGAGCGTCGGCTGATCTTCATCCCGTCGGTGCTCTCCGGGGTCGCGTTCGCCCTGTTGCAGGTGCTGACCTCGACGGTGATCGGGCAGGTGACGCAGGACGTCATCGTGCCTTCGTTCGAGTCCGGCAACCCCGTCCCCGGCGCCGTCGCCACGGCGGGCCTGCTGGTGGCTGGCATCGCCGTGCTCCGGGCGGTGACCGTGGTGGGCCGGCGCACGCTGGCCTCGGTGACCCAGTTCCACCTGATCGCGGACTACCGGTTGCGGCTGACCCGCCGGCTGTCCGAGCTGCCGCTGCTGTGGCACCGCCGCCAGTCGACCGGCGCGCTGCTGTCGACGATGTACTCCGACATCGAGGCCACCTTCTTCGCCATCGCGCCGTTCCCGTTCGCCCTGGCGACGCTGGCCATGCTGGCGTACGCCGTCGTCGTGGTGGCCGGCATCGACCCCGTCCTGTTGCTGATCATGGTCGTGACGGTCGGGATGCTGATGGCGCTGAACATGATCTTCCAGGCGAAGGCGGCGCCGATCGCGCTGGAGTCGCAGCGGCTCCGCGCCGAGGTCTCCGAGATCGCCCACGAGTCGTTCGACGGCGCCAACGTGGTCAAGTCCCTGGGCCGCGAGGACGTCGAGGAGGAGCGGTTCGTCGACGCCGCCGACCGGCTGCGCCGCAACGGCATCCGCCTCGGCTACGTACGCGGCTGGTTCGACCCGGTCATCGACGCGCTGCCGAACGTCGCGATCCTGCTGGTCACGCTCGTCGGCACCTGGCGGATCGGGCAGGGCGCGCTGACCACCGGCCAGCTGGTGCAGGTCGCCTACCTGTTCACGCTGATGGCGCTGCCGCTGCGGTCGTTCGGCTGGGTGCTCGGTGATCTCTCGCGGGTGGTGGTCGGCTGGCGCCGGACCCGCCGGATCCTGACCGCCCGGGACCAGCTCGCGTACGGTACGGCCACCGCACCGGACACCGGCCGCCCCGCACGGGTGGAGTTCCGGGGCGTCACGCTCGAATACCGCGACTCGCATTCGGCGACCGGTCGCACCCGGCCGGACGCCGTGGCGCTGCACCAGGTCGACCTCACCGCCGACGCCGAGACCGACGGCCGGGTGGTCGCGATCGTCGGCGCCACCGGTTCCGGCAAGTCGACCCTGACCCTGCTGGCCTCGCGGCTGCTGGACCCGACCGACGGCCGGATCCTGCTGGACGGCGTCGACCTGCGCGACCTCACCGCCGACTCGCTCGCCGAGTCCGTCGCCCTGGTCCTGCAGCAGGCCTTCGTGTTCGACTCCAGCGTCCGGGACAACGTGACCCTCGGCGAGGACTTCAGCGACGAGGACGTCCGCTGGGCCCTCCGGGTCGCTCAGGCCGAGGGCTTCGTGGACGCCCTCCCGGAGGGCCTCGACACGGTGCTCGGGGAGCGCGGCGGGTCGCTGTCCGGCGGGCAGCGGCAGCGGATCGCGCTTGCTCGCGCGCTGGTCCGCCGGCCCCGGCTGCTCGTCCTGGACGACGCCACCAGCGCCTGCGACCCGGCGGTCGAGGCCGCCATCCTGGAGGGCATCCACCAGGAGATCACCGAGACGACGCTGCTGGTGGTCGCCTACCGCAAGTCGACGATCTCGATCGCCAGCCGGGTGGTGTTCCTCGAACACGGCCGGATCACCGCGACCGGCAGCCACGCCGAACTCCTCGCCGAGGTCCCGCCGTACCAGGCCCTGGTCGAGGCGTACGACGAGGCGGCCATCGCCCACGAGCTGCTCGAGTCGGAACGGGCCGAGCTGGACGAGCAGGCCGCGGCCCAGGCGAGCGACGAACGGGCGCAGGCCGAACGGGAGCGCGCGGAACGCGAGCTGGCCGAGCGGAAGCGGGCGGAACGGGAGCGCGCCGAGCGGGAGCACGGGAAGCGGGAGCCGTCGCCGGACGACCCGGAGGTGTGGGTGGAACGGGCCGAGGAGCGGCACCGTACCGACTGCGAGGACGAGGACCGTCTGATGGAGGAACGATGACCGTCACCCCACAGAAGGCGCCGGTGTCGGAGAGCAGCAGCCTGGCCACCGAACGGAGCGCGGAAGAGGGCACGATCGCCACCGTCCGCCGTGGCCTGGCGCTGACCCCGGACGTCGCCCGTGGCCTGTGGCTGACCCTGGTGCTCGCCGTGGTCACGACCGCGGGCAAGATCGTCGTACCGGTGACGGTGCAGCGGATCATCGACGGCGGGATCGTCGGCGCCGAGGCGATCGACCTGGGCTTCGTCGCGGGCAGCCTGGGCCTCGCGGCCCTCGTCCTGGCGGGGACGGTGGCGGCGAACGTGTTCATGAACCGCCGGCTGTTCCGGGCCTCGGAGACCGCGCTGCGGACGTTGCGTACCCGCGCCTTCCGGCACATCCACGACCTGTCGCTGCTCACCCAGTCCACCGAGAAGCGCGGCGCGCTGGTCTCCCGGGTGACCAGCGACGTCGACACGGTCAGCCAGTTCATGTCCTTCGGCGGGATCATGCTGATCGTGATGAGCCTGCAGGTGGTCATCGCGACCGTCGTGATGGCGATCTATTCCTGGCCGCTGGCGATCCTGACCTGGCTGTGTTTCGTACCGGTGCTGCTGGCGATGACCCAGATCCAGAAGCGGATCCGGTCCCGGTACCAGATCGTCCGGTCCCGGGTCGGGTCGATGCTCGGCTCGGTGTCGGAGTCCCTCGTCGGGTCCGCCACGATCCGCGCGTACGGCGTCACCGGCCGGACCAACCGCGAGATGGACGACACCGTCACCGAGGTCCGCGGCGCGCAGCTGCGGGTGCTGCGGCCGCAGGCCGTGTCCTTCTCCCTGTCGGAGATGAGCGACGGCATCACCACCGGCATGGTGATCGTGGTCGGCATCTGGCTCGGCACGTCCACGGACCTGCTCTCGGTGGGCCAGCTGGTCGCGTTCGTGTTCCTGGTGTCGCTGTTCAGCCAGCCGGTCCGGATGGGCATCGAGATGCTCAACGAGGCCCAGAACGCGGTGGCCGGCTGGCGCCGGGTGCTCGGCGTGATCGACACCCCGGCCGACATCGCCGATCCCGGCGGTGCGATCGATCCGAAGACGGGGGAGCGCGGCCCGGCCCGGGCGGATGCCCAGCGGCTGCCGGCCGGCCCGCTCGGCATCGAGATCGCCGATCTCCGGTACGCCTACCCGGGCGGCCCCGAGGTCCTGCACGGCCTGAACGTGTCGATCCCGCCGCGGACCCATGTCGCGATCGTCGGCGAGACCGGCAGCGGCAAGACGACGCTCGCGAAGCTGCTGACCCGGATGATGGACCCGACCTCCGGCGCCGTACGGATCGGCGGCATCGAGGTCGACCGGATCCCGTTCGACTCGCTGCGCGGCCGGGTGGTGATGGTGCCGCAGGAGGGCTTCCTGTTCGACGGCAGCATCGCCGACAACCTCCGCTACGGCCGCCCCGACGCCACCGAGCTGCAGATGCTGGCGGCGATGGAGGACCTCGGCCTGCTGGACTGGATCGAAGGCCTGCCGCTCGGGCTGGACACCCCGGTGCACCAGCGCGGCGAGGCGCTCAGCGCCGGCGAGCGACAGCTGGTCGCCCTGGCCCGGGCCTACATCGCCGACCCGGATCTGATCGTGCTGGACGAGGCGACCAGCGCCGTCGACCCGGCCTCGGACGTCCGCCTGCAGGCCGCGTTGGAGGGCCTGGCCCGCGGCCGGACCACGGTCACCATCGCGCACCGCCTGTCGACCGCCGAACGCGCCGACCTGGTCCTGGTGCTCGACCACGGCCACGTCGTCGAGCACGGCCGGCACGCCGACCTGGTCGATCTGCCGGACGGCATCTACGCGAGGCTGCACCAGGCCTGGGTCGCCCACCGGGTCGGGACCGCTCGACCGGAACCCGTGCACTGACACGCCGGAGCCGCACCGAAACGCGGCGCGTCCCCGAGCTGCCGCTGGCCGGCGACCTTCGGTTGTGTGAAGCTCAGCGGCATGTCTCAGCCCGGCATGCCCGTGCCACCGCCACCGTTCTTTGCGCGCGGACCCGGCGCTCCGCCGCCGGTGCCGCCGGCCGATCCGTGGGTGCGGGAGATCTTCCGCCGGCAGGTCATTCGGATCATCGGCGCCTCGGCCGGCGTGGCCCTTGCGGTCATCGGAATCGTCCTGCTCTGGATGCCGGTGATCGGGCTCATGATCAGCCTGCCCGTCGTGATCATGCATCGCATCCAGATCCAGTTGCGTGACTACTATGCCGCCTACTTCGTGCCCCAGGGGTTCCCGGAACAAGGAGCCCTCCACGTTGGGTACGTGCTCGGCCTCGTCGGCGTCGTGCTGTCCGGCTTGGCCAACATCGGATGGCTCGGCCTCCTCGTGGCCAACTTCCCGACCATGGTCGGCTGATCAGGTCGCCAGGTCGAACTCGATCGTCGCGAAGGCGTGCGGCGGGAGGTCGGCGACCAGGTGGCCGTCGGTGATCCGGACGTCGAGCTCGACCGGGGCGACGTCGGTGGGGTCGATGGGCGTGTTGTGGGCCTGCGGCCGGTCGGCGGTGAGGATCCGGCCCCGCGCTTCCCGTACCCCGCCGCCGCGGAGGTCGAAGTCGATCTTGGTCGCGGAGTCGAGGGACAGGTTGCTCGCCGAGATCAGGACGGTGTCGCCCTTGCGGCTGGCCGAGGCGGTGACCTGGTCCAGCGCGGTGCCGTTGACGTCGATCGGGGCCGGCCCGTCCGGCAGGTGTACGGCGAGCGAGGTGGCGTCCTGGTGGCCCTTGTTCATCTCGAACACGTGGTAGGTCGGCGTCAGCACCAGACCGCCCTGGTCATCGGTCAAGATCATCGCCTGCAGCACGTTCACGGTCTGCGCGATGTTGGCCATGATCAACCGCTCGGCGTGCCGGTGGAAGATGTCGAAGTGCAGGCCGGCCACCAGGGCGTCGCGCAAGGTGTTCTGCTGGAACAGGAAGCCCGGGTTGGTGCCCGGCTCGACATCCCACCAGGTGCCCCACTCGTCGCAGACCAGGCCGATCGTGCGGCCCGGGTCGTAGGCGTCCATGACGGCGCTGTGCCCCTTGATCACGCGGTCGATGTCGGCCGCCTTGATCATGGTCCGGTAGAAGTCGTCGTCACCGAACTCGGTGGCCTGGCCCTTGTTCTGCCACGTCCCGGCGACCGTGTAGTAGTGGAACGAGATGCCCTGGAAGAACTTCTTCGGCTCCCGCTTGCAGCTGAGGCAGGTGACGGCCTTCATCAGGGTCTCGGTCCACTCAAGATCATCATCGGAGGCGCCGGCGGCGATCTTGAACAGCTTGTTGTCACCGTGATCACGGCAGTACGTCGCGTACCGGCGCGCCTCGTCGGCGTACGCCTCGGCCCGCATGTTGCCGCCGCAGCCCCAGGCCTCGTTGCCGATGCCCCAGAACGGCACCCGCCACGGCGCCTCCCGGCCGTTCGCCTTGCGCTGCCGCACCATCGGCGAGTCGCCGTCGCGGGTCAGGTACTCGACCCACTCGCTCATCTCGCGGACGGTGCCGGAACCCACGTTGCCGTTGACGTACGGGTCGGCGCCGAGCAGCTCACAGAGCGCCATGAACTCGTGGGTGCCGAAGTGGTTGTTCTCCTCGACGTTGCCCCAATGGGTGTTCACCATGACCGGCCGGTCCTCCCGCGGCCCGATCCCGTCCTGCCAGTGGTACTCGTCGGCGAAGCAGCCGCCCGGCCAGCGCAGGTTGGGAATGTCCAGGGCGCGCAGCGCCTCGACCACATCGGTCCGGATGCCGCCGACGTTGGGCAGCTCGGAATCCTCGCCGACCCAGAAGCCGCCGTAGATGCAGCGGCCGAGGTGCTCGGCGAAGTGGCCGTACAGGTGCCGGTTGATCACCGGGCCGCCGAGGTCGACGTTGATCACGGCGCGGGTGGTCGGTGTGCTCATGCGCGAGGCTCTTTCCTGTGAGGTTTGACGTTACACCTTCGGGCGTCAGCCTAACGGGCCGGATCCGGATCCGGAAGCGGGCCGGGGCAGGATGGAACGGTGATCGAACCGTTCTCCGTCGAGGTCGAGCAGGCCCGGCTCGACGAACTGCGTCGCCGGATCCGGGACACCCGGTGGCCCGAGCCGGCCACCGCTCCCGGCCAGGGTGTTCCGCTCGAGCGCCTGCGTGGGCTCGCCGACCACTGGGCCGAGGGGTACGACTGGCGAAGGCTGGAGGCCGAGCTGGCCGGGCGGCCGCAGTTCCGGACGGTGATCGACGGCCTCGGGCTGCACTTCCTGCATCAGCGGTCGCCGCACCCGGAGGCGACGCCGTTGCTGCTCAGTCACGGCTGGCCGGGTTCGTACCTGGAATTCCTCGACGTGGTCGGCCCGCTCACCGATCCGACGGCGCACGGCGGTACGGCCGCGGACGCGTTCCACGTCGTCTGCCCCTCCCTGCCCGGGTACGGCTTCAGCGACCGGCCGAGCGCCGCCGGCTGGGACATCCACCGGATCGCCGCCGCCTGGAGCGAGCTGATGGGCCGGCTGGGCTACCGGCGGTTCGCCGCCGCGGGCAGCGACTGGGGCACCAGCGTGTCGACCATGATCGCGGCGCAGGATCCGGACCGGATGATCGGGATCCACCTGATCCCGCCGCTCGTCGCACCCGACCGGTCGGAGCCGTTCACCGCCCCAGAGCAGCGGGCCGTTGATCAACTGGCCGAGCGGTCCCGCACTGGCTCCGCGTACGGCGAGCTGCACGCGACCAAACCGCAGACGATCGGGTACGCCCTGAACGACTCGCCCGTCGGGCTGTGTGCGTGGATCGCCGAGAAATATGAGGATTGGGCCGATCCGGCCGGTCCCGGCGTCCCGGTCGACCGGCTGCTGGACACGGTCACGCTCTACTGGCTGACCGGGACCGCCGCGTCCAGTGCGCGCCTCTACTGGGAGAGCATCGGCGAGGTGAGCCGGTGGTTCACAGAGGCGACGCCGGACGTGATCATGGTCCCGACCGGTGGCTCGGCCTTCCCGGCCGAACTGCCGCGGCCGTCCCGGCGCTGGGCCGAGCGGCGGTTCCCCGACCTGCGCTACTGGGGCGAGCCGCCGGTCGGCGGACACTTCGCCGCCCTCGAGGTGCCGGATCTCTATGTGGCCGAGCTCCGTGCCTCCTTCGCGGCGATCCGGTCAGGCCGGCGCGGCTGACCGGACGGCGTCGGCGACGAGGTCCGGATGGCCGAGCTGCCAGCGGGCCGCCTCGATCGTGTCCCGGAGCACCTCGTCGTGATCATCGAGCCGGCGCCGGTCGAGTTTCCCGGACCGGATCTCCTCGAAGTAGCTGGCCTCGATGACGTTGCCGGCCAGGATCATGATCGGCACCGCGGCGAGTTCCCGGGGCGTCAACGGATGATCATGCTGGTAGCCGCGCAGGAAGGTGGTCACATGGCGCAACCCGTCGGCGGTGCTGAACCCGGCCTCGCGCCCGGTGCGGCGCAGCCGCCGGGACAGGTACTTGCCCACGTCCCAGATCCGCGGCGCCAGCGGCAGGTGATCGAAATCGATGAAGCCGGCGACGCCGCCGCGCCGGAGCAGGACATTGCCGGGGTTGAGGTCGCCGTGCACCAGCTGCACCGGCAGCCCGGTCAGGGCGGTGATCACCGCGGCGCGCTGTTCCGCGTACGCCGCCAGCAGGTCGGGTGGCAGCAGCAGCTCGCCCTCCAGGGCGTCGATCAACTTCTCGGTGTACGAGTTCGCCGGCCACGGGTAATCGGCCAGAGCGCGGTGCAGCCCCGCGGCCGCTCGGCCGGCCGCCTCCTCGACCTTGATCAACTCCGCGGCCGGCAGGTGGTCATGGTCCAACCAGGGCAGCAAGAGATAGCGGCGATCGTCGACCTCGGCGAAGCTCCCGCCGCGGTCGGTGATCATGAACCCGGCGACCGACACTCCGCTCGCAGCCAGGTGCTGCAGCACCCGGGCCTCGTCCGCCTCCGGCAGGTTGCGCCACGGGCTGAGCCGCTTGAGCAGGCAGCGCCGCCCGTGTTCGGAGAACACCGGCCAGAGGTCGCGGCCGGGCACCTTCGCGCCGATCTCCGGTTCACCCAGGATGCCGCGCCATGCGTCCAGCACCTTCGTCAGATCCTCGCCCGTTTCCATGGGGCGACCCAACCATGATCATCGCGCCCGATGCACGACTCGTGTGACCAACCTCACACGTCGTGGTAGGGGAGCCGCGGGTCGACCGGCTGGTCCGGCCAGGTGCCGCGGACCCAGGTGTGCGCCGGGTCGTCGGTGATCAACCAGGCCCGTTCCGGGTCGTGGCCGGCCATCACGTTCAGGTAGTACAGGTCGTAGCCGGGCGCCGCGACGGCCGGCCCGTGATAGCCGTACGGGACCAGGGCGATGTCTCCGGTGCGGACCATTGCGTTGATCTCGATCTCGCCGGCCGGCGAGGAGTAGCTGCTGAACAGGCCGAAGGCGTTCTCCTGATCAACTTCGGCGGCCGCTTCGGGTGCCGCCTCGAAGTAGTAGATCTCTTCCAGCCGGGACTCGTGCCCCGGCACGTGCTCGTCGTGCTTGTGCGCCGGGTAGGAGGACCAGTTGCCCGCCGGGGTGATCACCTCGCAGACGATCAGGCGGGCCGCGTCCAGCGCGTCCGGCGTGCCGAAGTTGTGCACCTGCCGGCTGGCCGCGCCCGCGCCGCGCAGCTCGACCGGGATGTCGGACGCCGCCACGTGCCGGAGCGGCCGGACCTCGGTCGTCGGCGACGTCGCCACCGCGACCCGACCGGTCCCGGTGATCGTTCCGGTGCTGCCGGCCGGTAGGTAGAGCACGTCGGTCGGCCCGGTGAAGACGGACCGCCGGCCGGCCAGCCGGGTCTCGCCGTCGGTCCCGTCCACGCTGTGGGTGACGGTGAACGATCCGGCCAGGGGTACGACGATGCGCTCCACCCCGGTCTGGTCCAGCGGCAGGGTGACGGATTCCGTCAGCTCGGCGACGTCCAGGCCGGTGTGCTGCCAGCCGGGCAGGGTGTCGTCCACCCGGCTCTGCCAGCCGTCCCGGGCGAGCGTTCCGCGCCGATGGAACCAGCGGTCCTGGCTCATCCGTTCCGCCTTCCTGCCGAGTTGATCAATCGGTCCGGGCGAGGAGCTCCCGGACCCGGTTTCGGGCCGGTTCGCGATCGTAGCTGTTCACCAGCGCCCCGGCCATCCGGACCGGGTCGCCGAAGAAGTAGTACTCGTACTGCGCCTGCCGGGACGAGAAGGCGGACATCGAGGCGTCGAACGCGAGCCGGTACAGCTGGGCCCGGCTCTCGGCCGGCAGCAGCTTCGCCTGCAGGTACTGGTCGATGTCCTCCCGGGCGCCGGAGGACAGGTCGGCCTCGCTCGGCGCCGCCAGCAGTCCGGAGGCGCAGAACTTGCGGATGATCGCCGGGAACCGCTGCGAGGCCCGCGGGAACCAGTTCCGGGCCGCGTTCAGGGAGCTCCACTTGGGCGCCATCATGCCCCACTGGTTCGGCGCGGCGTCGGCCTCGGCCGCCCGGAGCAGTGCCTTGCCGATCTCCACGTCCATGATCAACTCGGCCAGGTCCTCCTGGATGTGCTGGTAGCCCTCGATCGCGATCGAGGATGCGATCTCCGACGCCAGTCCGAGGAAGAACTCGCTCTTGGCAATGGTCCGGGTCACCACCTGCTGGGTCATCAGCGCGGTCGCCCCGGTCTCGGTGTAGAACGCGTTGCACAGTTGGGGATTCCCGAGCATGAAGACCCGCTCGGCCGGTACGAAGACGTCGTCGAAGATCACCATCGCGTCCATCTCCTCGAACCGCGACGCCAGCGGCTCGTCGAACGTCGACCCGCCGTGGTGCAGCGACGTCCGGCACAGGTAGCGCAGGCCTGGGGTGTCGTTCGGGATCGCGAGCGCGAAGCTGTACGGGATGTCCCGGTCCGTGCCGCGCAGCAGGGTGGACGGGAAGACCAAGATCTCGTCGGCGATCGGCGCGACGGTGGCCAGCATCCGGGCGCCGCGGACGACGATCCCGTCGGCACGTTCCTCGATCACCTGGGCGGCCACCTTGCCGCCCATCTGCTCCGAGCCGGAGACCGAGCGGTTGGACTGCGGCGGGATCAGCGTGTGCGTCGTCAGAAGATCATTTTCGCGTACGTACTCGTAGTAGGCACGGATCCGTTCGCCGTACCGGGGATCGGCCTGGTCGAACCAGGCCGCGGCCGCGGCCAGCGCGGTGAGCGCGGCGTTCAGGTAGTCGGCGGTCCGGCCGAGGAAGCCGTGGGAGTGGTCGGCCCAGGTCCGGGCCGCCTCCCGGCGGTGCACCAGATCCTCCTGGGTCCGCGGGATCAGGAACGAGGCGCTGACCGGCTCGCCGCTGCTCGGCGACGGGTAGGTCAGCGCCGCGGCGTGGGCCGGATCGTGCTGCAGGTCGTACAGCTTCGCGTAGCTGCGGGCGACCCCGGCGAACGCGGGATGCTCGGCGACGTTCTCGCTGACCTGCTTGCCGTCGATGGTCAGCTGCGGGCGCATCGAGTTGATCTTGTCCAGGAACTGTTGTCCGGTCCGGATGGCCATCGCTACTCCTCGATGAGTTTCATGATCAAGATCGATCGATGTGTGTTCTCATATAGAACACGATGTTCTAGTATCGGACGATACGCCGCGAGATCGTCGTGGGCAACCCGAATCGGGAAGGAGGAGCTGTGGCAGACCCGAAACCCGCCGCGCACTCCCAGACCCTGTCCCGCGGGCTGCGGGCGCTGGAGATCCTGGCCGAGGCGAGCGGGCCGATCAGCATCGCCGAGCTGGCGGCGGCGCTCGGCCTGCACCGCTCGATCGCGTACCGGATCCTGCGTACGCTCGAAGATCACCGGCTGGTGCTCCGTGACGATCGCGGGCTGCTGCTGCTCGGGCCACGGATGGCGGCCCTGGCCCGGGGCGTGCAGCGGAGCCTGCAGGCGGCCGCGCTGCCCGAGCTGACCGCCGTCGCCCGGGAGCTCGGGATGACTGCTTTCCTGGTGGTGCTGGATTCCGACGAGTGCGTCACGCTGGTCAGCGTCGAGCCGCCGCCCGGTCCGGCCAGCATCGCGCGGCGGCCGGGCACCCGGCATTCGATCATGGTCGGCGCGCCCGGGCTGGCGATCCAGAGCGTGCTCACCGACGGCGAGTGGGCCGGGCTCGGCGTCGCGGGGAAGCGTCGTCCGGAGGCGTCTGAGGCGGCCCGCCGCGGCTACGCGACCAGCCGCGACGAGGTGGTGCCCGGTCTCTCCGCGGTCGCCGTTCCGCTCCGGCTGCCCGGCCAGGCTCCTGCCGCGCTGGCCGTCGTGCACGTCGCCGGCGCGGACCACGACCCGGCGCCGGTGGGAGCCCGGCTGGCCGACGCCGCGGACCGGATCCGGTCCGAGCTCGGCTGACCCACCGATCCTGGCCGGTGGGGTTATAGTCGGCAGTGTCCGGCGGAAATGGCGTCGTTGCTCGAAAAAGGGGCAATAGCCCGGCCTGTGGACCGGTGAGACATATACGGATCTGATCCTCGTCGTCGAGAGAAGGCCCGTTCATGTCGAACGTCTCCGAGCATGCCGCTTTCGTCCTCTCCGCCCACCTGTCCGACGTCTTCGGGGTGATGGGCAACGGCAACGCCTATCTCCTGGACGCACTGTCCCGGACCCGCACCACGTTCACCGCGGTCCGCCACGAGGCCGCCGGGGTTGCCGCCGCGGACGCGTACTTCCGTGCCTCCGGCCGGCTCGCCGCGGCCACCACCACCTACGGCCCGGGCTTCAGCAACGCGATCACGCCGCTCGCCGAGGCGGTCCGGGCGCAGATTCCGCTGGTGTTGATCACCGGGTCCGAACCCGCGGCGGGCGCACGGCCGTGGGACGTCGACCAGACCGCGCTGGCCGCCGCGGTCGGGGCCCGGACCGTCACCGTCGGCGCCGGCTCGGTGGTCACCGACCTCACCGAGGCGATCGGGTACGCCCTCGCCGCGCGGAGCCCGGTCGTGGTCGCGCTGCCGTACGATCTCGCGACGGCCGAAGCCGGCCGGATCCCCACGCTGCCAGGGATCCCGGCGCCTATGCCGGCCGTGCCGGCGGAGGCCGAGCTGGAGCGCCTGGCGGAGTTGATCAACGCGGCGCGGCGGCCGGTGATCCTGGCCGGGCGTGGCGCCTGGCTGGCCGGCGCCGGCCCGGACCTGACCCGGCTGGCCCGGTTGATCAAGGCACCCGCCGCCACCACGGCCTTCGCCCGCAACCTGTTCGGCCCGGTCCATGATCACCTCGGGATCGCCGGCGGCTTCGGCACCCGGCGCTGCACCGCCGCGTTCGCGGCCGCGGACCTGGTGCTCGTCGTCGGCGCCGGCCTGAATCAGTTCACCACCCGGTTCGGCCGGCTGTTCGCCGAGGACGCCCGGGTGCTGCAGGTCGATCTCGCGGCGCCGACCCATCCCCGGGTCGACCTCGCCGTCCGGGCCGACGCGGCGCTGGCCGCCCAGGAACTGCTCCGCCGGGTCCGGCCCCGTGATCATGAGGTCTGGACCACCGCGCACCCGGAGGTGGCCGCGGCCCACGAGCCCGACCTGCCCGCGACGCCCGGCGGGCTGCTGCCGGACGGCCGGCTCGACCCGCGCCAGCTGGCCCGGCGGCTGGACGGGATCCTGCCGGCGGACCGGACCGTGGTCACCGACGGCGGCCACTTCCTGGAGTGGGGCCCGCGCTACTGGCGGATCGGCGGGCCGGACCGGTTGATCATGGTCGGCACGGCGTACCAGACGATCGGGCTCGGCCTGGCCAGCGCCGTCGGCGCCGCCCGGGCCCGGCCGGAGTCCACGGTCGTGCTCGCCTCCGGCGACGGCGGCGCGCTGATGGGCCTGGCCGACCTCGAATCGCTGGCCCGGACCGCCCGCCGCGCCGTGATGATCATCTTTGACGACGGTGCGTACGGCGCCGAGGTGCACCAGTACGGCAGTCTCGGACTCGACCAGGGGCCGATGCGGATCGGCGAAGTGGACTTCGCGGGCCTCGGCCGTTCGGTGGGTGCCGCCGGCCGCACCGTACGAACCCTTGATGATCTTGACGATCTGGCCGGCTGGCTGGCCGGCCCTTCGGCGGGACTCTACGTCGCCGACTGCCGGATCTCGGCCAGCGTGGTCGCGCCGCACATGCGGGAGGTGCAGGAGGCCCGGCGGATCCCGGCCGACCGGCTCGAGCCGGCCGGCCGGTGATCACCGGGCGTTGTTGATCAGATTCAGGCCCGGTCGGCCCAGCGGCCGAGGCCTTCGAACCGGTACTGCATCACGTGGTAGATGCTGTTGTCGCCGGTGTTCCACTGGCTCACCGTGAGGTGCACGTCGTTCAGTCGCGAGCCGGGGATGATGTAGCTGCCGTACAGCTGGGCCAGGTGGTTCACGTCCTGGTTGTCCCAGCTGGTGCCGTGCAGCATCGTGAACTTCGGCGTGGTCCGGAGGTCCTGCGTCGGATGGTCGAGCACCTGGCAGTCGATCCGGTAGCGCGGGCCGTCGAACCAGGTGTGCAGCCACTTGTCGCCGAACCGGCGCAGCGAGTTCTCGCCGATGATGTCGTCGGACAGCGGCGTCGGCTCGGCACCCCAACGCCAGCGGCCGTCCTTCTTGCCCCACGGCTGGTACTTGTCCGGCTGGGTGATCTGCCAGGGCCGGACCCGGTGCAAGATCATCGTGCTCTCGCGCAGGAACTCCGACGTGTAGACGTAGAGCCAGCCGTCCGCGCCGATGTCCCAGCTGGCCAGCTGCCAGCGCTTGTCGTACGCGGCGGCGGGGAACCGGGCGCCGGAGTCCTCCCAGTTCTCGCCGTTGTCCTTGGAGACCCAGATCCCGCTCCAGATCACGTTGCCGAAGCCCTGGTTGACCACGGCGTGCAGATAGGTCTTGTTGCCGATCGTGATCACGTCGGACGGGATGATCGTCGAGATCTCGTCGCCGTGCTCGTACGGGATCAGCTGCTTGGCCGAGTCGCCGCCCGGCGTTCCGTTGAACTCGACGCCGGCGGCGAGGTTCCGGGTGCTCGACCAGAGCGCCGTGGGGGAGCGCCAGTTCTCGCCCCAGGCCGGCCCGAAGCTGTCGCCGAAGATGTAGATGCTGCGGCCGTCGGGCACGCGGGCCACGGCACCAAGATCGACATAGTGCAGCCCGAACTTGCCGGTGATGTCCGGCCCGGTCAGGTTCTTGACCTTGGTGATCTTGACGCCGTCGACGATCACGGAGCCTTCGTCGGCTGCGGCCGGCTGGACGAGGCCGGCGGCGAGTCCGGTGCCGGCCAGACCGGCAGCGGCGGCACCGCCGAGCAGGCGGCGACGGGAGAAGGGATGCGGGGCGACCGGGCCGGCATGCGGGGGCTCGGAGCTGGGATGCGGGGGCATGGGCTCACTTCCTCGGGGTCCATGAAATCGTTTTCGGTCACGGTACGATCACGCCCCCGCCCGCGTCAACAGGCCCGCCAGTTTTTCACGTGACGTGAAAAACTGGCTCTTCCCGCGAGATATAACGCGCGGGTAGCGACAAGAAGTGTCGGGAAGTCAGTCGGCGAGGATCGTGGCGCCACGGGCCTGGCCTGCCTCGTTCTCCGGACCGAGCGGGATACCGGTGCGGTCCCGGAGCAGGAACGTCGCCGCCGCGGCGATGATCGTGAGGCCGGCCAGGTAGACGCCGACCGCGTTGGTGGTGTGGAACTGCTGCACCAGCGCGGTCGCGATGGTCGGGGCGAAGGCGCCGCCGAGGATGGCGCCGATCGCGTACGAGATCGCCACACCGGAGAACCGGATCGACGCCGGGAAGAGCTCGGCGAAGAACGCGGCCTGCGGCCCGTAGGTGAGCCCGTTGCCGATCGTGAACAGGGCCAGCCCGAGCGCGAGCAGCCACAGGTTGCCGGTGTCGACCAGCCAGAACATCGGGAACACGGTGATCAACTGGCAGGCCCAGCCGATCAGGTACGTGGTGCGCCGGCCGATCCGGTCCGACAGGCCGCCGGCGATCCAGGTGCACAGGCCCCAGACGACCGCCGACGCGCTCACCGCGAGCAGCACCGGCGCCCTTTCCAACTGCAGCGGTCCGTTCGGATCGGTCGCGTAGTTCTGCAGGTAGCCGCCGGTGGTCATGTAGCCGGCCGCGTTGTTGCCGGCGAACGTCAGCGCGGCCAAGATCACGATCGGGGCGTGGAACCGGAACAGCCGGGCGACCGGCAGGGTCGTCTGCTCGCGCCGTTCGGCGATCTCGGCGAACACCGGGCTCTCCGCGACCCGGCTCCGGACCACGATCCCGACGATGATCAACACGACACTGATCAGGAACGGCACCCGCCAGCCCCAGGCCGCGAACGCCGGTCCGGGCGCGATCACCGCCATCAGGGCCATCGCGCCGGAGGCGGCGAGCAGGCCGAGCGGCGGCCCGAGCTGCGGGAAGGCGCCGAACCGCCCGCGCCGTTCGGCGGGTGCGTGCTCGACCGCCATCAGTACGGCGCCGCCCCACTCGCCGCCCGCCGAGAGCCCCTGCAGGATCCGCAAGATCAACAGCGAGGCCGGCGCGATCACCCCGGCCTGGTCGTAGGTCGGCAGCAGACCGATCACGGTCGTCGCGCCGCCCATCAGGATCAGGGTGACCACGAGCATGGCCTTGCGGCCGATCCGGTCGCCGAGATGCCCGGCCAGCAGCGCACCGAGCGGGCGGAACAGGAAGCTCACGCCGACCGAGGCGAACGACAGCAGCAACGCGATCTGGTCGCCGGCCGGCCGGAAGTAGAGCTGGGCGAACACCAGGCCCGCGGCGCTGGCGTAGATGAAGAAGTCGTACCACTCGATCGTGGTGCCGATCGTCGTGGCCAGGGCGACCCGGCGACGTTCGGCGGCGGTCGTCCGGGTCGGGTCCGCAGGGTGGCTCGGGGACGCCATCATCCCTCCTGATCATCGGTGATCTTTCCTTCGACGATAGAGGATCGGGCCGAAATCCGCTGGCCTGTGACCGGCCCTGGTCGTACGCTGAGCAGGCAGAAAGCTGAACAGCAGTGGTCCGGAGGGGACCGAAGGTGATCGGTTATCGCTGAGAACGACCCCGGTCCCGTGCCTTGTCCCCTCCCCGCCGTTCTGCCGGCACACACCGCGGGATGTGCCGGTTGATCGGTGGTCCTCAGACCGCAGACAGTCCGTTAACTTAGGGTCCAGAGGCCGCGGGTTCGATTCCCGCCGGCGGAACCTCGGTTCCGCCGTAGTTCAATGGCAGAACGCTGGAATATTCGGGTTGTCGACACCTTGTCTGAGGGCCACCGCCGACGTTCCGGGAGGGAGATGATCATGACGAACGGTGCCGATCCGCTGACCCGGATCTCCACCCGGCGCACGCCGCAGTCGCGGCCGGCGACGCCGGACCAGGTGCCGAACCACGCCGGCGGGCACGTTTTCGAGGTCACCCCGGAGCAACGGCTGCGGCGGTTCCTGATCATCGGTACCAGCGGCGGAACCTACTACCAGGGCGAGGCGGAGCTGACGCGGGAGAACGCGCAGGTCGTGATCGACTTCGCCGCCGAGGACCCGGTCCGGCTGGTCGAGATCGTCCGCGAGGTGTCGCTGGCCGGCCGGGCGCCCAAGCAGAACCCGACCATCTTCGCGCTGGCCATCGCTGCCGCCGCGGAGCTGCCGGAGGGCCGGGCGGCCGCGTTCGCGGCGATGCCCGAGGTGCTGCGTACCGGAACCCACCTGATGCTGTTCGCCAAGTACGTGATGCAGTTCCGTGGCTGGGGCTCCGGGCTGATGCGGGCCGGTCGGCGTTGGTACGAGGCGAAGGATGTCGACGCGCTGACGTACCAGTTGGTCAAGTACCGCAGCCGGGAGGGATTCAGCCAGCGCGACCTGCTGCGGCTGATCCACCCGAAGACCGATGATCAGCTGCGGAACGCGCTCTACCGCTGGGTCGCCCAGGACGAGCTGTCGTACCAGCTGCCCAGGCTGGTGCACGGCTACGTCGCCGCTCAGGCCGCCGCGTCGGCCGAGGACTGGGTCCGGTTGATCAAGGACTACAAGCTGTCCTGGGAGATGCTGCCGGACGCGGCGCTGACCGAGCGGAAGGTCTGGCAGGCGCTGATCGACGTCGGCCTGCCGATGACCGCCCTGATCCGGCAGCTGCCCCGGCTGACCAGGCTCGAGGTGATCGGCAACCCGTTGCGTGACGGTGATCGCACCATCGACGTGGTGGCGCAGCTGACCGACCCGGAACTGCTGAGCCGGGCCAGGATCCATCCGTTCAACGTGCTGGTCGCGCTGCGTACCTATGCCGCCGGCCAGTCCTTCCGTGGTTCCACGACGTGGACCCCGGCCCGGCCGGTGGTGGATGCGCTGGACGCGGCGTTCTACGCCTCCTTCGGCAACGTCGTGCCGGCGAACCGGCGGACCATGATCGGCCTGGACGTGTCCGGGTCGATGGGCGTCCCCATTGCCGGCAGCCCGCTGACCGCGCGGGACGCCTCGGCGGCAATGTCCATGATCACCGTCGCCACGGAGCCGAAGACCGCCGTCTACGGCTTCACCTCGGACGGTGGCACCTGGGGTTCGTCGGCGCTCACCGAACTGACGATCGGTCCGCGGCAACGGCTGGAAAACGTGATCGAGAGCGTGTCCGGGTTGCCGTTCGGCGGGACCGACTGTGCGCTGCCGATGATCAAGGCGCTCGAGGACGGCCTCGAGGTCGACACGTTCCTGGTGATCACCGACAGCGAGACCTGGGCGGGGGAGATCCATCCGCATCAGGCGTTGGCCGAGTACCGGCGCAAGACCGGGATTCCGGCCCGGCTGGTGGTCTGGGGGATGACCTCGACCGGCTTCACCATCGCCGACCCGTCGGACCCGGGGATGCTCGATCTGGTGGGCGTCGACTCCGCGGCGCCGCAGTTGCTGGCCGACTTCTCCCGCGGCGACATCTGAGTCGGTCGTCCCACCCCGGCGAGGATTCAGGCTGCGGCGTGATCTTGGTTCATGGTCATGCTGAGTGGGCTTCGGCAAAGTTGTGCAGGCTGAAGCCGTTGCAGCCGCGGATCGTTAACACAACGATCGGCCTGAACCCCGACACCGGTCTTCGATGACGATGCCCCGCAACCGCCGCCCGGCACGGTCACCCGCCCCCGGACACCCCGCTCGTAGTCGTGCCCGGCGGGTCTGTCGGCGCCAGCACCAGCACCGAGGCACCGGCCGGCACCACGTGCGCTGAGTAACCTCGGGTTCCCGTCAGCTCGGCCCGTCCTGGACAGGGCCAGGGCCTGGGCCCGGTCAGGCGGCGGCGTGATCTTGGTCCATGGTCATGCTGAACAGGGCCTCGACGCAGTTGTGCAGGTTGAAGCCTTCGCCGCCGCCGATGGTGCGGATCGTGGTGGCGTCGGGATGATCATGACCGTTCGGGCCGGATGGGTGGACGGTGGAGAGTTCGCGGAAGAGCCTGTCGGTTGGCATCACCCGCCAGCCCGATTCGGCGACGGGTTGCCCGCCGGGAAGCAGGAACTGCCAGCCCGGGTCGCCGGTGTGGGCGCCGAGGAACGGGGCTCCGGCTCGGCGGACGATGGTCATTCCGCCTTCGTGGACAGCGGTGTGGTGGGCGCCGCAGAGCAAGATCAAGTTCGTCAGGTCGGTGGTGCCGCCGTGGGACCAGGGCACGGTGTGGTGGGCTTGCAGGCGCCGGTCTCGCCAGCAGCCGGGGAACTGGCACAGCTGGTCGCGGATGAGCAGGGCGCGGCGTTGGCGTTTCGACACCAGCCGTCGGGTCCGGCCGAGGGCGAGGACGTCGCCGTGCCGGTCCACGATCGCACCGAGGATCGACCCGGTACAGATCATGCGCTGCGCGGTCTGCGGCTCGATCGGCCCGGCCCCACGGACGGTGCACACCTGAGCCCGCAAGGTCGATTCCTGGTTGCCTGGGCGGGGTGTCGGTGGGTGCTGAGAATCCGGCTTTTCGGTCCGGTCCGCTGTGCCTGGAGGCGTTCCCGCGGGAACGTCTTCCGGGTCGGAGGTCCGAGAAGCGAGCTCTGTCGGTTGCGACGTTCCCGCGGGAACGTCTCCGTTGCGCGAGATCGGGGCGGTGATCATCGGCCGACCGTCCGTCGCGGCGGGAACCTCTACCGGGTCGGCGGTCCGAGAGGTGATTCCGGCAGGTTGCGGCGTTCCCGCGGGAACGCTTCCGCCCCGCGCGATCGGGGCGGTGATCATCGGCCTAACACCCGTTTCCCTGGGAATCTCACCCGCTTCGGTGATCCGGGAAGCTTGGCTCGCCGGCTGCAGCGTTCCCGCGGGAACGTCTCCGTTCCGCGCAACCGAAGAGATGATCGTCGACCGAACACCCACCCCGGCAGAAACCTCACCTGCATCACTGATCCGAGAGGCTTCGCTCGCCGGTCGCCACATTCCCGCGGGAACGTCTCCGTTCCGCGCGACCGGGGAGGGGATGGTCGACCGACGACCCATTCCGGCGGAAACCGAACCTGGATCGGCGATCCGGGGCAAGATGCCGGCCGGTTGGGGCGTTCCCGCGGGAACGTCTCCGTCTCGTACGGCCGGTGAGATGATCGTCGGCCAAACACCCGTTCCCGGGGAGAGCTCGCCTGCATCGGCGGTCCGGGTGGCGGCAGCGGACGGTTGAGGCGTTCCCGCGGGAACGTCTCCGTCTCGTACGGCCGGTGAGATGATCGTCGGCCAAACACCCGTTCCCGGGGAGAGCTCGCCTGCATCGGCGGTCCGGGTGGCGGCAGCGGACGGTTGAGGCGTTCCCGCGGGAACGTCGTCCAGCTCGACCGTGGCGAGCTGTCCGAGGGTGACCGGGTGCTCCCGTGCGGTCACACGAGCCGCAACCTCGGCGAGGGCCAGTTGTTCGGCCGCCACCTCGATGATCACCAGGCTGCGGTCCTCGCCTGATTCGTCGTCGGTGACCGCGGTTGCGAGGTAGTGCCGGCACACATCCAGGAACGCGTCGGCGTCGGTGTAGGGCGGGGTGGCGTCGTGCTGGTCAGGGTCGGTCTGCGCCGAGTCGTCGGCCGGTGGGGTGCTGTTGAGGTCTCTGGCCCGTTCCAGGGCCGCGGTCACAATCGCGGACTCCTCCGCGGGGAGGCGGCCGGTGACACCGGTCATCGGGTCGCCGTCTCGGGCCACCAGCCGGAACAGTCGGCGACTCTCGGCTTGGATCCTGGTGCCAGCGGCGGCCCGGTAGCTGGAGATCATCCGGGCCAGCTGGGACGCCGTGGCATACCTCGCCAGTTGGCAGAGCTGGGCTTCGTCGACGACGTCGACCACGCGGGTGACTTCTCGTACCTTCGAGTAGGACAGCTCACCGGCGCCGAACGCTGCGGTCACCGTCGGCATCCGCCGCAACGCTCGCGCGACCCGAATGTGTTCGCGGGCGGTTGCCTGGGTCATCGAGCAGGTCCAGGCCAGCCAGTGGGCGACCGACTTGAAGCCTTGCGACCAGCCCCAGCCCTGGCCGGCGTCGAACTCGCCGATCAAGATCAACAGTTCGCAGGTGTCGCGGGCCTGTCGGGTTGCATGGGCGCAGATCCGGTCGGCCAGTTCTTCGGCCGCCTCCCGACTCAACGGCGGCGCCTCGACCGCCTGCCCTTCGTGTGTCATGGTCATCGTCGTCCCCCGATTCCTCTTACCTGTATGAAGAACGCTAATGGCGACCACTGACACTCGGACCTCGTATCGCGGTGCTGGAAGGTACTGGCTGAATGGCCGTTCCGGCGATCCCTGGCGGGCTGTCGAGGAGCTCGCTGACCGCGCCGTTCGCCTTCCGCGCCGGGGTCCAGGGTGAGCCGTCGGGATGTTTTGTCGGTCTTCGGTGCGGTACGCCGCTGGCGCTGGGCAACCTGGTCCGGTACCGACGGTCCAGACTGTCTGCTGCACCGATCTGGCCCAGAGAGATCGGTCAGCAGCTGCAGCTCACTGGGCCTGGGTCAGGCACTCAGGCCCGGCACTGTTCAGGGCGACGGGGATCGTATACGATCCGAACTATGATTTCGGAGGCGATGACGCCGCTGCCGTTCCGGGCGCTGCCGTACGACGACGGCGGGGCCGGGCTGCCGTACCCGACCAAGATCATCGCGGTGCACCTCAACTTCGAGTCGCGCGCCGCGGAGCGCGGGCGGCGGCCGGAGCAGCCGTCGTACTTCCTCAAGCCGGTGAGCTCGCTGGCTAGGTCGGGTGGCGTGGTGGAGCGGCCTGCGGGTACCGAGCTGCTCGGCTTCGAGGGTGAGATCGCCCTGGTGATCAAGGAATCGACGCGGCGGGTCGCACCGGAGCAGGCCTGGGCCCGAGTGGCCGGCGTGACGGCGGCCAACGATCTGGGTGTCTACGACCTGCGGTACGCCGACAAGGGGTCCAACCTGCGGTCCAAGGGCGGTGACGGGTTCACTCCGGTCGGTCCCGTGCTGATCCCGGCGGAACGGATCGACCCGGGTCGGCTGCGGCTGCGTACCTGGGTGAACGGCGAGCCGGTGCAAGAGGACGACACCGGCATGTTGATCTTCGACTTCGCTCGGCTGGTCGCCGATCTGTCCCAGTTGATCACGCTCGAGGCCGGCGATCTGATCTTGACCGGTACGCCCGCCGGCGCCTCGGTGATCAAGCCCGGTGATCGGGTCGAGGTCGAGGTGGACGTGCCCGGCGGGCCGACGACCGGACGGTTGCTCACGACGGTGGGCGCGGGTGAGGTGCCGCTGGCGGGATACGGGGCCGGGCCGAAGGTGGACGATGCGACCCGGGCCGACGCGTGGGGGAGCAGTGCGGGACGAGCCGAGGCCCTTCGACAGGCTCAGGGCGCGGAGGGGACCTCGGCTCAGGGCGCGGAGGGGATCCAGGCTCAGGCGGAGGGAATCTCGGCTCAGGGTGCAGCGGTGACCGAGGCTCATGGCGCAGCGGGAACCTCGGTTCCGGATGCGGAAGGAACCCTGGCTGAGGACGCGGAGGGGGCCGAGGCTGAGGGTGCGGAGGGGATCTCGGCTCAGGGCGCGGAGAGAACCGAGGCTCAAGGCGCGGAAGGTGCCGAGGCTCGTGGTGTGGAAGGAGCCGAGGCCCGGGCCGGGGGAGTGCCGGGGGTGCTGACCGAGGAGGTTCGGGCGGCGCTGGGCCAGGTCGGCACGGCGACGTTGAGTTCCCAGCTGCGCAAGCGCGGATTGGACAACGTCAGCATCGACGGGGTGGTACCGCTCCGGCCCGGCGAGCGGCTGCTCGGGACCGCCCGGACGCTCCGGATGGTGCCGCTGCGGGAAGATCTTTTCGCGAGCCACGGCGGCGGCTACAACGCCCAGAAACGGGCCGTCGACAGTCTGGACCCGGGTGACGTCCTGGTGATCGAGGCGCGCGGCGAACCCGGCACCGGCACCATCGGCGACATCCTCGCCCTGCGGGCGAAGGTACGTGGGGCCGCGGGCGTGGTCACCGACGGCGGGGTTCGTGATCATGACGCGGTCGCTGAGCTCGGGCTGCCGGTCTACTGCGCCGGCGCTCATCCGGCCGTGCTCGGTCGCCGGCACGTCCCGTGGGACGTCGACCTGACGATCGCCTGTGGCGGCACCACGGTGCAGCCGGGTGACGTGATCATCGGCGACGCGGACGGGGTGCTGGTGATCCCGCCCGGGCTGGTCGCCGAGGTCGCGGCCGACGCCGTCGAGCAGGAGCGGCAGGAGACCTTCATCGCGGAACAGGTCGCCGCCGGCGAGCCGGTGGACGGGCTGTACCCGATGAACGAGACGTGGCGGGAGAAGTACCGGCAGTGGCGACCATGATCGACTCCACGGCGTCGGAGACCTCGACGGCCCCTGAAACCTCTAAAGCACAGCGCGCCTACACCTGGCTGGCCGGCAAGATCGCCGATGGCAGCTTCCCACCAGGTTACCGGCTCGTGCTCGGGCCCATCGCGACGGAGCTGGAGATCAGTGTCGCACCGGTCCGGGAGGCGATCCGGCTGCTCGAGGCGGAGGGGCTGGTCAGCTACGCCAAGAATGTCGGGGCGCAGGTCGCGATGCCCGACCCTGCCGAGTACGTCGACGTGATGCAGACCCTCGGCGCGCTGGAGGGGATCGCCACCGGTCTGGCGCTGCCGTTGATCACCGATGATGATCTTGATCGCGCCCGGGAGCTGAACGCGGCGCTGGCCCGGACGCTGGACGACTTCGACCCGCCCGAGTTCACCCGTCTCAACCTGCAGTTCCACGAAGTGCTGTTCCACCGCTGCCCGAACCGGCACCTGCTGGAGCTGATCCGCCGGACCCGGACCCGGCTGGCCGGACTGCGCGACTCGACGTTCAGCTTCGTCCCTGGCCGGGCCCGCCGGTCGGTGGCCGAGCACGAGAAGTTGATCACCGCGATCGAGGCCGCCCGCGCCGACCCCGAGAAGGGTCGCGCCGCCGTCGAGGCGGCCGTCCGCGGACACCGGGACGCCACCCTGCAGGCGTTCCTCGACCACAGCAACGGAAAGGCGGCGCGATGAGGTTTCGCAGCGATCCGGCCCGGATCCGGGGCTCGCTGGCGCCGGTGATCACGCCGTTCACCGACGACGGGGCGCTCGACCAGCAGAGCCTGGCCCGGCTGGTCACCTGGCAGCTCGAGCAGGGCTCGCACGGCATCTCGATCGGCGGCTCCACGGGGGAGCCGAGCGCGCAGACGATCGCCGAGCGGGCCGAGGCGATCCGCCTGGTCGCCCGTACCGTCGCCGATCGGGTTCCGTTCGTGCCGGGCACCGGCAGCGCCAAGCTGGACGAGACCCTGGAACTCACCGCCGCCGCCCGGGACGCCGGTGCGGACGCCGTGTTGATCATCACGCCGTACTACGCGCGGCCGACCCAGGAAGCCCTGTACCGCTGGTACGTCGCGGTCGCCCGCGAGTTCCCGGACCTGCCGGTGATCGCGTACAACGTGCCGAGCCGGACCGCTGTTGATCTTGCTCCCGAGACCGTGGCCAGGCTGTTCACGGACCTGGACAACTTCGTCGGGATCAAGGAGACGACCAAGGACTTCGAGCACTTCTCCCGGGTGCTGCACCGGTGCGGACCGGAGCTGCTGGTCTGGTCCGGGATCGAACTGCTCTGCCTGCCGCTGCTCGCCCTCGGCGGCGCCGGCTACATCAGTGCCACCGCGAACCTGGCGCCGGCCGCCTGCGCCGCGATGTATCGCGCCTGGACCGAAGGTGATCTTGCCGAGGCGCGCCGGATCCACTACGGGCTGCACCCGCTGGTCGACCTGCTGTTCACCGAGACCAACCCGGCGCCGGCCAAGCTCGTCCTGCAGCAACGCGGCCTGATCGCCTCCGCTCACGTACGGCCGCCGCTGATCGAACCGACCGAGCCGGCCCGGGTCAAGATCGCCGAACTGCTGGCCGAAGGCGCCGAGTTCCTCAGCCCGGCCGGACCCGCCGAAGGAGGGAGTTGATCATGAACGACCGGAGGCCCGCGGATCTGCCGGACCACCTGCGCCACCACATCGGCGGCGAGCCCGTGGACAGCGTCGACGGCGGTACGTTCGAGGTGCTCGACCCGATGACCAACGAGCCGTACCTGACCGCGGCCGCCGGCCGGGCCGAGGACGTGGACCGGGCCGTCGCCGCCGCCCGGACCGCCTTCACCGACGGGCCATGGCCCGGCATGGTCGCCCGGCAGCGCGCCGGCATCCTGAACAAGATCGCCGATGCCGTCGCCGCCCAAGATCAACGGCTGGCCGCCTGGGAGACCTTCGACACCGGGCTGCCGATCACCCAGGCCCTCGGTCAGGCCCAGCGGGCCGCGGAGAACTTCCGCTTCTTCGCCGACCTGATCGTGGCCCAGTCCGACGATAGTTACCAGGTGCCGGGCCGGCAGCTGAACTACGTGCACCGCAAGCCGGTCGGCGTGGCCGGCCTGATCACGCCCTGGAACACGCCGTTCATGCTGGAGAGCTGGAAGCTCGCCCCGGCCCTGGCGGCCGGCTGCACGGTGGTGCTGAAGCCGGCCGAGTTCACGCCGCTGTCGGCCAGCCTGTGGCCCCAGATCTTCGCCGAGGCAGGGGTTCCGGACGGCGTCGTCAACCTGGTCAACGGGATCGGCGAGCAGGCCGGTGACGCCCTCGTCGCGCACCCGGACGTGCCGTTGATCTCATTCACCGGCGAGTCCGCGACCGGCGAGGTGATCTTCGCCCGAGCGGCACCTCGGCTGAAGGGCCTCTCGATGGAGCTGGGCGGCAAGTCGCCGGCGATCGTGTTTGCCGACGCCGATCTCGACGCGGCGATCGACTCGACCCTGTTCGGCGTCTTCTCGCTGAACGGGGAACGGTGCACGGCCGGCAGCCGGATCCTCGTCGAACGGCCGATCTACGACGAGTTCTGCGCCGCGTACGCCGAGCGGGCGAGCAAGATCATTGTCGGTGACCCGAGCGACCCGGCGACCGAGGTCGGCACCCTGGTCCATCCGGAGCACTGCGCGAAGGTCCTCTCCTATGTGGAACTGGGCCGGACCGAGGGCAAACTGCTCGCCGGCGGCGGCCGGCCGCCCGGTCTTGATCAAGGAAACTTCGTCTCCCCGACCGTCTTCGCCGACGTGGCTCCGGAAGCCAGGATCTTCACCGAGGAGATCTTCGGGCCGGTGGTGACGCTGACCCCGTTCGACACCGAGCCCGAGGCGCTGCGGCTGGCCAACGCGGTGAAGTACGGTCTGGCCGCCTACCTGTGGACCAACGATCTTGAGCGCGGCCACAACCTGGCGCACCGGATCGAGGCGGGCATGGTCTGGCTGAACTCGCACAACGTGCGTGACCTGCGCACCCCGTTCGGCGGGGTGAAGGCCTCCGGGCTCGGGCAGGAGGGCGGCTACCGTTCGCTCGACTTCTACAGCCACCAGCAGGCCGTCCACGTCAGCCTCGGACCCGTACACACCCCGAAGTTCGGAGCCCGATCATGATCAACAATGCGCCGGACATCCTGCGCTGCGGGTACGTCGAGCTGATCGTCTCCGATCTCGCCGCGGCCCGCGAGTTCTACGTGGATCTGCTCGGGCTGGTGATCACCAAGGAGACTCCCGACGCGCTCTACCTGCGCACGCTGGAGGAGTTCATCCACCACAACCTGGTGCTGCGCGCCGGGCCGGTGCCGGCCGCGGCGGCGATCGCCTTCCGGGTCCGTACCCCCGAAGACGTGGACGCCGCCGAGGCCCACTACCGCGCGCTCGGCTGCCCGACCCGGCGTGCGGCCGGCGGCTTCGTGGACGGTGTCGGTGACGCGGTCCGGGTGATCGACCCGCTCGGCTTCCCGTACGAGTTCTTCCACGAGGTCGAGCACGTCGAGCGGCTGACCTGGCGCTACGACCTGCACCGGACCGGATCCCTGGCCCGGCTTGATCACGTCAACCAGGTGACGCCCGATCTGCCGGCCGGAATCGCTTATCTGGAAGGGATCGGCTTCCGGGTCACCGAGGACATCCAGGACTCCGACGGGGTCACCTACGCGGCCTGGCTGCGCCGCAAGCCGACCGTGCACGACGTCGCCCTGACCGGCGGCGACGGCCCACGGCTGCACCACGTCGCGTTCGCCGCGCACGAGTCGCACCAGATCCTGGCGGTCTGCGACCGGCTGGGCGCGCTGCGCCGTTCCGACTGCATCGAACGCGGGCCCGGCCGGCACGGCGTCTCCAACGCCTTCTATCTGTATCTGCGGGATCCGGACGGGCACCGGGTGGAGCTCTACACGCAGGACTACTACACGGGGGACCCGGACAACCCGGTCGTCACCTGGGACGTCCACGACAACCAGCGCCGCGACTGGTGGGGCAACCCGGTCGTGCCCAGCTGGTACGCCGAAGCCTCCGCCGTCCTCGACCTGGACGGCAACCCGGTGCCGAACCGGCCTCGGGCGGACCCGGCCGAGGCGGCGGTCACCATCGGCGCGGACGGCTTCTCGTACACGAGGACCGAGGGGGAGGACCGCGGCTTCAAGCTGGGCGACCAGGTCTGAGCGCAGGCCGGATGGTCTGTCCTTCGACAAGCTCAGGGTGCGTGGTGGGTGCGGACGTCGTTCACCTTCCGTTCGGCGAGCAGGGCTTTGCTGGCCCGTACCACTGAACTCGGGAGGAACACGTGCGCTGGAAGAACTCGCTCGCAGCAACCGTCGCGCTCGCCACCGTCGCCCTCGGCGGCGCCCTCGCCACGCCGCAGACCGCCGCGGCCCAGCACGATCCGCCGACCGGCGGCGCCTGCTCGGCCGACGCGCAGTTCCTCGGCTTCAGCGACAGCCTGGACAAGACGACCTATGAAGGGCAGCCGGTGGCCGGGCTGTCCGCGCTCGCCCTGACCCGGCCGGGCCATGCGCTCGCGCTCGTCGACAACATCGGGACCACGCCGGCGCGGGTGTTCGGGCTGGAGATCGAGGCGCGGCGCGGCAAGCCGGAGGTCGCGGTGGAGAGCCTGACGATCCTGCGGCGTTCCGACGGCACTCCGTACACCGGGGCCGACTTCGACGGTGAAGGTCTCGTCGCGGAGCGCGGCGGCCGGTCGATCCTGGCCAGTTCGGAGCGGGAGCCGTCGATCCGGCGGTTCGGGCTGAGCGATGGTACGGAGACCGCCTCGCTGCCCGTACCGGATCGGTTCCGGGTCGCTCCCGCCGGCGAGGCCGCGACGAATGCGACCTTCGAGGCGCTGGCCGCGAGCCGCGACGGGCGGACGCTGTTCGCTGGGATGGAGGGGCCGCTCGCCGCGGACGGCACGGACGCCGACGGCCGGTCCCGGAACCGGATCCTCCGGTACGAGGGCCGGCCCGGCGGCGACTACCGGGTCGCCGCCCAGCACGCGTACCGCCCCGATTCCGGGCTGTCCCTGGTCGAGCTCGTCGTCGTCGACCGGGGCGAACTCCTCGCCCTGGAACGCGGCTACACGCCCGGCGTCGGCAACACGATCCGGATCTTCACGGTGTCGCTGCGGCACGCCGCCGACGTCACCGATCGGGCTTCGCTGGCCGACGCACCCGACGACGTCTTCCTGAAGAAGCGGCTGCTCTGCGACCTGGTGAACGCACCGCCGTCCGGCGCGGTGGCGAAGCAGCCGCAGCCCAATCCGCTGCTGGACAACGTGGAGGGCATGGCCCTGGGCGGTTGGCTGCCGGGACGCGGCCGTCAGCTCTTCCTGATCTCCGACGACAACGGCGGCGCCACCCAGATCACCCGCTTCTACTCGCTCGCGGTCGACCTGTCCTAGGGCCCTAAGCTGACCGGGTGGATCCAACAATCATCTGGTACCTGGTCGGTGGCGTCCTGTTGGCGGCGGTGGTCATCGTCGGCTTCGTCGCCGTCGGCCGGCGGTCAGCCCTGCGCCGCGGTCAGGACCGGGCCGAGCTGCCGACCGAATCCTCGGCCGGCGGTACGGTCGCGGCGCCGCCGGAAGACGAGGCCGAGGTCGTCGATCGACCCAAGACGGCGGCAACGGAGCCCACGACCGATGGGTCGACCGAGGTCGCCGAGCCGGAGGTGGCCGAGCCGGCCGCCCCGGAGCTGGAGCGGCCGGAGCCGAGGCAGAGCCGGCTGGCCCGATTGCGGCAACGGCTGGCCGGATCCGGCAACGCGCTCAGCCGCGGCCTGCTCACGCTGCTCTCCCGGGACCGGATCGACGAGGAGACCTGGGAGGACTTCGAGGACACGCTGCTCACCTCCGACCTCGGCGTCGGCCCGACCACCGAACTGGTCGAGACGCTGCGGACCCGGTTCCGGGTGGACGGCATCTCCGATCCGCACCAGGCCCGCGGCATCCTCCGCGAGGAGTTGATCAAGCTGGTCGACCCGTCGCTGGACCGCAGCCTGGCCACCCGGCGCGGCGAGACCCCGGCCGTGGTGCTGGTGGTCGGCGTCAACGGGACCGGGAAGACGACGACGGTCGGCAAGCTGGCCCGGGTGCTCGTCGCCGAGGACAACGACGTGCTGCTCGGCGCGGTTGACACGTTCCGCGCGGCGGCCGCCGACCAGTTGCAGACCTGGGGCGAACGGGTGGGTGTTCCGACGGTACGGGGTCCGGAAGGCGCCGACCCGGCCAGCGTCGCGTTCGAGGCGGTCCAGGCCGGGATCGAGCAGGAGGTCGACGCGGTGCTGATCGACACCGCCGGCCGGCTGCACACCAAGGCCGGCCTGATGGACGAGCTGGGCAAGGTGAAACGAGTCATCGAGCGGCAGGCTCCGGTGACCGAGGTGCTGCTGGTGCTGGACGCGACCACCGGTCAGAACGGGCTCACCCAGGCCCGGATCTTCGCCGAGGTGGTCGACGTGACCGGGATCGTCCTGACCAAGCTGGACGGCTCGGCCAAGGGCGGCATCGTGATCCAGGTGCAGCGCGAGCTCGGCGTACCGGTCAAGCTGGTCGGCCTCGGTGAGGGCGCCGACGACCTGGCCCCGTTCGAGCCCGAATCCTTCGTCGACGCGCTCCTGGAAACCCCCGCCGCGGCCGCATAACCGGCGACTCGGCCCTCCCGCGAGGTCGGGTTGTCGACATTCCGACCTCGGATCGGCCCGACCAGGTGGAGTTGTCGACATTCCGACCTCGGTACGGGGTCGACCGTGAACTCGGGCCTGCCGGCTCAGGCGAATCGTCGGGTCCGTGGCACGCGGCGCAGTATCGTCTGGCCATGGTCAGCGGGCCCAGCGGGGGCGGCGGTCAAGCAGGGGATCGACGCCCCGAATTCGAGGAAGAACTCGGTCGGATCAGCCAGCAGCCCGGCCAGCTGGCCCAGGATCTGGCAGCACTGCAGGCGAGGCACGCGCGGAACACGGCGCAGCAGCCCGCGCCACCGGGCCGACTTCCCACACCGCCCACCCAACTGCTGCCGCCGGGCCAGCCGGCCCATCCCGCCCCGTCGGGCGAATCGGGGCCGTATCCCGCCCCGTCGGACCGACCGTCGCCGGTAGCGGCCGGGCCGGGCCAGCACGCCTGGGCTCCACCGGATCAGGCCCGGCCTGCCGCGAGGACGGGCGCGACACCGTCCCAGCCGGGCCAGGTCCCGCCGGGCCAACCGCAGCCGGGACAGGTCCCGCCGGGCCAGATCCAGCCGGGCCAGATCCAGCCGGGCCAGGTCCCGCCGGGCCAACCGCAGCCGGGCCAGGTCCAGCCGAGCCAGGTCCCGCCGGGCCAACCGCAGCCGGGCCAGGTCCAGCCGAGCCAGGTCCCGCCGGGCCAGATCCAACCTGGCCATCAGCTGCCGGGCCAATTCCAGCCTGGCCAGTTCCAGCCGGTCCAATTTCAGCCCGGCCAGGTCGATCCGAGCCAATTCCCGCCCAGCCAGCCGGGCCAGGTCCCGCCTCAGCAGGGCCCGCCGGACCGCGCTCACCCACCCCTGATCCCGCCGCTCAAGCCGCCCTGGTGGCGGCGCGAGGGGATTGTGGCCCGGCTGCTCACGGTTGCGGGCGCGCTGGTGCTGCTGGTCGGGATCGCATTCCTGCTGGTGCTGGCGATCCAGGCCGGCCTCTTCGGACCGGTCCCGCGGGTGATCACCGGCTCGGTGGTCTCGGCCGCGCTGATCGGCGTCGCGCTGCTGCTCCGGCGCCGGCTGCCGACCAACCCGGGCCCGATCGCGCTCGCCGCCAGCGGCATCGCGGGCGGTTACCTGGTGGTGGTCGCGGTGGCGTCGATCTATGCCTGGGTGCCGTTCTACGTCGGGCTGGCGCTGGCCACCCTGCTGGCCGTCCTCGGTTGCCTGCTGGCGCACCGCTGGGACAGCCAGACGCTCGCGGTGATCGTTCTGGTCGGCGTGATCTTGCTCGCGCCGGGTGTCGGCCTGGACCGGCCGTGGACCGCGGCGGCCCTGCTGGTGCTGCTGTCCGGCGTGATCACGTTGCTGCAGCTGGACCGGCGCTGGCCGGTCGTGCACGCGGTCCGGGTGGTGCCGACGGCGCTGGTGTTGATCACTCTCGCCGGCACCCGGTGGGCCCAGGAGGGCTTCGACATCACCTGGTTCGGGGCGGCCCTGACGACGGTGTTCGCGCTGCTCGTCGTCGCGGTGGAGTACGTGCTGCTCCGCTGTCACGGCGACCATCCCGGGCTCGCGGCGATCTCCGCGATCATGATCGGCATCGCGCTGCTGACGCCGATGATCGCGGTACGGGTGCTGCTGGAGGACGTCCGGGCCGACATCTGGCTGCTGGCCCTGGCCGCGGTCTGGTGCGGGTTCGCCGTGCTGCTCCGTACCCCCGGCCGGCGGGCGGTCCTGATCAGCGGTGCCGCCCTGACCGTGGCCGTCGGCGTGGCCGGGTTCGATCAGGTGGGCCTGGTCGGCGCGACCTTCATGATCATCTCGGCCACCCTGCTCGCGCTCGCCGGCGCCGGAGTGGACCGGGTCGTCGGCTGGGTCGGGGTCGGCGTCGGGCTGGTCGCTTTCCTGTTCTACCTGGCCGTTCTGCCGAGTCTGGTGATCATCGACAGCGCCCTGCCGACGATCTGGAACCTGTTGGCTTCCTGTGCCGGGGTCCTGGCCGCGGTGGCCGCGGGTTCCTTTGCGCGGCGGGCTGCGCACGGTGCCGACGTCCGGGTGCCGATGGCCGTGGCCTGGGTCGCTGCCATGATCACCGGCACCGGGGTGCTGGTGATCGCCGGGCAGCTTGCGGGTGCCGCACTCGGTGCCCGCCAAGCGGGTTTCCTGGTCGGACACGCGACGGCGACGTTCGGGCTGATGATCGTCGCCAGCTGGTTCCTGCTGCGCAGCCTGGCCCGGGCCGGCCGGGGCCTGGTCGGCGGCTTGATCACCGCCGGTGTCGCCGTCGCCAAGTTGCTGATCTTCGACCTGGCCACCCTCGACGGCGTGATCAGAGTGCTCGCGTTCGTGGCCATCGGAGTGGTGCTGCTGGCTCTTGGAACGTTTTACGCAAAGGCATTGAGCGCGGCCCGCTCAGGGCCCGGATGATCATCACCGGCGTGTCGTGTGGCATTTCTCACTCGCTGGTCCTGTAAGCACGGGGCGCGGCACCTTATCTTCCGGGCCTGGGGAAGGTCCACCGTTGGTAACAATTGCTCAATTCGTCAATCGATTTTATGCAGGATCGTTCTGAGGGGGTAAGAATGGGCCTCAAGGGGCAGCCCTCTTGCGGGACTGCCCTTAGCCGTACCCTGACGAAGATTCAGCAACGATGGAGGACCAATGATGGCTTCCCAGCACTCTCGCCGTAGCTTCCTCTACGGCTCCGCTCTGTTGGCCGGTGCGGCGGCCTTGAGCGCGTGCTCGCCCGGTGGTGGCGGTAACAGTCCTGGTGGTGGCAGCAGCCAGAGTCCCGGCGGGTCGGACGCGGTCGGTTCCTTCACGGAGGTGCTGCCCAAGCCGGAGAAGTTCAACCAGGCGCCGAACATCGACAGCAGCCTGCCGCCGATCGAGGAGCGGCTGCCGGAGAACCCGTACGTCGTCCCGCACAAGTGGGTGCAGCCGGGCAAGTACGGCGGCGTCATGAACATGCAGGTCTTGGCGACCCAAGGTGCGATCAAGGCGGATTCGGACCGGAACTTCTTCTACGGCCACTCGCCGCTGCGCTGGCTCAACGACGGCAAGGACGTCGGGCCCGGCCTGGTCGACAAGTGGGAGTCCAACGACGACGCGTCGGAGTGGACGTTCTTCTTCCGCAAGGGCCTGAAGTGGTCCGACGGCGAGCCGTTCACGATCGACGACATCCTGTTCTGGTGGAACGAGTTCGTCATCGAGCAGAAGATGGCGCAGACCCCGCCCGACGAGGCCCGCTCCGGCAAGGGCACGCTGGCGAAGTTCACCAAGGTCGACGACACCACGCTGAAGATGACCTTCGACGCCCCGGCGCCGCTGACGGCGGACCGGATGGCGATGTGGGTGAACGGCAACATCGGCAAGAACGGGCCGATCTGGATCATGCCGTTCCACTACCTGAAGCAGTTCCACCCCAAGTACGGCAAGAACATCCCGGAGAACTGGGACACCGTGGGTGGCCTGATGGAGTCCAAGGGCGACTGGCACCGGAACCCGGACTGCCCGACCCTGGTCGGCTACAAGTGCAAGTCGTTCGACAACGCCAAGGGCGTCGTGCTGGAGCGGAACCCGTACTACTGGGCCGTGATGCCCAACGGTGACCAGCTGCCGTACCTCGACGAGATTCAGATCAACGCCGTCACCGACCCGGAGGCCGGCAAGCTCCAGGTGCAGCAGGGTGCGGTCGACTTCTGCAACGGCAACTACAACCAGATCGCGCTGAACGACGTTCAGGGCATCCGGGACTCCGCCGAGCGGGCGAACACCGAGATCATCCTCTGGGACAGCGGTTCGGGCACCGGCTCGATCTTCTTCCTCAACTACGACTACCACGAGAAGGATCTCCGCGAGGTGATCCGGATGCCGAAGTTCCGGCAGGCCATCTCGCACGCGTTCAACCGCGAAGCGGTCCGGAAGTCGGTCTACTTCAACACCGGCGAGCCGACCACCGGCACGCTCAGCCCGAAGGCGATCGAGTATTCGATCAACGACACGGGCAAGAAGGCCTACACCGACTGGCGGGACGCGTACGTCACGTACGACCCGGACAAGGCCAAGGCCTTGCTGGAGGAGATCGGGATCAAGGATTCCAACGGTGACGGCATGCGCGAGTTGCCGAACGGCAAGAAGCTCACGCTGCGGCTGGACACCACGGCCGACTCCTCCCAGGAGCACAAGACCAAGGACAACCAGCTGGTGTCCGACCTGAAGGCCATCGGGATCGAGATGCAGATCAACCCGATCGCCCCGCAGACGTACGACGACCGGTGGAAGACCGGCAAGCTGATGGGCCACAGCAACTGGGAGGTCGGGGACGGGCCGAACCACCTGGTGTACCCGCAGTGGCTGGTCCCGCTCGAGTACACGCGCTGGGCGCCCCTGGAGGGTCAGTGGTACCAGCAGCTCGGCACCAAGACCGCCGGCACCGAGTTGGACAAGGATCCGTGGGAGCGGACGCCGCCGCGGATGGAGCCGGAGGCCGACGGCCCGATCAAGAAGCTCTGGGATCTGTACGACCAGAGCAAGGTCGAGCCGGACGAGACCAAGCGGCACCAGTTGGTCTGGGACATGATCAAGATCCACATCTCCGACGGTCCGTTCATGATCGGATCCGTGGCGAACTACCCGCAGGTCATGATCGTCAAGAAGGACCTGCGGAACGTGCCCAAGCGTGAGAACCTGGCCCAGGGCGGCGCGGTCAACCCGTGGATCCATCCGACGCCGGCCGTCTACGACCCGGAGACCTGGTACTGGGAGGACCCGACCCAGCACTGATCTGAGCCGATGATCATGACCGGACGAGCCTGACTGGGGAGGGCATCGAAGTGTTCATCTTCGTTCTCAGGCGGCTGCTGTACGCGATATTCACGCTTGCCGTGATTTCGCTGGTCGCCTTCTTCATCATCGAGTTGGCACCGGGGTCGGCGATCACCGACGAGATCTCCCGGCTGCGAGCCCAAGGCAACAACGTCTCCGACCAAATGGTGCAAGCCATGGAGGAGCAGTACGGCCTCAACGACCCGTTCTTCGTGAAGTACGGGAAGTGGGCGCAGGGCTTCTTCACCGGGGACTTCGGCCAGTCGTTCGCGTTCCGGCAACCGGTGAGCGAACTGATCTGGAGTCGGCTGGGTCTGTCGGTGGCGCTGTCGGTCGGCGCGCTCATCGTCGCCTGGGTGATCGCGATCCCGGTGGGCGTCTACTCGGCGACCCACCGGTACAACCTGCCGGACAACGTCATCACCGTGATCCAGTTCATCGGCGTCGCGGTGCCCGAGTTCCTGCTGGCCTTGGGGGTGATGAGCGTGGCCAGCGCATCGGGCATGGAAGTCGGTGGGCTCAACTCCAACGAGTACCGCAACGCCCCGTTCAGCGGGGCGAAGTTCCTCGACATGTTGGCGCACATGTGGATGCCACTGGTCGTGATCGCGGTGGCCAGTACGGCCTGGCTGTCCCGCGTGATGCGGGCCAACCTGTTCGACGTGCTCGGCCAGCAGTACGTGCAGACGGCCCGGGCCAAGGGCGTCGCCGAACGCCTGGTGATCTGGAAGCACGCCGTACGCAACGCGCTGCACCCGCTGGTGATGACGTTCGGCACGACGCTGTCGGCGTTGATCTCCGGCGAGGCGATCATCTCGATCGTCTTCGGCCTGCCGACGACCGGCCAGGCGCTGCTGCAGTCCTTGATCGTCAAGGACACCTACGTCGCGGCGACGCTGCTGGTGCTGCTGTCGGGGCTGCTGGTGGTCGGCAACCTGATCTCCGACATCGCGCTCACGATCATTGACCCGCGGGTCAAGGCGACGGACTGAGGGGGAGCGAACCATGACGGGAACACTTCAGGTCGCCGAGTCCGAAACCGAGGACACCGGGGGACGTTCGATCTCGCCGGAGAGCAAGGTCGGCGAGATTCCGCAGTGGCGGTTGATGGTGCGCCGGTTCCGGCGCAGCAAGCTGGCCGTCGTCAGCGTGATCATCCTGCTGTTCATGTATCTGGTGGCGGCGTTCGCCCCCTTCCTCTCGCCGAACGATCCGCAGGCGGTCAACCCGGACTTCAAGTACGCGGCGCCCAGCGCGTTCACGCTCAACGGCGGTCCGGGAATCTGCCGGGTCACCCAGGAGATCGACCCGGTCAACATCTCCACCACCTATGTCACGGACTGCAACAACCCGATCCGGGTGCAGATCTTCGGCCAGGGGTGGGAATACAAGCTGTTCGGCCTGATCCAGACGGATCGGCACCTGTTCACCGTCTCGGAGGGCCGGGTGCTGGTGTTCGGGGCCGACGGCAACGGCCGGGACGTGTTCAGCCGGACCCTGCACGGATCCCAGATCTCGATGACGATCGGCCTGCTCGGCGTTGCGATCGCGACGGTGCTGGGGTCGGTGATCGGGACGATCTCCGGCTATGCCGGCGGGCTGACCGACAACATCATCCAGCGGATCATCGAGATCATCATGTCGATCCCGACACTGCCGCTGTGGGCCACCATGGCCGCGGTGCTACCGCTGGACATGCCGGTCACCCAGCGCTACTTCATGATGACGATCATCCTGTCCCTGGTGGCGTGGACCGGCCTGGCCCGGCAGGTCCGCGGCAAGGTGATGGGGTACGCCCACGCCGACTACGTCGCGGCGGCCCGCTCGGCGGGATCGTCGGGGCTGCGCATCGTCGGGACGCACCTGATGCCGAACGCGACCAGCCACATCGTCGCCGTGGCCATGCTGTCCATCCCGGCCACGATCCTGGCCGAGACCTCGCTGTCGTTCATCGGCATCGGGATGCTCGAGCCGGCGATCAGCTGGGGCGTACTGCTCAAGGACGCGTCCCGGATCGACGTCCTGCAACAGTTCCCGTGGCTGCTCGTCCCGGGTCTCGCGGTGATCATCGTGATCACCTGTTTCCAACTCCTCGGTGACGGAGTCCGTGACGCCGTCGATCCGTACAGCTGACCGAGAGAAGGCAGGAGCCAACGTGACTTCAACGGAGAACGGCAACAGCGACACGATCATCTCGGTCCGCGACCTTCGGGTGCAGTTTCCGACCACGCTCGGCGTCGTCAACGCCCTCAACGGCGTCACCTTCGACATCCCGCGCGGCAAGGTCGTCGGCATCGTGGGCGAGAGCGGCAGTGGCAAGAGCGTGACCGCGCGAGCGATCATGCAGATCCTCGAACCGCCGGGCAAGATCACGGAGGGTTCGATCGACTTCCGCCGGAGTGCCGGCGGGGAGAAGGTCTCGCAGCTGCTGGTCGGCGAGGAAGTCGACCTCGGATCGGCGGAGACGTCGTCCGGCGGGATCGAGATCACCAAGCTGCCGCCGCGCAGCTCGGCGATGCGAGCACTGCGCGGCGCCGAGATCGCGATGATCTTCCAGGAGCCGATGACCTCGCTGAACCCGGTGTACACCGTCGGGTCGCAGATCGAGGAGGCCATCCTGCTGCACCAGACGCCGGACAAGCAGGTGGCCAAGGAGCAGGCGATCGAGATGCTGCGCCAGGTCGGCATGCCGAACCCGGAGCGGATCGCGAAGTCCTATCCGCACGAGCTGTCCGGCGGCATGCGGCAGCGGGCCATGATCGCGATGGCACTGTCCTGCCATCCGTCGCTGCTGATCGCGGACGAGCCGACGACGGCGCTGGACGTGACCACCGAGGCCCAGATCCTGTCGCTGATGCGCAAGCTCAAGTCCGAGATCGGGATGTCGATCATGTTCATCACGCACAGCATGGGCGTGGTGGCCCAGCTCTGCGACGAGGTGATCGTCATGTATCTGGGCCGGGTGGTCGAACGGGCCCCGGTGGACGAGATCTTCTACAACCCGAAGCATCCGTACACCAAGGCGTTGCTGCGGTCGATCCCGCGGATCGGGTCGGCCGAGCACCAGCCGCTCGAGGTGATCAAGGGGTCCATCCCGGACCCGTACACGACCGTGTCCGGTTGTGCGTTCCATCCTCGCTGTCCGGCCTTCATCGGCGATGTCTGTACCAACGTCATCCCGGAGGAGACTCTGCTCGCCGGGCCGACCACGCATGCCGTGCGCTGCCATCTCTATTCCGACCAGGCGGCCGACACTCCCGAGCCCGCGAGCACCGGAGGTGCCCGATGACCGAAGCGGCGACCGAGCCCGCACCGGCGACCGTCGAGCCCCTGCTCGAGGTCGTCGATCTCAAGAAACACTTCCCGATCAAGGGCGGCCTGCTGCGCCGCACCATCGGCGAGGTCAAGGCCGTCGACGGGGTGAACCTGACCGTCAACCGGGGCGAGACCCTGGCCGTGGTCGGCGAGTCCGGCTGCGGCAAGAGCACCACCGGCCGGGCCATCATGCGGCTGGAGCAGCCGACCGGCGGCGAGGTGATCTTCCACGACAAGGAACTCGGCGCGGTCAACGTGGAGAGCGCCGACCGCCGCACCATGGAGCGGATCCGGCCGAAGATGCAGTTCATCTTCCAGGACCCGTTCGCCTCGCTCGACTCGCGGATGACGGTCGGCCGGGTGATCGCCGAGCCGCTGGTGATCAACAAGGTGCTGGCCGGTCAGGCGTTGCGCGACCGGGTGGCCGAACTGCTCAAGGTGGTCGGCCTGCGACCGGAGCACGCCAGCCGGTATCCGCACGCGTTCTCCGGCGGCCAGCGGCAGCGGATCGGGATCGCCCGGGCGATTGCGCTGAACCCGGAGTTGATCATCTGCGACGAGCCCGTCTCGGCGCTCGACGTGTCGGTCCAGGCGCAGGTGATCAATCTGCTGGAGGACCTGCAGGACCGGCTCAAGCTGACCTACATGTTCATCTCGCACGACCTGTCCGTGGTGGAGCACATCTCGGACCGGGTCGCGGTGATGTACGTGGGCCGGGTGGTCGAGACCGGCACCACCCGGGAGCTGTTCTACCGGCCCAAGCACCCGTACACGGAGGCGCTGCTGTCGGCGCTGCCGCAGCCGGATCCGCGGAACCGGACCGAGGCGGTGCCGCTGACCGGCGACGTGCCGAGTCCGGCCAACCCGCCGTCGGGCTGCTACTTCCACACCCGCTGCCCGTACGCGCAGGAGATCTGCTCGACCGAGACGCCGCCGCTGCGCGACATCCCGGACGAGACGGCAGGCCCGGGCGTCACCCGCCAGGCCGCCTGCCATTTCGCCGAGCAGCTCGACCTGAAGGGCGCACTGGTACCGTCGGCGGAGGCCGCCGGCGGACCCGTCGAGGCACGATGAAGGAGCACGATGTGATGACGGGTGAGTCCAAGATCAGGACCGGGCGGCCGCAGTTCACCGGGATCACCACGTACGAGGACCCCACGGGCCGGTTCGCCTTCCGGCATCCGTGGGGCTGGCACCGGTCCGAGCTGGACGGCCGGGACGGCGTGATCGTGCACCCCGAGGAAGCCGAACAGGAAACCTACTTCGCGGTGGCGGTCGCCGAGCTGGAGGTCAGCGTCGTGGCCGACGACCTGCCGGCGCTCCGGGAGGGGTTCGAAGCCGGGCTGGCCGAGTTCGCCGACCTCGAGATCGAGTCCGCGGACGACCAGAACTACAACGACATCGTCAAGATCGAACGCACCTTCACCTTCACCGAGGACGGGCAGCGGCGGAAGCGCCGGGTCTGGGCCCTGCACGCCGACAAGTGGCAGTTCCTGGTCGCCTACCAGGGCTCGACGGTGGAGGAGTTCCAGTACTGGCTGCCGATGGGCAACTACTGCTTCACCGGGTTCACCCTGCCGCAGGCGCTGTGGTACGCCACCGATCCCGAACTCCGGGGCGGCCCGCCCGAGGACACCAGCAGCAGCTAGGAGGGCGGTGTCAAACGGTGGCGGCAGCGAGCGACGCCCAGGCACGCACTGGACTGCGTTGTCGTCGGTCGACGTAGAACACCGCTACGCCTCCCTCCTCCGCCTTGTCCAGCACGCACCTGGACGCCGCTCGCCACCACCACCGTTTGACACCACCCTCCTAGGACCCGATCCCGAGCAGGGCCGGCAGGTCGGCGACGCCGGGCAGCAGGTGGGTGTGCCGGTGCCGGCCCAGCTCGGCGGCGTCGTACTCGCCGGTCAGGACGCCGATCACCAGGGCGGCCCGGGCATTGCTGCCGGCGCCGAGGTCGTTCGGGGTGTCCCCGGCCACGGCGACCTCGGCCAGATCCCGGACCCCGGTCGCCTCCATCGCCCGGAAGATCAGGTACGGCGCCGGTCGGCTGACCGGGACCTGATCACTGGTGATCACCGCATCGACCTCCTCGCCGATCCGCCAGCCGATGCCGGCCAGGATCGTCTCGGCGATCTTGGCCGAGTAGCCGGTCTGCAACGCGATCTTGACCCCGGCCTCGCGCAGCCGGGTGAGCGCCTCGGGCACCCCGGGCAGCGGCACCGGCGGCGTCTCCTGGTAGGTGGTCAGCAGTTGATCATGGAACTCGCCGTACAGCCGATCCAGCTCGGGCCGGTCCACCGGGGCGCCGAGATCGGCCAGCAGCCCGGCCAGCGCGGCCCGCTTGTCGGTTCCGGTCCAGCGGACCATGATCCGGTCCGGCGGCTGCGCGCCGACGCGTTGCGCCACCGTGTTGCGCAGCGCCGCGTACACCGCACCGCCGTCGTCGACGGTGGTCCCGGCCATGTCCAGCGCGGCCAACGTGATCATGAAGACGTGGTTCCTTTCGGTCAAGGGGGCGACCCCCTCAAGATCCGCCGACGGCTCCGCGAACGGATTCGGCGTTCTTGATCATCCGGAGGTCGGCACCGGCGCCGTTCTGGGCCGGGCGCTCGTTGTCGATGGTGAAGGTCACGCGGTCCGGCCGGTAGCGGTCGTCCGCGGACTCCAGGGGAGTGCCGTGGCTGTCGCGGGCGCAGCGGCGCTCGCGCAGCAGCGGGGCCCCGACCGGCACGTCGAGCAGTTCGGCGTCGGTCTCGTCGGCGGCGATGGCGTCGATCGTGTGGCGGGCGCGGCGCAGGTCAACGCCCTGATCGGACAGGTGGGCATAGATGGAGCCGCTGTCGGGATCCCAGTCGAACAGCAGCCGGCCGACCGGCTCGACGAAGCTGCTCCGCTCGAGCAGCGCCGGCTCGCCGTCCATGGTCCGCTGCCGGAGCACCTCCACCACGGGCGTCCCCGGCTCGAGGCCGAGGACGTCGGCGGTGATCGCGTCGGCGCCGCGGCGGGCGATCTCGATGGTGCGCTGGCCGGGTGTCCGGCCGAGTTGCCGGGCCCACGCGGTGAACGACATGAGGGTCTCGAACGGCTGGCCCAGGGCGGGTGACCGGACCACCGGCTGCTTGCCCTGGCCGCCGCCGATCATGCCCTCGTGCCGCAAGGCGCCGAGCGCCTGCCGCACGGTGCCGCGGGAGGCCCCGAACAGCTCGCAGAGCTGGGCCTCCGACGGCAGCGGCGTGCCGACCGGATAGCTGCCCCGGCTGATCCGGAGCCGCAGCTCCTCGGCCACGCGGAGATGGAGGGGTTGACTCACGCATCTGACTATACAAGTGCGTCGCCGCGTGCCGAGATCTTGCCGATGAACAGTGCAGAAAGCCTGGTTAATAGCGAGTTAACTTGTATAGACAAGAGGCTGGAATCGATTGACTCGGGCCGCCGGAACGGGCACGTTGGCTGCCATGGAGAGCAACGAGTACGGATCGGGCCACAGCGACCTGCTGATCGTCGGAGCGGGCATCGTCGGCCTCGCCCACGCTGTCGAGGGTCTCGCCCGGGGCCTCCGGGTGACCGTGCTGGAGCGCGACGACCGGGCCGTCGGCGCGTCGATCCGCAACTTCGGCCACATCTGCCTGACCGCCCAGACGGGCCGGGCCCTCGACTACGGCCAGGCCGCCCGGCAGCGGTGGATCGACCTGGCCGCACAGGCCGGGTTCTGGCTCCGCGAGTGCGGCACCGTCGTCGTCGCCCGGACCGAGGACGAGTTCGCGGTCCTGGAAGAGTTCGCCCACGTCCGTGGCGGTGATCAGGTACGGCTGCTGGACCGCGCCGAGGTCGCCGGCCGGCTCCCGCTGCTGGACCCGGCAACGGTCGGTGGCGCCTGGCTGCCGCTGGACCTCCGGGTGGACCCGCGGCAGGCCGTACCGGCCATCGCCGGCTGGCTGGCCGGCCAGGGCGTCCGGTTCCGCTGGGGTGCCCAGGTGCAGCAGGTCGCCGGCGGCGAGGTGATCAGCACCGTGGGCCGGTTCACCGCCGACCGGGTGATCATCGCCGTCGGTCATGACGTGGACCGGCTGGCTCCGGCTGCCGCGGCCGAGGTCGAGTTGCGCCGGTGCCTGCTGCAGATGCTCGAGGTCAGCCCGGACACCCCGGTGCCGGTCGAGCCCGCCGTGCTCAGCGGACTGTCCATGCTCCGGTACTCCGGCCTGGCCGGCTGTGCGGCGGCGACCGCCGTCCGGCAACGGTTCCAGGAGCAGCGGCCGGAGCTGCTCGACCACGCGGTGAACCTGATGTACACCCAGCGTCCCGACGGGAACCTGGTGATCGGCGACACCCATGCCTACGCCCGGACCCACCTCCCGTTCGACGACGAGAGCACCGCGGAGTTGATCATCGCCGAAGCCGGCCGGCTGCTCGGCACCGATCGGCTGACGGTACGTCGTCGCTGGCGCGGCGTCTATGCGTCCTCCGACCACACCGACTTCTTGATCACCGACCTCGATCCGGCCACCCGGGTCGTCTCGGTGACCTCCGGCATCGGCATGACGACGGCCTTCGGGCTGGCGGCCGATGCCCTCACGACCTAGCCACCCAGGGAGAAACTCATGATCACCACGACCCGCCCACGATCCCATCCCAGACAGCGATCCCATCCCAGACCGCGATCCCACCCGCGCCCGCTGTCCAAGATCATCGCCGCCGGAGCCCTCGTCCTCGGCCTGATGGCGACCGGCGCCTGCTCCGGCAACGCCTCGTCCGCCGGCGAGTCGCCGACCTGTCCGGGAGGCAAGATCAGGTTCGGTGTCGAGCCCTTCGAGGACCCGGCCAAGCTCGTTCCGGCCTACCAGGTGCTGGCCGGAGCCCTCGGTGAGAAGCTGAACTGCCCGGTCGAGCTCCAGGTGGTGCAGGACTACTCGGCCGAGGTGCTGGCGATGCAGAACGGCAACCTGGAACTGGCCCAGTTCGGCCCGCTCGGCTACGTCTTCGCCAGCAAGCGGGCCAAGGCCGAGCCGGTCGCCTCCTTCGCGGACGCGTCGGGCGCCCTGAGCACGTACCAGGCCGGCATCTGGGTGCCGAAGGACTCGGCGATCACGGACGTCGCCGGACTGGCCGGGCACAGCCTGGCCCTGTCCGATCCGGGCTCCACCTCCGGGGACGCGCTGCCCCGGCAGGCGCTGGCCGAGGCGGGCGTCGTCGACCAGGTGAAGGTCGACTACGCCGGCGGTCATCCGGAGGCGCTGCTGGCCTTGATCAACGGGAAGGTGGATGCCGCGGAGATCAACTCCCAGCAGCTCGCCACGGCGACCGAGGAGGGCACCTTCGACCAGTCGGCGTACCGCCGGATCTGGACCTCCGCGCCGATCCCGAACGACCCGATCACCGTCGCCGGTGATCTCGACCCGGCCTTCAAGGACGCGGTCCGGACGGCCCTGCTGGAACTGCCGCCGGACAAGGTGGCCGAGGTCGGTGCGTTCCTGGATGTGGAGCCCGGCCCGATGGTCGAGGTGACCCAGGAGACCTACCGGCCGCTGTTCGAGCTCGCCGAGACGCTCGGCCTGACCGAATCGGACGTCTGAACCATGATCGCGACGAAGGAACAGGCTCCGGTCCGGGAGCCGGCCGCGGAGCCGCCGGTGCTGCTGGTCCGCCAGCTGTACAAGACGTTCGGCGGCCGCACGGTGCTGGCCGGGTTCGACCTGGACGTCGCGGCCGGTGAGCTGGTCGCCCTGCTCGGCGCGAACGGCAGCGGCAAGTCGACCGCGTTGCGCTGCGTCGCCGGGCTGGTGAGTCCGGACGACGGTCTGATCGAGGTACGGCGACCGGACGGCGCCGCCGGGGTCGCCATGGTGTTCCAGCAGTTCCATCTGGTCCGCCGGCGCAGCGCGCTGGCCAACGTCTGCGCGGGCGCCCTCGGCCGGCTGCCGCTGCGCCGGTCCTGGGGCGTCCGGGCCTTCCCGGCCCGGATCAAGGAGGAGGCGATGGCCTGCCTGGACCGGGTCGGGCTGGCCGACCGGGCGCACACCCCGGCCGGCCGGTTGTCCGGCGGGCAGCAGCAGCGGGTCGCGATCGCCCGGGCCCTGTGCCAGCGGGCCCCGGTGCTGCTGGCCGACGAGCCGGTGTCCGCGCTCGACCCGGCCGCGGCCGAGCAGGTGATGGCGCTGCTGGGATCGCTGGCCCACGACGACCGGATGGCGGTCGCCGCGGTACTGCATCAGCCGGACCTCGCCGAACGCCATGCCGACCGGGTGATCGGCCTGCGCGGCGGCGTGATCACCTTCGACGTGCCGGCCGACCGGCTCGACCGCGGCCGGGTCGCCGGCCTCTACCTCCCGGACGGAGCCCTGTCATGACCAGCACCGTGCTGCCGCAACCGCAGACTCCCGGACCGGCCCGGCTGCCCGTACCGCCGCGGCCCCATGCCTCCGCGACCATGATCATCGGGCTGGCCGTCACGGTGGTCGTCGTCGCCGCGCACGTCCTGGCCTGGATCGACACCGAGGTCTCGATCACCGCCCTGGCCGAGGGCGGCGACGGCATGATCAGGTTCCTGGCCGAGGCGATGCCGCCCGACCTGGACTGGGCGAAGGTGGTGCTGCCGGGGTTCCAGGCCTGCCTGACCACCCTTTACATCGGGCTCCTCGGCACCACGCTGTCGATCCCGTTCGCCCTGCTGCTGGCCGTCCTCGGCTCCCGGACGACGAACCGGAACCCGGTCGTCTACCAGCTGGCCCGCGGGATCATGTCGCTGCTCCGGGCGGTGCCCGATGTCGTGTTCGCGTTGATCTTCGTCACCGCGGTCGGCCTCGGCCCGTTCCCGGGCGTGCTCGCGCTGATCGTGCACAACGCCGGCGTGATGGGCAAGCTGTGGTCGGAGGCGATGGAGGAAGCCGATCAAGGTCCGGTCGAGGCGCTCCGGGTCGCCGGCGCCGGCAGCGCCCAGATCGCCTTGCACGCGGTGCTTCCGACCGTGGTCCCGCAGTGTGTCGGGCTGCTGCTCTACCGGTTCGACGTCAACGTGCGGTCCTCGCTCGTGCTGGGCCTGGTCGGTGCCGGCGGCATCGGCTTCCTGATCAACCAGTCGATCCAGCTGTTCCAGTTCGACGCCATGTTCACCTACATCCTGCAGGTGCTGGTGTTGATCATCGTGGTCGACCTGATCAGCATCGCGGTCCGGCGCCGGTTGGCCGTCTAGCCGACGAGGTCAGGGCTGCGGGTTCTGGGCGTCGTAGGCGAGGAACCGGCGCTGCACGGCGAGCACGACCCCGAGCACGACGACGCAGGTCAGGCCGCCGATCACGGCCGCCCAGTGTTCGCCGAACCAGTTCGCCTCGGCGCCCAGGACCAGCTCGCCGAGCCGCGGCCCACCGGCCACCACCACGATGAACACGCCCTGCAGCCGGCCGCGCATCGAGTCCGGTGTCGCCGACTGCAGGATGGTCTGCCGGAACACCGAGCTGACCGCGTCGGCGGCGCCGGCCAGCGCGAGGAACCCGGCTGCGGCCAGCAGGGCCCCGACCAGCAGGCTGCCCGGCGAGGTCGGGCCGATGATCACCAGCACCACACCGAAGCCGGTCACGGCCAGCCCGAATGCGCCGATCGCCGCGCCGATCACGCGGCCCTGGTGCCGGATCCGTACCAGCGAGCCGGAGAAGATCCCGGCCAGCACGGCGCCCACCGCGAACGCGGCGGCGAGGATGCCGGTGGTGGTCGCGCCGCCGCCGAGGAAGATCACGCCGACCGCCGGATAGAGCACCCGCGGCATCGCGAAGATCATCGCGATCAGGTCGACGACGAAGGTCATCCGGACGTTCGGCCAGGTGGCCAGATAGCGCAGCCCGTCCAGCACCATGGCGATGCCGCGCCGGCCCCGGCCGACGTCGGGCAGGTCGCCGGCGCCGACGGTCGGCGGCAGGTCGGGCAGCCGCCAGAGCGCCCAGAGTGAGGCGGTGAACAGCACCGCGTCGATGGTGTAGACCTCGGCGAAGTCCCAGGTCGCGACCAGGAACGCGCCGAGCAGCGGACCGACGGTCAGGGCGATGTTCCAGAAGACGGTCTGCAGCACGTTCGCGGCCGGCAGCAGCCGCCGGTCGACCAGCCGGGGGATGATCGCCGTCCGGGCCGGGTTGTTGATCGCGAAGCCGGCCGACTGCAGGGCGACCAGCGCATACAGCAGCGGTACGGAATCCAGCTGCAGCCAGGCCTGACCGGCGAGCAGGATGACCACCAGCCAGAGCGCGAACGACGAGGCCAGGGCCACCTTGCGCCGGTCGTAGCTGTCCACCAGTGCGCCGCCGTACAGGCCGAGCACGACCAGCGGCACCAGGGCACAGATCCCGAGCACGCCGACCGCGAGCGTCGAGCCGGTGATCGCGTACACCTGCAGGCCGACCGCGGCCACCGTGAGCTGGGTGCCGAAGTTGGAGATTCCGAGCCCCCACCACAACCGCCGGAATGCCCGTGAGGTCCGCAGCGGGGTGAGGTCGAGAACCCACCCCACGACGTAGCCCTCCTCCGCTTCGCTCCCCCGAACTACGCCGCGGGGACCCCGGACGTCAGGACATGCTGACCCGAAATCTATGACACCGGTTTCCCGGGCCGTCACCCAGGATCCATGTCGCCCCGGTAGACCGATGATCATGACCGAGTACGGCAGCCAGTACCCGAGCCCCGACTACACCCTGCTGCACCTCAGCGACACCCACTTCGTCGGCGACGGCGAACTGCTCCACGACAAGATCGACTGCGATGCGCAGCTGGCCCGGCTGCTGGACCGGGTCCGGGCGTCGGCGATCAAGCCGGACGCGATCCTCCTCACCGGCGACCTGGCCGACACCGGCCGGCCCGACGCCTACCGGCGGCTGCGCGCGATGGTCGAACCGTTCGCGGCCGAGCTGGCCGCCGAACTGGTCTGGGTGATGGGCAACCACGACCGGCGGCCCACCTTCCGGGCCGGGCTGCTGGACCTGGAGCCGACCGAGGAGCCGTACGACCGGGTGCACCTGGTCGGCGGCCTGCGGATCGTCGTACTGGACTCGACCGTGCCCGGCGAGCACCACGGCGACCTGACCGACGACCAGCTGGTCTGGCTGCGGGACACCCTGTCCCGGCCGGCGCCCGACGGCACCCTGCTCGCCCTGCACCATCCGCCGATCCCCAGCCCGGTCGCCGTCGCCGGCACCATCGAGCTGCGCGAGGAGGGCTGGCTGGCCGCGCTGCTGGCGGGCACCGACGTCCGCGGCATCCTGGCCGGTCACCTGCACTATTCGACGACCAGCCTGTTCGCCGGCATCCCGATCTCGGTCGCCTCGGCCACCTGCTACACCCAGGATCTTGGCGTGGCCCGGCCGGCCGCGCGGGGCCAGGACGGTGCGCAGGCGTACAACCTGATCCACGTGTACGGCGACCGCGTGGTGCACTCCGTGGTACCGATCGAGGCGTACCCGACGGTGTCGGAATGGTTGCCCGAGCTCGAGCAGCGGGAGGGCGTCAGCGCCGCCGTCTAGTCTCCCCGCATGCTGAGGGGGAGGAATTAGCATGAGTGCCATGACGGCTCATGCGCAGGCGACCTGGCCGCTACCGGGCCGACCCATGACGTTTGCGGATCTCGATGAGTTGCCCGACGACGGCCGACGGTACGAGCTCATCGATGGGGTGCTCGTCGTGAGCCCGTCGCCGTCGTGGTTGCACCAGCGGGCCGCGTTCCGCCTCGCGCGGGTGCTCGACGACGTCTGTCCCGAAGATTTCGAAGTGTTCCCGGCTCCGTTGGATGTCGATGTCACCGACGACACGAGATTGCAGCCTGACATCCTTGTCATCCGCCGGGACCTGCTCGGTGAGCGAAAGCTGGCCGGAATGCCCGACCTGGCCGTGGAGGTGTTGTCCCCGAGCACGAGGCGATTCGACCTCGTTCTCAAGCGTTCGCGCTACGAGGCGGCCGGCTGTTTGAACTACTGGGTGTACGACCCCGATGAGCCGTCCGTCGTCGCCTGGCAGCTGACCGGTGGGAGGTACGAGGAAGTCGGCCGAGCCGAAGGCGACGAGGAATTGTCGTTGACTCGGCCGTACCCGGTGACGCTGAATCCGGCCAGGCTGACGGACTGAACTCCGCAGCGGATTGGCCGCACCGTTAGGCTGGCACGGATAGGCACCCCACCACCCTGCTAGGAAGCCCGTGTTCGACACACTGCAAGACCGACTCGCCGCGACGTTCAAGAACCTGCGCGGCAAGGGCCGGATCACCGACGCCGACATCGACACCACCGCGCGGGAGATCCGCCGGGCGCTGCTCGAGGCCGACGTGGCGCTGGCCGTGGTCAAGGACTTCATCAGCGCCATCCGGGAGCGGGCCCGGACCGCTGAACTGAGCGGTGCGCTGAACCCGGGCCAGCAGATCATCAAGATCGTCAACGAGGAACTGATCAATGTCCTCGGCGGCGAGACCAGGACGATCCGGTTCGCCAAGCGACCGCCGACCGTGATCCTGCTGGCCGGCCTGCAGGGCGCCGGCAAGACCACGCTGGCCGGCAAGCTGGCGTACTGGTTGAAGGAGCAGGGGCACTCGCCGCTCCTGGTCGCCGCCGACCTGCAGCGGCCGAACGCGGTGGACCAGCTTCAGGTGGTCGGCCAGCGGGCCGGCGTCCAGGTCTACGCGCCGGAGCCCGGTAGCGGCGTCGGGGATCCGGTCAAGGTGGCCCGGGACTCGATCGGCGAGGCGGAACGCAAGCTCTACGACGTGGTGATCGTCGACACCGCGGGCCGGCTCGGCGTCGACGCCGAGCTGATGCAGCAGGCCTCGGCGATCCGGGACGCGGTCAACCCGGACGAGACCCTGTTCGTCGTCAACGCGATGATCGGCCAGGACGCGGTCAACACGGCCAACGCGTTCGCCGACGGCGTGGGCTTCGACGGCGTCGTGCTCACCCAGCTCGACGGCGACGCCCGCGGCGGTGCGGCCCTGTCGATCGCCAAGGCCACCGGCAAGCCGATCATGTTCGCCTCCAACGGGGAGAAGGTCGGCGACTTCGACCTCTTCCACCCGGACCGGATGGCCAGCCGGATCCTCGGCATGGGCGACATGCTCACCCTGATCGAGCAGGCCGAGAAGACGTTCGACGCCGAGCAGTCGGCGAAGGCCGCGGCCAAGCTGACCAGCAAGGGCGGCGGCGAGTTCGGGCTGTCCGACTTCCTGCAGCAAATGCAGATGGTGCGCAAGATGGGCCCGCTCTCCAAGATCTTCGGCATGCTGCCGGGGATGGGCGACATGAAGGACCAGATCGCCGGGATCGACGAGCGGGAGGTCGATCGGATCGAGGCGATCATCCACTCGATGACGCCCGCCGAGCGGGACAACCCCAAGATCATCGACGGCTCGCGGCGGGCCCGGATCGCGCGCGGCTCCGGCGTCGAGGTGTCCGCCGTGAACAGCCTGGTCACCCGGTTCTTCGAGGCCCGCAAGGTGATGTCGCAGCTGGCGAACGGCAAGGGCATGCCCGGGATGCCCGGCATGCCGGGGATGCCCGGCGCCGCGAAGCGCCCGGCGGCCAAGCAGGGTAAGAAGGGCAAGAAGGGCAAGAAGGTCTCCGGCAACCCGGCCAAGCGGGCGGCCGCGGCCAAGGGACAAGATCAGCAGCAGGCGGTCGACCCGGCCGCCGCGTTCGGCGCCGGGATGGACCAGGAGCAGCTGGAACAGGCGATCAAGGACTTCCAGCTGCCGCCCGGCCTCGGCAAGATGATCAACAACCAGGGCAAGTAGGGTCCGTGCCGGATCGGCTGCATCTCACCGGCACGCTGCTCCCGTCGGAGGAGGCGTGCGAACTCTGGGTGGTCGACGGGAAGATCAGTGACGAGCCGGTCGCCGGCGCGGTCACGATCATGACCGGCGGCTGGATCCTGCCCGGCCTGGTCGATGCACATTGCCACGTCGGCCTGGATTCCGGCGGCGCCGTGGACCGGGCCACCGCCGAGGCCCAGGCGACCGCGGACCGCGACGCCGGTGCGATGCTGATCCGGGACGCCGGCTCGCCGTCGGACACCCGGTGGATCGACGACCGGGACGACCTGCCCATGATCATCCGCGCCGGCCGGCACCTGGCCCGGCCCAAGCGCTACCTGCGCGACTTCGCCGAGGAGATCGAGCCGGCCGACCTGGTCGCCGCGGTCGAGCGGCAGGCCGCGGCCGGCGACGGGTGGGTCAAGCTGGTCGGGGACTGGATCGACCGCGACCTCGGTGATCTTGCCCCGCTGTGGCCGGTCGACCTGGCGACGGCCGCCATCGCCCGGGCCCATGAGCTCGGCGTCCGGGTCACGGCGCACGTGTTCGGCGAGCAGGCGACCGCGGAGTTGATCACCGCCGGGGTGGACGGCATCGAGCACGGCACCGGCCTCACCGCGGACGGGATCGCGATCATGGCCGAGCGTCGGATCGCCCTGGTGCCGACGGTGATCCAGGTCGGCCTGTTCGAGCGGTTCGCGGCACAGGGCGAACCGAAGTTCCCCGCGTACGCGAAGCACATGCGGGCCCTGCAGGCGGGACATCGCGGCATCCTGGCCGACGCCCGGGACGCCGGGGTGCCGATCTATGCCGGCACCGACGCCGGCGGCTATCAGCGGCACGGACTGATCGGGACCGAGATCGCCCGGATGGCTGAGGTCTGCGGTGCACCGGACGCCCTGGCCGCCGGCTCCTGGGCGGCGCGGAGCTGGCTCGGCCGCCCGGACCGCCTGGTGCCGGGGGAGCGGGCCGAACTGGTCGGCTACCCGGCGGATCCGCGGGCGGACCTGACCGTGCTGACCGGCCCGCGCCACGTCGTCCTCGGCCGTACCCACTCCTTCCTCCATGGCTGATCACCGTCCACGTCGCGGGGCCGCGACCAGGATCCTGCTGGCGCTGCTGCTGACCTGCGGTCTGCTCTCCGTACCCACGGCGGCCCGGGCCGACGAGGTCGCGGAGACGCCGGTACGGATCGCCGGCACCCCCGAGCCGGCGAGCGAGCCGGCCGGGACCGACGGCGGGCCGGTCGAGCTGGACGCCTCCGTGTTCACGGCCCGGCCGGGCGAGCCGCAGCCGGCGGTCGTGCTCAGCCACGGGTTCAACGGCCACAAGGGCGACAGCGCGGAGACCGCGCGCCGGCTCGCCGCCAACGGCTACACCGTGATCACCTACACGGCCCGCGGCTTCGGCGACTCCGGCGGTCTGATCCACCTTGATCATCCGGACTTCGAGGTGGCCGACCTGACCAAGATCATCGACTACGCGGCGACGCTGCCCGAGGTCCGGAAGACCGGCGACAACGACCCGGTGATCGGTCTGGCCGGCGTCTCGTACGGCGGCGCGGTGACCCTGTTCGGCGGCGTCGATCCGCGGGTGGACGCGATCGCGCCGGCGTTCACCTGGAACAGCCTGCCGCACGCCCTGTTCCCGCAGTACGCGAGCTCCGGCACCCAGACCGCGCCGGGCCAGGTCGACCCGGTCGACGCGGCCGGGGTGTTCAAGGCCCGCTGGGCCAGCCTGTTCTTCCTCGACACCAGCCGGCCGGCCGATCCGAACATGCCGGCCGACCGGTCCCTCTGCGGCCGGTTCTCGCTCGACCTGTGCCGGGCCTACCTGGAGACCGCGCAGACCGGCCGGCCGAACGCGAAGCTGCTGGAGCTGCTCGCCGGGTCCAGCCCGCAGTCCGCCCTGGGCCGGATCAACGCGCCGACCATGATCATCGCCGGCGAGCAGGACACGCTGTTCCCGCTCGACCACGCCGACGCGAACCTGCGCGGGCTGCCCGCCGGGACACCGGCCCGGATGGTCTGGGTGGACGGCGGCCACGACGGCACCATCGCGCTCGACCCGATGACGGCGGAACTGGAGTCCTGGTTCGGCCGCCACCTGAAGGGGGAGCAGACCGACCCCGGCCCGGCGTTCGCCGTGGACATTCCGACCGGCCGGGCGAACGGGGCCGACCGGCCGACGGACCGGCTGACCGGCGCCTCCTATCCGGGCCGCGGCGCTCCGGCGATGGTGACCGGCTCGCTGACCCTGGACGGCGACGCGCAGCGGATGATCGCACCGCCCGGCGGGGTGCCGGCGGCGCTGACCAGCCTGCCCGGGCTGGGCCCACAGATCGCCGCGTTGACCGGCACCGAGGCGTACCGGATCGGGGTGTTGCCCGGCCAGTCGGTCACCTTCACCAGCGCCCCGCTGACCGAGCCGCTCACCATGGTCGGCAGCGCACGGGCCCGGATCCGGATCACCCCGTCGACCACGTCGGCGACCCTGTTCGCCTCGCTCTGGGACCTCGGCCCGGACAGCACGAGTACGGGCGCGCCGGCCCCGTCCAGCGCGGTCCTGCCCGGGCTCGCCGTCGCCCCGATCCGGCTGGAGGGTCTGAAGCCGGGCGTGCCGAGCGACGTCATGATCAACCTGCCGCCGATTGCGCACCGGTACCCGGTCAACCACCGGGCCCAGCTGGTGATCTCGAGCACCGACCAGGCCTACGCGCTGCCGGACGAGGCCGCCGACTACGAACTCGAACTGCTGGACCGGTCCCTGGTGCTGCCGACGCTGACGCCGGTCGAGGTGGAGCCGGAGCGGCGGTTCTCGGTGCCGGCCTGGCTGCCGATCGCCGTCGGGGTGCTCGCCCTGGCGGCCGCGGCGGCGATCGGGATCGGCCGGCTCCGCGGCCTGCTGCTGGCCCGCGCCGACGCCGAACGGACCGACCTGCGGAACACCCCGCTCGCCGTCGAGGGACTGACCAAGAGCTATCGGGACCGGCTGACCAAGGAGCGGGTGCTGGCCGTCCACGACGTGTCGTTCACCGCGGAGCCGGGCCAGGTGGTCGGGCTGCTCGGGCCGAACGGGGCCGGCAAGACGACCACGATCCGGATGATGATGGGACTGATCCGGCCCGACTCCGGCCGCGCGTACGTGCTCGGCCGCTCGGTCCGCCCCGGCGCTCCGGTGCTGCGGTCGGTCGGCGCCCTGGTCGAGGGCCCTGGCTTCCTGCCGCACCTGTCCGGCGAGGAGAACCTCCGCGCCTACTGGGCCGCGACCGGCCGCCCGGACGAGGAGGCCCACCTGGCCGAGGTGCTCCGGATCGCCGACCTCGGCTCCGCCGCGAAGCGCCGGGTCCGCGGCTACAGCCAGGGCATGCGGCAGCGCCTCGGGATCGCCCAGGCGATGCTCGGGCTGCCCCAGTTGTTGATCTTGGACGAACCGGTGAACGGCCTCGACCCGCCGCAGATCAAGGCGATGCGCGCCGTCCTCGCCGACTACGCCGCCGCCGGCCGCACCGTCCTGCTGTCCAGCCACCTGCTCGGCGAGGTCGAGCTGACCTGCAGCCACGTGGTGATGATGAACCGGGGCCGCGTCGTGCTCGCCGGTTCCGTCACCGAACTGACCGAACGCCACGACCACCCGCTCGAAGAGGTCTTCCTCCGCCTGATCACGCCCCACTGACCGGTGCGCGGCGCCGATCAGCGGAAGTGGAGCTGGGGATCCTGGGCGAGCCGGGAGCCGAACGCGTACCGCCGGTAGTGCTGGTAGTGGGCCTGGTAGAGGTCGCCCGACGCCGCCGGGCTGTAGGTCAGGTACAGCTGGGTCCGGCTGACGTCGGCCTGGTTCGGCCCGCTGCGGTGCGGCACCAGGGATCCGAAGATGATCACGTCGCCGGGTTGCGTCTCGACCAGTTCGGAGCCGGTGGTGTCCACACCGGCGATCTCCTCGGCGTTCATGTTGCGGAGTTCGCCCGGCGTGGTCCGCAGCCGGTGATGCTGACCGGGAAAGAGTTCCAGGCCGCCGTTCTCGGCCGTGGCCGCGTCGATGGCCACCATCACCGAGATCAGCGACTCGTACGGGAAGCCCTGCCAGAATCCGGCGTCCTGGTGCATGCCGTAGCCGGGCTGGTTCGGCAGCTTGAAGATCAACTTGTCCTTGAACAGCTTCGGCTCGTCCAGGAAGATGTCGCGCAGCGGGCTGAGGATCCGCTCGTCCTGGACCAGGTCGGTCAGCACCGGGGAGACGTCGTGGACCGGGTCGAGCTTCTCCAGCCGCAGCTCGCCGTCGACCTTCCGGTGGGCCGACCGGATGTTGTTCGGATCGACCAGCTGCGGCGTGGCCTGGAGCCGTTCGACCTCGGCCTTGAGCACCACGATCTCGGCCCGGTCCAGCACCCCGCGCAGGACCAGGTAGCCCTTCGCGTGGAAGCCGGCGAGCTCGGCATCGTCCATGACACTGACGGTGGACATGAGGTTCCTTTCGGAGTCGGCGGAGCGGACGCCGCCGAAGTTGATGTTGGACTTCACGCGAGTGTCGTGAGTCAGTAGTGCGGCACCGATATTCGGGCCCAGAAGCGGCGATCTGCTGCGTTGTCGTCGGTCGACGTATTCCCGATACGCCTCTCTCCTCCGTCTTGCAGCTCACCACTTCTGACCCCGACTATCGGCACCGCACTACTGACTCACGACACTAGGCACCGCCACCCTGATCGGCCATGCCGCTGACCCTCGTCGACCTGCACTTTTCTGCGACCGGTCCCGGCGCGAAGTCGATCACTCGACAGCGAGCGCGGCTTCCAGCTCGGACCGGATCTGATCACCGCCGCCGGACCGCCAGGCCCGTACCGAATCGGCCCAGTCGCTGATCTTCTTGCGGCCCTGGATGATGTCGTTGAAGTCGCTGTCCATCCGCCGGGTCAACTCGACGCCCTTGTGTGATTCGGTGACCGAGTACCGGTAGAGGGCCGGATTCTGGATCGCGTTGTTGTCCGCCATCGCCAGCATGTGCGCGTAGCACTTCTCCGTCACCGAGGCGTCGTTCGGGTAGTACACGGCGGCTGGGGCGGCGACCAGCGGCGTCAGCAGCAACTGCTCGCGCATGCCCCGCACGGTCTGCACCGGGTCGGAACCCTCGAGCCGGTAGTCCTCGCCCTCCTTGCCGTACACCGCGGTCAGGAACTCGGCACTGCCGAACGGGGCGGCGAGGTAGTTCCAGACCTTGAGCAGGGTCTCGACCCGGTTCTCGTTCCCCTTCGAAATGGCGCCGACGGAGTAGGCCGGCTTGTTCAGATGAAAGACGCCCTTGCCGCCGGTGAAGCCGGGCAGCGGGAGCGCGTCGAGATCGAACGGCGCGTCCGGTTGGCTCTCCCGATGGAAGCGGGACCAGGCCTGGTAGCTGCCGTTGCACAGAAGCACCCGGCCGCTGAGGAAGTGCTGACGGACCTGCTCACCGTTCAGCGCGAACGCATCCGGATGGACGACGCCCGCCTTCCAGAGCTTGATCGACGCGTTGAGGACCTCCTCCTGCTCCGGTACCTCGTAGGCGCGGGTCAGCGCCCCGCCGTCCAGGCGCCACACGTTCGGCAGGCCGAGCATCTGGCCGACGTAGCCGTACGGCACGGTCGCCAGCGCCCAGACCGAATTCCTGCTGTCGGTGACCTCTTGGCAGAACGTGAACAGCTCATCGAAGCTCCCGATCTCTCCGGCGTCGAGACCCCTTTCCTTGATCAGGTCGTTGCGCTGGAACTGCACCATGGACTGCCAGATCCCGCGCGCGGTGGGGATTCCGTAGATCGCGTTGTCGAAGACTCCCGCCCGCCAGGCCTCCGGCGGCAGGTTCGCGAGATTCGGATACTGCTTGACCGCATCGCCGGACAGGTGCTCGGTGAGGTCGACGAACTTCGCCTTCATCAGCTCGGGCAGGCGCGCGACGTTGGCCACCTCGAGCATCGCCGGAAGATCATTTCCGGCGACCATGGTGGCGAACCGGGCCACGTAGTCGACCGACGGAACCTGCTGGATCTCCAGCTCGCTGCCGAGGCTCGCATTGAGGTGCTGCCAGGCCGCGTTCTCGGCGACCGGCGGCCAGGACGGGTAGAAGATCGACAGGATCGCGCTGATCGGGGCACCGTCGCCGGGCGGCTCGGTGACGGTCGTCGGTGGGTCCGCCGGGTAGTGCCGGTAGGCATCGGCGGATCCGTTCTTTCCCTCCAGATCGGGCGTGGTGCCGCGGTACGGGAGGTGGGTCGGCAACGGGACTCGTTCGGCCACCGGTATCGGTCCTTCGGCGGTGCCGCGGGTGGTGCAGCCGGCCAGGCTCCCGCCGCCCGCGGCGAGGGCTGCCGCGGACAGGCCGAAGGTGAGTGCGGAGCGACGGCTGAACGGGGAGGAGATCACTTCGTTGTGCATGAACCATCCATTCTTCGAGGGCGACCAGGGGACGCCGCGCCCACGCTAGGCCGTAGGATCAGCCCGCTGCCATACCCAAGAACGTCATCCACCTGCACTTTTCTGCGAAGAGGTGTCCGATGCCAGATCGGGGCCCGCAGGAGGCCGTCGTGCTCCGGCGCTACGACCTGACGCCGGTACGTGATCACTTCATGTACCCGACCGATCGCTATCCCCGCTGGGTCCTGCTGGCCCCGGTCTCGGGCCGCTTCTCGTACGCGCTGTCGGCCGAGACGGACCAGTCCCGAAGCCGGCCCTTCGGCGCCGCCACCGGTCGGTGCGCCAGCGGCGAACTGATCTTGTGCCCGCCCGGTGTCAGGATCGACCGGGAGCTCCTCGAACCGTCCCGCTTCTGGTTCGCCGAGTTCGATCTGGCCGGGGGACTGGAGCCCTGGTGGCCCGCCGGAAAGGTGTCCGTCGGTGATCGACAGCGGCTGCGGGCGAACTTCCGGCTGCTCGACGAGAGCAGTGCCTGGCGGGATCCCCGCCGCCACCACACCCGCACCCACGTCCTCACCGACGTGCTGCTCACCATCGGCCGGGAACACCAGGCGTCGGCGCGTCCCGCCGACACCGTCGCCGTTCAGGGCGCGGCCCGGCTCGAGCAACTCGTGGCCGATCCCGACAGCTCCGTACAGGCCGTCGCCGACGCGCTCAACCTCAGTGCCACCCAGTTCACCCGCCGCTTCCGCGAGGCGTACGGCGTCCCGCCGATCCGCTACCTCACGGAGCTCCGGCTGGCCAAGGCCCAGCGGCTCCTGCTCGACACCGATCACACCGTCACCGCCATCGCGGAACTATGCGGCTACCGAAGCCCTTTCTATTTCTCCCGCGCCTTCAGCAAGGCCACCGGAGAGTCTCCGGCGAAGTTCCGAGCCTCCCGACGGGTCTAGCCGCAGGCCTCGCGCCTCGGTGGTCACGGGTCCAGCGGGCCGCGGCGTAACAGATCATTTACGTGGCCCACCCTTGCTATTTGCAATCGGTTGCAATAGCGTGCTGGACGAGACCTGGCGAGGCTCGCCACTTGATTTCATTCACCGGAATCACCGTGTTGACAGTCGAATCTCACCGGGGGGACACTCGGGGCCACCACCCCGCGCGGCGAGCGGGTGGAACCCGGGGCAGTGATGCCAGGGGTAGACGCTCAGGGAAGAGGGAGGTGGCATGAGCTCGCAGAGGGCCGACGCTGCAATCGGCGCCGGAAACGAAGAGCCGACCGACGCTGAGCTGCAAGCTCGCGACACGGTCGCCAGCGGCCGCGGCAAGCCCGGCGGCCGGAAGTCGGGGACCCCGCCGGAGCGGCGACTCTCCCTGTTCACCCGATTCTGGCGCGACAAGCCTTTGTTGCTGCTGGCGGTGCCGGGGGTCGTGTTGGTGGTGTTGTTCCACTACATCCCGTTGCTCGGCAATGTGATTGCGTTCAAGGATTATCAGCCGTATCTGGGGATCTGGGAGGCCCCGTGGGTGGGGCTGGAGAATTTCGAGATCATCTTCAACGGGGATCCGTACTTCCTGAACGCGTTGAAGAACACGTTGATCATCTCGCTGGTGCAGATCGTGTTCGTGTTCCCGGTGCCGATCGCGTTGGCGCTGCTGTTGAACTCGTTGCTGGGTGAGAAGATCAAGCGGGTCGTGCAGTCGATCTTGTATCTGCCGCACTTCATGTCCTGGGTGATCGTGGTCGCGATCTTCCAGCACATGCTGGGCAATGCGGGTCTGTATAACACGTGGGCCCGGCAGAATGACTTCTTCACGATGAACATCATCGGTGAGCCGTCGTTGTTCATTCCGTTGATCACGTCGCAGATCATCTGGAAGGACGCGGGGTGGGGGACGATCATCTTCCTGGCGGCGATCTCGCGGGTCGATCTGGATCTGTATGAGGCGGTCGCGGTCGACGGCGGCGGCCGGCTCCGGCAGTTGTGGCATGTGACGTTGCCGGCGATCCGTGGCGTGATCATCTTGTTGCTGATCTTGCGGTTGGGTGATGCGTTGACGGTCGGGTTCGAGCAGATCTTCCTGCAGCAGGGACCGGTCGGGCTGGAGGCGTCCGAGGTCTTGGACACCTACGTCTACAACCGGGGCATCGTCGGCGGTAACTGGGGTGCCTCAGCCGCGGTCGGATTGGTGAAGGGCCTGGTCGGCACGGCATTGGTGCTGGGTGCGAACAAGATCGCCCACATCTTCGGTGAACGCGGCGTCTACTCGACGAAGGACTGAACCATGGCTACCACAAAGTCCACCACGACGTCGTCGCCGCGGAAGCGGCGGAAGCCGGTCACGATCCCGGGCATGTCGCAGAGCGACCGGCTGCGGGCGATCAACGGGGCGAAGCCGCCGAGTATCCCGGTCCGGGCCCTGAAGGGGGTCGTGCTGCTGATCGCGTCGCTGTTGGTGATCATGCCGTTCGTGGCGGTGATCTCGACCAGCCTGGCCGATCAGGAGCAGATCAACGCCGCCGGCGGTTATGTGTTGTTCCCGACCAATCCGACCTTCGCCGCGTACGAGGCGATCTTCAGGGGCGGGGTGGTGACGCGGGCGACGATCGTGTCGATCCTGATCACGGTGGTCGGCTCCGCGTTGTCGGTGACGGTCGTGACGATGCTGGCCTACGCGCTGTCGCGGCCGGGTACGTTCGCGCACCGGCCGATCCTGCTGATGGTGCTGTTCACCATGCTGTTCTCCGCCGGCATGATCCCGAACTACCTGCTGGTGAAGCAGCTCGGTCTGATCGATTCGTACTGGGCGTTGATCCTGCCGACCATGGTGTCGGGCTTCCAGGTGATCTTGATGCGTGGCTTCTTCCTCGAGGTGCCGAAGGAGATCATCGAGGCGGCGAGGATCGATGGTGCCGGCGAGTTCCGGATCCTGACCACGATCATGGTGCCGTTGTCGAAGGCGGCGCTGGCGGTGATCGCGTTGTTCAATGCGGTGTCGTACTGGAACGCGTTCTTCAACGCCGTCCTCTACATCAACTCGACCGAGAAGTGGCCGCTGCAGCTGGTCCTGCGTACCTATGTGGTGGACAACTCCTCGATCGGGGTCGACCTGCCCGGTGATTACATCCCGCCGCAGCAGTCGCTGCAGATGGCGATCCTCGTGGTCAGCCTGGTCCCGATCTGCCTGGTCTACCCGTTCCTGCAGAAGCACTTCGCCAAGGGCGTGATCATCGGAGCCGTCAAGGGCTGATCACTCCGCACCGGAAACCCCGGGCGGGCACACAAGTCGCCGCACAATTGGGGCAGCAATGCAAAGGGGAGAGTTTCCTTGTCCGAACAGGTAAGAGTCGGCATTATCGGCCTCGGCCGAAGCGGTTGGAACATCCACGCCGCCGGCCTCCGGGACCTGACCGACCAGTTCCGGGTGGTCGCGGTCGCCGACCCGCTCCCGGAGCGCCAGCAGGAGGCGGCGAACGACTTCGGCGCGACGACGTACGCCGAGCCGGAGCAGCTGATCGCCGACGAGCAGGTCGAGCTCGTCGTCGTGGCCACGCCGTCGTTCACCCACGTACCGCTCGCCCTGGCCGCGCTCGCGGCGGGCAAGCACGTGGTGATCGAGAAGCCGATGGCGCAGTCGGTCGAGGAGATCGACCAGCTGACCGCCGCGGCCGAGCAGGCCGGCCGGATGGTCACCTGCTTCCAGAACAACCGGTTCGAGCCCTCGTTCCTCAAGATCAGGGAGATCATCGACTCCGGCCGGATCGGCGAGGTCGTGCTGGTCCGCCGCGCGATCCACCGGTTCGCCCGCCGGGCCGACTGGCAGACCCTGCGCGCGAAGGGCGGCGGCGAGCTGCCGAACACCGTGTCGCACTTCCTTGATCAACTGCTGTTGCTGGTCGGGGACAGCCCGGTGTCGGTGTTCGCCGATCTGCGCCGGACCGTGTCGGCCGGCGACGCCGAGGACCACGTCAAGCTGGTGCTGCGGCCGGAGAAGGGCCCGCTGGTCGAGGTCGAGTCCAGCGCCGCGATCGCGTACCCGCAGGATCACTGGCTGATCGCCGGAACCGCGGGTGGCATCACCGGCTCGATGTCCGAACTCAAGGTCCGCTGGTTCGACCCCGCCGCGCTGCCCGAGCTGGAGGCCGACCCGAACACCCCCGAGGGCCGCAAGTACGGCTACACCGAGACGATCGACTGGCAGGAGGAGACGATCGAGGTGCCGCCGCCGGCGCAACGTACCCAGAACTACTACCGGACGATCTACGCCACCTTGCGGGAAGGCGCCGACCTGTTCGTCACCCCGGCCAGCGTGCGCCGCCAGATCGGCGTGATCGCCGAGGCCCGCAACCAGACCGGCTTCCACTGAACTCCAGCCAACCCACTCACCGCGAATTAGGACGACCGTGAAACGCATCGGCTTCATCGGAACCGAGAACTCCCACACCGACCACTTCATCCGGCTGCTCAACGCCGAGGAGCGGCACCCCGGCTACCGCGCCGTCGCTCTCGTCGGCGGCCCGTCGGAACGCAACAACGCGCTCGCCGAGGCCGGCGACATCTCGATCATCGTCGACAACCCGGAGGACCTGATCGGCCAGGTCGACGCCGCGGTGATCTGCACCCGCGACGGGGCCCGGCACCGGGAGCAGGCCGAGCCGCTGCTCAAGGCCGGCCTGCCGGTCCTGATGGACAAGCCGTTCGCCACCACGACCGCCGACGCCGAGGCGGTCATCGTGGCGGCTCAGGCGAGCGAGACCCCGCTGGACTCGTCGTCGGCGCTGCGCTTCGTGCCGGAGATCGCCGAGTTCGCCGCGGCCGCGGACAGCCTCAAGGAGCTGCGCCGGCTCACCGTCTCCGGCCCGGCCGACCCGGACAGCGAGTACTCCGGGCTGTTCTTCTATGGCATCCACCACGTCGAGGCCGCCCTGGAGATCCTGGGCAACCCGGTGATCGGGGCGGACCAGGCCGTCGACGTGACCCGGCGCGGCGACACCACCACCGCCCGCACCTTGATCGGCGACGTCGAGGTCGAGTTCGTCTTCGTCGTGCCGGGCGCCGACTACCGGATCCCGTTCCACGCCCAGCTGATCGGGACCGGCGCGATCATCGCCAAGGAGCTGACCCTCGGCGGTGACTACAACGCGCCGCTGCTGGCCAAGTTCGTCGACGTCTGGGAGAGCCGTACGCCCATTGACGTCGAGCGCCTGCTCAGCCCGGTGAACCTCCTCGCCGCCATCAGCAAGGCGGTCTGACCGAGCAGCTCTGCTGCCGCTTCCCGCGGGCCTGGTGCCCGCGGGGAGCGGCAGTTGCGCGTTTCCGGAGGGCCGGCGGCCACACCCGGTGAAACGGCACGGGTCGCTTCGTGATTCGTGTGTTGACAGTCACACCGAACGTCATCAAGAATCGGTAACGACCGAGAGCAGCAGGGAGGGGCCCTGTGCGGGTGAGGACTGTTCGAGGTGGTTATGAACGACGATCTGGGACGACTGTCGGTGCGGGAGTTGATCATTCGACTCGCGCACACGGAGGACACGATTCGGCGGGCAGCAATCTGTGGCGACCGGGACGACTCCGAACGACAACCGATCAATGGCTCGCTGATCGAGCTGGCGAGGACGGAGCAGCGGATCATCCGCGAACTGCGACAACGTGAGCACACTGTAGACCGTCACGCCTGGCGTCGCGAGCAGCCGCTCGCAGGCTGACCGACGCCGTACCCCGCGCGAGGGATGACCTCGGACGCGAGCCGTCGAAGCTGACCTGGATCGTCCAGTAACAGATCGACGACGATGAGTTGCGCCCCGGCGCTGACGACTTCGCCCAGACCGGAGGCGCAGTCGTCGACCGTGCCGGTGATCGCGACGGACGTCAGGTCGCCCATTCCGAAGTAGTCGTAGCGGCGGTGCAGGGCCTCAGCGGCCCGGGCGCGAGCCGTCGCGGGGTTGTCGTCGACGGCGAGGTAGACCCGTTTGGCCAGGGTGAAGGAGCTCGAGTCGCGCTGGTGCCGGTTCAGCTCGGTGCGGATCGTCGCTGCCTGAGCGGCGAACTGGGCCGTGGTCGAGGAGCCGGCGCCGAGGAAGCCCTGACCGAGCCGGACCGCGCGCCGGAGTGCGTTCGGGTGACTGCCGCCGAGCCAGATCGGCGGGTGTGGCCGCTGCACGGGTTTGGGTTCCAGTGCGACCTCCGGGAGTTGCCAGAAGCGTCCGTCGAAGTCCACGCGTGGCTCGGACCAGAGCCGCTGCATGAGCCGGATCCCTTCGGTGAAGCGCGCGACGAAGCTCGCGGGCTCGACGCCGAAGGCCGAGAAGTTCCGGCGTGCGCCGCCGGCGACCAGCCCGATCTCGGTGCGACCACGGCTCAGCTGATCCAGGCTGGCGATCGCCTTGGCCAGGTGCACCGGATTGTGCAGCGAACTGACGAACATGGCACAGCCGAGCCGGAGGCGTCGGGTGCAGGCCGCGGCGAAACTCAGGACCTCGAGCGGACTCAGCATCGGCAGCGTGCCGATCACCTGTTCACCCGTCCAGGCGCTCTCGAACCCCAGCTCCTCGGCCTCGGCCAGGTAATCGCGGAGCCGGTCCGGATCGAACGAGGCGCCGGTGGCGACCTGCGGCATCGAGACGGCGAACCTCATGGCTCAGCCGCCGAGCCGTCGGCGCAGCCAGGTTCCCGCCTCGGCGATGGCGGCGTCGGCCTCGGGGATGCGCCCGGCCATCAGCTGGTACGCATGCTGCATCTCCTCACCGACCCGCAGTTCGACGTCGACACCCGCCTGCCGGGCCCGCGCGGCGAACAACTCGATGCTGTCCTTGAGGGTCTCGTGGCTGCCATAGGTCAGGAAGACCGGTGGCAGTCCGGCGAGCTCGGCGTACAGCGGGTTCGCCAGCGGATCGGTCGGCGGCCGGCCGCCGAGGAAGATCGGCCCGAAGCCGTGCACCAGGTCCCGCGAGATCGCGACGTCCTCGGTGGCGTTGCCGTCGTACGACACGCCCCGGCCTTCGAGGTCGTACCAGGGGGAGAAGGCGACGACGGCGCCGGGCACCGGCCGCTGGTCCCGGTGAAGCGACAGGGCCAGCGCCGTGGCGATGTTGCCACCGGCGGAATCACCCGCGACGGCGATCTGCTCCGGCTGGAGTCCTTGATCAAGAAGCCAGTCGTACGTGGCCCGCGCATCCTCGAGCTGGGCCGGGTACGGGTGCTGCGGCGCCAGCCGGTAGTCCGGGATCAGGGCGAGACACCCGGCCGCCTTGCCCAGGTGGCCGCCTACCTTGCGGTGGCTGTCCTTGGAACCGCTGACGAAACCGCCGCCGTGGAAGTAGATGATCACGCGGTCGGTGGCGCACCCCTGTGGGCGCGCCCAGAGAGCCGCCGAGCCACCCGCGTCGACCTCCTCGTAGTCGACCTCCGTGGGTTCCGCGGCCAGGCACGCCGTGCCGTCGAGGCCGCTCAGGTCGAGGCCCGGCTGGGCCGCCATGATCTTGGCCATCAGGCCGGCCACCGTCTTCGGTGCGCAGGCCTGGTAGGTGTCGCGCAGGCTCAGCCATTCCTTGCTCGCCATCTCGCTGCCTCTCCCTCGAGTTAGTTATCCAACTAACTTAGTCGGATCCGGGGTCGAGGTCTATGCTGTGAGTGAGATGACTGACTCGGCACAGGTTGATCAGGACGCACCGGCCGCGCGCCCCGGCAAACGGGAGCGGCTGATCGAGGCCGCCTGCGATCTGCTGTATCGGCAGGGCTTTGCGAGCACCACGCTGGCGCACATCGCGCAGGCGGCCGAGGTGCCGGTGGGCAACGTCTACTACTACTTCAAGACGAAGGACGACATCGTCGCCGCCGTCCTCGAGTTCCATGCCGAGCGGCTCGCCGCCGGTGTCGAGGAGTTGGAGCGGCGCCACCACAGCCCGCGGACCCGGCTCAAGGCGCTGGTCCGGCTGCTGGCCGGCCGCCGCGACACCATCGCGCGGCACGGCTGCCGCTATGGCACGCTCTGCGCGGAGCTGGCCAAACGTCCGGACGGGGCCGACCCCCGGTCCGCGCCACTGCTGAAGATTCCCCTCGACTGGGCCGAGCGGCAGTTCCGGGAGATGGGCCGGCGCGATGCGGGCGACCTGGCCGTCGAACTGGTGGCAGGCTTCCAGGGCAGCGCCCTGCTCAGCAGCACGTTCGGGCAACCCGACCTGATGAGCCGGCAGGCGCGCCGGCTGGAGCGCTGGATCGACGCGCTGGAACTAACGGGGTAGCCGCCGCAGCACCTGCCCCGGACGGGCCGGCGTCTGGCGGCCGTCGGTGATCACGGGGGTCCCGTTGACCAGCACGTGCCGGATGCCGTCCGGCCGCTGGGCGGGTTCCAGGAAGGTGGCGCGGTCGATCACGGTCGCCGGGTCGAACACCACGACGTCGGCGGCCAGGCCTGGTCGCAGCCGGCCGCGGTCGGCGATGCCGATCCGGTCCGCGGCGTCCCCGGTCATCCGGCGGATCGCCGAGGCGAGGTCGAGCACGCCGAGGTCGCGGACGTAGCGGCCGAGGACTCGGGCGTGCGCACCGTAGGCGCGGGGGTGCGGCTTCCGATCGATCCGGTACGGCAGCGCCGACCCGTCGGACCCGATCAGGGCGTACGGCTGGCGCAGGAAGGTCACCATGTCGGCCTCGGTCCGGTAGCGCAGCACGACCTGCACCCGGTTGCCGCCGGCCCGGCACAGGTCCAGCACCAGGTCGGGCTCCGGCCGGCCCAGCTCGGCGGCCGCCTCGGCGACGGTCAGCCCTTCCCGGGCACCGCAGAGGCCATCGGTCCGCGACAAGATCACCCGGTCCCACAGCCAGGGCACGCCGCGGCCCCAACCCCGGGCCAGCTCGGTCGACGCGCGGCGCCGGGTCCCCGGATCGGCCAGCCGCGTCGCCATCGTCGGGACGCCGCCCGCCTGCACCCAGGCCGGCAGGTACTGGGTCAGGGCCGAGGCCGACGCGTCGTACGGATAGACGTCGTAGGCCAGGTCGACCCCGTCGCGGCGGAGCCGGTCGAACACCGCGACCAGGTCCGCCGCCCCGCCCCACCGGTCCGGGTGGTTGATCGCCAGGTGCGAGTACTGCACCCGGACCCCGGTGCTGCGGCCGAGCAGCGCGGCCTCCTCGATCGAGTCGACGCCCTCGTGCCGGGCGTGGCTGGCGTACAGGGCTCCGGCCCGGGCCAGGGTGTGGCACAGCTCGACCAGTTCCGCGGTCTCGGCGAAGGTGGACGGGACGTACGTCAGTCCGGTGGACAGCCCGAACGCGCCCTGGTCCAGCAGGTCCGCCAGTAACCGCTGCTGGGTCCGGACCTGGTCGGCGTCGACCCGGTCGGCCATCCCGGCGGCCGCGATCCGGAGCGGGCCGTGGCCGACCAGCGGCGCGACGTTGATCGCGACGCCACGTTCGGCGAAGGCAGTCGCGTAGCCGTCCAGGTCGGTCCAGTCCGGATCGATCGGGTCGTCGCCGATGCCGGCCAGCAGCTCGAGTTGATCATGGCGGTGCGAGTGATCATGGCGGCGCGGTTGATCATGGTGCCGGGCCGCCAGCGGGTACGGGGAGAAGCCGCAGTTGCCGGTGACCTCGGTGGTGACGCCCTGATGGATCTTGCTCTCCGCGCGGCCGTCCAGCAGCACGCTGACGTCGGAGTGGGTGTGCACGTCGATGAAGCCGGGCGCCACGACCTGACCGGCGGCGTCGATCGGCTCCGCTCCGGCGACGCTCTCACCGGGCGGCAGCAGCGCCTCGATCCGGCCGTCCTTGATCAACAGGTCGGCGGCCCGGCCCGGGGCACCGGTGCCGTCGATCACCGCACCGCCGGAGATCAGCAGGTCGGTCATGATCAACCCGCCGGGCGGCGGTCGGCGATCCGGCGGGCCGGGACTCCGGCATAGATCCCGTACGGCTCCGTGTCGCGGGTCAGCACGCCGTTGGCGCCGAGGATGCAGCCGGTCGCGATCGAGACGCCCTGCACCACGGTCGCGTTCGCGCCCAGCCAGACGTCGTCGGCGATGGTGATCGGCGCCGAGGTGGCGGGCGCCAACGCCATCGGCTGCTGGTGTCGGGCCGGGTCGTGCTGCACCGAGGTGATCACGACGTGCGCGGCGATGTTGCAGTACGCCCCGAGCCGGACCCCGCCGCCGCCGTAGAGCGCGCAGCCGGCCGCGAAGTGGCTCTTCCGGCCGACGCTGATCACTCCGTCCGGGCCGCCGACCGACAGGTAACCGCCGGGGTAGAAGTCGACCTCGGCGGCCAGTTCGAGCCTTCCGCTGCCCTGCAGGAAGCAGTTCGGGAAGAACGAGCTGTCCGGCCCGATGATCACCTCGGTGGAACCCTGGCTGTAGAAGCCGCGGCCGAGCCGGACCCGGTCGCCGACCCGGAACAGCTCGGGATGCTCGATCTGGACGTCCGGTTCGATCACCACGCCGGTGCCGCACTCGGCGAACCGGTCCTGCAGTCGTTCGGTCACGCGTCCTCCCATTCCCGCAGTACGGTCTCGACGAGGTCCTCCCCGGTGCCCGGGCGGGTCCAGGAGGTCGGGCTGCGCCACGTCTCGTACCCGCCCTCGGCGAACGCCCGCCGGGTCGGCAGGTAGCCGAGATGATCGTTCGCGAGTCCGATGATCGCGGTCACCCGGTGCGGCGAGCGTTCCTTGAGTCGCAGTCCGTGCTCGACGAACACCTCGCCGGGCAACGCCACGAGGCCCAGGTCGCCGATCGTGATCAGCCCGATCGCGATCGGCCGTTCGGCCGGCAACGCGTCCAGCTCGAGCAGGTTGCGGGCGAACCGTTCCGCGAGCGGGGCCGGCACCGGATTCCCTGCTGCGTAACTGAACCACGCCTCCGGAACCCCGGTTCCCTGAGCCTGTCGAAGGGCCGCGATGATCTTGTCGGCCAGCTCCCGGTCGTCCTCGGTGACGGGGTAGCGGTGGGCCGTGAAGGGCAGGTTCCGCGCGTCCACCGTGACCGAGGCCGATCGCTCGACCAGCGCGGTGGCGGCGACCGCCGCTCCGGCGACGGCGCGGGCGACCAGGATCGCCCGCCGGGTGCCGGTGATCGGGACCCGGCGCCGCGGGTCGACGTTGTTGATGTCGCCCGACGCGCCGTTGCACAGCACCGCGATCACGTCGGCGCCGAGCTGGGCCCGGACCGACGCGGCGAACCGGCCGTAGTAGTCGGAACTGATCATGGTCTGGTCGTCGATCCCGACATAGTGCAGGGAGAGGTTCGCCCAGAGCGCGATCGGCCGGCCGTCGGTGTCCTCGGCCAGCAGAGCGGTGACGGTCGGGTCGGTCGGGCCGGCCGGCCGCGGCTCGCCGGGCCGGTCGCCCCAGTGGGTGATCGCGAAGCCGTCGTCGGTCAGGTAGCGCCGGTTGAAACAGATCCCGTCGACCGTGGCCGTACCGATCGCGACCGTGGCCGGCCTCAGCCGGGCGCAGGCCAGGATCGCGGACTCGGCGATCCGGCCGGGCAGCTCGGCGAGATAGTGCGGGTCGACGGCGGCGCCGGTGCCGGTGCCGGTCGGGATGGTGGCCGGACCGGTGTGGGTGTGGGTGCTGGAGATCACGATCCGGTCGGCCGGGACACCGGCCCGGTCGGCGATGATCGACTTCGCCGCGTCGGTGAGGGCCGCCGGCAGGTAGATCAGATCGCAGGTGATCAACACCGCGGGTGCGCCGTCGGCCTGGACGGCGATCGCCTTGGCCAGCAGGGGACTCTCCACGCCGGTGGCCGGCCGGGTCTCGAACAGCCCGGCCAGCTCGGTGCCGAGCGGGGGCGTGAGGTCGGTCTCGGCCGCCCCGACTCGGAGCTGGGAGTCGGTCACGTCAGCCGCCGGCCCGTTCCCGGTGCGCGACCTCGTACTCACCGCGGATCTTGTCGCCGCCGCGGGAGCGCCAGTCCGCGACCGCCGCGTCGAAGTCGGCCATCGTGGCCCGGCCCATGATCACGTTGTCCCGGACATCAGTCAGCGCGAGCAGCAGCCGGGCGCCCTCCCGATCGTTCGTCGGCGAGTAGAGCCCGAGCGTCGGATCCTTGTACGCGACCGGGATGGTCTCCTTCTGCACCGCGTACATCGCCTTCGTCTTGTCGATGTGGCCCGGGTTGTAGAGCACGTACGGGCCGCTGGACAGGTACGCGAACTCGCCGCCCGGCTGCTCGGCCGCGATCAGCTGGTTGCCGATCGGCGCGCCGAGCTTCTCGTCCCAGCTGAAGTGGGTGCCCTCCTCGCCGTACTGGCGATAGAGGTACTCGGCGGTGCCGAACGGCGTCGCCATCCAGTCCAACACTCGGAGCAGTTCCCGGACCCGGTCCTCGGAGTCCTGCTTGGAGATCCCGCACAGCCCGCTGATCCCCGGCCCGAGCCGCTTCGGCGCGACCCCGCCGCCCTCGGCCAGCGGCGCCGCCAGGAAGCCCATGTCCATCCCGGGCAGGTTCTGCCGCAGCACACCGCTGTAGCCGACGCCGCCCCAGGCGAAGAACACCACGTTGCCGGACTGGTAAAGCTGCGGCGCGTTGATCTTGCCGAACGCGTCGGGATGGATCACCCCCGCCTGCCACTGCTTGATCGTCCAGTCCAGCGCCGCACGATATTCGTCGGTCTCGTGCATCAGCCGGAACGCGCCGTCCTGCTCGGACCAGTTGTTCGGGGCCTCGAACATGGCGCAGCCGAGGTGGTGCAGCACCTGTTCGGCGTTGCCGAAGGCGTACCGGTTCGCGGCCGCGTCGGTCACTCCGCGGGCCAGCTCCTCGACGGCCGCCAGGTCTTTCGGCTGCGGGTCGAGGCCGAGCTTCTTGATCACCTCGTTGCGGGTGATCCAGGTCGGCGTGCCGACGATGTTCTGTGGCGGAATGGTGAAGATCCGGCCCTTGAAGACGGTGTTCTGCCAGGTCGCCGGCGGCAGCGCGGCCAGGAACGGGTAGTCCGCTGCGGCGTCGCCGGACAGGTGATCGGTGAGGTCGGTGAACTTGGCCTCCAGCACGTCCGGCAGCCGCGGATAGGACGGGTTCAGCCGGACCAGGTCGGGCAGTTCGTCGCCGGCGAGGGCGGTGGACAGCCGGGCGTCGTAGTCGGCGCTCGGCGTCATGTCGACCTGCAGTTCGCAGCCGAGCCGGTCGTTCAGCCCTTGCCACCAACGGTTTGCGGCCATCGGAGTCGGTCCCTGGACCGAGATGCTGATCATGGCGGTGACGGCGCCGCCGGCGGCCGGCTGCTCGGGTACGGCCTTCGGCGCGGGCCGCGGATAGCTGAGGAACCCGTCCGGTACGCCCTCCGCGCTGCCCGGCAGATCGGGCTTCACGCCGTCGTACTTCCGGTAGGTCGGCAGCTTCACCGACGCGTTGTCCCGACCGGCCGAGGTGTCGGTCGAGCCGGAGTCCGTGCAGCCCGCGAGTCCCGGCGCGGCCAGGGCGGCCAGGCCGGCCCCGGCGAGCAATCGCCGGCGGTCGAACTTCTCCATGATCATCATCCCTTCCGGAGCCGGGTCAGCTCCTCGGTGGCCGAGGCGACCAGGTCCTCGCCGGTACCCGGGGCGGTCCAGGAAATGCTGCTGCGCCAAGTCTCGTACCCGCCGTCGGCGAACGCCGCCCGGGTCGGCAGGTAGCCGAGATGATCATTGGCGAGGCCGACCACGGCAGTGATCGGGTACGGGCTGGCCGCCTTGATCGCCAGGCCGAACTCGACGAAGACCTCGCCGGGCAGTGCGACCAGGGCGACGTCGCCGATGCCGATCACGCCGACGACGCTCGGCCGGCTCTCCGGCAGCGCGGCCAGCTCGCCGAGTTCCTTGGTGTAGTAGGGGATCAGGGCCTCCGGGATCGGCATCCCCTCGACGTAGCCGTAGTCCGCCGGCAGCCGTTCGCCGGCCGTGATCCGCCGGGCCAGGGCGAGGTCGGCCTCGCCGACCGGCCACCGCCGCGCCGTGACCGGCGCGAGCCGGGCGGAGAGCAGGGGAGCCGGATCCCGCCGGCTCATCGTCGTCGCGGTCAGGGCGGCGCCGAGCACGGCGTCGGCGACCAGGACCGATCGCCGGCTGCCGTCGGCATCGACCACCCGGTCCAGGTCGATGTTGTTGATGTCACCGGAGGCGCCGTTGGTGAGGATGCCGACGACGTCGTCGCCGAGCAGGGCGGCGACCCGTTCGGCGAAGACCCCGAAGTAGTCCGACGAGATCGAGTCGGGCTCGTCCACGCCGACGTAGTGCAGCGAGAGGTTCGCCCACAGGGCGATCGGCCGACCGGCCAGGTCCTCGACCAGCAGCGCGGTGACGGTCGGATCGACCGGCCCGGCCGGCCCGACCAGGTCGTCGCGGCCGTACCCGGGGTTCATCTCGACCGTGCCGTCCGTCCGCCGGTAGCGGCGGTTGAAACAGATCCCGGTCACCGTCCCGGTGCCGGCGGCGATCCTGGCGTCGACCCGCCGGTCCAGGGCGGCGGCTGCCGCCTCGGTGATCTTGCCCGGCAGGGTGGCGAGATAGGCATGATCGTTGATCCAGGCGCCGGCGTGATCGAACGTCGCCGGACCGTAGTGGGTGTGCGTGGCGGAGATCAGCACCCGGTCGGCCGGCACCGCCAGCCGGTCCATGATCAGCTGCTTGGCCTCGTCGACCAGGTCCTCGCGCCGGAACAACAGCAGATCGCAGCTGATCAACAGCAGCACCGTCCCGCCCTGCGCGAGGGCGAGGACCCTGATCATCAGCGGACGTTCCACCCGGGCCGAGGCGCGCGGCTCGAAGCTGCCGGCCAGCTGGATGCCGACCGGCGGCGTGATGTCGGCCGTCGCCGCGCCCGCGCTCAACCCGCTCATGGTCATCGCCCGCTCATGATCATCTTGCGGCGGGAACCGGCAGCCGGTCCAGGCCGGGCGCTCGCCACGGGTCGGCGAACCCGAGCCCGGTGAGGTCGGCGACGACGCGTTCGCGTTCGGCCTGGTAGAGCCGCCAGATGACCCGCAAGCCCTGCAGGGACGTGGGTCCGTCCGTCGGGACCGGGCTCTTGCCCTCGACGCAGTCCAGGAACTGGCCGAGTTCGCGGTCCACGTACTTGCGGTGCTGATCGGTCCGGCTCAGCGTCTTGACGCCGGACCGCGTGTAGATCCGCAGCTTGCCGGCCCTGAGGTCGGCCTCCAGCATCGCCTCGGTGCCGTGGGCGTGGATGCTGTAGCCGAGCTTGGTGCCGCGGGCGCCCCAGGTGCCGAAGTGGTAGCCGAGCGCGCCGTTGGCGAACTCGAGCGAGACGTTGCTGGTGCCCTCGCCCTCCAGCCACGGGGTGCCGCGGCGGGTGCCGACATGGGTGCCGCTGACCGGGTCGCCGAGGAACCACAGCAGCAGGTCGATGTAGTGGCAGCCGTGCGAGAACAGCTGGCCGCCGCCGAGCGTCGCGGCCGAGTGGGCCCAGTGACCGTCGGCGTACTGCGTGCGTTGTTCGGTCCAGATCGAGATCTGGAAGACCTCACCGATCTGGTTCGCGTCCAGCAGCCGTTTCAGCTCGACCACCAGCGGGTGGTAGCGCATCGGGTAGGCGACCATCAGCGTCCGGTCCACCCGTTCGGCGTGCTCGATCAGGTCGAGGCACTCGGATTCGGAGAGGGCCAGCGGCTTCTCCATCAGGACGTGTTTGCCGGCGGCCAGCAGGTCGGAGCCGATCTCGTAGTGGGTGTGGTGCGGCGTGACCACCAGGGCCGCGTCGATGTCGTCCAGCACCTCGGTGTGCTTGGCGGCGGCGCGCGCTCCGGGGAACCGGGCTGCGGCGGCCTCCGCCCGCTCGAGGTCGGGATCGACGGTGGTGACGATGTCGAGGCGGTCGGCGAGCAGGTCCATCCCACTCGCGTGGGTGCCCTCCATGCCGCCGCAACCGATGATCGCCAGGCGATGTTTCATGATCAGCCTCCCCAGGCCCGTGGCCCGTACAGCAGAACAGGTGACTCACACAGTAGAACGCCACCGAGGCGAGGGCAATGGTCCGGCTTGCCGGCCCGAGGGCCGCGAGCGCCGAAACTCCTGTCACATCAGGCCAGCCAGCGGATCGGCTCCCGGTCGTCGGGTGCGGACCGCCGGAGGCGTTCGATCTGCTCGGCGATCCGGGTCCCGGTGGACGGTTCGGACTCCGGACCGAGCACGGCGGCGACCACGGCGGCCAGGAAGACCGGCCACTTGGCCGAGGCCGGCGGCGGGCCGAGCCGGACGTCCGGGCGGCCGACCCAGTCCATGATCACGTCGCTGTCGGTCATGGCGGGATCGGAGACCACCACCCGCAGCACGGCGCCGCCGGGCCGGCTGGCCTGGAGTTGATCAAGGAACTGCTCGAACTCGAGGTCGCGCCGTTCCGGGAAGCACTCGTCCCGCGCCTCGGCCGCGGCGAGCAGTGCCGGCATCGGGTCGAAGACGCCGGCGGCGGCCGGGTCCGGGGTCGCGGGCTCACCTGCTCGCAGCCAGTACGCGAACGCGCCGTCGCCGCCGTTCAGGTAGATCCCGGCGAACCGCTCGATCTCGCCGGCGAGCACCCCGCTCTCGGACCGGGCCCGGTCCCGGTGGACGACGACGCCCCAGCGCCGCCAGACCCGGCGTACGGTCGCCGCGCTGAGCCCGAGCCGCGTGGCGAGGCCGGCGGCGGACCAGCCGCCCTCGGGCGGTGCGGTCGCGGTGGCCAGCAGGACCGGCAACTCCGGTGCGGGCGGCCGTCCGGACCGCGGCGCATCCGCGAGCACGGCCGCGCCGTCGGGCGCCGCACCGTCGGCCGCGGCCTCGAACCGGCGCCGCCAGCGGGCCACCGTCTGCCGGGCGATCCCGAGCTCCGCGGCGATCGCGACGTCGGTCCGGCCCTGGTGGGCCAGCAGAATGATCTTGGCCCGGAGTCCGGCCGGGCCGCCGGCCTGCGCCGCCCGGCGCAAGGACATGATCGTTTCGGCGGACAACGGCCGCTGCTCGACTGGCACTCCCTGACCCCGATGTGAGTGGTACGCGTTGTTAGCGGACTTATTGTCGTCCCGCGCGGCCGGGGTCTTCTGATCTTGTAACCCAACCGTTACCCGGTCGGGAAGTCGGCTCGCAGATTGATCTGTGAATAGCCGACGTGCCGGGTCAGCGGGTCGGCGGCCAGGGCCGCGTCGGTGAGCGGGAGCAGGGACCGGGTCTCGTTGTAGCAGCGCACGTACGCCTCGGCGAAGTTCACCCCGGCGACCCGGCCGTGCTCGCCGTTGTTGGACTCGATCAACTTCCGTGCGAACAGCCCGTCGTAGCCCTGGGAGGCGAAGCAGTCCATCGCCGCGACCTTCTTCGCGATCACCGGCGTGATGTCGATGTAGAGGTCGTTCCGCGAGCCGTGCAGGCTGAGCGCGTCGGTGACGAAGACCGGGTAGGAGGTGAAGAACACCTGCCGGACGTTGACCTCGGCGGTGCCGTCGAGGTTCTTCAGCAGTCGCGCCGCGCGGCCGATCGCCGCCAGCGCCGCCATCGTCGCGGTGGTGTGCGTGTTCGCGGTCTGGGCAGCGTTCAGCGGGTAGTCGCAGATGATCACGTCGGGGCTCTCCCGGGCGATCAGCTCGGCGGTCTGGTCGACCAGGTCCTCGGGCACCGCGGCGAGCTCGTCGTCGTGATCGAGGGTGTGCACCCGCGTGATGCCGACGATCTCGGCGGCCCGCTCCAGCTCGGCCTTCTTGTTCGCGATGATCGCGGCGGTGTCGGCCCGGACGATCTCCGCATCCGGGTCGTCCTTGCGCCACTCCTCGGCGTACTTGTTCGGGTGGATCCGGCCGCCGTGGGTCAGGATCAGCGCGACCACCTCGTCGCCGGCCTCGGCGTGCCGGGCCAGGGTCCCGCCGCAGTTGGTGATCGTGTCGGCGGGGTGGGCGTAGATCGTCATGATCTTCACGAGTACGGATTCAACGCAGAACATCGTTTCATGTCAAGCGTTCCCTTCTCCGGGACCGGCTGGGATCATGGGCGGATGATGATCACCGAGGTCCGATCGGTGCTGCTCACCGGTCCGTGCACCGACGATCCCTGGCTCAGCGTCTTCAAGCAGTCGCGCACCGTCGCGTTGATCGAGATCGTGACCAGCGCCGGCGTGGTCGGGGTGGGGGAGACGTATGCCGGCTACTTCTTCCCGGAGAGCGTGCCGCTGATCGTCGACTACCTGCGGCCGATCCTGATCAACGCCGAGGCCTTCGACGGCGAGAGCCTCGACGTCGGTCTGCTGGCCGGCCGCCTGCGCACCTGCTGTCAGTACTGGGGCCGGACCGGCCTCGGCGCGGCCGTGATCTCCGGGATCGAGGCGGCACTGATCGATCTCCGGGGCAAGCTGCTCGACCTGCCGGCGCACCGGTTGCTGGGGTCCGACGCGGAGACGCCGGAGTGGCTGCCCGCGTACGCGACCGGCGGGCCGTCGCCCTGGCCGGCGGCGCAGCTGATCGAGAAGGTCGATTTCTATCTGGGGTTGGGATTCACGGCGTTCAAGGTGGCGTCGGGCTACCTCGACTCGGCCACCCGGGAGGAGGTGCCGGCCGGTTCTGCGGAGGCCGCGGCCGAGCTGGAGGCGTCGAAGCTGGAACTGCTCCGTGATCACGTCGGCGCCGAGGTCGGGATCCTGCTGGACGGGCACATGGGACACCGCGAGGGCCCCGACCGCTGGGACCCGGCGACCGCGCTGCTGGTGCTGGACGCCGTCGCCCCGTTCCGGCCGGTCTTCTTCGAGGAGCCGCTGGCGTACCACGACCTCGACGGTTACGCCGAGCTCGGGCGGCGGTCCGCGGTTCCGGTCGCCGGCGGCGAGCAGTTGTCCAGCTATGCGGAGTTCCTGCCGTTCCTGCAGCGGGAGGCGTTCGCGGTGGCCCAGCCGGACGCGGCCTGGCTCGGCATGATCGACTTCGTCCGGGTGGCCCGGCACCAGCAGGACCGCGGCCGCTCGGTGGCGCCGCACGCCTGGGGTGGTGGTGCGGCCGTCCTGCAGAACGTGCACGCCGCCTTCGCCTCGCCGAACACCGCGATCGTCGAACTGCCACCGGCCGCCGGACCCCTGCACACCGAACTGTGGGGCGACGCGCTCGAACTGGTGGACGGCCGGGTCCGCCGGCCGGACCAGCCCGGCCTCGGCGTCCGGCTCACCGACACGGTGAAGGAGCGGTTCCCGTTCCGGCCCGGGATGGAGGAGTTCTCCAGCGTGCCCGGAAAGCTGATGCGCAGTTGAGTCCTACGGGGCCGAGCGGCGCGCCAGCTTGTCCAGGTCGCGCACGCAGAAACTGTGGTGGGCCCACTCCTCGTTGAGTACGGTGCCGAGGCATTGCCGGACCGAGCGGCCCTTGGCGTACGGGGGCCAGCGGTCGTCGTCCGGCACCGGCGCGGGCCGGGCGAGTTGATCATCGGTGACCTCGGCCAGCCATGCGGCGAGCTCGGCAGCCTGCCGGTCGCGCACGGTGATCACGTCCTCGAGGCTCGGCCGGGCGGCCGCGTCCAGCCCCAGACCCTCCTGGTCGGGCACCGCCGGATTGGCTAGGCCGATCGCCGTGAACGGTTCGGTCAACCCGAGCACACAGCGCCGGAACCAGGAGTCGTGGACGAAGACGAGGTGGCGCAGCGTCTCGACCATCGACCACTCGCCGTCGACTTGGTGATCTTCGCTGCCTTCGGCCATGGCCCGGACCCGCTCGGTCGTCGTCGCCCAGGTGGCGGTCAGTTGTCGCCACGCCTCGCGTAGGTCGGCCGGCTCGTCGGAACGGAGCAGCAGCCGCACCGGATGCCGGCGATCGAGCTCCGCCTCGACGTACCCCATCACCTCGATGCCGTTCACCACCAGGTTGGTCACCAGGCCGTCGATCTCGGCGTCCTGCAGGACCACGCCGACCAGTCGCGCGCCGGTCAGGTCGCACTCGCGGAACTCCGCGCGGGTGAGGTCTTCGTCAACGAATCGTCTCATCCGGACAGGCTAGGCCCGACCACTGACAGCGCGGCTGCCGAGCTAGCGGGACTTGGCCAGCTCGGTGAGGGCGGACTCGGCGGCCTCCAGGGTCTGGTCGATGTCGGCCTGGGTGTGGGCACCGGAGACGTGGTTGCGCTTCAGCGAGAGCGGCAGCATCAGGACGCCCCTGTTGATCATGGCGCGGTGGAAGTCGATGTAGGCCTGGTGATCGTTGTCCAGCAACTCCCGGTAGCCGGTCGGGCGCTCCGGCGTGAAGTAGAGGTTGAACACGCCGCCGAACCCGGCCGCGTGGGCCGGCAGTCCGAGGTCGTCGACGATCCGGGTCAGGCCGGCCCGGAGTTGATCACCGAAGTCCCGGGTCCGGGTGTAGAAGTCCGGATGATCGGCGAGATGGTCCAGGGTGGCCAGTGCGGCGACGCAGCCCAGCGGGTTGCCGTTGAAGGTTCCGGCCAGCAGTACGTCGCCGCCGCGGCCGTTGAAGTGCTCCATCAGGTCGCGCCGGCCGGCCAGTCCGCCGACCGGGTAGCCGTTGGCCATGCCCTTGCCGAAGGTGGTCAGGTCCGGCGTCACGCCGCAGAGCTGCTGGTAGCCGCCGAGGGCGTGCCGGAATCCGGTGATCACCTCGTCGAAGATCAACACGGTGCCGGTCGCGGTGCACAGCTCGCGCAGTCCCTGGACGAACTCGTCGGTCGGCACCAGGGCGCCGACGTTGTGCGGGATCGGCTCCAGGATGATTCCGGCGACCTGGCCGTCGTGCTCGCCCAGCAACGACTTCACCGAGCCGAGGTCGTTGAACTCCGCGATCAGGGTCGACTCCAGCGCCTCCGGCAGGATGCCGGCGGACAGCGGGTCCAGCCCGTACGCCTTGTCCGGCGTGGAGATCACGTTCCGGGCCACCGGATCGTGCCAGCCGTGGAAGCCGCCCTGGAACTTGATGATCTTGCGTCGGCCGGTCGCCGCGCGGGCCAGCCGGATCGACTGGGCGGTCGCCTCCGAGCCGCTGACCGTCGCGATCATGCTCTCGGCACTCGGGATGATCGAACAGATGCGGTCGGCCAGGGCCACCTCGAGCTCGGTGACGCCGAGCCCGGACAGGTCGAGCCCGCCGACGGCGTCCCGGATCGCCCGGTTCACCGACTCCTCGTTGTGGCCGAGCAGGATCGCCCCGAACGCCGCGTGGTAGTCGAGATAGTCATGGCCGTCGAGGTCGGTCAGATAGGCCCCCGAGGCCGACGCGAAGGCGTACGGTTCCCCGATGTAGCGCGTTGCCGAGTTCACCCCGCCGGGAATGACCCTGGCCGCTGCTTCGGCCAACGCACGTCCCCGCGGTACGTCGGATGGCTGCCGGATCATCGAGACCTCACCTTCGCCAGTAACAGAGTCGTTACGTGGAATAGTGTTCCATACTGCTCCGTTTCTGGGACTATAGCTGAGGCGTCCGAGTCGGTTCAATCGCGCAGCAAGGACGCCTGGACGATGCTTGACCGTGTCGCCGTACGTGGAATACATTTTCATGATGTCCGGGGAGCCGGACCTCGCCGAAGTGAGGTAACCGATGAAGAGACTCACCAGGTTCGGGCTAGGCCTCTGCATTGCACTGGTCCTCGCCGTCACCGCCTGCACCGGGCCGGCCACCGAAACGCCGGGAGCACCGGGTACGGGCAGCGGATCCGCGTCCGGCGGGGGCACGGTCAACATCTATCTGTACCAGGAGCCGGCCGGCATCTTCGGCCCGCTGGCGCCGGCCAGCGGTCCCGACGGACAGGTCAACTCGTTGATCTTCCAGGGCCTGCTCGGCGCCGACCCGAATTTCGAGCTGCAGCCGATCCTGGCCGACTCGTACGAGATCAGCCCGGACGCCAAGACGTTCACCTTCAAGCTGAAGCCCGGCCTGAAGTGGAACGACGGCGAGCCGCTGACCTCGGCCGACGTGCTGTTCACCTACAACGCCGTGGCGAACCCGAAGGCGAAGAGCGCCGCGGCCAGCATGTTCAGCAGCATCGTCGGGGCCAAGGAGGTGACCGACGGCAAGGCCGACACGGTCTCCGGCATCACGGCCCCCGACGACCAGACCGTCGTGGTCAAGACGGCCGAGCCGAACTTCGGCCTGCTGGCCCAGATCGGCCCGACCTGGATCATGCCGAAGCACGTGCTCGGCGACATCCCGATCGGTGAGCTGTACGACAACGAGTTCTTCCGCAAACCTGAGGTGACCAGCGGTCCGTTCAAGTTCGTCGAGTACAAGACGAGCCAGTACGTCCACGTGGTGGCCAACGAGAACGCGACCCCGAAGCCGAAGCTGTCCGAGGTCTACCTCAAGCCGATGACGTCCGACGTGGCGACCGCCGCGCTCGGCAACGGCGAGCTCGACGTGGCCACCGTCTCGCCGCTGGACCTGGAGACGATCAAGGGCTTCGACCAGGTGGCGGTGCAGGAGAAGCTGGGCGCCGGCTTCGTCCGGCTCGGCCTGAACCAGTCCCGTGATCATTTCAAGGACGAGCGGGTCCGGCAGGCGTTCCTCTACGCGACCAACCGGGCCGATCTGGTGCAGAAGGTGCTGCTCGGCAAGGCGGTCGTGCAGAACTCCGACTTCTACACGCCGCGGGCGCCGAAGGACCTCAACGAGTACGCCTACGACCCGGCCAAGGCGAAGCAGTTGCTGGCCGACGCGGGCTGGGACTCCAGCAAGGAGATCGACCTGATGTGGGTGCCCGGTCAGCGCGACCGGGACGCCAGCGCGACGATCGTGCAGAGCCAGCTCAAGGAGGTCGGAGTCAACGTCAAGCTGCGCCAGGTGCAGCCGTCCGAGATCTCCAAGATCTACGGCGACAAGGACTTCGACATGGTCCTCTACGGCGGCGGCAACTACGCGATCAGCTCCGACAACGTCTCGGTGATCACCTCCTGCGCGAAGCACTATCCCAACGGCGGCAACATCAACTACTTCTGTGATCCGGCGCTGGACAAGATCATGAAGGAAGCCAACGGCACCGTCGACGAGACCAAGCGCAACGAGCTGTACGCGCAGGCCGCCAAGATCTCCAACGAGAAGGCCGATCTGTTCTGGCTCTACAGCCCGATGGGGCTGTGGGCGGTGAACAAGCGGGTGCAGGGGTTCCAGGCGCCGGGCTCGCAGGAGGTCCCGTTCTGGGATCCGGCCAGCTGGTCGATCAGCGGCCAGTGATCCAGGAGTGGGGATCATGACGGGGATGGGACACGCGTGGGCTCGTACCTGATTCGACGCCTGCTGATCAACCTCGGGGTGTTCTGGGTGATCAGCGTCGCGATCTTCGCGCTGACCCGGGCGACGCCGGGTGACCCGATCGCGATGATGATCCCGCCGGAACTGCTCAACTCCGGCTCGGCGGAGTACATCGCTGCCCGCCGGGCCGAGTTGGGCCTGGACCAGCCGGTGGTGCTGCAGTACCTGCGCTGGGCCGGGAACGCGCTGACCGGCGACCTCGGCTACTCGATGGTCAACGGCCGTCCGGTCACCGAGCTGCTGCTGGAGCGGCTCGGGCCGACGATCGAGCTGATGGGCGTCGGGATGATCTGCTCGATCCTGATCGCGTTCCCGCTGGGCATCATCGCGGCGGTCCGGCGGAACACGTTCGTCGACTACATCGCGACGTTCTTCAGCCTCGGCATCGTCGCCTTCCCGGTGTTCTTCATCGCGCTGGTCGCGATCTTCGTGTTCACCCTGCAGTTCCCGATCCTGCCGTCGTCCGGGATCACCGACCCGACCAACCCGACGTTGCTCAACACGTTGCGGCACCTGGTGCTGCCGGCGCTGATCCTGGGCATCGGCAACTCGGGCCGGCTGATGCGCTACGTGCGGTCCAGCCTGTTGTCGGAGCTGGACTCCGACTACGTCCGGACCGTCCGGGCCAAGGGCGCCTCGCCCCGGCTGGCCGTCCTGCACGGCCTGCGCAACTCGCTGATCCCGGTGATCACAATCCTCGCCTCCGACCTGTCCCACCTGGTCGCCGGTGCCGTCGTGATCGAGCAGATCTTCGCCTGGCCCGGCATGGGCCGGCTCGCGGTCACCGCCGTCGCGCAGAACGACTACTCGGTGATCATCGGGTTCGCGCTGGTCGGCGCCGTGATGGTGCTGGCCTCCAACCTGCTGGCCGACATCCTCTACACGGTGGTCGATCCGAGAGTGAGACTGCAATGAGTACGGTGGCCCCGCTGGCCTCGGATCGGGCCGCGGCAACCCCGACCGTCGGCGGCGGTCACCGGTCGCCGGGCCGGATGGCGTTGCGCCGGTTCCTCCGGCACCGCGCCGCCGTGGTCAGCCTGGTGGTGCTGGCGTTGATCATCCTCGCGGTGCTGTTCGCCGACGTGATCGCGCAGCACCAGCCGAACGCGACCGACCTGTCGGCGATCCGGGCCAAACCGAGCGGCGAGCACTGGCTGGGCACCGACGCGACCGGACGGGACGTGTTCGCCCGGGTGCTGCACGCCGGCCGGGTCTCGCTCGGGGTCGGGCTCGCGTCGGCCGCACTCGCCGTCGTGCTCGGTGTCGTGCTGGGCAGCCTGGCCGGCATGTTCGGCGGCTGGGTGGACGGGCTGATCATGCGGCTGGCCGACATCTTCCTGTCCTTCCCGTCGCTGGTCGTCATGATCGTCCTGGCCGGCATCCTCGGCCCGAGCGTGGTGACCATGATCATCGCGATCGGCGTGTTCCAGTGGCCGATCTGTGGCCGGCTGGTCCGCGGCAGTGCGCTCTCGGTCCGGGAGAACGAATACATCCTGGCCTCCCGGGCGACCGGTGCCCATCCGTGGTGGGTGATCACCCGGCACATCCTGCCGGCGGTGCTGCCGCCGGTCGTGGTCGCCGGCACCCTGTCGGTGGCCGGCTCGATCGGGCTGGAGGCGACGCTGTCGTTCCTCGGCCTCGGCATCCAGCCGCCGACCGCGAGCTGGGGCAACATGCTGAACGAGGCGCAGTCGCTGACCGTGATCCGCAACCAGCCGTGGCTCTGGCTGCCGCCGGGTCTCGCGGTCGCGGTCACCGTGCTCGGCGTCAACTTCATCGGCGACGGCCTGCGTGACGCCCTCGATCCGAAGCAGGGTGGACGATGAATTCACCTCAGACGACGGCCGATCTGCTCAGTGTTTCCGATCTTGCCGTGGAGTTCCGGACCGAGGACGGGACGGTGTACGCCGTCGACGGGATCTCCTTCCAGGTCAGGGCCGGTGAGCTGCTGGCCATCGTCGGCGAGTCCGGTTCCGGCAAGAGCGTGACCGCGCTCTCGCTGGTCGGCCTGCTCGACCGCAAGGCCCGGGTCACGGGTTCGATCGCGCTCGACGGCGAGGAGCTGACCGGCGCGTCGGAGCAGCGGATGCAGGCCGTCCGCGGCGGCCGGATCGGGATGATCTTCCAGGACCCGATGACGGCGCTGAACCCGGTGATGACGATCGGCGCCCAGCTGGCCGAGGCGATCCGGCTGCACGCGGGCAAGGGCGGCCGGCGCGCGATCGACAAGGCGGCCCTCCAGGAGCGCTGCCAGGGATTGCTGGAGTCGGTGGGCGTCGCCAACCCGGCCCAGCGGCTGCGCCAGTATCCGCACGAGTTCTCCGGCGGCATGCGGCAGCGGGCCATGATCGCGATGGCGATCGCCAACGACCCGGACCTGATCATCGCCGACGAACCGACCACGGCCCTGGACGTGACGATCCAGGCCCAGGTCCTTGATCAACTCCGGAAGGCGCAGCGGGAGACCGGGGCCGCCGCGATCCTGATCACGCACGACCTCGGGGTGGTGGCCGAGCTGGCCGACCGGGTGATCGTCATGTACGCGGGCCGGATCGTCGAGACCGCCGGGGTGCACGAGCTGTTCCGGCAACCGCGGCACCCGTACACGATGGGGCTGCTGGCCAGCCTGCCGACGCTCGACTCCGAACTGACCCGGCTGCATCCGATCCCGGGCAGCCCGCCCGACGTCAGCCAGCCGATCACCAGTTGCCCGTTCCAGCCGCGCTGTCCGATGGCCGTGGATCGCTGCCGGACCGAGGATCCGGGCCTGGTCGAGGTCGCCGACGGACACCTCGCGGCGTGCTTCCGTACCGACGAACTGATCGGGCGGACGCCGGAGCAGGTCTTCGTGCGGACCGTCGTCGAGGCGGAGGAGCCGGACGAACCGGCCACGGCCGCGGAGGCGTCGCGATGACCGAGTTGTTGAGGGTGCAGGGGCTGGTCAAGCACTTCCCGATCCGCAAGGGCGTGCTGCGCCGGCAGGTCGGCTGGGTGCGCGCCGTCGACGGCCTCGACTTCGGCGTGGCCGCCGGGAAGACGCTGAGCCTGGTCGGCGAGTCCGGCTGCGGCAAGTCCACGACCGGGCGGCTGCTGGCCCGGCTGATCGAGCCGACCGAGGGCCGGGTCTGGCTGGAAGCGGACGAGCTGACGGCGCTGCCGCCGGCCCGGCTGCGGGCCCGCCGGCGGGACATCCAGATCATGTTCCAGGACCCGTTCTCGTCGCTGTCGCCGCGGCTCACCGTCGCGGAAATCATCGCGGAACCCCTTCGGGTGCAGGGTTTATACCGCTCCGTCGGCGGCCGGAACCGGGTCCTCGAACTGCTGGAGCTGGTCGGGCTCCGGCCCGAGCACGCGTACCGCTATCCACACGAGTTCTCCGGCGGGCAGCGGCAGCGGATCGGGCTGGCCCGGGCCCTCGCGCTGGAGCCCAAGGTGTTGATCTTGGACGAGCCGGTCAGCGCGCTCGACGTGTCGGTGCAGGCTCAGGTGGTGAACCAGCTGCAGGACCTGCAGCAGCGGCTCGGCCTCGCCTACGTCTTCATCTCGCACAACCTTTCCGTGGTACGGCATCTGTCCGATCAGATCGCCGTGATGTACCTCGGCATGATCGTCGAGCAGGGCAGCCGGGAGCAGCTCTACCAGCGGCCGCGGCACCCGTACACGAAGGCTCTGTTGTCGGCGGTGCCGATCCCGGATCCGGACCGGCGGGACGACCGGGAACGGATCCGGCTGACCGGCGACGTGCCCAGCGTCAGCAATCCGCCGAGCGGCTGCCGGTTCCGGACCCGCTGCTGGAAGGCGCAGGACGTGTGTGCGACGACACCGCCGCCGCTGACCGAACTCACCGCGGACGGGCACCTTTCGGCCTGCCACTTCCCCGAGAACGTCGATCATGACAACTAACATGCGAACGACCGTCGATTCTCAACGTCAGGAGGGCTGAGTCGTGGCCCGTCATGCCTCATCCGCCAAGCAGCCGGCCCTGGACGACAGCCGTCCGGCCTCGGCGAATTACCACGCGAACGCGCTGGCCCGGGGCCTCGGCCTGATGGAGCAGCTCGCCGCGGCCGACCGGCCGCTGACCCTGAGCGACTTCAACAGTTCCACCAAGCTGCCCAAGAGCACGCTGGTCCGGCTGCTGTCGGTGCTGGTCGAGCTGGAGTATCTGGTACGGATCGACGAGCAGCCGTCGTTCCGGCTCGGGCACAAGGTGCAGCATCTGGCGTCGGCGTACCGGGCGTCGCTGGACATCGCCGACGTCACCGGGCACTACCTCGCCGAGGCGGCGGCCGAGACCGGGCACACCTGCAACCTCGGCGTGCTGGACGGTGATCAGGTGCTGCACCTCTGCGTCGAGGAGCCGGACCGGCCACTGCGGTTCAACGCCGCGCCGGGCTCTCGTGATCATCTGTACTGCACCGGGCTGGGCAAGGTGCTGCTCGCCGGGCTGGACGACGACGACGCGACCCGGCGGCTGCCGGCCGCGCCGTGGGAGGGCTTCACGCCGTCCACGATCACCGAGCTGCCGGACCTGCTGCGGGAGCTGAAGAAGGTCCGCACCCGCGGATACGCGATCGACGACAACGAACGCAGCACCGGCCTGCGCTGCATCGCCGCCGGGATCGAACTGGACGGCTCGGTGCTGGCCGCGGTCAGCCTGTCCGGCCCGGCCGCGGAATTCGGCCCGGCCCGGCAGAAGGAGTACGCCGGCGTCCTCAGCCGGCTCGCCGATGCGCTCCGCCATGATCAGGATTTCGTCGTCGCGATCAGCAATCTGACCGCGCAGCTGCGGGTGTGATCACCACCCCTCCGCACCACAACCGAACAGGAAGCGATGATCGACGTTCACACCCACTGTCACCTCAGCGAGCACTGGGGCCCGGAGTGGGAGACCAACTGGAAGCCCGTCTACGGTCACGACTACGAGGAGAAGTCGCCCGCCGAGTTCGATGCGGCGATGAAGGAGGCCGGCGTCGAGCTCGCGTTCACCTTCGGGTTGCGGGCGACCCGGGCCGGCGTGGACACACCGAACGAGTACGTCGAGTGGTTCTGCGCCAACACCGAGACCCCGACCCTCGGCTTCATGGCGCTCGACCTCAGCGACGACGACGTTCTTGATCAACTCAACGACGGCGTCGCGCGCGGCCTGGGCGGGATCAAGCTCTATCCGGTGCTGGCGCACTTCGATCCGCGGGACCCGAAGCACGACCCGGTCTACGCGGCGGCGGAGGCGGCCGGACTGATCATCCTCTGGCACATGGGTGCGACGCCGAGCCCGGAGGGCCGGCTCGACATCAGCCAGCCGCTGGTCGTCGACGAGGTCGCCCGGCGGCACCCGGGTCTGAAGCAGATCATCGCGCACATGGGCCACCCGTGGCAGCGCGAGACGATGGTGATCTGCCGGAAGAACCGCAACGTGTTCACCGACGTCTCGGCCAGCTGGCACCGCCCGATGGACGGCTACCTGGCGCTGGCCCGGGCCCAGGAATGGTCCGTGGTGGACAAGCTGCTGTTCGGCTCCGACTACGCACTGTGGACCCCGGCCGACGCGGTCGCCGGGCTGCGCTCGATGGCCGCGACCCGGATCGAAGGGATGCCGGAGATCAAGAAGGAAACGCTGGAGTGGCTGCTGGACGGCGATCCGCGGCCGGCACTGGGGCTGGCGTGATCATGAGCGAACCCACCAGAGTCATCGTCGTCGGCTCGGGCTTCATCGCCGGCGAACACCTGTCCGCCCTGGAACAGTTGCCGGACGCCGAGGTGGCCGGCATCGTCGATCTCGATCCCGGTCGCGCCGCCGCCGCGGCGAAGTCGGCCGGCGGGGTGCCGTGGGCTGTTGATCTTGGTACGGCGATCGCCGACTGGTCGGCCGACGCGGCGATCGTCTGCACGCCGAACCACAGCCACCCGGCGATCGGGAAGCTCCTGGCCGACGCCGGCGTGCACGCCCTGATCGAGAAGCCGCTGGCGATCACGTCGGCCGACGCGGCCGAGCTGGTCACCCTGTTCGAGGACCGCGGGCTGGTGCTGTCGGCCGCGCACACGCACCGCTACGCCCCGTACGCGCGGGCGGTCCGGCAGGCCATCGTCGACGGTGCCGTCGGCCGCCCGCTGCAGGCCCGGATCACCCTGCTCGGCGGCTGGATCTGGGGCGACTGGCGGAACTGGCAGATCGACCGCAGCCGGTCCGGCGGACACGCGCTGCACAACGGCGTCCACCTGCTCGACCTGGTCACCTGGTGGCTCGGCGACACCCCGACCCACCTGCATGCGCACGGCCGGAAGCGGGCCGCCGCCGACCTCGAGGTGCACGACTACCTGATGATCACCGTCGGCTACGCGTCCGGCGCGTCCGCCGTCTGCGAGATGAGCCGGGCCAACCAACCGCGCGGCATCGGCTACCGGGAGGTGTTCGTGCAGGGCGACGGCGGGACGCTGCGACTGCCCTGGGACAACGAGGGACTGCTGTCCTGGGGCCACGACGGGACCCGCTCGGTGCCGGCCGGGCCGAGCCCGTTCCTGGCCCAGGCCCGGACCTGGCTGGCCGCGGTCCGCGGTGATCAACTCGAGGAGGAGCCGGTGACCGGCCGGACCGGGCTGGCCGCGGTCGTCCTCGGCGACGCCGCGGAACGCTCCCTGGCGAGCGGGACCATGATCAGTCTCGAAGGTGAGGGGGCGCGATGAGCGGGTTGCTGGTGCGGACCTCTCCCGGGGTTCAGCGGGTCGCCGCGGCGGTCCTCCGCGGGGACCTGGGATTGCCCTGGTCGGTGCAGGCCGAACTGGTGCGGCGGGGCCCCGGCGACGAGACGCTGGGCGGGTTGCTGGCCGGGGCGGTGGACGCCGTCCGGTCCGTGCTCGGCCTCGGAGTGCGTACGGTCTCGGCACGATCCACCGGCCCGCTGGACGATGATCACGGGGTGCTGACCGCGACGCTGATCTTCGAGCACGAGGTCGGCGCGTCGATCGCGGTGAGCCGGATCGCCACGCCCGGACTGGACGAGGCCCGGCTCCGGGTGATGGGCAACGAGGGCGTGCTGGCGGCCGACCTGACCCGGCCGGCCGTGCTGATCGACGGCGGTGCCCGGTTGATCGGGTACGGCCCGCCGCCCGCCGAGCCGGTGCTGGAACCGGCCCACGCCGAGGCGGTGGCCGGGGTCGTCGACGCGGTCCGCCGGTCGATCACGGAGAATGCCGTCATCAACCTGGAAGGATCCTGATCATGCGATTCGTCACCTACCGCCGGGACGGCGAGCTCTACCACGGCCGACTGGCCGGTGATCATCTCGAGTCCGGGGTGATTGAACTCGGGTCGGGCGACTTGCTCGGCGTTCTGGAGGGGGAGGGGCTGGCCGCGGCCGGTCAGCGGTCCGGCCCGGAGCGGTCGGCGGCGGAGATCACGCTGACCTCGCCGCTGCTGCGGCCGCCGAAACTGCTGGCCGTCGCCGCCAACTACGCCGACCACATCAAGGAGGGCGGCGGCACCCCGATGAACCCGGCGCGGGCCACGCCGCGCCTGTTCCTCAAGCCGTCGACGGCGATCACGGGGCCGTACGACCCGATCACGCTGCCCTCGATCTCCACCCGGAACGACTGGGAGGTGGAGCTGGCGGTGGTGATCGGCGAGCGCTGCCGCGACGTGCCGCTCGACCGTGCGCTGGACGTGGTGGCCGGCTACGTGACCGCGAACGACGTGTCGGCGCGCAAGATCGAGCCCGGCTTCGAGCGGGACGAGGAGCACGCCCATCCGTTCTTCGACTGGCTGCTCGGCAAGTGGCCGGACGGGTTCGCGCCGCTCGGACCGTACCTGGTCACGGCCGACGAGGTGCCCGACCCGCAGGATCTGGAGCTGGTGCTCGAGGTCGACGGCACGGTACGGCAGCAGGGCTCGACCAAGGACATGATCTTCGGCGTCGCCGAGCTGATCGCGTTCGCGTCATCCGTGATGACCCTGGAGCCGGGCGACGTGATCGAGACCGGAACGCCGGAAGGCACCGGCGTCGCGATCGGTGTCTTCCTCAAGCCCGGCGAGGTGATGACCGCCCGGGTCGGCAACCTCGGCGAGCAGCGGACTCCGATCGAAGGCTGAGCCGGGGATGATCTTGGACGGGGTGATCGTCGGCGGCCTGGTCGTCGACGGCACGGTCGTCGACGGGGCAGCGGCGGAGCGTCGCCGGGCCGATGTCGGCTGGCGGGACGGCCGGATCGTCGCCGTCGGTGATCTTGCCGGGGCGTCGGCCGACGTACTGATCGACGCGGACGGGCTGGTCGTCGCGCCCGGGTTCGTCGACCTGCACGGGCACTCCGACCTGTCGATCCTTGATCATCCCGCCGGCACCAGCAAGATCAGGCAGGGCGTGACCACCGAGGTCGCCGGCAACTGCGGCCTCGCCGTCGCCCCGGTCGCGGCCGACGCGGTGGCCGGTGTCCGCGGGCTGCTCGGCATCGTCGAGGTGCCGGAGGTGGGCTGGGCCTGGTCCGGCGTCGGCGAGTACCTGGCCGAGGTCGAGCAGCACCGGCCGAACCTCCGGATCGCCTTGCTGGCCGGGCATCTGGCGATCCGGGCCTCGGCCGTCGGTCTTGATCAACGGCCGCCGAGCCCCGAGGAACTGGCCGCGATGTGCGGCCTGGTGCAGCAGGCGCTGGACCAGGGCGCGGTCGGGCTGTCGCTCGGCCTGATGTATCCGCCGAGTGCGTACGCGAGCGTCGAGGAGCTGACCGCGCTGGCCGGGGTGGTGGCTCGCAACGACGCACTGCTGACCGTCCACATGCGCGACTACGGCGGCGGGCTGCTGGACGCCGTTCGGGAGGCCCTGACGGTCGCCGAACGGTCCGGCTGCCGGCTGCAGATCTCCCACCTCACCGTGGCCGGCCGGCGCAACTGGGGCTCGGTGCCCGCGGCCCTGGCCGAGATCGACGCGGCCGCCGAGGCCGGGGTGGACGTCGCGGTGGACTGCTATCCGTACCTGGCCGGCAGCACCAACCTGTCCCAGCTGGCGCCGCGCTGGGCCATGGACGGGGGACAGGCGGGGCTGCACGCAAGGCTCGCCGATCCGGAGGTCCGGACCAAGATCATCGAGGAGATGACCGATCCGGCCGTCGGCTGGGACGAGATCCTGCTCGGCCTGATGCCGGGACGGCCCGAGCTGGCCGGCCGAACCGTGGCGGACGTTGCGGCCGGGACCGGGCAGTCGCCGGCCGCGGCGGCCGTCGAGCTGCTGGCCGTCGCCGACCCGTCGATCATCGCCTTCGGCCGCTCCGAAGCTGATCTTCGCGCGGTGCTGACGCACCGGCTGAGCATGATCGGCTCCGACGGCCTTGCGGTCGACCCGGACCGGCGCGATCGCGGACTGCCGCACCCGCGTTACTTCGGTGCCTACCCGGGGCTCTTCCAGCGGTACGTGCGCGAGGAATCCCTGCTCGGCCTGGAAGACGCCGTCCGCCGCTGCACCTCGGCGCCCGCCGACCGGGCCGGGCTGTCAGACCGCGGCCGGATCGTGCCCGGGCTGCTGGCCGATCTGGTGATCTTCGACCCGGACACGATCACCGAACGCTCCACGTACCTCGATCCCTGGGCCGCCCCGGAGGGCATCGCCCGGGTCCTGGTCGGCGGCCGTACCGTCGCGGTGGACGGCGTTGTCGAGCCGGTCAGCGCGCCGCTGTGATCACGCTGTAGCTCAGCACCGGAAGGCTTCGGCCGGGAATCGAGCCCGAGGCCACCTCGCCGACCCGTACCGCACCCATGGCGAGATAGAAGCCCTCCGCCAGCGGCTCCGCCTCGATCGTGAGCGTCCGGAAGCCGAGGCCGCGCGCCGTCATAATCGCGTGCTCGAAGAGCCGACGGCCCAGGCCGGTACCGATCGATGCGGGCATCAGCCAGAGGTTGCCCAGCAACCCCGCCTCGTCCGGCCGCGCCGGCCGCATCACCACCGTGTCCACCGAACCCATGATTTCTTTGGATCGGAGGGGTTATCGTCTCGGGATGATCGACGAAGCTCAAGTGAACGACGCGCTCGCGGCGGCTCGAGCGGCGCACGCCGCGGCCACCGAGGCCCTGGCCCGAGCCGAGGCCGCCGCGGAGGCGGCCGGGATCAAGATCGACAGCCCGGCTCCCGAGCTGCGGGTGCAGCGGATCAGGGTCGTCGAACCCGACGGTCGGACCCGGATGATCATCGGCAACTCGACGATGTCCCGGACCGCCCCGATCCGCGGCCGGGACGTCGAACACTCGGGCCGCCCCGCCTTCGGCGGGATCCTGTTCTGCAACGACGAGGGAACCGAGGCCGGCGGGCTGGTCTACACCGGCGGGACGGTCGACGGAGTGCCGCGACAGATGGGCTTCTGGACCGTGGACGACTTCGAGCAGAACGAGGGCTTCCGCCTCGGCGCCGCGCAGGAGGGCGAGCTCCGGACCAAGTGGATCGAGTTCGCCGACCAGCCGTTCTTCTCGGTCGCCGACTTCACCGAGGAGGTGGAAGGCAAGACCGAAGCCGAACGGGACGCCATCGCGCAGCGTTATTGGTCCGAAGGCGTCGACGGCAACGGCATTCTGCGGATGCGGCTGTCCCGCGAGACCGACGGCACGGTGGCGCTCTTGATGTGTGACGCCGAGGGAACCGAGCGGATCAGGATCGCGGTGACCGCCGGCGGCGCGGCCACGATCGCGACCACCGCGGACGACGGGACCGTCAGCTCCCTGATCCCGGGCTAACCGGCGAAGGCCGACCTGTCAGATCCGCAGGATGAGGGCGATGAGTTTTGGGCTCCCGGCCGGTCCAAGCTCATAGACCCTGGGAAAGGACACCGTCATGTCGGAACTCCTCGTCGACTTCATCACCTCGCTGGACGGCTACGCCTCCGGAGAGGGCTGGCCCGGCTTCTGGGGCCTCGAGGGTCCGGAGTACCTCGCCTGGCTCGGTGAGCAGCCGACGGCCACCTATCTGATGGGGGCGACCACGTACCGCCTGATGTCCGGCTTCGCCGCCGGCAACCTTCCGGGAGGCGTGGACGAGTTCCGGCCCGAGGAAGAGGAATCCGTCGACGAGCTCACCCAGGCGACCAAGGTGGTGTTCTCCTCCACGCTCGAGGCGCCACTGACCTGGGCCAACTCCACCCTCGTCCGCGACGACGCCGTCGAGGCCGTCCGCGCCATGAAGGCGAACGGCACCGGGCTGCTCAGCACGATCGGCAGCCTCAGCCTGTGCCGGTCCCTGCTGCGAGCCGGACTCGTCGACCGCTTCCGGGTCGGGATGTTCCCGGTGATCACCGGCGCCACCGGCGAAGAACGCATCTACGACGGCTACCCGGACGTCGCCCTGGAGATGATCGATCACCGCACCTTCGACGGCGGCATCCAGCTGGTCGAGTACAAGCCCCGCGTCCTCGAGCACCCGCCGCTCGCCGCGCCCCAGACCTGACACTGGCAGGGTGGGCTAGCCCGGTCGGGCGAGGCGGGCAGCGATGGCCGGGGCCATCTCGCGCAGCCAGGAGCCGGCGCGCGTCAGTACGTCACGACCGCCCTGTTCCCAGTCCTTGCGCAACCTGGGATCCAGCTCGGCGGAGGCGCGGGAATCCTCGTGATAGCGGCGCGCGAGGTCGACGGCCAGGGGCGTCAGTTCCGCTCGCTGCCGCGCCGTCATGCCGTAGGCGTCGGCGAACACCTCGATCCGGTGCACGAGGTCGGCATTCGCCAGTGCTGGTGGCCGGTCCCGGGGATGGGCCCACTTGAGGGGTGCCCAGAACCACAGCGCGTTCGCGAGGTCGTAGAGGCGGGTGGTCGGCCTGGCCAGGTCGAAGTCGATCAACGCCGTGGGCAGACCGTCGCGGAAGATCACGTTGCCGGTGGCATAGTCGCGATGGCTGACCAACTCGGAATGCCCGGCGATCGGTCCCTGACTGGCAGCCGACCCGCCCCACACCGCGCCGGCGGGCGGTACCCACCCGGCCGACGCCTCGTGCAGGGCACGGATCAGCCGAGCCAGCGCGACGAGGACATCGTCCCCCGCCACCTCCGCCGGCAGCGGGTGCCGATGCACCACACCGGGGACGTACGACAGCATCTCGCGACCCTGCTCATCGATGCCGAGCGGGAGTGGCGCGCCGGTGAATCCGGCATCGCGCAGGTGACCCAGGTAGGCCTGCACGGTCAGACTGAACGGCCGCAGGGGTCGCCGCACCGTGTCCCCGATCCGAACGATCCCTTGCGTGGCGCTCCCTCCGGTCAGAGGCTCACCTTCGCTCATACCGCAGCAACCTAGCGTCGCCGGGCCGTGGTGATCGACCGACCCGGAGTGTCAGTGGCGCGGCATAGAATCGAACACATGTTCGGGTCGGAGACTATCGAGGACGGTGCGGCAGCCGGCATCCTGAAGGGTGCCGAGGCGGCGTACCGTGCCCGGATCGCGGCCGAGAACGAGCTGCTCTGCTGGGCCGTCGCGTGGGCCGATGCCTGGCCGGCGGAGTCGATCCATGGGGATCAGCTGCGGCTGGACGGCGGGGCGCGGGGTGTGCGTCCGGGAGGCGACGGGACGCCCGAGGTCAACGATCTTGCGGTGGCCACGTTCGGGGCCAAGATCGACAAGGGCTACGTCGCGACGCTCGGCTTCTTCGGGGACGCGCTCGATCTGCGGGATCGGCTGCCTGGGCTCTGGGCCAAGATCATCAGCGGCCACCTGATCGGTTGGCAGGGCTGCAAGGTGGCGCGGATGACCCGCACGCTGACCTTCGAACAAGCCCGGGTCGTCGATGCCGAGGTTGTCGATCATGCGGGGCTGGTGCCGTGGCCGAAGCTCGAGCGGCTGGTGCAGGCGGTGATCATCCGGGTCGACGGCGAGCGGATCGAGCGGGAAGCGGCCGAGGCCCGGCGGAAGCGCGGCGTCTGGCTGTCGCAAACCGATGAGTACGGGCTGAAGGGGATCCACGGTCGGCTGACGCCGCCGGAGGCGATCAGGGTCTACGCCCGGATCCAGGAGATCGCCTCCTGCCTTCCGGTGGATACGGCGACGGCCGACGAGCGCCGCGCCGATGCGATGGCGATGCTTGCCGGCGAGTTGCAGGCCACCGAACTCGTCGCCCGGACCCGGCAGCCCGACCTGTTCGACCTCGACCTGGAGTCGGCCGTGCGGCCGGTGGCCGGCGAGGATCCCGACCGTGTCGTGGAGGAGTCCGAGATCCATCCGTCGCTCCGAGATCGGCCGGCCGGCCCCGGCCCGGAGTCTGCGATCTTCAGGGCCGCCGTCGAGCGGTTGGTCCGCAAGCTCAAGCCGGCCGACCTGCTGGCCAAGGCGACGCTGTTCGTGTACGTCGACGCCGACTCATTGGAACGAGGGACCGGCGTCTGCCGGGTGCCCGGCATCGGGCCGACCGCCCTCGGCGTGGTCAAGGACTGGCTCGGCCACTGCTGCGTGACGGTCCGGCCGGTGATCGATCTCAACGATCCGCCCCCGCCGGTCGACCGCTACGAGATCCCGCGCCGGCACCGACGGCACCTGGCACTCCGGCAACCGGCGAGCAGCTTTCCGTGGTCCACGGCCATGGCCGGGCTCGATCTTGATCATGTCCTTCCCTACCTGTCGATGAAGCGCGGTGGGCCGCCCGGTCAGACCGGCCTCGACAGGTTGACGCCGAACTCCCGCACCGAGCACCGGCTGGTGACCCACGGTGGCTGGGGGCGACGACAACCCGAGCCGGGGACGATGGTCTATCGCTCCCCGTACGGTGACGTCTACGTCACCAATCACGCCGGCACCCACAACCTCGGGTCCGGAGACTTCGCCCGGCTCATCTGGGCGGCGGGTACGGGGAGCGCCGCAGCCTGAACCGGCACTAGAGTCGGCGGCATGGCGGACGCACGCGACCTGGTTGATCATCACGTCGAACTGCTGTCGGCCCTGCCGGGCGTGCGCGCCGTCCTGCTGGGCGGCAGCCTCGCCCGGGATGCGGCCGACCGCTGGAGCGATCTCGATCTCATGATCGTCGCCGCCGACGGCGTCGCTCCGGCCGACCTCGCCGATGCCGCGCTGGCTGCCGTCACCGGGGCCGACGAACCGCTGCTGGTGATCCGCCGGGAGAGTGATCACCACTGCCTGCTCAACCTGGTGCTGCCACCGTGGACCAGGGTCGACCTCAGTGTCACCGACGATCAGCGCCCGGGCGGACCGCGAATGCCGCTCCGCCAGGTGTACGGGGAGCCGCTCGACCTCACGCCGCCACCCGGAGACACGGCCGTTGATCTTGACGGCGCAGCGGCGGTGATCACCCAGTTTGTCCGCGTCTACGGCCTGCTCCCGGTGGTGCTGGGTCGGGACGACCTGGTCACCTCGGTGCAGGGCTGCCACCTGATCTGGGGCGAGCTGGTCAAGCTGTGTCTCCTCATCGACCCCGAAACCGGCCGGATGGGCGCCTTGTCGAAGGCTCAGCGGATCCTGCCGGAACACCGCGACCTGCTCCTGGCGCTGCCGGCCATCGCACCCGACCGGCGGACGATCCTCGCCTTCCACGAGGCCGCCTGGTCCGCCCTGCTGGCGATCACGGCCTCGGGCCCGTTGGCTGAGGCGGACTGGCCGCCGGAGCGTACGCTGCAGCAACTCCGGTCCTGGCTCCAGCAGACCGTCGGCCTCACCCTCGCGCTCCCGGGCACCACCTCGGGTTCGGGCGACGCCTCAGCCGAGGGCGGTGTCGACGATCTCCCGGGCGATGGCGAGGCTGGCGGTCGCGGCCGGTGAAGGAGCGTTGCGTACGCAGACGACCCGGCCGGCCCGGCTGATCCGGAAGTCGTCGACCAGCGAGCCGTCGGCATCCATCGCCTGGGCGCGGATCCCGGGCGGCGCCGGTTCAAGATCACGCACCCGGAGTTCGGGCAGATAGCGGCGGGCGGCCCGGGCGAACAGGCGCCGGCTGGACGACCCGGCCAGTTCGCGGATCCCGGTGGCCCAGTTCCGGCGCGCGAACCGGCGGAAGCCGGGCCAGCGGACCAGGGACAGAAGTTGATCACCGGCCACGTCGCGACGCCGGTAGCCCTCCCGGGCCAGCGCCAGGACGGCGTTCGGGCCGACCAGCACCCGGCCGTCGACCCGGCGGGTCAGATGCACGCCCAGGAAGGGATAACGCGGATCGGGCACCGGGTAGATCAGGCCGTTGACCAGGTCCGCACGGTCCGCCCGCAGCACGGCGAACTCGCCGCGGAACGGCACGATCACCGGATACTCCTGATCACCGGCGAGCCGGGCCAGCCGGTCGGCCTGCAGCCCGGCGCAGTTGATCACCCGGTGGTAGCCGCCGAGCTCCTCGCCGCCGAAGACCCGGACCTCGTCGCCCACCTCGGTGAAACCGGTCACGGCGATACCGGTCCGCAGCTCGCCGCCGGCGTCGATCACCTCGCCGAGCAGGGCGCGGGTGATCGCGCCGTAGTCGGTGATCGCGGTGGTGGGGGAGTGCAGCCCGGCGATCCCGGCGGCGTGCGGTTCCAGCTCCCGCAGCCCGTCCGCGTCGACCAGCCGTACCCCGGGCACGCCGTTCGCCCGAGCCCGTTCGAAGATCGCCGACATCCGTTCCCGATCTTGGTCGGTCAGGGCGACCAGGACCTTCCCGACCTCCTGGTACGGCAGCCCATGATCATCACAGAACGTCTGCAGCAGGGCGATCCCCGACCGGACCAGCCGCGCCTTCGCCGAGCCGGGCGTGTAGTAGAGCCCGGCATGCACGACGCCGCTGTTGCGCCCGGTCTGGTGCAGGGCCGGCTCGGCCTCCTTCTCGATCACCGTCACCCGGGTCGCCGGATCGCGCAGCAGCAGTTCCCGCGCCACGGCTGCGCCGATGATGCCGGCGCCGATCACGGCCACCCGATTGCCCACCATGCCACCCAGTCTGGCGTACGGACGCGGGCTACCAGGCGGTCCAGCCGCCATCGACCACCAGGTGGGTCCCGGTGACGAAGCTCGCCGATGGCGAGGCGAGGAAGACCACCGCTCCCGCGATCTCGGCAGCCCGGCCGACCCGGCCGAGGGCGGTGCGCCGGCTCAGCCGGTCCAGGAACTCCCCGTGCGCGCCCTGGCCGGCCGGGTTGGGGAACGGGCCCGGGACCACCGCGTTCACGGTGATCCCGTCGGGGCCGAACCGGACCGCCTGGAACCGGACCAGCTGGGCGATCCCGGCCTTGGCCATGCCGTAGTCGACCGGGTTGATCGGCAGCCCGTCCGGGTAGTTCGCCGGGTCCGGGCTGACCATGCCGTACATCGAGCCGAAGAGGATGATCCGCCCGCCGCGCCCCGGGCCGCGTTCCTTCATCACCCGGGCCGCGGCCCGGCTCAGCGCGAGGGATCCGGTCAGGCTGACCCGGTACCCGGCCGCCAGGTCGTCGGCGCCGATCTCGTCATAGCTCTTGCCGCTGTGGAAGGCGGCCAGGTTGACCACGATGTCGAGTCGATCATGGTCCCGGCCGATCTCGGCGGCCTGCGCGTCCACGGCGTCCACGTCGCCGATGTCGAGGCCACGTCCGGAGGCACGAAGCCCTTCGCCGGTCAGGGTCGAGGCCAGGGCCTCCGCCCGGTCCGGCGCGGCGTCGGCGATGATCACCTCGGCGCCGTGTTCGGCCAGCGCCCGGGACACCTCGCTGCCGAGGAGCCCGGCACCGCCGACCACCCAGGCCACCTGCCCGGACAGGTCGAACCGGTGCTGTCGCGGATCGGTCATGATCATCCTTTCCAACGGGACGGATCGACGAGGTCCAGCGGCCCGGCCGGGATGGCCGAGCGGAGCCAGTCGAGCTGGACCGGAGTGAGTGGCGGGCGGGCGGCCAGCCGGGCGGTGTCGGCGACCTGCTCGGCCGAGCGGGCCCCGACCACCACGGCGCCCACCCAGGGATGCCCGAGCACGTACCCGAGGGCAAGATCACGAAGGCTCTCCCGGCCCAGCTCGCGACTGGCGGCACCCAACCGATCGGCCAGGTCGATGGCGTCCCGCCGGCTCGGCCCGGGCCAGTCCCTGGCCAGCGGATCGACCAGGATTCCCTGCAGGTACGTGGATCTGGCCGCGATCATCACCTCCGGCCGGGCGCGGATCGCCGCGACGACGTCCGGCTCGCACCAACGCCGGTCCAGCAGGTTGTACGGCAGCTGGACGTGGCCGAGCCCGTACCCGTCCAGGGCGTCCAGGAGCTCGTCCGGCGCACCGACCGAGACACCCCAGTCGATGATCACGCCGTCGCGACGCAGTGCCTCCAGCACGGCGGCGGCCCGCCCCGACCCGGCCCGCAGATCCCGGGCCCGGTGCAGCAGCACCGTGTCGATCGCGTCGGCTCGCAGCGCCGCGAAGGAGGCCGCCAGGCTCTCCCGGACCGCACGCTCCACGGCAGCCGGGTCGGATCCCTCGTCGAACTCCGCCAAGGGCCTGATCTTGGTGATCACCGCGGGGCCCGGCCGTCCGGTCCGAACGCGCCCGATCACCGCCTCGCTGTCGCCGTAGGCCCGCGCGGTGTCGATCCCGCGGGCACCGGCGGCGACCACGGCCTCGTACCAGGCCTCGGCCTCCGGTGGCGACGGCGGCTCCCGGCGCACCCCGCGTCCGTACGCCTGGCCCAGCTGGGCGGCGCCGATGATCAACCGATCCGACACCCGATGAACGTAGGGAGCGCATCTTTCCATGTCAACGACTGGTCAAGCGGCTTTGCACATTGATACCGTAGTTGCGTTCTGTGAAACTACCGCCCGTTCTGGGCGAAGGAGTTCTGAGATGCCCGAACCACTGATCTGGGCCAATCTGCTGCACCTCAGTTACAACATGTGGCTGGACACTCCGGGGGATTCACCGGTGTCGTACTCGCCGGACCTGCGCTGCGACGACGAGCTCTGGGCCGAACTGACCCAGCGGATGGCGGACGCTGGCTTCACCATGATCGTCATCGATCTCGGCGACGGCATCCAGTACGCGTCGCACCCGGAGATCGCGATCAAGGGGGCCTGGAGCCTCGGTCGGCTGGACGAGGAACTGGGCCGGCTGCGCGGGCTCGGGCTGGAGCCGATCCCGAAGCTCAACTTCAGCGCCTGCCACGACGCCTGGCTCGGCGAGTACTCGAAGATGGTGTCGACCAAGCTCTACTACGAGGTGTGCGCCGACCTGATCGACGAGGTGGCGCAGCTGTTCGACCGGCCGCGGTACTTCCACATCGGCATGGACGAGGAGGCCGCGAGCTACCAGCGGAACATGGAGCTGGCGATCATGCGCCAGCACGACCTCTGGTGGCGAGACCTGCTCCGCTTCGCCGACGCGGTGGACCGGAACGGCTGCCGGCCCTGGATCTGGTCCGATCACGCCTGGCGGCACCCGGAGCCGTACTACGAGAAGATGCCGAAGTCGATCGTGCAGAGCAACTGGTACTACAGCGCTCCGTTCGACTCCGACGAGTCCGGCCGGCCCCGTGAGGTCGAGGGGGATGATCGCTATCTGACCTATCTCGATCTCGATGATCATGGTTACGACCAGATCCCGACCGGCAGCAACTGGACCGTGCCGGAGAACTTCGGGCGGACCGTCGAGTTCTGCACCGAGCGGCTGGATCCCTCACGCCTGCTGGGATTCCTGCAGACGCCGTGGCACCCCACCCTGCCCGAGTTCCGTGATCATCAGCTGGAGGCGATCGACGTCGCCGCGAAGGCGATCAAGAGCGTCTCCTGACCGGAGCTAGGCGTCGACCAGGCGGCGCGCGGTGAAGTGGTCGGTGACCAGGACGTTGATCCAGCCGCCGGCCGCGGCCGCCCGGATCGCGTCCACCTTGCCCGGGCCGCCGGCGACGCCGATCCGGCGCGGTACCGCGCGCAGCTCGTCGGGCCCGATGCCGAGCACCCGGTCGGTGAGCCGGGCGTCGACCAGGTCGCCGGCGGCGTCGAAGAAGTTCAGGCAGACGTCGCCGACGGCGCCGAGCTTGATCAACCGATCAAGATCACGTTGCGGCAGCGCGGTGCCCCAGGCCTCCCGCAGCGGCGACGGCTTGGCCGAGCCGATGCCAACCAGCACCATGGTCAGGCCGCTCCAGGCGGCCACCGCCTCGGCGATGTACGGATCGAGCAGCAGCCCATCCCGGACCGCCTTGCTGGCCACGACTCCCGGCGCGGGCAGATAGACCGGCTCGCCGCCGGTGAGCTGGGACAGCCGGTCGGTCAACCGGGTCGCCCGGACCTGCATCGCCGGGTTGCCGACCGCGCCGAGCGTCTGCACGACGACCTCGGCGCCGCCGGTGGTCACCGGTCCGAGCGCGTCGACCATCGCGAACAGGGACGCCGACCGGGAGGTGATGCCGATCCGCTCGCCGCTGCGCAGGGTGCCCTCGAGATAGCTCGCGGCGGCCGCGCCGAGCGACGACAGCACGCCGGCCTCGCTGTCCGAGGCGGCCTCGGCGACCACGACGTCACGCAGGTCGAAGGTGGTCCGCAGCGCCTGCTCCAGTTCCGGGTAGAGCCCGGGCGGGGAGGCCACCACGGTCCGTACGATGCCGAGCCGGGCCGCCTCCTTGAGCATCCGGGACACCCGCGACTGGGTCATGTTGAGCCGCTCGGCGATCTCCGGCTGCAGCAGGCCCTCTTCGTGATACATCCGGGCGGTCTTGACCACCAGCGACAACCGGCCGACCGCGACCGGCGGCGCCGCGGCCGCCGACGAACTCATCGTCGGCCCTTCGTCCGCTGAGTTCCCGCGCATGCCGGTACGGTAACAGCGCCGGACCTGGCCTTTCGGGAGATCATGGCGTCGCCCGGTCGAGAGTTCCGACGGCCTCCGCCGCCCGCCGGACGCCCAGCTCGGGACTGGTCAGCACGTCGACCTCGACCTGGACGGCAGCGGCCGCACCGGCCATCGACGCCTGGGCCAGCACGATCACGTCGTGCCCCTCGGCCAGCTCGGTGATCGCCGCCCCGACCAGCCGGTCGTGCTCGGCCTGATCGCCCGAACTCACCGCCTGGAACGCCCCGTCGACGACCCGCTCGGTCAGGTCCACCGGCCGCCCGGCCAGCTCGGCGCGCTCCCGCAGCAGGGCGGCGGTCGGGCGGAGCGTGGTCGGCAGGGTGGCGATCACGGCGATCCGGCTCCCGCCGGCCACCGCCCGGTCGGCCATGGCCTCGTCGATCCGCAGCACCGGGACGCCGAGCCGTTGCTGCAGCTCGGCGGCGAAGCCGGAGATCGACGAGCAGGAGAAGACCACCGCGCTGGAGCCGGCGTCGACCGCGGCCCGGCCCAGCGCCTGCAGCCGGTCCGCCACGTGCGTCGCGGCCGCGTCCCGGCCGAGGTCGGCGACGATCTTGTCGTCCAGCAGGTGCTGTACCTCGACGTCCGGCAGGTGGGTCCGGGCCAGCGCGGCGAACGTCGGGATGACGACGGCGCCGGTGTGGATGAAGGCGATGCGGGTCATGATCAACTCCAGGGTCGGTGCTTGACTGCGGAGGGCGGACTACCAGGACAGGGCGTTCCAGACCGACATCTCGCCCGGGCCCCGGTTGCCCCAGAGCCCGTACGGGACCAGTCGGACCGGCAGTGGTTCCGGATCGGCCGGCACCAGCTCCCCGTACAGGGAACCGGGCTGCACCTGGTCGGGCCGGCGCAACGCCGTCGCGGCGAGCAGGACGTGCCCGGCGAAGATCCCGGTCCCGGCCTCCTCGGACCAGGCGACGGTACGGGGCAGCAGCACCGACTCGATCCCGACCGAGGGCGGCAGGTCGGCGCCCTCCAGGCAGTAGACGACCGGCCCGCGGACCACCGCGACCTGGCCGGCCGCCTCCTCGACGAAGTGGTGCGCGGTGATCATCCGGGGCCGCAGCGGGATCCGTACCGTGATCGTCGCGGCGTCCCAGACACGATCGATCACCAGATAGCCGTCGCGCGCCGGGTCCGTGACCGGAGTGCCGTCCACTTCGGCCGTCGTTCCCGGAGCCCAGCCGGGGACCCGGAGCCGGATCGCGCCGCGCACCGGACGCTCGGCCGCGACGGTGATCGTCACCGTGCCGTCGGCCGGATAGGCGGTCTGCTGGTGCAGCGTCACCGGCACCCCGTCGAGGGTCGCCGCTGCGTGGCCGGTCAGGTACTGGTGCACCCAGATCTCGTTGTCTGCTTGCGAATACGCGTAGTAGGGCAGCTCGGCGATGAACCGGGCGATGTTCGGAGGGCAGCAGAAGCAGTGGTTCATGTACTCCTGCCGGGCCCGCCGGTCGGACGGCGGGACCACGGTGCCGCCGGGGTCGCCGGCCCTCCGCAGCGGGTACGGCAGCCCGCGCACCTGGCGCAGCGGATTGGTGTAGAAGTAGCTCTTCCCGTCGGCGCCGATCATGGCCGGCAGGGCGTTGTAGATCACCCGCTCGATCTCGTCGGCGAACCGGCCCTCGCCGGTCAGCAGCAGCATCCGCCAGGCCAGCATCAGGTAGCCGAGCGAGGCGCAGGACTCGTTGTAGGCCGTCGTCTGCGGCAGTTGGTACGGACGCCCGTAGGCCTGGTGCGTCTTGGTGATCATCGGGTAGTCCTGGCCGGCGTCCGGCGAGGCCCCGTCGTAGAGCGCGCCGCAACCGCCGGTCAGGTACAGCTTGCTGGCGACCAGGTCGTCCCAGATCGCGTGCAGCGCGGTGATCAACTCCGGGTCGCCGGTCTCCAGGGCGACATCGGCCATCCCGGCGTAGAGGTAGTTGGCGCGGACCGCGTGGCCGACGGCCTTGCGCTGCTCCCGTACCGGAAGGACGTCCTGGTTGTCGTCGCCACCGTCGCGGCCCTTGCCGCCGTGCAGGTCGAGCAGCCGCTCGGCCAGCGCCAGATACTGCTCGTCCCCGGTGGTCCGGTAGAGCTCGATCACGCCCATGTAGTGCGACGGGCAGGTGTTGCAGCGGGCGATCGCGGCGGGGTCCTCGTCGCAGGTCTTCTGCAGGTAGCCGGCGACCTTGATCGCCAACCGCAGGTAGTCGTCCCGGCCGGTGACCCGGTGGTGGATGCAGGCGAGGTTGATCAGGTGGCCGGCGTTGTAGGTTTCGAAGTCCATCGTCTCGGCCAGCGGCCGCACGGCCGGGTCGGACTGTTGCGCGACCGTGGTCTTGGTCTGCAGGTAGCCGTCGGGCTGTTGCGCGGCGGCGATCGCGGCGGCGCCCAGGTCCAGCCACTTCTCCAGCCGAGGGTCGCCGGTCTCGGCCAGGATCGCGGTGGCCGCCTCCAGCCACTTGTAGAAGTCGCCGTCCATGAACGGCGGGCCCTGCCGGTCGCCGTCCGCGGTGCCGGCGGCGATCAGGAAGTTCTGGTACGCATGGGAGACCGCCGGGTCGAACATGATCGAACCCATGGTCGGGATGGTGATCTCGACCGCGCGCTCGCGCAGCCGGGCCAGCGGCGCCTCGCCCTGGAGGGAGCAGGCCGCCGGCGGCAGCGAGGTCATCAGCGCGTGCCGGCTGGTGCGGGTGTCGGTCAGCATGAGGCGTGCGGCCTTCCCTGTCGTACGTCTTCGAACACGTCGGCGGTGCCCATCTGGCCGCCCTTCAAGATCACCTCGAACGACCCGGTGCCGAGCGAGGCGCGGCAGAACGCGAGGTTGCCCCAGGGCTCCGCCTCGATGATCAACTCCCGGACGCCGAGCCGGCGCAACAGGCTGCCGGAGGTGTCGCCGCCGCAACTCAGTAGCCGGGTCTCCGGCACCGCGTCGAGGCAGGCCGCAGCCACTTCCGCCAGCCGGTCGGGGACCCGGTCCGACGCCTCGACACCGTCCCGGGACAGGGTGTGCACGACCACCGGAACGCCGGACCGGTGCAGGTCGACGGCCCGCTCGGAAACCCCGTCCTGGAACAGATCCAGCTCCCGCCAGCCGGCCGCCACCGCGACCCGGAGCTGGTCCCTGGTGCGCGGCGACGCACTCCCGCTGAGCGCGAGCGTGCGGTCGGTCGCGGGGGACACCTGGCTGGGCTTCGACTGGCTCAGCCCGCGTGCCTCCGATCCCACGGCCCGCCCGATGCCCAGGCTCAGCCCGCCGGAACCGATCATGAACCGCGGCTGCGCGGGGTCGGCCAGGACGGCGCGCGCCACCAGTTCCAGGTGATCATCGGTGAGCGCGTCGCAGATCACGGCCGCGTCGGCGCCGGAGTTGATCAAGGTGGACAGCCGGTCCGGGTCGGCGTACTCGGTCCAGGGCACCGACCCGACCGAGAGCCAGGTCTGCCGGCCGATCAGCCGGGCCAGGTCCGCCTCGGCGATCGGAGTGACCGGGTGCCGGGCCATGATCGGGTGCCGGTCCAGCCGGTGCACCCGCTCGCCGTCGGAGGCGAAGTGCTGCCCGAAGACCGTGTACCGGCCGAAGTCCGGCTGGGCGAAGATCATCGGCACCGGCCGCGGCGGGAACAACTGCCGGGCGATCTCCAGCACCCGGCCCAGGCTGCCGATCTCCGGTGAGGAGTCCGCCGTCGAACAGGCCTTGTACTGCACCACCCGCGGCCCGAGGTCCCGCAACCGGACCAACGCGGGTGCCACCTCCGTGGCGAGGTCGTCGGCGGGCAGCGAGCGGGAGATCCCGGCGATGCCGATCACGTCCCGGCCGGCCAGCCCGGCGCCGTCCGACGGGTCGCCGTCCGGGCCGGTCAGCAGGACCCCGTCCAACCCGGCCCGCCGGTACTGCAGCAGCGCGTCGACCGACCCGGTGAAGTCGTCCCCGTAGAACCCCACCTGGGTCATGGGCGCAACCTCGCGGCCGGCATCAGCGGCGTCCGAACGTCTCGAGGGCGGTGGCCAGGTCGGCGTCCCGGCCGGCCCGTTGATCAAGGTCCTCGCCGGTCAGTGCGGCGTCCCAGGCCGAGCGCATCGCCCGGACGCCGGCCCCCGGCCCGGCCGGGTGACCGTGGATGCCGCCGCCGGCGAGCACCAGCAGGTCGGCGGTCCCGACCATCCCGTACGTCGCGGGCGCCAGGCCGGGCGACTGGCCGGAGGACAGCACCGGCAGGGTCTGGTAACCGCCGAACAGCGGCGCCCGGACCGCCGCGATCGAGGTCACGACCTGATCATCGGTCTCGTAGAACTTGTTGGAGATCCCGTTGGTGTGCAGGTGATCCGCGCCGGCGAGCCGGGCCAGCTTCTGGAACGCGACGAAGTCGAGCCCGAGCTGCGGCGAGCGGGACAGCGCGCCGAACATCGCCCGGTGGCCGTGGATCGGCAACTCGCAGCGTTCCCGGAGATACTGCAGTCCGGCCAGCCCGACGGTGGTCACGCAGATCATCACGCAGCGGCCCCCGGCGTCCCGGACAAGATCATGGTTCGAGGCTAGCCGGGAGATGTCGTCGGTGATGTTGAAGGCATACATCGGCAGCCGCCCGGTCCGGTCGGCCACCCGCTGCAGCGCGTCGGTGACCACGGCGACCCGTTCGGCCAGCGGCAGGTGCGGCGGGTTGCCCTGCAGCTCGTCGTCCTTGATGAAGTCGATCCCGGCCTCGGCAAGCTCGGTCACCAGCGCGGCGAGCTCGTCGGCGCCGAGCCCGACGCTGGGCTTGACGATGGTGCCGATCATCGGCCCGTCCGGGCGGTCCATCAGCTTGCGGGTGCCGTCCACCCCGAACGCGGGGCCGGGGTAGGCCTCGGCGAAGGCGCCCGGGAGGTCGAGGTCGACCAGCCGGAGCGCGCCGACCTCGCGCAGCTCGAACAGGTTGCCGGCCACCGCCGCGAGCAGGTTGGGCAGCGACGGGCCGAAGTTCCGCAGCGGGAAGTCGATCATGACCCGGCCGCGGCGGGCCCGGGACCAGTCACCGGCCGCACCGGGCAGCGGCGGCCGGCCGCTCGGCGGCAGTTCCTCGATCGCGGCGACCGTCGCGCGGTGCCGGAGCTTCAGCTCCGCGGTCTCCCGGGCGACCGCGACGAACGTCCCGCTCGACTGCTCGCCGGCCATCACCTCGGCCGCCTGCTCGAGCGGCAGCGCCGTTTCGATCTCGTAGATCGCCCGCACCAGCTCTGTCACCTGAGTTCGACCTCCGCCGACTGTACATGCACACTCGCATTTTCATGCATAACGCTAGCAGGAAGCAAGTACCCGGACCGGAACACCGGTCCGAGCGTGACTCCAGGGCTCAGTGGCTGAGCGGGAGCCGGGAGAGGTCGGCGTCGCACGGGCCCGGCGTGGCGGCGTCGACGAAGCGAGTGGCCAAGGGTGACCAGCCGGCCCGGATCGCGGCCGCGCCCTTCAGCAGCGCGATCCGGTACGCGCTCGGGTCGAGACCCATCGAGCGGAACAGCTCCGGGTCGTTCGGCTGGATCGGGGTGGACTGCAGGACGACATCGATCGAGCCGATCCTGATCACCGCCGCGTCGCCCATCCCGACCCGGGCGCCGGTGGCCATCGGCCCGGTGTTCACGAACCGGCCGTCGGTGAGGGCGTGCACGGTCGCGGCCGTCCGGACCGGAGCCCCCGAACTCGGGCCGGCCCGGCCGCCGAGCTCCAGTTGGAGGGTTGCGCCGACGCCGGCCCGGTGCGCGGCGGCGGCCGCTTCGGGATCCCACAGGGTGCCGATCATGGGGACGTCGGGATGATCAAGGGCGATCCGGAGCAGCCAGGTGCCGTCGCCGGGCGAGCCGCCGTTGATGTTGTCGCCGGTGTCGGCGATCGCCACCAGCCCTTGGCCGGTCAGGGCGTCGGCGAAGGCCTCGGCCGGTGCCGGCAGTTTCCGGGCGAACTCGGTGATCAGCGGCTCGGCGTACGCGGCGAGGTCGGTGACCGCCGCCTCGGCCAGCTCCCGGGACCGTACGTCGGCCGTCGCGGAGAAGCCCATCCCGAGCCGGGGCACGTCCGCGTACGCGTAGCCGGCATGCACGGTGACGTCGAGCAGGCCGTACTCCGACTCCAGGGCCCGGGCCCGGTTCATGATCAGCCGCAGCGGCCGGTCGGCCGTTGCCTGGCTGGACGGGATGGCTCGGCAGGGGAGTCCGCGATGGGCCCTGGTCAGGGTGATGCCCTCGCGCAGCACCCGGCCCATGATCAACGCGGCGTCCCGGCCGCGGTCGAACGTGTCGACGTGCGGGTTGGTTCGGTAGCCGATCAGCGCGTCCAGCTCGGCCAGCCGGCCGGTCCGGACGTTGGCGTGCAGGTCGGTGACCGCGATGATCGGGCGGTCGCCGAGGCGGTTCCGGAGCAGGGTGACGATCGTCTGCTCGGCATCGGAGTAGCGGTCGGCGACCAGGGCTCCGTGGAGTTCGAGCAGCACGCCGTCGATCGCGCCGGCCCGATCGAGCTCGGTCCGGATGCCGTCGATGATCACGTCCATGGCCTCGGCGGTGACCGGGCCGGACGGCGTGGCGTACGCGCCGAAGACGCCGACCACGTCCAGTCCCGCCTCGGTGGCCCCGGCCAGGAATCCGCCGCCGACGGTACGGGTGCCGGCGAACTCCTCGACCCAGGCCGAGCCCCGCAGCAGCCCCCGGCGGCGGAACGCGGCCAGGTCGGTGGGCAGCGGCGAATAGGTGTTGGTCTCGTGGAAGACGCCGATCGCGGCGATCCGTGGGCGAGGCTGGTTCACGGTCCGTCCTTTGTTCCAGGTGCTGGTAGGGTAACACCGCCAACAGAAACCCTAATCCCACTGAATGAAATCAGTCGGCTGGACATCGAGGCGGATGATCATGAACTCGCGGAGCGAAACCAGGAGCCGGGAGCTGCGCGCCCGGGCGGTCGGCCTGACCCCCGGCGGCGTGCACTCGAACGTCCGGATGACCAGCCCCTCGATCTTCTTCGACCGCGGCAAGGGCGCCTGGCTGTGGGACGCGGACGGCAACGATTATGTCGACTACCTGCTGGGTCAGGGGCCGAACTTCCTCGGCCACGCGCACGACGAGGTGATCACCGCGGTCGAGTCGGCGATGCGTCGCGGCGGGGTGTTCGGCTCCCAGCACGTGCTCGAGAACGAGGCCGGCGAGATCTTCCTGGACAGCATCGGCTGGGCCGAGCGGGTCCGCTTCGGCGTCTCCGGTACGGAAGCCGACCAGGCCGCGCTGCGGCTGGCCCGGGCCGCGACCGGGCGGACCCGGTTCGTCCGGTTCGAGGGGCACTACCACGGCTGGCTGGACAACGTGTTGATCAAGACCGTCGACGGCGTCACCGGCCCGGCCAGCGACGGTCAGCTGGCGCACCACCTGGACGACTCGATCGTGCTCGGCTTCAACGACCCGGCCGCGCTGGCCGAGGCGTTCGACCGGCACGGCGACGAGATCGCCGCCGTGATCCTGGAACCGATGATGTGCAACAGCGGCGCGATCCCGCCCGAGGCGGGTTACCTGCAGCGGGTGCGCGAACTGTGCACCGAGCACGGCGCCGTGTTGATCTTCGACGAGGTGATCACCGGGTTCCGGTTGGCGCTCGGCGGCGCCGCGGAGCGGTTCGGGGTGACGCCGGACCTCGCCGTTTACGGCAAGGCGATGGCCGGCGGCTGGCCGGTGTCGGCGCTGGCGGGGCGGGCCGACCTGATGGACCGGTTCGCCGCCGGGGTGAACCACTCCGGCACCTTCAACTCCTCGGTGCCGGCCTGTGCCGCCGTCACCGCGGCGCTGACCGTGCTGCGCCGGGAGTCGCCGTACTCACAGATCGAGGAGCACGGCGCCCGGCTGATCGACGGCATTCGCAAGCTCGGTGTCGATCATGAGCTTCCGTTGCGGGTGCAGGGACTGCCGATGGCGTTCCATGTCGGGTTCGGCGACCCGGAGCCGGTCCGGGACGCCGCGGGCCTGGCCCGGCTGGACCTGCAGCGTTACGCGGACCTGGTGCCGGTGCTCGTCGATCATGGAATCTGGGTCGCGCCGCGCGGCATCTGGTACGTGTCGGCGGCACACGGGGACTCGGAGCTGGGTGCCGTCCTGGAACGCCTCGACGCCGCCCTCGGCGCAGCCGGAGGTGCCCGGTAGACTCGTCGACCATGATCATCGCGGGCCATCGCGGGGCGATGGCGCATCATCCCGAGAACAGCCTGGAATCCTTTGCCGCGGCCGAAGCCGCCGGGGCCGACGAGATCGAACTGGACGTCCGGCGGACCCGGGACGGCGTACTGATCGTGCTGCACGACGCGACGCTGGACCGGGTCGCGCTGGACTCGAGCGGGCACGGAATGCCGCCGGTGGCCGAGCTGACGTACGACGAGGTCAGCGCGATCATGCTCGACTCCGGGAGGCCGGTGCTCACCCTCGAGGAGGCGTACCGGGCGACCAAGATCACGCTGCAGGTGGAGCTCAAGGACCCGGGCTGTGTCGAGGCCCTGGCGGCGTTCTTCGATGATCATCCGGATCGTGCGGCGCGGACGATCTTCACCAGCTTCCACGCCGACGCGCTGGAACGGGCCAAGGAGCTGATCCCCGGGATCCCGCGCGGCATCATCGTCTTCGGCCACCCGAGCGCCGAGGAGTATCCGGAGGGGATCCCGGCGCTGCTCCGGCGCACCGGCTCCGACATCTTCCACTGCGGTTGGCCCGGGCTGACCCGCGAGGTCGTCGACGCGATGCACGCCGACGGCCACCCGGTCCGCGGCTGGCCGATGCGCGACCGGGAGGACCTGGAACGCGCGATCGCCCTCGGCATCGACGGCACCACCAGCGACGATCCGGCCCTGGCCCGCTCCTGGTACGAAGAGCTGACCGGCGTCGGTCACGGACGGCGGTAGACGCTGACGTGCAGGGTGCTGTCGGCGACGAACGGATCCCGGTTCCAGCCGGCCCAGCGCTCGCTCAGCCGTAGCCCGGCGAGCCGCGCCATCAGGTCCAGTTCGCTCGGCCAGGCCAGTCGGTAGACCCCGGTGCCCGAGGTGATCCCGGTGCCCGAGATCCGGACCAGGTTCTCCAGGAAGACCTGGGTGGACGGGTCGTAGCGGCAGACGTTGAGACCGACTCCCTCGTGCCCGATCCAGCGCGGCCGGACGTACTCGTGCTCGTCGGTCCAGGTGCTCGGGACGGTGGTCTCGATGACGAACGCGCCATCGTCGGTGAGGTGCCGGGCGGCGTTCTCGAAGCAGCGGATCTGGTCGTCCTGCGTCCGCAGGTTGAAGATCGTGTTGTAGACGACGTACACGAGCGAGTACGTGCCCGTCATCCGCACCGAGGTCATGTCCCCGAGCGCGACGTCCAGCTCTGCGCCGCCCGGCTCGGTCCGCAACCGGTCGATCGCTCCCTCGTGCAGATCGACGCCCGCAACCTCGATCCCGCGCCCGGCCAGCGGCAGGGCGATCCGGCCGTCGCCGATCCCGAACTCCAGTGCGCGGCCGCTGCCGGCCAGGTCGGCCAGGAAGTCGCAGGCGGCGTCCTCGTCGCCGCGCAGCCAGGCGTATCCGCTGTCTTCGCCTCTGATCGCCGTGTCGGCGTCGGACCGGTCGGAGCGGGGCCGGAACGTCCTCGGGTCGGATCCCATACCCGCCAAGATCCCCGCCGGCAAAGGTGAGGTCAACCGATTTGTGTCAGCGGAGGACCCAGCCGCCGTCGACGGTGATGATCTGTCCGGTGACGAAGGCACTGTCGTCGCCGGCCAGGAACAGGAAGGCGCCGGCAAGATCATCGGAGTAGCCGCGCCGCTGCAGGGCCTGGTGCGGCAGGATCCGTTCGGCGGCGACGGACTCGTCCGGCGTCCACCGGACCTCGTTCTCGGTACGGATCGCGCCGGGCATGATCGCGTTCACCCGGATCCCGTCCGGGCCGATCTCGCGGGCCAGGGTGCGGACCAGCCCGATGATCGCGGCCTTGCTGGTGGTGTAGTCCATCGCGCCGACCATGCCGAGGTCGACCATGATCGACGTCAGGGCGATGAACGAGCCGTGGCCGGAGTCGCGCAGGTACGGGTGGGCGTGCTTGGCCAGCAGGAAGGTGCCGCGGACGTTGACCGCCTGGGTGAGGTCCCACTGCTCGACGGTGATCTCCTGCCACGGCCGGTGCGTCTCGTACGCGGCGTTGGCGACGACGACGTCCAGTCCGCCCCAGCGGGCCGCCGACTCCTCGACGAGCCGCTCGACGGCGGCCGGGTCGGCAAGATCGGCAGGCAACGCAACGGCGGCGTCGCCGAGCTCGGCGGCGACGGCCTCCGCCTCGGCGGTCCGGTCCGGGTGCGGCTGGTGCGCGATGATCACCTTGGCGCCCTCGGCCGCGAAGCGCCGGGCGGTCGCCGCACCGATGCCCCGGGACGCCCCGGTGATCAGTGCGACCCGGTCGGCGAGCTTCCCGCTCATGCGCCGGATCCGGTCGCTGCGGGCAGCGTGATCATGGGACGCAGCCGGCCCGGGTACGGCGAGCGGGCGGTGAACAGGCGCCCGGCCAGCGGGTCCGCCGCCGAGTCGGCCTCGGAGAATCCCTCCCGGGCACTGGTGATCAACACGTCGCGGCCGTCCGGCCCGCCGAGCTCGACGCTGGTGGTCTGTGGAGTCGGGATCGTGATCACGACGTCGACGGTACCGTCCGGCGTGTAGCGGCGCACCTGCCCGGCCCCGTAGAGCGCGACCCAGAGCCCGCCGGCCTGGTCCGCCGCCAGCCCGTCCGGCAGCCCGTCCGCGGCCGGAATCTCGAACGCGACGGCGGACTCGCTGACCGAGCCCGATGTCGGGTCGACCCGGTGCCGCAGGATCGCGTGGCCGAACGTGTCGGCGTGGAACAGTTCGGTCCCGTCGGCCGACCACACCATGCCGTTGGACAGGGTGATCCCGCCGGCCTGCCGGCTGCTGACCCCGTCCAGGTCGACCTTGATCAACGCGCCGGCACCGGCGGTCCGGGCCGGCTCGATGCTGCCGATCCACAGGCGGCCCGCGGCGTCCGCGGTACCGTCGTTGACCAGCCACCCGTCGGGCACGTCGACCGCGCCGTACCGGTCCAGCCGCCAGCCGCGGTCATGATCACGACGGGCCGCGAACAGCGACGTGCCCTGCACCACCAGGGCTGCTCCCGCGCCGTCCGGCTGGACCAGCGAGGTGCGGCCGCCGTCCATGATCACGGGCTCGGCGGCGCCGCCCGGGCGTCGGGTCCAGACGTGCCCGGGGTCGGCGTCGACCCACCACCAGGTCGCACCGTCCCAGCGGGCGCTCTCGCCGAGCACCGTACGCGGTCCGGCCGACTCGTCCACCGGCTCGGCGGTGATCGTGGTCATGATCAGCTTCGGTCCGGCGTCAGTCTCGACGCCGCGCCCGCGTCGAGGTAGAGCGACGCCTGCCGGTGGGTGCGCAGCACGCTGGCCGGGCAGTCGGTGGTCAGCGGGCCCTCCAGCGCTGCCCGTACCGCTTCGGCCTTGTGCGCACCGATCACCGTCGCGACCATGGCCGCGGCGCCGGTCAGTGCGGGCACGGTCAGCGTGAGCGCGAACTCCGGGACGTCCTCGATGGTCTCGAAGAGTTCGTCGTCGACCTGCTGCTTGCGGGACACGTCGTCCAGCCGGATCCGCCGGACCAGCCGGGTGTCGGCGAAGTCGGTGTCGCCGGGCTCGTTGAACGCGATGTGGCCGTTCACGCCAATGCCGAGGCAGGTGACGTCGATCGGCGCCTCGGCCAGCAGGCCCGTGTAGCGGGCGATCTCGGCGTCCGGGTCGGCGGTGGCGTCGATCCGCTGCAGCCCGGGCCGTGCAGCCTCCGGCAGCCGATCGGACAGCCACTGGCCGAATCCCTGCGGGTGATCCGGGGCCAGCCCGAGGTAGTCGTCCATGTGGAACGAACGGACCGTGGTCCAGCCGATCCGGGCGTCGGCACTCAGGTGCGCCAGCATCGCCTCCTGGGACGGGGCGCTGGCGAAGATCACCCGCGCCGCGCCGGACCGCTGCTGGGCCGCGACGATCAGGTCGGCGGCCGCCGCGGCAGCCCGCCGCCCGGCCTCGTCCTCGGTCGGCTCGATCACAACGGCCCCGGCCAGCGGGCGAGAATCGGCGAGGTCCATCAGGCAGTCCCCTTTCAAAGAGAAACGCTCCTGTCCGTTCACGGAGCGGAGCGGGGCTTCAAAGGGGATCGACCCCTTGCCCAATCTATTGCAATCGGTTGCAGTAGACAGTAGCGTGTGGCCCGTTCCGGGTCAACGACGGTCCCGTCTTGTGGGGCACCAGGGGAGGGCGGAGTGGATGGCTGACGGAGCCGACGACCGGGTCGTGGAGATCAAGATCACGGCGCGGCAGCAGCTGGAACAGGTGATCCTGCCCTTCTGGCTGGACCGCGGGATCGACCACGAGTACGGCGGCTTCCACACCTGCTTCGACAACCGCGGCCGGAACCGGACCGGGACGGACAAGTTCACCTGGTCCCAGGGCCGGTTCGTCTGGCTGCTCGCGCACGCCGCCGAACGGGTCGACGCGGGGGAGCTGACCGGGTCAGTGGAGGACCTGCTCGACTGGGCCCGGCGGGGCGCCCGGTTCGTCGCCGAGCAGGCGATCCGGCCGGACGGGACCTGCTGGTACGCCACCACGCGGGACGGCCGGCCGCTCGCCGAGAGCCGCGGCGGCGGCCAGCCTGACCGCAGCGTCTACGCCGACTGCTTCGCCGTGCTCGGCCTGGCCGAGCTGGCCCGGGTGGAGCGGGACCGGTCCTGGCTCGACCTGGCCGACCCGGTGCTGCGCCGGGCCCGGGCCGACATCCTGGCCGGTACGGCACCGACGCCGCCGTACCCGATTCCGGCCGGGCACACCGCCTACGGCCCGAAGATGATCTTGGTCAACGTCCTGCTCGCCGCGGCCCAGGCCGACCTGGCCCTCGGCGGCGACGGTCCGTACCGGGGCTGGCTGGCCGAGGCGCTGGAGTTGATGATCACGCACCGGCTGCCGGACGGTACGTTCGCCGAGCTGCTGCCGGCCTCGGGCGACACGCTGCTGGGCCGGCATCGGGTGCCCGGCCACGCCATCGAGGGGACCTGGATGGCGCTGGCCGCGATGGACCTGCTCGATGATCATCGGCACCGGGATTCCTTGCTGGAAGGGATTCCGGCGCTCTGTGCGTCCGCCTGGGACCCGGAGCACGGCGGCCTGCTCCGCTATGTCGACGCGGAGGCGCCGGACCGGCCTCAGGGGACCGACGGTGGCAGCCCGTACGAGCAGGGACTGGTGAACACCTGGGACACCAAGCTCTGGTGGGTGCATTCCGAGACCGCGGCGACGACCATGATCGCCACCCGCGGGTACGGTCACGCCGAGTCCCGGGACTGGCTGCTCCGGGTCTGGGACTACCTGATCGCGACGTTCCCCGGCGGCGACGACGGCGAGGAGTGGATCCAGATCCGCGACCGGGCCGGCCGGCCGCTGGACCAGGTGGTCGCGCTGCCGGTCAAGGATCCGTTCCACGTCACCCGCAACCTGATGCAGCTGCTGACCGCCTGATTTCGGTCCCAATTAAGGGCCATCCTCTATCGGGATTCTGGACGTCCGGAGCTCTTGTGGCGGAGGTCACTGCCGCCTTACGATCACTGCATCCCAAGCCGGAATCGTGCTGGAGGTGCCGAATGATCATGCGTCCGAGCCACTACCTCCGCCGGATCGGCCGGACCTGCGGGGCACTGTTGTTGCTGGTCGTGCTCGTGGTCGCCGGCGGTCCGACGCCAGCCCAGGCCGACACCGGGCTGACCCGCCTCACCTGGTCGGCCAACCTCGGCCGGATCGCCAACGTCGGGCCCTGGGTCCGCAACGTGAACTACTCGATGACCCCGAGCACGCCGACCAGCGGCCGGGTCGCCGGGACCTTCGCCCAGTACGACCCGACCGTCGCGGGCGTGAAGACCGTGATCGGTTACGCCGGCCCGTGCAACGGGGTCGAGCGCTGCCCGATCTTCACCGCGACCGCATCCCGGTCGGGCACTTGGCAGGGCAACTACGCCTTCACCGGGACCGACAACACCGGGCGGTTGGTGATCACCTGGGACAGCGGCATGACCGAGACCTGGGACCTGACCCAGCTGCGCAGCGGGACGCTCGGCCAGATGTCCCTGGTCTCCGCGGCCTGGGACGGCAGCGACCCGAACGGCGGCATCGGCTACGGATCGAAGCAGCCGTTCAGCTACTACAAGACGATGGGCATGGTCGACTCGGTCGCCGACCTCTACTACGGCACCACCGACTACGTCGTCGAAGGCTCGACGGCCCAGTACGGCCAGGCGTGGAACCTCAACGTCGGCGCTATGAACGGGAGCACGACGTACCCCAAGGGCCTTTATCTGCTGCAGAGCCCGAACACCAGCTACCCGGCCTGCCGGGATGATCTTGAGTACATCAAGGGCACCATCTACATGATGTGGGTGACCAACGCCGGGCGCCTGATGCCGCAGAACAACTGGCGCCGTTGTCTGGTCCAGGCCGAGACCGGCGCCTACACCCAGGACCTGCACGTGGCGATGCTGAACCAGGTGATCGACGACAGCAAGAACCTGGTCGGTGTGGTCGGCGTCGAGTCGTCGGCGTCCGGCGGCTGGACCCTCGCCCGGGTGCGTGCACTAAAGTCGTGATCATGGACCCGGAAGTACGGATCGCCACCCTGCCAGCATTTCCGGACCAGCCCAACGAGGACCTCGCACTCGCGCGGGACGGCGTCGTCGTGCTGCTCGACGGCGCCGGGATCGCGAAACACCTCAGCACGGGCTGCCGGCACGGCGTCTACTGGTACGTCAGCCGGCTCGGCCCGGCCCTGCTCGACCGGGCGTCCGATCCGGCGACGCCGCTCGCGGAGGCGCTCCGGCTGGCGATCTTGGACGTCCGGCCGCAGCACGGCGGCGACTGCGATCTCGATCACCCGAACTCGCCGTCCGCGACGGTGATCGTCACCCGGCTCACCGACCGGCTGGAGTCGCTGGTGCTGGCCGACTCGACCTTGATCGTCAACACCCCGGACGGCCTGACCGCGTTCACTGACGACCGGCTGGACAAGCTGGTCACCCGGCTCTACGGCGAGGGTCACATCCCGGTGCCGGGCTGGATGAACCCCTACCGGAACCGGCCCGGCGGCTTCTGGGTCGCCGGCGCCGATCCGGCCGCCGCGGCGGAGGCGCTGGTCCGGACCTGGCCACGGGACCAGGTCAGCGCCTTCGCGCTGCTCTCCGACGGCGCGGCCCGCGGCGTCGACCTGTTCCATGATCAGGAATGGCCGGCGGTGCTCGCCACGCTCGCCGGCGAAGGGCCGGAGGCCGTGCTGAACCAGGTCCGGGAGCTCGAGGCCGCCGACGCGGACGGGTCACGCCGGCCCCGGCGGAAGGTCAACGACGACGCGACGATCGCCTACGTCGAGCTGAGCTCCTAGGCCGGCGGCACGCTCGGATCAGCGGAACGACTCCCGGACGATCCCGCCGACCAGCGCGCACCAGGTCGACGGCGACATCACGCCGTCGGCCGGCAGCCGGTGCAGCCGCTGCAGCTTGCGTACCGCGACCTCGGTGACGCTGTCGAAGGTCCCGGTCACCGTCGTCCCGAATCCCTTGGTGGCAAGCATGGTCTGGATCGCCGAGACGGCCGGGCCGGCGTCGCCGAGCCGTACCGGCACCGGCTCGGTCAGCGACCGCCAGGTGGGCGGCGTCAGTGTCGCGTCGATGTCGACCGGGAGCTGGTTGCGGGCCTGCCAGTCCTGCACCGCCGCGACCGTCTCCGGGCCGAACGCCCCGTCCGGCTTCAACGGATAGCCCTGCACGTTGAGCAGGTACTGCACGGTGATCACCGACGGGCTGTTGACGAACCGCCACAGATCCGGCCAGCGTCGCTCCTCGTCCATCGTCGACTCGCCCAGTTCGCGGGCGATCTTGCGGCGGAGCTTCGGGAAGATCCCGTAGAAGGCGATGCCGGGGCACTGCGTGTGCCGGAAGTCCCAATGACCGAAGATGTCCCAGGCGTGCAGCCCGTACTGCTCGCAGACGGCGACGCAGAGCCGGACCAGCGACTCCTGCAGCGCGTCCGGCGGCAGCTCGGTGATGTAGGTGCCTTCGTTCTCGATCCCGATCGCCCGGCCGTTCTCGCCCGGGCAGTGGGCCGAGATCACCTGGTTGCCGCCGGTGTCGAGCTGGGCGAGGCTGCCGTGCCGGCCCTCGAGCACGTACCCGCCACGGCTGATCGTGAAGTGCTGACCGGTGTCCGACCAGCCGTTGCCGTCCATGTGCAGGTTCTGGCAGTCCTTGGCCAGCTTGACCGCCTGCTCCCGCGAGTAGTCCGTGACGTTCGGGAAGGCCATGTGGTGCAGGATGATCTTGTTCGTCGCGATGGCGCTCAGCGGTAGCGCGCCGGACGGCGGCCGGGCACCCCAGCCGTCGCAGTCGATGATCCAGGGGAAGGTGGGACTGGGCGCGGCGTGGGCCGTTGCCGCGGATCCTCCGATGACGGCGGTGGCGGCGATCCCGAGTCCACCCTTCAGCACGGCACGACGAGTCCGCATGGTGCTCCCTCCGTTGGGCTGCGCCGATCGTACGACGAGCGACCGCGCTTTGTCGCCGGTTACGCTGATCATGTGGTGGCACCCAACGAGACCCGACCGGAGATCGGCGCGGCGACGGCGGCGTTGCCGCTGCGCGCCGAGTTGCGCCGGCAACTGGGTCGGCGGCGCACCATCGGCATCCTGGCCGTGCTGCTCGCGCTGCCGCTGGTGCTGATCGGCGCCTTCGCGCTCGGCGGTCCGTCCGACGGGACGGCGCCGACCTTCGTCGACCTGGCCCAGTACAGCGGCCCGAACCTGACCGTCTTCGCCCTGTACGCCGCGACCGGCTTCCTGTTGATCATCGTGGTGGCGCTGTTCTTCGGCGACGCGGTGCCCTCCGAGGCGGCCTGGGGGACGCTCCGCTACCTGCTCATCGCCCCGGTGCCGCGGGCCCGGCTGCTCGGCAGCAAGCTGATCATCGCCGGGCTGTCGGCCGTCGCGGCCATGATCATCCTGCCGGTCTGGACCCTGCTGGTCGGCGGCTTCGCGTACGGCTGGGACGCCTATCTCTCGCCGACCGGTGATCAACTCGGGCTCGGCGAGTTCCTGCTCCGGCTGCCGCTCGTCATCATCTATCTGATCCTCAACCTCGCCGTGGTCGGCGCGCTGGCGTTCGCGTTCGGGGTGCTCACCGACGCCCCGCTGGCCGCGGTCGGCGGTGCGGTCATGGTCATGATCGTCTCGGCGATCCTCGACTCGATCCCGGCCCTGGGCCCGATCGCCGACGGCCTGCCCGGCCACTTCGCGTTCGCCTGGGCCACCGCGCTCGCCCCGACCATCGACTTCTCCCGGATGGCCACCGGCGCGCTCTGGTCGATCGGCTACGCGATCATCGGCTTCGGCTTCGCCTTCTGGTGGTTCCTCCGCAAGGACATCACCAGCTGAGCCTGCCCGCGGGACGGTTTCGTCAGGCCTGCTTCGCCGGATGCCAGTCGGGAAGGTGTTCAGGGTCGCGCGGATACCGCTTCTGATCACGCATCAGGAGATCGATGATCGGCTCCGTCCCTTCGTCCTCCGGGTCGTACGGCTTGCCGTCGTAGTCGAAGTCGGAGTTGATCTGCCCGTCCGGGGTGATGGTCAGCGTCGCGCGGTACCAGGTGCCGGTGTGCTCGGCGTACATCATCGTCCGAAGGTTCTCGGCCGAGTCGACGGCGTCCCCGTCGATGCTCAGGTACCGCGGAACACCGCCGACGGTCGCCGCGCCGCTGACACTGGTCATCGGGCCGAGCCCGGTCATGGTGACCGTGATCGACTCCCAGCCCGCCGGCGGATCGGCGATGGCCGAGCGTCCGATCGCGGTCAGCAACGGCCCGATGTCATTGAGCGCCATGATCTCTTCAGACCTCCTCGTTCCTGATCTTGATGTTCGCGCCGCCGATGACAGTGCCCGCGGCGTCCCGAATCTCGTAGTGCACCCTGATGATGTCAGGTCGGTGACTGTCACCGGCATAGTCGAACCGCACCTCGACCTCGGCGCTGCCGTTGGCAGCGATGGTCCTGGACCACAGGTTCTCCAAGACCTTGTAGGCCGAGAGATTGACCTTACTGCCGTGCATCGGGATGAGATTGATGAGGTCGCCTGGACCTTTGAAGATCCGGGCGAAGATGTGTCCTGCATGGTCCCCGGGTAGCCGGCCCGGTACGTCCTTCTGGGCACCGCTGTCACGCGGATGCCCGGGGTCGCGTTCGTCGAGGGTGGCCGTGGCCTTGACGACGCGCCGGTGCTCATCGGTCTCGTACCGAAATCTTCCGTCCACGAGAAGCGTCGAGCTCGGCGGCGGGGACGCCAGCCTGTCCTTGTCCGACGGACTCCGCGTCGAGAGGTTGATCACCGGGGAGGTGGTCGGCGGCCGTGACGTTGCGGGCCCGGGCGGCGCCGAAGCTGACCCGCCGCCAGCGGCTCCGTCTGCCCAGGCGTCGCTCGCGCGTGCGACCTCGTGGAGTGCCTCCACCACCAGCGCACAGCAGCGAAGGGCCTCGTGGAAGTGTGCGGCGAGCTGAGCCTGATGGCCGCCCAGGTGGTGTTCGAGTTCGGCGACCTGACGTTCCGTCCGAACGATCCACTCCCGGAGTTGATCACTGGTCATGCGCGACATCGAAGCCACGGCTCGCATGCCGTCAGCGATCTGCTCCAGGTCTGATGCCATTCGCTCCCACTTCGTGGCCGGGCTCGAAGGTTTGTCGCGACTATTCGATCATGACTGGCGGTGGTCGGCCAGGACGTTCTCGATCACCTGGTACGGATCGTGCCGCCAGCCGGCCCGACGGGCGTCGCCGTACTCGTCGCCGCCGTTCACCCGGGCCCGGCGGATGGTGATCAGCGCCTTCCAGAGCGCCCAGCCGCGGCCGCGGGCCCAGGTCGCCTCGTCCAGCGCCAGCCTGTCCCGGAACAGCCGGGCGCTGTCGCCCTCGAAGAACGTCCAGGTGATCGCCAGGTCGCAGGACGGGTCGCCGACGGCTGAGCAGCCGAAGTCGATCACCGCGCTGAGCCTGCCGTCGACAGCCAGCAGGTTGGAACCGACGACGTCGCCGTGCAGCCAGACCGGCGCTCGGTCCCACTCCGTCGCCAGCGCGGTCTGCCACACTTCGGCCACGGCGCCGACGTCGATGCGGCCGGCGATCATGCCGGTCGCCTCCGGGATCTCCTCGTCGTCATAGGTCGAGAGCGGCCCGCCCCGGTGCCCGTAGCCCGGTTCCGGCGGCGGCCCGCCGGTGGCGTCGAGCCCGTACAACGTGCCGAGGAAATCGGCCAGGTCGAGTGCGAACGCGTTGAGGTCGGTGATCGTGGCGAGCCCCGCCGGTGTCCCCGGCAGCCAGCGGTTGACCGACCAGGGCCAGGGATAGCCACAGCCCGGCCGGCCCAGAGCGACGGGCTCCGGGACCGGCTTCGGCAACTGCGGAGCCAGGATGGGCAGCCAGCGCTGCTCCTTCGCCACCGCGGGCGCATACCCGGCGCCGCTGGGCAGCCGGATCGACAGGTCGTCGCCCAGCCGGAAGGTGGTGTTGTCCCAGCCGTTCAGGTCGACCGGCCGGACCGGAAGCCGTTCCCACTGGGGGAACTGCTCCGCGACCAGTCGACTCGCCAGTTCCGCGGTGATCTCATTCCGGTCCACGAGCCCGATTGTTCCGGCCGGGCCCCGTCGCTGACCAAGGATTATTGAGACGTCGGGCGCTCGGAGCACCGGGCCGCGGTCGTTGATCCGGACGGTGGTGCTCTTGCCGTTGTTGAGGTTGGTCACCCTGACCCGGCTGTTGAACGGCAGCGACTTGTGCGCGGCGGTGAAGTCGTTCGTGTTGAACTGCTCGCCGTTGGCGGTCATCTGGCCCTGCCAGTAGTAGGACGCCTTGCAGCTGCCCGACTCGCCGGAAGCGTCGTCGTTCTTCGGCTCGTCGTCGTTGCCCGAGTCGCCGGAGTCGTCGTTGCTCGAGTCGGAGGGCCGAGTCGCTCAGCTCGGGTCGTGGATGAAGACACCATCACGATGAAGTTCGACGTATTGGTACTCAACGATTGCCGTTGCCAGGTCGGTGTAGTAGCGATCGAACAGCGCCAGCAAGTCCGGTGTCGTGATGTTGCCGCAGGTGACGATCAGGACGCGGGCCGGCTGCTGCCTGGTCAGATGCAACACCCGAAAGTCGTCGTCCTTAGTCACAACGATTCTGTTCTCGTGATCTGCGATCGCTGCGATCTCGATGTCGCGGAGTGTGGTTCCGCCAGGGTATTGCTTGACATGGCGAGCGTCGTGACCGAGGCCCACCAGGTGCACCGCGAGCCGTGACGGCAACTGTTGGTCGATGAGGAAGGCCGACACAGCGAAAGTTGGGTGGGTAGGCCCGGCGGTCAGGCGACGAACCGCTGGATGCGAGCAGCAGAGTCAAGCGCTGCGAACTCCAGCACGGCGAGAATGTCTTCGCGCTCGAGTTCGTCGTAGTCGGCGAGGACTTCGTCGTAGGTCATCCCAGACGCGAGCAGTTCGAGCACATCCTGCACGCGAATCCGCATGCCGCGGATCGTCGGCTTCCCGTGGGAGACCTCCGGATTCACAGTGATCCGATCAAGTCGGCTCGGCATAGCGACCATGTGCACCATCATCCCACCCAGACGGCCGTCTCGGACCCGATCGAGCTCAGAGCACCTTGTACTTGACCGGGACGACGCCCGCGCCGGTGCCGCCGATGGCCTCCATCGCGGCTCGGGACAGGTCGAGGCAGCGGCCGGAGATGTACGGGCCGCGGTCGTTGATCCGGACGGTGGTGCTCTTGCCGTTGTTGAGGTTGGTCACCCTGACCCGGCTGTTGAACGGCAGCGACTTGTGCGCGGCGGTGAAGTCGTTCGTGTTGAACTGCTCGCCGTTGGCGGTCATCTGGCCCTGCCAGTAGTAGGACGCCTTGCAGCTGCCCGACTCGCCGGAAGCGTCGTCGTTCTTCGGCTCGTCGTCGTTGCCCGAGTCGCCGGAGTCATCGTTGCTGTCCGAGTCGTCGTTCTTGCTGTCGTCACTGTCGTCGGACTTCTTCGGCTCCTTGGTGCCGACCAGAACGATCTTGTCCCGCTTCTTCTTGATCACCTTCGACGAGAGCAGCTTCTTCTCGGTCTGCTTGCCGTCGACGTAGACGTACTGCCAGATCTCTTCGGTGATCCCGGTGATGCCGCTGGTGTCGGTCTTCGTCTCGCCCTTCTCGAGCGAGTCGGTCTTCTTCTCGATCGTCTTGTACTCGTGCTCGAGCTTCTTGGTCGCCTTCTTGACCTCGATGATCTTGACGACGATCTTGGCCTTGTCGACCAGCGCGGCGGACGGCTTCGGCGAGACCTGATCATCCTTGTCGTAGGCGACCTTGGCCTTCTTGAGCGCGTCGGCGATGGTCCGCCCGGTCGTGGTGATCTTGAAGGTCTTGCCACCGGCGACGACCGTCGCGGACTTGGAGGTGTCCACCTTGATGTGGATGCCGTCCCTGCTGATCTTGGCGCCACGCGAGGTGGACAGCTTGGCCGAGGCCGGGATGTTCATCTCCTGCAGGGCCTCGTCGACGCTGCGCGCCGTGGTCCAGTAGCTGTCCTTCTTGCCGTCGACCGTGATCGTCAACTGCCGGGCGAAGTTCACGGTGATCGTGGTCGGGCCGGCGACCTCCGAGGTCAGCGAGGGCTGCACGTCGTCCCGGTCGTTCACCGCGATGCCCTGGTCACGCAGCACGTCGGCCACGGTCCCGGCATGGGTGGTGAAGCGGGTCGGCTGCCCGTCGACCGAGAGGTTGACGTCGTCGGCGGCCGCGACATAGCCGCCGTAGCCGAGGCCACCAGCGGCGAGAAGGCCAGCGATCACGACTGCAGGAACAACTTTGCGCACGATTCTCCAGCGGGTCTGCGGGTGGGTGAGCACAGGTGACACACCCCTTGCGGATAACAGAATAGTAACGACAGGCTCACGGAACGCAACTCGGTGGAGGAGACCTACCGATTCGCCGGGGCGATGGTGAGCCCTTGACCTCCCCGTAGGTCGTTCGTTAGCGTCAACGACGATTTACTCAAGCGATTTTGCTCAGGGGGAGCTGGCTCTCGGTCAGGTCGGGGGTGTGCCCATCGGGGAAATCGATCGAGAGGAAGTCATGTTTGATCGGGGAACGACCCGTGCGCTCAGGCCGTTACTCGCCGTGCTGGCCGGCCTGGTGCTGATGTTCGGTACGGCCACAGCGGCGACCGCTCAACCCGACAAGGGAATCCCGGATTCCCAGCTGGAAGCGCTGGCCCGCGCACTCGGGCTGTCGACGGACGATGCCGAGAACCTGCTGTCACTGCAGGCCAGGCTGTCGGTGCTGGCCGTCGACCTCGAGGCCAAGCTGGGCCCGGACGTCAGTGCCGGGTCCTGGATCGACGCGGGCTCCGGGAAGCTCGTCGTCGCGGTGACCAGTTCCGAGGCGGCGGCCGTGGTCCGCGCGTCCGGCGCCGAGGCTCGCCAGGTCAAGCACTCGCTGTCCGAGCTGGCCGAGCAGCGCAAGGCGCTGGACGAGTTCGCGCGGTCCGCCGGGGCCGGTGACGTGCAGTCCTGGCGCGCCGACGTGCGGTCCAACAGCCTGCTGGTCCGGACCGTCGAGGGCGCCGAGGACAAGGCGACCGAGGCGTTCCTGGCCAAGGCCCGGAAGCTGGGCGTCGACGTGACCGTCGAGCAGGTGGAGGGTGCGGTGCGGCCCACCGCCGACCTGTACGGCGGGCAGCAGATCGAGATGTCCAACGGCTACGTCTGTTCGGCCGGCTTCAACGCGAAGACCACCTCGGGCGAGGCGATCCTGCTCACCGCGGGCCACTGCGGTGACGGCGAGCCGACGTTCTCCAAGGACGGTGTGGAGATCGGTGCCACCCGTTCGTTCAGCTTCCCGGAGAACGACTACGCGGCCGTGGACGTCTCCAGCGCCTGGACCCAGCAGGGTGCGGTGGACACCTACGACGGCTCGTACCAGGAAGTCACCGAGGCCGGCCTCGGCGCGGTCGGCAGTGCGGTCTGCAAGAGCGGCCGGACCACCGACTGGACCTGTGGCGAGATCGAGTCGCACGACGAGACCGTCAACTACGGCAACGGCGACATCGTCTCCGGGATGACCCAGCACACGGCCTGCGTCGAGCAGGGCGATTCCGGCGGCGCCAACGTCAGCGGAACCGTGGCCCAGGGTCTGACCAGTGGCGGCATGCTCTACCAGCAGGGCCAGGACCTGGTCTGTGGTGAGAAGGTCGGCCAGCCCAACGTCGGCTACTTCCAGCCGGTCGAGGAGGCCCTCGCGGCCTACGACGCGGAACTCGTGACGGGTTCCTCGTCCTCGAGCGGCAACGGCAACAACGGCAACGGCTGGGGCCGGGACCGCTAAGCGGGACCGCTCAGGATCCGGTCGAGCACGTCGGCCTCCCGGTGGAGTTCACCGGCGTGCTCGGACCGGCCCGACTGTTCGTACATCGTGGCGGCCCGGCGCCGCTCGGTGATCTCACGACCGACGATCGCAGCCAGGTCGTCGGCGCTCAGTTCGCGACGGGCCACCTCGGCGGCGCCGACACCCTTGACGGTGCCGGCGACCGCCGGGTCCGTCGCCGGCCCGGCCTTCGGTGCCGAGCCCGGATCGACCGCCTCGGCGTTCGCGATCGCCGCCAGCGCGGTGCGGATCGCGCGGGCCCCGACCCGGTCCCGCTCCTTCAGCGCGGAGCGCAGCGCCCGCTGCAGCCGGTCACGCAGTTCATCCATGGCCGCGAGGCTAGCGTCGTGAGTTCGCGTTGGGGGGCGTGACTCTGGCAAACTATGCGCTGGTCCTGTTCGGGCACGCCCTCTCATCGTGCCCGCAGCCGGACCCAGCCGAGGCCGCGGTTCGGAGTGCCCCACACGGGCGGTGTCCTCACCCACCAGAGATTTCCAAGGAGTTACCACTCACGTGGCTGTCAAGATTCGCCTGAAGCGGCTCGGCAAGATCCGCTCGCCGCACTACCGCATCGTCGTCGCCGACTCCCGCACCAAGCGTGACGGTCGCGCGATCGAGGAGATCGGCAAGTACCACCCGAAGAACGACCCGTCGCTGATCGAGGTCGACTCGGACCGGGCCCAGTACTGGCTGTCCGTCGGCGCCCAGCCGACCGAGGCCGTCATCGCCATCCTCAAGCGGAGCGGTGACTGGCAGAAGTTCTCCGGCGACACGTCGCCGTCGGGCATCGAGCCGCAGAAGACCCGGGCCAACAAGACCGAGGCCTTCAACGCCGCGCTGGCCGAGGCCGGCGACGAGCCGAAGAACAAGGCCATCACGTCGGAGAAGCCGGCCAAGAAGGCCGAGGCCGAGGCTGACGGCGGCGACGCCCCGGCCGACGCCGCGTCCGGCGATCAGGCCTGATCGTGCTCTCCGAGGCGCTGGAGCACCTGGTCCGCGGCATCGTGACCGTGCCCGACGACGTTCGGGTACGGGACAAGGACCTGCGGCGCGGGCGACTGCTCGAGGTGCGGGTCCATCCTGACGACATCGGCAAGGTGATCGGCCGATCGGGGCGGACCGCCACCGCGCTGCGGACGGTGATCACGGCCCTGGCCGGTCGGGAGCAGGTGCGGGTCGACTTCGTCGATGTCGACCGCAACGACCGCCGCTCCGGAGATCGCCGCCGCGGTCGTCGCTGACGCCCGGATCCACAACCGTGACGGTTGAGGTTCTGGTCGGCGTCGTCGGCCGGGCCCACGGGATCCGTGGCGATGTCGCGGTCGAACCGCGCACCGACGAGCCGGAAGTACGTTTCGCAGCCGGCCGGGCTGTCCGCATCGAGGGCAGCCCGCGCCGGCTGACGGTTGTCACGGCCCGTGATCACAGCGGCCGGCTGCTGGTCCGGTTCGACGAGGTCGACGATCGCAACGCCGCCGAGGCGCTCCGCGGGGTCCGCCTCGTCGTCGACGTCGACCCGGCGGACCGCCCGGACCGGCCCGAGGAGTACTACGACCGGCAGTTGGTCGGCCTGCGGGTCCTGGACGCCGGCGGCAGCGAGGTCGGCCGGGTGACCGGCGTGGCACATCTGCCCGCCCAGGATCTGCTGGAGATCGACACCGGAACCGGCGAGGCGCTGGTCCCGTTCGTCACCGAGCTGGTGCCCGAGGTCGATCTTGATCAAGGTCTGCTGCGGCTGGCCGACGTGCCCGGGCTGCTCTCCGACGAGGACGACGACTGATGCGGATCGACGTCGTCTCGATCTTCCCGGACTACCTGGCGCCGCTGCGGCTCTCCCTGGTCGGCAAGGCGATCGAGACCGGGCTGATCGACCTCGCGGTGCACGATCTGCGGGACTGGACCCACGACCGGCACCGGACCGTCGACGACACCCCGTACGGCGGCGGCGCCGGGATGGTGATGCGGCCGGAGCCGTGGGGCGAGGCGCTGGACGACCTGGCGCCGGCCGACACCGATGCCCGCCTGTTGATCATGTCGCCGTCCGGGCGGCCGTTCGACCAGCGGCTGGCCGCGGAGCTGGCTGCCGAGCAGCGGGTGATCATCGCCTGCGGACGCTACGAGGGCATCGACGCCCGGGTCGCCCAGCATGCCGCGACCCGGCTGCGGGTGGACGAGGTCAGCATCGGCGACTACGTCCTGAACGGGGGCGAGGCGGCCGCGCTGGTGATCATCGAGGCGTTCGCCCGGCTGATCCCGGGCGTGATCGGCAACCCCGAGTCGCTGGCCGAGGAGTCCCACTCCGCCGATCATGATCAACTCCTGGAGTACCCGGTCTACACCAAGCCGGCGGCCTGGCGTGGGCTGGAGGTGCCGGAGGTGCTGCTGTCCGGGCACCACGGCCGGATCACGGACTGGCGCCGCGAGCGGGCCGTCGAGCTGACCCGGCGACGGCGGCCGGAGCTGCTGCCGGACGCCGAACGGACCGACGAACTGGAACTGCGGCCCGCGGTACGGACCGACGCCGGCGAACTGCTCACCCTGCAGCGGGCCGCCTTCGTGGTCGAGGCACAGCGCTGCGGATCGCTGGAGATCCCGCCGCTGACCGACGGGATCGACGTGATCAACGCCGCGATCGACACCGACACCGTTCTGGTGGCCAGGCTGGGCGGCCGGCTCGCCGGCGGCGTGATCGGGGCCCGGGACGAGGCCGGCGCCTGGACCGTCGGCCGGTTGATCGTCGCCCCGGACCTGACCGGGCGCGGCGTCGGCAGCCGGCTGCTGGCCGCGATCGAGGCGGCCGCGCCGCCGGACCGTACGGTCGCCCGGCTGTTCACCGCCGTGGCCAGCAAGGAGAACATCGCCTTCTACCGGGGCCGCGGCTACCGCGTCGTCGAGCGGCGGGACACCGGGATCGGCGTACCGATCGTGATCATGGAGAAGGCGCTGCGCTGATGCGAGGCCGGGGTGACTAGAGTCGGGTCCGTGGCGGCAACGGCTGAGATCGGGATCATCGGAGGCTCGGGTTTCTACACCTTCCTGGACGAGCCGGAACGGGTCGCGGTGGAAACCCCGTTCGGGGCGCCCAGCGCGGACCTGGCGATCGGCGAGGTGGCCGGGCGACGGGTCGCCTTCCTGCCCCGGCACGGGGAGCAGCACCAGCATCCGCCGCACCGGGTGAACTACCGGGCGAACCTGTGGGCGCTCCGCTCGGTCGGGGTCCGGCAGGTGCTCGGTCCGTGCGCGGTCGGTTCGCTCCGCGAGGAGTACGGTCCGGGCACTCTGGTGCTGCCGGACCAGGTGATCGACCGGACCTGGGGCCGCGCCCACACCGTGTACGACAGCGAGGGCCCGGTGGTGCACGTCAGCCTCGCCGACCCGTACTGCCCGCGCGGCCGGCAGGTGGTGCTCGACTCGGCCGGCGCCGACACCGGGGTGCCGGTGGACGGCGGGACGCTGGTCGTGGTCAACGGGCCGCGGTTCTCCACCCGGGCCGAGTCGCACTGGCACACCGCCCTCGGCGGCACCGTGATCGGCATGACCGGGATGCCGGAGGCGTCCATCGCCCGCGAGCTCGCGCTCTGCTACACGACCGTCGCGGTGATCACAGATCACGACGCCGGGGTCGATCAGGCGACCGCGGTGAGCCATGCCGAGGTGCTCAAGATCTTCGGCGAGAACATCGACCGGCTGAAGGTGTTGCTCCGCCGGGTGATCGAGCGGCTGCCCGCCGCCGAGCCCGACGCCGACGCGACCTGCTCCTGCCGCCGTGCGCTGGACGGGCTGCCGCTGCCGTTCGAGCTGCCATGATCATGACCTGGTCCGATGCCGTCGCAGCCCCCTGACGGATCCCCGTCGCCGGCCGACGAGTCACTGCCCGACGCGGCCCGGGCCGAGGTGGGCAGCCGTCCGCTCGGGTTCTATCTGCACGTGCCGTACTGCACCACGCGCTGCGGCTACTGCGACTTCAACACCTACACGTCGGCCGAGCTCGGCTCCGAGCCCGGCACCGGTCAGGACAGCTACCTGGCGGCGATGCTGGCCGAGATCGAGCTGGCCGGCCGGGTGCTCGGCGACGCCGCTCCGCCGGTCGGCACGATCTTCGTCGGCGGCGGCACCCCGACCCTGCTGCCACCCGAGTCCTTGATCACGATGATCACCGCGATCAAGGACCGGTTCGGGCTGCTGCCGGACGCCGAGATCACCACCGAGTCCAACCCCGAGTCGATCGGCCCGGACGGCCTGGAACGGTTGCGGGACGGGGGATTCAACCGGATCTCGTTCGGCATGCAGTCGGCGGTCGAGCAGGTGCTGGCGACGCTGGACCGGGTCCATTCCCCGGGCCGGGCCGGCCGGACTGTCGCCGAGGCGCGGGCGGCCGGCTTCGACGACGTCAGTCTCGATCTGATCTTCGGCACGCCGGGGGAGAGCCTGGCCGACTGGCGGACCAGCCTCGAGACGGCCCTCGCCGCCGAACCCGATCATGTCAGCGCGTACGCCCTGATCGTCGAGACCGGCACCCGGCTGGCGACCCGGATCCGGCGCGGCGAGCTCGCCCAGCCCGACGACGATGATCTTGCCGACAAGTACCTGCTGGCCGAGGAGCTGCTGACCGGTGCCGGCCTGTCCGCGTACGAGATCAGCAACTGGGCCCGTACGCCCGCGCACCGGTGCCGGCACAACCTCGGCTACTGGCGCGGTGATCACTGGTGGGGCGTCGGGCCCGGCGCGCACAGTCACGTCGGCGGCGTCCGCTGGTGGAACGTACGGCACCCGGCGGCCTACACCGGCCGGCTGGCGGCGGGTGAGGCACCGGCCCAGGCCCGCGAGCTGCTCGATGATCATGACCGCCGGGTGGAGCGGGTCCTGCTGGAACTCCGGCTGGCCGACGGGCTCGACCCGGACACGCTGACCGCGTCCGAGTCGAGCCGGGTCGCGGACCTGGTGGACCGCGAGCTGATCGTGATCACCGACGGCCGGCTGGTGCTCACGCTGCGCGGCCGGCTGCTGGCCGACGGCGTGGTCCGGGACCTGCTCGACTGAGCCCGGGCTGGATCGACCTAGGATCCCTCGGCTCCACGACGTGGACGCAGGATGATCAAGGTCAGCACGGCACCGGCCAGGGCGATGCCGCCGGCGCCGAGGAAGGCGGCCGAGAACCCCTGGGTCAGGGCCGCGGTGTCGCCGAGCCGGTCGGCGCCGAAGGCGGTCGCCACGGCCGTCATCGCGGCCAGGCCGAGCGCGGAGCCCACCTGGTAGCTCGTGTTGACGATGCCGGAGGCCAGCCCGCCCTCCTCGGGCCGGGCCGACGAGATCGCCGTACCGAGCGACGGGATGAAGGCGAGCGACATGCCGAGGGCCGCCACCAGGGTGGCCGGCAGCACGTCGGTCCAGTAGTTGCCGTCGGCGGGTGCCAGCGACAGCCAGCCCATCCCAGCGGCGAGCAGCACCATCCCGGCGACGATCGGCGTCTTGGTGCCGAACCGCCCAATCACCCGAGGGGCGAGCGCGATCATGCCGATCATGATCACCACGGTCATCGGCAGCAGCGCGGCGCCGGACGGGAAGGCGGTGTAGTTCAGCACCTGCTGCAGGTAGAGGTTGAGGAAGAACCACATCGGGATCCAGGCCCCACCGAGCAGGACCTGGGCCAGGTTGGCCGCCCCCAGCTGGGGCGTGCGGAAGAGCGACAGCCGGACCAGCGGTTGGCGCCGGACGGCCTGGGTGATCACGAACGCCGTCAGCAGCACGGCGGCGGCGGCCAGCGCGATCAGGGTCTCGGCCGATCCCCAGCCCGCTTCCGGTGCCCGGACGATGCCGTACACGGCGGCGCCGAGTCCGAGGGTGACGGTGAGGGCACCGGGCAGGTCCACCGATCCGCGGTTCCCGGTCGTCCCGGCCGGCATCAGCAACTTGGTGCCGACCAGGGCGATCACCGCGATCGGAATGTTCAGGAAGAAGACCCAGGGCCAGGAGAGGTACTGCGTGATCACGCCGCCGAGGAAGACGCCGGCCGTGCCGCCGGCCGGAGCGGCGGCCCCGTAGAGGGCGAGCGCCTTGGTCAGTTCCTTCGGGTCGGCTCCGAAGATCATCATCAGCAGGGTGAGTGCGGACGGCGCGATCAGGGCGGCGCCGACCCCTTGGACGGCCCGGCCGGCGAGTTCCCAGCCGACGTTGCCGGCCAGCCCCGCGACGAGTGAGCCCAGCAGCAGTACGACCCAGCCGGCGGCGAACAGCCGGCGGGCCCCGAACAGGTCCGACAATCGCCCGCCGAGCAGGAGCAGACCGCCGAACGCGACGACATAGGCGTTGAAGACCCAGGAGAGGTTCTGCTGGGTGAAGCCGAGTTCGGCCTGCATCCGGGGCAGGGCGACTCCGATGATCGAGGTGTCCATGATCACCACGAACTGGGCGGCGGCGATCAGCGCGAGCGCCCACCGCCGCGTGGTGCCGAGCCGATCGCTGACTGAGGTAGACATCTGTTCTTCTCCATACCGGTAGGGGGTATATCGAAAGATACCCTAAGGGGGTAGGGGTAATTACACAAGGGTGTTCTGGCCAACGGGACCGGAGGCCCGCTTCCGGCCGGCCGGGGCTAGCGTCGATCCATGATCATCACCGAGGTTCGACCATTCCTGCTCGACCGCTACCTGATGGTCGAGATCCGTACCGACGAAGGGCTGACCGGGATCGGCGAGTCCGGCGCCTGGGGCTTCCTGGAAGCGTCCCGCGGCGCGCTGGACCACTTCGGGCGCTACCTGGTCGGGAAGTCACCGCTGCTGATCGAGCATCACTGGCAGTACCTCTACCGGTCGACCCACTTCCGCGGCGCGGCGATCATGGGGGCGCTCAGCGCGATCGACATCGCCCTCTGGGACATCGCCGGCCAGCACCACGGCGTGCCTGTGCACCAGCTGCTCGGCGGGCCGGTGCGGGACCGGGCGCGGGCGTACTGCCATGTCTACGGAACGTCACGGGCCGAACTGATCGACGGCATCGTCGCCGCCAAGGAGCAGGGGTTCACCGCGGTCGGCCACCTGACGCCGTTCCTGGACACACCGCGCGAACAGCCGTACTTCGAGACCGAGGCGCAGAAGATCGGCCGGGCGATCGAGGCCGTGCACCGGTATCGCGAGGTGGCCGGCGACGGGGTCGACCTGTGCATCGAGCTGCACCGGCGGCTGACTCCGGCCGAGGCCGTGCTGCTCGGCTCCGGCATCGAGGGCGCGCTGCCCATGTTCCTGGAGGATCCGGTGCTGCCGGACAACCTCGACGAGATGGCGTACGTCGCCGACAAGATCAACGTGCCGATCGCCACGGGGGAACGGATGACGAGCATCTGGGACTTCGAGATGCTGCTCTCCCGCAACGCGGTCCAGTACGTCCGGCCGGACGTCTGCCTGGTCGGCGGGATCTCGGGTGCCAAGAAGATCGCGGCGCTGGCAGAGGCGCGGCACGTCGGCGTCGTACCGCACAACCCGCTCGGCCCGGTGTCGACGGCGGCCTGCCTGCAGATCGCCGCCAGCGTGCCCAACTTCGCCCTGCAGGAGTTCCCGACGGTCGATCTGGCCGGCTTCCCGGCCGAGGCGATCGAGGTCGACTACGCCCATGACGGCCGGGGCTTCCTGACCGTGCCGAGCGCGCCCGGGATCGGTGCCCGGCTGGGGCCCGACGCGGAACGGATCGCGCCGCCACGGATCCCGCCGCTGACCACCCGGCTGCACCTGGACGGTTCGGTCGTCGACCAGTGACCCCGTGGTCCGGGGCGTGGCTCAGCTGAGGACGCGGTAGGTCACGTGGACGACGGTGCTCGCCGCCCGCGCGTACACCTGTTCCAGCTTCAGCGGCGGGACGCCGTCGAAGATCCGGGCCCCGCCACCGAGCGTGAGCGGGACGATGTGCAGCCGCAGCTCGTCGACGAGCCCGGCGGCCAGGTACTGGTTGATCGTCTCGGCGCCGCCCTCGATCGAGACGTCGCCGTCGCCGGCCGCCTCGCGGGCCTGGGCGAGCGCCGACTCGATCCCGTCGGTGACGAAGTGGTACGTCGTGCCACCCTCCATCGGCTGCGGGTCGCGGGCGTGGTGGGTCAGCACGAAGACCGGGCCGTGGAACGGCGGATCGTCACCCCACCAGCCGTTCCACGGCCGGTCCCACGCTCCGCGTACCGGGCCGAACATGTTGCGGCCCATGATGTAGGCCGCCGCCTTCCCCTGGTCGATCTCGGCCCGGTTCTCGTCCGCGTTGTCGAACATCCAGCTGTGCAACGTGTTGCCCCAGCCATCGCCGCCGTCGTCACCGAACGGCCGCTCCTCGGTCTGGTGGAGACCCGCGGCGTAGCCGTCCGCTGAGATCGTCTGGTGGCAGGTGACCTTGGCCATCTGGCCCTCCCGTTTCGTCGTGCTTCGCTGTTGCATCGGTCGCCCTCACTATCCCAACGCCGACCCTGAAGATCAGCAGCGAACTGTGCCACAATCGATAAGCCGTGCTTATGAATGGGAGGTGGGGGTTGGAAGGGCAGGAGATCGAGGCCTTCGTCGCCGTCGGGGAGGAGCTCCACTTCGGCCGAGCCGCGGAACGGCTCGGGCTCTCCCAGGCCCGGGTCAGCCAGTTGATCAAGAAGCTGGAACGCCGGGTGGGCGCGCCCCTGTTCGAACGCACCACCCGCCGGGTCGGCCTGACCGCGATCGGCCGGCAGCTCCTGGATGATCTTCGTCCCGCCCACCAGGCCGTCCTGGACGGCATTGCCCGAGCCCGGGCCGCCGCGCGCGGGATCACCGGCGTGCTCGAGGTCGGCTTCCTGGGTCCGCTCGCCGGCCGGGTCCTGCTGGACGTGATCGAGGAACTCCGGACCAGCCTTCCGGAGTTGGAGATCCGGCTGCACAACACCGAGGTCGCCGACCCCTGCCGGCCGCTGCGGGACGGCGAAGTCGATCTTGTCCTCACTCAGCAGCCGGTCACCGAACCTCAGCTGACCAACGGCCCGGCCGTGATCATCGAGCCCCGCGTGCTCGCCGTGTCGACCCGGCACCCGCTCGCCGGTCGAGCCGCGGTCTCGTTGGAGGACCTGGCCTCGGACCGGATGCTGCTGCCCGGCGGAACGCCGCCCCAGGCGTGGGTACGGTCAGCCCAGCCATGGACCACACCCAGTGGCCGACCCATCGAACGCGGAGCGGGCGTCGGCACCTTCCAGGAGATGATGACGTTGATCGCTGCCGGGCAAGGATTCTGTACGGTCGCCGCGCACAACGTCCGCTACCACCCGCGAACCGACGTCGTCTACCTGCCGTTCACCGACGCGCCGCCGTTCACGTTTGGGCTGGTCTGGCGGACAGCCGACGAGACCGGCCGGATCCGGGCCTTCGCCGACGCCACCAGCCGGCTGGTCGAGCGTTGGGGCGGGCCGCAGGCTCTCGCCTCCCGGTGAGTCCTCAGCCGATCGCGTGATCGGTGGTGACGAAGTCGATCAACTGCTCGACCACCGTCAGCAGCGGCCGCTCCAGATCGTCCCAGCTGGTCACCCGGCCCAAGATCATCCGCCAGGCGGCGGCGACGTCGGCCTGGCTCTCGTGCGGCCAGCCGAGGGCGGCGCAGATGCCGGACTTCCAGTCGGTGCCGTGCGGGATCTTCGGCCAGGCCGACAGCCCGAGCCGGTCCGGCTTGACCGCCTCCCAGATGTCGATGAACGGATGGCCGAGTACGGACACGTACTCGCCGTGCCGTCCGGCGGTCACCGCATCGGCGATCCGGGTCTCCTTGCTGCCCGGCACCAGATGGTCGACGAGCACGCCGAGCCGCCGCCCGCGGGCCGGGGCGAAGTCGTCCACGATCGCCGGCAGATCGTCGATGCCGCCGAGGAACTCGACGACCACGCCGACGTGCCGAAGATCATCGCCCCAGACCTTCTCGACGAGCTCGGCGTCGTGCCGACCCTCGACGTAGATCCGGCTGGGCAGGGCGACCTTGGCCTTCTCGTGCGGGGTGGCGACCGAGCCGGAAGCGGTCCGGGCCGGTTCCTTGGCGGAGGCGCGGACCGGCGGGGTCAGCTCGACCGGCTTGCCGTCGATCAGGAATCCTGCGCCCAAAGGGAAACTGCGTCGCTTCTCGCGACGGTCCTCCAGGACGACGATGCCGTTCTCGTAGCGGACGATGGCGCCACAGAAGCCGGTGCTGGCGTCCTCGACGACGAGGCCGCGCTGCACCGGGACGGGACGGCTGGTGATCTTGGTTGCTTGCTGCCAGCCAGGAGCGAGAACGTCGCTCCCGTAACGATCATGCGGGGAAGGCACCCGAGAACCTTAAGTCACGACACCGCCCGCCCGGGGAGATTTCCCCGGACGGGCGGTTGGTGTGTCGGCCACCAGCGATGATCAGCGGCGCTTCTTGCCGCCGTCGTCAGTCGGCCACTGGTCGGAGCCCGGCGTCCAGTTCAGCACGCTGGCCCGCTCCAGGAACTCGTCGGTCGAGATGTCGCCGCGGGCGAACCGCTCGGCCAGGACCTTGCGCGCCTCGAACTCGGGCGCCCGGTTCGCGGCGTTGACCCACGGCGGCGGGCCGATCTTGCCGCGCCGGGCCAGGAAGAAGGCGCCGCCGATCAGCAGCGCGAGAAACAGCAGGCACATGATTCCTCCAATAATGGGAAAGGGAAAGAAGGGCGGCGGACCATCGGCCCAGCGATGGGGACCGAACCCGGTGTCCAACGGCACCAACAGTGAACTGATCATGGCTTCAACTCTGGCTCGGCGAACGGCTCCGGACATCGCCCCTCGAGCGGCTTTCCGGCTACGCTCCCTGACGTAGCCGCGGTACGCGCGGCGGTCGATGTGGGCGGCGGATCCCGACATTACGATCGTGGGTCAGATCCAGAACACGACCGAGCGCACCAGCCGAAAGGGGCAGCCGATGGCACGGGCGACGCCGGCCATCCGGCCGGAACCGAGGCAGTTGCTCCTCGACGTGCCGTTGGGCCTGCTGATCGGGATGGCGACCCTGTGGAGCGTGCTGATCAGCGGCTGGATGGGGCACGGTGGCCGGCCGCCCTGGGCGGACGGCGAGGGTCCGTACGGGCCGAACCGGCCGCCCGACCCCGGGTTCGGCGGGCCCGACCGGATCGACCTGACCTGGCCCATCGTGGTCGGCATCCTGCTGCTCACCGCCGGCCTGATCCTGCGCCGGCTGCAGCCGTGGATCGGGTACGGCCTGGTGGTCGTCGGGGTCGCGGTCGGCCTGTTCGCCGGCATCCCGGGCGGCCCGGTCTTCCTGGCGCCGATGCTCGCGATCGCCACTCTGGCCCGGCTGTTCGAGCCGCGGCACTGGCTGCCCTGGTCGGCCGCCCTGATCCCGATGGTCGCGGCCGGGCTGTGGCCGCCGGACGGCCGCGGCTTCGGCGACCCGAACCGGCTCGCCGGCGCGACCTTCGTCCTGGTGCTGTTCGGCCTGGCCGCCATGATCGGCATGATCCGGCGGACCCGGCGGGAGGTCGTCCGAAGGGAGCGGGACGACGACCTGCGCCGTTCCGCGTACGAGGAGCGGCTGCGGATCGCCCGCGAGGTGCACGACCTGATCGGGCACTCGCTGTCGGTGATCAACATGCAGGCCGGGGTCGCGCTGCACGTCCTGCCGAAGAAGCCGGAACAGGCCGAGGAGTCGCTCCGGGCGATCCGGCAGACCAGCAAGGACGCCCTCTCCGAACTGCGGTCCACCCTGGCCGTCTTCCGGGACCCGGACCGGGCCGAGCCGACGGCGCCCGAACCGGGCCTGGCCCGGCTGGAGCATCTCGTCACGGCGATGCGGCAGGCCGGCCGGACGATCGAGCTGACCGTCGAGGGTGAGGTCGGGGACCTGCCGCCGACCGTCGATCACACCGCCTACCGGATCGTCCAGGAAGCGCTGACCAACGTGGTCCGGCACGCCGGCGACGCCCCCGCATCGGTGACCATCGCGCGCCAGAACGGCCGGCTGCTGATCACGGTCGTCGACCAGGGCCCGCCGGTCCGCTCCGACCGGTTGGTCGAGGGACACGGGATCTCCGGAATGCGGGAACGCGCCCGGGCCGTCGGCGGTACGTTGACCGTACAACCCCAACCGGGCGGCGGGGTGGCGGTGCGAGCCCAGCTGCCGATCCGGAACCAGCTGTCGAATCGACCCGAGTAGCGACCGAGAGGTGCAGTGATGACGATCAAGGTGGCGATCGCCGATGATCAACAGCTGGTCCGGATGGGCCTCCGCGTGCTGGTCGACGCCGAGGACGACCTCGAACTGGCCGGCGAGGCGGAGGACGGCCGGCAGGCGCTGGACCTGGTCCGGCGGGCCCGTCCCGACGTGATCTTGATGGACATCCGGATGCCGATCATGGACGGGATCGAGACCCTGAAGGCGATCGCCGCGGACGAGAAGCTGAGCGAGACCCGGGTGGTCATGCTGACCACGTTCGAGAACGACGACTACGTGTTCGAGGCGCTGCACGGTGGTGCGGCCGGGTTCCTGATCAAGGACAGCGAGCCGGAGGACATGGTGCGGGCGATCCGGCTGGCCGCCGCGGGGGAGTCGCTGCTGTCGCCGTCGGTGGCCCGCCGGGTGATCGAATCGCTGCGGTCGCGGGCACCGGCGCGGGCCCGGGTGCATCCGCAGCTGACCACGCTGACCGACCGGGAACGCGAGGTGCTCGGCCTGATCGGGGAGGGCTTGAACAACGACGAGATCGCGGGCCGGCTGTTCGTCAGCCCGGCCACGGCGCGAACCCATGTCAGCCGGGCGATGATCAAGCTCGGAGCCCGCGACCGGGCCCAGCTGGTGGTGATCGCCTACCAGTCCGGCCTGGTCCGCTGAGCCTCAGAAGCCACCCGACCGTAAACCGTGTCCCGGTTGTCTCCGGGCCGGCGGCGGAGGAGAGTGGAAGGCATCCGAGAGGAGTGATCATGGAGTCGACGAGGACACCATGCGAGCCCGAGGTCGTGGTCGGCTTCGACGACTCGCCCTCGGCCCGGGCCGCGCTCGCCTGGGCCGCGCGCTACGCACGGGCCGCCGGACTACGGGTGCGCGCGGTGCATGTGCTGGGCCAGGTGCCCGATCCGATGGCCTGGGTGTCCAGCTACGACGCGGCCGGCTACCTCGGCGAATCGCCCACCCCGGAGGATGTGGAGGCCCGGGTCAAGGACGTCGTCCGGCAGTCCTTCGAGGCCCTGAAACCGGAGCCCGACTGGCGGCTCGACTTCGTCGGCGGCTCGCCCGGCAAGACTTTGATCAAGGAATCCCGGCGGTCCCAGCTGCTGGTGATCGGCACCCGGGAGCACACCGGGATCGAACGGCTGATCAGCGGTTCGGTGAGCCACTACTGCCTCGGCCACTCGCTGCGCCCGATCGTCGCCGTGCCCGCGCCGGACGACCCGGACTACACGGCCTAGGGCTAGGGCGAGACCAGGCCGGCGGAGCGGGCGACGATCGCGGCCTGGGTCCGCGAGGCCAGGTTGAGCTTGGCCAGGACCCGGGAGACGTGCGTCTTCGCGGTCGCCTCGGAGATCACCAGCTCGCCGGCGAGCTGGGCGTTGGACAGGCCGCGGCCGAGGGCGGCGAGCACCTCCCGTTCCCGGTCGGTGAGCTCGGCCAGCCCGGGCACCTCCTCGGCCACCTCGGCCGGCCGGGCCCGGGTGAACTCGGTCAGGATCCGGCGGGTCACCTCGGGGGCCAGGATGCCGTCGCCGGCGGCGACCCGGCGGACCGCGTCGATCAGCGCCGCCGGTTCGACCGACTTGAGCAGGAAGCCGGCGGCGCCGGCTCGCAGCGCGCCGAACACGTACTCGTCCAGATCGAACGTCGTCAGCACCATCACCTGGGCCAGCCGCTCGGACACGATCGCCCGGGTCGCGGCGATGCCGTCGGTGCCGGGCATCCGGATGTCCATCAAGATCACGTCCGGCCGGTACGCCCGCGCCTGCCGGACCGCGGCGTCGCCGTCGGCGGCCTCGCCGACCACCTCGATGTCACCGGCACCGGCCAGGATCAGGCCGAGCCCGGTCCGGATCGCACCATGATCATCGGCGACGACGACCCGGATCGGCCCACCTCGTTGATCACTGCTCTGATGATCATGATCGGACACGGTCGCCTCCGGGGATGATGGCCTCGATCAGCCAGGTGCCGTGATCGGTCGGCCCGGCGGACAGCCTGCCACCCAGGGCGGCGGTCCGGTCACGCAGGGCGTCCAGACCGTGCCCGGCGGACAGCGCGGGATGGATCGCCGCGCCCGAGCCGGCGGTGTTCTCGACCCGTACCACCAGCGGGTCCGCGCCGTCGATGGTCAGCTCGACCGTGGAGCCGGGGGCGTGCTTCGCGGCGTTCACCAGGGCCTCGGCGATGATCCGGTACGCGGTCTGGTCGACCGCCGCCGGCACCGTCGCCGCGTCGCCGCCGAACCGGATCCGCAGCCCGTTGTCCTGGGCCTGCTTGACCAGTTCCGAGACCCGGTCCAGCCGCGGCGGCGCCGCGACCGGCTCACTGTCCGGATCGAGCTCGTTGCGCAGCAGCATGATCATGGACCGCATCTCGGCCAGCCCGGCCAGACTCGACTCGCGGACCGACTCCAGGGCCTTGCGGTCGCCGTCGGCGTCGGCGGGCCGGGCGAGCGCCGCACCCGCCTGCAGGGCGGTGGCCGAGAGGTGAGAGGCGATCACGTCGTGCAGGTCGCGGGCCATCGCCGCCCGCTCCGCCTGCACCGCGCGCTGCCGGTCCAGTTCGCCGACCCGGATCAGGTCGTCGGCCCGCTGCCGTTCCAGTTCGACCCGTTCGGCCGCGAGGCGGGCCAGTTCCTCCTTCATCCGCAGGTCCCTGGCCCACCACAGCGGAACGACGAAGAACAGGGTCAGCTGCAGGGCGATGGCGATCCCGGTCCGCAGTTCCATCAGCGACCAGAACAGGATGCCGACCCCGAAGATCGTCAGTGCGACCAGGACGCTGATCACCCGCCGCGCGCGCGGACGGCCGTACCGGAAGGCCGTGAACAGCAGGTCGAAGATCACCAGCAGGACGCCGAGGCTGCCGCCGATGGCGAAGTCGGCCAGCATGGTGACCGTACCGACGGACAAGGCGATCATGGGATGGCGACGGCTGACGGCGATGGCCAGGCAGCCGACGGTGAGCGGGACGGCGTGCCACCACGGATCGATCTTCACCCAGCCGACCGAGGTCCAGACGTTGGACAGGCCGACGCCGATCAAGCCGAGTCCGGCCAGCCACAGGACGAGCGGCGTCCAGCGGGGGTCGCCGTCCGGCGACATCCACCGCTCCAGCGCGCGCCGCATCGCGGCCACCGTCCCTGTCACGCACCCATCTCAGCACAGGGCCGCCCGGATCCCCATCACCCGAAGGATGTATCCGCCGACGCGGCAAGTGACCTCCTTCGGGCGATGTCGGGTAGGCCGCGGGCGGGCAGGCTGATGATCATGACGCTCTGGCTCGCCGGTTCCCTCGCCGTGCTCGCACTGATCGACTCCACCAGCTTCGGCACCCTGCTGATCCCGATCTGGCTGCTGCTCGGCTCCGAACGGCCGCGGGTGGGCCGGATGTTGATCTATCTCGGCACGGTGACCGGGTTCTACTTCGCGCTGGGCATGATCATCTCGTTCGGCGCGTACGCGTTCATGGACCAGATCCAGGCCGCGCTGGCCACCCAGACCGCCTCGGTCGTCCAGCTGTTGCTCGGTGTCGGGCTGATCCTGCTCAGCTTCGCGCTCGATCCGAAGCGCCGGGCCAACCGCGGGGACGGCGAGCCGGGCAAGATCGCGCGGTGGCGGCAGCGGGCGATGGGCGACGCCTCCGGTGGCGGCTCGATCCCTGCCCTGATGGGCCTTGCGCTCGGCGCCGCCGCGATCGAGGCCGCCAGCATGCTGCCGTACCTCGGCGCGATCGGTCTGATCACGACGTCCGGACTTGATCTTGCCGGCCGGGGTCTGTCCATCGCCGGCTACTGCGTGATCATGATTCTGCCGGCCCTGATCTTCCTGGTGCTCCGGGTGGTCGCGCACCGGCAGGTCGAGCCGCTGCTGCAGAAGATCAACGGCTGGCTGACCAAGAACGCCGCCGGCGCCACCTCCTGGATCGTCGCCATCGTGGGCTTCCTGGTCGCCCGGGACGCGCTCGGGCGGCTGGGCGGGATCGACTGGCTGGTCGACCAGGTCGGCCGGATCACCGGCTGAGCCCGGACTGTCAGCGGTCGGCCGTAGTTTCCGGCCATGGAACTGTGGAGACGGGAGGCCTAGCATGACAGCTATGACGGCGCCGGCGACCCCGATCGGACTGCCCTACGGGCGCGCTCTGACGCGGGACGATCTGGCGGCGATGCCCGATGACGGCCACCGCTACGAACTCATCGACGGGACGCTGATCGTGACCCCGGCGCCGAATTTCGGGCACCAGAGCACGTCCGGGGCGCTCTATCTCGTACTGAGGATGGCGTGTCCGACGGAGTATCAGGTTCTCTATGCACCGTTCGACGTCGCGATCTCGGAGAAGACCGTGCTCCAGCCGGACCTCCTGGTCGCCCGCCGGTCGGACTTCTCGGCTCGTGACCTGCCGAAGGCTCCGCTGCTGGCGGTGGAGATCCTCAGCCCGAGCACCCGGCACATCGACCTCGGCCTCAAGCGTTCGCGGTACGAGGCGGCCGGCTGCCCGTCCTACTGGGTGATCGACCCGGCGGTCCCGTCGATCATGGCCTGGGAACTCACCGACGGACGGTACGAACTCGCCGGCGAGGCCAAGGGCGAGGAGCCGCTGCGGCTGTCCAGCCCGTACCCGGTCGAGATCGTCCCGGCCCGTCTGCTCGACGGCTGACTCAGGCCAGCGGCAGCTGACGCCGCCCGATCTCCGGATGCTCGGCAGCGAGCTGCGCATAGCCCGGCGCGATCCCGCCCGCGACCTGCTCTTTCGGGTAGGCCCACTCGCCACGTTCCAGCGCCTCCGCCTGCGGCACGCCCGACGAGGCCAGCCGCTGCAGCTCCCCGGCCACCGCGGCGACCCGGCCGCGCTGCTCGAACACGTACGCGCGGTCGACCGGCTCGCCGTGCCCCGGCACGGCCCGGCTGGTCTCGGTCATCAGCCCGACCAGGCCGTCCAGGGTGGCCGGCCACTCGTGCGGAAAGCTGTCCGAGCCCCAGGACGGCGGCGCGGCGGACTCGATCAGGTCGCCGGCGAAGACGAGTTCGGCGTCCGGCACGACGACCAGCAGGTCGCCGGCCGTGTGCCCACGACCCAGGTGGGCGATCTCGACCCGGCGCCCGCCCAGGTCGATCCCGGCGGCGACGGCCAGCTCGCGGCTCGCCGCCGGCACGCCGGCCGGCAGCGCGTCGCTGACCGATTCGTGGGCGATCGTCGTCACGTCCGCGAAGGCGGCGAGGCCATGCGCGTGGTCGTAGTGCGCGTGGGTGACCACGACGGTGGTCAGCGGCACCGAGGTCACCGCGGCGATCGACTCCCGGATCAGCCGGCCGTGCTCGGCGTTGCTGCCGCAGTCGACCAGCAGACAGCCGTCGTCGCCGGCGATCAGGCCGAGATTCGCGCTCTCCGGCTCGGCCACCGCGATCCAGATCCGCGGCGCGAACTCCCGCCAGGTCCCGATCCCGATCGTCCCAACCCCGCTCGTGCCGTCCGGCTCAGCCACGCTCACCGGGCTAGACTGGCACTCCCCAGCCGTGAGTGCCAAACTGCGGCCAGCAGCGAAGGAGGCGTGATGGACGACCGCAAGCTCGACGTGTTGCGTGCGATCGTGACCGACTACGTCTCCAGCCAGGAGCCGGTCGGTTCGAAGGCCCTGGTGGAACGGCACAACCTGCGGGTCTCGCCGGCGACGGTCCGCAACGACATGGCCTCGCTGGAGGAAGAGGGCTACATCACCCAGCCGCACACCAGCGCCGGCCGGATCCCGACCGACAAGGGCTACCGGCTGTTCGTCGACCGGCTGGGCACGGTCAAGCCGCTGTCGGTGGCCGAGCGGCGCGCCATCCACACCTTCCTGTCCGGCGCGCTCGACCTCGACGATGTGATCTTGCGCACCGTGCGGCTGCTGGCCCAGGTGACCCAGCAGGTCGCGATCGTGCAGTACCCGACGATGAGCAGCGCCACCGTCCGGCACATCGAGGCGGTGTCGCTGAATCCGGGCCGGATCCTGCTGATCCTGATCACCTCGACCGGCCGCGTCGAGCAGCGCTCCTTCGAGGTCCCCGCGTACGACGAGGACACCCTGGCCGACCTGCGCGCGCACCTCAACGCGGCCGCCGACGGCCAGCCCACCGCGACCGCCGCGACCCGGCTGAGCGAACTGGCCGGGCGATTGCCGGCCGAGCTGGACCCGATCGCGCCGTCGGCGATCGCGGCCCTGCTCGAAATGCTGGGTACGGAGACGAGCACCCGCCTGGTCGTCGGCGGGGTGCCGAACCTGACCCGTTTCGGGGACGACTTCGAGACGACGGTGAAGCCGGTGCTGGAGGCGCTGGAGGAGCAGGTGGTGCTGCTCAAGCTGCTCGGCGAGGCGACCACGGCCGACGCCGTCACGGTCCGGATCGGGCAGGAGAATCCGTACAAGGAACTGCGGACCACGTCGGTGGTCTCTTCCGGGTACGGTGGAACGGACGATCCCTGGGCCGCGCTCGGGATCGTCGGCCCGACCCGAATGGACTATCCCTCGACGATGGCTTCGGTGCGTGCCGTGGCCCGTTATGTCGGCCGTTTTCTCTCCGAAGGATGACTCCGATTCCGTTGCAGACTGATGCCTTGAAGGGACGGCAGTGCCCAAGATGACTGAGGATTACTACGAGATCCTCGGCGTCCCCCGCGACGCCACCCCCGATCAGATCAAGAAGGCCTACCGGCAACTGGCCCGCAAGCTGCATCCCGATGTGGCGCAGGAGCCGGACGCCTCCGACCGGTTCAAGAAGGTCGCCGAGGCGTACGAAGTGCTGCGGGACGAGCAGAAGCGCGATCTGTACGACCGCGGCGGCGACCCGCTCGGCGGCGGGATGGGCGGCTTCAACGGGTTCGGCGGCTTCAACGGCGGCGCGCAGGGCTTCGACTTCACCAACCTGGTCGACGCGATGTTCGGCGGCCAGCAGTCGCGCGGCCCGCGGTCCCGGGTACGGCGCGGCCAGGACGCCGTGGTGCGGCTCGACCTCGACCTGGCCGAGGCGGCGTTCGGCGCCACCAAACCGGTCCGCGTCGACACCGCCGTGCTGTGTCCGCGGTGCAACGGCAGCGGCGCCTCGGAGGGCTCCCAGCCGGTGCGCTGCTCGACCTGTCACGGTCAGGGCGACGTCACCCATGTGCAGCGGTCCTTCCTCGGCGACATCCGGACCACCCAGCCGTGCCCGACCTGCCGCGGCTACGGCACGGTCATCCCGAACCCCTGCGTCGAGTGCAACGGCGAGGGCCGGGTCCGGCACAGCCGCACGATCGAGGTGAAGGTGCCGCCCGGCGTCGACACCGGGATCCGGGTCAAGCTGTCCTCGCAGGGCGAGGTCGGCCCCGGCGGCGGCCCGGCCGGCGACCTGTACGTGGCGCTCAACGTGCAGCCGCACGAAGTCTTCAAGCGGGTCAACGACGACCTCGAGGTGGTCCTGAAGATCCCGATGACGGCGGCCGCGCTGGGCACCGAGGTCGAGGTGACGACGCTCGAGGCCGACCTGCCCGACGCGGACCCGGCCGACACCAAGGTCGCCATCTCGGTACCGGCCGGGACCCAGTCCGGCACCCGGATCACGGTCGAGGGCAAGGGCGCGCCGCGGCTCCGCGGCAACGGCCGCGGCGAACTCGGCGTCACGCTGCTGGTGCAGACCCCGAGCAAGCTCGACGACAGCCAACGTGAGTTGCTGCGCCAGCTGGCCGAGGCCCGCAACGAATCGCGGCCCGAGGTCACCGTGCAGCGGCACAGCAAGGGCGTCTTCGGCCGGATCCGCGACGCCTTCGTCGGTCAGTGACCGATCCGATCTTCTGGTTGGAGGATCTCGCCGACCCGCTGCCGCCGTCCGGCACCCTGCTCGCGCTGACCGGGCCGGAGGGCCACCACGCGGCGGTGGTCCGCCGGATCCGGAGCGGCGAGACGGTCCGGCTCGGCGACGGGCGTGGCCGCGCCGTCGCCGGGGTGGTGGTCGCGGCGAACAAGCAGGGACTCCAGGTCGAGGTCACCGAGGCCCTTCCGGTACGGACTCCGGGCCCGCTGCACTACGTCGCCGCCCAGGCGCCGGCCAAGGGGGACCGCTCCGAACTGGCCGTCGAACTGCTGACCGAGGCCGGGATCGACGAGATCGTGCCCTGGCAGGCCGCCCGGGCCGTGGTCCGCTGGTCCGCCGAGCGTGCGGTGAAGGCGCGGTCCCGCTGGGCGGGTACGGCGAGCGAGGCGGCGAAGCAGTCCCGCCGCCTGACCGTGCCCGAGGTGACCGAACCCGTGTCCACCGCCGGGTTGGTCGAGTTGATCAAGGAATCGGCCCTGACGCTGGTGCTGCACGAGGAAGCGATGACGCCGCTGGCCGAGGTGGCCCTGCCGGCGACGGGCCGGGTGATGATCATCGTCGGACCGGAGGGCGGGATCGCGCCGGACGAACTGGAGACGTTCGCGGCGGCCGGCGCCCGGCCGGTGCTGCTCGGCGAGAACGTCCTGCGGGCCTCGACGGCGGGCGTCGTCGCCCTGGCCGGACTGAGGTTGCGATGACCGGATTCGATTTTGAGATCACGTCCGAGCTGTCGGGGACCCGCGGCCGGACCGGCGTGATCACCACCCCGCACGGGACGATCCAGACGCCGGCGTTCATCGCCGTCGGCACCAAGGCCACCGTGAAGGCGGTGCTGCCCGAGTCGATGGCCGAGCTGGGCGCGCAGGCCCTGCTGGCGAATGCGTACCACCTCTATCTGCAGCCGGGCCCGGACATCATCGACGCGGCCGGCGGACTGGGCCGGTTCATGAACTGGCCCGGGCCGACGTTCACCGACAGCGGCGGCTTCCAGGTGATGAGCCTGGGCGTCGGGTTCAAGAAGGTGCTGGCGATGGACACCGCCGGGCTGGGCGACGACGACGTGATCGCCGCGGGCAAGACCCGGCTGGCCCACGTCGACGAGGACGGGGTGACGTTCACGTCGCACCTGAACGGCTCCCGGCACCGGTTCACCCCCGAGGTGTCGATGGGGATCCAGCACCAGCTGGGCGCCGACATCATCTTCGCGTTCGACGAGCTGACCACGTTGATGAACACGAGGGAGTACCAGGAACGGTCGGTGGACCGGACCCAGCGCTGGGCGGAACGTTGCCTGGTCGAGCATCTCCGGCTGACCGCCGAGCGTGCGGACCATCCGTACCAGGCGTTGTTCGGGGTCGTCCAGGGCGCCCAGTACGAGGACCTGCGGCGCCAGGCGGCTCGTGATCTTGCCGCCCTGCGGCGACCGGACCAGGCCGGAAACGATCATGGTTTCGACGGGTACGGCATCGGCGGCGCGCTGGAGAAGGAGCGGCTCGGCGAGATCGTCGGCTGGGTGACCGACGAGCTGCCCGAGGACAAGCCGCGGCACCTGCTCGGGATCGCCGAGCCGGACGACTTCTTCGTCGCGATCGAGAACGGCGCCGACACGTTCGACTGCGTGAACCCGTCCCGGGTGGCCCGCAACGCGGCCGTCTACTCCTACGACGGCCGGTTCAACGTCAACACCGCGCGGAACCGGCGGGCGTTCGCGCCGATCGACGACGAGTGCGACTGCTACACCTGCGCGCACTACACCCGGGCCTATCTGCACCACCTGTTCAAGGCGGGGGAGATGCTGGCGTCGACCCTGTGCACGATCCACAACGAACGCTTCATCGTGTCGCTGGTGGACCGGATCCGGACCAGCATCGCCGACGGCAGCTACGCCGAGTTCAAGATCAGCTTCCTGAAGCGCTACTACGCGACGGCGTGATCAGGAACCCGGCCGGCCGCAGCAGCCCTTCGGCTCCCGGGTCAACTTGCCGGTCGGCGCCAGCTCGTCGGCCAGCGTATTCAAGATCACCGACTGCAGCTTGTAGCTCGGCGGCGACACGTAGTCCCAACGCACCAGCTGGCCCGCCTCGACCGACGGCAGCTTGGCGAACGACGGCTTGTCCTTGGTGATCTGGTCCGGTTTGGCCGCCTGCGACCGGGTGTCCCACATGATCACGTCGAGGGCGTACTTGTCGGCGTTCTCCCAGCTCAGGTACTCCCAGAACTCACCGTTGTTGGGGTTCTCCGGCGCCACCAGGCCGAGCCCCAGGCTCGCGTAGTACGCGAGATCGGCGTTGTCCTTCGGTACGGCGATGTACATCATCTGCGGATCCAGGGCGACCGCGGCGATCCGGACGTCCGGCTTGCTCGTCGCCCAGTCCCGGAGCCGGTTGGACGCGGCTTCGAAGTCGGCCTTGTCCTTGGTGATCTCCGGCGAACCGAGATCGACGCCGAGCGAGGCGGCCAGCTCCGCGTACCGGGCGATCGTCCGGTCCAGCGTCGCGCCCTTGCCGTGGTTGATCTTGACCATCGGCGCGATCTCGGCCATCTTCTTCTCTTCGTCGGTCAACTCGGCCTCGGGCGACCAGGTGCCGTAGACGATCAGGTCCGGCGCCAGCGTGGCGAGCTTCTCGATGTCGGCCTGACCGTACTCCTCGCCGAGGTTCGTCACCGCCGCCGGATCCACGTTGCCGGATTGCGGATTGGGCTTGCCGTCGACCGGGGACAGCGGCCCGAACGTCCCGACCGCCTTGATGCCGAGGTCCCACAGCGCGCCGGCCGAACTGGTGTACGCGACGATCCGCTTGGGCACCTCGGGCGCGGTGACGGTCTGGCCGCGATCGTCGACGAAGCTCCAGCCCTGCTGGGTCTCGGCAACGGGCGGCGGCGTGGAGGCGCAGGCGGCGCCGGCGAGTACGAGCAGAGCGGCCAGGCAGGCCAGCACGGACCGGATCGGTCGAGCCACGAGAGTCCCCCTCGGTTAGGTCAGGCTTACTTTATAGCCTGTGGCGGCGTTGCGGACAGAACGAGGTCTGCGATCCGGACAGCGTGTGTGTCACGCTGTGCCGGGGGTCTTTCGAGGAAGGGGGACCGGGGACGTGATGGAGAGCTACTTCGCGGATGCGCGAAAGAAGCCGTTGTTCGGCTGGATCGTCGCGGGTGAGGTGATCGGTGGTCTCGGGTTGCTGTGCACGGTGATCTTCGCGGTGCTCGCCTTCACCTGGACACGCGAGCAATCGGCGTACGCCCGCACTAGTATGATGATCGTCCCCAGATTTTTTCCCTTGTATCTGTGGCTGACCTCCTCGCTCGCCTGCCTCCTCATCGGCATCGGCGTGATCTGGGTGATTGCCGCCCATCTGGTCCGGGCGTTCCTGCTGCGACGCCCCGAGGCGACACCACGCTCGTAGGCTGGGCCAGTGCCCACCCTGGAGTTCCCGGAGCTCGCCGATGACGTGGTCCGGCTGCGTGCCTGGCGGGACGCGGACGCCGATGATCAACTCGCCGGGCTCACCGACCCGCTGTTCGTACGGCACTCGGACGTGCCACCGCTCGACCGGGACAAGATCATCCGCAGGATCGCCACGCTGGACCGGCAGCGCAAGACGGGCTCCGCGATCTACTTTGCGATCGTCGCCGCCCACGACGACACCGAGGTGCTCGGCGAGGTGTCGCTGAGCGACCTCGACGGCGGCACCGGGCGAGGCAGCGTCGGCTACTGGCTGCTGGGCGCGGCCCGGGGCCGCGGCGCCGCGACCCGTGCGGTCCGATTGCTGGCCGGCTGGGCGTTTGCCGAGCTGGGCCTGGCCCGGCTCGAGCTGACCTGCGGACCGGACAATCCCGGTTCGCAGCGGGTGGCGCTGCGCAGCGGGTTCCGGCAGGAGGGTCTGCTCCGGTCGCATCAGCCGTTCAAGGGCGGCCGGCGGGACAGTCTGATCTTCGGACTGCTCCCGAACGATCTCGCCGCCACCGAACCCTGAGCCCGTCGAAGGGCCTCGTTGATCAACCCTCGAAGCAGACGGTCCCGGACCTGATCACCGTGCGCGGCCGGTCCGGGTCACACAGCACCTCGGGATCGGTGAACACGTCGCCGGACAGCACCAGCAGGTCGCCGACGCAGCCGGTCCGGATCCGACCAAGATCATCGCGCTGGATCAGGTCGGCGTTGACGGAGGTGGCCGAGCGCAGCGTGTTGGGCCAGCCGTCGATCTCGGCCTGCAGTCGCAGCCCGTTCAGTTGATCATCCTGCAGGTCGCCCATCAGATCGGAGCCGAAGCCGATCGGCACCCCGGCGGCCCGGGCGATCGGGATCGAGTCGCGGCCGGCGTCGAGCACCTCCCGGTTCTTCCGCTGGGCGAACTCCGGCATCCCGACCGCGGGGCCGCGGTCCTCGTTGGCGCGGTAGGCAGCCAGGGTCGGCACCAGGTAGGCGCCGTGCTCGGCCATGATCGCCGCGGCCTCGGTGTCGAGCAGGTTGCCGTGTTCGATGCTGCGGCAGCCGGCCAGGACCGAGTGGATGATCGCCTCCGGTGAATAGGCGTGGACGGCGACGTACGATCCGCGCCGGGCGGCCTCCTCGGTGGCGGCCCGCACCTCCTCGGTCGAGTACTGCGGCACCCGCAGCGGATCGGCGGGCGAGACCACGCCGCCCGAGGTCATCAGCTTGATCGCGTGCGCGCCGCGCCGGAACCGGTCGCGGACGGTGCGCCGGATCTGGTCCGCCCCGTCCACCACCTCGCACATCTGGTGACCGTGCGAACACTCGACGCTGTCGGCGCCACGGCTGTCGCCGTGCCCGCCGGTCTGGCTCAGCGCCGCGCCGGTGTAGAGGTAGCGCGGTGACCAGTAGAGGCCCTCGACGCCGGCCCGGGCGAACGCCGGGTCGCCGCCGGCGACGTCGCGCACGGTGGTGAACCCGCGGGCCAGCGCCGCGGTCAGCCGCCGGGCGGCCTTGACGCCGAGGTAGCTGCCCGGGATCCGGTCGGCCAGTGCGCCGGTCAGGTCGATGGCGAACGCGTGCAGGTGGGCGTCGATCAAGCCCGGCAGCACCGTCCCGCCGCCGGCATCGATCACCCGGCCGGACCCGGTCACGTCCGGGCCGGCCTCGACGATCCGGCCCGCCTCGATCCGTACCCCGCCTCGGTAGGGCTCCTCGGCGATTCCGTCGAAGATCATCCCGTTGACCACGGTGAGGTCGGACTCGGCGATCACGGCATGGTCGGTCCGCAGACCGAACCGGCGACTGCTCTCCATCCTCCCAGCGTAGTAGCGTGAAGCGATCCGACCGCACGATCATGATCAACTCCGGATCGCCGAGGAGCACCGCCATGATGACCACCCGCCCGGAACTGATCGGCGACTTCGGCATGGTGGCGAGCACCCATTGGCTCGCCTCCGCCGCGGGGATGAGCGTCCTGGAGCGCGGCGGCAACGCGGCCGACGCCGCCGTCGCGGCCGGCTTCGTGCTGCAGATCGTCGAACCGCACCTGAACGGCCCCGGTGGTGAGGTGCCGATCCTGGTCTGGTCCGAGAGCGAGCAGGAACTCAAGGTGATCAGCGGCCAGGGCGTGGCGCCGGAAGCCGCGACGATCGGGGCGATCACCGGTCAGGGCCTGGACCTGATGCCCGGTACGGGACTGCTGCCGGCGACCGTGCCCGGCTCGTTCGGCGCCTGGCTGCGGCTGCTCCGGCAGTGGGGCACCTGGTCCGTGGCGGACGTCCTGGAACCGGCGATCACCCTGGCCCGCAAGGGAAGTCCGGTGCTGTCCCGGGTCGAGGCGACGGTGGCCGGGGTGGCCGACCTGTTCCGTACCGCCTGGCCGAGCTCGGCCGAAATCTGGCTGCCCGACGGTGCGCCGCCGGCGGCCGGGAGCCGGTTCCGGAACCCGGTCCTGGCCGAGACGTACGCCCGGGTCGCCCGCGCGTCCGAGCAGGCCGGTGGCAGTCGCGATCAGCGGATCCAGGCCGCGCACGACGCCTGGTACTCCGGCTTCGTCGCCGAGGCGATCGACGCGTTCTGCCGTACCGCCGAGGTCCTGGACACCAGCGGCGAACGCCACCGCGGCCTGCTCACCGGGGCCGACCTGGCGCGCTGGCAGCCGCCGGTCGAGGACCCGGTCGTGATCGACTACGGCCGCTACCGGGTCGCCAAGACCGGGCCGTGGGGCCAGGGCCCGGTGCTGCTGCAGCAGCTGGCCTTGCTGCAGGCCGCCGGGATCGACGCGGTCGAGCCGGGCTCGGCCGACTGGGTGCACCTGATCACCGAGGCGAGCAAGCTGGCCTACGCCGACCGCGAAGCCTGGTACGGCGATCCCGACTTCACCGACGTTCCGCTGGACGACCTGCTCAGCCCCGAGTACGCGAAGCAGCGCGCGACGCTGCTCGGCGACACGTCCTCACCCGACCTGCGCCCCGGCAGCCCGGGAGGACGCGAGCCGACGTTGCCGCGCTACCCCGGTGATCATGAACCGGATCCGGGCGCCGGGTCGGGCGAACCGACCCTGCGCGGCGACACCTGCCACCTCGACGTCGTCGACGCGAACGGGATGATGATCTCCGCGACGCCGAGCGGCGGCTGGCTGCAGTCGTCCCCGGTGATCCCCGGCCTCGGCTTCTGCCTGGGCACCCGGGGGCAGATGTTCTGGCTGCAGGACGGGCTGCCGAACTCGCTCCGGCCGGGCGCCCGGCCGCGCACCACGCTCACGCCGTCGTTCGCCTTCCGGGACGGCGAACCCTGGCTCGCCTTCGGCACGCCCGGTGGTGATTTCCAAGATCAGTGGTCGCTGCACTTCCTGCTCGACGTGATCCACCGCGGGATGAACCTGCAGCAGGCGATCGACGCTCCCGACTTCCACACGCTGGCCGTACCGAACTCGTTCTATCCGCGCGACATCCACCCGCGGCACCTGCTGATCGAAGATCGTTTCGGGGAGCCGGTGATCGAGGAGCTGCGGCGACGCGAGCACCTGGTCGAGGTCGGCGACGGCTGGTCCCTCGGCCGGATCTCCGCCGTAGCCCGGGACGGTGGCTGGCTGAAGGCCGGCGCCAACCCGCGCGGTGCCCAGGGCTACGCCGCCGGGCGGTAGCCGTCCTTCCCGCTACCGGAGCGCGTGGCGTGCTTCGGTTCGGCCGGCCTCTATCTTCCGGTGCCGTGTGACATTACACTGCGGTTCATGGTGGAGCAGAGCAAGCCTTGGCGTGGAGTTCAGGTGGCGGCGGCGCTGCCGTTCCAGGACGACCTGACGATCGACGTCGACGCGTACGCGGAGCACGTGAGATTCCTGGCCGAGAACGGGTGCGACGGGATCTGCCCGAACGGGTCGCTCGGGGAGTACCAGACGCTGACCGACGAGGAGCGGGCGCTGGTCGTCCGGACGGCGATCGAGGCCGCGCCGGACGGGTTCTCGGTGATGCCGGGCGTCGGCGCGTACGGTGCGCTGCAGTCCCGGCGCTGGGCCGAGCACGCCGCAGAGGCGGGGGCGCAATCGGTGCTGCTGCTGCCGCCGAATACGTACCGGGCCGACGAGACGACCGTGGTGGAGCACTACCGCGAGGTGGCCAAGGCCGGCTTGCCGATCGTCGCCTACAACAACCCGTACGACACCAAGGTCGACCTGACGCCGCCGCTGCTGGCCCGGCTGTTCGGCGAGGGCCTGATCGTCGGCGTGAAGGAGTTCACCGGCGACGTGCGCCGGGCCTACCGGATCGCCGAACTCGCGCCCGGCCTGGACGTGATCATCGGCACCGACGACGTGCTGCTCGAGCTCGGCATCGCGGGCGCGGTCGGCTGGATCGCGGGGCTGCCCAACGCGCTGCCGGCGATCAGCGTCGAGCTCTACCGGCTGGCCACCTCGGCCGACCCCGCTGATCTTGCCGAGGCGCTGCCGATCTACCGCGCCCTGCACGCGCTGCTGCGCTGGGACGCGACCACCGAGTTCGTCCAGGCGATCAAGCTCATGATGGACGTCGCCGGCCGCAAGGGTGGGGCCTGCCGGCCGCCGCGGCTGTCGCTGCCGTCGGAGTCGGCGGCCGAGATCACCGGCGAGGTGGAACGGGCGCTGGCCCAGGGCTGGCGCTGATGCGTTCGAAGCGCGTCTTCCACGCGGTCGACTCGCACACGGAGGGCATGCCGACCCGGGTGATCACCGGCGGGGTCGGCGTGATCCCCGGTGCGACGATGGCCGAGCGGCGGCAGTGGTTCGCCGAGAACCAAGATCACGTCCGCACCCTGTTGATGTACGAGCCGCGCGGCCACGCCGCGATGAGCGGTGCGATCCTGCAGCCCCCGACCCGGCCGGACGCCGACTACGGGGTGCTGTTCATCGAGGTGTCCGGGCTGCTGCCGATGTGCGGGCACGGGACGATCGGGGTGGCCACGGTGCTGGTCGAGACCGGCATGGTCGAGGTCGTCGAGCCGGTCACGGTGATCAATCTGGACACGCCGGCCGGGCTGGTCCGGGCCGAGGTCGCGGTACGAGACGGCGCCGCGACCGCGGTGACGCTGCGCAACGTCGACTCCTTCGCGCACGCGCTGGACCGGACCGTCGAGGTCCCGGGGTACGGTCCCGTCGGCTACGACCTGGCCTTCGGCGGGAACTTCTACGCCATCGTCGAGCTGGACCGGCTCGGGCTTCCGTACGACCGCGCGGCCGGTGCCGAGTTGATCAAGGCCGGGCTGGCGATCATGGACGCGATCAACGAGGCCGACCGGCCGGTCCATCCCGAACGGTCCGACATCGCCGGCTGCCACCACGTCTATCTGGCCGCGCCGGGCTCGGACGCCCGGCACTCCCGGCACGCGATGGCGATCCACCCGGGCTGGTTCGACCGGTCGCCGTGCGGCACCGGGACCAGCGCCCGGATGGCCCAGCTGCACGCCCGGGGCGAACTGGCGCTGGACACCGACTTCGTCAACGAGTCGTTCATCGGCACCCGGTTCGTCGGCCGGCTGATCGACACGGCGACGGTCGGCGGCCGGCCCGCGGTGGTGCCGACGATCACGGGCCGGGCCTGGGTCACCGGCACGGCGCAGTACCACCTCGACCCGACCGATCCGTTCCCGGCGGGATTCCTGTTGTGACGCAGGCGTTGCGGCCGCTCAAGCGGGAGAATCTCCGGGACTCGGTGAAGCGGGCGATCCGGTCGGCGATCATCTCCGGTGAGATGGAGCCGGGCCGGGTCTATTCGGCGCCGACGCTGGGGGAGACCTTCGGCGTCTCGCCGACCCCGGTCCGGGAGGCGATGCTCGACCTGGTCCGGGAGGGTCTGGTGATCTCCCTTCCCAACAAGGGCTTCCGGGTCACCGAGGTGTCCGAGTCCGACCTCGATGACGTGGCCCAGCTGCGGACGCTGATCGAGCCGCCGATGGTACGGCTGGTGGCGGGCACGATCGACGCCGCCGGGATCGAGCGGCTCCGCGAGCAGGCCGGGAAGATCGTCGACGCGGCGCGGGCGGGGGACCTGATCGACTACGTGTCCTGCGATCTCGACTTCCACCTGACCCTGCTGGAACACGCCGGCAACCGGCTGCTGCTTGATGTCGTCGCCGACCTCCGGGCCAAGACCCGGCTGCTCGGACTGACCCCGCTGCTGGAGTCCGGCCGGCTGGTCGAGTCGGCCGAGGAGCATCTGGTGATCATGGACCTGGTCGAGGCGGGCCGGGGTGAGGACGCGGAGGCGTACCTGCGCCGCCACATCGGGCACGTCCGCGGCCTGTGGGCCGCCCAGCCCGAGGCATGATCACGATGCGGCATCCCGATCTGGTGATCATCGGTGCCGGCGTGGTCGGCGCCTCGTGCGCGTACTTCGCCGCCCTGGCCGGGTTGCGTACGGTCGTCCTGGACCGGGCCGGGGTGGCCGGCGGTACGTCGAGCGCCGGCGAGGGCAACCTGCTGGTGTCGGACAAGGAGCCCGGTCCGGAGCTGGCGCTGGCCCAGTACGCCCAGCGGCTGTGGCGGCAGGACCTCGCCGAACACGCGGCCCGGTGGGAGTTCGAGGCCAAGGGCGGGGTGGTGGTCGCGGCCACCGCGCCGGCGCTGGCCGGGCTGCGCCGGCTGGCCGACGCCCAGCGCGCCGCCGGCGTGATCGCCGATGATCTTGGTCCGGACGACCTGCCCGACTACGAGCCCGAGCTGGCGACCGGGCCGGCCGGGGGAGCGTTCTATCCCGAGGACGCCCAGGTGCAGCCGATGCTGGCCGCGGCCCAGTTGCTCCGGCTGGCCCGGGACCGCGGTGCCGAGCTGCGCGCGGCGGAGGTGACCGGGTTCCTCCGGTCCGGCGACGACGTGGTCGGCGTCCGTACGGCCGACGGCGGGACGATTCCGGCCGGCCGGGTGATCAACGCGGCCGGCACCTGGGCCGGCGAGGTCGCCGGACTGGCCGGGGTGACGCTGCCGGTGTTGCCGAGGCGCGGGTTCATCCTGGTCACCGAGCCGGTCGGCAGGCTGATCCGGCACAAGGTCTACAGCGCCGACTACGTGGACAACGTGGCCAGCTCCGACGCGATGCTGCAGACCTCCCCGGTGATCGAGGGCACGCCGAGCGGGACCGTGCTGATCGGGTCGTCGCGGGAGCGGGTCGGCTTCGATCATGAGGTCAGGCCCGAGGTGCTGGGGCTGCTGGCCCGGCAGGCGATCGAGCTGTTCCCGGTGCTGGCCGGGGTGCGGGTGCTGCGGCACTACCACGGGTTCCGGCCCTACTGCCCGGACCATCTGCCGGTGATCGGCGCCGATCCGCGGGCACCCGGGTTGTTGCACGGCTGCGGCCACGAGGGTGCCGGGATCGGCCTGTCGGTGGCGACCGGTGCCCTGCTGACCCAGGTGATCACCGGCGAGCCGCCGGGGGTGGACCCGGCGCCGTTCGCGCCCGAGCGGTTCGAGGCCGGAGTTGATCATGAGTGAGCGGCCGTACCTGATCAAGGTCGACGGCACGGACGTCCCGGCCCGGCCGGACCAGACCGTCGCCGCCGCGCTGATCGCGGCGGACATCGTGTCCTGGCGGCGGACCAGGCGGTACGGCCGGCCGCGCGGGCTGTTCTGTGGCATCGGGGCCTGCTTCGACTGCCTGGTCCGGATCGACGGCGGGCCACCGGTCCGCGCCTGCCTGATCCCGGCCGGCAACGGCATGATCATCGACACCGACCGTGACGACGAGGGAGCGTCGTGACCGGCCCGGAACGGTTCGCCGCGGTCGTCGTCGGGGCCGGCCCGGCCGGGCTGACCGGCGCGGTCCGGCTCGCCGCGGCCGGGCTGCGGACCGCCCTCGTCGATGCCGCGCCGCGCCCGGGCGGCCAGTTCTGGCGGCACACCGAGGCGGCCGGAACCCGGGGCCAGCACGACCGGTCCGCGCTCCGCCGGCTGTTGCGCGACCTGGCGGCCCATCGGAAGGCGGGCCTGATCGACTACCGGCCCGGTCGCGAGGTCTACCTGATCACCGGCGCCCCCGGCGAGCGGCGCCTGGAGCTCCGGCCGACCGCTCCCGGCGGCCCGCCCACGGCGGACGACGGACCCGAAGGGGAGTCGGTGATCGCGGAGCGGCTGTTGCTCTGCCCGGGCGGCCATGATCGACAACTGCCGCTGCCGGGCTGGGACCTGCCCGGGGTGGTCGCGGCGGGCGGTGCGCAGGCGCTGCTCAAGGGGCAGCGGACCCTGGTCGGGCGCCGGGTGCTCGTCGCCGGGACCGGGCCGTTCCTGCTGCCGGTGGCCGTCGGCCTGGCCCGCGGCGGCGCGACGGTGGTGGGAATCTGCGAGGCCAACGACCCGGGCCGCTGGGTCCGCTCCGCGGCCGCCGTCGCCCGCGTGCCGGGCAAGCTCCTCGAAGGGGCCGGCTATCTGGCCGGGCTGGCCCGGCAGCGGATCCCGTACCGGAGTAGGACGATCGTCGGCGAGATCCGCGCCGACGACCGGGTCCGCTCGGTCCGGCTGGACCGGCTGGACCGGGCCGGGAACCGGGTCCGGACCGGGATCGCCGAGCTCGAGGTGGACACCGTCGCGCTCGGCTGGGGGTTCACCCCGTCGCTCGAGTTGATCATGATGGTCGGCGCCGCGACCGGGCTCGGGGTCGACGGTTCGCTGATCACCGAGGTCGACGCCGGGCAGCGGACCAGCCAGCCGGACGTCTACGTCGCCGGCGAGGCGTGCGGGGTCGGCGGCGCGGCACTGGCCAGGCTGGAGGGCGAACTCGCGGCCCGGAGTCTGCTCGGCGAGTCGCCGACCGAGGACAAGATCATCCGCCGGATCGGCCGGCTGCGCGCGTTCGCCGAGGCGATGCACCGGGCCCACCCGGTGCCGGCCGGCTGGCCGGACTGGTGCCCGCCGGACACCCTGCTGTGCCGCTGCGAAGAGGTGACCCTGGCCGAGGCGGAACGGGCCACGAGCGATCTCGCGGCCCGTTCCGCCCGGCAGCTCAAGCTGTTCACCCGGTGCGGCATGGGCTGGTGCCAGGGCCGGATCTGCGGCCCGAACGTCGCCCGGCTGGTCCGCGGCCGCGACCAAGATCACGACGACGTCGAGGACCTTCGGGCGATGGCGAAGCGGACCTTCGCCGTACCCGTCACGCTGGGCGAACTGGCCCGGCTCAGTGACCCTCGCCGACCCCGCTGATCTCGTTGGGCACCTGCGGCAGCTCCACCGAATCGACCACCTTGTTCCCCGGCAGGTAGATCACGTGCACGGTCGAGGTGGCCGGGTCGGTGACCCAGGCGGTCTCGTCCTCGACCAGCAGCGTCGGCCGCGGGTCCTGCCAGTCGACCGGCTCCCGCCACGGCTCGATGATCTTGATCTGCTTGGTGATCTTGCCGGTGTCCGGGTCGATCACGTGCAGCCGGCCGTCGGTGCCGAGCACCAGCGCCTCACCGTTCGGGCCGCGGCCGAGCGAGCGGAAGGTGTAGCTGGTGCCGAGCTCGACCAGCCGGAGCTTGGCGGTCTCGGTGTCGATCAGGCTGATCCGGGTCGGCTCCTCGAGCTCGGCGTCCTTGTCGGTCTTGTAGTCGCCGAGTACGACGTCGGACCGCGGTGAGCCGGCCTGGTTGCCGATCCGGCCGTACTCGTCCGGGCTGTCGATCTTGACGAACTTCCCGTCCCGCCAGAGCAGTACGCCGTCCGAGCAGCCGGCCAGCACGGTGCCGCTCTCGGTCGCCGCCTCGCCGTGCAGGTCCGGGCAGTCGTCGCTGGCCGCCACCTCCTTCAGCGCGGAGTCCAGCACCTGCGCACCGGTCCGGCCCTCCTCGGTGCCGACGCTGACGAACAGGCCGCCGTCGGACAGCGGCACCGCGACCCCGTGGTGCGGCGACGGCGCGGTCCAGGTCGGTTCGCCGGGCGCGGTGTTGATCTTGGCCGGATCGAGCACCCGAACCGTCCCGGCACCGTCGCTGAACAGGGCCACCTTGCCGGAGTGCCGGACCACGTGGCCGGGCTCCGGCGCCGGGTACGTGGTGTCGGTGAACACCGCCTCGCCGGCGAAGAAATGATCATGGTCGCCGTGGCCCTTGACCTCGACCCCGGTGTCCAGCACCCGGAACCCGTCGGCGGTCGAGACGAGCAGGTGCCGGCGATCACCGGCCGGGTTGAGCCGGAGGAAGCCGGGCAGCTTCAGGTCGGCGACCGGCTCCAGGGTGTCGCGGTCCAGCACCAGGATCCCGCCGTTGTAGCTGACCGAGATCCGCGGCCCGGTCACCTCGGGCCGCTCGGTGCCCGCCCCGCTCGGCGCGGCCGGCTCGCTCGGCGTGGCACAGCCGGCCACCGCGAGCAGGGTCGCGGCCAGGGCGGCGGTCAGCGTCGCGCGTACCTTCCTCATGACGTCCCCATTTCGATATTGAAAATCATTGTCATTATGAGGAAAGCCTAACCCGGAAATCTGCGGGCGGCGAGTCTGGTCCGACCGGTGGGCGAGCCCGGACCTGCGTGGCAGGCTGTGCCCATGAGTTCGTACGACGAGGAAATGCCCGACCAGTCGGAGCAGCTGGATCAACGCCAGCCCGAGGACACCCTCGACGACCGCGGCGTCGAGGACGTACTCGACGAGGGCTATTCGCCGCCCGAGCGGTGGCGGAATCTCGATGAGGACTCGACCCTCGACGAGAGGCTCGACATCGAGGTGCCCGAGGACAGCGACGACGGCGGCGAGTATCTCGACGACGGCGAGGTCGGCGGCTCCCGGGCCGGCCGGCTGGTGGATCCGAACGGCGGCATCGGCGAGGACAACGAGTCGGCGCTGATCGGCGATGACGTCGGGATCGACGGCGCCGGGGCCAGCGCGGAGGAAGCCGCCGTCCACGTCGTCCCGGACGACCTCGGCGACGAAGACGCATGAGCCGCGGCCGCCTGCGGCGATGAGCGACCCGGACGGCGAGGTCGCGCGGCAGTTGGCCCGCGGCGACGGTGGTCTCGACCCGGCCGGGCAGGTGGCCGCGGTCAACGCGCGGACCGGTGCCGGCCTGACCCTGGTCGGCCGGGCCGAGCACGGGGACTCGGGCGGCGCGGTGTACGTGCGCTGGCCGGACGGCCGGCCCGGCGTGCTGACCCGGTCGCCGGCCTCCCTCGAGCGGGTCCGGCAGACCGCGGAGGTGCTCGCCGGGCTACGTGCCGACGGCCTGCCGGTGCCGCGGCACGACCTGATCGTTGAGCTCGGCGGCGGGGTCGTCGGGATCGTCCAGGAGCGGCTGCCGGGCCACCCGGCGGAGCGGTTGGACGCCGCGACCATCGACGCGATGGTCGAGATCAACGAGCGGTTCGCGGGCGGGCTGGCCGACCGGACCGACGTCCCGGTGCCGGAGCTGGGCATCCGGGAGGAGTCCTGGGATCCGCGGGCGGTCGCGCTGCTCCGCGAGCACGGGCCGCGAGCCCGCCGGATGCTCGACCGGATCCGTGAGGTGGGGGAGTCCGCCCCGCTCCGGATCGACGGCGACGACGTCCTGCATCCCGACCTGACCCTCGGCAACGTCCTGTACGAATCCGGCCGGGTCACCGGCGTCGTCGACTGGAACTGGGGCGTCGAGCGCGGCGACCGCCGGTTCGCGCTGGTCCGGATCTACATCGACCTCTACTGGAGCCTCGTCTATCCCGGTCGGGTCGACCCGTCCGCCTGGGAACGCCTGGACACCGTCGTCGAGACCCTGATCGAACCCGACCTGCTGCGCGCCTACTGGGCCGGCGTGACCCTCGGACAGCTGAGCCACTGGAGCATCGAAGGCAGCAAGGTCGCCGTCGATCTCTTCCTCCGCCTCGGCGAATCCCGCCTCACCCCCTGACCCCGGGAGCCAGGCGGGTCGGAGGATCGGCTGGTAACGCCGGTTGAAGGATCAGCGGTGGCTGGCGGGGATGCGGCGCGGGGCCGGCGTGCGGTGGGTGCGCTCGCGGCGGATCAGCCAGGCGAGGGTGAGCAGGCCGCCGAGGAGGGCCAGGCTGCTCCGCAGTACGGCGTCGGGATCGGTGACCGAGGTGCCGAAGCCGGTCAGGCCGACGATCACGAGCACGGTGGCGAGCACGGCGACCAGCCCGCGGACCAGCTCCTTCGCGCTCACCATTCACCAAGCATGCACTATATTTTTCGGCTCGCCAAACTTTCTCGTCCGGTACGCCGTACCAACGACCGTCGGCCGGGCGACGCAGCGCCACTAGACTTGCGACGATGACGGTGGCCGAGCTCTCGCCGATGGCGCAGGACTACCTGAAACTCATCTGGAAGTGTCAGGAGTGGTCCGACGACCCGGTCAGCACCAACGCGCTGGCCGGACGGCTGGGCGTCTCCCCGTCGACCGTCTCCGGCAACATCAAGAAGCTCGCCTCGCTCGGGCTGATCGACCACACGCCGTACGGCGCGATCCAGCTCAGCGTCGAGGGCCGTACCGCCGCGGTGCAGATGGTGCGCCGGCACCGGCTCCTGGAGACCTATCTGGTGGTCCGGCTCGGCTACGGCTGGGACGAGGTGCACGACGAGGCCGAGAACCTCGAGCACTCGGTGTCGCAGTTGTTCATCGACCGGATCGACGCCGACCTCGGCCACCCGGGACGGGACCCGCACGGCGACCCGATCCCGGACGCGGAGGGCCGGATCGAACGGCCGGAGGCGCAGCAGCTGTCCGAGGTCGAGCCGGGGCACTGCGGCTACATCGCGCGGATCCTGGACGACGACGCCGAACTGCTGCGCTACCTGGACACCCGCCGGCTGGTGCTCGACACGCACGTCACGGTCGACGAACGCCGCCGGTTCGCCGGGTCGCTGTCGATCACCCGCGAGTCGGGCGCCGACGGGCCGGAACAGCTCGACCTGGGCCTGGCCGCCGCGGAGTCGATCTGGCTGACCACGACGCCGCACCGGCACCGCCGGGCCGTACCGGCCGGCTCCTGAGCGGAGGGGCCGAAACTTCTCGTTGGAGAGGTCGGCGGATGTTGATTAGGATGGCTGGACCGATACGTACCCCGACCGAGGACAACCCCTGACTAGTCACGATCAACCGGCCACGCTGGCCACTGCGGGCCAGGCCACGACGGCTGCCGGCGCCAACTCGCGCCGGATCACGATCCCGAACTCGATCGAGATGGTCAACGTGCTCGGCTCGGCCGACGAGTTCCTGCGCATTCTCGAGCGCGACCTCGACGCCGAGATCCACGTCCGCGGCAACGAGATCACGCTCACCGGGCCGCCGGCCGCGGTCACGCTCGCGGTCGAGGTGTTCACCGAGCTGGTCGCCGTGCTGCGCACCGGCCAGGGCCTGACCGCCGACGCGGTGGAGCGGATCTGCTCCATGCTGAGCGCGCGCGAGGACGCCCGGCCGGCCGAGGTGCTGACCCAGAACATCCTGTCCAACCGGGGCAAGACGATCCGGCCGAAGACCCTGAACCAGAAGCGGTACGTCGACGCGATCGACCAGCACACCGTCGTCTTCGGGATCGGCCCGGCCGGCACCGGCAAGACGTACCTGGCGATGGCGAAGGCCGTCCAGGCGCTGCAGAGCAAGCAGGTCAACCGGATCATCCTGACCCGGCCGGCCGTCGAGGCCGGTGAGCACCTGGGCTTCCTGCCCGGCACGCTGAACGAGAAGATCGATCCGTACCTGCGGCCGCTGTACGACGCGCTGCACGACATGATCGACCCGGACTCGATCCCGCGGCTGCTGACCGCCGGCACCATCGAGGTGGCGCCGCTGGCCTACATGCGCGGTCGTACGTTGAACGACGCGTTCATCATCCTCGACGAGGCACAGAACACCTCGATGGAGCAGATGAAGATGTTCCTGACCCGGCTCGGGTTCGGGGCCAAGATGGTCGTCACCGGCGACGTCACCCAGATCGACCTGCCCGGCGGCAGCAAGAGCGGGTTGAAGGGGGTCCAGGGGATCCTGGACAACGTCGACGACATCGCCTTCTGCATGCTGACCAACCACGACGTCGTCCGGCACAAGCTGGTCGGCCGGATCGTCGCGGCCTACGATCGATTCGAGGCGCAGCGCCCCCGTTGACGAGACGACCCGGCAGGCGACGACGATGACCATAGACATCAGCAACGAGTCCGGATTGGAGGCCGACAGTACCGGCCTGGTCCGGTTGGCCCGCTACGCGATGGATGAACTGCGGATCCATCCCCAGGCCGAACTGTCGATCCTCCTGGTCGACACGGACGCGATGAGCGCGTACCACCAGAAGTACATGGGCGAGGACGGCCCGACCGACGTGCTGTCGTTCCCGATGGACGAGCTGCGGCCGCCCGCGGACGAAGAGGAGCCGCCGGACGGACTGCTCGGCGACATCGTGCTGTGCCCCGAGGTGACCAGCCGGCAGGCCGCCGAGCACGGGCGCACCCCGGAGGCGGAGGCCGAGTACCTGCTGGTGCACGGACTGCTGCACCTGCTCGGGTACGACCACGCGACGCCGGACGAGAAGGCGGAGATGTTCGGGCTGAAGGACAAGATCATCGCGGGCTGGGCGGAAGCCCGGCACCGGAGCTGATCACGGTGAGCCAATATCTGGTTCAGCTCGGGATCGCCTTGCTGCTGGCCATTCTGGCCGGTCTGATGGCGGCCGCCGAAGCTGCGTTGTCCTCGTTCTCGCGCAGTCGTGCCGACAAGCTCGTCGCCGACGGCCGGCCCGGCGCGCTCCGGGTGCGCAAGATCGTCGAGGACCCGCCGCGCTATCTGAACACGGCACTGTTCCTGCGGATCGTGTTCGAGATCAGCGCGATCGTGCTGGTCGCCCTCGTCTTCTTCGGCGTGTTCGGGCTGACCTGGCAGGGCGTGTTGATCTCGGCCGGTTCCATGATCGTCATCTCGTACGTGCTCTGGGGCGTCGCGCCGCGGACGCTGGGCCGGCAGCACCATGATCGGGTGGCCTGCCTGTTCGCCGGTCCGCTGGTGGCGCTGACCCGGGTGCTCGGGCCGCTGTCCCGGCTGTTGATCTTGATCGGCAACGCGCTGACGCCGGGCAAGGGGTTCTCCGAGGGCCCGTTCGCCTCCGAGGCGGAGTTGCGTGAACTGGTCGACCTCGCGGAGGCGAGCGAGGTGATCGAATCCGGCGAGCGGCGGATGATCCACTCGGTGTTCGAGCTCGGCGACACCATCGTCCGCGAGGTGATGGTGCCGCGGACCGACATGGTGTTCATCGAGAGCAACAAGACGCTGCGGCAGGCGATGTCGCTGGCACTGCGGTCCGGGTTCAGCCGGATCCCGGTCACCGGCGAGGGCGGTCTGGACGACGTGGTCGGGGTGCTCTACCTCAAGGACACGATCAAGCGGGTGTACGACCACCCGAAGGCGGAGACCACCGAGCGGGTCGCCTCGCTGATGCGGAACCCGGAGTGGTGTCCGGACTCCAAGCCGGTGGACGAACTGCTGCGCGAGATGCAGCTGAACCGGACCCACCTGGTGATCGTCGTCGACGAGTTCGGCGGCACCGCCGGCATGGCCACGATCGAGGACATCCTGGAGGAGATCGTCGGCGAGATCACCGACGAGTACGACGAGGAGAACACCGACATCACCCAGCTCGCCGACGGGCGCTACCGGGTCTCGGCGCGGCTCGGCGTGGACGAACTCGGCGACCTGTTCTCGCTGGAGCTGGACGAGGAGGACGTCGACACCGTCGGCGGCCTGATGGCGAAGCTGCTCAACAAGGTGCCGATCGTGGGCTCGACGGTGACCTACCACGGCCTGGAACTCGTCGCCGACCGGTCGACCGGCCGGCGGAACCGGATCGGCACCGTCGTGGTCCGCCAGGTCGAGGACCACCAGCCCGACGAGGCCACGGAATCGGCGACATCGGACACGACGGCGAGGGCGACCTGACCATGATCAGCAATCCTGAGGACAGCAAGATCATCACGCTGGCCCGGGCGGCGCGGGCCAGGACCGGGGCCGCGGAGGGCGCCTGCATCCGGGACACGGACGGCCGGACCTATGCCGCGACGACCGTCGCCCTGCCACACCTGCAGCTGTCCGCGGTGGCGGTCGCGATCGCCATGGGCGTCTCCTCCGGAGCGCCCGGGCTGGAAGCGGTCGCGCTGGTCGGCGAGGGCACCCTGACCGACGCGGACCGCGCGGTGATCGCCGATCTCGGCGGTGACGCGGTGACCCTGCTGGTTGCCGATCCGAACGGAAATCTCCGTGACTGAGCCAGCGAACGAGGGCCCGGAACACCGGTCCGGCTTCGCCTGCTTCGTCGGCCGGCCCAACGCCGGCAAGTCCACCCTGACCAACGCCCTGGTCGGCAGCAAGATCGCGATCGCGTCGTCGAAGCCGCAGACCACCCGGCACGCGATCCGGGGCATCGTGCACCGCCCGGACGCCCAGTTGATCTTGATCGACACGCCGGGCCTGCACAAGCCGCGGACCCTGCTCGGCGAACGGCTGAACGACGTGGTCCGGACCACCTGGTCCGAGGTCGACGTGATCGGCGTCTGCCTGCCGGCCAACCAGCGGATCGGGCCCGGCGACACGTACCTGGTCAAGGAGATCGCGGCCCTGCCGAAGCGGCCGACCCTGGTCGGCATCGCCACCAAGGACGACCTGGTGAGCAAGCAGCGGATGGCCGAACACCTGGTCCGGATGGCTGCGCTGGAAGAGGAACTGGGCATCAGCTGGGCCGAGATCGTGCCGGTCTCGGCGACCACCGGTGATCAACTCGACGTGCTGGCCGGGGTCCTGTCCGGCCTGCTCCCGGTCGGCCCGCCGCTCTACCCGGACGGCGAGATCACCGACGAGCCGGAGGAGACCCTGGTCGCGGAGCTGATCCGGGAGGCCGCACTGGAGGGCGTCCGGGACGAGCTGCCGCACTCGATCACCGTGATGATCGACGAGATGGGGCTGCGCGAGGGCCGGGCGAAGGACAAGCCGCTGCTCGACGTGTACGCGTCCATGGTCGTCGAACGCGATTCGCAGAAGGGGATCGTGATCGGCCACCGCGGCGCCCGGCTGCGCGAGATCGGCACCGCGGCCCGGAAGCAGATCGAGGCCCTGCTCGGCACCCCGGTCTTCCTCGACCTCAAGGTCAAGGTGGTCAAGGAGTGGCAGCGCGACGCCAAGCAGTTGAACCGGCTGGGCTTCTGAGCGTCGGGCGTCACAACCCGAGGTAGTGCGCGACGGCGTTCTCGATCTCGGCGATCTCGTCGCGATCGAGGTAGCCGACCGGGTCGCCGTGGACGAACGTGGTGTCGATGGTGCGGATCTGATCGACGAGGAACCGGGTCCGGGTTCCCATGACGTCCAGCTCCGGTCGGAATACCGCCGGGCCGGCGCTGGTCGAGGTCGGGATCACGGTGACTACGCTCCAGGGCATCGAGCTGAGGCTCAGCACGACGGCGTACCGGCGCCCGCGTTGCTCGTGCCCGCGTTTGGTGCTTCCGAAGTCGACCCGGTAGATCGCTCCGCGGATCACCACACGTCCTGATCGCCGTCGAGGCTCTCGTCGCTCAGCCGCTCGGCGTCGGCCCGCGCCTGCTTGATCCACACCTCGCGCTCCAGCAGTCGCAGCGCACGGCGGATGACGTCGCTCTTGCGTTCACCGGTGCGCATGGCCGCCCGGATGATCTGCTCATCCTCGGCGGTCGGCCGGAATCCGATGGTTGCCGTCATGCCAACCAGCGTACCTGGGTCTGTTCAACAAGTGTCAAGCAAATGTCGCACGCTGCGACGCCGTGGTCATCGTTCGCAGCCGGCCCGGTGCGTTGCCGGTCTCGCTCTTGATCACCCGGCTCAGGTGGCTGGCCGAGGCGAAGCCGCAGCGGTCGGCGATCACGGCGAGGGTCAGGTCGGAGGTGCGCAGGAGGTCGAGGGCGCGGCGGACCCGGACGGCCAGCAGGGCGACCTGCGGTGGCAGGCCGCGGCGGGCGATGAAGTGCTGGCGCAGGCCGGACACCGAGACGCCGGCCTCCCGGGCGGTCGCGGCGACCGAGATCCGTTCCGCATAACGCTCCTCGAAGATCTGCTCGACGCTGCGGACGAGTTCCTCGGCCGGTTCGGGGCGCTGGTCCGGATGCTGACGTTGCAGGGTCAGGTCGATCAAGGTGACCAGGGCGGTGATCAACTCCGGGCTGCGCCGGTCCGGCTGGGTGTCCTCCCGGACCAGGCCGGCCAGGTGGTTCCCGAGCTCCTGGGCGGCGCGGCCGGAGCACTCGTCCGGCCAGGCCTGGTCGTCCGGCGCGTCCAGCAGCTGGTAGTAGTTCGAGTAGGCCGTGTGGGCGATCTCCTCGTGACTCGCGTTCGGCCGCAGCACCAGCACGGTGCCGGGGCGGGCGGCGTAGTGCACGCCGTCGACGATCGAGTCGATCCGGCCCGTCCGGTAGTAGGTCACCTTCCAGCCGGCGTGCCGATGCGGGGCGGCGTGCTGCCCGCGGCCGGCCGCGTAGGTGCCGATGGCGAGCATGGACACCCTGCCTGCTCCTGGTGTCTGGTGCATCTTCACGGGATCGAGATTAACCGTGGACCACTGAATCGTGTACGAAGGCTTGGCGATTCGTGCATGATCATTGCGGATCGATGCATTGGCCCGGCCCGGTGCCGGATGGTGAGCTTGACGGCAACGCAGCGACCGAGGAGGACCATCCGTGAGCACGTACCGCACCGCCGACGCCCTGGCCGACCTGGACGTCACCGAGGACAGCCTGACCCCCGAACAGCGCAAACAACTCGACGACGACGGCTACCTGCCGTTGATCAACCACATGCCGGACGACCTGCTCCAGGCGTTCCGGGAGCGGACCGACGAGCTGCTCGAGTCCGAGGGCTCGGCGGCCGGCCACGAGGTTCCGCAGGGCGCCGGCGTCGCGGCCCTGGCTGACCTGCTCAACAAGGGCGAGATGTTCGAGCGCTGCTACACCGACCCGGCCGTGCTGAGCGCGGCCCGGCAGGTGCTCGGTGAGGAGTTCCGGGTCAACTCACTGAACTACCGGTCCACCCTGCCCGGCCAGGGGCAGCAGGGCCTGCACGGCGACTGGGGCGGGCCGGTCCAGGACGGCGACTTCCACATCCTCAACTCGATGTGGTTGCTGGACGACTTCACCGAGGACAACGGCGCGACCCGGATCGTGCCGGGGACCCACCGGTCCGGGCGCTGGCCGACCGACGACCTCGAGCGCACCACCGATGATCACCCGGATCAGATCCTGGCCCTCGCGCCGGCCGGTTCGGTGATCATCTTCAACGCCCACGTCTGGCACGGTGGCACCCTGAACCGGACCGCGCAGCGCCGCCGCGGGATGACGATGTCCTTCTGCCGGCGCGACGAGCCGCAGCAGCTGAACCAGGCCGAATACCTCCGGAAGTCCGTCTACGACCGGATCTCGCCGGCCCAGCGCCACCTGCTGGACGTCTGACCGTCGAGGTCAGAAGCGGGTGACGGCGATCAGGTTGCGGCCCTTGATCGTGTAGATCGTCCGGCCGTCCGGCGCCACGGCGATCAGCCCGGCCGCGTAGGCCTGGGCGGCCAGCCCGTCGACGAGGGTGGTGATCACCGGGGTCGCACCGCCGGTGATCTTGAACAGTCGCTTGCCGTCGGTCCCGAAGAGTCCGTCCCGGGCCAGCACCAGGGTGCTGGCACCGGTGCCGATCTTGGCCGTCGCCTCGACCCGCCGTCCGGTCGGGTCGAGGACGAACAGGTCGCCCTTCTCCGTGGTGCCGTAGATGCGGCCCTGGTACGGCATCAGGTCGGTGATCTGCTGGGCTCCCGGCACCGGCGCGAACTGATCGACCACCTTGCCGGTGCGCAGGTCGAAGCGGGAGACGGTGGCCTCCTTCTCGATCGGGTCGGTGCCGAGGCTGTTGCGGGTCTCGCTGCCCAGGAAGGCGATGCCGTCCCGGACCGCGACCGACCTCAGGGACTGGTTCGGCACGATGCCGCGGCGCACGGTCAGCCTGCCGTCGGAGAGCCGGTAGTCGGCCAGGGCGCCGTTGATCTTGCCGTAGTCGGCCTCGGTGGCGATCAGCAGTCGGCCGGAATCGGCGTCGTACCAGGCGTCGGTGGGCCGGGTCTGCTCGTTCTCGATCCGGTCCAGTTCGGCGAGTTCGGTCCCGTCGGGCCGCATTGACCACAACCGGGCCAGCGTGTACACCCCGAGGTAGAGCCGGTCGCCGATCGGCGTCATCGTCTTCGCCTCGCCCGGCAGGAAGGTCCGACTGTTGCTGCCGGCCGCGAGGTCGTGGACCTGGATGCCGGCCTTGCCGCTGACCAGGACGGTGTTCGCGGTGGCGGCGAGGTGCATGGCCAGTTCCGGCGCCGGCGGCAGGCCGGCCTGGCCGAGATCGACACCGCTGAAGGTTCCGGTCGCCTTGTCGTAGCTGACGATCTGGCTGGTCAGGCTGGCCCGGACCTGGTCGCCGTCGATCAGGATCTTGTTGAAGTACGCGCCGTCGTACGGCTGGCCGAGCCGCTCGGGCGTGCTGCTGCCGGCCGGTACCCGGTACAGCGTCCCGGAGGCCCGGGTGCCGAAGTAGACGTCGCCGTTGGCCGGGTCGTGGCTGATCGCGGTGACGTACTGATCACCGGCGGGCGCCTGCACCTCGACCGGCGTGCTGGGGTCGGCGGTGTCGAAGATCAACATCGTGCCGGTCGGGGACAGTCCGGCGGCCAGCCGGTCACCGTGCAGGGCGAGGGTGGCGACGAACGTGCGGTCGGCGTAGCCGGCCGGCAGGATGTTCGCGGTGGCGCCGCTGGCCCGGTCGACGGTGATCAACTTCGCGTGCGATCCGATGCCCGCATAGATGGTCTGCTCGTCGACGGCGATGCTGCGGACGTACTGCTCGCCCGGGGCGACGGTGCCGTAGCTGCGGGTCGTCCCGGTGGCCGGGTCGTAGCTGTGCACGCCGGCGTCCGGGTAGGTGCCGGCGACGATCAGCCCGTCCGGCGAGGCGGCCAGGGACCAGATGAAGGACCCGAAGTTGGCCACCTTGGACAGCGCCCCGGTGTCGGTGTTGATCTTGTACAGGTCGCCCGGCGTGTAGGTGCCGACGTAGAGGTCGGTCCCGACGTGCGCCATCGCCCAGACGCCGGCACCGGACGGCAGGTCGACGGTCCGCTCGACCTGGCCGCTGGCGGGGTCGAAGGCGCCGACCCGGACCGGCGAGACGCCGGAGGTCGCGGTCCAGATCAGGTCGCCGACCTGTTCGGCGACGCCGGTCGAGGTGACCGAGGAGGCCGGGCCCAGGTCGGTCACCACCGGACCGGCAGCGGGCTCGGCGACGGCGGGCACGGCCGCGAGCCCGGTCAGGGCGAGGAGGAGCGAGGCGAGCAGCGCCAGCCGACGCGCGATTCCAGACATTCGGACCACCTATTTCACCGTTAATGCACGCCCGTAATTGAGTCGAACGGTATGAGACGGTGGCCGCCTCGTCAAGGGTCGGGTGCCGGGGCTGGGCGCTAGCGGGCCGAGACCCCATCGGCCGGTCCCTCGGCGGTACGGGACCGCCGCCGCGCCACCACCCGGTCGATCATGCCGACGCCGACGTAGAAGCCGGCCACGGCCACGCAGATGGCCGCGATGACGCCGGGCGGTGTCTGGTCCGGGTCCAGGAAGAAGTACGGGATCGGCACGCCGAACGTGGTGTTCGCGGTCCACAGCGTGATCACGTACCCGAGCGGGAAGATCATCATCGCCAGCACCTGGCGCATCGTCAGCGGCCGCAGCGCCGCCTGACCGGCGCGGAGACCGAGCAGCACCACCAGCGGAGCGGCGAGGTGCATCGAGATGTTGGCCCACATGGTCGGCTCGTCGGTCCGCAGCCCCTGGGTCGGCACCATGACCAGCCAGTACGCCAGCGCGGACAGCACGATTCCGGCGACGCCGGAGCGCAGGATCACCTGGTAGCCCGGCGGCTGCAGCGGCCGGGCGAAGGTCGCGATCGTGACCAGCAGCGCACTCAGCACCGAGAACAAGAGCAGCACCGGGGTGGTCAGGTCCGGCTGCTGGGCCTGCAGCCAGACCCCGGTCAGGGCGGCCACCGGGACCCAGATGTTGATCTTGTAGCGCGGCGTGAAGTAGCTCATCGCGGAGTCGGCGAAGACGGACCAGAGCAGCACCGAGCCGAGCACCGGGATGATCACCACCCAGAACCGGGCCGGGTAGTACGGGTTCAGCCGGGCGGCCTCCAGACACATGAAGAACGTGTAGACGACGCCGAGTGCGTACAGGCCCAGGAACGGCAGCAGGGCGGCGATGTAGCGGGAGACCCACCGGTCGCCGCGTTCCTGCACGATCGTGTAGAGGTTGGTGATCGGGTTCCGGGCCCGGGCACCGACCAGGCCGCGCCGGGAGGACTCGGTCATGCCGGCGATCTTGATCAGCTCGTCCTCGAACAGCCGGGCCGAGCGGGCCCGCCGCGAGGTCCCGGCGATCATGACCGTCTGGTAGAGCATCAGGAACACCACCGGCCACGGCAGGAAGCCGATCAGGACGGTCGGGAACTCGTCCTGGTAGACCGCGAACAGCGACACCGGCAGGTAGGCGATCACGATGCCGACCAGCGCCATGCTGACCTGGGAGGCGTTCTGGATCCCGGCGTCCTCGGTCTGCAGCAACGCCGACAGCGCCTCGGTGCGCGCCTCGGGGTCGGGCCGGTCGCCCGCCGCGCCGTCCGTCATCCCGCCCCCTTCCGGTGTATCCACCGAAGTACAGCACAGGTCCGGCCGGCTCCGTGGCCCCTTCGGCGACCCGAGATTAGGCTTTCCCGGGTGACGGACCGCAGACGGACCATGATCGACTCACTCGCCACCTGGGCCGCGGCCGCCGACCGGGACTGGGTGGATCCGGACGGCGACGGGACCTTCGGCTGGTACGGGACCGGCTATGACAACTGGGGTGTGCAGACCAACCAGAAGTACCTCGGCGCGGTCGGCGCGCTGGCCGCGCTGACGGAGGACGATCGGCTGGCCCGGCGGGCTCTCGCGGCGCTCCGGTTCAGCATCCGCAGCCATCGCTCCGGCGGCGGCAGCTGCGCGGACGGCAAGCCGTGGGGCCACACCTGGATCAGCGCGCTCGGCATCGAACGGATGATGTACGGCGTCGATCTGCTCGCCGACCGGGTCGAGCCGGAGCTGGCCGCCGGGCTGGACCGGATGCTGGTCAGCGAGGCGGAGTGGATCCGGACCGCGTTCCACCGGGGCCGGTCCCGCGGCGTGGTGGGCGGGCTGTGGAACGTCTCCGGCCGGAACGCGCCCGAGTCGAACCTCTGGGCCGGCGCCCTGCTCTGGCGGACCGCCCAGCGGGTGCCCGATCATCCGCAGCGGCCGGTCTGGGAGGAACTGGCCCGGACGTTCATGATCAACGGCGTCAGCGTGCCGGCCGACCGCAACGACCCGACGATGATCGACGGCCGACCGGTCCGGGAACGGTTCCGCGGCGCCAACTTCTTCGACAGCTACGCCCTGGACCATCACGGCTATCTCAACGTCGGCTACATGATCATCTGCGTCAGCAACGCGGCGATCCTGCACTTCGACCTGAAGCGGCGCGGCGAGCCGGCGCCGGAGGCGCTGCACCACCACCAGGCCGACCTCTGGCGGGTGGTCCGGCCGCTGATCGCACCGGACGGGCGGCTGCTCCGGATCGGCGGGGACAGCCGGGTCCGCTACGCGTACTGCCAGGAATATCTGTTGCCGTCGCTCTGCTACGCCGCCGACCGGCTCGGCGATCCGGAGGCGATCGAGCTGCTCGACGCGCAGCTGGACCTGATCGTCCGGGAGCAGCGCGGCAACCCCGACGGCAGCTTCTACGGCAGCCGGCTGGCCGAACTGGCCGCCACCAGCCCGTACTACCTCACCCGGTTGGAGAGCGACCGGGCCTGCGCCCTCGGCACGGCCCTCGCCGACCTTGATCAACTGGAGGACTCGGGCACGGCCCTTCGACAGGCTCAGGACACGGCCGGGTCGTGGAGCTGGATCGACCATGATCATCAGGCGGTGGCGCTCCGCGACGAGCACCGGCTGGCCTCGTTCTCCTGGCGTGCGTTCAGCGGGACGCAGGGGCTCTGTGTGCCGCTGGTCGACGGGTCGCTGGCCGAGTGGGACCTCAACCTGGCGCCCGAGATCACGGTGCTCGGCGACCAGGGCGAACCGGGCCGGCTGTCCCGGGCGGTGACCAGGAGCCGGGTCACCGAGGTCGAGGGCGGCTTCGTCACCTCGGGCACGGTCGTCGAAGGAGTCCGGCTGAGCATCCCGGAGGGCTGGACCGGCGGCGACGGCGCCCGGACCATGATCGCCGTCGCGGCCCTGCCGGACGGGCACACCATGATCGGGATCCACCGCACCGTGACCGCGGACTGGTGGGTCGGGATCGGTTCGGTCAAGGGCCTGCACCTGAACGTGCCCAACGACGTCCTCAACGACTCCCGGCGCCGGTACGTCCACGCCGGCGGCACCGTGGAGCTCGAACCCGGGGCAGCGGAGCAGCTCGCCCTCGGCCGGTGGGTCGCCGTGGACGACGTCCTCGGTGCCGTCGGGCTGTGGGGGAGCGGGGAGTTGATCATGGACCGCTCCGCGCGCCGCCGCGGCGGTCCGCAGCACTCCCTCTTCGTGGACGAGCTGTGCTTCCCGCACTGGACCGGGCCGAAGCATCTGCCGCCCGGCAGCGTCCTGGTCGAGCACGCGTTCGCCGTGCTGGCCGGCTGCGACACCGCGACCACCGCCCGGTTCGCCGACGCCAATCCCGCCCGGCCGGCCGACCTCGACGGCGAGCTGGCCGGCGCGACGGTGACCGCACTGGACGGCCACCGCTACCGGCTGCTGCTGAATCTGGCCGAGACCCCGGTCCGGCCGGAGCTGCCGGCCGGCGCCGTCGACCTGGCGGGGGAGCCGGGCGAACTCGGCCCCGGAGAGGCCGCGCTCTACCGGCTCTGAGTCGCGTTCTCGGCGGCCTGCTGGCAGCGCAGCGAGCGCTCCGACTCGTCCCGACGCTCCGAGACCAGCCGCCGCACCGAGGGGGTGAGGTCGGCCGCGGCCAGCCAGGCGTCGACGGTGCGCAGCTGTTCGGCGGTGTCCTCCAGCCGCGGATAGAGCAAGATCAGCGCGTTGTCGCGCAGCGACGTCCCCTGGCCGCCCCAGATCCCGTTGCCGGCCGACATCTGCTCGGCCGCCTCCAGGTAGGCCGCCAGATACGGGCGCAGCAGGTCGTCCTGGCCGGGCTGGACGAAGCCGACGCAGACCTGGCGCTGGGTCTCGTTCGGCACGTTGCCGTCGGCGACGGCGAGCCGCCAGGACTCCGCCTTGGCGGCCGGATCGGGCCGGGCGGCACGAGCCCCGGCGGCCTGCTCGGCACCGGTGATCGTGTTGTCCCGGCCCTGCTCCGCGGTGATCATCGCGTCGTCGGCGAGGCCGAGCCGGGCCAGGTGCAGGATCAGGATCCAGCGCAGGTCCTGGTCGACCACCAGCCCGTCCGGTACGTCCTCGCCGACCAGCCAGCCGTTGATCACCGCACCCGCTGCCGGATCCAGCGCCGCCCTGGCGTACGCCCGGGCCAGGGCCAGCTGGTGGTCCGAGCCGGGCTCGGCGGCCGCCAGCAGGCCGGCCAACCCGTCCTGCCAGGTCCGCCGGACCGCTTCCCGTACCGCCAGCGGAGTGTCTTCCTGGGCCGCCCGCAATCCCTGCAGCAGCACGGCTTCCACGGCGGTCAGGTCGGACTCGACGGCGACGCCGCGAAGCACCAGGGCGACGTAGTCGGCGGCCGGCAGCTCGGCGTCGCGGCACATGTCCCAGGCGGCGCCCCAGCAGACGGCCCGGGCCAGCGGGTCGTCGATCCGGTCGATGGTGTCGATCAAGGTGCTCAGCGACCGCGGGTCCAGCCGCAACTTGGCGTAGGTCAGGTCGTCGTCGTTGATCAAGATCAGGTCCGGCTGCCGCCGGCCGGCCAGTTCGGGCACCTCGGTGGTCTCGCCGCTGACGTCGGTCTCCAGCCGGTGGCTCCGGACCAGCCGGCCGTCGGTCAGGTCGTAGAACCCGATCGCGATCCGGTGATCACGCAGCGTCGGCCACTCGGCCGGCGCCTCCTGCCGGACCGCGAACCGGGTGATCATGCCCGCGTCGTCGACCGCCAGCTCCGGCCGCAGCGTGTTGACGCCGGCCTGCTCCAGCCACTGCGCCGACCAGCCGGACAGGTCCCGGCCGGACGCCTGCTGCAGGGCGGTCAGCAGATGGCTCAGCTCCGTGTTGCCGTAGGCATGATCGGCGAAGTAGCGCCGGGCGCCGGCCAGGAAGGCGTCCTCGCCGACGAACGCGACCAGCTGCCGGAGCACCGAAGCGCCCTTGGCATAGGTGATCCCGTCGAAGTTCTGCTCCACCGCCTCGAGATCGATCATGTCGGCCGCGATCGGATGGGTGCTGCTCAGCTGATCCTGCCGGTAGGCCCAGGTCTTGCGCTTGTTGCAGAAGGTCGCCCAGGCCTGGCTCGGTTCGGCATCGAGCCGGCTCTGCGCGAACGTCGCCGCCCATTCGGCGAACGACTCCTTCAGCCACAGGTCGTCCCACCAGCGCATCGTCACCAGGTCGCCGAACCACATGTGGGCCAGCTCGTGCAGCACGACGTTGGCGCGTTCCCGGTACGTCGCGGCGGTGACCCGGCTGCGGAAGATCATGCTGTCCCGCAGCACGATGCAGCCGACGTTCTCCATCGCGCCCATGTTGTATTCCGGCACGAACGCCTGGTCGTACTTCCCGAACGGGTACGGGTAGCCGAAGGCCTCCTCGAACACGTCGAAGCCGCCCCGGGTCACCTCGACGATCCGGTCGGCGTCCAGGTGCGGCAGCACGGAATCCCGGACCAAGATCGACAGCGGCGCCGCGTTCTTGCCGGCGGTCTCCTCGGCGATCACCTGCCGGTACTCGCCGGCGACGATCCCGACCAGGTAGGTCGAGAACGGCTCGGTCTCGGCGAATTCCCAACGGGACAAGGCCTCCGTGACCGGCACCCGGCCCTGCTCGGCGCCGTTGCTGATCACCGTCCAGTCCTGCGGCGCCGTCACGGTCACCGACATCCGCGCCTTCAGGTCGGGCTGTTCGAAGCAGGCGAAGACGCGCCGCGCCTCGGCCGACTCGAACTGGGTGTAGCAGTAGACCCGGTCGTCCGCCGGGTCGACGAAGCGGTGCAGGCCGAGGCCGGCCCGGCTGTACCGGTATTCCGCGGTCACCGTCAGTTCGTGATCACCGGCGGTCACGTCGAACGGCAGCCGGCTGTCCGCGAACCGGCCGGTGTCGAGCGGCTCGCCGTCCAGCGTCGCGGTGATCACCCGGTCGGCGATCGCGTCGACGTGCAGGCTGCCCGGTGCCTCGGCCCGGAACCGCACCGTCGACGTGGAGCGGAAGGTCAGCGCCGGATCGGCGACCTCGCGGCCCGACAGGTCGAGCTCGATCCGGTAGTGCGAGGTGGCGATCAGGGCCGACCGAGCCATGGCCTCGTCGCGGGTCAGGTTGTCCGGGAACATGCGCCCGATCCTGCCACGATCAAAATCGGGCCGTGCTGGCGCGCAGGAACTCCCGCCAGGTCTTGTCGTCGGTCAGGTCCCCGCCGACGCCGAGCTCGGACGTGATCTTGGTCACGACGGACCGGGTGGGTTCGGCCCACTCGCCGTCGAGCGGCGCCGGCTGGCCCCAGACGTACGTGCAGATCGCCTGCACCGCGTGGTTCTGCACCCGGGACGCGCCGCCACGGAAGGTGGACAGCCCGGTGCCGGTGACGCCGTTGTCGACGTGCAGATGGTTCCGGTGCGCGTCGTCGAAGAGGTACGTCAGCACGTCGGCGAAGTGGTGGTGCAGGCTGGCGGCGGTCGCCCAGTAGCGGCGCAGCGTCGCGGCCGGCGCGGAGCCGCCCCAGAGGTCGTACCGGGCCGACATCAGGTCCCGGCCGCCGGACCGGAGCCTGGCCAGGTCGAACGCCCGGCCGGCGTTGTGCCAGGAGGAGCACCGCGGCTCGCCGTCGGTCCAGCTTCCGTACGTCCTGAGCTCGTCGAACTCGACCCCGGTCTCGGACCGGAAGAAGCCGAGCCAGTCGATCAGCCGGTCATGGAAGGCGTCGTCGAAGCGGAAGGTCCGGCCGCGCTCGTCGATCTCGTAAATCAGCGGCGCGCCGCCGAGATCCTCGTGGCCGGTCAGCTCTCCGGCCCGGACACAGGTCGGCCGTTCCCGGCCGACGTCGGTGCAGCCCGCAGCGGCCAGTCCCGCGAGTCCGGCACAGCCCAGCAGCGCCCGTCGGCTCAAAGTCACCCGGCCGACCCTAGTGCCGTTCCCGTCCCGCCCAATCAGACGCTGGGCCGACACGGGTGCCAGGCCCATCGGACCTTTGAGATAGTTCTCTCATGCGCGTACACATCGGCAGCGACCACGCGGGGTATGAGCTGAAGAACCACCTGGCCTCGGCCCTGCGAGGCGACGGCCACGACGTCGTTGATCATGGTCCGCGCGTGTTCGACCCGGACGACGACTACCCGGTCTTCTGCATCCCGGCGGCGCTCGGCGTGGTGGCCGATCAGGGCTCGCTCGGCGTCGTGATCGGCGGCTCCGGCAACGGCGAGCAGATCGCGGCCAACAAGGTGATCGGGGTGCGTGCCGCGCTGGCGTACGACGCCGAGACCGCGCAACTGGCCCGCCAGCACAACGACGCGAACGTGATCGCGATCGGCGCCCGGATGCATGATCAGGACGGCGCGACCGACCTGGTCCGCACCTTCCTGGCGACGCCGTTCAGCGCGCAGGAGCGGCACGCGCGGCGGATCCGGCAGATCAGTGAGTACGAGGAGCGTCGGGGCGAGGAAGAGTAACGCGCTGCGGCCGGCGTCCCTCGGCCCGCGCCCGCAACTCGGCCAGCACCGACTCGGCGAGGAGTTCGTCCTCCGGAGTGGGTTCGCCGAGGCGGACCAGGTCGCGAGCCTCGAGGTCCGAGATGGTGGGAACGATGAACGGGGCCGGAGCGGCCGCACCTGTCATAGTGGACAGCCTAATCTGCCCGCGGGGGCTCGGGCCACAGACAAAGATCGTTCGAGGATCGTGAAATGCCGGAAGGCCACACGCTGCATCGGCTGGCACTGGATGTGACGGCCGGATTCGCCGGCCAGGTGCCGGTGGTGACCAGCCCCCAGGGCCGGTTCGCCGAGTCGGCCGCGCTGCTCGACGGGACCCGGTTGATCAACGCGGCGGCGCACGGCAAGCACCTGTTCGTCGAGTTCGCCGGCGACCGTCACCTGCACATCCACCTCGGCCTGATCGGCACCCTCCAGTTCGGTCCGCCCGGCCCGCCGCAGGGCGAGGTCCGGGTCCGGCTGGCCACGCCCGACCTGGTCGCCGATCTTCGCGGCCCGCAGCAGTGCGACGTCCTGACCGGGGCCGAAGCGACCGCCCTGATCGGGCGGCTGGGTCCCGATCCGCTGCGCGACGACGCCGACCCCGAACTGGCCTGGCGGCGGATCCACCGGTCCGGCCGGCCGATCGCCGCGCTGCTGATGGATCAGGCGATCCTGTCCGGGGTCGGCAACGTCTACCGGGCCGAGGTGCTGTTCCGGAACCGGATCCACCCGCACCGGCCCGGCAACAAGCTGACCCGGCGCAGCTGGCTGGCGATCTGGTCGGATCTGTTGCTGCTGATGCCCAAGGGCGTCGCCGACAACCGGATCGACACGGTCCGCGACGAGCACACGCCGGAGGCGATGGGACGACCGCCGCGCGTCGATGATCATGGCGGAGAGGTGTACGTCTACCGCCGCAACGGCCTGCCCTGCTGGGTCTGCGGTTCCATGATCAGGACCGAGGTCCTGGCCGGGCGCAATCTGTTCTGGTGTGGGCGATGTCAGCGCCGCGGATGATCTTCGACGTGCCGCCCGGCCGGCTCCGGATCGACCGGACCGGCCGGATCGTCGCGGCCACTGCGGGTGATCACCGCTATCTCGCCGGCGGCGGGGTCGGCGAGGTGGTCATCGACGGCCGGGCCCGGCAGCCGGACCTGGTCCGGCTGGCCGGCGACGCCGACGAGGTCGACCTGGAGCTCGACGCCGGTGACGGCCTGGGGATCTCGGTCCGGCACACGGTCGCCGCCGGCTGGGGCTGGCGGATCCGGCTGGCCAACGCCACCCAGCACGAGCTCGCCGTCGACCAGGTCCGGCTCGACCTGACCCTCGGCGAGCAGATGGTCGGGCACCCGATCGCCGCCGGTGCCGAGGCCGAACTGGTGATCCGGCCCGGTGACGGCAGCGGCCCGATCCTGGCCGGCCGGCTGCTCACCGGCGCCATCACGGAGATCACCGACGCCGGCCTGCTGACTGGGCCGCTGCTGCTGCCCCCGGGCGCCGGCTTCGTGATCACCTGGCAGTGGACCTGGTACGCCGACGTCGCCCGGCTGATCGAGCGCCGCCGCGGCGTGGTGCCGTGGCCGACCGTTCGTACCGTCGGCGAGCCGATCGACCTGCGCAGCGACCCGGACGCGGCCCTGATCGTGCCGGACGACCTGATCGGCGTGGACGGGACGCTGCCCGGGCCGGGCGGCCAGATCACCGAGCTGGTGGCGGATCGGCCGGCCCGGTTCCCGATCGAGGAGCGGTCCGCGCGCGGGACCGTACGGTTCGAGCTGGGCTGGGCGCCGCCGGCCGAATCGGTGATGGCCGAACGAGCCGAGCGATTCCCGGCGCCGGCGCCGACCGGCCCGGCCGGCTCGACTGCGGACGGGATCCTGCTGCACCGCACCCTCAGTGCCGGTACGGCAGCGGACCCGGACGAGGCCGCCGAACTGCTGGAGTTGATCACCGGCGGGCTGCTGGACGACGGACCGGCGACCGCGCTGGACGCGACGCTGCTCTGCATCGAGCATCACCGCACCGGGTCCCGGGAACTGCTCGAGGTGGCCGTCGACTGGCTGCTGCGCTGCGACCGGGTCGATCCGGGTCTCGGCATCGCGGTCACCCAGGCCTGCCTGGCCCGGGTGATCCGCGGCCAGGCGATCGCGCCGATCATCCAGCACGCCGGTTCGCTGGCCGCGGCGCTGCCGGAACAACCGGAGGTTCCGCTGAACGGGCCCGGGATCGCCGAACTGGAGTTGCTGGCCGCGGTGCACCGCACGGTGGAGCAGCCGTCGCCGGCGTTCCGGGCCCGGCTGCGGGCGGCGGGACCGTACCTGGGTAGCGGCGAGGTGGCTCCGGCCCGGCCGGCGCTCGCCGAGACCGACCAGGCCGCCCTGATCGCGGTGATCCGCTTCGCGGAGGAGCAGGCCGCCGCAGCGATCGGCCGGGACTGGGCCGCGCCGCCCTCGGTGCTGGCCGAGGCGGCCGCCGGCATCCTGCTCGACCAGGTCGCCGACAGCGCCTTGTCCGAGACCCTGGCCTGGCTCGCCCTCGCCCAGCTCTGAGCTGTGGCCCAGCTCTGAGCGCTACTGCTCGACGGGCTTGGCCTCGGTCCGGGCACCGGACGGCCGGGCGATGGCCAGTACGGCGAGGGCTCCGGCCGCGACGACCATGATCATCTGCAGCCACAGTCCGACCGTGTCGCCGACCGCGCGGACCTCGACCAGCCGGACCGCCTGGCCGGCGCCGAAGAGTCCGATGATCATGAAGGCGGCGGCCAGCACGGCGGCGACCGGCGACCAGCGGAACGGCAGGAACGCGGTCAGCGCCGCGGCGACCAGCAGCACGATCACGCCCGGCGCGACGGCCGGATAGCCCGGCAGGTTGCCGCCGGCGATCTGGATGTAGATCCCGATCGCGGCGAGGAACAGCGCGCTGGCGGAGAGTGACTTGAGGTTCATGGTCATGATCGTTGCCCGCCGTCCGGGACCGGCGCGTCGTCGGCGGCGCGTATTTCCGGTCCCGGCACTGCGTCCGGCGACGTAGCGGATTCTCCTTGTCCTGCACGGATTGCGTACGCACGATCAACGCCTGGACGGACGCGCGGCCGGCGTCCGCTCGGGAAGAGTGGCGGCATGCAGCCCTCGCTCCGGCCCGTCCGCACCATGATCATCCGAACACTGGCCGCGGCGGTGTGCGCCGTCGCCCTGGTCGCCGCCGCCCTGCCCGCTCAGGCTCAGCCGCGCAGCGGCCCGACCACGGCCCGGCTCGACTCGGGCTGGGTCCGCGGCGCGGCCGGCGACGGGGTGGCGGTGTTCTCCGGGATCCCGTACGCGGCGCCGCCGACCGGTGACCGCCGGTTCGCCCCGCCGGCCACACCCGAACCGTGGACCGGGATCCGGGACGCGACGGCCGCGAGCCCGAGCTGCCCGCAGCCGGCCGGCTTCGACGCCGGCGGCGTCCAGGTCGCGGGTCAGGAGGACTGCCTGTATCTCGACGCGGTGGTGCCCCGCGGCACCGGCCACCGCCGGCTGCCGGTGATCGTCTGGCTGCACGGCGGCGGGATGATCACCGGCTCGGCCGGCCAGTACGACGCCACCCGGCTGGCCAGCCGCGGCGAGGCGATCGTGATCACCGCCAACTACCGGCTCGGCGCCCTGGGCTTCCTCGCCACGCCGGCTCTCGACGGCGGGGGAGCCGACTCCGGCAACTACGGGCTGCTCGACCAGCACGCCGTCCTGCGCTGGGTCCGGAACAACGCGGCGGCGCTCGGCGGCGACCCCGGCCGGGTCACCCTGGCCGGCCAGTCGGCCGGCGCCCGCAGCACCTGCGCGCAACTGGCGGCGCCGGCGGCTCGCGGACTCTTCGCACGGGCGATCCTGCAGAGCGGACCGTGTGCGGTTCCCGTCCTCAGCCGGGCGGAGGCCGACCGGAACGGCGCGACGGCGCTGGCCGAGGTCGGCTGTGCCGACGCGGCGGATCAGGCCGGCTGCCTCCGTGCCCTTCCGGTCGCGGACCTGGTCGCCCTGCTGCCCGACTTCGGGACGCCGGCCGCGCGCCGGCCGGAACGGTGGGGCCCGGTGGCCGGGACGACCTACCTGCCCGAGCAGCCGATCACGGCCCTCCGCCGGGGATCGGCCGCCGGCGTGGACCTGCTGCTGGGGACCACCCACGACGAGAGCCGGTCGTTCATCCTCACCGGCTATCCGGACCTCACCGCGGAGGCGTACGCGGCGGAGCTCCGGGCCGTGTTCGGCGACGATGCGGACGCGGTCCTGGCGACCTATCCGGCCGCCGAGCAGCCGAGCCCGGTGATCGCGCTGGCGACCGTACAGACGGACCGGACGTACGCCTGCCCGGCGTTGATCACGGCCAGGACGGCGTCGCGGCACAGCCGGGTGTACGCCTACGAGTTCACCGAGGACTCCGGACTGACGGCGGCCGGCCAGCCGATGGGCGCGATGCACGGCTGGGACCTGCCTTTCCTGTGGACGTTGCGGATGCCGCAGGCCGGCTATCCGGACCTGACCGCGGCGCAGACCCGGCTCAGCGACACCATGATCGACTACTGGACGACGTTCGCCCACCGCGGCCGGCCCGCGTCGTCCGGGGCACCGCGGTGGCCGGCGTTCGGCCCGCGGGGCTCGGTGCTCGGCCTGTCCACCGAGGCGATCCGGCCGGTCGACCTCGCGGATGATCATCGCTGCGCCTTCTGGGCCGCGCTCGACCAGACCTAGGAGCCGCGCCCATGGACAACGCACTCAGCCGCCGCCGGATGATCATCATCGGCGCGAGCGCCGCGGCCGCGGGCCTGCTGCCCGGGACCGCCGAGGCGGAGCCGGCGGCCCCGGCGACTGGTCCGAGCCGCATCTTCGATGTCCGGCGGTACGGCGCGAAGGGCGACGGGGTGGCGATCGACTCCGGTGCCGTCAACCGGGCGATCGACGCCGCCGCCTCGCCCGGTCCGTCGGGCGGCCCCGGCGGAACCGTCTACGTTCCCGCGGGAACGTACGCCTGCTATTCGATCCGGTTGCGCAGCAAGGTCGCCCTGCACCTCGCCCCGGGCGCGACCCTGCTGGCCGCGCAACCCGTGGACGGCCGCGGCTACGACCCGCCGGAGCCGGGCGTCGGCAACGACTTCCAGGACTTCGCCCACAGCCACTGGCGGAACAGCCTGATCTGGGGCGAGGGGCTGACCGACGTCACGGTCTCCGGCCCGGGCCTGATCGACGGGCGCGGCCTGGTCGGCGGGCGCGGCGAGGAGGATCCCGGGGCGGGCAACAAGGCGATCGCGCTCAAGCGCTGCCGCAACGTCAGGATCAGCGATCTGACGATCCTCAACGGCGGCTCGCTGGCGATCCTGCCGACCGGCGTGGACAACCTGCGGATCGACAACCTGATCATCGACACCTACTCGGACGGGATCAATCTCGACTGCTGCCGCAACGTCCGGATCTCCGGCTTTTCGATCAACACGCCCAACGCGGACGCGATCTGCCTGAAGAGTTCGTACGCGCTCGACGAGGCCCGCGCGACCGAGAACGTGACCATCGGCGACTGCCTGGTCAGCGGGTACGACCTCGGCACCCTGCACGACGGCACGTACCGGACCGTGGGACGGCATCAGCGGATCGGCCGGATCAAGTTCGGCACCGAGTCCGTCGGCGGCTTCAGGAACATCGCGATCTCGAACGTGATCTTCGAACACTGCCGGGGACTGGCGCTGCAGACCGTCGACGGCGGACGGCTGGAGGACGTCACGATCAGCAACCTGACGATGCGCCGGGTCGAGATGCCGATCTTCCTCCGGCTCGGCGCCCGGCTGAGCGCTCCGGCCGGCACCGAGCCCGGGCGGCTGCGCCGGATCGCCATCAGCGACGTGATCGTCGACGGCGCCGATCCCCGCTACCCGTCGACGATCGCCGGCATTCCCGGGCATCCGGTCGAGGACGTCCGGCTCAGCAACGTCCGGCAGCGGGTCACCGGCGGCCTCGGCCCGGGCGACGTCGAGCAGAATCCGCCCGAGGACGGGGCCGGCTACCCCGAGACCGACAAGTTCGGCCCGTTGCCCGCGTACGGCTTCTTCCTCCGCCACGTCGACGGCATCACGTTCGACAACGTCGAGGTCGGATTCGAGGAACCGGACACCCGGCCCGCGTACGTGCTGCGCGACGTGGCGGACGCCGATTTCCACCACAGCCGGCCGGTGGCCGACACCCGCCTCGACCACGTCGACCACGCCGAACTCTGAGCGCCGACCAATCCGGCGAACGGGGCCGCGCCGACCCTGGTTCCGGGCCTTAGGCTGGGGCCATGGGTAAGCGGATCGGACATTTTCTCGACGGCAAGATCATCACGGGTGGGGACCGGGTCGGGCCGGTGTTCAATCCGGCGACCGGACAACAGACCGGCGAGGTCGCCCTGGCCGACGCGGCCGAGCTGGGCGCCGCGGTCGAGGTGGCCGCCGCGGCCCTGCCCGGCTGGCGCGAGACGCCGCTGGCCCGCCGCGCCGAGGTGATGTTCCGGCTCCGGCAGTTGATCAAGGAACGTGGCGACGAGCTGGCGGCGATCATCACCGCGGAGCACGGCAAGGTGCTCGGCGACGCGGCCGGCGAGATCAGCCGCGGCCTGGAGAACGTGGACTTCTGCGCCGGCCTGCCGCACCTGCTGAAGGGCGAGTACGCCGCCCAGGTGTCCCGCGGTGTCGACGTCCACCAGGTCCGGCAGCCGGTCGGCGTGGTCGCCTGCGTGACCCCGTTCAACTTCCCGGCCATGGTGCCGCTGTGGATGATCACCGGCGCGATCGCCTGCGGCAACACGGTGATCTTGAAGCCGAGCGAGCGCGACCCGTCGGCGGCGCTGTGGATCGCCGAGCGGTTCGCCGAGGCCGGCCTGCCGCCCGGCGTGCTGAACGTGATCAACGGCGACGCCGAGACCGTGGGCGCGATCCTCGATCATCCCGGGATCGCCGCCGTCAGTTTCGTCGGCTCGACCCCGATCGCCGAGTCGATCTATCGCCGGGCCGCGGAGTCCGGCAAGCGGGTCCAGGCGCTCGGCGGGGCGAAGAACCACATGGTGGTGATGCCCGACGCCGACCTGCCGGCCGCCGCCGACGCCGCCGTGTCCGCCGCGTACGGCTCGGCCGGCGAACGCTGCATGGCCGTCTCGGTGCTGGTCACGGTCGGCGACGTCGCGGACCCGCTGATCGACCTGGTCGCCGAGCGGATCGCCAAGCTCCAGATCGGCGACGGGACCGACCCGGCCTCGGAGATGGGCCCGCTGATCACCGAGCAGGCCCGGGACCGGGTCGCCTCCTATGTCGCCGGAGCGTCCGCGGAGGGCGCGACCGTGGTGGTCGACGGGCGGGAGCAGCAGTTCGACGGCGACGGCTTCTTCCTCGGCGTCAGCCTGATCGACCAGGTCAAGCCGGGCATGAAGGTGTACGACGAGGAGATCTTCGGCCCGGTGCTCTCGGTGGTCCGGGTGGACAGCTACGACGACGCGGTGCGGCTGGTCAACGAGTGCGAGTACGCCAACGGGGTGGCGATCTTCACCCGGGACGGCAAGACGGCCCGCTCGTTCGAGTTCGACGTCGAGGTCGGCATGGTCGGCGTCAACGTACCGATCCCGGTGCCGGTGGGTACGTTCTCGTTCGGCGGCTGGAAGCGGTCCCTGTTCGGCGACACCCACATCTACGGCCCGGAGAGCTTCAACTTCTACACCCGCCGCAAGGTCGTCACCACTCGCTGGCCCGACCCCTCCGAGACCCAGGTCAACCTCGGCTTCCCGACCCACTGACCCCGCGGGTCAGGCGGAGCGGCGGAGGTCGCTGTACCAGGCCACGGAGCCGGCGCCGATCGGGCGGCCGCGGTTGGCCACCCGCGGCGCGACGGCGCGGTCGACGACGTAACGCAGGATCGGCCGCATGTTCGAGCCGTCCAGCGACTCGATCTTGGCCAGCTCGTCCTCGGTGTCGGCGTAGTCGGTGTGCTTGATCCGCTCCAGGTCGCTGTGCTGCAGCACGCGCAGGAACCGGCGATCCCGCAGCATCACCGGCCGGAGGAACTTGCGGACCGCCCGGATCACCAGGTCGGAGTCCTCGCCCGACCAGCCCCGGAACCGGTCGCTCTCGTCGTAGCCGCCGAGCATGATGAAGTTTTCCTTGGACAGCGCGATCCGCCCCATGCAGCCCTTGTGCACGCCGGCGTTGAGCCGGTAGTCGAGCCGGTTCGACGCCACGACCGAGTTGGGCCGCCGGCCGAAGACCGCCCGCAGGTACTGGGCGAAGCCGAACCCGACGAAGTTGTCCGCGTCGACGTTGCAGACGACGTCGCCGCTGGCCAGCGAATGGGCCATGTTCTTGGCGTGCGAGTGGCGGAAGTACGTCTGACCCTCGCAGCGGGCGAACTTCAGGATCCCGGCGTCGCGGTACGGCTTCAGCCGCTCGTCCGTGGTGATCCATTCGGCCAGGTCGTCCGGCGAGCTGTAGTCCAGGACGACGAATTCGACGTCATTCGGACGTGACCAGTCGACGCTGTCCCGCAGGTTTTTGGGCAGGGTCTCCTTGAGATGGTGCGCCCTGCCCATGCAGGTCGTACAAAAAGAGAGCTTCATAGCTGACCGCAAAGCCTTCTTTCCGTGTGGGGCTCATTCTACTCGGGTCCTACTCGGTCCAGGGGTGAGACTGTCGCACCTACGGGCTGGTCCGCAAGCTTCCCGCGCCGAGATCGGTCAGTCGTCGGTGTTCCGGATGATCCGGCGAGCGGACAGCAGCTCCGACTCCGGGCGTGCCGCGACGCTGCGCTCGACGGCGTCCAGGATCTGGATGAGATGGGCATGATCCCCGGACGCGGCGGCGATTCCGATGCCCGTGCGGCGGTGCAGGTCGAGGTGGCCGACCTCCGCGACACTGAGCTGATAGGTACGCCGGAGCTCCGCGATCAGCGGCCGGACCAGGGAGCGCTTCTCCTTCAGCGACCCGACCTCACCGAGGAGCAGGTCGAACTCGATCGAGCCGACCCACATCTCAGCAGGACCCGGACGGGCGACGGCGCCGGGGCGCACGAGCCGACGGGGTTCCCGCAGCCGTGGGGCGAGGATGATCGGCTGCCCCGAGCAGCCGTGTCGCATGATCGGCCATGGGTGAACCCTAGGGCAATCCGCTGGATGTTTTCGACGTCCGTCCCAACCGGACCGGAATCGCTATCGCGCTGTGACCTGGCCGCCGGGCGCTCCGCCGGGGTGCAGGGCGGGGTCGTCGACGGCGAAGGTCCGGACCGGGCCCGGCGGCGTGTCCCGGGTCTCGAACCGGACCGTCACCCGGCCCAGTCCGGCACCCCAGACCCAGCCCGCTCCATGATCATCGTGGTGCACGTCCCGGCCCGGGTGCCAGCCGGTGCCGTGCCGCGGCCGGGCCCCGGCGGTGTCCGGTGCCGACGGCTGCGCGGAGTCATGATCATCGGCCGGCTGCGGTTCCGGGAGGGGCTCGGCGTCCTCGCCGAACAGGTCCTCCTGGACCACGTCGGTGAGGCCGGCCACGCCGACGCCGAGCAGCCGGATCCCATTGCTGGTGTCGATCTGGGCCAGCAGGGTGCGGGCGACCGCGGTGATCGTCTCGGTCCGGTCGGTGGCGCCGGACAGGGTCCGGGCCCGGGTGTTCGTGGCGAAGTCGTGCTGCCGGACCTTGATCGTCACCGTACGGGCGAACAGGCCGGCCGCGCGGAGCCGGCGGCCCACCTGGGCCGCATGGCCGTCCAGGACCTCGCCGAGTCGATCATGGTCGACCAGGTCGGTGGCGAAGGTGTCCTCGACCGAGATCGACTTCGCCTCCCGTTCCGGTTCGACGGCCCGGTCGTCCCGGGCGTACGCCAGCGCCAGCAGACCCTGGCCGTGGGCCCGGCCGAGTTCGCGGACCAGCTCGTCGGGCGGGATCGACTGCAGGTCGGCGACGGTGCTGACGCCGATCCGGCGCAGCTTCTCGGCGGTCACCGGCCCGACGCCGGGGATCACCGTCACCTGCATCGGCCGGAGCAGTTCGACCTCGCTGCCCGGCTCGACGATGAACAGTCCGTCCGGCTTGCTCAGTTCGGTCGCCACCTTCGCCATGAACTTGGAGCTGGCGATGCCGACCGAGCAGGTCAGGCCGCCGGTGACCTCGGCCAGTTCGGCCTTGACCGCTCCGACCAGATCGACCAGCGCGGGCCGGTCCAGGCCGACCGGCGGCTCCGTGGCGGCCAGGTCGACGAACGCCTCGTCCAGCGACAGTGGCTCGACCAGCGGCGACAGCCGGTGCAGCAGGTCCATCACCCGCCGGCTGGCGTCGCGGTACGCGTCGAACCGGCCGGACAGGAAGGCCGCGTGCGGGCAGCGCCGGCGGGCCTCGTGGGTGGGCATGGCCGAGCGCACCCCGTACCGCCGGGCCTCGTAGGAGGCGGTCGACACGACGCCGCGCTGGCCGGTGCCGCCGACGATCACCGGCTTGCCACGCAGCGACGGTTTGTCGCGCTGCTCGACCGAGGCGAAGAACGCATCCAGGTCGAGATGCAACACGGAGGCCTCAGCTCGCACAGGCCCATCCTCGCCGACGCCACCGACAGCGGCGGTGGGGCGATCCCCAGCACCGATCCGGGGGATCGCCGGTTGTCGACGGCCCGGCCCGCGCGGCGACGATGAAGCCGTCCCGCTCAGCCCGGAGGAGAACCCCATGAAACCCGTCATCCGCGCGGTCCTCGTGATCGCCGCGACCCTGCTCACCCTGGCCGGCCTGATCGCCCCATCGGCCGCCGCCCCGGCCGGCCCGAAAGCCGTGGCCAGGACGGAGAACGGCCTGGTCAGAGGCACGTCCGAGGCCGGCGTCGCGGTCTACCAGGGCATCCCGTACGCGGCGCCGCCGGTCGGCGAGCGGCGCTGGCGTACCCCCGAACCGGCGGCCGACTGGGCGGGCCTGCGGGACGCGTCCCGGCCGGGTGCCGCCTGCGCCCAGGCCGGCGACTTCATCGGCGACCCGCCGAGCGACGCCGAGGACTGCCTCTACCTGAACGTGACGACCCCGCGGCACGCGTCCGCCCGGCGGCCGGTGCCGGTGATGGTCTGGCTGCACGGCGGCGGGTTCCAGTGGGGATCCGGATCGATCTACGGCGCCGAAAAGCTGGCCCGGCGCGGGGACGTGATGGTGGTCACGCTCAACTACCGGCTCAACGTGTCCGGCTTCCTGGCTCACCCGGCCCTGGCCGGTTCCGGGCAGGACGCGGGCAACCTCGGTGTCGAGGACCAGCAGGCGGCGCTGCGCTGGGTCCGCCGGAACGCCGCCGCGTTCGGCGGCGACCCGGGCAACGTGACGATCTTCGGTGAGTCGGCCGGCGCCCAGGTCAGCTGCACCCACCTCACCGCGCCCGGCTCCCGCGGGCTGTTCGAGCGGGTGATCATGCAGAGCGGCCCGTGCACCCTGAACTGGCCGTACGGCGACACCTGGCGGGCGAAGCCGCGGGCCGAGGCCGAGGAGATCGCGCTGGCCGTCGCGGAGAAGGCCGGCTGTGCCGATCCGGCGACCGCGGGGACCTGCCTGCGGTCGAAGTCGGTCGCCGAACTCCTCGCCGCCGACGCCGGCGAACACGGCCACGGCCCGTCCTTCGGCGGCAACCCGGTGATCCCGGAGGACCCGGCCCGGCTGCTCGCCGCCGGCCGCGCCGCGGACGTCCCGGTGCTGCACGGGACCACCCGCGACGAGCACGTGACGTTCCAGGTCGGGATGGAACTGATGACCGGCGGGCCGGTGCCGCCGCAGGCGTACGGGCCGGTGCTGGGCCAGTTCCTCGGCCTGGACGCCGGGCAGACCGACCGGGTGCTGCGCGAGTATCCGCTGTCCGACTACGACGGTTCCACCGGCGCGGCGCTGTCCACCGTGCTGACCGACTGGGCCTGGGCCTGCCCGGCCGCGCAGACCAACGACCTGCTGGCCCGCCGCGGCCCCACCTACGCCTTCGAGTTCGCGGACCGGACCGCTCCCTGGCTCGGCGGTACGGAAGCGCCGGACTTCCCGACCGGCGCCTTCCACGCCGGCGAGCTGCAGTACCTCTTCTCCGGTGCCTACGCCGGCCAGCCGCTGACCGCGCAGCAGCGCCGGCTGTCGGACCGGATGATCGACTACTGGACCGCCTTCGCCCGCACCGGCGATCCGAGCCGGCCCGGGCTGCCGGCCTGGTCGAGGCTGCGGCCGGGCGACACCCGGGTCCAGGCGCTCGCTCCGGGCGCCGGCGGGATCCGGCCGGTCGACCTGCACCGGGAGCACCGCTGCGGGTTCTGGAACAGCCTCTGACCAGGGGGTAGGCACACGTTCCCTGAGCCTGTCGAAGCATGTCCTGAGCCTGTCGAAGGGGGCAAGGCCTGATCCGGCTCGGCCCTTCGACAGGCTCAGCGCGCGTTCGGCACTGTCCGGCGCCGCCGACCCGGCCGTGCACGATCGGCCGCCAGCCGGGAGAATGGGCGCCCCGTCGCCTGCCGGTGCCGGGACCGGAGGTCGGGCGAGAGGACGTGGATGGAGACGTGGCCGGGACAGCCGTATCCGCTGGGGGCGACCTACGACGGCAGTGGGGTCAGCTTCTCCGTCTTCTCCGAGATCGCTGACCGGGTCGAGCTCTGCCTGATCGACGACGCCGGCGCCGAGACCCGGGTCGAGATCACCGAGGTCGACGGCGCGATCTGGCACGTCTACCTGCCCGGGATCGAGCCCGGCCAGCGCTACGGCTACCGGGTGTACGGACCGTACGACCCGGCGCAGGGGCACCGCTGCAACCCGGCCAAGCTGCTGCTGGACCCGTACGCGAAGGCGATCGAGGGGCAGCCGGACGGCGACCCGTCGCTCTACTCCTACCGGTTCGCGGACCCGGCGCAGTTCAACGGCGACGACTCGCTCGGCCACACGATGCTCTCGGTGGTGATCAACCCCTACTTCGACTGGGGACACGACCGGCCGCCGGCGCTGCCGTACCACGAAACGATCTTGTACGAGGCGCACGTCCGCGGCCTCACCATGACCCATCCGGACGTGCCGGAGGCGATCCGCGGCACCTACGCCGGCGTCGGCCATCCGGCCACCATCGAGCACCTGCAGAAGCTCGGCGTGAACGCGCTGGAACTGATGCCGGTGCACCAGTTCGTCAACGACAGCCACCTGGTCGAGCGCGGGCTGTCCAACTACTGGGGCTACAACACGATCGGCTTCCTGGCCCCGCACAACGCGTACGCCAGCACCGGCCAGCGCGGCCAGCAGGTCGGCGAGTTCAAGAACATGGTCCGGTCGCTGCACGACGCCGGCATCGAAGTGATCTTGGACGTGGTCTACAACCACACCGCGGAAGGGAACGAGCGCGGCCCGACGATCGGCTTCCGCGGCATCGACAACGCCGCCTACTACCGGCTCGCCGACGACAAGGCGCGCTACTACGACACCACCGGCACCGGCAACAGCCTGCTCATGCGCAGCCCGCACGTGCTGCAGTTGATCATGGACTCGCTGCGCTACTGGGTGCTCGAGATGCACGTCGACGGGTTCCGGTTCGACCTTGCGGCGACGCTGGCCCGGCAGTTCCACGAGGTGGACAAGCTGTCGGCCTTCTTCGACATCATCCAGCAGGACCCGGTGATCTCCCAGGTGAAGTTGATCGCCGAGCCGTGGGACCTCGGCGACGGCGGCTACCAGGTCGGCAACTTCCCGTCGTTGTGGTCGGAGTGGAACGGAAAGTACCGTGACACCGTGCGCGACTTCTGGCGCGGCCAGCCGGCGACGATGGCCGAGTTCGCCTCCCGGCTGACCGGGTCGAGTGATCTCTACAACCACTCCGACCGGCGGCCCACCGCGTCGATCAACTTCATCACCGCGCACGACGGCTTCACCCTGCGGGATCTGGTGTCGTACAACGAGAAGCACAACGCGGCCAACGGCGAGGACGGCCGGGACGGCGAGAGCCACAACCGGTCCTGGAACTGCGGGGTCGAGGGCGAGACCGACGATCCGGCGATCAACCAGCTGCGGGTACGGCAGCAGCGCAACTTCCTCACCACGCTGCTGCTCAGCCAGGGCGTGCCGATGATCGCGCACGGCGACGAACTGGGCCGCAGCCAGGGCGGGAACAACAACGTGTACGCCCAGGACAACCCGGTCTCCTGGATCGACTGGGCGCTGACCGACGAGCAGCGTGGCCTGCTCGACTTCACGGCCGGGCTGATCGCCCTGCGCAAGGCACATCCGGTGTTCCGGCGGCGGCGGTTCCTGGCCGGCAGCGCCGGCGCGGCGGGCGGCGGTGAGCCGGGCGAGATCAGCTGGCTGAAGCCGGACGGGCACCCGATGGACGACGCGGACTGGAACGCCGGCTTCGCGCGCAGCCTGATGGTGTTCCTCAACGGCGACGCGATCCCGGAGCCGGACACGATGGGCCGTCCGGTCACCGACGACCGCTTCCTGCTGCTGTTCAACGCCCATTCGGAACCGATGGACTTCGTCCTCCCCGGCGCGGAGTACGGGTCGGAGTGGACGGTCCGGCTGGACAGCAGCAGCGGGCTCGCCGAGCCGGACGCGGCACCGGTCTGGCCGACCGGGTCGACGCACCCGGTCGAGGCCCACTCGGTGGTCGTCCTGTCCAGTCCGCTCGAGGCCGAACCGCCGGCCGCCGAACCAGGGGTGTGACGGCGATGTCGGGGGAGCCGCCGGAGGAGTCGACGGAGTCGATCTTCGTCCAGCTGGACGTGCGGATCGTCGTGCCGCCCGGAGTGCGGCCGATCACCAGGGTCTCCGACCTGCTCGCCTCGGCCGTGCTGGACGAGGTCACCGAGACCGACCGGGTGCTCGACTACGGCACCGGCAGCGGGGTCAACGCGGTGCTTGCCGCCCGCCGGTCGCCGGTCGTCGTCGCGGTCGACCTGGTGCCGCGGGCGGTGGCCGCGGCCCGCAGCAACGCGGTCCGGAACCGGGTCGCGGAACGGATCACCGTCCTGCGCAGCGACGGCTTCGACGCCGTCGAGGGCCGGTTCGACGTGATCATCATCGACGTGGCCGAGGCGGACGCGCGGACCCTGACCGGGTTCTTCGGCGGGCTCGATGATCATCTGGCCGAGGGCGGCCGGGTGCTGCTGCACACGGAGATGCGCGATGATCTTGCCGACCTGCTGGAGTTGATCACCGAGCACCGGCTGCAGCGAGCGATCGCCACCCAGCGTTCGATCACCCGGGGTTCGCACCGGATCCCGTACGTGGTCTTCCGGCTCACCCGCGCCGACGAACCGGCCGCGCTGGCTTCCGACTGATCGATCAGTGGTACGGGTCGAGCGAGTCGAAGATCACGCTCGTGTTGGTGCTGGCGATCTCCGGCCGGGTGCTCAGCGTGCTGGCGACCAGCGTGCGCAACTGTTCGGAGTCGGACACCGCGACGTGGGCCAGGAAGTCCTGATCACCGGTGACGAAGTAGACCCGTTCCACCTCCGGCAGTGAGACCAGGTAGCGGCCGAACGTGGTCAGATCGCCGCGGGCGTTCGCCTTCAGCCTGATCGAGATCATCGCCTGCAGACCGCGACCGGCGGCGGCATGGTTGATCTCGGTACGGAAGCCGCTGATCACCCCGGTCTCGAGCAGCCGGTGCAGCCGGGCGTGGGCGGTCGACGGGGCGATCCCGACCCGGTCGGCGATGAGCTTGATCGGCAGCCGCGCGTCGGCACGCAGCTCGGCCAGGATCTGCTCGTCGATCCGGTCCAGCCGGGCCGGTTGTCGGTCGTTCGGCACGAAGCCTCCTCGTGGAACCGCCGCGGACGATTCGTCGCGGCTGGCGCTGTCGTACCGAACAATATTCGGAAGTCATTGCGATCGGGCGAAGGGATGGCCACGATCGCCGCGTGAACACTCACGCTTCGAGGCCGCGGACCGCACTGGTGATCGGCGCCGGGATGGTCGGCCTCGCCACCGCCTGGCACCTGCAACGACGCGGCATCGACGTCACCGTGATCGACCGGTCCGGGGTCGCCGCCGGCTCCTCCTGGGGCAACGCCGGCTGGCTGACGCCCGGGCTGGCGATGCCGCTGGCCGAACCGAGCCTGTGGACGTACGCGCCGCGGGCGCTGCTCGACCCGAACGCGGCGCTGCACATCCCGGTCCGGCTGCAGCCGCGGCTGTGGCAGTTCCTGCTCCGGTTCATCGGGCACGCGACCACGCGGACCTGGCGCCGGACGATGGCCGATCTGACCCCGATCGACCGGCTCGCCCTGGACGCGTACGACGAACTGAAGGCCGGTGGCGTCGCGGCCCGGTCCCGCGAGGTCGACTTCTTGGTCGGCTTCGAATCGGTGCGGCAGGCCCGCGCCTTCCGGCACGAGCTGGCCGGCGTCGAGGCGGCCGGGCAGCAGGTGCCGCTGCGCCGCCTCGGCAGCGCGCAGGAACTGGTGCCGCAGGTGTCGGACCTTCCGTACGCGTACGCGCTCGGCGGGCAGCGGATCATCGAGCCCGGCCCGTTCGTGGAGAGCCTGGCCGACGCGGTCCGCGACCGCGGCGCCAAGATCATCACCGGCGAGGCGGTGCGGGACGTGGAGCAGGTGCCGGGTGGCGGCGTCCGGGTGGATCTCGGCAACGGCCGGACCGAGGCGGCCGACGTCGCGGTGCTGGCCACCGGTGCCTGGCTGCCCGAACTCGCCCGGCCGCTCGGCGTCCGGACCCCCGTCCAGGCGGGGCGCGGCTACTCCTTCACCGTCGAGGGCGAGATTGATCATCCGGTCTACTTCCCGGCCCGGCGGGTCGCCTGCACGCCGTACCAGGGCCGGTTCCGGATCGCCGGCACGATGGAGTTCCGGGGGCCGGACGAGCCGCTGCAGCCGCGCCGGATCGAGGCCATCGTGAACTCGGTCCGGGACCTGCTGCCCGGCCTCGACCTGGACCGGCGGACCGACGAGTGGGTCGGCTCGCGCCCGGTCACCACCGACGGCCTGCCGCTGGTCGGCGCCACCCGGCTGCCCGGCGTCTACGTGGCCGGCGGCCACGGCATGTGGGGGATCGTCCTCGGCCCGGCCACCGGCCGGCTGCTGGCCGACCAGATCGCCACCGGCACCGCCCCGGAAGCCCTGCGCCCCTTCGACCCGCTCCGCTGACCCTTGGCGGCCCGGCCGGCACCGTTCGGCTTAGCCTTCGGGGATGGACGGTGCGGAACCCGAGATCACGTTCCGGCGGTTGACCCGCGACGACTTCCCGCTGCTCGGCCGCTGGCTCGCGCAGCCGTACGTCGCTCGGTGGTGGAACCACGACCCGACCCCGGCCGGCCTGGAGCGTGACTTCGGGCCGGGGGTGCGGGGCGAGGAGCCGGGGGAGGACCTGATCGCGCTGCTCGGCGACCGGCCGTTCGGTCTGGCCCAGCGGTCCCGGCTGGACGACTACCCCGACTACCGGATCGAACTGCAGGCCTACCTCGACGTACCTCCGTCGGCCGTCACGATCGACTACCTGATCGGCGAACCCGAGCTGACCGGTCGCGGCCTCGGCACCAAGATGATCATGACGCTGGTGCAGCGAACCTGGATCGATCATCCGGACGCAACGGCGATCATCGTGCCCGTGGTCGCCGGGAATCGCCCGTCCTGGCGGGCCCTGGAGAGGGCGGGCCTGACCCGGATCGGTTCCGGTGATCTTGAACCGGACAACCCGGCCGACCCGCCACTGCACCACCTCTACCGGATCGACCGGCCCTGACCCGCGGCCCGCAGCCGTCGGCCGGAATCCCTACGCCGGTTCGAGGAACCGGCTGATCGAGGCACGGATCCCGGCCGGGTCCAGTCCGTGCAGTCGATCATGGTCCTCCGGTTCGCCGTACCGGTGCGAGTCCGGGTCGCCGACACCGAGCCCGAGCTGCCGGTGCGGCAGGTCGGCCAGCACCCGGGCGACCTCCGCGGCGGAGGTCCCGGCCAGGTACGGCTCGACCATGATCACGTTCGGCGCGGCGAGGGTACGGCGCAGCGTGGTGCCGTCGAACGGCCGCACGGTCGAGGCGTAGAGCACGGTGACGTCGAGGTCGGCGACGGCCGCCAACGTCTTGTGCAGCGTCGGGCCGACGGCGACGACCGTGCCGCGCCGGCCGCGCCGGATCGGGATCAGCCCGTCCTCGAGGTACGGCTCCGGATTCTGCCCGTCGCCGACCCGGAGGTAGGTCCGGCCGGTGCCGCGGACGGCCCGGCGCAGCTGCCGGTCCAGCTCGGCCGGATGGCCCGGCACCTGGATCGTCCAGTCCCGCAGCGTGTCCAGCAGGGCGACGTCGCCGGGCGCCTGGTGGGTCCGGCCGCCGGCCGGCCAGTCGTACGAGCCGTACGCGCCGACCAGCACGCCGCCGACATCCTGGTGCCCGAAGTCGAGCTTGACCTGCTCCCAGGCCCGCTCGATCACGAAGGCACCGAAGCTGTGCACGATCGGCTTCAGCCCGGCCAGCGCGAGGCCGGCGCCGGCGCTGACCAGGAGCTGCTCACGGATCCCGACGTTGATCACCCGCTCGGGATGATCCGCGGCGACCGGCCCGAACTGGGCCGCGGTGATCTCGGCCAGCACGACGGCCACCTGCGGATCGGTCCTGATCAACTCGCTCGCGGTGATCACGAACTGGTCCCGCAGGTTCGCCGCGTAACTGGCGGTGCGCGGTGCGGTCGAGGTGGTGCTGGTCATGATCATCCCTTCGGTTCGACGTCGGCGACGACAACGGTGGGCCGGTCCGGTGCGGTGCCGGCGAAGGCGGCGGCCAGTGCTTCATGATCACGGCCGGACACCTCGTGGGTACGCCAGCCCTCGGCGGCGAACCGGCCGGCGATGCCGCCGCGCCAGCCGTGGCTGGAGGAGTGGTTGTCCACCACGACGACGGTCAGGTCGGCCAGCCCGACCGCGCCGGCGTAGACGACGGCCTCGCTGTTGGACCCCTCGTCGAACTCGGCATCACCGACCAGCGTGATCACCCGCGGCCGCCGGCTCGTGCTCGGCGGCCGGGCCCGCAGGCCGAGCGCGAGCCCGACCGCGATCGGCAACCCGTGGCCGAGCGACCCGCTGGAGATCTCCACGCCGGGGACCAGCAGCCGGTCCGGATGGTGCCCGAGCGGCGAGTCGTACCCGCCGAACGTCGGCAGCGTCTTCTCGTCGATGAAGCCCTTCGCCGCCAGCACCGCGTAGTAAGCCATCGGCCCATGTCCCTTGGACAGCAGGAATCTGTCCCGGTCGGGGCGGTCCGCGGTCCGCGGCGTGACGTTGAGGACGCGGTCGTACAGCACCCAGAGGACGTCGAGGGTCGACGTCGCACTCGGTCCGTGCTTCTCGTCTCCGGTCATCAACCCGAGCAGGCGGTCCAGGTCGTCGTAGCTGTCCATGTCGACCAGCCTGCAACTTCAAGTTGTCTTGAACTCAAGCCTTGGCCCGAATCTCGGTTGCGGCTGTTCGGGGCAACGGAGGTTCGGGTCAGCCGAGGGCGCGTACGGACTTGCGCTCGATCAGCCGGGCCGGTGGGTCGGTGACGTCCAGGTCGGCCGGCTGGCCACCGGCCAGGCGTTCGTGCAGCAGCCGTACCGCGGCTCGGCCCATCGCCTCGACCGGCATCCGCAGGGCGGTCAGCGGCGGCGAGCTGTGATCACAGATCCAGGAGTCGTGAATGGTGATCACGCTCAGGTCGTCGGGGACGCGGATGCCGCGCTCCTGTGCTGCGGTGAGCAGCCCGATGGCCGCGTTGACGTTGGCCACGACGACGGCGGTGGGAGGCTCCGCCGTGCCCGAAACCAGCAGCGCGAGGGCCGCCGCCGAAGAATCCAGGGCGTAGCCGAGATGCGTGATCAGTCCTTGATCAACGGGAAGGCGGTGGCCCCGCAGAGCGGCCAGATAGCCGTCCTCCCGGCGCCGTGCGGTGATCATGTCCGGCAGTCCACCGACCAGAGCGATCCGGCGGTGCCCACGGGAGATCAGGGTTTCGGTCGCCAGCCGGGCCGCGCCGGCGTCGTCCATCATTACGCTGCCGGGCCGGCCGTCGAGCCGTCCGTGCACCAGCACGGACGGCACGTGGCTGACCAGCCGGGACAGCGCATCCAGGCTGGTGTCGTCGGTGGCCTGGAGGATGAAGCCGTCGACCCGGCCGCGTTCGATCATCCGGGCCAGTTGGCCGCTGCTGCGCACCTGCTCGGACCGGCCCAGCAGCACGGTGTAGCCGCGCCGTTCCGCTTCCTCCTCGATTCCCTCCAACAGTCCCGAGAACAGCGGGTTGGTGATGTCGGGCACCAGCACGCCGATGGTGTCGGACTTCGCGGCGCGCAAGGCCCGGGCGACGACGTTCGGCTGGTAGCCGAGTTCGGCGGCCACCCGGAGCACCGTGTCCTTGGTCGCGGCGGCCGCGCGAGCGTTCGGGTCGTTGTTCAGGATCCGCGACACCTGGCCGATCGACACGCCCGCCCGTTCGGCGATATCGCGCAGGCGCACCATCTCTCGCAGTCCCTCCCATCCGGTCCCGCGCATCATCTCATCGCGGCGGGCCCGCGTACTCGATGGCGAGGCAGGCCGGCCCGTCGTGGGGCAGCCGCTCCGGCAGCCTGACCACCAGGATGCCCTCGGCGACGGCGAACTCGACCGGTCCCGCTCCGAGCAGCCGGACGCCCGTGATCCGATCGTCCGCATCGAGGCTCTGGATCACCGCCCGGTGATCATCGGGCCGGCGCAGCTGGAAGGCGTACAGGGTGTTGCCCTTGGTGGTGAACCGGAAGTCGCGGCTCGTCCAGGGGACCGCCTCCTCGGTGAATCCCTCGATGCGGACGCTGCTCGGCCCCTCCCCGGACACCCGGAACGGGCGGGTGCCGTAGATGCCCTCCCCACACACCTGGAGCCAGCGGCCGAGTTGATCAAGGAGGTGCAGGCATTCGTCGTCCACGGTCCCGTCGGGTCGCTGCGGGATGTTCAGCAACAGGTTGCCGTTCTTGGCGACGATGTCGATCAACATCTCGATCACGTGCGTCGGTGTCTTGTAGACGTCCCGGACGTTGTAGAACCAGTCGCCGACCGAGGTGTCGGTCTGCCAGGCATCGGGCTTGATCTCGGGCTCCTGGCTGCGTTCGACGTCCAGGACGCCGACGCCGTAGATCTCCGGACGCCGGTCCTTCTGCGTGTAGACGGCCTGGTTCGCTCCGTCGTGCCGGGCGGCGCTGCTGTTGTAGAGATGGGCGACCGCGCTGAGCCCGGCCCGGTAGCCGTGCTCGCCGAACGGCAGCGGACCGTCCGAGTAGAGCAGGTCCGGCTGATAGCGGTCGATGACCTCGATCATGATCTCGAGCCAGTGCTGGTGCCAGCCGGGATTCGGCGTGTACCAGGGATCGAGGGAGAAATCCTGATCTTGGTAGTGCTCGTGGTTGTCGAGATAGATCTCCGACGATGCCGGATCCGTGCCGTCGTAGGGAATTCCGGCGAACGGTCCCTTCCGGTCGCTGCCCTTGTTGACCTTCCACCAGCTGAAGGTCGCTCCCAGGTGTTCGGTCAGGCCGAACGGCAGCCCGTGGCTCGTGGCGGCATCCTTCCAGAGCTGCGTGATGTCCTTCTTCGGCCCGACCCGGGCCGAGTTCCAGGGGTGGATCGCGGAGTCGTAGTTGAAGAAGTTGTCATGGTGCATGGCCTGCCCGACGAAGTACTTGGCACCGGCCGCCACGAACAGGTCCATCAACGCCTCGGGCTCGAATCGTTCCGCCTCCCACTGAGCCGCGATGTCCTTGTAGCCCACCTTCGACGGGTGCCCGTAGCGGCGAAGGTGGTAGCGATACTGATCGGAACCCTCGATGTACAGGTTCCGCGCGTACCAGTCGCCGTACATCGGCACGGATTGCGGTCCCCAGTGGGACCAGATGCCGAACTTGGCGTCGCGAAACCAATCCGGGCAGGTGAATTGTCGGAGCGAATCGAGAGTCGGCTCGAAGGGTCCGCTCAGAACAGGTGCCGGCATGGTGGGAATCCCTTTCAACGTTTGACGCTGGACTTGTCGTAGGCCGTCTGGAGCAGCTCCAGATAGCGCGGCAGACCGAGACCCTCGAAGCCCTTGACGTAGGCATCCCAGTCGGTGTCGAGGTTCTTGGAGCCGGTGATGAACTGCAGCGAATTCTGGGCGACGTAGTTCTCGATGTTGGTCTGCAGCGTCGCCATCTCACTGGCGTCCGCCGGATCCACCCACACGCCCCAGTACGGGAAGATCGCGGCCTGGTCCTCCTTGCCCTCGTACAGCTTGGTCGCCTCCCACAACCGGCGCTCGAAGCCAGCGGAGTCGTAGATGTCCTCCGGGACCGCCAGGGCGTCGCGGAATTGCTTGGTGTTGTTGTATTGCGCGATCGCGCCCCAGCCGGTCTCCTCCTCGGTGCCCGTCTGCTTGAAGAGCGGCTTCAGATTGGGGTCGAGAGCCTTGTCCTTGGGACCGGGATCGACCCAGGCGACACCCTTCTTCCCGATATGGCCCTCCAGGTGGCCCTCGGTGGTGAAGATGTAGTCGAGCAGCTTGATCGCGGCCACCTGATCGGTCTTCGTTGCCTTGTTGGTCAGGACGAAGGTCGCGCCCGGCGCCGACGGGAAGTTGTACGCGGCGTGGGCCATTCCGGCCGGCCCGGTCACGGGCGGCACGGCGTCGTAGTCCTTGTCCCGTTCGTCCTTCTGGTCGAGACTCACGGCCTGGGCCAGGTGCAGCACGGTGGCCGAGCCGAGAATGGGCTCGCCGGCGTGGTCGCCGATCCGCAGCAGGGCCTCCCCGTTCTGGGTGAACGCGCCCTTGTCGATCAAGCCCTCGTCGTAGAGCGACTTGATGTAGCGCAGACCCTCGCGCCAGTCCTCCTTGTTGGCTTGATCATCAACGCGGCCGTTGTTGAGCACCAGGGTTCCGCGGTTGTTCCCGCTGGTGCCCTGCGGGTCGTAGATGAACGAGTTCATGAAGTACGGGATCAGGGCGTCCTGCAACGAGGCGGTGATCGGGACCTCGTCCGCCTTCCCGTTCCCGTTCGGATCCTTGGTCTTGAAGGCGCGGAGAGTCTCCCGCATCTCCTCGGTCGTGGTCGGCTGTTTCAGCCCGAGCTTCTTCAGCCAGGCCGAGTTCATCCACAGCTTGGCCTGATAGCTGCAGTGATAGCAGTCGACCCACTGCGGCAGCCCGTAGATGTTGCCGTCGGGCGCCACCGACATCGCCTTGAAGTCGGGCAGCGTGTCGAGCGCCTTCTGGATGTTCGGCGCGTGCTCGGCGATCAGGTCGTTGAGCGGCAGCGCGACACCCTGCTGGCCGAGCTTCATCAACTCCGCCGACTTGAACTGATCCACCCAGGGAATGAGCAGGAACAGATCGGGATAGTCACCGCTGGCCAGGGCGATCTGGCGCTTCTCGGCCGCCGGGCCGGCGTCGTAGGTGGTGGTCTGCCAGGTGAACTTGATGTCGAACTTCTTCTCCATCGCCTTGGTGAAGGGATTGGCGGCAAGGTTGCTGTCCGCGAGCTGCGGAGAGAACACCGAGATGTCGGCTGTGCCGCCGACCTCCTCCTGCTGCTCCGGTTGGTTCGGAGTGCAGGCCACGCCGGCCAGGGCGAGGCAGGCAGCCAGGGCGAGACCGAGTAGTGATCGGACCTGTGAACGAGACATGACGCTCCTTTGCGTGTTGGGGTCAGCCCTTGATCGCGCCGACGAGGACACCCTTGGTGAAGTGCCTCGCGACGAAGGGATAGATCAGCAGGACGGGGATGCTGGCGACGACGATCAGTGAGTACTTGAGCAGGTCGGCGAGCCGTTGCCGTTCCAGCTGCAGCGCCGGGTCGGCGATCGTGGCCTGCGTGTTCAAGATCAAGATGTTGCGGAGTACGAGTTGGAGTGGGTACAGATCGGCGTCCTTGAGGTAGATCAGGGCGTCGAAGTAGGAGTTCCACTGGGCGATCGCGTACATCAGGGCGACCACGGCGATCATCGGCTTGGAGAGCGGCAGCACGACCGACCAGAGGAACCGTAGGTCACCGCAGCCGTCCAGCTCGGCGGCCTCGGTGAGCTCGTCGGGGATGGCCGAGCGGAAGTAGGTCCGGGCGATGATCACCTGCCAGACCGCGATCGCGTTCGGGATCAGCAGCGACCACCGGGTGTTCAGCATGCCCAGCTCCTGGACCACCAGATAGGTGGGGATCAGGCCGCCGCTGAACAACATGGTGAACATGACCAGGACCATGATCACGTTGCGCCCCATGAATCCCTTCCGGGACAACGGGTAGGCGATGGCGATGGTCAGGCCGGTGCTGATCACAGTGCCGGCAACGGTGTAGAACAGCGAGTTCCCGTAGCCGGTCAGGATCTGCGGGTTCGACAGGACGGCCTGGTAACCGGCGAGGGAGAAGTCCACCGGCGACAGGAAGACCTGTCCGGAGGACACCGCCTCAGGGCTGGAGAAGGAACTGCTGAGGATGTGCAGCAGTGGTGCCACGACGGCTATGACGGCGACGCCGAGCAGGATGTAGATGGCGATCAGGAAGACGAAGTCGACCCGGGATTCCTTGATCCGCCGCGGTTCCCGCCGAAGCCGTTCCTCGGCGATGGTCATGGTGGTGTTCATGGCGTCACCACAGCCCGCTGCCGCTGAGCCGCCGCGCGACGGCGTTGACGACGAGGAGCAGGGCCAGATTGATCAACGAGTTGAACAGGCCGACCGCGGTCGCGATTCCGAAGTCGGCGTTGAGCAGCCCGGTCTTGTAGACGTAGGTCGCGATGATCTCCGACTCGGACAGATTCAGCGGATTCTGCATCAGGAAGGCCTTCTCGAAGCCGACCGCCATGATGCTGCCGACACTCAGGATCAGGATGATCATCGCCGTCGGCATGATGCTCGGCAGGTCGACGTGCCAGATCCGGCGCAGTCGCGAAGCACCGTCGACTCGGGCCGACTCGTAGAGCGCCGGATCCACCGCGGACAGCGCGGCGAGATAGATCACGGCCGCGTACCCTGCGGTCTGCCAGACGTCGGACCACACATAGATGTGGCGGAAATAGTTCGGGTCGCCGAGCAGGTCCGGTGCGTCGACGCCGAAGAACCCGAAGGCCTTGGTGACCAGCCCCAGCCTCGGCGCGGTCAGCAGAATGAGCATCGAGACGATCACCACGGTGGAGATGAAGTACGGCGCGTAGGTGACCAGTTGCACGGTCTTGCGGAACCAGCGGTGCCGGACCTCGTTGAGCATCAGCGCCAGCAGCAGGGGGAGTGGGAAGCCGGCCAGGATCGCGTACCCGGAGAGCAGCAGAGTGTTCTTGATCAAGGTCCAGAAGATCGGGTTCCGGAAGAAGAGTTCGAAGTTCTTCAGTCCGATCCAGGGGCTGTCCCAGATCCCCTTGACCACGCTGTAGTTCTTGAAGGCGATCACGATGTTGGACATCGGAACGTACTTGAACACCACGAAGTAGAGCAGCGGCGGGATGATCAGCAGATACAGCTGCCAGTGCCGGCGGAGGCTCTTCCGCCAGCGGAAGGCCAGGGACTGCCGGCGGGTGGTGATCTGCCGGGTCAGTGCGGGTTGCTCCACCGCGACGGAGTGTTCGACCGTCCTCACCTGTGCCTCCTTGCACGTCGGGTGATCAGGTTGCACAAACGTTTGGGCAACCAGCCAGGTATAACCATAAACATCTGATGACTCGTTGGCAAGGTCTCGCGGGAACGGGCAGGTCAGCCGGGTTGGACGGTAAATCTCCCCTCACGTTAGGGTTGCTTCTGGTCATGAGTTCTCGCGCTCGACGACGCGCGGTTCCGGGGATGCATCACCGAGGTTCTGTCCACAAGTCGTCCCTTCCCATCGATCGGGGTCACCGGATGTCGTCCGTCGCGCCTGCCCAGCTCGAGTCCACATCGGTCCTGGCCGCCCTGCGGTCGCCCCGTCGGCTGCGGACGGAGGTGCTGGCCGGGCTGGTCGTCGCGCTGGCGCTGATCCCGGAGGCGATCTCGTTCTCGATCATCGCCGGCGTGGATCCGCGGGTCGGCCTGTTCGCGTCGTTCACGATGGCGGTGACGATCGCGATCGTCGGCGGCCGGCCGGCGATGATCTCGGCGGCGACCGGGGCGGTGGCGCTGGTGGTGGCCCCGGTGGTTCGTGATCATGGACTGGACTACCTGGTGGTGACCGTGCTGCTGGCCGGTGTGTTCCAGATCGGGCTGAGCCTGTTGGGGGTGGCCAAGCTGATGCGGTTCATCCCGCGCAGCGTCATGGTCGGCTTCGTGAACGCGCTGGCGATCTTGATCTTCATGGCTCAGCTGCCGCACCTGATCGGGGTTCCCTGGGCGGTCTATCCGATGGTCGCGGTCGGGATCGCGATCATGGTGTTCCTGCCGCGCTTCACCCGGGTCGTCCCGGCGCCGCTGGTCGCGATCGTCGTGCTCAGCGTGTTCGCCGTGCTGGCCGGGGTCGACGTGCCGACGGTCGGCGACGAGGGGGCGCTCCCGGACAGCCTTCCCTCGCTCTTCCTGCCCCAGGTTCCACTCACCCTCGAAACGCTGCAGATCGTCGCGCCGTACGCCTTCGCCGTGGCCCTGGTCGGGCTGCTGGAGTCGCTGATGACGGCCAAGCTCGTCGACGACATCACCGAGACCCGCAGCTCCAAGACCAGGGAGGGCCTGGGCCAGGGGGTAGCGAACCTCGTCACCGGGCTGTTCGGCGGCATGGGCGGCTGCGCGATGATCGGCCAGACCATGATCAACGTCAAGGTGTCCGGGGCGCGGACGCGGATCTCGACCTTCCTGGCCGGCGGCTTCCTGCTCGTCCTGGTGGTCGTGCTCGGCGACATCGTCGCCCTGATCCCGATGGCGGCGCTGGTCGCGGTCATGATCATGGTGACGGTCGGCACGATGGACTGGCACAGCGTCGATCCGCGCACGCTGCGCACCATGCCGCTCAGTGCGACTGCGATCATGGCCACCACGGTCGTGGTCACCGTGGTGACGCACAACCTCGCGGCCGGGGTCATCCTCGGCGTGATCGTGGCGTGCCTGCTGTTCGCCCGCCGGATCGCGCACTTCACCGAGGTCGTCGAGGTGGCGCACCCGGACGAGAACACCCGGGTGTACGCGGTCAAGGGCGCGCTCTTCTTCGCCTCCAGCAACGACCTCGTCTACCAGTTCGACTACGCCGGCGACCCCGAGAACGTGATCATCGACCTCAGTGAGTCGCAGATCTACGACTCGTCGACCGTCGCCGCGCTGGACGCGATCGAACTGAAGTACCGCCAGCGCGGCAAGCGGGTCGAGGTGATCGGGCTCAACGAACCCAGCCGCGCCTGGCACTCCAGGCTGACCGGCAAGCTCCGGGCCGGGGCACACTAGCCCCATGCCCGATCACCCGTACGACAGCGAACCGGCGGCCGGCTCCGAACGGCCGGTGCAGGTCGGGGTGGTGGCCGAACGGCTCGGCCTGTCGATCAGGACGCTGCACCACTGGGACGAGACCGGCCTGGTCGTGCCGTCCGCCCGCAGCGCCGGCGGCTTCCGGCTCTACACCGAGGACGACATCGCCCGGCTGATCACCGTACGGCGGATGAAGCCGCTCGGGTTCACCCTGGACGAGATGAAGGGACTGCTCAGGGCGCTGGCGACCCTGGACCGCGCCGACGCGGACCCGGACGAACAGGCCGAGGCCCGTGCCTACGTGACCGCCTGCCACGACCGGGCCAGGGCCAGTTGCGACGAGCTGCGCCGCAAGCTGGGCTGGGCCGAGGAGTTCCGCGACCTGCTGGCCGACGTCAGTTACCCAGCCGGAGCGTCTTGATCAGGTGCCGGTAGCCGGTCTCCGGATTTCCTTCCAGGTCGGCGATTCCGGTGACCAGGCACTGCCGCTGCCGTTCCGTGATCGCCAGTTCGACGTACGGGGTATCGACCACCGACAGAGCGTCCAGCAGGTAACCGGGGTTGAAGCCGGCCAGGCCGATCCGGTCCTCGGACAGGAACTCGTTCACCGTCGGCAGCGTCACGCTGGACCGCCCGGCCGTCGCCGAGGCCGCCGTGAGCGAGCAGTGTTGATCATCGACGAGGAGGCGCAGCGGGGTGTTCCGCTCCAGGACCAGCGCCGCTCGCCGTACCGCCTCGCGCAGTTCGGCCGTCGCGACCCGGACCGTGGTGTCCGGGGACACCTGCAGCAACGGACCGAAGTCCGGGTAGGCGCCGTCGATCAGCCGCGACGTCTGCCACACCTCGCCGGACCGGCTGCGGCCCCCGAACGACACGGTGGGCACGCCGGTCGGGTCTGGGTCGAAGCCGAGGTCGACCCGGCTGCCGGCGAGCAGGCCACGGGTCACGGTGCCGAGCCCGCGGGCCGGCACCAGCAACTGGGCCTTGGCCTGCGGATCGGCCGGCTCCCAGGCCAGGGTGCGGACGGCCATCCGGTAGCGGTCGGTGGCCATCAGGGTCAGCTCGGCGCCGTCGATGTCGATCAGCACACCGGTGAAGATCGGCAGCAGTTCGTCCCGGCCGGCCGCGATCACCGCCTGGTGCACCGCCCGGTCGAAGTCGGCCAGCTCCACCGAACCGGACACCGCCGGCGCCTCGGGCAGCGCGGGATAGTCGGCGACCGGCAGCGTCTGCAGGACGAACGAGGTGCCCTCGCCGGTCAGCTCGGCCTCACTGCCCTCCGCGGTGATCGCGACCGTGCCGGCCGGGAACGCCCCGGCGATCTCGGCGAGCAGCCGACCGGGCACCAGCACGCTGCCGGGGCGGAGCACCTCGGCGGGCACGCTGACCCGGACCGACGACTCGTAGTCGAAGCCGGACAGGGTGACGGCGCCGGCGCCGGACTCGATCAGCATGCCCGCCAGGATCGGGGTGGTCGGCCGGTTGGGGACGACTCGGGCCACGGACGGCGCGGCCTCGGCCAGCGCGGCGGCGTCGACAACGATGTGCACCCCCCGGACAATAGTGCTTGCCGGTGCGTCGAGTGTGCGGGGGAGCAGACTCCCGGCTGTGCGGACGAGGTTGCCGTCCCTCCTTGCACGCCAGCGAATACGCTTGCGCCATGTCCGCACCCAAGGCGCGCTCGCCGAAGCCGCTGCCGACACCACGGCTGCCCTGGCAGCCGCCGTTGCCGGTCCTGATCATCGCGATCGCCCTGCCGGCGGTGGCGGGAGTCCTGCTGGCGTGGGCGAACAGCGTTCCCGGGTCGCAGGTGATCATGGGCGTGATCGGGGTCGGGCTGAGCCTGGTCTCCGCCTCCTTCCTGGTGATCAACGGGATCATCTGCTTCGCCCGGCGGACCCTGGTGCCGGCGGTGATCATCGGCGCCGTCGTCCTGGTCGGGCTGTTCGTCTTCGCCGAGTCCGGGGCGCCGCTGCGGGCCCGGTTCGAGCTGCACCGGTCCGCGTTCGACGCCGTCGCCGGCCAGCCGCAGCCGCCGAAGGAAGGAGTCTGGCAGGGCCCCTGCCCGACCCGGATCGGCAACTTCCCGATCAGCCGGTGCTCGGCGATCGGCACCGGTTTCCTCTATTACGAGCCGGAGGGCGGACTGCTCAACGGAGCCGGCTTCGCCTATCTCCCGGACGGGCCGGAGGGGGCCCAGCGTCCGCAGGCCGACGATCCGACGGCGGACCTGTCCGGTCCGATCGTCTACCGGCCGCTGGCCGGCGGCTGGTACTCCTTCATCGATCCGGCCTGGTGATCATGGAACCTGAGTTCTCCGACGAGTCCGCCGCTGCGGTACGGCGAGCCGGGGAGCGCCTGCAGGAGGCGCTCGGCACACAGATCGAGCTCGCCGCCCGGGCCCGGCAGGACACCGACCTGGCCGACCTGGACGACGCCGCGGAGGCGGTCCGCGAACTGCTGGCCGACTACGCGCAGGTGCTGCTCGACCACTGCGGCGATCCCGCGCCGTTCGAGGACAGTGTGGACGAGCCCGAGCCGGATCCCGGCGACGACGAGGACACCACCTTGATCAGCCGGCTGGCCCGGACCGACTTCATGATCGTCGACGAGCCGGCGCTGCTGGCCGACGGCGCCCGCGCCGGAGCGGAATCCGGCGCGGCACCCCCGCCGGTGCTCGACCCGGCCCCGATGAGCGTGGCGCGGGCGATCCGGCTGATCCTGGCCTCCGACGGGCCGGACGGCCTGTGGCGCGCGGCCGGCGTCCGGCCGCTGTGGTCGGAGACGATCATCCTGAAGCCGGACCCGGTGGAGATCGACGACGAGGACGAGCTGGACGACGAGGAGGAGCCGGACGATCCGCTGTCGATCTTCGACGTCGACGGCGAGATCATCAGCACCGAGAGCGAGCAGTTCTTCCGCTGAGCCTCAGAGGTCCATGGCTCGGGTCAGCGCCATCCCGGGCGAGTAGGCCAGGTGCAGGTACGACGGCGCATCGATCACCGCGACGTCGGCCCGGCGGCCGATCATGATCGCGCCGATGTCGGTGCGGCGCAGGGCCTTGGCGCCGCCGGCGGTCGCGGCCAGCAGCGCCTCGGCCGGGGTCAGCCCCAGCTCGCGTACGGCGAGGGCGATCATGAACGGCATCGACGACGAGTGGCAGGTGCCCGGGTTACAGTCGGACGCCAGCGCTATCGAGACGCCGGCGTCGACCAGCCGGCGGCCGTCCGGGTACGGGGAGCGGGTGGCGAACTCCACTCCCGGCAGCAGGGTGGCCACCGTCGTGTCCGCGGCTCCGGCCAGCGCGTCCACGTCGGCCTCAGTCAGGTAGGTGCAGTGATCGACACTGGCGGCGCCGAGTTCGACCGCCAGCCGGACTCCGGGCCCGGGGCCGAGCTGGTTCCCGTGCACCCGCAGCTCCAGGCCGGCCGCGGCCCCGGCGGTCAAGATCATCCGGGACTCCTCGGCGGTGAACGCGTGCGGCGAGTTGGGCTCGCAGAACACGTCGATCCAGCGCGCGTACGGGGCCGCGGCGGCCAGCATCGGCCCGCGTACCAGGTCGACGTAACCGGCCCGGTTCGCAGCCAGTTCCGCGGGCACGACGTGACCGCCGAGGAACGTCGTCTCCACGGTGAACTCGCGGGCCAGCCGGAGCGCCCGTACCTCCTCCTCGACGGTCAGCCCGTACCCGCTCTTGATCTCCAGCGTGGTGCTGCCCTGGGCGCGCGCCGCCGCGACCCGCCCGGCGATCAGGGTCCGAAGTCGATCATCGTCGGCCGCCCTGGTCGCCGCCACGGTGGTGCCGATCCCGCCACCGTCGTAGCGTGACCCGGTCATCCGCGCGGCGAACTCCTCGGCCCGGTCGCCGGCGAACACCAGGTGGGTGTGGCTGTCGACGAAGCCCGGGATCACGGTCCGGCCGGCGCAGTCGATCATGGTGTCGGCGGCCGGCGCCTGAGCGGCCGGGCCGATCCAGGTGATCACCCCGCCCTCGGCCACCACCGCCTGGTCGTGACGGAGACCGAGTCCGTCCGGCCCGTCGCCGTCGCAGGTGACCAGCTGGCCGATCCCGGTGATCAAGGTCGCGTGCTTCGGGGTGGTCCTCATCAGGCGTCCTCCCACAGGCGGTCGAGGATGGTCAGGTCCGGGGTGACCTGGACCGGGAGCCCGTCGGCCACGATGGTACGGCCGCCGACGACGACCCGCCGGACGTCGGCCGCGGTGGCGGCGTAGCAGAGTTGGTCCGGTCGGCTGCCGGCGGTCCGGATCGACGACGGGTCGACGACGACGAGGTCGCACCGCTGCCCGGCCGCGATCGTGCCGCCGTCGGACCAGCCCAGGCTCCGGTAGCCGGCCGCGGTCGCGGCGGTGATCAACTCCTCGGTGCCGAACCGGCCCCGCTCGCCGGTGCGCAGCCGTTCGTGCAGTTCCAGGCCGCGCAGTTCCTCGAACGGGTCGATCACGGCGTGCTGATCGGTACCGAGCGCGAGCGGCGCCCCGGCGTCGGCGAGCTCCCGGGCCGGACCGATGCCGTCGGCCAGATCCCGTTCGGTGGTGGGGCAGAAGCACGCGCAGGTCCCGGAGCCGCCGAGCCGGGCGCGGTCGTCGGCGGTCAGGTGCGTCGCATGCACGACCGTGGTCCGCGGCCCGAGCAGACCATGATCATCGAGCAGCCGGGCCGGGGTCCGGCCGTAGTGGGCGAGGCAGGCCTCGTTCTCGGCCGGCTGCTCGCTGAGGTGGACGTGCAGCGGCAGCTCCGGGAACGCCGCGCCGATGGCGCCGAGGTCCGCGGCCGGGACGGCGCGCACCGAGTGCGCCGCAATCCCGATCCTGGTCAGCCCGGCCGGTTCGGTCTCGGTGGCGATCAGGTCGGCGACCCGGCCGGACCAATGGTCGACGTCGCCGTCGGAGAACCGCCGCTGGACCGGATCCGGCGGCCGGTGTCCGGAGTCGTCCAGCCCGCCGGCGAGGTAGCAGGTGTCCAGCAGAGTGATCCGCAGGCCGACCTCGCGGGCCGCCTCGAGCAGGGCCCGGCCCATCGCGTTCGGGTCGGCGTAGCGCCGGCCTTCGTGATCATCGTGCAGGTAGTGGAACTCGCCGACCACCGTGAAGCCGGCCAGGGCCAGCTCCGTGTAGCAGGCGCGGGCCAGCTCCAGCAGGCTGTCCGGGTCGAGCCGGCCGGCGAGGGCGTACATCTTCTCCCGCCAGGTCCAGAAGCTGCCCCGCCCCGACTGGGTCCGGCCGCGCAGGGCCCGGTGGAACGCGTGCGAATGGGCGTTCGCGAAGCCCGGGAACACCATGCCGGTCAGGCGTTCGTCGCCCGGCTCGGGTTCGGCGCCGGTGATCACCGACGTGAACCGGCCGTCGGCCTCGGTGAGCCGGACCCGTTCGGCCCAGCCGTCCGGCAACCACGCGTGCTCGGCCCAGTAGTTGATCATGAGTCGCTCGCGAGGTCGGCCAGCACCGAGGCCAGCGCGTCGACACCGGCCTCGCAGTCGTCCGGCTCGGCCCATTCGGCGGGGGAGTGGGACACCCCGGTCGGGTTCCGGACGAAGATCATCGCCGTCGGGATGCCCGCCCGGGACAGGATCCCGGCGTCGTGACCGGCGCCGGTGCCGAGGATCGGGACGGGCCGGTCCGCCGGCCCGAGCAGTACGGCGAGCCGGGTGGCCAGGTCCGGGTCGAACCGGGTGACCGGGGTCCAGGACTCCTCGCTGATCACGCCGCCGTCGGCCGCCGCGGACGCGGCCAGGTCCGCCAGCGCTGCCCGTACCGCATCCTCGGCCGGGCCGCGCGCATCCAGCCAGGCGGTCGCCGCCGACGGGATCGCGTTCACCCCGCCCGGCACCACCCGGGTCTTGCCGACCGTGGCGAGGCAGCCGTTCCGTTCCGCGGCGGTACGGGCGGCGAGGACCAGCCGGGCCAGCCCGAGCATGGCGTCGGACCGGTCGGCCAGCGCGGTCGTGCCGGCATGATCGGCGACGCCCGGGAAGTCGAACCGCCACCGGCCGTGCGGCCAGATGTCGCTGCCGACGCCGACCGGCGCGCCGAGGTCGACCAGTCCCTTGCCCTGCTCGACATGGAGCTCGACGAAGGTGCCGATCCGGCCCAGCGCCTCCGGATCCGGACCAAGATCATCCGGACGTCGTCCGCTGGCTCGCAGGGCTTCGGCCAGGGTGATCCCGTCAGCGTCGGCGAGGCCGAGCGCCCGGTCCGCCGCCAGCTCGCCGGTGATCACCCGGGATCCCGCGCAGGCGACGCCGAACCTGGCACCCTCCTCGTCGACGAAGCGCACCACGCCGATCGGCCGGTCCGGCACGAAGCCACGCTCCCGCAGCCGGTCCACGGCGAGCAGCGCGCTGACCACGCCGAGCGGGCCGTCGAACGCGCCGCCGTCCGGGACGCTGTCCAGGTGCGATCCGGTCACCACGGCCCGGCCGGGCGCCGCGTCCGGATCGCCCCACCAGGCCCACTGGTTGCCGGCCCGGTCCTCGGTCACCGGGAGCCCGCGGGCCGCGCACTCGGCCGCGAACCAGGATCCGAGTTCATGATCATCACGGGTCCAGGCGTAGCGCCGGTAACCGCCCGAGCCAGGGTTCTGCCCGACCTTCTCGATCTCGGTCAGCAGGTCGCTCGTCGTGCTCACGCGTCCTCCCGTACGGTCCGGGGCCGGGCCAGCAGGTAGTAGAGCAGGCCGGTGATCACCAGGCCGACCATCCAGGAGATGTCGGCGCCGCCGAGCAGCTCGGTGATCGGACCGGTGTACAGCTTCTGGGCCAGGAAGGGGATCTGGACCACGACCCCGACGCCGTAGCAGGCCAGGGCCCGCACGTTCCACCGGCCGTAGCGTCCGTCCGGATCGTAGAGCGCGTCGACGTCGACCTTCTCCTTGGAGATCAGGTAGAAGTCGATCAGGTTGATCGCGCTCCACGGCGTGAACACCATCAGCAGCACCAGCACGAAGTTCTTGAAGTTGTCCAGGAAGTCGGCCGACGCGGCCAGGGCGATGATCACCGAGACCGCGATGAACGCGGCGATGTAGACGGTCCGGGCCCGGCGGCTGATCGCCGCGGTGCCGGTGAACCCGGCCACCGTGGTCAGCGCACACATGAAGCCGCCGTACGCGTTCAGGCTGTTCACGGTGAGCTTGCCGCTGACGATCACCAGGTAGATCGCGATCGCGGCCAGCCCGGGCCCGGCCACCGAACCGAGGAAGCCGACCTGATCGGCCAGGAACGACTTCCCGTCCCGGGCCGGCAGCGTGGCCACCAGGGCGCCGAGGGTCATCGACCACTGGGAGCCGATCACGCTGCCCAGCAAGGTGTACGTGAAGGTGGTCCGCGGCTTGGTGGTCCGGGGCAGATAGCGGCTGTAGTCGGCGACGTACGGGCCGAAGGTGAGCTGCCAGCCGGCCCCGAGGGCGACGCTCAGCAGGAACGGCGGCCAGGCGAACTGCGCACTCCCGATCAGCCCGCCGAGGTCGACGCTGCGCAGGATCTGCACGGTCAGGAAGCCGAAGCCGAGGATCCCGAGGACCGTGGCGATCCGGCCCATCCGGTGGATCACCTTGTAGCCGAGCAGGGCGATCAGCAGGGTCAGCAGGCCGAAGATCACGATCCCGACCCATGGTGCCGAGACGCCGACGATCTGGTTGATCGCCTGGCCGGACAGCACGGTGCCGGTCGCCGCGAAACCGAGATACATGACGATCACCAGCAGCAGTGGGATCGCGGCCCCGAGGACGCCGAACTGGGCCCGGCTGCTGATCATCTGCGGCAGCCCGAGCAGCGGGCCCTGGGCGGAGTGCAACGCCATCACGGCGCCGCCGAGCAGGTTGCCGATCAGCAGTCCGACGATCGCCCAGATCGGGTCGGCGCCGAAGACCACCGCGAGTGCGCCGTCGACCACCGCGGTGATCTGCGTGGTGGCACCGAACCACAGGGTGAACTGACTGACCGGGGTGCCGTGCCGTTCCTCGTCCGGGACGACCTCGATCGACCTGGTCTCGATCATCCCGGTTGCTCCGTGCCCTGAGCTCGTCGAAGGGCCCTGACCCGTGCGCTGCGCCATGATCATGACCCTTCGCTGAGCGGGACCCGCACCCCGCGTCCGTCGGCGACGTCGCGGGCGAGGTCGTACCCGGCGTCGACGTGTCTGATCACGCCCATCCCGGGGTCGTTGCTGAGCACCCGGGCGATCTTCTCGGCGGCCAGCGCGGTGCCGTCGGCGACGGTGACCTGGCCGGCGTGGATGGACCGGCCGATGCCGACCCCGCCGCCGTGGTGCAGGGAGACCCAGCTGGCGCCGGACGCGGTGTTGATCATGGCGTTGAGCAGCGGCCAGTCGGCGATCGCGTCGGAGCCGTCCAGCATCGACTCAGTCTCCCGGTACGGGCTCGCCACCGACCCGCAGTCCAGATGATCACGGCCGATGACGATCGGGGCCTTGACCGCGCCGGAGGCGACCAGGTCGTTGAACGCGGCCCCGGCCCGGTCCCGCTCGCCGTACCCGAGCCAGCAGATCCGCGCCGGCAGCCCCTGGAAGCTGATCTTCTCCTGGGCGCCGCGGATCCACTTCTGCAGTCGGTCGTTGTCCGGGAACAGGTCCAGCACGGCCCGGTCGGTGGCGGCGATGTCGGCCGGGTCGCCGGACAGCGCGACCCAGCGGAACGGGCCCTTGCCCTCGCAGAACAGCGGCCGGATGTAGGCGGGCACGAAGCCCGGGAAGTCGAACGCCCGCTCGCAGCCGCCCTTGCGGGCCTCGTCCCGGATCGAGTTGCCGTAGTCGAACACCTCGGCGCCGCCGTCGGCGAACCCGACCATCGCGGTCACCTGCTTGGCCATCGACGCCCGCGCCCGGTCGGTGAACTCCTCCGGCTTCTTCGCCGCGTAGTCGTCCCAGTCGTCCGGGTCGATGCCCTCCGGCAGGTAGCTCAGCGGGTCGTGCGCGCTGGTCTGGTCGGTGACGATGTCGATCTCGACGCCGCGCCGCAGCAGCTCCTCGAAGATCGTGGCAGCGTTGCCGGTGACGCCGACCGACCAGGCCCTCCGGTCCTGCTTGGCCTGGATCGCGATCGCCACGGCGTCGTCGAGGTCGTCGGCGATCTGATCGAGGTAGCGGTGGTCGACCCGGCGCTGCAGCCGGCTCCGGGCCACGTCGACCACCAGGCAGACGCCGCCGTTGAGGGTGACCGCGAGCGGTTGCGCGCCGCCCATCCCGCCGCAGCCGCCGGTCAGGGTGAGCGTCCCGGCCAAGGTGCCGCCGAACCGCTTCTCCGCGACCGCCGCGAAGGTCTCGTAGGTGCCCTGGACGATGCCCTGGGTGCCGATGTAGATCCACGAGCCGGCCGTCATCTGGCCGTACATGGTCAGGCCCTGCTGCTCCAGCCGGCGGAACTCCGGCCAGTTGGCCCAGTCCGGCACCAGGTTGGAGTTCGCGATCAAGACCCGTGGCGCCCACGGATGGGTCCGCATCACCCCGACCGGCCGGCCGGACTGGACCAGCATCGTCTCGTCCTCGGCGAGGGTCGTCAGCGTCCGTACCATCGCGTCGAAGGACCGCCAGTCCCGCGCCGCCCGGCCGGTCCCGCCGTACACGACAAGATCATCGGGGCGTTCCGCGACCTCCGGGTCGAGGTTGTTCATCAGCATCCGCAGCGGCGCCTCCGCGGCCCACGACCGGGCCGTCAGCCCGGTCCCGCGCGGCGCCCGTACCGGCCTCGCACCCTCCATGATCAACCGTCCCTTCCGTCTCAGGTTTTTCACGTAACGTGAAAAACTGGCGCTACCCGTCAGATATAACTCGCGTAAAGCGGCAAGAAGTGTGGGGAAGTGGGGTCATCGGAGCGGGCCCGTCACCGACTCCACTGCGGCGCGCAAGCTGCCGTCCTCGATCACCCGGACCGCGGTCTCGATCTCCGGCGAGAGCCAGCGATCCGGTCCCGGGCCGGCCACCCCGGCCCCTTCGAGTACGGAGATCGCCGCGGCAGTGGCCGGCCCCGGCCGCAGCGGGGCCCGCAACCGCAGCCCGCGCGCCGCGGTGATCAACTCGATCGCCAGCACCCGGCGCAGCCCGTCGATCGAGCGGCGCAGCTTGCGCCCGGCCGACCAGCCCATCGACACGTGGTCCTCCTGCATGGCCGAGGACGGGATCGAGTCGACCGAGGCCGGCGTGGCCAGCCGCTTCAGCTCGGACACGATCGCGGCCTGGGTGTACTGCGCGATCATCAGGCCCGAGTCGACGCCCGGATCGTCGGCGAGGAACGGCGGCAGCCCGTGGCTGCGGGCGCGGTCCAGGAACCGGTCGGTGCGCCGCTCGGCGATGCTGGCCAGATCGGCCGTCACGATGGCCAGGAAGTCCAGCTGGTAGGCGATCGGGGCACCGTGGAAGTTGCCGTTGGACTCCACCCGGTCGTCCGGGGTGATCACCGGGTTGTCGATCGCCGAGGCCAGCTCCCAGCCGGCCACGGTGGCCGCGTGATCGACCGTGTCCCGCGCGGCACCGGCGACCTGGGGCGCACAGCGCAACGAGTAGGCGTCCTGCACCCGCGGGCAGTCCTCCACCTGGTGGCTGGCCCGGATCTCGCTGTCGGCCATGATCATCCGGAGGTTCGCCGCGGAGGCCGCCTGGCCCGGCTGCGGCCGCAACGCGTGCAGGTCGGCGGCGAACACGTGGTCGGTGCCGAGCAGTCCCTCGACGCTCATTGCCGCGGTCAGGTCCGAGACGGTGATCAAGGAACGCAGGTCGTCGATCGCCAGCAGCAGCATGCCGAGCATGCCGTCGGTGCCGTTGATCAACGCCAGGCCCTCCTTCTCGGCCAGTGCGATCGGCACGATCCCCGCCTCGGCCAGGGCCTCGGCCGCCGGCCGGACCCGGTCGGCGGGATCCCGGACCAGCCCCTCGCCGGTCAGCGCTAGCGCGCAGTGGGCCAGCGGAGCAAGATCACCGGAGCAGCCCAGGCTGCCGTACTCGTGGACGACCGGGGTGAGCCCCGCGTTGATCATCGCGAGGTAGCCGTCCAGGGTCTGTTCGCGGATCCCGGTCCGGCCGGTGGCCAGCGTGGAGCAGCGCAGCAGCATCAGCGCGCGGACCACCTCACGTTCCACCTCCGGCCCGGAGCCCGCGGCGTGCGACCGGATCAGGCTCGCCTGCAGGGCGGCCCGCCGGTCCGCCGGGATGTGGGTGGTGGCCAGGGCCCCGAAGCCGGTGGAGACGCCGTAGTGGGGCTCGGCGTCGTCGGCCAGGGCGTCGATCACGGCACGGGTCCGGCGCACCTCGGCGCGGGCGTCGTCGGTCAGGCGCACCGTCGCGCCGTGCCGGGCGACCGCGATCACATCCGCGGCCGACAGCGGGCCGATCCCGAGCGGCACCGATCCGGAATCAGGGTTCATGGTCTTATTGGAGTGCCGCCGGAGGGGTTTGGCGAGTACCGGCACGGCAACTTCTGTCCCGGATCTGAGACACTGCGGTCATGTCCTCGGCGCCGGCGGCGGATCACGTGCTGGCCGTGCTGCGGCTGCTGGCCCGGCAGCCGGAGCCGGTGTCGGCCGGCACCGTCGCGGCCCGGCTCGGGTTGCCGCGGTCGACCACGTACCGACTGCTGTCCATCCTTCGTGATCAAGGATTCGTGAGCCACCTGGTCGACCGGCGGCGCTACTGCCTGGGCGTCGCCGCGTACGAACTCGGCACGGCCTACCAACGGCAGGAGCCGTTGCAGCGGATCGCCGGGCCGACGTTGCGCCGGCTCGCCGCCGACCTGGGCCAGCACGCGCGGCTGTCCGTCCTGCACGGCACCGAGGTCTACTTCGTGATCGAGGAACGCGCCCCGGGAACGCCACTGCTGGTGACCGACGTCGGGGTACGGCTGCCGGCGCCGGTCACCGCCAGCGGACTGGCGATCCTGGCCGAACTGCCGGCCCGCCAGCTCACCGCGCTGTTCCCGCACCCGGACGCCCTGGTGCAGCGGGAAGGCCGCGGGCCGACCACGCCGACCGAACTGCGCCGGCTGCTCAGCGACGTCCGCACCCGCGGGTACGCCGTCGAGGAGGGCTTGGTGACGCCGGGCTGGACCTCGATCGCCCGGCCGGTGCTGGACACCCAGGACCATCCGGTGGCCAGCGTCGCCGTCACCTTCCCGGCCGACGCCGGCCCCGGCCTGCGCGACCAGGTCGTCGAGGCCGTACGGAGAGCCGCCGCTCAGCTGTCCGACCGGCTCGGCGGCCGCCCGGCCGGCTGATGTCGGATTTGATCAAGCGGTCCGGCCGGGACCGCGGCTAGCCTCGCTGCCATGCAGGCACAGGGAACCTTCACCGTCTCCGACTGGACCCCGAGCGACCACACGCCGCCGATCACGACGGCCGCGTCGGTCGGGCACGCCACCATGATCAAGACGTTCACCGGCGGCATCGAGGGCCGGGCCAGCACGCAGTTCACCGGCGCGCTGAACCCCGAGACCGGGGCCGGCAGCTATGTCGCCCTGGAGTCGTTCGAGGGCACGATCGGCGGCCGGACCGGCACGATCAACTTCCTCCACACGGCGTCGACGCACGGCACCGACCGCTACGACGAGAAGCTCGCGATCGTGCCGGACAGCGGCACCGGCGAACTGGCCGGGCTGACCGGCTCCGGCTCGATCATGGTCGACCCGGACGGCACCCACCACTTGATCTTGGACGTCAGGCTCGAGGCCGTACCCGAAGGTTGAGATTGATCACGCCGCTGGCGTTGGTCCGGCTGCTGATCACCTCCATCGACTGCGGCACCGAACCCTCGGGGAACAGCCGTGCTCCGGTGCCCAGCGACACCGGGTAGAGGAACAGGTGCAGCTGGTCGACCAGCCCGTCGGCCAGCAGCGCCCGGACCAGGGTGCCGCTGGCGCCGGTGAACACGTCGCCCTGCTGCTCCTCCTTGAGCCGGCGGATCGCCGCCGGGTCGTACCCGCCGAGCAGGGTGGTCGGCTGCCAGGTCGCCTCCGCCTCGGTGAGGGTCCTCGAGACCACGTACTTCGGGGTCTTGTTGAGGAACGGGGCGAACAGGTCGTCGTCGGCGGTGCGCTCCGACCAGGCCGGCGCGAACAGCTCGTAGCTGCGCCGGCCGAGGAGCACCGCGGTACAGGTCTCGGCGAGCCGGTTCAGGGTCTCGTTCATGCCCTCGTCGAAGTCGAAGTCCGCCGACCATCCCGGCTCGTCGATGATGCCGTCGAGGGTGATGAACTCGTGTGCGTGCAATGCGCCCATGGGTGTCCTGTCTGCTGGTGGCTCGGCAGGACACTAGGCGTTCGCGGGCGGTTCGGTCTTGTACAGCAGCGACAGCGGCTCGGCCGGGTCGACCCGGCGCAGCTGCCGGGCGGTCCGGCCGATGTAGCGGGCCAGCGACCGGGTCAGGTGCGGCTGATCGAAGTAGCCGAGCGTGTGCACGACCTCGACCGGCGGCACGCCTTCCATGATCAACATCGCGGCCTGCCGGGCCCGCAGGATCTGCCGGACCGCGGTCGGCGTGAGCCCCGTCGTCGCCAGGAAGCGCCGCTGCACCGTACGCAACGACACCCGGAGCCGATGATCATCGACCGCGGCCGCGACGACCGGGTCCCGGCCGAGCACCCCCTCCCGGACCAGCCGGTCGACGAAGCCCTCGGCGTTGCCGAAGCCCGGCCGGAACCAGCGCGAACCGGCCAGCTCGAACCGCCGATCGGTGACCTCCGGCAGCTCGATGCCGCCGTCCAGCAGCAGCCGCGCCGGAAGCTGGGGCAGCGCCGTGCCGAGCGAGAAGGTGATCCCGAAGAACCACGTGTCCGGTGGCACCGGCGCCAGCCCGGCCCGCGACTCCGGACCCTGCACGGCGACCCGGATCCGGCCCGGACCGCCCCAGAACACGAGTTCCGTGTACGGATTCGCGACCGACATCATCCGGTCCACGGCGAAGCTGCGGCTGCGCCAGACCCGCTCGACGAACGGTGAATCGGAGGGACGATCCTCGACCTCCAGCCCCATCGCCGCAGCCACCTCCGATCTTGATCATCCCGTGCGCCCAAGGTAACGGGTTGGTGGGTGGCGAGCCCGGACACTACACTCATGCGGACCCTCCCGGACGATCCGGGAGACGGGGCGTGGCCCAGTGGCTAGGGCACCTGCTTTGGGAGCAGGGGATCGCGGGTTCGAGTCCCGCCGCCCCGACATTTCTTGCTAGGTTGGGACCACCCAAGCCACTCTGCCTCTGGGTCCCTCGGGGACGTCATCGCATTTGGCCGCGGGCGGCACGACCTTCCACCGGCATTTTCGGGCCGGTTGCTGTCGGCTGCCCTCGTCTATCGGCCACGATGCACAAGGACCTCCGGTGACCACCTCCCAAGATCTGACCTTTTCCGCCGCCCTCGCGGCGGCCGCACGGACCTCCTGGCGCACCCTCAGGGACGCCGCCCGGCACGCCACGGGCTGGTTCGTGGCCGCGGCCGCACTCAGCCTGTGCCACGCCCTGATCCCGCCCGCCGAGGTCTGGCTGCTCAAGCGGCTGCTCGACGAGATCGCCGCCCCACAACGCAATCAGCAGGGCCTGGCGACCGCGCTGGTGGGCCTGACCGTGGCGGTCGGGCTGAACTTCTCGATCGGCTACCTGGCCCTGACCGGGTCCCAGCGGGCCGGCCTCCGGCTCGGCTGGCACTACCGGACGGCGCTGGCCCGCGCGGCGGCGTCGCTGGCGCCGCACCGGCAGGCCGATCCGGAGGTGACGACGGCCTTGCAGGCGGCGGAGCTGGGCATCGACGCGCTGAGCCGGGTGCCGGGCAACCTGCTGCAGTTGGCCGGCACCGCCGTGACGGCGGCCGGACTCTGCGTGGCGATCTTCACCTTCAGCCCGTACGCCGGGGTGCTGGTGCTGGCGGCCCTGCTGCCGACCGTGATCGCGATGACGTTCATCGCCCGGGTGGAGGCGCGCGGCTGGCCGCCGGTGGCCGCGGCTCAGCGTCGCTCGACGTACGCGATGGAGCAGTTGCTGCAGCAGCGGCCCGGCACCGAGTTGGCTCTGCTCGGCACCGGCGCCAAGGTCGCCGATCGGGTGGCTCGCGAGCAGCGCCGCAAGTTGATCTTGTTCGACCGGATACTGGCGGCCGACATGCGCTGGGAGACCGCCGCCTCGACCGGCACCGCGGTGCTGCTGGCTGGCGCGCTCTGGGCGATGATCAACTCCGGCGCGGGTGCCGCCGTCGCCGCGGCCGCGATCGCCGGCATCCTGTCCGGCCTGTCCGCGATCCGGTTCACCGGGCACGCGTTCGGCAACATCATGTCCACCGCGCCGCAGGCCGAGACCTACTACCGGATGGCGGGGGAGCGGGACGCCGAACCGGCCGGCGGTCCGGTCGGGCGGCCCCGGCGGATCGAGCTCGACCGGGTGACCGTGCGTTATCCCGGGCAGCAGCAGCCCGCCGTGGACGGGGTGTCGCTCACCGTCGAACGCGGCGAGCTGATCGCTCTGGTCGGTTCCAACGGGGCCGGGAAGACGACGACGGTCAACGCGCTGATCGGCGTCCTGCCCACCGACGCCGGCACCATCAGGATCGACGGCGAGTCGATCGGCTTCCCGACCCCGTCCGGCCTACTGGCCGGCTTCGGCCTGCTCAACCAGGAGTTCGGCCGGTACGAGTTCACGGTGCGCGAGGCCGTCGAACTCGGCACCCCGCGCTCCGGCGTCACCGACGCCGAACTCTGGGCCGCGCTGGATTCGGCTCGGCTCGGCGACCTGGTCCGCACCTTCCCGGACGGCCTGGACACCCAGCTCGGCCAGCAGTGGGGCGGCGTCGGGCTCTCCGGCGGCCAGTGGCAGCGCCTCGCCCTGGCCCGGATCTGCCTGCGCGCCGCCGACGTCTGGATCCTCGACGAACCGACCAGCGCGATCGACGCCGAGGCCGAAGCCGAGATCTTCGCCGAACTCCTGCAGAGCAAGGAGAACCGGATCACCATCGTCGTCTCCCACCGCGCCTGGACCCTGCGCGGCGTGGACCGGATCTACGTCTTCGACGAGGGCCGGATCGTGCAGGTCGGCAGCTACCGCGAACTCCTTGATCAACCCGGCCGCTTCGCAGACCTGTTCGCCGAACAGCTCACCGGCCAACGGTCGGACCCGTGAGGTCGGGTTGTCGACTTGCCCACGTCGAATCGTCCCGGAGACGTCGGAAAGTCGACAATCCCACCTCCCGGTTGACGTCCGGGGCGATGGGCGGGGTCGGCGGGGGACTGGCAGGATCGGGGGATGGATGCGGGTCCTGAGGTTGAGTCGACGGGTGTGCTGTCCGCTGCAGGGAGCCGCGAGCCGGTCGGGTCGCGTCCGGTGGGGGTGTTGCGCGCCGCCGGTACGGGATTCCGCAGCACCTGGCGTTCGCCCTTGCTCTACGTCTTGATCATTCTGGCCGGTGAACTGCTCGCCGCCCTGGTGGGAGCGCCGGTGATCAGGCTGCTCTACTAGCTGGTGCTGGTCGAGAGCGGAGCGGACAGCCTTTCGTACGAGGAGTTCGTCCGCATCCTGCGCAATCCGATCGCGGACGCGACCCTGCTGCTCGCCGCGGGGCTGGCCGTGGTGTTGATCTTCACCGGCTTCGCCCTGGTCTTCATCCTGGCCGACGAGCACCAGAGCCAGGGCTCCGCGCGGCTCCGGCCGACACTGCAGCGGCTGCGGCGAACGCTGCGGAAGCTGGTCCATCCGCAGAGCCTGCTGCTGGTGATCTATCTCCTGATCGTGCTGCCGCTCGGCCAGGTCGGCCTGATCGCGTCGCTGACCAGCCGGGTCGCCGTGCCTCCGTTCGTCACCGACGAGCTGGCGAAGTCGCCGGTGGCCGGCCTGCTGTACGCGTTGGCCATGCTGGTCCTGCTGTATCTCAACCTCCGCCTGCTGTTCGTGTTGCCGCTGATCAGCACCACGGACGCGGGAGTCCTGGCCGCGATCGCCACCAGCTGGCGACTCAGCCGGCGCCGGACGCTGCGCCTGTTCGGTCTGACCGTCCTGGTCGGCCTCCCGCACACCGCGGCCCTGGTCGTGGTCGGCCTGCTCGCCTGCCTCCCGACGGCGGTTGCGGACGAGGTGGCGCCGGACCGGTCGTTGATCATGGCCGCAACCGGCCTCGCGGTCTGGCAGGTGGCGCTGTTCGTGATCACCGCGCTGGCGACGACCACGCTGGCGCAGAGCCTGATCGTCCTGCAACGCGACGGCCTGCCCAGGCTGTCCGGCACCGCCCGGCCGGACCCGGCCGAGCCAGGCCCGACCATGATCGGAACCGACGGCGGCAGCCGGTCCGCCTGGCCGCTGCGGGCGATCGCCGGCGGCGTCGCCCTGGTCGTGATCATCGCGGGCTCGGTGATCAACGCCGCCGCGTTCCAGACCTTCGACGTGGACCGGACGGCCGAGGTGATCGCTCACCGCGGCTGGGTCGACGACACGGTGGAGAACACGGTGCCCGCGCTGCGGGCGGCCAAGCGGGCTGGTGCGGACCGGGTGGAGTTCGACGTCCAGGAGACGAAGGACGGCAAGTTCGTGGTGATCCACGACTCGAACCTGAGCCGGCTGGCCGGACTCGGCCGTGAGGTCAAGGATCTGACCCAGGCGGAGCTGACCAAGATCACCGTCCGGGACGGCGAAGCCAGCGCCCGCATCCCGTCCCTCGAGGAATGGATCGAGACGTCGCGGGAGCTCGACCTGCCGCAGTTGCTCGAGGTCAAGCTGCACGGCGGCGAGAGTCCCGAACTCGTGCCCCGGCTGCTGGCCGTGCTGGACAGCTACGGGGTCGCCGACTGGTACACGTACCACTCGCTCAGCCGGGACGCGGTGACCCAGTTGAAGGAGGCCCGGCCGTCGCTCCGGGTCGGCTACATCATCCCGATCAACCTGAGCGGGATCCCGAACCTCGACTGTGACTTCGTCGTCATCGAGCAGGCCTCCTACGATGACCGTTTCCTGCAGCAGGCCCGGGAGTCCGGCCGGCGGATCATCGTCTGGACCGTTCAGTCGGAGGAGCGGATGCAGGCCCTCATGATCGACGGCGTGGACGGCATCATCACCGATCACCCGGACACCGCGATCGCGGTCGAACACGAGGTGGCCCAGGACGAGGGACTCACCACCCGGTTGATCGAACGACTCGTCCGTACGTTCCCGGGCGGGTGAGTCCCGGCGCCGGGTGGGTCAGTCCGTGACGCCGACCAGTCGTGCCCGCAGCCGGCCGAGGGTGTCGTCGCCGAGCCCGCCGTGCCGGAGGTACGCCTCGGCGCCGCCGTACCCGCGCTCGAGATGATCAAGCACCGTGATCATGGTCTCGGGCCGGCTGCTGAGCTCCTCGGCGAGCAGGTCCCGGGCGGTCTCGTCCTCGACGGCGGCGAGCAGTTCGGCGAAGTGATCGCGCAACCGCTCGTCGACCGCGACGTAGTCGGCGGTGATCACCTCGGCGGGCACCCCGGCCACGCCCAGGGCGAGCGCGATCACCATGCCGGTCCGATCCTTCCCCATGTGGCAGTGGACCAGGACGCCGCCGGCCGGCGCGGTCGCGATCGCCTCGATCGCGGCGGCGTACATTTCGGGCCTGAGCTCCAGCCCCGCGATGTAGGTCTGGTCCAGACTCAGCGCCGGATCGTACGGATCGTCGTGCCGGTACAGCGGGCGGTTCCAGTGCAGCGGATCACCCGCGAAGGGTGTCGGGTAGCGCTCGCACTCCCAGTCGGTCCGGACATCGACGATCCGGCCCAGCCCGGCCTCCCGAGCGACGTCGACCCCGGCAGTGGTCAACCGGGTCAGGTTGTCGGACCTGATCAACGCCCCGGTGGCGATCCGGCGCCCGTCGGACGTGGGCAGCCCGCCGAGATCACGGACATTGAGACAGTCGGGCCAGTCCAGGGTCGTCGGCACGCTTCATCAGACCACGCTTCGATTCGGTCTGCCAGCCCTGCTTCCACCGCCCACGTTCGAGTAGAGTGTCGTATGTGTCTGACACATTCGAAGAATGAAGCCAAGGGTCCGGATCACGGCCTCCGCCAGGAAGCACCGCATCTCGCAGAGCCGGATCATTGCCGCGTTGGCGGAGGCAGAACTCGTTACCGTTGACGGCGACGCCGAGTACTACGTCGGCTTCGACGACCGCGGTGTCGAGCTCGAGCTCATTGTGGTTCCGGATGACAGGCATGAGGGTCGCTATGCATGCATTCACGCGATGCCGACGCACTACCGCAAGCGACAGGAGGAGTGATGGCTACATTCAAGGAGCGCCACGGCGAGCCGGAACTCGACGAGAGCGATGAGCCGTTTGTCTACCACGGCGAGGAACTGACGGATTCCCGGGCCGAGCAGATTGCGCAGGAAGCCTTGGCGGCAGTCCGTCGTCGCAATCTTGTGCCGGGGCGGAAGTCCTTGACGGGTGACGGCAAGCATTCGCCCGTTGTACAGTTCCGGGTTCCCGGCCCAGTGCGGGAAGCACTCGAAGCACAGGCTGAGCGGGAAGGCTTGACGCGGTCGAAGCTTGCCAGGAAGGCCTTGGACGAGTACCTGGAGCGGCACGCAGGCTAGGTGCCCTGCGCCCGAGGATCCCGCTGGCGGCTCAGGCAGGCGTGTGGCAGACGGCTTCGACGTTGTTGCCGTCGGGATCGCGGACGAACGCGGCGAAGTAGTGCTCGTGGTACTCCGGCCAGACCCGCGGCTCGTGCAGGATCTCCATGCCCTGCGCCTTCGCCGCCTCGAAGAACGCGAGCACGGCGTCGCGGTCCTTCGCGGTGAAGGCATGATGGGTCGGCCGGTTCGGCACCTGGTCGGTCCACTGGCCGATCCAGAAGTCGGGATGATCATCGCCGTAGCCGATGGCGACCTGGAAGTCCATCACGCGGCGTTGGCCCAGCGCTCCGAGCACGGCGTCGTAGAAGGCAGCGCTGGCCGCCACGTCGGCGACCTGAAGCCCGAAATGATCAATCATGACTGGGACGGTACCCCTCCGCACGGTGTTGCACGACTCGTCTGCGCAGGTCGGGTCAGCCACAGCGCAGAGAGGCCGGTTAGCACCATCGTCCGCAGCCACCCTTCCGACGAGGATGAATCGATCCGATGAGTCCGAGGAAGGACGTTTCGATGCTGAGACGACAGCTACGGCGGCTGGTCGCGGTGATCATGGTGGGGGTTGGTCTGCTCACAGCGACGTCAGCTACCACCTCAGCACGAGAACCCGGACCGCAGCCGGATCGCGGGACGCTGGTTTCGGTCACGCCCCTGGAGCGACTCGACCGTGCGGAGGTCGCCGCGCAGTTGAGCCGGCATGGGCTGGACACCGCCCAGATCCGTTACGGAGTTCGCTCCTACCGCGTGGAGTACCGCACGGTCGATCTCCGCGGACGCCTCACCACCGCCAGCCAGCTCGCCGTGCTTCCCGAGTCCGGTCAACGGCGGCTGACCGCTGCCGTCAACCTGCACGGCACCACGATCGCCCGAACGGAGGTGGCGTCGATGTCGGACGGGCAGGACCGGTCGACCAGCTACCTGCTGGGCGCCGCCGGGTACGCGGTGTCGGCGCCGGACTACCTGGGACTGGGAACCGGCAGCGGCTTTCATCCCTACCTGCACAGCGATTCCACAGCGAGCGCCGGCCTCGACGGGGTGCGAGCCCTCGGCCAGCTGGGCCACTGGCACGGACAGCGGTTGGATCGCGAGGTCATGATCACCGGCTTCTCCCAGGGCGGGCATGCCGCCATGGCGTTGGGCCGGCTGCTGGACGGAGGCGCCGATCGGCAGTTCCGGGTCGGTGCTCTGGCGCCGGTCAGCGGGCCCTACGACACCAGCAGCATGGTGCGGGACCTGGTGACCACCGACCTGGACCACCGGGCTTCCTACCTGGCGTACCTGATCATCTCCTGGAACCGCATCCACGGCCTCTACGACGACCCGGCCGACGCCTTCCGGGCACCGTACGCTGCCACGATCGAGGAACTGTTCGATCACACCCATCCGGCCTACGAGGTGCTGTCGGCGTTGCCGCAGGATCCCGCCGACCTGTTCACGCCGGAGTTCCTGGGACTTCTCGAACACCCCACCGGCCGGCTGGCCGAGGTGATCAAGGACGAGGCCGAGGTCTGTCAATGGCGCCCGCCGGTCGGGGTCAGGCTCTACAGCGCGTCCGGCGACCGGGTGGCTCCCGCGAAGAACTCGCTCTACTGCGCCGCCCAGGTCCGGCAGCACGGCGGCCGGGCACAGGTTGTCGATCTTGGGGAGATCGATCATCTCGGTTCGGCCGCCCGGGCGATGCCGCTGGTCGTGGCTCAGTTCGATCAGGCACGACGACACTGAGCCGAAGTTGATCACTCAGTTCTGGGTACGGTACTCCTCGGCGTCGGTGTCCACCCCGACCGGATCCCAGCGGAACACGAGCAGGGCGAGGACGCCGAGCAGCGGGAAGATCGCGATGATCCAGAACACCCCGGACTGCAGCGCCCCGGCCAAGATCGGGAAGAAGAACAGCGAGATCACGGAGAAGACCCGCTTCACGGCCTCGTTGAAGCCGACGCCGGTGCCGCGCAGGCTGGTCGGGTAGCTCAGCGTCGCGTACGACATCAGCTGGGCACCGGGCCCGCCGGCCTGGGCGAAGATGAACAGCGCCAGCATGCCGACGGCGATCGCGATCAACGGTCCGGTCGGGATGCCGACCACCGCCAAGATCAACAACGCCACCGCCTGCAGGGCGAAGCCGATCAGGGCCAGTCGCCGGGACCCGGCCTTGCTGACCAGGGCGACGCCGACCAGTCCGCCGCCGACCCCGAACAGGAGGTTGATCACCAGCGACGAGGCGATGGTGATCAACGGGCCCTGCTGGAACAGGGTGGAGATGATCAAGGGGGTGCCGTACGCGACGGCGTTGTAGCCGAACGTCGAGAACACACTGACGCAGAGCGCGACGATCGTACGGACCCGATAGGTCGGCGACCAGAGCCGGGCGAACGCGGTCCAGTTCGCCGCCGGGGCCCGGCGCGTGGTCACCGCGTCGGCCGCCAGTTCCGCATCGATGCCGTACGCCGAGCGCAGGATGTCCACCGCGCCGCGCAGGTCGCCCTGATTGGCCAGCCACTGCGGCGATTCCTTGAGGAAGCGGCGCCGCACCAGCAGCACCACCAGCGCCGGCACCGCGCCGAAGCCGACCACGATCCGCCAGAGCAGCGGCTGGCCGGACTCCGGCAGCGCGAGGAAGGCGATCAGTACCACCAGATAGCCGAAGCCGGTCGCCGCGTACCAGGCCGGCGACCAGGCGTTGACCCGCTGCGACCGGTTGCCCTTGCCACGCAGCGAGGAGAACTCGGCCAGGAACGCCATCGCCACCGGAAGATCAAGACCGACCCCGATGCCCATCACGAACCGGAAGAAGATCAGCCACCACTCGTTCGGCGCCAGGGCGCAGCCGATCGCGGCGACCACGAAGAAGATCATGTCGGCCATGAACAGCCGGTAGCGGCCGAGCCGGTCCACCAGCACCCCGCCGACCGAGGCACCGACCACCGAGCCGACCATGATCGACGCGTTGACCACGCCGGTCATCAGCGCGTCCAAGCCGAACTGGCGGCGGATCTCGGTGATCCCGAACGCGATCGACGAGAAGTCGTACGCGTCCATGAAGATGCCGCCCAGGGCCAGGATCACCACGGCCGCGGCGCCCTTGGTCGGACGCGGGCGGTCGGCGACCAGCCGGGCGACGTCGGCGGCCGTCCGGACCACGGGCCGGGCGGCCGCCGTTGTCGAAGAGTCGTTCACAACCAGGGATGGTAGGCCCAACGCCCACCGTCCCCGTCGATCAACCGAACTGCGGGATGATCTCCTCGGCGAACCGCTGCAGCGGTTCATGATCGTAAGCGAGCGCCGGGATGTAGCAGATCACGTAGTCGGCGCCGGCCTCGACCAGCTGCTCGACCTCCGCCTTGATCTCCGACACGGTCTTCACCGGGTCGCCGTAGCGCTCCCGCCAGGTCGGCGGCAGGCCGCGGAACGCCTTCTCCTCGGCCTTCGCCTTGTCCTCGCCGTCGGCGATCGGATAGACGTTCAGGCTGGTCGACTTGATGATCTCCGAGTAGTCCCGGCCGACCTTCTCGCAGTGACCCTTGAGGATCGCCGCCTTCTGCTTCAGCGTCTCCGGGTCGCCGCCGCCGATGTTCGCGGCGTTGCCGTACTGCGCGACCAGCTTGAGGGTGACCTTCTCGCCACCGCCGCCGATCCACAGCGACGGGTGCGGCTTCCGGACGCCCTTCGGCTCGTTGTAGGGGCCGTCGATCGAGTAGTACTTCCCGGCGAAGGTCGGGTTGTCCTCGGTCCACATCTTGTGAATGATCTGCACCGCCTCGCGGAAGGCGCCCATCCGGTCCTTCAACTCCGGCCACTCGTAGCCGTACGCCTTCCACTCGTTCTCGTACCAGCCGGCGCCGATCCCGGCGTACAGCCGGCCGTGGCTGGCCACGTCGACGGTCGAGGCGATCTTGGCGTAGAGGGAGGGGTGCCGGTAGCCGTTGCAGCCGACCATCTGGCCGACGTTGACCCGGGTCGTGTCGCGGACCAGCGTCGAGGTCGCGGTCCAGCACTCGAAGGTGGTGTTCGGGGTGGGTTCGGGAACGGTGTGGAAGTGGTCGTACACCCAGATCGAGTCCCACGGACCGGCGTCGGCGGCCTTGGCCACGGCGGTCATCGCCTCGTACTGCTCGACCGGATCGGCGATGTCGGCCAGATCCATCCGCCAGCCCTGCGGAACGAAAACTCCAAATTGCGTCGTCACGGGTTTCCTTTCCCTGATCAAGTTGTCGCTGGTGACCCTACTCGGCTCTCTCGGCGCGGGATTTGGTGCCCTCGGACGCCGACCGTAGGATGGTCCGGTCTCTGGCGAGGCGTATCTTCGGCCTGCGCTGGACCCGAACTGATGCCATTCCTTCCACCAGGAGTCTGTACGTGCCGAGCACCGTCGAGCAGCTGAGCCCGTCCCGGGTCAAGATCACCGTCGAGGTCCCGTTCGACGAACTCAAGCCGAGCGTGGAGAAGACCTACCAGGCGATCGCCCAGCAGATCACCATTCCCGGCTTCCGCAAGGGCAAGGTCCCGCCGATGGTGATCGACCAGCGGTACGGCCGCGGCGCGGTGCTGCAGGAGGCCATCAACGACGCGCTGCCCGAGCTGTACGGCAAGGCCGTCTCGGACAACAAGCTGTCCCCGCTGGCCCAGCCGGACATCGAGGTGACCAAGCTCGAGGACAACGATCTCCTCGAGTTCACCGCCGAGGTCGAGGTGCGGCCGGAGTTCGAGCTGCCGGAGCTGGACTCGCTGTCCGCCACGGTCGACGCGCTCGAGGCCGATGAGGAGCGGGTCACCGAGCAGCTGGACGCGCTGCGGGCGCGGTTCGGCTCCCGGGAGACCGTCGAGCGTGCCGCCGACGAGGGCGACGTCGTGACGATCGACCTCGAGGCGAGCATCGACGGCGAGGTCCTCGAGGACGCCACCGCCGAGGGCATGGAGTACGAGATCGGCTCCGGCTCGATGCTGGACGGCCTCGACGACGCCGTGACCGGGCTGTCCGCCGGCGAGACCGCGACCTTCACCTCGAAGTTGGTCGGCGGCCCGCACAAGGACGAGGACGCCGAGATCAAGGTCACCGTGTCCACGGTCGCCGAGCAGAACCTGCCCGAGCTGGACGACGAGTTCGCCCAGCTGGCGTCGGAGTTCGACACGCTGGACGAGATGAAGGACGACATCCGGACCCGGCTGATCAACATGAGCCGGCTGGAGCAGGCCAGCGACGCCCGGGACAAGGTCCTGGAGGACCTGATCGGCAAGATCGACTTCGACGTGCCCGAGGGTGCGCTGGCGGCCGACGTCGAGGCCCGCAAGGAGCAGATCAACCGTCAGCTCGGCCAGGCCGGCCTCTCCCTCGAGCAGTACCTCGCCGAGTCCGAGGAGAGCGAGAACGAGGAGTCCTTCTGGGCCGACGTGGAGAAGCGGGCCTCCGACGCGCTGAAGGCGCAGATCGTGCTGGACAAGCTGGCCGAGGAGCGTGAGGTCCCGGTCGACCAGAACGACCTGACCCAGCACATCATCCGGTTGGCGCAGCAGCAGGGGAGCAACCCGCAGCAGATCGCGGACCACCTGCAGGAGCACCCGCACCACGTGAACGAGTACATGACCGAGATCCGGCGCGGCAAGGCGCTGGCCCTGGTCGTCGAGGCCGCCGCGGTCACCGACTCCAACGGTGACCGGGTCGAGCTGGACCGGCTGCAGCCGGACGGCACGCTGGCCGATCCCGTCGTCGAGACGGACGAGATCGAGGCCGAGGCCGAGGCCACCGAGCCGGTCGCGAAGTAACGAACGTTCCCTGAGCCTGTCGAAGGGCGAGCCGCATGATCGGGCTCGCCCCTTCGGCAGGCTCAGTGCTTGTCAGGCGCCGAGTGCCTTCTCGACGTCGCCCTCGAGCTGCTCCGGGGTGGTCTGCGGCGCGTACCGCTTGATCACCTCGCCGTCCCGGCCGACCAGGAACTTGGTGAAGTTCCACTTGATCGCGTCGCCCAGCACGCCGCCCTTCTCGGACCGCAGCCAGGTGTAGAGCGGGTGCGCGTCGGCGCCGTTGACGTCGATCTTGGCGAACATCGGGAAGGTCACCCCGTGGTTCACCCGGCAGAACTCGTCGATCTCGTCCTCGGTGCCCGGCTCCTGGTGGCCGAACTGGTCGCACGGGAAGCCGAGCACCACGAGCCCGGCGTCGGCGTGGTCGGCGTACAACTTCTGCAGGCCGTCGTACTGCGGGGTGAAACCGCACTTGGAGGCCGTGTTCACGACCAGGACGACCTTGCCGAGGTACTCGCCGAGCGGCCGCTCGGTGCCGTCGATCGCGGTTGCGGAGAAGTCCGCCAGGGTGCTCATGATCACCAATCTAGCCGCGGCGCCGCGGCGGTCCGCGTGCGCCGTCAGCGAACAGGGCCGGGATGCCCTCTGCCACGAGGTGCTCAGCGGGTAGGTTCGTGCCCGTGAATGCAGAACTGATGGCAGAGCGCAGCGGGGGCTTCGGTCTCGACGACCAGGTGTATCAGTCGCTGTTGCGGAACCGGATCATCTTCCTCGGCACAGAGGTCCGGGACGAGAACTCCAACGCGATCTGTGCCCAGATGCTGCTGCTGAATGCGGAGGACCCGCACAAGGACATCTGGCTGTACATCAACAGCCCCGGCGGCTCGGTGGACTCCGGCATGGCGATCTACGACACCATGCGCTGGATCTCCAACGACGTCGCCACCGTGGCGATGGGCCTGGCCGCTTCGATGGGCCAGTTCCTGTTGTCGGCCGGCACCAAGGGCAAGCGGTACGCGCTGCCGCACAGCCGGATCATGATGCACCAGCCGTCCGGCGGCCTCGGCGGTACGGCGAGCGACATCAAGATCCAGGCCGAGCAGTCGCTGCACATCAAGTCCGTGATGCAGAACCTGATCGCCGAGCACACCGGCCAGTCGCTGGAGCAGATCGAGCGAGACTCCGACCGGGACCGCTGGTTCACGGCGGAGGCGGCGAGGGAGTACGGGTTCATCGACCACGTGTTCACCTCGGCCGCGCAGATCCGTTCCGAGTCGCCGACCCAGTGAAGAAGGAGCACCCGATGAACCCCAGCACGTTCGGCGGCGACCCGACCAGTTACGCCCCGCGGATGGACTACTACATCCCGCAGTGGGAGGAGCGCACCTCCTACGGGATGCGCCGGATCGACCCGTACACCAAGCTTTTCGAGGACCGGATCATCTTCCTCGGCACCCCGATCTCGGACGAGATCGCGAACGCCGTGATGGCACAGCTGCTGTGCCTGCAGTCGATGGACCCGGAGCGCGACATCGAGATCTACATCAACTCGCCGGGCGGCTCGTTCACGGCGCTGACCGCGATCTACGACACGATGCGCTACATCAAGCCGGACATCCGGACGGTCTGCCTCGGCCAGGCCGCGTCGGCCGCCGCGGTGATCTTGGCCGCCGGCACCAAGGGCAAGCGGCTGGCGCTGCCGAACAGCCGGATCCTGATCCACCAGCCGGCGACCGAGGGCGGCTACGGCCAGTCCTCGGACATCGAGATCCAGGCGCGGGAGATCCTCCGGATCCGTGCCCTGATGGAGAGCATGCTCGCCTCCGACACGGGCAAGGAAGCCGACGAGGTCAGCCGCGACATCGAGCGGGACAAGTATCTGACCGCCGAACAGGCCAAGGAGTACGGAATCATCGACGACGTCCTGACGTCGCTCAAGGCCGTGCCGGCCTGACCGCTGGAATATGTTCCACATCGTCCGGAGCCCGGGTTACTGTGGAGCGAAGCCCGACACACCGCCCACGGCTTCGGCCGTAACCGGGAACCCGTAGTACAGGGAAGTGAGGAGACGGCGTGGCTCGCATCGGAGAGAGCGGCGATCTGCTGAAGTGTTCTTTCTGCGGAAAGAGTCAGAAGCAGGTCAAGAAGCTCATTGCTGGTCCAGGTGTCTACATCTGTGACGAGTGCATCGACCTCTGCAACGAGATCATCGAAGAGGAGTTCTCCGAAGGTGCCGACGTCGGCCTGCTGGACGAGCTGCCCAAGCCGCAGCAGATCCGGCAGTTCCTCGACGGGTACGTGATCGGCCAGACGAACGCCAAGAAGGCGCTGGCCGTCGCGGTCTACAACCACTACAAGCGGGTCCAGTCACGGGCCTCGAACCCGGCTCGCCGGGCCGAGGAAGACAACATCGAGTTGGAGAAGTCCAACATCCTGTTGATCGGCCCGACCGGCTGCGGCAAGACCTACCTGGCGCAGACGCTGGCCCGGATGCTCAACGTCCCGTTCGCGATCGCCGACGCCACCGCGCTGACCGAGGCCGGCTATGTCGGCGAGGACGTCGAGAACATCCTGCTGAAGCTGATCCAGGCCGCCGACTTCGATGTGAAGAAGGCCGAGACCGGGATCATCTACATCGACGAGGTCGACAAGATCGCCCGCAAGAGCGAGAACCCGTCGATCACTCGGGACGTCTCCGGCGAGGGTGTCCAGCAGGCCCTGCTGAAGATCCTGGAGGGCACCCAGGCCAGCGTTCCGCCGCAGGGCGGGCGCAAGCATCCGCACCAGGACTTCATCCAGATCGACACCACCAACGTCCTGTTCATCGTCGGCGGCGCGTTCGCCGGCCTTGATCAGATCGTCGGCCAGCGGGTCGGCAAGCGGCCGCTCGGCTTCAACAACGATCCGGAGACCCGCAAGCCCGAGTCGGAGGATCCGTTCGAGGACGTCCGGCCCGAGGACCTGGTCAAGTTCGGCCTGATCCCCGAGTTCATCGGCCGGCTGCCGATGATCTCCTCGGTCAGCCCGCTGGACCGGGAGGCCCTGATCCGGATCCTGGTCGAGCCGAAGAACGCGCTGACCAAGCAGTTCAAGAAGCTGTTCGAGCTGGACGGCATCGAGTTGGAGTTCACCGACGAGGCCATCGAGGCGATCGCCGACCTGGCGCTGCTCCGCGGCACCGGGGCCCGCGGTCTGCGCGCGATCCTCGAGGAGGTCCTGCTCAACGTCATGTACGACGTGCCGAGCCGGAGCGACATCGCCCAGGTGATCATCACCGCCGAGGTCGTCAACGACAACGTGCTGCCGACCCTGGTGCCGCGCAGCAAGATGCCGAAGCGCGAACGGCGCGAGAAGTCCGCCTGATCCTCACCCCCTGAGCCCGTCGACGGGCGTCGGTCAGCGCCGGAGCACGCCCTGGCGCGGCTGGCCGCCGGCGTCCGCGACGTCCACGGTGAGCCGCACCCCGTTGTCCAGTTGGGCGACCTCGATCTCGGGGTCGCCCTGCCAGGACCACCGGCCCGGACGATCCAGCTTCAGCGTGATCCGCCGGTTCAGCTGCGTCGGGTCGCTCACCGCGAGCGCGAGCCCGTCCCGTCGCTCGATCATGATCACGGACGCCTCCCACCGGTCGGTCGCGGTCACCGGTGTCAGCCGGATCGCGTCGGCCACCACGATGCCGTTGGCGTCGTTGTTGATCTCCACCCAGTGATCGCCGCCGGCGGTGAAGTCGAACACGCCGACCCGCCGCCAGCGTGAGCCGCCGCCCCAGCGCTGGCTCAGCCGCACGGTCTGGGTACCGGCGGCGTGCTTGATCACGAACGGGGTGTTCGTGGCGTAGCTGCTGTGCTCGAACCACCAGCCGCCGAGTTCGTACGTCCCGCTCGTCGGGACCTTGATCGCGAAGCGCACCACGGCCGACCCGTCGCCGGCCGGATGGTAGTGCTGCTGCCCCTCGTAGCGGGCGCCGCCCGCGTCGGTGCTGACCTGCCAGTCGCCCGAGTGCACCGCGAATCCGGCGGAGCGGTCGTCGACGATCACGGTGGGCAGGTCGGCCGCGCTGGGCGTCTCGAGCGTGATCGGGCCGACCCGGCCCGGCGTCCAGAAGTTCACCGCGGTGAAGCCTCGGGCCGGTGCCTGGACCGCCTGGGCCCGGCCGTTGTTGATCATGACCCGGAGCCCGGGGTCGTCGGCCAGCTCGGCGGTCCGCCGCGCCGAGGCGCCGGGCAGCAGGGCGTACGCGTAGGAGGCCGCGGCCGGTGCCGGTCCGTGGTCGAGCCAGAGCGTCTGGTAGCGCCGCCGGGTGGGTTCGGTCGACCCGTTGACATGGATGTCGCGCCAGCGGCCGGTCCGGTCCTCCCGGACGGTCCGGAGTTCGGCGCCGTCGAGGAACAGGTAGCCGCCGGTGCCGGCCAGGTGGGCCCATCGCGGTGCGCCGAAGGTCCGCGGCTCACCGGGCTCGGCCGGCTGCCGTACCCCGTCGACGGTGAAGGTCTCGGTGCCCGCCGCGTGCAGGTTGCGATTCTCGATCGTGGTCTCCACCGTGCTGCTGCCGCCGGCGGTGATGTCGGCGCCGAGCGCGACCACCCGGTCGTCCAGGAAGAACCAGGACTTCTTCGCCCGCAGCGTGGACCCGTAGCGCGGGTCCTGCACCAGCGCCATCGACGCGCTGCCGTAACCGTCCAGGCCGATGGCGCCGACCGCCGGGTCCGGACTGGTGTAGTTGCGACCCTGGGAGTCGGCCCGGGGCACTCGGTCCACCGTCGTTCCCGGGAGCCGGTACGGATCGACGGTCGGCCAGTGGTCGTCGGCGTAGTGCCCGAGGTCGTCGGTGTAGACGTAGACCATGCCGTTGGCCGTGTACCAGCCGTGCATGTTGGTGTTCAGGTTGGTGGCCTCGAAGTTGCGGATCCGGCTGGACGACAGCGCCAGCCCGACCGAGTAGCCGCGCGCGTGCTGCAGGGCCCGGTCCATCGCCGGGAAGGCGCGGAAGCCCGGCGGCCGTTCGCGGAGCTGGAGGCCGTCGTCGGACAGCACGGCCAGGGCCGGCGGCAGCAGCGGCAGCGGCGCCCGGGCCAGGAAGTCGAGGTACGTGTCCCGGGTGATCCAGGTCTTCGCCATGGCGCGGAAGGCCGCGCTGTCCGTTTCCGGCGCGGCCGCCGCGGCCCGCAGCACCAGCTCGATGATCTTGTGGCCCGCGACATGATCACTTTCCGCCTGGTCGGAGATCACCCGGCCGCGGACCAGGTCCATCATGGCGCCGTTGATCATGAACGGCTCGAAGGACTGGTAGACCCACTCGGCGAGATTTCCCTTCTGTGGATCGGAAATCTCCCAGGACGTCCCGGCCAGCAGGCCGAGCAGTGGGGCCAGGGTGATCACCAGGCCCGACCCGTAGGCGCCGTTGTACGGAAACGCCTCGTGCTGGATGAACGAGCCATCCCGGTAGAAGCCGTCGCCCGCCGTGACGTACGGAAACACCGCGGTCACCGACCGGCCGGCCTTGGCGAGCCGTTCCCCGTCGCGGCCGAGCACCCCGCTCACCGCGCCCTGCCGGCACTTCCAGACCAGGTTCGCCCCGGTCGCGGTCGAGCCGTTGTAGTTGATCTTGGAGGGGTCGGGCGTCCAGCGGTCGATGCTGGCCAGCAGGGCCGTCCGGTCCTCGGCCGGCAGCGCCTCGCCGAGCAGGATCGCGGCGTTGATGACCCGGTCCGGGGTGCTGATCTCCCACTCGTACCAGGCGCCCGACTCGTACTCGACGCCGTGCGCGAACATCGTCTCGTTCAGCCAGCGCATCGCCTCGACCACCCGGCCGGCCAGTGCGGCGTCGGCCCGGTGGCTCGACCCGGCGGTGGCGTACCCGCGGGCCAGCGTGGCCAGCCGGGCGAAGCTGTCCCGCATCGAGTTGGACTTCTCCCGGTTGGTACCGGCCAGCGGCAGATCCGCCCAGAGCGAGCCGGTGCTGCCGGATGCCGGCACCGCGAGCGTCGCGAGGTGCCTGGTGATCTCCGCGTCGAGCTCGGCCAGCCGGTCCCGGATCAGCGGGACCGCCGGGTCGACTCCCGGGCCGCCGGTCAGGTAGTCCCGCCAGCGGGCGGCGAGGGTCGCGAACTCGTCCTGCGGTTCGCCGTGCGCGAGGCCTTGGCCGGCGATCGGGCCGAGGACCAGGCCGGCCGCTCCGGCGGTGAGCGCCTGGCGACGGGTGAGCTGACGGGGCTGAGCGGGCACCATGGCGCGCCTCCTGGGCGAGAGTTCGACCGTGAACCGTGGCCCTCCGGCACTCGTCCAGATCAGCGAGCGCGTCCCCGGGCACACAGCAGCATGATTATCTATAGTCTGTTGATAAGTCAAGGGTGAGCCGGAGGAGGCGGGATGGTCGCGACGGGCTCCGGTGGCCGGCCGGCCCTGCTGCGCCGGCACAACCAGGCCCTGATCCTCGACGCGCTGCGGCGGGCCGGCGACGTGACCAGGCCCGAGCTGGCCCGCCGGACCGGCCTGGCCTGGCCGACCGTGTCCCGGCTGGTCGACGACCTGATCGGCCGCGGGCTGGTCGAGGACACCGGTCACACCGAGCCCGGCCGGGGCCGCCCGGCGACGACGGTCCGGCTGCGGCCGACGGGGGCGTACGCGGTCGGCGGCGAGCTGGACCGGCAGGGGATCCGGCTGGTCGTCACGGACCTGCACGGCACCGTGCGGGGCGCGGCCGAACTTGACCGGGGCGACGAACCTGCCGCGGAGCTGCGTGCCATGGCGGGACGGGTCGAGGCGCTGCTGGCCGACATCGGGGTGCCGGCGGAGCGGGTGCTCGGGATCGGCCTCGGGGTGCCCGGCCAGCTCGACCCGGAGCGCGGGCTGCTGGTCGGGCCGGCCCACCTGCCCGGGTGGTCCCAGGTCCCGATCGTGGCCCTGCTGTCGGACCTGCTCCCGTACCCGGTGACGGTGGACAACGACGCCAATCTGGCGGCCGTCGGCGAATTCCTGCTCGGCGGCCACCGGGCGCGGAACCTGGTCTCGGTCTACGCGGGATCGGGGATCGGGGCCGGGCTGGTGCTGGACGGACGGCTCTATCGCGGCCGCGCCAACGGGGTGGGGGAGCTCGGCCACTGCACCATCGACCCGGCCGGACCGGCCTGCTTCTGCGGGCGCTCCGGCTGTGTCGAGGTGTTCGCCAGCACCGGCGCGATGGCCGTGTCCGCCGGACTGCCCGGCTTCGCCGAGCTGCTGGCCGAGGAGGCGGCCGGGGTTCCGGCGGCCCGGTCGGCCCTGCGGTTCGGCGGTGAACACCTCGGCCTCGGGCTCGCCCATCTGATCAATCTCCTGGACCCGGACCTGGTCGTGCTGGCCGGCGAGGCGGCGGCCAGCACGACCTTCGAAGTCGCCGTCTTCGAGGCGATGCGGCGGCACACATTCCTGGCCGGCTCACGCGAGATCGAGGCCAGGAGATCAGCACTGGGCCGCGACGCGGTGGCGCAGGGCGCCGCGGCCACGGTGCTCACCGAACTCTTCGAGTCGCCCCTGGGTCAGGGATGAGGACGGTGCGAATTCCTCGGCAGCGGTGCCGATTCACGCCCTCGATAACGATCCGGATGCCGACCTTGGCAACGCGTGGCAAACCCTTGCCATGTGCTTGCCATCCCGGTTGCTATGAGTCACAGTAGCCTGCGTGACCGGGCACGGTCAGCAGTACAAAACCAGACATCGGAGTCGGCCGCCCGGCCGCAATGACAAAGAGGGACTTCCCAATCAATGGCAAGGTCATCTAGTCTCGCTGAGATGGGCAAGCGTTTACCAAAGACGGTGAACGGCGGGGGCGGCACGGCGACAGCCGGGTCGGCCCCAGCCGGTGGCCGCAAAATGGGATCGATCAAGCGGTTGGGTCGGGACAAGCTGCTGGTCGCGCTCGGACTTCCGGGTGCGATCGCGCTGATCCTGTTCCAGTACGTGCCGCTGCTGGGCAACGTGATCGCGTTCCAGGACTACCAGCCGTACCTGGAGATCAACGAGGCTCCGTTCGTCGGGTTGGAGAACTTCTCCTTCCTCTGGGACGGCAACGTGCAGTTCCTCAACGCGCTGGTGAACACGTTGACGCTGACCGTGATCCAGACGGTGCTGGTGTTCCCGGTGCCGTTGGTGCTGGCGCTGTTGCTGAACAGCCTGGCGGGGGAGCGGCTGAAGCGGCTGCTGCAGTCGATCCTCTACCTGCCGCACTTCCTGTCCTGGGTGATCGTCGTCGCGCTGTTCCAGCAGATGCTCGGCAACGCCGGCATGCTGAACACGTTCCTGGTCCAGAACGACTTCCCGCTGATCCAGATCATCGGCGTGCCGGAGTTGTTCAAGGCGCTGATCACCGCGCAGGTGATCTGGAAGGACGCCGGCTGGGGCACGATCATCTTCCTGGCCGCGATCTCACAGATCGACCAGGAGCAGTACGAGGCCGCGGCCGTCGACGGCGCGAACGCCTGGCAGCGGTTGATCAACATCACGCTGCCGGCACTGAAGGGCCTGTTCATCCTGCTGTTGATCTTGCGCCTCGGCAACAGCCTCTCGGTCGGCTTCGAGCAGATCATCCTGCAACAGGGGCCGGTCGGGCTGGAGGCCAGTGAAGTGCTCGACACCTGGGTCTACAACAACGGCATCATCGGCGGTAACTGGGGCATGTCCACCGCCGCCGGCCTGGTGAAGAGCGTGGTCGGTATCGGATTGGTGATCGGCGCCAACAAATTGGCCCATCTCTTCGGCGAGCGAGGGGTGTACTCGAAATGACCACGCTGGAACGACAGTCGACCATCGGGGCCTCCGACGCCCCGCTGCGGTCGATCAAAGGGGCCAGCAAGCGCCCGGTCTGGATGGAGAAGCCGAACCCGCTGGTCCAGCTGATCAAGTTCGTCGCCCTGTCCATCTCGGTGCTGTTGGTGATCGTCCCGTTCTGGTCGGTGATCGCGACCTCGCTGGCCGACCAGAAGACGATCAACGACAGCGGCGGCGGCATGATCTTGTGGCCGGGCGGTCCGTCGTTCGCCGCGTACAGCGCGATCCTGTCCGGCGGGGTGGTGACCCGGGCGGTGATCATCTCGGTTGCGATCACGGTGATCGGGACGTTGCTCTCGCTGGCCACGACCGCCGGGCTGGCGTACTGGCTGTCCCGGTCGGGTTCGTTCGGTTCCAAGCCGGTGGTGTTGATCGTGCTCGGCGCGGTGCTGTTCAGCCCGGGCCTGATCCCGAGCTACCTGCTGGTGAAGCAGTTCAACCTGCTGGACTCCTGGTGGTCGCTGATCCTGCCGGTGCTGGTGAACGCCTTCAACGTGATCGTGATGCGGGCGTTCTTCCAGGAGCTACCGCAGGAGTTGTTCGAGTCGGCCGCGATCGACGGCGCCTCCAGCCTCACCGTGCTGGTCCGGATCGTGCTGCCGCTGTCGAAGGCGGTCCTGGCGGTGATCGGCCTGTTCTACGCCGTCGCGTACTGGAACGCGTTCTTCAACGCCTTGCTCTACATCCAGAGCACCGACAAGTGGCCGATGGCCCTGGTGCTCCGGACCTTCGTGGTCAACCAGACCACCATCGGCGGTGATCAAGTCGGTGGAATGGCTGAGGTGCTGCCGCCGCAGTTGCCACTCCAGATGGCGATCCTGGTGGTCGCCCTGGTCCCGATCTTGATCCTTTATCCATTCCTGCAGCGCCACTTCGCGAAGGGCGTCATGATCGGCGCCGTCAAGGGCTGACTTCAGAGTTGAGGGAGAACCACACTATGTCCGCATTCACGTTCCAGCGCCGGTCGTTGCTCGCCGGAGCCGGTGGTGCTGCGCTGCTGGCCGGCACGGGCGCCCTGGCCGGCTGCAGCTCCGGCGGCGGCAACGAGGACAACACGGCCGCCAAGAACACCGCGGTCGCGTTGCCCACCTATGTTCAGTACACCGGCGTCAAGCCTGACCTGCCCGGTTCGGACAAGGGCGTCGACCCCGGGTTCCGGAACTTCCCGAAGGAACGCCCGAAGGTGGTCCCGGAGAAGCCGGGCAACGGCGAGACCCTGACCGGGATGGGCAACATCTACTATGCGGTGCCGCCGGGCCCGGACCGGAACACCTACTGGGCCGGGCTGAACGAGCGGCTCGGGCTCAAGCTCGACCTGCAGATGGTCGGCAACGCCGACTACACCCAGAAGTTCGCCACCACCATCGCCGGCAACGACCTGCCGGACATGCTGCAGATGCAGACCGTGGCGAACTTCCCGTCCCTGCTGGAGAAGCGGTTCACCCGGCTGGACGAGTTCCTGGCCGGTGACGCGATCAAGGAATACCCGAACCTCGCCAACATTCCGACCCGGCACTGGAAGCCGAGCGTCTACAACGGCGGCATCTTCGGCGTGCCGATTCCGCGCGGTGCGGTCGGCGCCTACAGCTTCATCCGGCAGGACCTGTTCGAAGCGGCCGGTCTCTCGCCGGAGCCGAAGAGCTTCGCCGAGCTGACCGAGACGGCGAAGGCGCTGACCGACCCGAAGAAGCGGCGCTGGGCGTTCGGCATGTGGGGACAGGTCCGCAACTACCTGACCATGATGAACGGCGCGCCGACCGGCTGGCGGGAGGAGGGTGGCAAGCTCACCCACCAGTACGAGACCGAGGAGTACAAGCAGTCGATCACGGACCTGACGGAACTCTGGAAGGCCGGGGTGCTGCATCCCGACGCCTTCTCCGACCAGCTGCCGTTCAAGAACCTCTTCAACGCGGGCACTGTCGCGATCAACGCCACCGACGGCTACGCCGGCTGGACCCAGTACATCCTGGACAACGCCTCGAACCCGACGTTCAAGCTCGGCCTGATGCCGGTGTACGAGCGCGAAGGTGGCCAGCTGGCGGCCTGGCACCAGGGCAGCGGTTTCTATTCGATCACCGGGCTGAAGAAGCAGGACAACCCGGACAAGATCAAGTTGATCTTGCGCGTGCTGAACTGGCTGGCTGCGCCGTTCGGCACCGAGGAATACCTCTACCGGCTGTACGGCGAGGAAGGGGTCGACCACACGGTCAACCCCGACGGCGACCCGGTGCTGACCAAGACCGGCACCGCCAACACCGTGATCCCGATCCGCTACATGTCCGACTCGCCGTACACGATCTACCAGCCCGGCCGGCCGGACGACGCGGACACCCAGCACGCGTTCCAGACCAAGGTGCTGGAGAAGTCGATCACCAACCCGACGGTGGGCCTGTTCTCGAACACGCACGCCACCAAGAACGCGACGATCGACAAGACGTTCAACGACGGCGTCCAGCAGATCGTCCAGGGACGCGATCCCTTCAGCAAGTTGGATGAGCTGCTCAAGGCGTGGCGCAGCGGTGGCGGCGACGGCATGCGCTCCGAGTACGAAGAGCAGCTGCAGCAGGCCGGCGGACAGCCCGGCTGACCTGACCTGATTCATTGGACCAAGGAGGATCCATGATCAACAGCTCGTTCGGACGACGGACGCTGCTGGCCGGTGCCGGAGCGACCGCCCTGATCGGCACCGCCACGGGATGTGCGACCAACTCCGGGGCCGGCTCCAACACGGCCGAGAAGAACACCGGCGTGAAGTTGCCGAACTACATCGAGTACCAGGGGGTCAAACCGGACCTGCCCGGCAACGAGAACGGGACCCTGCCCGGCTTCCACCAGTTCCCGGCCGAACGGGCCAAGTCGGTGCCGGAGAAGCCCGGCGGCGGTGAGACTCTGTCCGGTCTCGGGCACATCTACACCGCGGTGCCGCCGGGGCTGGACCAGAACTCGTACTGGAAGGGCCTGAACGAGCGGCTCGGGGTCAACCTCGAGGTCCAGATGGTCGGCAACGCCGACTGGGAACAGAAGTTCGCCACGGTGATCGCGGGCAATGATCTTCCCGACATCCTGCAGCTCCGCGTCGTGGCGAACTTCCCGTCGCTGCTGGAGAAGCGGTTCACCAAGCTGGACGAGTTCCTGGCCGGTGACGCGATCAAGGAGTACCCGAACCTGGCCAACGTCGCGACGCGGCACTGGAAGTCGACGGTCTACAACGGTGCCATCTACGGGATTCCGATCCCGCGCGGTGCCGTCGGCCAGTACCACTTCATCCGCGCCGATCTGTTCGACGAAGCCGGGGTCTCCACCGAGCCGAAGGGCTTCGACGAACTCCTCGAGACGGCCAAGGCACTCACCGACCCGAAGAAGCGGCGGTGGGCGTTCGGCCTGATCGGTTCGACCCGGTCGCTGATGGCTCGGATGAACGGTGAACCGAACACGTGGCGGGAAGAGGGCGGCAACCTCACCCACTCGTACGAGACCGAGGAGTTCCGGCAGACGCTGGCGGATCTGATCACGCTCTGGAAGGCCGGCGTCATTCATCCGGACTCGGTGAGCACGACCTTCCCGTTCAAGCAGATGTTCAACGGCGGGACCGTGGCGATCAACCCGGCGGACGGGTATCTGGGCTGGGCCGGCTACATCGCCGAAGCCACCGGGAGCTACAAGCTCGGCGTGCTCAAGGCCTACCAGCGCGACGGGTCGGCGCCCGCCCGGGTGACCTACGGTGCACCGAACTATTCGATCACCGGGCTGAAGAAGCAGGACAGCCCGGACAAGATCAAGTTGATCTTGCGGGTGCTGAACTGGCTGGCCGCGCCGTTCGGCACCGAGGAGTTCACCTACCGCAAGTTCGGCGAGGAGGGTGTCGACCACACCGTCGGGCCCAACGGCGACCTGGTCAAGACCAAGACCGGTACGGCGAACATCGCGCTACCGATCGGCTACTTCTCCGACAGCCAGAACCCGCTCTACGAGCCGGGGCGGCCGGAGGACGTCGACCTGCAGCACAAGTACCAGTCCGAGGTCATGCCGACGGCGATCGCCAACCCGACCGAAGGCCTGTTCTCCAACGCCTCCGCGACCAAGAACACCCCGGCCGACAAGAAGTTCCTGGACAACCTCTGGCAGATCGTCCAGGGCCGGAAGCCGGAGTCCGAGGTGGAGAGCCTGATCAAGACCTGGCGCAGCGAGGTCGGCGACGAGATGCGGACCGAGTTCCAAGATCAACTCCAGAACGGTGGCCAGCGCTGACTTCCACATCGCTCACCCACGAACTGTCGAAGCCGGGCGAGAGCTGGGGCCGGGAGGACCTGCTCCAGCTCACCGACCGGTCCCTGCTGGCGCTGCGCCGCTGGGCAACGCCGGGCCGGGCCAGGTTCGACCTGCCCGGTCCGCGGGTCGGCTCCGGTCCCGAACGGGACGGGCTGGAGGCGTTCGCGCGGTCGTTCCTGGCCGTCGGGTTCCGGCTCTCGGCCGCCGAGACCGATTCTCATGATCATGCCGGCTGGTACGCCGCCGGGCTGGCGGCCGGGACCGACCCGGAGTCGCCCGAGTGCTGGCCGTCCCTCCGGGAACTGCCGCAGGCACGGGTCGAGGCGGCCGCGATCGCGATCGCGCTGCACGAGAGCCGGCGCTGGATCTGGGACGGGCTGACGCCGGCGGTCCGGCAGCGGGTGATCGACTGGCTGTCCGGGTCGGTCGGCATCACGTACCCGGACAACAACTGGCGCTGGTTCCAGAACGTGACCCAGGCGTTCCTGCGCTCGGTCGGCGGACCGTACGACCAGGCCTGCCTGGACGAGAACCTGGCCTTCCTGGACGACTGCTACCTCGGCGACGGCTGGTACAGCGACGGCCGGCCGGACCGCCGCACCGGCAACGTCGACTGGTACGTCGGCTGGGTGATGCACCTGTTCTCGCTCTGGTACTGCCGGATGTCCGAGGGCGAGCCGGGCATCGACGACCTGCGCGCCCGGTACGCCGAGCGGCTGCGCCCCTACCTGGCCGACGCGGTGGACCTGTTCGGCGCCGACGGGGCACCGCTGCACCAGGGCCGGTCGCTGGTCTACCGCCATGCCGTGGTCGGCGCGCTCTGGACCGGCGCGGTCTTCGACGCCAGCCCGCTGCCGGCCGGCCGGCTGCGCCGGACCGCCCTGGGCGCGATCCGCTTCTTCACCGAGCACGGTGCGTTCGACGACGACGGGCTGCTCAGCCTCGGCTGGCTGGGCCGGTTCGAGCCGATGCGGCAGTCCTACTCCGGTCCCGGCTCGCCGTACTGGGCCAGCCTGGGGCTGGCCGGACTGGTGCTGCCGGAGAGCCATCCGGTCTGGTCCGAGCCCGAACAACCGGCACCGATCGAGACCACCGACGTGGTCCGGCCGATCCGGCCGATCGGCTGGCTGGTCTCCGGGACCGCCGACGACGGCATCGTGCGGGTGATCAACCACGGTGTCGATCACAGCACCGCGACGCCGGAACCGGAGAACCCGTACTACAACCGGTACGGCTACTCCAGCGTCACCGGCCCGGTCCCGATTCCCGCCGGCACGGCCGACGGCGCGGTGGACCAGCAGGTCGCGCTGATCGATCCGGCCGGTCGCTGGTCCCAGCGGCCGTTGATCGAGCGGCTGGCCGTCGATGATCATCGGGCCAGCAGCCGGCAGCGGGCCAGGTTCGCCAGAACCGAACCGGAGCAGGGATTCGAGGATGGCCCCGAGCTGACCTGCGTCTCCCTGGTGCGCGGTGCGATCGAGGTCCGTGCGACCAAGATCGATGATCATGATCAGGCTCCGGCCGCGTTGGTGATCTCCGGCTACGCCGTACCGCGGCGTCCCGCCGAGGGTGCCCGGACCGGCCTCCGCAGCGCTGTCGCCCCGCTCTCCGAGGGCGGCACTGTGGGCAGTTCGCTGCACCCGGTCTCGAACGCGTTCGGCGCCGATCTCGAGGTCCCCTGGTGCCGCTTCGAGGCCCCGGACTCCGGCCGCTGGTACGTCATCGCCCTCTGCCTCGGCGAGAGCGAGCCGACCTGGCCCACCCTCACCGACACCCCGTCCGGTCCCAGGATCACCTGGCCCGACGGCACCACCGACCCCCTCTAACCCACCCGACCCCCGCCCCCCGCCCAAACCCCGCCGACCGGGCACAAAAGCAGCCGTTCTGGCGGCGTGTCGCTGCTGTTGTGCCCAGTCGGCGGGCGGGAACGGAGGAGTGGGCGACGGCCGGGGCGCAGGTACGAGGGGTGTGTGCATCGAGTGGACGATGATGGCAACGATCTCGGTCCGGAGGCTGTCCTTTGGGTCCACTCGAGGTGGGTCAGACGGCGTCGGCGCCGGCGGGCTCCCAGAGCTGGATCGGGTTGCCCTCCGGATCGGCGAGGTCGGCGAACCGCCCGTTCGGGTAGGTCTCGGGATCGACCGTGACGTCGATGCCGTGACCGCCGAGCTGGGCGACCATGGCGTCGAGATCGTGGACCCGGAAGTTGATCGCCCACTGCTGCTCGGGTCGGCGGAAGTGCGACGAGTCGCTGGGGAATGCCGCGAACACCGTCGGACCCGCTGCCTGCTCCCAGGATCGCACCTGATAGCTGGCCGGTGGCTCGGTGACCCCGAGGACGCGTTCGTACCAGCTGCTCAGGGCGGCGGGATCGCTTGCCCTGAAGAAGAATCCGCCGATCCCGGTCACGCGTTCCATGCTGGGTCAGGGCCGTTCCTCGGTGTCGACTTCCTCAGTCAGGACCCGCTGCAGTGCGGTGACGCCGCGGACCAGCGCCCGGAGATCGTCGAGTTCGAGGCGCTCCAGGACATGCGTGTGCATGGTGCCGGCACTGCTGACGAAGCTCGCGATCAGATCGCGGCCGTCGTCGGTGACCTCGAGCCGGCGGACCCGGCGGTCGTTCGGGTCCTCCACCCGGCGCGCCACCCCGTGATCGACGAGTCGGTCGATGATGCCCGACATCGTGGCCGATGAGACGCCGAGGCGTTCGACGAGCCGGTGGGCGTTGGCCTGCTCGGGTTCGATCGAGATCATCGCGAGCACCTTGAACTGCTGCATGGTCAGCGGGATCTTGATCTTCGGCTCCACCAGCGAGCGCAGCACCCGGCGCTCGGTCTCGGCGTGCAGCCGCTCCAGCCGGGCGAGCAGCTCCGCCCGCTCGTCGTCGTGACCCGGCTCACGCTCCGTCGTCATGCCCGTCCCTCGATTCGCGCATTGTCATGCTCTACGCTAACTATTAGCTTAACGCTAACTACTGACTCTGATCCTGACTCTCGCCTCAATCGGAGGTCTCGTGTTCCGCCTCGCTCAGCTCAGCCTGAAGCAGCGCTCGCTGGTGGCTCTGGCCACCCTGATTCTGATCGCTGCCGGCATCGGCACGACCGGATTGCTGAAGCAAGAACTCATCCCCTCGATCGAGATTCCCCAGGTCGCGGTCCTGACGTCCTACCCGGGCACCAGCCCGGAGGTCGTCGACGAGCAGGTCAGCCAGCCGCTGACCTCGGCGTTGTCCGGACTTGACGGCGTTGAAGACATTACCGCCGAATCGCGCAGCGGCTTCTCGACGGTCCGGATCGAGTTCGCGTACGGCACCGACACGGACGAGGTCCAGTCCGACGTGGACCAGGCCATCGCCGGCCTGAACGGGACCCTGCCCGAGGGCGTGACGCCGAAGACGATGGTCGGCAGCTCCGACGACCTGCCGGTGATCAGCCTGGCGATCTCCTCGTCGGCCAGCCCGGTCCGGCTGACCGCCGACATCGAAGAACACGTGATCGGCGAACTGCAGAAGATCGAAGGGGTACGGGAAGCGACGCTGTCCGGTGCGGTCACCCAGCGGATCGTGATCACCCCCGACCCGGCCAAGCTGACCGACGCCGGGCTGACCCGGCAGTCGATCGAGGACGCCCTGCAGGCCAACGGCACGATCATCCCGGCCGGCAGCCTCGACGAGGACGGCAAGACGTACTCGGTGAACTCCGGTACGGCGCTGGCGAACCTTGATCAGTTGAAGGCGATCCCGCTGCTGCCCGCGGCGACCGGAGGCCAGTCCGGCGCGGCCGAGAGCGTACCGCTGAGCGACGTCGCCACCGTCGAGCTGACCAGCCCGGAGCAGACCTCGATCACCCGGACCAACGGCGACGAGGGGCTGTCGGTCTCGGTGACCAAGAAGCCGAACTCGGACGCGGTCGCCATCTCGCACGCGGTCCGTGATCAACTCGCCGGGCTGGAGGACGACCTGGGCGAGGGCGCGTTCATCCAGGTCACGTTCGATCAGGCGCCGTTCGTCGAGCGGTCGATCGAGGACCTGACCACCGAGGGTGCGCTGGGCCTGGTGTTCGCCGTCGTGGTGATCCTGATCTTCCTGCTGTCGGTGCGGTCGACCCTGGTCACCGCGGTCTCGATCCCGGTCTCGGTGTTGATCACCATGATCGGCCTGTACGCGGGCGGCCACTCGCTCAACATGCTCACCCTCGGTGCCCTGACCATCGCGATCGGCCGGGTGGTCGACGACTCGATCGTGGTGATCGAGAACATCAAACGCCACCTGAGCTACGGCGAGCCCAAACAGGAGGCCATCCTGACCGGCGTCAAGGAGGTCGCCGGGGCGATCACCTCCTCGACGCTCGCCACGGTGGCGGTCTTCCTGCCGATCGCCGTCGTCGGCGGCATGGTCGGGGTGCTGTTCCGCCCGTTCGCCTTGACCGTCGTGATCGCCCTGCTGTCCTCGCTGGTCGTGGCCCTGACCATCGTGCCGGTGCTGGCGTACTGGTTCCTGAAGCAGCCGGCCGGCGAGGTCGACGCCGACCGGGTCCGCGAGGAGGCGGAGAAGAAGGAGCGGAACTCCGCGCTGCAGCAGGGTTATCTGCCGATCCTGCGGGCGACCCAGCGGCATCCGGTGATCACGCTGCTGGCCGCGGCCCTGATCCTGGCCGGCACGGTGGCCGCGGTGCCGCGGCTGGAGACGGACTTCCTCGGCGACTCGGGCCAGAACCAGTTGTCGGTGGTCCAGGAACTGCCGGCGGGTACGGACCTGGCCGGGCTCACCAAGGCGGCGACGAAGGTCGAGCAGGAACTGCTGGACGTGGACGGCATCGAGACCGTTCAGGTGACCATCGGCAATTCTGCTGACGGCGGCCTGATGAGCATGATGTCCTCGGACCCGATCAGCTACCTGATCACCACCGATCCGGACGGCGACCAGGCGGCGATCCAGGACGCGGCCCGGGCCAAGATCGACCGGCTCACCGGCATCGGTGACGTGACGATCACCGCCGGCGGTGGTGCCGCGTTCGGCGGCTCCAGCACCGTGGACGTGATCATCAACGCGGAGCGGGACGAGGATCTCGGCAAGGCCAACGACGAGGTGATGGACGCTCTCGACGACGTTGCCGGCTCGGCCAAGGTGGAGTCCGACCTGGCCGCGGCGCAGCCGACGCTGGAGATCACCGTGGACCGGGCCAAGGCGGCCGACTCCGGCCTGTCCGAGGCCCAGGTCGGCGGGTACGTCGCCTCCGTGATCAACCCGCAGACGATCGGCTCGGTGCACTTCGACGGCGACGAACTGGAGCTCTACCTCTATCCGAAGGATCCGCCGCAGACCGCAGCGGAGCTGAAGGAACTGGCCGTGCCGACGCCGGCCGGGTCCACGGTGAAGCTGTCCTCGGTGGCGAAGGTCGCGCAGGTGGACGTACCGCCGAGCATCTCGAGCAACGACGGGGAGCGGATTGCGACGGTCTCGGTGACCCCGGAGGACGGAGTGGCGATCGGCACCCTGACCGAGTCGGTACGGACAGCGCTCGGCGACGCCGACCTGCCCGACGACACGGCGGCCGAGCTCGGCGGCGTCAGCGCAGACCAGGCCGACGCCTTCGGCCAGCTCGGGGTCGCCCTGCTGGTCGCGATCGCGATCGTCTACCTGATCATGGTCGCCACGTTCCGCAGCATCGTCCAGCCGCTGATCCTGTTGATCTCCATCCCGTTCGCCGCGACCGGCGCGCTGCTGGCGTTGTTGATCACCGGCACGCCGCTCGGGGTGGCGGCGCTGGTCGGCACCTTGATGCTGGTCGGCATCGTGGTGACCAACGCGATCGTGCTGATCGACCTGGTCAACCAGTACCGCGAGCGCGGGGCATCCGTACGGGAAGCCGTCGAGGAAGGCGCCCGGCAACGGCTCCGGCCGATCCTGATGACCGCCCTGGCGACGATCTTCGCCCTGATCCCGATGGCGCTCGGCCTCACCGGCGGCGGGGGCTTCATCTCCCGCCCGCTCGCCTTGGTCGTGATCGGCGGCCTGATCTCGTCGACCGCGCTCACCCTGATCCTGGTCCCGGTGCTCTACCTGCTGGTCGAGGGGAGCAAGGAACGCAGCCGGGCCCGTGCCGCCGCTCCGGCTCCGATCGCCGATCCCTCCGCCCCGGCTGCCGATCCGGCCGCCTCGGCATCCGTCCCGGCCCCTGACCCTGATCCGGCCGCCCCGGTTCCGTCCGCACCGGATTCGGGCCTCCCCGATCCCGCGCCGGAACCGGCCGAGGGGGAGCAGGCCGCCTCGGCCGCCGACCGGGATCAGCTGGCCCGGCTCGAGGAGGAGAACGTCGCACTGCGCCGGATGATCGCCGACGAGGAACTGCGCCGATCGGTCCTGGTCCAGGAACTCCGCCGACCGGAAGCAGGCGAGCAGCCCAACTGACCCGCCGACCACGCCGAGTGGACGCGTTGACCGCCCCCGGAGCCCGGTTCGCCGGTCAACCAGTCCACTCGGCGAAGCCGGATCCGGGATCTAGGGTCGTTGCTTGGTCATGAAGACTGCGCCGGCGATGTGTCCGGCGGCCGACGGCGGCGGTGGTGCGAGCGTGTAGCCCGCTCGGTTGTAGAACCGGAGGTTGCGCTCGCTCCTCGCGCCGGTGAAGAGCACGTACCGCTCGATGTCGGAGGGCGCGGCCCGCTCGATGAGGCCGAGCAGGGCTGATCCGATGCCGCGCCCGGCGAGATCGGGAGCGACCATGAGCCGGCCCACGTGCCGCTGCGGCGGCGGGCCCGGAGCGTGCGGTCCCGGGAGCGACGCCGCGGGTTGAGCATGGCCAGGGGACGGGTTCCGGAGGTCGTAGGCTCTGCTGGTGAGCAGTCCAGTGGCCGGTGGTGAGCAGATCACCCCGCGGGTAACGTCGGACTCGACGCCCAGCCTGCCGGTCCAGGGTTCGCTCGACCAGGGCCCGCCGGACCCGGCGCTGATCCGTCTGGAGCGTGGCCTGTTCCGGTTCTCCTACAACGAGCCCCGCAGTGCCGCCCTGCTGCTGGCCGCGACGGTGCTCGCCCTGATCTGGGCGAACCTGCCCGGCGGCACGTACCAGGAGTTCTGGCACACCGAGCTGGGTGTCGCCCTCGGCCCGTACGAGCTCTCGCTGGACCTGAAGCACTGGGTCAACGACGGCCTGATGGCGTTCTTCTTCTTCGCCGTCGGCCTGGAGGTCAAGAAGGAGCTCGCGATCGGCGAGCTGAACGACCGGTCCCGGGCGGTGGTGCCGATCGTCGCCGCGCTCGCCGGGCTCGCCCTGCCCGCGTTGATCTTCCTGGTCCTGAACGCGTCCGGGCCGGGCGCCGGCGCCTGGGGTGTGGTCGTCTCGACCGACACGGCGTTCGTGCTCGGCGTGCTGGCGCTGGTCGGGCCGCGGCGCGCGGCGCGGCTGCGGCTGTTCATCATGGCGCTCGCGGTCACCGACGACATCGGCGCGTTGTTGATCATCGCGCTGTTCTACACCGAGTCGATCAACCTGCCGGCGCTCGGTGCCGCGGTGATCGGATTCGGCCTGATCTTCGTCCTGCGCCGGCTCCGGGTGGCCCGCGGCGCCGGCTACTTCGTGGTCGGGATCGCCACCTGGGTGGCGATGTACCTGTCCGGCGTCCACCCGACCCTGGCCGGCGTCGTGATCGCCCTGCTGCTGCCGGTCTTCCCGCCGAAGCGGCAGGCGGTGGAGCGGGCCGCGCAGCTGGCCCGGGCCTTCCGGCAGTCGCCGAGCGCCAAGTACTCCAGGGCCGCCCGGGTCGGGCTGACCACCGCGGTGTCGGTCAACGAGCGGCTGCAGATCGCCTTCCACCCGGTCAATGCGCTGGTGATCGTGCCGCTGTTCGCGCTGGCCAATGCCGGGATCACCCTGCACCTGGACACCCTCACCGCCGCGTTCGGGTCGATGCTGACCTGGGGCATCGTGGCCGGCCTGGTGATCGGCAAGCTGGTCGGCATCGCCGGCGCGGCGACCGCGGTCACCCGGGCCAGACCGGGCTCGCTGCCACCGGGGCTGACGCTGCCGCAGATCGTCGGCGGTGCGGCCCTGTCCGGGATCGGGTTCACCATCTCCCTGTTCATCGTCGACCTGGCGCTGACCGACCCGGTGCTGCAGGACCAGGCCCGGGTCGGTGTGTTCCTGGCGTCCCTGATCGCCGCCGGACTCGGGGCGGTGATCTTCTTCGCGATCCGCGGCCAGACCCGTGACCTCGGCCCGCCGCTGGAGCTGCTCCGGCCGGTCGACCCGGAACGTGATCACATCCGCGGCCGCCCGGACGCCACGTACACCTTGATCGAGTACGGCGATTTCGAGTGCCCGTTCTGCTCCAGGGCGACCGGCTCGATCCGGGAGGTCCGGGAGTTCTTCGGCGACGATCTCCGGTACGTGTTCCGGCACCTGCCGCTGGAACGGCAGCACCCGCAGGCCTACCAGGCCGCGCTGGCCAGCGAGGCCGCCGCCGAGCAGGGGAAGTTCTGGGAGATGCACGACCTGCTGTTCGCGCACAGCGACGCGCTGGAGCCGGAACAGCTGCGTGGGTACGCGGAGCAGCTCGGCCTCGACCTGGACGCCTTCGACGAGGCGCTGCGCACCCGGGCCCACGCCGGCCGGGTGAACGACGACCTGGTCGACGCCGAGACCTCGGAGCTGACCGGGACACCGGCCTTCTACATCGGCGACGAACGGCTGACGGGGCCGTACGACGCGCAACGCCTGATCTGGGAACTGTCCGAGTCGGCCCCGCCACCGCCCGGAGCCATCACCGACTAGCCGAGTTCGGTGTCGTAGGCGGCGAAGATCTCGGCGGTGCTGCGGCCCTGCTGGCGTTCCGGATCGTGCAGCACTGCGATCAGTTCCCTGATCTTCGGCGTGGTGATCAACAGATAGCGGGTGACGACCGGGGCGGCGTTCCAGTAGGTGTGCACGACGCCGGCCTTCGCCAGCGCGGCACCGCCGGCCGGAACATCGAATTCCCTTCCGTCGAAGGAGAATCCGAGGCTTCCCTCGAGCACGTACCAGGCCTCGTCGTCGCCCCGGTGGACGTGCAGCGGAGCCACCGGCTCCGGCTTCCCGGACCGCGACGGCGGCTGCTCCCATTCGGCCATCACGAAGTCGCCGCCGGTCAGTTCGGCCGCGGCGAGGCTGGTGCGGATCAGATCGGACTCGATAGCCATGATCGTGAATATTTCACGATTTCGACAATTACTCAAGCGGTACGACGACGCCGCCAGGTCCGGACCAGATAGGTGACAGCGGCCGCGCAGCCGGGCACCGGCAGCAGCATCAGGACCAGCAGCGGGCCGGCGACGCCGGATGCGAGCACCAGCCCGCTCAGGCCGGCGGTGATCATGAACCACCACAGCCCGAGACCGGTCCGGTACGCGGCGTAGACCAGGGCGGCCAGTGCGGCGGCGAGGAACCCGGCGAGCAGGAAGGCCCGCGGTCCGGCACAGGCCGGGCCGCCGCTGGTGCAGCCGACGGCGTCCAGCAGGCTCAGTCCGTACCCGATGCCGAAGATCACCAACGCCACCCCGGTGCTCAGATAGGCCCGGACGAGGTGCCGGGCGAAGGGGTGACTCGCCGTCGCGGAGGGCGACGTGGTCAGCGAACCGATCGATGCTTCAGCCATGCTGTTCATCCTTGTTCGGCAGGGTCTTTCAGACGTCTGGCCGAGGTGCGGAACCACCCTGGCCCGGGTCCGACTCCGGGCCCAGGGCGGTTCGGCCGGGTCGGACTCAGGACGTGATCACGCGCTCCAGGTCCTCGCGGTTGTCGGCCATGATCTCCTCGAGTCGCGGCCGGATCCCGGTCAGCGCCTCGGCCGCCGGCACGTTGTCCCCGTACACCCGGGCCATCGCGCCGCTGATCTGGTCGGTCGCGGCCTGGAACCAGGTGATCCGGTCGGCGGTCTTGGCGTTCGACAGCTGGTCGAGCGCGACCCCGAAGTTCGGGTTCTCCTTGACCAGGTCCTTGACGATGCTGGTCTCGTGGGCCGTCTTCACGATCGGCACGTAGCCGGTGGCGGCGTGCCAGTAGGCCGCGATCTCGGGCTTGGCCAGGAACTTGAACAGTTCGGCCGCCGCGTCCTGCCGGTCCTTGGACTCGGCCTTGATGATCGAGAGCCCGGAGCCGCCGGTCGGCACCTGGGTCCGCTCGGACTTCTTGCCCAGCATGAACGCGACGCCGATGTCGAACTTCGCGGCCTGCATGGCGCCGCGCAGCGAGGCGGTCGAACCGTGGCAGGCGGCGACCAGGCCGGTCGTGTAGTCGGTCATCGCGGCCTTCGCCATGTAGCCGAGCTTCTGCTCGTGGATGAACGACCGCTGCCATTCCAGCCACTCGACCGCCGGCGCCTGGTCGACCGTGATCTCGTAGTCCTTCGAGAACGAGCCGCCGAAGGCCCAGACGCCGGCCTGGCCGAACCAGTTGTCGGTGGCGCCGAACGCCAGGGTCTGCAGCGGCTTGCCGCTGACCGTGATCTTGGCCAGCTCGGGCCCGTACTCGGCCAGATCGTCCCAGGTCTTCGGCCCCTCGGCGGGCAGGCCGGCCTTCGCGAAGAGGTCGCGATTGAAGTAGAACAAGGGATTCGAGCGGGCGAACGGTACGACGTAGGTCTTGCCGGCCGCGACGCCCTCGCCGACGTACTGGTCCAGATAGGTGTCGAGCGACCAGTCGGCGGTGAAGTACGGATCGAGCTCGGCGAACACCCCGGAGAAGTAGAACTGCAGCCACTGCAGCTCCGGGAACGCCACGACGTCCGGCACCTGGCGCGCCTGCAGGGCGGCGGTCAGCTTCTGGTTCAGGACCTGATAGCTCTCCTGCGACTCGGACACGGCGACGATGTCGCTCTGCGACTCGTTGAACTGGCGCAGCATCTCGTTGATCGCGTCCTGCGGACCGGCCGTCCACGGGGACCAGAACAGCACCGGGGTGCGGCCCTGGTACTGCTGCGGGATCTGCAGATCCGCCTGCTTGTAGGCGTTGTTGACCGCGCCCTCGGTGCTCGCACCGGGCGCTCCGCAAGCCGCCAGCGCGGTTGCGGCGCCGGTCAGACCCAGGACGGACAGCATCGACCGGCGGGAGAAGGTGGACGTGGTGAACCTGGTCATGATCGACTCCGATTTCTTGATGGTGGGTACGTCAGCGCAGGGCACCGGCGGCGAGCCCGCCGACGATGCGTCGCTGCGCCAGGAAGAAGATGATCAACATCGGTAGCGCCGTGATCACAGTGCCGGCCATCACGGCACCCCAGTTGGTGTAGCCCTCCTCGGACCGGAGGAACATCAGGCCGATCGGCAGCGTGCGCATGGTGACCGTGTTGGTCGCGATCAGCGGCCAGACGAAGTCGTTCCACTTGCCGATCAGGATGATCAAGGTCGCCGTGATGATCATGGGGCGGGACAGCGGCAGCACCAGATGGATCAGCCGGTAGAGGTGCCCGGCGCCGTCCAGGGTCATCGCGTCGGTCAGTTCGGCCGAGATCCGGCGCATCTGCTGCAGCAGCAGGAACATCGCGAAGGCGGTGCCGATGCCGGGCAGGATCAGGCCCTGGTAGGTGTTGATCCAGCCGAGGTGGCCGATCGTGATGTAGTTGACCAGCAGGGTGACGTGGCCGGGCAGCATCAGCGATCCGAGCATCAGCAACAGCACCGGCCGCTTCCAGCGGAACGGCACGAACGCGAAGGCGTACGCGCTCATGATCGCCAGCACCAGTTCCAGCGTGGTGCCGACCGAGGTGGTGATCACCGAGTTGATCAGGAACCGGTCGAACGGCGCCGCCTGCCAGGCCTCGACGAAGTTCTCCCAGCGGGGCAGGGCCGGCAGCCAGGTCACCGGATAGGTGTAGATCTCCTCCGGAGCCTTGAGGGCGGTGCTGAACAGCCAGTAGAGCGGGATGACGAACACGGCCAGCGTGATCACGAGCAGCGGGTAGAGCAGCAGCCGCGGACCGAACCACCGGGTACGGCGGCGGGCCGCCCGGCCGGAAGGCGACGGGGTCGGGTCGGGTGCCGTCCGGCCGGTGGGCTCGGCGGTCCGGGAGATCGGGGGAGCGCTCATTGGTAGTGCACCGTCCGATCGCCGATGCGCAGTTGGATCACCGTGAGTGCGAGCAACAGCAGGAACATCAGCGTTGCCGACGCGGCGGACATGCCGATGTCGAAGTCGCGGAACGCCGTCGCGTAGATCAGCCAGCTCAGCGTGGTGCTGGAGTCACCGGGCCCGCCCTCGGTCAGGGTGGCGATGATGTCGAACGCCTGCGCGGCGCCGATCAGCCCGGTGATCGACAGGAAGAGGGTCGCCGGCGAGAGCAGCGGCAGGGTCAGGTTGGTGTGCAGCCGCCAGCCGGACGCCCCGTCCAGCGCCGCGGCCTCGTACACGTCCTTCGGCAGGTCAAGGATCGCCGTGTAGTAGATGATCGTGACGAAGCCGAGCCGCTGCCACAGGTAGGCCAGCGTGATCGCCCAGACCGACCAGTCCGAGGTGGTGGTCCAGCGCGGCGACTCCATCCCGACCAGGTCGAACGCGACCCGGGACAGCCCGTACGTCGGGTCGAAGATGAACAGCCAGAGCACGCCGATCGCCGCGCCCGGCAGCAGGTGCGGCGCGAAGGCGATCGTCCGGACGAAGCCGCTGAACCGCAGCCGGGCGGCCAGCAGCAGACCCATCAGGATCCCGCCGACCAGGCTGCCGACCGTGCTCACGCCGGTGAAGATCGCGGTGTTGATCAAGGCGGAGTGGAACCGGGTGTCGGTGATCATGGACAGGTAGTTGCGCAGGCCGACGAAGGTCGGCTGCGGATCGACCAGATCCCACTTGGTCAGGCTGAGATAGACGTTGTAGATCGTCGGCCAGTAGGAGAAGACGAGGATCACGATCAGGTTCGGCGCGATCAGAGCGCCGAACAGCAGGGCGTTCCTGAGGTGGTTCCGTCGTCGACGGGCGCGCCGGGTCGGGGCCCCGAGACGTACGCTCTCCGCTCCGGCCCTACCCCGTTCGGCCGCAAGGGTGCTCACGGCCGCTGATCATGATCGGACAAGGTAACGCCGCGGCCCTGGAACCGTGGCCCGGCGGTGAACACGGACCCACCAGCACCGGCAGCTTCAGGACAAGCGACCCCAACGCGCCCTTCGACAGGCTCAGGACACGGTGTCGGTCAGGACGGGTCGGCCAGCGTGACGTCGACGCTCAACTCGCCGTCCCGCTCGGTCCACTCGACGGCACCCGTGATCCGGCCCACGGCGCGAAGATCGGCCTCGACCGAACGGACCCGGTTCAGGGTCTCGGCCGGCCCGGCGAACTCGGCCCGGGTGATCTCGATCTTCATCGACACCTTCGCCGTCGACTTGGCGCCACGGATCGCGATCAGCGCGGCGGCCACGTCGGCCAGCAGCTGCCGGTCACCGGCCGCGTCGTCGAACTCGTCGACGGACGGCCAGGCCGCGTGGTGCACCGAGCCCGGCTTCCACCAGGACCAGACCTCTTCGGTGACGTACGGCAGGATCGGCGCGAACAGGCGCAGGATCACGTCCAGCGCCCGGAGCAGCGCGGCCCGGGCCGAGTCGGCGCCGGTCTCGCCCGAGGAGCCGTAGGCCCGCTCCTTGACCAGTTCGAGGTAGTCGTCGCAGAACTGCCAGAAGAACCGCTCGGTCACCTCGAGCGCCGTCGTGTAGTCGTACGCCTCGAAGTGCTGGGTGGCCGCCGTGATCACGGTACGCAGCTCGGCCAGCATGGCCTGGTCGGCGGGCTCCGTGATCGCGGTGCCGGGCTGCGGCTCGGGGTAGCCGAGGATCAGCTTGCTCGCGTTCAGCACCTTCATCGCGAGCCGCCGGCCGACCTTCATCTGGGTCTCGTCGAAGGGGGAGTCGAGCCCCGGCCGGGCCAGCGCAGCGCGCCAGCGGACGGCGTCGGTGCCGAACTTGTCCAGCACCTCGGTCGGCACCGTCGCGTTGCCCTTGGACTTGCTCATCTTCTTGCGGTCCGGGTCGGTCACGAAGCCGCTGATCATGGACCGGGCCCAGGGCAGCGAGTCGTTCTCGAAGTGCGACCGGATCACCCGGTCGAACAGCCAGGTCCGGATGATGTCGTGCGCGTTCGTGTTCAGGTCCATCGGGAACGTCAGCTCGAACAGCTCCGGATCCCGTTCCCAGCCGCAGACGATCTGCGGCGTCAGGGACGAGGTGGCCCAGGTGTCCATCACGTCCGGGTCGCCGACGAAGCCGCCGGGCACGCCGCGTTGATCATCGGCATAGCCGGTCGGAGTGTCGGTGCTCGGGTCGACCGGAAGTGCGGATTCCTCGGCGAACAAGGGGTTCTGGTAGTCCGGCTCACCTTGATCATCGAGCCGGTACCAGACCGGGAACGGCACCCCGAAGAAGCGCTGGCGGGAGATCAGCCAGTCGCCGTTGAGGCCGCCGACCCAGTCCTCGTAGCGGTGCCGCATGTGCTCCGGCACCCAGCCCAGCTCGCGGCCGCGCTGCAGCATCCGGTCCCGCAGCTCGGCGTCCCGGCCACCGTTGCGGATGTACCACTGCCGGGTGGAGACGATCTCCAGCGGCTTGTCGCCCTTCTCGAAGAAGTTCGCCTTGCGCTGGGTCGGCTTCGGCTCGCCGTCCAGGTCACCCGACTCGCGGAGCAGGGCCACCATCGCCTCGCGGGCGCTGAAGGTGGTCTTGCCGGCCAGCTGCTCGTACGCCGAGCGGCCGGACTCCGGAATCCATTCGGGCACCTCGGCCAGAATCCGGCCGTCGCGGCCGATGATCACCCGCGCCGGCAGCTGCAGTTCCCGCCACCAGGTCACGTCGGTCTGATCACCGAAGGTGCAGCACATCACCAGGCCGGACCCGAGGTCCTTCTCCACCAGCGGGTGCGCGAGCACCGGCAGCTCCACCCCGAACACGGGACTGGTCACGGTCTGCCCGACCAGGCCGGCGAACCGCTCGTCCTCCGGATGGGTCAGCAGCGCCACGCAGGCGCCGATCAGTTCCGGCCGGGTGGTCTCGATGTACACCGGGCCCTGCGCCGCGTGGAAGGCGATCTTGTGGAACGCACCCGGGTAGTCGCGGGCCTCCACCTCGGCCTGCGCGATGGCGGACTGGAACGTCACGTCCCAGACCGTCGGAGCCTCGGCCAGATAGGCCTCGTCGCGGGCCGCGTTGCGCAGGAACGCCCGCTGGGCCACCGTGATCGACTCGTCGGAGATCGTCGTGTAGAGCGTCGACCAGTCCACGCTCAGGCCGACCTGGCGCCACAGGTCCTCGAATGCCTTCTCGTCGACCTCGGTCAGTTCGTGGCAGAGCGCGACGAAGTTACGCCGGCTGATCGGCACCTGGCGCTTCGGGTCCGGCTTCGCGGGCGGCGTGAAGTCGGGGTCGTACGGCACCGACGGGTCGCACCGGACGCCGTAGAAGTTCTGCACCCGGCGCTCGGTGGGCAGGCCGTTGTCGTCCCAGCCGATCGGGTAGTAGACGGACTTGCCGGTCATCCGCTGGTAGCGCGCGATCAGATCCGTGTGGGTGTAGGAGAACACGTGCCCCACGTGCAGCGAGCCGGACACGGTCGGCGGCGGGGTGTCGATGCTGAACACCTGGTCCCGGCGCTCCGGGCGGACGAACGCGTACGTCCCGTCGGCGTCCCACTTTGACGACCACTTGGCCTCGAGCCCTTCCAGCGCCGGCCTCTCCGGCACCGCCCGTACGACGACGACCTCGGACGCGGGAGCTGTCGGAGGGGTCGTACGGGGTGCTGTCGAGGTATCGGTCATAGCGCTCGATCTTACGGAAGAGGGCGCGTCGGCCGCACATCCATTGCCGGGCGCGGTTCACGGCGGTCTTGCCCGGGGTCCGGCGGCGGCGTAATCTGACCAATGAACAAAAAACCAATCTGTTTTCAGAGATTCAGGAGGGCCTGTGCCGTCGGCGTTCACCGAGCGGGAGCGGGAGCGGATCAGCGGGAAGCTGCTGGACGCGGGCTTCCGGCTGTTCACCACCCAGGGGCTGCGCAAGACGTCGCTGGACGACCTGGTGCGGCCGGCCGGCATCGCGAAGAGCACCTTCTATCGCTTCTTCGACTCCAAGGAGGAGTTGTACGTCGAACTGATGTTCCGTCAGGTGCCGCGACTGCGGGAGGGGATCCTCGAGGTCCTCGCCGACGAGTCGCTGGATGTGGCCGAACGGCTGCGCCGCTATCTGCACGCCGCACTGGACATCCAGCGGAACAACCCGCTCTACCGGCGGCTGTTGACCCATCCCGACGAACTCGAGCTGGTCGGGACGAAGGTGTCGCCGGACCGGCTCGAGGAGGCGAAACGGCTGATCATCGAGCCGTCCCTGGACTTTCTGCAGCGCGCCCGCAAGAACGGCGACCTGGTCGACGTCGAACCCGGCATCGTGTTCGGCGTCGTCCAGGCGGTGCTCACCGTGCCGCTCCAGGAGCAGATGTTCGACCCGGCCAGCTATGAGCCGGCCTTGGACCTGCTGATCGACATCGTCGCGACCGGGCTCACCCGGTCGAGATAGCACGCTCCTGTCCGTTCGCGGAGCGGGGCGGGGGTTCAAGGGGGTCGTCCCCCTTGCTCGATGAATTGAAAGGACGAAACCATGATCACAGTGGAGGGCTTGACCTTCCGCTATCCCGGCAGCGCCGAACCCGCCGTGCGGGGGATGGACTTCGAGGTGGGCCGAGGCGAGATCTTCGGCTTCCTCGGGCCGAGCGGCGCCGGCAAGTCGACGACCCAGAAGATCCTGATCGGCCTGCTGACCGGCCACGGCGGACGCATCTCCGTCTGGGACCGGGAACCGGCCGACTGGGGCCCGGACTACTACGAGCGGGTCGGCGTCTCGTTCGAGTTGCCGAACCACTACCTGAAGCTGACCGCGCGGGAGAACCTCGAGTTCTTCGCGTCGCTGTACGCCGGGCCGACCCGCGACCCGATCGAACTGCTCGACCTGGTCGGGCTGGCCGACGACGCGGACACCCGGGTGGGCAAGTTCTCCAAGGGCATGCAGATGCGGCTGGTGTTCGTCCGCGCGCTGCTGCACGACCCCGAACTGCTGTTCCTGGACGAGCCGACCTCGGGCCTCGACCCGACCAACGCGCGCAAGGTGAAGGACATCGTGCTGGCCGAGAAGGCCCGCGGCAAGACGGTGTTCCTGACCACCCACGACATGGCGACCGCCGATGAGCTCTGCGACCGGGTCGCGTTCGTCGTCGACGGCCGGATCGTCGCGCTGAACTCGCCGCGGGCGCTGAAGGTGGAGCGCAGTCAGCGCCGGGTCCGGGTCGAGTACCGGGACGGCGGCGGCGACCTGGCCCACCGGGACTTCGGCATGGACCGGCTGGCGGAGAACGACGATTTCCTGTCCCTGTTGAAGAACCAGGCCGTGGAGACCATCCACAGCAAGGAAGCCACCCTGGACGACGTGTTCGTCGAGGCGACCGGTCGGCGGCTGACGTGAACCGGTTGGGCGTCGTCCTGCGCGGTGAGTTCCGGCTGCAGTGGCGCTATCGCTTCCTGCAGGCGGGGATCTTCTCCGGCTTCATGTGGCTGTTGATCTTGCTGCCGTTGCCGCACGACCTGCGGTCGATGGCGGAGCCGTACGTGATCTTCGGGGACCTGTCGATCGTCGGCTGGTTCTTCATCGCCGGCGCCGTGTTCTTCGAGAAGGGGGATCGGACCCTGAACGCGCTGGTGGCCACCCCGCTGCGCTTCGGTGAGTACCTGGCCTCGAAGTTGATCACGCTGACCCTGCTGTCCACCGTGCTGGCGATCTTCGTCGCGACGGTCACCCACGGCACCGGCTACCGGCTGCCGCTGCTGCTGCTCGGCGCCGTGCCCGGCACGTTGGTGATGTTGCTGGCCAGTTTCATCTCCTCGATGCCGTTCTCCTCGGTGAGCAACTGGTTCCTGCCGTCGACGATCCCGTTGGCGGTGCTCACCTTCCCGGCGTTCCACCTGTCCGGGATCCTCGAGACACCGTGGATGTACGTGATCCCGACGCTGGGCCCGCTGCTGTTCCTCGGCGCCGCGTTCGGTCAGACCACGCTCGAGGCGTGGCAGATCGGCTACGGCGTGGTCTACCCGTTGATCTTCGCCGCGCTGCTCTGGCTGCCGGCCCGGCACCTGTTCAACCGCCACGTGGTGGCGAAGTCGGGGAGTGAATGATCATGAACACGTTGTTGGCCTTGGGCAAGAACGATCTTCGCGGGATCCGCCGCGAGTCGCTGTTCGCCTTCGTCCTGTTCGCCCCGTTGGGCTGGATCGCCATGGTCAGGTTCGGTACGCCCGCGGCGGCCGCGATGACCGAGGACCGGTACGGGCTCGACCTGGCGCCCTACTACCCGGTGATCCTGACCGGCTTCCTGTTGCTGACCAGCCCGGTCGTGATCGGGGGACTGGGCGCGTTCCTGGTCCTCGACGAGCGGGACGGCGGCACCATCGCCGCGCTGCGCGTCTCGCCGGCCCGGATGAGCACCTACCTCGGCTACCGGGCGATCACCGTGGTCGTGGTCACCGCGCTCTACGTGATCATCACGCTTCCCGCGAGCGGGCTCTTGCCGCTGGACCAGTGGCCGGCGCTGATCCCGGTCGGGCTGCTGGCCGGACTGTCCGGGGTGGTCATCTCGCTGGGCCTGCTGGCGTTCGCGCGGAACAAGGTCGAAGGGCTGGCCGGAATCCGGGCGATCGGGATCGTGGTGGCCGGGCTGCCGCTGATTCCGTACTTCCTGGGACCGGAATGGCAGTACCCGTTCTGGCTGCTGCCGCCCTACTGGCCGGCGAAGGCGTACTGGCTGATCAGCACCGGTGATGCCTGGTGGCCGTACCTCATCGGCGGGGTGATCTACCACGTGCCGCTGATCGTGCTGCTGTACCGGAGATTCGTGCGCAGTCTCGGCTGAGGCCAGGGTCGGATCCCTAATATCACGTGTCATTCGGGCGGTCATATCTTAATTCCAATTTCAGACGGCCCTCTAGACAGATTTGAGCTGGGTTCGTATGTTTATCGGTCGTAAGGCCATGTATCACCTCAGCTCGGGGGATTTGAAGGTCCGACTGCTGGTCCGGAGTCGTGAAACGGCTTCGGAGAACCTATCCCGAGGAGTGATCGTGTCTATCTTTAAGCCATTGGTCAAAGGTGTCGTCGCCGGCGCAGCGGTGTTGGCGACCACCTTCGCCGGCCTCACTACCGCAAGCGCTGATACGGGAGCGATCGAGCTCAAGGGCGTCAAGGGCGAACTGACGCGCACCCAGGTCTCGACGTACGTGACCGACAGCCTCGAGTATCAGCTGTATCGCGAACTCATCGAGCACGGGGCCACCAAAGCCCAGGCCGCCGTGCTGGCCGACAAGATCACCGATCGCATGAAGAGCCGGGTGAAGACCCAGCTGCCCAACAAGGGGACGGTGACCAAGGGGACCGTGCGCAAGCTCGAGGCCTCCATGGAACGCGATCTCGAGCGGACGATGGACGCCAAGGTCAATCTGAAGCTCGACCGTGGGACGCTCGCGCCGACGCTCGACCTGCCGGGTGGTCTCGACCTCGCCGGGCTGCTGGGCAAGGTGCTCGGCCTGGTCGGGAGCCTGTTGGACACCGTGATCGGCCTGCTGGGTGGTCTCGGTGGCGGTGGGCTGCCGGAACTGCCGGAGTTGCCGGAACTTCCGGAGCCGGAGCTGCCGGAGCCGGAACTGCCGGTCGGTGAATGAGCTTGCGTTGAAGCCCTCGGCGGCGGCTGCGCGGTCAGTAGACCGTGTAGCCGCCGTCGATCACGACCACCGAACCCGTCATGAACGCGGTGGCGTCCGAGGCGAGGAAGACCACGGTCGGCGCAATCTCCTCCGGCATCGCGTAGCGCTGCTGCGCTGAGTCGTCGATCCAGCGGGCTTTGAATTCCGGCCGGTCCACCGGCGCCATATCAGTTTTGACATATCCCGGCGCGACGGCGTTCACGCGAATTCCGTACGGCGCCCATTCTGCGGCCAACGATTTCGTCAGTTGGTGAACCGCGGCCTTCGAGGCATTGTAGGAGGCCTGCCACTGCGGGCGGTTCACGATGATCGACGAGATCGATCCGACATTGACGATGCTGCCGCCACCGGACTCCTTCATGATGCGGGCCGCGGCGATCGACGTGGTCCAGACCGACTTGAGGTTCAGGTCCAGCACCGTGTCGAACTCGTCCTCCGGGACCTCGAAAGTGGGCCGGTGGATCGCGATTCCCGCATTGTTGATCACGATGTCCAGCCCGCCCAGTGCGGCGGCCGATTCGGTGACGATCCGATCGGCGTCGGTGACCAGGTCGCCGGTGACCACCTGGACCCGATGGCCCTCGTCGCGGAGCGCCGCGGCGGCTTCCTCGTTGCGGTCCTGATCCCGGGCGGTGATCACCACCTCGGCGCCGGCCTCGGCCAGTCCTCGGGCGAAGGCGAGCCCGAGCCCGCGATTCCCTCCGGTGACCAGGGCCTTCCGCCCGGTCAGCCGGAACGTGTCCAGTACGTGCACGGTGCCTCCCTCTGCTCGCTAACCCAACACCTGGAATCTACGGTTCGTGTAGCCGTTCAGCAGCGCCGCCCCGATCAGCAGGACGCCGAGGGCGAGAAGTTGGGTCTGGGTGCCGACGTTCCCGGCGAAGGTGAGCAGGATGCCGGCATTCAGCCAGCTGATCAGCAATGCCGCCAGGATCACGCCGGAGACCCGGCCGATCCCGCCGGTGATCGCGACGCCGGCCAGCACGGCGATGGTGATCGCGGGCAGTGCCATCCCGTTGCCGGAGGTGCCGGCGTCCGGCCGCGCCGACGCGAACTGGCCGACCGTGACGACCGCGACCAGGCCGGACACCGCGCCGGCGCCGGCGTAGGCCCAGAACCTGGTGCCGGCGACGTCGATCCCGGACCAGGTCGCCGCCACGTCGTTGGTGCCGATGGCGTACAGCCGACGGCCGTACGGTGAGCGGTCGATCACGTACCAGACGATCAGGGCGGTCGGCAGCAGGAAGATCACCGTGCCGAGCGGGATCAGCGGCAGGTAGCGGCCGATCAGCGGCAGCTCGACCGACTGGGCGGTGCCGAACAGGCCCTGGATCGGTGCCGAGTTGATCGGCTGCTGCGCGTTGATCACGATCGCGATCGATTTGTACGCGTAGTAGGTGGCGAGAGTCGCGATCAGCGCCGGGAAGCGCAGGTAGGCCACCAGCAGGCCGTTCACCGCGCCGAGCAGTCCGCCGACCAGCACGGCCGCCACGATCGAGAAGGCCAGTCCGAAGCCCCAGACGCCGTACAGGAAGCCGAAGATCATCCCGACCAGGGACACCATCGAGCCGACCGAGAGGTCGATCCCGCCGCGGCCGGAGACGATCACCAGGAGCTCGGCCAGGCCGAGCATCGCGGTCGGCACGACGGTGATCAGCGCGCCGGCCAGGTAGTCGGAGTTGTAGCGGCCGCTGAGCCCGCCGGTCAGGTCGAGCACGGTGAACACCGCCAGCACGATGACGATCATGATCGCCAGCAGGATCGCCCGCTGGGTCAGTACGGCCCGCAGCACCCGGCCGGTCACGATTCGCCCCGCAGCCGGCGGCGGAGCAGGTCGGCACCGACCGCGATGATGATGAAGACGCCGACGAACAGCTCGCTCAGCTGGGACGGCCAGCCGAGCTGGGTGACGCCGGAGGTGACGCTCTGCACCAGGATCGCGCCGAGCACGGTGCCGAGCACCGTACCGCGGCCGCCGGTGATCGAGGTGCCGCCGATCACCACCGCCGCGATCACCTTGAGCTCCATCCCGGTGCCGACCGTCGGGGCCAGCGTCTGGGTGCCGTTGGCGATCGCGACACAGGCGGCCAGGCCGACCAGCAGTCCGGTGATCAGGTACGCCAGCGCGGTGCGGCGCTGCACCCTGACACCGGCCAGCCGGGCCGCCGCGGGATCGCCGCCGATCGCGTAGTAGTGCCGCCCGCCGGCGGTGTAGCGCAGATACCACCAGGCCAGCGCGGCCAGCACGATCATGATCAGGAACGAGGTCGGCAGGCCGAGCGGCCGGCCCTCCTCGCCGCGACCGAGCAGGGCCAGGGTGTCCGGCAGGTCGTTGACCACCTGGGAGTCGAAGACCCGCAGACCCAGGAAGAGGAACAGGTTCGCGGTACCGAAGGTGATGATGATCGGATGCACGCGGCCGAACGAGGTGAGCACTCCGTTCAGCAGGCCGAGGACGCCGCCCAGGGCGATCGCCAGGGCGAGGGCCAGGGGCAGCGGGGCAGCCAGCACCGTCATCGCCTTGGCGACCACGACGGCGCAGACCATGATCATTCCGGCGACCGAGACGTCGATCCCGCCGGCGATGATCACGAACGTCATCCCGATGCCGACCAGGGCGATCGGGGCCACGTTGGACAGCATCGGCTGCAGCGACTCCGGGCTGAGGAAGGCGGGCGTGAACAGCGCCAGCAGCAGCCAGACCACGGCGACGACGACCAGCAGGACCACCTCCTGGCCGGACACCGGCGACGGCAGCACGCGGCCGGACCGGGCGATCGTCGGCGGGGCGGTCATCGGGCCGGCTCCGACTCGTCGCCGCTGGCCGCCGCGAGCACGTCGACCTGGGAGGCTTCCGGCCCGAACTCGGTGGTGGTGCTGCCGTCCCGGACGACGACCACCCGGTCGGCGATCCGGAGTGCCTCCGGCAGGTCGGCGGTGACGACCATGATCGCCGCGCCCTGGTCGGCCAGCTCGGCGATCAGCCGGTGGATCTCCTCCTTGGCCCCGACGTCGACGCCCTGGGTCGGCTCGGCCAGTACCAGCAGCGCCGGCGGGTCGACGAGTTGCCGGGCCAGCACCGCCTTCTGCGCGTTGCCACCGGAGAGGGTGCCGACCGGTTGCCGCTCGCCGGTGCTGCGGATCGCCAACCGCTCGATCATGGCCCGGGCGATCTCACGTTCGCGGCGGCGGTCGAACCAGAGCCCGAGCCGGCTGAGCAGCGGGATCTGGCCGGCCGAGACGTTGAACGCGATCGACTGGAACGCGAACAGTCCCTGCCGCTTGCGGTCGGCCGGGAGCAGGCCGATGCCGAGGCGCTGGGCGTGCCGTGGGGATCGGGGCCGGACCGGACGGTCGCGCAGGACGACCGTCCCGCCGGTGATCTTGGTCATGCCCCAGAGCGCTCCCGCGATCTCGGCGGTGCCCGAGCCGACGAGGCCGTACAGGGCGACGATCTCACCCTCCTTGATCGACAGTTGCACGTCCTGGAAGCCCTCGCCGGCCAGTCCTTCCAGCCGGAGCACCGGCGCGCCCGGTTCGGTCGGGTGCTCGCGGGCCCGTTCCTCGATCGCGCCGCCGACCATCAGCTCGGCGATCCGGCGCACCTTGAGCTCGCCGATCGGCTGGGTGCCGAGGGTCCGTCCGTCCCGCATGATCGTCACCTCGTCGGCGATCCGGACCAGCTCGTCCAGCCGGTGCGAGATGTAGATCACCGAGACACCGCGCTCGGTCAGCCGGCGGACCACCCGGAACAGCACCTCGATCTCGGCCTCGGTGAGGATGGCGCTCGGCTCGTCCAAGATCAGCACCGAGGCCTGCTGGGCCAGCGCCTTGGCGATCGAGACCTGTTGCTGGACGGCGATCGGGAGCTGACCGACCGGGCGGGTGGCCAGCCGCTCGGGCAGTCCGATCAGCCGGAGCAACTCGTCCACCTGGTCCCGCTGCCGGCGCCAGTCGACCCGGCCGGCCCGGCGGAGCTCCCGGCCGGTGAAGATGTTCTCGGTCACGGTCAACTCGGCGAAGAGTTGCGGCTCCTGATAGACCGTGGCGACGCCGAGCGCCATCGCCTCGGCGGTTCCGGCGAGGGTGACCGGCCGGCCGTCGAACTCGATCACTCCGCGATCCGGTACCTCCGCGCCGGAGATGATCTTGATCAAGGTCGACTTGCCGGCGCCGTTCTCGCCGACCAGGGCGTGCACCGTACCCGGCCGGACGGCGAGGTCCGCGGACCGGATCGCCGCGACCCCGCCGAAGCTCTTGGCGATCCCGCCGACCCGGATCCGCGGCACCGCTTCGGTTGTCACCGGCCCGGCCTCAGTAGTCGAACTCGTCCACGTTGTCGAGCGTGATCTCCAACGCCGGCCCGAGCAGGAGCATCTTCTGCCCGCCGTCGTAGGCGACCGAGGGGAGAGCATCGCTCACCTGGTTGGTCTCGGCGAAGGGCGTGCCCTTGGCCAGCTGCAGCCCGGCCCAGGCGGTCAGGTAGCCGAACTCCTCGACGTTCCAGAGCACCGAGGCCGAACACGACTTGTCCTGCAGGTACGGCTTCATCGACTGCGGGGTGCCGACCCCGACGGTGAACACCTTGCCGATCTTGCCGGCGTCCCGGACCGCCTGGGCGACGCCGACGGCGGAGGTCGTGCACTGGCCGATCAGCCCCTTGAGCTTCGGATTGGCGTTCATGTAGTCGGTCGCCATCTGCGCGTTGGCGGCCTGGTCCTCGCCGGAGAAGCCGACCTCGGTGAGCGTCATCTTCGGGTACTTCTCCTTCACGTACGCCTTCTCGGCCGCGATCCAGGAGTTGAGGTTCTCCGCGGTCTCGCCGCAGGAGACGATGGCGAACTCGCCGGACTCGCCCATCGCCTCGGCGAGCGAGTCGATCACCTGGGTGGCGATCCCGTCGGCGGTCGCCTGGTTGACGAACACCTCGCGGACCGAGCTGGGGGCGTCGGTGTCCGAGGTGGCGACCTTGATCCCGGCCTCCTGGGCCTGCTTCAGCAAGGGAGCCATGGAGTCCGGGTCGTTCGGCGCGACCATGATCACGTCGACCTGTTGCTGGATGAACGAACGGACCACGTCGGCCTGCTGGGCCGCGTCGGCCGTGGTCGGGCCCTGGTAGAGCCACTCGACATCGAGATCGGCGGCGGCCCGCTTGCCGCCGGCGTCCATCGCCTCGAAGTACGGCGAACCCTGCAGCTTCGGGACGAACGCGACCTTGACCTTCTCACCGCCGGACTCGGGCGCCGGCGCGTCGTACCGCTGGGTGCAGCCGGTGACCGCGACGGCGAGTGCGAACGCCGCCAGCATCGCGACCGGACGAGACATCCTCATTGAGCCTCCTCGAATCCCGCACGGGAGGGACCCCATATTTCGAACTGGGGTCCGAAATTCTGGCCGATTTGAGCGTAGGCTCGGTTCTCGCGGGGTGTCAATGGCTCGGTTCCGTGGAGATCGCCGGAGGTGCGCACGATGCAGGGACGGGTGCCGGCCGTCGGGCGGGCCGCGACACTGCTGCGGCTGATCGCCGAGACCGGCCGGCCGATGCGGATCCCCGAACTCGCCGGCGGCACCGGAGTGCCGCGAACCACCGTGGCCGGGGACTGCGCCGCACTGGCTGCGGAGCGGCTGCTGGTCCGCGGTGCCGACGGCAGCTTCTGGCTCGGTCCGCGACTGGCCGAGCTCGCGGCGTCGGCACGGTCCGGGCGACCGCTCGGCGCCGTGGTCGGCGTGCTGGTGCCGAACCTGCACAATCCCTTCTTCGACGTCGAGATCGCGGCGCTGACCGAGATCGCCACCGAGCAGGGGGCCGAGCTGGAGGTCGGCGACGCGGCCGAGGACCCGGCCCGGCAACGCCGCCAACTGGGCCGGCTGATCGACGCCGGCGCGGACGTGATCATGATCAACCCGGTCGCCGGGACCGGCTTCGAGGCCATGATCAACAAGGCCCGGGAACGGGACGTGCCGGTGATCGCCATCGACGCCCGGACGGCCGGCGTCGACGCGTCGGTGACCAGCGACAACACCCAGGCCGGCGCCGCTGCCGGGCACTACCTGGCCCGCGCCCTCGGCGGCGCCGGCCGGGTCGGGATCGTCGACGGACAGCCGATCACGGCGATGGCCGATCGGGTGGCCGGCTTCCGGACCGCCCTGGCCGACTACCCGGCGATCATGATCACCGGCCGGCTCAGCGGCTGGCACGACCGCGACTCCGGCCGCGCCTGCACCGAGCGGCTGCTCGCCGACGGCGCCCTGGATGGGCTGTTCGTGATCAACGACCTGACCGCGTACGGCGCCGCCGACGTGATCACCGAGCGGCGGCTGCCGACCAAGATCGTCACGGTCGACGGCTCGGCCGAGGCGGTCCGGCAGGTGCGGGGCGGCGGGCCGATCATCGCCACCGCCGCGCAGGACCCGGCCCGGATCGCCCGGGAGGGTGCTCGGCTGGCTGCGGCCCTGCGGACCGGCCACCGGCTGCCGCAGAGCACCGTACTGCTGCCGACCCGATTGATCACCGCCGAGAGCTGGCTCGACTATGAAGCCTGGGGCTGAGCGGGAGGCCGGCCGGGCGCCCGCGATCCGCCGGTCCGCCCGGGTGCTCGACCTGCTGGCGCACGACGGTCCGGCACCCGGCGCCCGGATCGGCGCCGGGCTCGGCCTGGCCAAGAGCTCGACGTCGGACCTGCTGGGTTCGCTGGAGGCCGGCCGCTGGGTACGCCGGGCCGAGGCACGGTTCGTGCTCGGCGGCCTGTTGACCGAGCTCGGCGATGGCCTGGTCGGGAACGCGATCGACCTGATCAGGTTCGGGCCGGCCTGGGCAGCCGACCCGGTGCTGCACCAGCAGACGGTGGCGGTGCAGGTCGTCCAGGGCACCGAGGTGCTCTGCGTGGACGTCCGGGTCGGCCGGCAGTTGATCATGGTGACGCCGCGGCCGGGCGACCGGACCCGCGGCTGGTCCGGCGATCAGGGAACGCCGGCCCTGGCGGCGCTGCCCGAGCCCGAGTTGCGGGAGACCCTGGACCGGTTCGGTGACTTCCTCGGCCTTCCGGTGCAGGAACGGCAGGCGGTGCTCGACTGGTCGGCGTCGCGCCGCGTGACCGTACCGTGGCGGTTCGGGACGGCGGCGGCCGGCAATGACGAGCTCTGCGTCGCCTGCCCCGGCGGCCGGGCCGCCGTGCTCGCCGTACCCCTTCCGGACGGGACGTCCAAGGCGGCCCGGACCCGGATCGGGACCGCCTTGGCCGAACTCGCCGAACGCTGCCGGCCGCGGGCTAGGGACGCTTCGTCGCGGCGATGGTGAAGGTCAGCGGCAGCCGCTCCGGACGGTCGGTCAGCCGCCACTCGCCGTTGCCGAGCGGCGTCATCCGTCCCGCCACCGCCTCATGGGGTGCCGTGTCGTGCTCCTCGAACAGCGTTAACTCGAGGCCGTGCCGGAGCAGCGCGGTGATCAACTCGCCGAGCCCGTGGTTCCACTGGTAACTGGTGGTGTGGGTGATCTTGTGATCGGTCTGGACGTAGGTGCCGTCGCCGTCCCAGATCAACGGCTCGGTCTCGAAGTACGGGTACTCGAGTGTGAGCAGGCCGTCCGGCCGGGATTCGTTGGTGGCATGGAGCATCGGGTGCCCGTCACGCAGGAACAGCCGGCCGCCCGGCCGGAGCAGCTCGGCGACGACCCCGGCCCAGCGGTCGATGTCGGGCAGCCAGCACAGCGCGCCGATACTCGTGTAGACGAGATCGAAGCTGCCGGAACGATCAAGAGCCGCGGGCGCGGAGTAGACGTCCGCGACGACGAAGTCGGCCGGCGTCGAGGTGCGGTCCGCCAGTTCGCGGGCGCGGTCGATCGAGACCGGTGAGAGGTCGACGCCGGTGATCTTCGCGCCGAGCCGGGCCAGTGAGATCGTGTCCGTACCGATGTGGCACTGCAGGTGAACGGCACGCAGGCCACGCACGTCGCCCAGCCGCTCGGCATCGAACCGCACCACGTCACTGAGGAAGTCGGGATCGTCGAACTCGGCGACCCGGTAGTCGGGGGACGCGACGTGGGCGACCGCCCGGTCGTCCCAGTTGGCGCGGTTCGCGGTCAGGTACGCAGGCTCGGACATCCCGTCATGATCACGTGGCGCCGGGGGAGGGGCAATCGGTTATCGCTGCGGCAGTGCGGCGCGCAGCTCGCGAGCCAGCTCGTCCATCCGGTCGGTCGGCACCCACTGCTCCCGCGGCTGCTTCAGGTAGCCGAAGATGTTCGGCCCGAGCAGGTCCGGGGCCAGGTCGGCGGCGCGCGGCACCAGATGGATGTGCAGGTGGCTGAAGCCCTCCTTCTCGGCGAAGAGCATCTGGTACGTCTTCACGCAGCCGACCACCGTGCGCAGGGCACGGGACAGGTCCAGCAGCATCGGCCCCACTTCGGCCGCGGCGGCGTCGGTGAGGTCGGCGTAGCTCGTGACGTGGCGGGTCGGCAGCAGCACCAGCCAGCCGGGCAGGGCCGAGTCGAAGGCGTGCGCCACCCGCCAGTGCTCGGTCCGGACCACCTGTTCCCGGTCCGGCAGTGTGTCGGCGCCGGTGTGCGTGCAGGCCAGGCAGTCGGTGGTGTTCATCGCCCAGAACACTAGTGGGGCGTCTCGGCACCGGCTCACCAACGGGACGCACCTGGGAACGCGCCTCGCTGCGTTCTCCTCGGTCGACCTATGACCCGATAGGCCTCCTTCGTCGGCCTGGCGATGCCCGCACCCAGGCACGTCCCGTCGGCAAGCCAGTACCGAGACACCCCACTAGACTGTGCTGGCTATGTCACATGCCGAACTCGTCGCCACCCTCACCGCTCGCTGGCCGGAACACCGGGTCGCGCCGAGTCTCGGTCGGGTGCAGGCGTTGATGGACCTGCTCGGTGAGCCGCAGCGGACGTACCCGGTGATCCATGTCGCCGGTACGAACGGCAAGGGCTCGACCGCCGCCATGATCGAATCGCTGCTGCGGGCGGCGGGCTTGCGTACCGGAAGATTCTCGAGCCCGCACCTGACCAGCGTCACGGAACGGATCATGATCGACGGCCGGCCGATCGACGAGGAGCGCTTCGACGCGACCTGGGCCGACATCGAGCCGTACGTGGCGATGGTGGACGAGCGCAAGATCGACGGCGTCGCGATGACCTTCTTCGAGATCATCACCGCGATGGCCTTCGCCGCCTTCGCCGACGCACCGGTCGACGTCGCGGTGATCGAGGTCGGCCTGGGCGGCACCTGGGACGCCACCAACGTCGCCGACGGTGCGGTCGCCGTGATCACGCCGATCGATCTTGATCACACCCATCTGCTCGGCTCGACGGTGGACAAGATCGCGAAGGAGAAGGCGGGCATCATCAAGCCGGGTGCCCACGCGATCCTCGCCGGACAGCCGGTGGACGCCGCGGCGACGCTGCTGGCGCGCTGCGCCGAGGTCGGTGCGCTGGTGCAGCGGGACGGGATCGATTTCGGCCTGCTCTCGCGCAGCGTCGCCGTCGGCGGCCAGCTGATCCGCCTCAACGCGTCCGGCGGACCGGTCGACGACGTCTTCCTTCCCCTGCACGGTGGACATCAGGCGGAGAACGCCGCGCTGGCCGTTGCGGCGGTCGAGGCGTTCCTCGGCATGCGCGCGCTGGAACCGGACGTGATCAGGGCCGGGCTGGCGGAGGTCCGGATGCCGGGGCGCCTGGAGGTGATCCGCCGGTCGCCGACCGTCGTCCTGGACGCCGCCCACAACCCGCACGGTGCCCGCGCCGCGGCCACCGGAATGGCCGAGGCGTTCGGCTTCAGCCCGTTGATCGGCGTGATCGCCGTGATGCGGGACAAGGACGCCCGCGGCCTGATCAGCGAACTCGCCGAGACCGTCGACCGGATCGTCGCGACCCAGGTGGCCTCGACCGATCGCGGGATGCCCGCCGAAGCGCTGGGCGAACTGGCGGCGGAGATCCTCGGAACCGACCGGGTTCAGGTCGAGCCACGCCTGGACGACGCCATCGAGACCGCGATCGGCCTGGCCGACGCCGACGAGTACGGCAACGCCGGCGTCCTGATCACCGGTTCCGTGATCGCCGTCGGCGAGGCCCGGACCCTGTTGGCCGGCAACGAGCCGTGGCCCGTGAACGGCGGGGACGCGGTCGTCGAGGCCGAGGAAGATCCGGAGGAGGAAGAGGACACGGATCCGGAGGACTGGAGCCGCGACGATCTCGACGGATACGACTACGCGCCGCCGCAGATCCGCCGCGCGCCGGCCGAGGACCCGCTGCGCCCCCTGGTCAGCGATGAACCCGAGGGCGACGGCAGATGAGGCTTGCCGCCGACAACCCGATGCGGATGCCGCTGATGATCACCCTGATGTTCGAGGTGATCGTGTTCGGCCTCTCCATCCCCGTGATGATCTTGATCTCGGGCCTGCCCGGCTGGGTGGCCGGCGGCCTCGGCGGACTCGCCGCACTCCTGGCCCTGGCGAGCGCGGGCCTGATGCGCTCCACCGCCGGGTACCCGCTCGGCTGGCTGACCCAGGTGGCCGGCATCGCCCTCGGATTCGCGAACCCGACCATGTTCGTCGTCGGCGCGATCTTCGCCGGCGTCTGGCTGCTGTTCTTCGTCCTCGGACGTCGCCTGGAGCGCCGCGCGCCCCGCGCCGGGGGAGCCCCGACCGCCTGAGTCCGACCCGGATGGCGATGGATAAGGTGCAGCCATGACTGACACCCCGACGCCGCCGGCGCCCGCGGCCCAGCGCTCCTTCGTCCTGATCAAGCCCGACGCCGTCCGGCGTGGACTGGTCGGGGCCGTGCTGAGCAGGCTGGAGAGCAAGGGCCTGTCGATCGTCGCCATGGAACTGCGCCAGGTGGACGGGGAACTGTCCGATCAGCACTACGCCGAGCACGTGGAGAAGGCCTTCTACCCGCCCCTGCGAACCTTCGTCACCTCGGGCCCCTCGGTGGCCCTGGTGGTCGAGGGCGACGAAGCCATCGAGGTCGTACGCCTGCTGAACGGGGCCACCGACGGCCGCAAGGCTGCCCCGGGCACCATCCGAGGCGACTACTCCCTGTCCAACCGGGAGAACCTCGTCCACGGCTCCGACTCCCCAGAGTCCGCCGACCGCGAGATCGCCCTCTGGTTCCCCGGCCTCAGCTGACGCAACTTTCAGGCTGAGTTATCAACAGGCGGCCGAGCTCGGGTGAGTTATCCACAAGTTCGGGCTGGCGTCTAGAGTTAGGCGCCCACTGGATGTCATAGTGACGTCCATGGCAGGCCCGACGCAGTGGCTGCCGGTAGCTGCGGACCAGAGACCCAGCCCCGGCACCCGCAAACGCCCCCGCCGCTGGCGTCCCTTCGCGGTGGTCCTCTTGGCCTGCACTCTCCTGCCCGCCTACAGCTGCCGCGGAAGCACCGAACCGCCGCCTGCGACCTCCCGCCCGACTGTGCCCAGTTCTGGCACGAGGATGGGCCCGACACCCACTCCGACCCCGACATCAGCCCGAGACAAGGCCATCGCAGATTCCAAACAGGCCTACATAGAATTCTGGCAGGCGCAGGACAGGGTCTCGCAATCAGGGGGTGCAGCGCGCATTCCCGCCTACATGGAAAAGTTCCTGGATCCGAAGGGTCCGGCGCGCTCGTCGTATCTCGATGAGATAAGGTCGTTGCGATCCGGCGGCTTCAAAAGTACGGGATCCGCGACACTCCGAAACTTTCGAATTCTGTCCATGTCTGACATTGAAGATAAATCGCCAGAGGTGCGATGGCACCTTTGTGTTGACCAGACAAACGTCAAAGTCACAAAGAAGGGTGCGCCGCACAGCCATCCGCAATTTCTCGATGAGCAGTCGCACCTTCGGCTTGACAAGACTTCGGGACGCTGGCTCGTGTACCTCGTGTCGTCGCGTGTGATCCCGAGCAGTACGGGGTGCGCATAATGGGTGGGAAGATACTCAAGTCCACGGTGCTGGTCATAATCACTCTATGTTCTTTAGTCCTTGGGATGAGTGCCATTGATGCGACTGCAGAGGAAAGATCATGCCCGGACGGAACCTTCAAACGAGTACATTCCAAAACCGGCGAGGTAACCTGCGTCATCGGGGATCGTAAGGCTGACAAGGACGACGACGAAAGTCCCTGGATGAAACCAGGATTACCGGACGACAAGGATGTCAGGGCGCCGGACGAGCTACCTGAGGATCGATCAGAATGGACGTGGACTGAGGTCATGTACTATTCGGATCCTCAGCCACAGTGCTGGGGGATTGATGATCCGGCTTCCTATATCGAGTGCCAGAGAACCCAATGGGCCACAGCAGAACTCAGTGATGAAGAATCGGTCGAAGACATTGCCCTCGAGGTCGTGTCTAGAATTAGATTCACTGCAATGGACCCACTGATGGGGCCGGATCGATCGCAGCATGAATATCCGTTCGATACTGCCGTCGGCTTTCCGGTCTGGCTGTGGACAGAAGGGGGAACGGAGGCGAACTCCGTAACCGAACAGAGTGGGGGCCTAACAGTCTCCGTATCGGTTCGATTGACGGACGTACTATGGGACATGGGCGATGGGACGAGAATCCGGTGCAGTCGCGGCACGGCATGGACTGTAGGAACTCCGGCCGGGAAGCCATCGCCAACCTGTGGTCACATCTATACCTCGCCCGGCGTGTACGATGTCGTCGCCACTTCAAGCTGGGAACTATCTTGGCGCGCTGGCGGACAATCCGGCGTCACAACTCACAGTATTGCGGTTCCACGAACTTTTGAAGTGGGTGAGGTTCACGTACTCGTTAGATGATGTGAGGCTCCATGACCTTGGATCCTGTACCAGAACAGAGGGATCCGTCGGACCGGGCCGAAACGAGGCCTCAATGAGCAGCGGTTGGTTGGTCGAGATAGAAGCTATGATTGAAGGGGTCTAAGTGCACAGGGTCAAGCTTGCAGTGGTTATCGGAATGGCCGTGCTGGCCAGCTCAGTGTTGGGTGCGTGTGGGACCACAGTCCGCGTCGATGGAGCCAAAGTCGACAGCAATGTGCCATATCTCTCTGTTCTAGAACAAGCATGGCGAGATGGATCGGCCGCAGACAAGTATGCGCAGGTCGCAAAGGAGTCGCATTGTTGGCTTCTGAGGGATCCGTCAACTGAGACACTACAACCCCGTGCATTGTGTGGACCGATAAGGCATCTTAGCGATGAAGGTGCTCCGGGAGTGTTTGATGAATTACTCTTCGAGCCAAGACTGCAGGGCGACGGCCAGGTCTCCGTCGATGCTTCGACAATCAGCGTCGGTCAGACGGGTATTGAGCCTCCGGCCGGAATCGAATTGTATCGGCCTGACGGTAAGGAACCGATTCAGGCTGACCAGGTTCCGATGCCCTTTGCACCCCAGGCTGATCGAGGTGTGGTTGCGCTTGCCGATGACGAAGTGTTGGCTGGAGGGGGCACCCCGGAGAAGAATAACGTCATCTATACTCCCTCTGAAGACGTAAAAGTGGTGAAGTTCGGAGGCGTCCCCAGATTGCAAGGAGGAGGTGAAGCCCCATATTATGTGCCGGCAGAGAATGAGGAGTTCCTGGCACTCACGGTGGAAATAGATCGGCAAAGTGGGGGAGACGAAGAGATCGAATCCTCGCGATCCTACTCTGTCCGTATCGACGGGAAGATCAACAGCATTACCGACGATCTTCTCGGTGCCTCGCGGGCAACAATCGTTGCTTCAGTCGCCGCGGGAAAGGATGCTGAACTAATTGCTGGCGTGGCTGGGGTCGAACAGACCCTTTCGTTCCGCACTGGTGAGCGTACATCGAAGACTGCGGGCGGCTGGTATCGGGACGTAACTGAATTCGACATAAATAAGGGTTTCGATGACAGCGTGAAGATTGGTCAGTTCGAGTGTCGTCACCGCGTCACTTTCGTGGGTGCTAAGATTTCTGCGTACGACAGGCTTGAGGGATGGGCGCCAGAAGGCCAGATGTGGGTTTACCTCAATTGGGTTGACAGCATTACCGACACTGAACCAAGGGTGACGCAGGGTGGGCTCATCCAGTACCAGAGTGCTAAGATAGCTGCCGGGGCAGTAGGAATAGTAGTTGATGGTCGAACTGCGGGAAAGGTTGTGAACGGTGAGCCGGCCTCTGACGGTAGTTACGTACGGGACGGGCGAGTGCTCCTACAGATTCCTGATACTGCGAAGAATGTTGAGATAACCTACAGTCCAAAGGGCACTTTCCGGGCTCGGTCATATTCTGATCCGAACCCCGGAAGCGGATCATTCTCCCTTACTTCAATGAAATTTGACCTGACTCTCTCTTGACGATGCCCCGACACCGCCGGGGCAAGCATGCGTTAGGTCTGCAGAGGTCCGTACTAGAATGCCGACCCACCAGCAGCGCGATGTTCCTGGACGCCGACCTGAGGTTAGGGCAGGTAGGCCGCTCCGCTGGCGCTAGCATGGACAAGGTGCCAGTGCGGGACCTATCGTGACTGGGGAGGTGGGCGATGAGCGGACCAGACGTTAGGCGACTGCGGGCCGGTGAGGAGCGTGAGGCTCTGGTCGGTCGGGTGCGTGCCAGATTTGGCATGACTAGGCGCGACCGGGATCAGGTGACGGAGTGGCTCGAGGAGAGTGGCGCAGTTCCGTTGGCGATCGCGGGTGCCGTGCTAGCCGTCTTTCTGATTGTGAAGATCGTGATTAGCATTGTCGGTGGCAGTTAGCGGAAGATGAATCATGGACGAAAAGGTCAATCTATCCGGAGCCTGGACCGATTTCTGGGACGCGGTCACAGACAAGGGCGGCGCTGGGCTAACTACCGGTGCGGCCTGGATTGGTTTGCTGATAATTATTGGGGCCTTGATCGTCTTCCTCTGGCGTCGGACTAGAGGCTACTCGGATGAGAATTCGCCGCGTGGCTGGGTAGTTTGGGCGATCGTTTTCGGGGCAGTGCTAGCAGCACCTGGATTCTTGATGCCTGCGATTCTGGGTCTGGTGGACCTGGTTGCAAACACCGCAGTTGGGCTGTGGGATAGAGCGCAAGACTCCTAGGTTGCGGTGATTTATGAATGAACAGCCCTTGTATGCGCTTACGGATATGACCGGCCGTGAGGCATCCAACACTCGACACCAAACCGTTGGTCCTGTAGATCTGCCCTACCGTGGCTTTATCGTCGGAATCGTTGCAGCGATGATTGGACTGATTCCGACACTGTTCCTGTGGATCATATTTGGCCCCATTGCGGGTCTATTGCTCGTCGTAATTGTTACTGCTTCAATCTGGCTCTTCCATGGGGCAACGCGTCGTGGACTCCAGATTCGTAACTATCAAATGCTTGTGAATCGTCGAAACTCCATCATGAATCAGTTCATGCTTGGGCCTGCCGTAGTTGAGGTCCCACACGATGACTGGGCCATCCTCAAGCGCGGAAGCGCCGCGAATCCGTTGAAGCAAGTTCCACCGGACGAGCAGCCGTTAAGGCCCGTCAGTACTGTTGCTCGTGTGACGTCACTCTTCGACTGAAAGATGTCGACATGAACACGGCGGGGATAAAGTTTGTGGGACGCCTCGCGGGCGCTGTGTTGCTGTCGTTGCTTGCAATTCTGTTAGGTGCATCACCGGCATCGGCAAATCCTGACGATGACCTTGACAAGGTGCGTGGAGTCTGTGCGACCAGTGACGGGACGACTGACTATCAGTACCTTCCGGTTGAGCGATGGTCAGGCGCCACGCAGCAGTTGCATGTGCGTACGGGAGGAGGCACGCCGTTTGACCTTGGTCCGTTCCAGCGTCAAATGCAGGGGAGTACCTTCGCGGCCGGAGATTTTCTGTACTCAGTGACGACGAAGTTTGTGATGTGGTCGACCGATTTCTGTCCGTTGGAGTCCGTTGGTGCGACGATCGACAACGCGGCAGCGCAGTTCGGACGCTCCCTGCTTGGCTCGCCGCTCCTAGCCGGTGTTGTTGCACTAGCTGTTATCGGCCTATTGGTCCAGGGTATGCGGCGTGAAGCGGGATGGATGGCACGGCTCCTGGTCAAGATGGTGATTATCGGGGCACTTGTGATGATGGTCGTTGGTGCTTCCAACAGTCGTGTTGACAGTTCTGGAAACTTCGAACCCGGAGAGGGTTCGCCTGGTTGGTTCGCCACCATGATCGATCAGGCGATAACGGAGATCGCTGCTGCTCCTGCAGCAGCGCTGAACACACCGCGGATCGAGGACGGTATTGGTGTTGACACAGACCAACTGAGCTGTGGCGCTTACGTCAACGCCCTTCGGAAGGGATATGACGCCTCCGCCCAGCGAGGTGGGGCCTTGATCGATGCCAAGTCGATCCCGGCTCAGACGGTTTCCAACCTGTGGCAGGTCTCGGGCTATCGGGCCTGGTCAGTCGGCCAGTTCGGTCGGGACAATTTGAATGGGCAGAATCGGGTTGCGTGCCGGATGCTCGATCACAACGCCGGCATCCCGGCTGGCGTCGTGACCTACGTGGTCGAAGGTCAAGGGGTGACAGAGAACGAGTCTGTTGCCACTCGGGCGGATGTGATGTCGCGGGTGCCGGAGAAGCGGCTCCCAATCACGCAAGCCCGGGTGAATCCCAGCGCGCCGGCTTGGAAGCCGTTGAATCGGCAGGAGCAGGACCAGGCCTGGATCGCCTGGGCGGCGTGTGTACCGCAAGACGGGCTACTCGAGAATCTGGACAAGCCGGACGGCTGGCGCGCTCCGCGGGGGCAGGAGTGGTTGATCAAGGCGAAGGCGGAGCGAGTCGGCGCCGCTGAGGGCAGGAGCCAGGCGTTCGACCGAGCCTGCTTCGACTTCTTCAATACCCCCGGCGAAGAAGTCAACGATATCTTCGACTGGGGCGACGGCGACGGAGAGCTGAAAAAGGTGGCGGGGGACATGCCAGCCTCGATCTACGACTTCATCTCCGCCCTTCACGGGACCAACCAAGTCGCGAGCAGTTCTGCGGTGATCGGCTATATGCTCTCCGCGATCGGCGTCGCTGCCGTCTTCGGAACGCTCGGCGCCGCGATCATGATCGTGAAGTCTGTCGCGGCGTTCATGCTGCTGTCGGTGATCTTCGTTGCGCTACTGTGCCTGCTGCCCCGGGGCGATAACCATCGGCTGATCAGGTTCGTCAAGATCTACGTCGGGCTGTCACTGACAGCAGCGTTTGCGATCTTTATCATGAGCCTCGTGACGCTGTTCACGAACGTTATCCTGAACATCATCAAGAACTTCGCCGGTCCCAACTCCGACATGACATTAATTCTTGGTGGGTTGGCCCCGGTCATGGCCGCGATCGCCCTACACTTCGCGTTCCAAAAGGCGGGCATGCCTTCACCGATGTCCGTGAGAGGCGCGATGGCCTGGGGCGGATCTCTGTCGGGGGGCGCTGGCCTCGGCGCTATTCGAACCGGCGGCCAGCAGATCCTAGATGGCGCGAGGGGGCTAGTGAACCGGGGGCGTGGCAAGGGGCAGGAGGGTGAGAGCAGCGCCAGCCGGCCTTTGCGCAGCCTCGGGAAGCGAAACTCCGAACTCGAGTCCACGCAAGCCATCCCGCCGCGTCGGCAGACCAGTGCCAACGGCGCCGATATGAACTCCCCCGAAACCATTCTGAATGATCCGAATTCAACGCCGGCCCAGCGCGCCGAAGCTCAGCGTCGCCGACGTGCGGCCGCAGCAAGTGCTGGGCGAAAAGCGCAAGAAAGTTCCGAGAACGGAGGCTCAGGAGACTCGAGCGGTTCGATTGACCCGTACCCGTACAAGCGGCCGTCGCGACATCGCGCCAGCGTTCGCGCGGAGGTTTGGCCGGCTAGTGTCGAACCCGGGACCGGACGTGTTAGGGATCCCGAGACTGGAAGCTTCATGTCCGTGAACAAGTCTTGGGATATGGGTCACAAGCCCGGGTACGAATTCCGAAAGCATGAATTGAGTGCCGTGCACAGAGGAATCAGTCGAGCACAGTTCTTGGATGAGCACAACGATGCAACCCGGTATCGGCCCGACCTTCCCCAGTCGAATCGAAGCCGCAGGTCGGAGGACGCATCCGGTGCATTCCTTGGATAGGCAGATGCCGAAGTTGGACGCCCAGAACCCTGGAGGCCGGCGTGGATGTAAGTGATCATGCGAAGGCGCTGGCCAGGCGTCTGGCCAGCCTGGCGCCGGTCAAGCCGTCGGTGACCAGGATCCATTGGGAGGGATCGGCCGCGGACATCATGACGCTTCCGGAAACCCCCGGTGAAGGACATACGACCCTGGCCAGCGTGTGCCTGTCCGAGTACGAGGCAACGATCGACGGCCAGGCTCAGGACTTCGGTCTGGAGATTTCTCTCACGTATTCCGGTGCGTTCGGGGGCGCGATGGAGGTGATCTCGGATGCTGTCCTTCTCTGCCTGGGGCGCGACGAAATTTACCCGGGTGCCGTCCTGCCGGACATCGTTGCGCACGGACCGTTGCGCCATCTGTTCTTCATCGTTCCGGAACTGTGGGATGGCGGCCTCGTCTCGTTGGAGGTCGGGGATCGGGAGGTGCGATACCTCCAGGCGATCGGGATCACCGATGAGGAAATGGCGGTGGTCGGCACCGAGGGCGCCGATGCACTGGTGACGCTGCTCAACGGGTCCGAGGCGGACCTCTTCGACTGGTCCCGGCGCTCGGTCGCGACCCTCTAGCGCCATGCCGACATCGCCAGAGGCATCCGCTTGAGGATCTACGAAGAAAAGATCGTCGGTGCCCTGCGTGAACTTGGCGACCGCGCATACCAGGCACGGGTCTGGACCGGTGAAGCACTTCCGGATCTGTCGTCGTTCGTCGAGTGTGTCGAGACCCTTTTCGACGACAGCGGGTTGGGGTCCGCACTTGAGGCGGGCAAGGTGTTCGGAGATCACATCGATGCTCAGCTGCGCGTTCTGAGCGAGGTCATTGATCGGATCGAATCCGACGAGCCGTACGAGGTCCTGGCCGCCGATGCCAATTTCGACCGGGCGACGCGGCTGGCTGTGACGATTCTGGAGGCTCTCCAGAAGCCTGACGGAGGCGACGAGGGTCGTCCCATGAGCACGGAGGACAGGGGCTGAGCGAGGGTCGCTCAAGTTCTGCCACCGACTGCGGCGAGACAACCGTTGGACCCAGTTCGTCACTCAGGTCACAATGGTATAAACCGGCGTGTGTGATGTCCCTCGGGGGGCCGAGCCCGTTCTCTTCGGAGACGGCGGGATCGGCATGGTGGGCGGCGTGCCTCGACGACTCGGGGACCGCAGCCTGCCCTCGTTGTGAAGGGAGGTGACCGGGGGATGGCCCAGGACGGTCCAAGCGACAACGGGAACGGACCGTCGAGGGGCGGCGTTCGCCGGTCGCTGGCGTCCGGGAAACGGCTGATGTCCGGCAGTGACTCGGACGGTTCGGTCGGCGGAGACGTACGCGACGTCGGGGGCAACGCCAAGGCAGGCGCGAAGCTGGGCTCGGCCGTGGGCGGTGCTCAGGGCGCCGCAGCCGGCGCAGCGGTCGGTGCGGGGATCGGCATCGCCAAGAATCCCGCGGCCAGGCGCCGGATCCTCACGGCGGCCGTGATCGCGGTGGTCGTACCGGCCTATCTCATCGTGAATCTGATCCAGTCCGTCACCCAGGTCGGCGGCGCGGTCGCGACCGACACCGGATTCCGCGAGGAACTCTCGTACGAGGCCGCGACTGCGGAGGGCCTGACGGAAAAGGAGATCTCGCTCTACAAGCTGGCCGCCGAGGGTTCCGGAACCACCTGGACCGTGCTCGCGGCGATCGACCGGTCCGCCGGCGACTGGACGCAACCGGGTGATCCTCCGTACGGCATCAAGGTGGCGGGCTTCAACAAGGCTGCGGCCCCGTTCGGGATCGATCGGCTGACCGAGAAGACCGCGAAGGACCGCCAGCTGGCCGGCTATCTGCTGGGCCGGTTGTTCGCGGCCCAGATGATCGCCGGGCCGGGCACCGACCCGCTGACGGTCGACGCGGGCGCCGTGACGATCCCGGACCCGCAGGACGCCGACCGCTTCATCATCGGCATCAACCAGGACGATCCGGCGAGCGCGGGCGTGCACGACCGGACCCGGAAGGCGTTCGAGCAGGTTCTCTCCCAGCTCCCCACCTCGACCAGCGGCGACCAGGCCCGGGTCTTCGATGCCGCGTACCGCTGGGCGATCGGCCAGAAACAGGAGCCGCAGGCACCGGCGGGATCCTGCACGCCGGGCCAGATCGCGATGATCGGCCTGCCCGGCAATCTGCCTCGGCTGGACGGGTTCACCGAGCTCCAGATCCGCAACGCGGCCGCGATCATCGCGGTGGGGAAGGCGCTCAAGCTGCCGGAGCCGGCCTGGCGGATCGCCCTGATGACCGCGCTGGTCGAGTCGCAGATCGGTGCGGACAGTTCGACGTCCAGTCCCGACAGCAATCACGATGTCGGCGTCTTTCAGCAGCGGGCGCTGATCGGCTGGTATGCCGACGGGCGCACGTACGAGGAGAACGTCAAGCAGCTCAACGACATCCAGGTGGGCGCGAAGGCGTTCTACGTCGGCCGTAAGGTGACCGCCCAGAACGTCGCCGACGCCAAGAAGGCCGGTACGGAACCCGCGGGGGACGCCGGTTACCACCTGCCCGGGCTGCTGCAGACCGACGGGTGGCAGTCCCTGCCGCCGGGGGACGTGGCCCAGAAGGTCCAGGGTTCGGCGTTTCCGGACCGCTACGCGACCCGCGAGGCCGAGGCCGTCGCGCTGATCAACGGGCTCGGCGGGGTGACCGGACCGGTGTCGGCCACCGACGAATGCCAGGGCCAGGGCGGCGACTTCGCGAACTGCCCGGCGACCGGGCTGCCGTCGGAGCGCGGGCTGAAGCCGGACGCGCTGCGCACGCTGCGCTGCACCAAGCAGAAGTTCCCGGCGATCATGGACATCGGCGGCTACTACTACACGACCTGGGGCGAGCACCCGCTCTATCGGGCGGTCGACTTCATGATCCCCGGGTACGAGACGCCGGCCGGCCAGAAACTCGGCGACGAGGCGGCCGAATGGCTCAAGGCGAACTGGCGCCAGCTCGGCATCATGTACATCATTTGGCAGGAACGGATCTGGTCGGTTCAGCGTGCCGAGGAGGGCTGGCGCCAGTGCGGTACGGCAGCCGCCGGCTGCTACTCGGGCCCGAGCGACTCCGCCGCCCACCGCAACCACATCCACGTCTCCGTGTACGGCAACAAGGGCGTGGTCGACACCGGCGGCGGGGACGGCAAGTGGGGCCTGCCGACGGCACAGAACTACTCGATCGGCCATGGCGTCTGCGTCTCCGGCAGCGGCGAGTGCTGGGGTTACGAGGGACATACCGGGCAGGATCTGTCGTCCAACGAGGGCTCCTCGATCCTCGCCGTCGCCGACGGCACAGTCAGCACAACCAAGGTGTTCTGCCCGAGCTACACGAACGAGCAGCGGCGAAGCAACCGAGGGTGCTCGTACGGCCGCTTGGTGGTGATCGACCACGGTGGCGGTGTCCAGACCTTCTACGCCCACCTGAATTCGTTCGGCCCGGGCATCAAACCCGGTACCTCCGTGAAAAGGGGTCAGGTGATCGGCACCGAGGGCGAGCAGGGGAACGCGCGTGGTGCCCACCTCCATTTCGAGGTCCGGCGCGGGGGCGCGGTGATGAACCCGCTGACGTACCTGGAGCAGCAGGGTGTCCCGATCCGCTGCTCGCCGCAGATGACCAGTAACGCGGGCCACGTGCCCGCCGGGGACTGTTGACCATGGCGACCAGGAGTTCGACGAGTGTGGTCGGGATCGCACTGGCGGTGGTGATCGTTGTGGCGGTTGTGGTGGGGATTTGGCGGTCCGTCGCGTCACGGACGCCGGAAGGGTCCGGCGAGCCGCCGCTGCCGCCTGCCGCCACGACGAGCGCGCCGTACGAGCACCCGGGGGACGAAGGTGCCTCCGACACGCCGACCGCGCCACCGCCGACGAATGTGCCCAGCACGGGTACGGACGCGGATGAGCACAGCCGCCTGACGCCCGCCGAGGAGGCCGTGGTCACGAACCGTGCAACGGCCTTCTGGAAGGCCTTTTCGGTACGAGATCCGGCGATTCGCGATCAGGAGTTGGCCAAGGTGACGGTGCCCTATCTGGCCCAGCGAATGTCGGTCACGTCCACCTCGCGGATACCGGTCATCACCCCCGTACGGTCAGCGGTGGTTGACGGTACCTTTTCCCAGGCCACGGTGGTGTCCGAGGCGACAGGCAGCTCGCAGAACAAATGGTGGTATGTGACTTTGGTATTCGATCCGGTGACGGAAACGTGGTCGGCGCAGGCTTATGAAGAGGCGTCGCCAGGCCTGATCGCGGCAGCCCAGAAGATCATGAAGAATATGGAAGGGAGGTGAGGTGACGTGACCACCCCGATCGGACTCATTGGCCTGGATCCGCTCGCGATCCACCTGGTCAGGGCCGGATTCACGGTAGCCTCCAGTCCTGACCTGCGGATCGCCGCGGACCGGGTGCACGACCTGGTCACCGAGTTCGGCCCGGTCGGCTGCCTGATTCTCAACCAACCGCGGGTGCAGAGCCTGATCCCGCGGATCTACCGTCACGTCAACCTGACCGTGCTCGGCACCGACCAGTACCCGATCGTCGACGACGGCGATGGCTACCGGACGTACCAGTTGCGACCGGGCAGCACCGTCGTGGACGTCCTCAAGAACGCCGGGGTGGTCACCGACGCGATCGACCTGGACCAGCTGCCGCCCGGGCTGCAGTTCGAGCCGGACGGATCGCTGCTGGACCCGAACCAGCCCGACTGGTCCGAGTGGGACCCCGACGCCGCCGGCGTGCCGCGCCGCGCGGCCGAGCCCGAGCAGCCGCCGAGCCCGGACGAGGAACTGTTCGCCGAGTCGGTACGGCGAGCGCTGCGAGGCGGCGCCATCCGGACCGGCGAGGCCGAGGTGCTGTTCGCGCTGTCCGGGTCCGGCGGCGTCGGCAAGTCGTCGCTGGCCCTGTCGGTCGCCAACCGGGCCGCGAACCGCGGACGCCGGGTGGTCCTGGTCGACGCCAACCTCGGCCAGCCCGACCTCGCCACCTTCCTGCGGGTCGCCGACGGCAACCTGCCGACGATCTTCGATGCGGTCCTCGACGACAACGTCCGGACCGGCATCATCTCGCCGCTGCAGCTGAACCGGACCCGGGACGCCCGGCTGTCGAAGGTCAACTTCGCGTTCATCCAGGGGCCGACGGCCGAGCAGCTGGGCACCGGCCGGCTGACTGCCTCGGTGCTGGCCGGCATGATCAGCCAGGTCCGGCAGTTCGCCGACCTGGTCGTGCTGGACACCCAGATCCTGGAGCGGGACGATCCGCGCGACCTGGTGTCGCAGGTGATCGAACCCGAGCTGGGTTCCGGCGGCTGGGCGCTCGCCGTGACCGGCATGTCGACCGCCGGACTGTCCAACCTGATCGAGGTGATGGAGCGGCTGATCAGGCTCGGCGTGAATCCCAGTCACGTCATGTCCTTGATCAACAGGGTGCCCACCAACATCGCCCTGCACAATCAAGATCGCATCGTCGCCGCGCTGCGCGAGCTCTCGGTGCACCTGGGCACGATCTGGGAGGACAACGAGATCCTGTCCCGGATGAACGCGGGCGAGCTCGCCTCCGATCTCCCGGTCTGCGCGAACATGATCGACGTCGTGCTGCAGCGGATCTTCGACATGCCGGTCGAGGCGGCTCCCTATTCACCGGACTCGGGCAAGGACCGTCGTCGCTGGTTCCGGCGGCGCGGGAAGGAGGCCGGCTGATGAAGACGGCCAACGGCGCGCGCAAGATCAAGAACGTCGACTGGTGGGACGAGCCGGACACGCTGCCGGTCGTCGTCGACCCGAATCGGGGCAAGGCGCGGCGCCGGGTGATCACGATCTACCTGTGGGTGTCGGCGATCTTGTTCCCGTTCCTGATCTTCACCGTGGTCGTCCTGGGCGTGCGAGTGCTGACTCCACCGGCGGCGAGCACGGGACCGTCGTCCGACACGACCACGACCAGGGAGGCGGCCCAGGCCCAGGTTGCGGTGGAGGAGTGGCTGAGTAGCAACCCGTCGCCGCTTCCCGGTGGCCGGGTCGTGGCGTACATCGGTTCGATCAGCAAGCCAGCCCAGCCCCGGGAAGGTGAGGAGAACGTCGTTCGGACTCTGGCGACGTACCGGTTCGTGCTGGCGGCGCCCGAAGGCAGGATGTATGAGACGAGCATCCAGCTATTGATCACGCCGAGCGGCGCGATCCCGATATCCGATCCGGCGCTGGTACCGATCCGGGCTTCGGGGCCAGGGTCGGGTGATCAGGCCGAGTGGCCGTGGCCGGGGGTAGAGTCGATGACCGCCCCAGCCGAGTACACCTCGGCTGTGAGCGCTTGGGCGAAGGCCTACACCGGTGGAGATCCTGCGGCGCTGAAGCTCGCGGTCGGCGATCCGGAAGCTAGTCGAGCTTATCTTCCGCTGAGCGGGGTGACCTTCAGCGCTCCGTCGATCCGGGAGACGGGCGCACTCTGGACCGAGGACGTGGAACGGACGAGAACAGCGAAGCCTCGGCAGGCTCTGGTTCGGGCGTCGTTTAACGTGGTCTGGGCGACCGCCGGGCAGGGTACCCAGCAGCCGAGGCTCACCTACGACCTACTACTGGATCGCGCTGACACCGCTGCACCGGCGGTGGTGGCCTGGGGGCCACCCGGCACGGAACTTACCCCTTACAGCAACGCCATCACTGATCCCGGACCGCGTTGAGAACGGAGAGTTGATCATGGCCAGTCGGCAGCGTCGGGGCGCGACCTTGAATCAGCTGTCCACCAAGCCGACCTATTACACGACGCTCGGGCCCACCTATCCCGGTGGCCGGTGCCGGTCGAGCATGGACGGCAGCATTTGGCTCTATCGCTCGGTGCCGCTGAAGCCTGTGGTCGACGCGCGGGACGACAAAGCGGCTATGGACGCAATGACTCCGCTGTTCCGGGCATACGTCGAGCTTGCCGGACTGGTCGATGCATCGTCCAACCGTCGGTACACGGCGCGTTCGTCCTACAGAAGGACGCACGCGCTGCTTCTCAACATCCAGGAGAATTTCCATCTGTCCTGGACTCATCCATTGGGCGCGTATCTGAACAAGGGATTCGGCGAGGAGCCGGTCGACAAGCGACTGCTGCTGTTCGGCGTTCAGTTGAACGACAAGGTCGGAGGTGGCGGCGGCTTCCGGGACCGGGTGGACTCGCTGGCGGCGTTCTTCAAGGACGGACTGATTCCGCTAGCCGACTTCGACGAGGACTACGCGCGGGTCGATGCTGCCCTCGCTCGGTGCGGACTAATCGTGCCCCGCCCTGAGCAGCTCAAGTTGGCGGATGCGTACTGGAATCTCGGTGACACCCCGGCGACCCCGCGGCTGAACCATCTCGAGCACATGCACGTGTTCCATTCGCCCGACTCGATGCGCATCGCCGAGATCGTCGGCACTGAGAACTGCGAGTCGCTGGAGGCCGTACCGGGGCAGAGCGCGGTGACCTATGCTTCCGTGACGGAGTTTGACTTCGACTTCGATTCACCTACCGATCCGGTCGCCCATTGGGTGTCGACGGTGATCGACGAGGGCGCCATTGCGGTGTCGGTCCGTGGCTTGGTGGAGCCTGCGAAGATGACCCGTAATCAGTTGCGAACTCAGCGGAAGCGGTTCATCCGGGACATCGAGGATCGGCGCAAGCAGGGTCAGCTGTCCCGCAGCGAGCAGGACGAGATGCTGATGAAGCTCGGCCAGGTCGAAGATCATTACGGCAAGGGCGGCGCGAATCCGTCCTTGATCGACGCCAGTGCGCTGGTGGCGTTCTCCGGGATCAAGAGTCTCGACACGTTCAACTCGGCCAGCAATCCGATCCGGCTGGCCCCGATGACGCTGCTGCAGCCGGGGGCGATGGCGGAGACCTGGCTGTGCTCCAACGTGCGGGCGAATCCGAAGCTGCACGACATTCCGGTCCAGGTGATCGCCGCGTCCGGGATGACGTCGCTGTCATTCGTCGGCGACGCCGACGGCGCGCTGGTCGGGTTCACCGAGCGGGACCGGCAGCCGGCCTGGCTGTCGCCGAAAGCCGCGTCGGCCAAGGACAAGCTGCCGCTGTTCCTCTGCGCCGCGTCGACCGGTTCCGGCAAGACGATGTTGCTGCTGAACCTCGCCGACCAGTGGGCCCGCGGCGGCGAGTCCGGCGTGATCATCGACCCGAAGCAGGGATCCGATCACTCGGCGGTGGTCGAGGCCTGCGGCGGGCAGACGATCCGGTTGGACGACATCCGTTCGGCGGATGGGATCTTCGACCCGATCCGGTTCTCGGCGAGCACCGAGGTCGGGGTCGAGCTGGCCAGCTCGATGCTGTTGTCGATCAACGTCTGGGGCGACAGCTCGGCCAAGGCCCGGGTCGAGCAGCCGCTCGGCGAGGCGCTGCGGTACGGGGTCGAGCAGGGCGCGACCTGTATCGGCGAGGCGCTGGCGATCGCCGACCGCGAGCTTGATCATCTTCCGGAGGACATGATCAGGCGAGTGCTGTCCGAGGCCCGCAACTCGGCCACCTTCTCCGCCCTGTGCGGTACGGATCCGCAGTCCCAGGCGCTCACGGTGGCCGAGGGGATCACGTTGATCATGGTCGGCGACAACCACCTGAACGTGCCGCTGGCCGGGCAGGCGCCGGACGGGCTGGGGCAGCGGACCGCGCTGGCCCTGGTCCGGATGATGGTGTTCGGCTCCGCGGCGGCGCTGCGGTCCCGGGGCGGCGGCTTCGTGTCGCTGGACGAGGCCTGGATGTTCCTCGGAGCGGGCGCGGCCGAGGTGGAGCGGCTCGGCCGGCTGGCCCGGTCCCAGCGGGTGCTGCCGCTGCTGTTCACCCAGCGGGTCACCGACGCCCTGGAGGCGGGCCTCAAGGGCTACATCTCGCGACTCGCGATCGGGCCGCTGGAGGACGAGGACGAGGCGATCGCGGCCTGCCGGATCGCCGGGCTGAATCCGGAGCGCTACAAGGCGCGGATCATGCTGCCCGGCACCCTGGGCGGCGACTCGCACACCGGTGAGCAGCCGAACTGGGATTCGATGCACGCGCTGAAGAGCCCGCGGAACTCGCGGATCCTGCGCGGTTCGATCTTCATCTACCAGGACCTCGACTCCCGCGCCGTACCGACCGAGATCCGGCTCACCGACGAGTTCCACCGACTGGCCTCGACCAACCCGGAGGACGTCGAGCTGCGGAAGCGGGAACGGGCCACCACCCTGCGCGACGGTGCCGACCTGTTGGTCTGACCGGCCCGCGACGTTCCGCTGCTCCGACTCCGCTCCGTCCGGATGCCGAGCATTTCGTAAATCCCGTATTTCCTATTCGTACGATAGGTAATACACGTCCGGTTCGGGACGATCGGATTCACGGGGAGGATGATCATGGGGCGGAGCTCGGCACGCACTCGAGGACCAGCCGCGCTGGGGGCGGTGCTGGCGCTGATCGTGGTGATCGCGGCCGGCTGCACCCTGCCGGGAAGCGCAGCCGGAGCCGACTCGTCGAGCGACGGCTACGTGCTGCGGATCGGGGCCACCTCGGTGACCGGGACGCCGGCCGGCTCGCTCGGCTGGGCGGACAAGAACGGGATTCTCGCCGACAAGTTGGCGCCGGCGGGCGTGACCAAGATCGAGTACGCGTTCTTCCAGTCCGGCAAGGATGTGGTGGCGGCGCTGCTGAGCGGGGCGGTGGACGTCGCGGCGGTCGGCGACAACCCGACGCTGACCGCCAAGGGCAACGGCGCCGCCGTCACCCTGCTGGCGCTGGACTCGATCAACGGTGACACCTGGCTGATCGGCGCCAAGGGCGGACCGACCTCGATCGACGGCCTGGCCGGGAAGTCGATCACCGCGCCGCAGGGAACGATCCGGGACCGGGCGGCCCGGCAGCTGGTGGCCGAGGCGGGGCTGACCGGAAAGATCGAGATCAAGGACGTACCCACGCCGGAATCGATCGCCGGGCTCACCGCGGGCAAGATCGACGCCACCGTGGTCGGCGGCACCGGTGCGGTCGAGTTGGCCAACAAGGGCTTCCCGGTGATCGACAAGACCTCCGCGCACGGCCTCGGCAGCGTGGGGACGACGATCGCGCAGTCCGCGTTCGTGGAGGCCCACCCGGGCTTCGTCGAGGCCTGGCAGGCCGGGGTGGTGGCGACGAACGTTCACATCGTCGAGCATCTGGACGACTACATCGCCTGGGTCGCCGAGACTGATGCTGTCGATCCGGAACTGGTCCGCCAGTCGATCGATCCGAAGACCTTCAACACCGAGCCGCTGCCCAAGGTCGGCCTGGACCAGCTGAACAGCGCCTACGAGTTCCTGCGCGACGACGACGCGATCACCCAGGAGTTCGACGTCTACGCCTGGGCCGGGCAGTCGGCATGACCACCCAGGTTGATCACGCCCGGATCGATCAGGCCTCCGGTGATCAGGCTGCCGGAGTCGCGCCGGCCCTGATCGACCTCGGCGGCTCGGCGGCCGGCCCGGGTCGGCGGTTCGCGGTGCCGCGCTGGCTGCGCCGGATCTCCGGGCCGGCCCTGCTGCTGATCTTGTGGGCGGTCTCGTCCCAGCTGGGTCTGCTCAACCGCGATCTGTTCCCGCCGCCGGACCAGGTCGCCTGGGCTGCCATCGAGCTGACCCTGTCCGGCCAGCTGCCGACCCACGTCGGCTGGTCGATGCTGCGGGTGCTGCAGGGCAGCGTGCTGGGAATCGTGCTCGGCGTCGCCGTAGCGCTGGCCGCCGGCCTGACCAGGATCGGCGAGGACCTGGTCGACTCGACGATGCAGGTGCTCAAGGCCGTACCGAACTTCGCCCTGACCCCACTGTTGATCATCTGGATGGGGATCGGCGAGGAGCCGAAGGTGTTGTTGATCACGCTCGGCGTGGCGATCGCGATCTATATCAACACGTACGGCGGGATCCGGGCGGTGGACCAGCAATTGGTGGAGATGGCGCAGACGGTCGGGGTCAGCCGAGTGACCTTGATCAGCCAGGTCATCCTGCCCGGCGCGATGCCCGGGTTCCTGGTCGGCCTCCGGCTCGGCCTGAGCAGTGCCTGGCTCAGCCTGATCTTCGCCGAGACGATCAACACCACCCGCGGCATCGGCTTCCTGATGTCGCGAGCGCAGACCCTGCTCCAGTTCGACGTGTCGGTGTTGATCATCATCCTGTACGCGGTGTTCGGGCTGCTCAGCTACGCGTTCGTACGGCTTCTCGAATGGCAGCTGCTGTCCTGGCGCAACGGCTTCCGGGGTGTGGCGTGAGTTCCGCGGCGAACGCCGTCGAGGTGATCGACGTGCACCGGACCTTCGGCGTCCAGCAGGTGCTGCGCGGGGTCGACCTGACGATCGCGCCGGGCGAGTTCGTTGCCATGCTCGGCCACAGCGGCTCCGGCAAGTCGACCCTGTTGCGGGCGCTGGCCGGGCTCGATCCGGAACTGCACGGCACGGTCCGGGTCCCGTCGGCCCGGTCGACCGTGTTCCAGGCGCCACGGCTGCTGCCCTGGAAGCGGGTGCTGGCCAACGTGGCGTTCGGCCTGCGACGGTCGGATGCCGACGCGCTCGCCCGGCAGGCGCTCGCCGAGGTCGGGCTGACCGGCAAGGAACGGGCCTGGCCGGCGACCCTCTCCGGCGGCGAGGCGCAGCGGGTCTCACTGGCCCGGGCGCTGGTCCGCGAGCCGGACCTGCTGCTGCTGGACGAGCCGTTCGGCGCGCTCGACGCCCTGACCCGGATCCGGATGTACGGCCTGCTGCACGCGCTGTGGCGGCGGCGCCGGCCGGCCGTGCTGCACGTGACCCACGACGTGGACGAGGCGGTGCTGCTGGCCGACCGGGTGGTGGTGCTGCGGGACGGAGTGATCGCTCTTGATCATCGGGTCGATCTGGCGGAGCCTCGGTCACGTGACCAGGAGGGGTTCGCCGAGCTGCGGCAGTTGCTGATGGCCGAGCTGGGCGTCACCGACCGGATCGGCGGGCCGGTCCGGTGACCGCGGCGGACCTGGACGCCGAGGAGCTGGAGACCGACGTACTGGTCATCGGCGGCGGCCCAGCCGGCGGCTGGGCCGCGGTCTCGGCCGCGGAGACCGGAGCCCGGGTCGTCCTCGTCGACAAGGGATATCACGGCACCAGCGGCGCCACCGCGGCCGGCGGCAACAACCTCTGGTACGTGCCGCCCGGCCCGGACCGGGAGCGCGCCGTGCTGGCCCGGGAGGCGGCCGCCGGCGGGCTGACCGACGCCGGCTGGATGGACCGGGTGCTGGACCTGACCTGGCGCCGGGTCGGTGATCTTGCCGGCTGGGGCTACCCGTTCCCGGTCGACGAGCAGGGGACCGAGCGGCGGTCCAGTCTGCAGGGCCCGGAGTATCTGCGCCGGCTGCGGCGCCGGGTGCACCGCGCGGGCGTACGGATCCTTGATCATCATCCGGCGACCGAGCTGCTGGCGACGGCGGACGGGGTCGTCGCCGGCGCTGCGGGGCTGGCCCGGCAGGACGGGATGCGGCCGTGGCGGGTCCGGGCGGCGAGCACCGTCCTGGCGACCGGCGGCTGTGCGTTCCTGTCCGGCAGCTTCGGCACCAACGTCGACACCGGCGACGGGCAGCTGATGGCCGCCGAGGCCGGCGCCGAGCTGTCCGGCATGGAATTCTCCACCGCGTATGCGCTGTCGGCCGCCTGGGGCGTGCACACCAAGGGCCTGATGATGCGGTACGCGAGCTACTACGACGCGTCCGGCGCACCGCTGGAACTGCCGGACGGCACCGACGGCCGGGCCGCCGCGAACGAACTGCTGGCTCGCGGCGAGACCGTGCTGGCACGGCTCGACCGGGCGCCGGAAGGGCTGCGGGCGGCGATGTGGGACGCCCAGCCCAACTACTTCCTGCCGTTGCAGAAAGCCGGGATCGACCCGTTCACCGACCGGTATCCGCTGCGGATGGTCTACGAGGGGACGGTGCGCGGCACCGGCGGACTGCGGATCGTCGACGAGGACTGCGCGACGACGGTGCCGGGTCTGTTCGCGGCTGGCGACGCGGCGACCCGGGAGTTGATCACCGGGGCGATCAGCGGGGGCGGCAGCCACAACGGGGCCTGGGCGATCTCGTCGGGCACCCTGGCCGGTCGCGCCGCGGCCCGGCGGGCTCGCCGGCTGGCCGGACAGCCGACACCCGCCGCCGGTCCGCTGGGCCGGGCCGGCCTGGCGTCCGACGCGGCGGATCCCGGCTCCGCGGCGGCGGTGATCACCGAGACGCAGGCCCAGATCCTGCCGCCCGAGCGCAGCTACCGGCGTGATCAGCACGGCCTGGTCGCGGCGCGCGAGTCGCTGGAATCCCTGTGGCAGCACGCCGTTCCGCGCTTGGGCGGGGCCGGGCGGGAACTGCTCCGGGGGCGCCAGGCGGCTGCGCTGGTGGCGACCGGGCGGTGGATCACGGCGGCGGCGCTGGCCCGGCCGGAGAGCCGTGGGATGCACCGCCGGACCGACCTGCCGGATGCCGATCCGGCCTGGGCGCGGCGGCTGCTGGTCGGCGGGCTGGACCGGGTCTGGTGCCGTCCGGACCCGGTCGCACCGGTGCTGGCCGGGGCCGTCCATGATCAACTGGGAGCGGCGTCATGATCGAGATCGTTCAGCCGGATCGCTGTGTCAGCTGCGATCTCTGCATCGAGGTCTGTCCCACCGACGTGTTCGAGCGCGGCGCCGACGGGATCCCGGTGATCGCCCGTCAGTCGGACTGCCAGACCTGCTTCATGTGTGAGTCGTACTGCCCGACGGACGCGCTCTACGTCGCTCCGCTGGCCGGCCCGGCGCCGGCCGGGTCGATCCACACCGACCCGGACCGGCTGCTGGAGCAGGACGCCTTCGGCAGTTACCGAGCAGCGCTCGGCTGGGGGCGCGGCCGGACCGCCGGCAGCCGCCGGGACAAGAACTACCTGTTCACCACCCGATCCTGACCTCGAGGGGACGCCATGACGATCACCGCCCACACCACCGACCCGGTCCGGCTGCGCTACGGCGGCGACGCCGGAACCGGGCCGACCCTGCCGGTGGACGAGTGGAACGACGTGTTGCGGACCCAGCTGGGACATCGGTCGGTGCGGGCGTTCCGGCCCGATCCGGTGGCAGAGCCGGTGCTGTCGACGATCTTGGTCGCGGCCCAGTCCGCACCGACCTCGTCGAACCTGCAGCCGTGGAGCGTCGTCGTCGTGACCGATCCGGAAAGGAAGCGGCGGCTGGCGACCGCGGCCGGTAATCAGGACTTCATCGCCGAAGCGCCGGTGTTCCTGGTCTGGCTCGCCGACTACGCCCGGATCGAGCAGCTCGGCGCGAGCCTGGACCGGCCGACCGAGGGACTGGAGTTCACCGACTCCGCCCTGATCGCCTTCGTCGACGCCGCGCTGGCCGCGCAGAACGCGACCCTTGCCGCGGAATCTCTCGGCCTCGGTACGGTGTTCGTCGGAGCCGTCCGGAACCGGCCGGAGGCGTTCCGGACCGAGCTTTCCCTGCCCCATCGGGTGTTTCCGCTGTTCGGTACGGCGATCGGCCACCCGGACCCGGACCGACCGGCGCAGGTCAAGCCGCGGCTGCCGCTCGGCGCGGTGGTGCACCGCGAACGGTACGACCTCGACGCCCAGGTGCCGGCGGCGACCGCGTACGAGGAAACCATCGGTCGGTTCTACGCCGAAGCCGGCTTGGCCCACAGTTGGCGGGACCGGGTTACTGCGCGGTTGGCTGGCCGGGACAGTCTGAAGGGCCGGGACCGGATCCGGCAGGCCCTCGAGGCGGCGGGCTTCCCGCTCCGCTGATCATGGTCGGCGGAGTCCGGCGAGCCGGCGGCGGCAGTCGTCGAGCTTGCCGCCCAGCGGCTGGTTCGGGTCCTGGTAGCTGACCCCGTGGTAGTGCCCGACCGTCGCGCCGGACAGCAGATGATCAAGGCCGTGGGTCTGCATGGCCAGGGTCGCCGGGCCGAAGGTGTCGGCGAACCCGGCCAGCTCCGGATCGGCCGAGATGATCACGCCGGAGGACAACCCGATGATGTCGGCGACCCGGCGGAAGCTCTCCGTGTTGCGGACCAACGCGAAGGCCGGATGGCAGCGGGTCTTGTGCCGGCTGGGGAAGTTGCCGGTATCGACGTCGTCGATCGCGACGCGGAGCCGCTGCGGGCGGCCGCGCCACGGGTCCTGGCTGCTGCCCGGCCCTTCGTGCTCCTCCAGCCAGGCGAACCGGGCCTGCACGGCCCAGGCGTTCGGCGCAGCCGCCAGTTCGGCGGCCATCCGGCCGACGGTGTCGTCCTCGATCACGTAGCTGTCGGCGTCGGCGAACAGGAAGTGGTCAGCGTCGGGATGGTCGGCGACGAAGTCGCGCATCACGTCTCCGTGGCTGTTCGCCGCGGTTTCGGTGGCCGGCCAGCGGGACAGGGTGAACGCGGCACCGAGCTCGGTGCAGGCCTGGATCAAGGCCGGCAGACCTTGATCATCGGAGTGGTTGTCCATGATCGTGATCTTGAGCAGACCGGAGTCGATCATGGTCCGGTGGGCGGCGACCAGGGTCCGGACCGCCAGCTCGGCGAACTCCGAGGTGTTGTGGTTGACGATGCAGGCTTCGATCCGCATCCGCTCAGCGTACGTACTCTCCGGGATCGTCGGCGAGCAGCCGGTCGGCGCCAAGCGCGGCGCGGTCGACGATGACGCCGTCCTTGATCACCTCGCGGATCCGGCCGTAGTTCTCCGGCGCGGCCAGCGGATCGGCGTCCAGGACCACGAGGTCGGCCGTCTTGCCCGCGGTGACGGTGCCGTGGCGATCGTCCTTGCCGTACGCCTCCGCGATGTAGGCGGTGGCCGACCGGAGGATCTCCATCGGGGCCAGGCCGAGTTCCCAGGCCGCCTTGATCCAGAGGAAGTGGCCGCGGCCGATCTGGGTCGGCATGTCCGGGACGGTGTCCTCGAGGATGCCGGGCCGGAACCCGGCATGATTCTTGACCCGCTGCCCGTAGGCGAAGGCGTCGGTGGTGAGCAGGACCCTGGCTCCCTGCTCGATGAACGCGCGCTGGTTCTGCTGGGCCGTCCGCCGGCTCCTGCCGTGTTCGGGCCGCGCCTCCTCCAGCCAGCGCAGGTAGTCCTCGGTGACCATCAGCGCCATGCACGGCAATTGCTTCTCGACGATCTCGGCGATCAACTTCTCCGGGATCGGCGTCTCAGCGGTCTGGTCGGGGTGCTGGAGCAGATCGTTGCCCGCCTCGACCTCCATCCGCAGCGACTCGACCGTCGTCGTGTGCGCCTGGACGAGCAGGCCCTTCTCGTGGCACACGTCGACGATCCGTCGCTGCGCCTGCTCGGAGAACAACAGGAAGCCCTCGGTACGGTGATCCGACGCGGCGTACTTGATGAAGTTGACCCCGGTGGCGTCGATGTAGCCGGCGATCGCCTCGCCGATCTGGTCGACGGTCAGCTGGATGAGCTTGGTGCCGCAGCCGAATTCCCAGTGATCATTGATCCGCTTGATCGTTTCCGCTTCGAAGGTGAGCCCGGTCTTGAAGAAGTCCTGCGACATCGGGCCGTCCAGGCCGATGATGTTGCCGGCGCAGAAGAACCGGGCTCCGGACCGATCACCAGCGTTGATCGCGTCCCGCGCCGTGATCAAGGACGCTGCCGGGCCCCAGGTGTCGAAGACCGTGGTCAGGCCGTACTTGAGCGCCAGCTCGGCCGCCTCCAGGGCGAGCTCGTCGTAGCGCCCCTCGTACTCCAGCAGCGTGTCCGGGGTGCGGGCCGAGACCAGGTGAACGTTGGCATCCATCAGGCCCGGAATCACGTACGCACCCGTCAGATCACGAACCTCGGCGCCGTCCGGCAGCGGCACCTGGTCGGCCGGCCCGGCGGCCTCGATCAGGCCGTCCTTGATCACGATCGTCGCATCTGTGATCGGCTCCGCCCCCGTTCCGTCGATCAACGTGGTGTGCTGCAGGACCATGGTGTCGGACATGAGACTCCGTTTCTCGAGGCTGCTGAAAAGGCTACTTCGCCTAGGATGCGGCTGGGGCACCAACCCGCTCTGGAGGATCGGAGGCACGTCCGTGGCGCGGAGTCGAATGCGTGACATCGCCGATCGGCTGGGCATCTCGGAGGCGGCGGTTTCCTTTGCCCTGAACGGAAAGCCGGGGGTGTCGGAGGAGCTGCGGACCCGGGTCCGGGCCGTCGCCGAGGAACTGGACTGGCGGCCTCATGCGGCCGCCCGGGCGCTCGCCGACGCGAACGCCCACGCGGTCGGGCTGGTGCTCTGCCGCGACGACAACAGCACCAGCGGCGAGGGCTTCTTCATCCAGTTCATGGCCGGGCTCTCGACCGCTCTGGAGAACGAGTCGACCGCCCTGGTGCTGCAGATCGTGCCCACGGTGGCCGAGGAGGTCCAGGTCTACCGCCGGTGGTGGCGCGAGCGCCGCGTCGATGCGGTCGTCGTGCTCAACCTGATCCGGGACGATCCGCGGCCGGACGCGCTGGCCGGGATCGGCTGCCCGGCGGTGCTCGTCGCGGGGCCGTACGCACCGCCGGGTCACGTCACCGTCTCGGTCGACGACGCGGCGGCGATGCACCGGATCGTCGCGCACCTGATCGATCGGGGACACCGCCGGATCGGGCACGTCGGCGGGCCGGACGAACTTGATCATGCTCAACTGCGCCGCAGCTCGCTGTCGGCCGAGGGCCGGCGGGCCGGGATCCAGACCGCGCTGGCCCGGACCGACTACACGGAACAGGCCGGCTACCGGGCGACCCGGGCCCTGCTGCGCCGGAAGCGGCCGCCGACCGCGATCGTCTTCGACAACGAGATCCTTGCCCTGGCAGGGATCTCGGCGATCACCGAGGCCGGTCTCCGGGTGCCGGACGACGTCGCGGTCGTCTCCTGGGAGGACGGCCCGATCTGCCGGCTGTCGACGCCGCAGCTCACCGCCCTGGACCGGTCGGCCCAGCAGCTGGGCCGGCACACGTCGGACGCCGTGCTGCGGCTGCTCGGCCGGGCCGGCGCGCCGGCGACCAGCGCCGAGTTGCAGCCCGAGCTGCTGATCCGGGCCAGTACCGATGCTAAACGATTGACCAACTAAGGCGCTTAAGGTTAGCCTCCATGCCGTCGGCCGAGGGGCCGGACATCGGGCGCAGGGAGGCGATCGAGATGGCCGTTTCCGATCTTGGAACGGCCGTCGACCCCCGGGCCCCGCTGGACCGGAGCCGGCTCGTTCGGGCCGCCGAGGCGCGGCCGGCTCGGACCATGGCGCCGCTGCTGGGCGCCCTCGGCTATCTCGGTCGCCGGCTGGGGATCTACCTCGGCGTCGCCGTCGTCGCCACGGTGCTGAACTTCTTCCTGCCCCGGCTGATGCCGGGTGACCCGGTCCGGGACTACATCCAGGCGACGATCAACGCGACCGGGCGACCGCCGAGCGGGTTCGAGCTGCGCAGCCTGAAGATCTTGTACGGCGACCCGGACGAGAACATGCTGCTTGCCTTCGGCCAGTATCTCGGCGAACTGGCGCAGGGCAACTTCGGGCTCTCCACGTCCAGCTACCCGACCCCGGTGACCGAGATGATCGCGCAGGCCCTGCCCTGGACCATGGTCCTCGGCTTCGTCGTGGTGATCGGCGGCTGGGTGATCGGCACCGCCGGCGGCGCGGTGATCGGCTGGCGGCCCGGATCGAAGGCCGACTCGGTGCTGACCCCGGTGATCATGTTCTTCCACTCGATCCCGTCGTACTGGCTCGCGCTGGTCTTCATCTGGTACTTCGCCTACCGCAACTCGTACTTCCCGGCCCAGGGCGCGTACGGCCGCGACGTCGAGCCGAGCCTCAGCGATCCCGCGTTCCTGCCCGATGCGGCCTACCACGCGGTGCTGCCGCTCTTCGTCACGCTGGTGCTCGGCTTCGCTGGCTGGATGTTCGCGATGCGCAACATGATGATCAACACCGGCAACGAGGACTTCGTGGTGCTGGCCCGGGCCAAGGGGCTGCCGGCCAGGGACATCCTGTTCCGCTACGCCGCCCGGAACGCGATGCTGCCCAACGTCACCGGGCTGGCGCAGGCGTTCGGCGGGATCCTGATGGCGATCGTGTTCATCGAGACGACCTTCGCCTATCCGGGCGTCGGGCTGCTGTTCAACAAGGCGATCTTCAACCGGGACTACCCGCTGATGCAGACGCTGTTCCTGATGGCGACCCTGACCACGCTGATCTTCAACCTGCTGGCCGACTCGGTCTACGTGCTGCTGGACCCGCGCACCCGAGAGGAGGCCTGACCGCCATGTTGCGCCGATTCCTCTCGATCACGAAGGTCCGGGTCGGGCTGGCGATCTTCGTCGCCATGTTCGCCGTCGGGTTCATCGGGCCCTGGCTGATGATGGACGTGCTCGGCATGGATCCGCTGATCGTCGACACCACAAGACTGGCCGCGCCGCCGAGTCCGGAGCACTGGCTCGGGACCACGGCGAGCGGCCAGGACGTCTTGCTCCGGATCGTGCTCGGCACCCGCGGTTCGCTGCTCGTCGGCCTCACCTCGGCGCTGATCGCGACCGGCATCGCGCTGATCGTCGGGATCACGGCGGGCTACCTGGGCGGCGCCGTCGACGCGGTGATCAACGCCGTGATCAACGTCTTCCTGACCATGCCGTCGTTCGTTGTCCTGCTGATGATCGCGGCGGCGTTCCGCGACCTGAACTGGGTGATGGTGTCGGTGATCATCGGGGTCTTCGAGTGGCCGGGCACCGCGCGCTCGATCCGGGCCCAGGCGATGTCGCTGCGCGGCCGCGACTTCACCGCGGCCCTTCGGACGATCGGCGAGCGGCCCTGGCGGATCGTGCTGGTCGAGCTCGCGCCGCACCTGAACGGCCTCGCGTCCAGCCTCTTCCTGAGCGCGTTCGTGGCCGGGATCTTCGCGCAGTCGGGGATGGCGTTCCTCGGCATCGGCAACGCCAGCGAGTACAGCTGGGGCACCGAGATCAATCTCGCCTCCGGCCAGAACGCGCTGTTCCGCGGACTGTGGTGGTGGTTCTTGCCGCCGGGCCTGGCCATCGCGCTGCTCGGCTTCGCCACCGCGTTGATCAACTTCGGGCTGGACGAGGTGACCAACCCGGCGCTCAGTTCGAAGCGGGCCGCGATCGTCCGGCGGTTCCTGGCGGAGCGGCGGAAGCGCCGGGCGTCCCGGCCGAACACTCTGGAGGTGACCGGATGACGATCACCGAGACGAGCACCCCGTTGTTGGAGCTGCGCGGGCTGAGCGTTGCGTACCTCACCGAACGGGGCCGGGTGCCCGCCTGCAGCGACATCGACCTGACCGTCAACCGGGGCGAGATCATTGGCGTCGCCGGCGAATCCGCGTCGGGCAAGTCGACCCTGCTGACCGCGATCACCCGCCTGCAACGGATCCCGGCCGTCACGGTCGGCGGCCAGGTGCTCTATCACGGTGCGCGCGCGGCGGACCCGGTCGATCTGGTGGAGCTCGACGAGCCCGAGCTGGCCGGGCTGCGGTGGAGCGAAATCTCCGTCGTGATGCAGTCGGCGATGGCGTGCCTGAACCCGGTGCTGCGGCTCCGGTCCCAGTTCGCCGACGTGCTGAAGGCGAAGAACCCGCGCCTCGGTAAGCCCGAGCTGCGGGAGCGGATCGCGGCGCTGCTGGCCATGGTCGGCATCGCGCCGGACTACATGAACCACTACCCGCACCAGCTGTCCGGCGGGATGCAGCAGCGCTCCTTGATCGCGTTGGCGATGGCCTGCGATCCGGAACTGGTCGTGATGGACGAGCCGACGACGGCGGTCGACGTCGTGATGCAGCGGCGGATCCTGAACCAGGTGCTGCGGCTGCAGCGGCGGCTCGGCTTCGCGGTGATCTTCGTGACCCATGATCTTTCGCTGCTGCTGGAGATCGCCGACCGGATCGCGATCATGTACGGCGGACGGATCGTCGAGGTGGGCACCGCGGAGCGCGTCTACCGGAGTCCCCGGCACCCGTACACCCGCGGCCTGCGGGACTCGTTCCCGCCACTGACCGAGCCGGTGCGCCGGCTGACCGGGATCGCCGGGTCACCGCCGAACCTGCTGCAGCTGCCGGCCGGTTGCGCCTTTCAGCCGCGCTGCCCGGCCCGGATCGACCGCTGCGCCGTGGAACGGCCGGAACCGACGGACCTGGGCGACGGCACGGTGGCCTGCCACGTCGCCGTCGACGACGCGGAGGAACGATCATGAAACGGCCGGCGGACGAGGTCCCGGTGCTGGAGGCGGTCGGGGTCAGCCAGGAGTTCGTCGGCAAGACCAGCACCGGCCACCGGACCCGGATCAGGGCGATCCGGGACGTCTCGCTGCGGCTGTTCCGGCGGCAGATCATCGCCATCGTGGGGGAGAGCGGTTCCGGCAAGACGACCCTGGCCCGGCTGTTCTCGCTGCTCTACCGGCCGACCCGGGGCGAGATCAGGTTCCAGGGTGCGCCGGTGCGGCGGGACCGACGCGGCCGGTCGGCGTACTACGCCGAGGTGCAGATGATCTTCCAGGACCCGTTCGGTTCGCTGAACCACCTGAAGACGCTGCGGCACATCATCGGCCGGGCGGTCCGGTTGCACACCGGAGCGCGGACCCGGTCGGAGGTGACCGGCCGCGTGCACGAGGCGCTGGAGAAGGTGAGCCTCACGCCGCCGGCCGACTACGCCGAGCGGTATCCGAGCGACCTGTCCGGTGGCCAGCGGCAGCGGGTGGCCATCGCCCGCGCGCTGTCGATGAACCCGGCCGTGCTGCTGGCCGACGAGCCGACCTCGATGCTGGACGCGTCGATCCGGCTGGACGTGCTCAACCTGCTCCGCGGCCTGCGTGATCAGGAAGACCTGGCGATGATCTACATCACCCACGACATCGCCAGCGCCCGCTACCTGAGCGACGTGATCGCCGTGATGTACGCCGGCGAGATCGTCGAGCAGGCGCCGACCGAGGACCTGATCGCCGAGCCGCTGCATCCGTACACCTGGCTGTTGCTCCAGTCGGCCCCGAATCCCCAGCACTACAAGGGAAATCAGTCGACGAGCCAGGACGCTGACGAGGATCCGGACGAGGCCGAGCCGGTGGACGTCGCGGTCGACCTGCCCGGCTGCCGGTTCGCGGCCCGCTGTCCGCGGGCGATGAACCTGTGCGCCGACGAGCGGCCGCCGCTGGTCGACGTCGGTGGCCGGTCGGTCGCCTGCTGGCTCCATCTCACCGACGACGCCCGACCGAACCGAACCATGATCGAAATCTGATCGAACCGACTCGACAGCAGACACGAAGGAGTGCCATGAAGATCAAGAAGGGATGGGCCGTCGCCGCCGCGGCCGCGGTGTTCGCCCTCGGCGCCTGCTCCGGCGGGAGCTTCGGCAACAAGCCGGCCGAGGCGACCAACGACGGGATCATGACCGTTGCGCTGAACACGAACCCCGGTGTCGGCGAGTCGAACCAGTTCGTCAAGAACTGGAACTTCTGGGCGGTCGGTGGCAAGGGCGTCGCGCCGGGCATGACGCTGCTGTACGAGACGCTGCTGGGACTCGACAAGGCCCAGCCGGGCAAGCTGACCCCGGCGCTGGCGGAGTCGTACGAGATGAAGGACGGCGGCAAGCAGCTGGTCTACCACCTGCGCAAGGGCGTGAAGTGGTCCGACGGCGTGGAGTTCACCTCGAAGGACGTGAAGTGGACCTACGACCGCGCGATCGGCGACGCGTGCACCGACCGGGTGAAGGGCGAGGACGGCGAGTGGGACTACAAGTGCTGGGTCGCCTCGAAGGTGCAGACGCCTGATCCGTACACGGCGATCATCCAGTTCAACGAGCCGGATCGCCAGCAGGTGCTGAACTTCGCCGCCTGGTATCCGATCTTCCCCGAACACGTCTGGTCCAAGAAGAACGTCGACAAGGACCAGAATCTCGAGCCGGTCGGCACCGGGCCGTTCCGGGTCAAGGACTTCAAGCCGGAGATCATCAAGTACGAGCTGCGCGAGGACTACTGGGGCGGGCCGAGCAAGGGCGTCAAGGAGGTCCACCTCATCCCCGGTGCCAGCGTCGGTGCCCGGCAGGCCCAGCTGAGCCGTGGCGAGATCGACTGGACGGTCGGGTCGGCGGCCGGCGTGCTGACCGACTTCGTCCAGCCGGACCCGCAGAACAATCACTACCGGTTCTATCCCAACGGTGGTGGCTACGGCGTGATCTTCAACCACACCGTTGCTCCGTTCGACAACCTCGAGGTACGCAAGGCGATGCGGAGCGCGGTCGACCCGACGAAGGCCCGGGACGCGGCCGCGGTCGGCTACACCATCCCGACGCCGGCCGGGCTCGACCCGACCATGTACGCGCCGGTGCTGACGCCGGAGACCTCCCAGCCGCAGCAGCAGGATCTCGAAGCGGCGAAGGCGAGCCTGGCCGCGAGCGGCTACACCGTGAACCCGGCCGGGAATCTGGAGAAGGACGGCAAGGAGTTCCCGATCACGCTCTACGTCAACGTCTCGAATGATCAAGACATGCAGGCGGGGCCGATCTTCGTCTCCCAGTGGAAGGAGGTGCTCGGCCTGAACGTCAAGATCCAGACCCCGGCCGAGACGGTGTTCAACAAGGCGGCCTCGAAGGGGGAGTACCCGCTGTTCTTCGGCACCGTGGCCGGCGGCACCTCGATGTACTTCGCCTACCAGGGCTACTCGGTGCAGAACACGGTCGCGATCGGCGCCGAGTCGCCGTCGGTGAACTACGGTCGCTGGAAGAACGCCAAGGTCTCCGATGCCGCGTATGGGTTGCAGGACGTCGATCCCGGCGACTTCGACGGCACCAGCCCGCTGGCCGGCGTGATCGCCGAGCAGGCCCTGGCCGAGGCGCCGTTCATCGCCACCGAGGGCACCGGTTACCAGGTCATGTGGTCCAGCCGGAAGTGGGACGGGATGCCGGAGACCGGGCAGCCGTACGTTCCGTCGCTGGACAACTACCAGGATCCGATCCAGACCATCCTCGCCATGACCCCGTCGACGCCGAAGAACCCATGACCGGGCGGTTGATGGTCTACCACCAGTCGCACGGGACCGGGGCGGACTTCGTCGAGCTGCAGCCGATGATCGCGTCCGGCCGGCTGACCCAGTTGATCATCGCGGCCGTCCACATCACCGACGACGGCCGGATCGTGCTGAACGACCATGATCACGACGATCCGTACCATGATCAGCTCTGGTCGGAGGTGTCGCGGGTCCGGGCGGCCGGGGTGCCGGTGCTGGCAATGGTCGGCGGCTGGGCGCCCGGCACCACCGACAAGCTCGACGGCGCCGGACTGGCTCGCTACTACCCGCCGTTACGCGACTTCCTGGCGCGGTACGCGTTCGACGGGATCGACATCGACGTCGAGCAGGACATGTCGCTGGCCGGGGTGATCGCCCTGATCGATGCCCTACGCGCCGACTTCGGCCCGGACTTCGCGATCATCCTGGCACCCGTGGCCAGCGCGCTGGCCGGCGGCGGCAACCTGTCCGGCTTCGACTACGAGGAGCTCTACCGGGAGCGTGGCCATGAGATCGCCTGGGTGAACGCCCAGTTCTACAGCGGGTTCGGGTCGGCCGCCGATCCGGCCGACTACGTCACGATCATCGAGCGCGGCGTCTATCCTCCGGACAAGGTCGTGCTCGGCATGATCGGGAACCCGGCGGACGGGCATGGCTACGTCGACGTGGACCGGGTGGCCGAGACCGTACGGGACCTGGTGCAGCGCTATCCGGAGTTCGGCGGGGTGGACGTCTGGGAGTACTTCCGGGCGCTGCCCGGCGGTCGCTCGGAGCCCTGGCGCTGGATCGACCTGATGGCCGACGCGATGACGCCCGGGCCCCGGGCGACGAGCGATCACCAGGCGTAGTCCTCCGGGGCCGTCTTGTGGCCCGGGAAGATCTCGTCCAGGCGGTCCAGCGTCGCCTGGTCGAGGGTGATCTCCACGGCGCGGAGGGCACCGTCGAACTGCTCCTGGATCCGCGGGCCGATGATCGGCGCGGTCACGGCCGGCTGGTGCAGCAGCCACGCCAGGGCAAGATCACCGGGCTCGTGTCCGAGCTGGGCGGCCAGGTCCTCGTACGCGGTGAGCTGCTCGCGGTGCTCCTCCACCGCCTGGGCGGCGCGACCCTCGAGCCGGCGGACGCCCTCGTTCACCTTCTTGATCACGCCGCCGAGCAGGCCGCCGTGCAGCGGCGACCACGGGATGATGCCGATGCCGTAGTGCTGCGCGGCCGGGATGACCTCGAGCTCGATGCTGCGCTGGACCAGGTTGTACAGCGACTGCTCGCTGACCAGGCCGAGGTAGCCGCGCCGGTTCGCCGCCTCCTGGGCCTGGGTGATGTGCCAGCCGGCGAAGTTCGAGCTGCCGCTGTACAGCAGTTTGCCCTGCTGGACGGCGACCTCGACGGCCTGCCAGATCTCCTCCCACGGCGTGTTCCGGTCGATGTGGTGGAACTGGTAGAGATCGACGTAGTCGGTCTGCAGCCGCTTCAGGCTGGCGTCCAGGGCGCGCCGGATGTTCAGCGCGGAGAGCTTCCCCTCGTTGGGCCAGGGACCCATGTCGCCGTACACCTTGGTGGCGAGGACGGTGCGCTCGCGGCGGCCGCCGCCGGTGGCGAACCAGCGGCCGATGATCTCCTCGGTCCGGCCGCGGTGATCGGGACCGCCGTAGCCGTTGGCGGTGTCGAAGAAGTTGATCTCGTTGTCGTGGGCCGAGTCCATGATCCGGTGCGCGTCGGGCTCCGGGGTCTGCGGGCCGAAGTTCATCGTGCCGAGGCACAGGCGGGACACCTTGAGGCCGGTGCGGCCGAGCTGTGTGAACTGCATGGTTACCGACAGTAGTCCGCCGGGCCGGGGGCCGGCAGCCGGTGTCCCGGTCGCCGGATCGTCGCACCGGGGAAGCCACAGGGCGACCACAGGCCGATCATGGTGTCCGAAAAGTCGGGACCGGCACGGTTCTTCCCATGACGCCTTCGACACCGATCCCCGTGATCAAGACCCGGGTGATCAAGATCGGCACGCTGGCCGCCCTGCTGATCGGCACCGCAGTGTTCTACCTGTGGGGTCTGTCCGCCTCCGGCTACGCCAACTCCTTCTACTCGGCGGCCGCGCAGGCCGGGTCGCAGGACTGGACCGCCTTCCTGTTCGGCTCGCTCGACCCGTCGAACTCGATCACGGTCGACAAGCCGCCGGCCTCGCTCTGGCTGATGGCGCTGTCGGTCCGGTTGTTCGGTCTCAGCTCGGCCAGCATCCTCGTTCCGCAGGCCCTGCTCGGGGTCGCCACCGTCGCCGTCCTGTACGCCACGGTGCGCCGCACGTCCGGCCACTGGGCCGGGATCGCGGCCGGCGTGATCTTGGCACTGACCCCGGTGGCCACGCTGATGTTCCGGTTCAACAACCCGGACGCCATGCTGGTCTTCCTGATGACCGTCGCCGCGTACGCGACGCTGCGGGCGGTCGAGCGGGCCGGGGTCGGCTGGCTGGTGCTGGCCGGGACGGTGATCGGGTTCGCCTTCCTGACCAAGATGCTGCAGGCCTTCCTGGTGCTGCCGGCGTTCGTCCTGGTCTACCTGATCGCCGCACCGACCAGGTTCCGGAACCGGCTGCTGCACCTGCTGGCCGCGTTCGGCGCCATGATCGTTTCGCTCGGCTGGTGGATCGCGCTGGTCGAACTGCTGCCGGAGAACCTGCGGCCCTACATCGGCGGCTCGCAGCACAACTCGGTGCTGGAGTTGATCTTCGGCTACAACGGCCTGGGCCGGATCACCGGCGAACAGGTCGGCAGTGTCGGCGGCAGTCCCGGCGGCGGCTGGGGCGAGACCGGGCTGACCCGGCTGTTCGACTCGGTGTCCGGCGGCATGATCAGCTGGCTGATCCCGGCGGCGTTGATCTTGGCCGTGGTCGCGGTGATCGCGATCGGGACCCGGCCCAGGCCCGCGGCCCGGCTCAGCCACGCGTCGATCCTGATCTTCACCGGCTGGCTGGTGGTGACCGGGCTGGTGTTCTCCTTCATGGCCGGGATCTACCACGACTATTACACGGTCGCGCTGGCCCCGGCTGTCGCCGGCACGACGGCGGTCGCGGCGGCGGAGCTGTGGCGGCAGCGGGCGCGCTGGCTGAGCCGGATCGGGCTCGCCGCGGCGACCGGCGCGACGACGGCCTGGGCGGTGCTCCTGCTGGCCCGCGCCACGGATCCGTACCCGAGCCTCCGGGTTCCGGTCGCGATCATCGGCGGCCTGGCCACCTTCGGCCTGCTGTTCGCCCCGCAGCTGCCCAAGCACCTGGCCCGGGCCGTGCTGGTCGCCGCCGGGTTGTCCGCGGTGATCGGTCCGGCGGCGTACTCGGCGCAGACCGCGGCCACCGCGCACCAGGGATCGATCGTGACGGCCGGGCCGGTCGAGGGCGGCCCCAGCGGCGGGCGCATGATCATCTACGGCCCTCCGCCCGGCGGGCCGCCGGGCCAGGGCCAACCGGACGGCGGCGGGATGCGGCAGGGCGGTGCCGCACCGCCGGGCCAGGACGGCGCCCGGGAACCGGAGTTCGGCCGGGCCGGCGGCGGCTTCCTCGGCGGCGGTACGGCCAACGAGGAGATCGTCGCCAAGCTGAGGGCGGACGCCGAGGCCTACAGCTGGGCCGCCGCCACGACCGGCTCGCAGTCCGCGGCCACCTACCAGCTGGCGTCCGGCGTGCCGGTGATGGCGATCGGCGGCTTCAACGGCAGCGACCCGAGCCCGACCCTGGCCGAGTTCCAGCAACTGGTCGCCGAGGGCAGGATCCACTACTACCTCGGCGGCGCCGGCGAGGACGAGCGCGGCCGGATGCAGAACGGAGGCAGCCGGGCCGCGGAGGAGATCGCCGCCTGGGTGGCCGACACCTTCACCGGCACCACGATCGACGGCGTCACGGTCTACGACCTGAGCGAGGCGAAGTGAGCCGCCGGCCGGGCGCCGGCCCGACCCTGGAGCTCGTCGTCCCGGTGTACAACGAGGAGGCGGACCTGGCGGCCTCGGTGGTCCGGCTGCACGACCACCTGCGGCAGGCGATGCCGTACTCCTGGCAGCTCACCATCGCCGACAACGCCAGCACCGACGCGACTCCGGCGATCGCCCGCCGGCTGGCGGCCGAGCTGCCCGGCGTCCGCTCGGTCCGGCTGGAGCAGAAGGGCCGCGGCCGCGCCCTCAAGAGCGTCTGGTCGGAGTCGACGGCCGACGTCGTGGCCTACACCGACGTCGATCTGTCGACCGATCTGCGTGCCCTGCTGCCGCTGATCGCGCCGTTGATCACCGGGCACTCCGACGTCGCCATCGGGACCCGGCTGGCGCCGGCCAGCCGGGTCAGCCGCGGCCCGAAGCGGGAGCTGATCTCGCGCGGCTACAACCTGTTGCTCAAGGGCACCCTGGCCGCGTCGTTCTCCGACGCCCAGTGCGGCTTCAAGGCGCTCCGCCGCGAGGTGGCTCGCCGGTTGCTGCCGCTGATCGAGGACGACAACTGGTTCTTCGACACCGAGCTGCTGGTGCTGGCCCAACGGTCCGGGCTGCGGATCCACGAGGTGCCGGTGGACTGGACGGACGATCCGGACAGCCGGGTGGATCTCGTCGCGACCGCCACCGAGGACCTCCGCGGCATCCTCCGGCTGGCCCGTGGGCTGCTGACCGGCCGGATCCCGGTCCGCCGGATCGGCGCCGACCTGCTCGCCTCGCGGCCGGCTCCGGCCAGCGCGGGACTGCTGGCCCAGCTGGTCCGGTTCGGCGCGGTGGGCGTGCTGAGTACGGCGGCGTACTTCCTCATCTATCTCCTGCTCCGCGACGCGGTCGGGCCGCAGCCGGCCAACCTCGTCGCGCTGTTGATCACCGCGATCGCGAACACGGCGACCAACCGCAGGATGACCTTCGGCGTGCAGGGCCGGCGCCGGATGATCACCCACCAGCTCGGCGGCCTGGCCGCCTTCGGCTTCGGGCTGCTGCTGACCAGCGGGTCGCTCTGGCTGCTGCACGCGGTCACGGCCGAACCGGGCCGCGCGGTCGAGGTGATCGTGTTGATCTTCGCCAACGCGGTCGGCACCGTGGTCCGCTTCCTGACGCTGCGGAGGCTCATGACCCGTTCGGATACAATGCCGTATCCCGGCGCGCTTCCGTAGTGTCGACCCTTGTCGCATGGACGTTGCCGGTACCGTCCCAGTAAACGATCCGTGACGACGAGAGGTCCGAGTGACGCTCCTCATCGCCGTGCACTTCGGCGTTGCCATGCTCGCGCCCCTGCTGGCCAGGTGGCTGCGCTGTCGCGCCTACTTCGTGCTCGCGCTGGCTCCGCTGGCGACGGCGATCTGGCTCGGCCTGCAGGGGCCCGCGGTGCTCGCCGGCGAGGTGCCGACCGAGTCGGTGTCCTGGATCCCCGCGCTGGGAATCGATCTCACGTTCCGGCTCGGCATCCTGCAGTGGGTGCTCGGCATGATCGTTTCGTCGGTCGGGGCGCTGGTCCTCTTCTACTGCCGCTGGTATTTCGCGGACGAGGACCCGGCACCGCGGACCAGCGCCGTGCTGACCGCGTTCGCCGGCGCGATGCTCGGCCTGGTCACCGCCGACGACCTGATCGTGCTGTACGTGTTCTGGGAGCTGACCACGGTCTTCTCCTATCTGCTGATCGGGCACAAGCCGACCCGCAGCGCCAACCGGCGGGCCGCCCTGAACGCCCTGATCGTGACCACGTTCGGCGGCCTGGCGATGCTGACCGGGATCATCATGCTGGCCGTCACCTCCGGCACGTTCTCGATCTCGGAGATCCTGTCCCGGGCCGACCTGCAACTGGCCTCGCCGGTGATCGTCGTGGCGGTACTCCTGATCTTGGTCGGCGCGCTGTCGAAATCCGCCCTGGTCCCGTTCCACTTCTGGCTGCCCGGCGCGATGGCGGCGCCGACCCCGATCAGCGCCTATCTGCACGCGGCCGCCATGGTCAAGGCCGGCGTCTATCTGGTCGCCCTGCTGGCGCCGACCTTCGCCGGTCAGCCCGGCTGGCGGCCCGTCGTGCTCACCCTGGGCGCGGTGACGATGATCATCGGTGCCTGGCGGGCCCTGCGGCAGTACGACATCAAGGTGCTGCTGGCGTACGGGACGGTCAGTCAGCTGGGCTTCCTGATCTTCATGTGCGGCCTCGGCACCCGGTCGGCTGAACTGGCCGGCATCGCCATGATCATCTCGCACGCGCTGTTCAAGGCCGCACTGTTCCTGGTGGTGGGCATCGTCGACCGTTCCGCCGGCAGCCGGGACATCCGGCGGCTGTCCGGGCTCGGCCGATCGCTGCCGGTGATCGCGGTCACCGCCGCGCTGGCGTCGGCGTCGATGGCCGCCGTGCCTCCGCTGATCGGGTTCGTCACCAAGGAGGCGGCGTTCGAGTCGCTGACCTATCTGGCCGACGGTGACGGGGTCGGCATCCCCAGGCTGCCGGCGCTGCTGCTGATCGCCGCGATCCTGGTCGGCTCGTCGCTGACCGTCGCCTACTCGCTCCGGTTCCTCTGGGGTACGTTCGCGACCAAGCCGCGGTCGGACGCGCCGGGCGAGGCGGAGCCGACCGGCTGCCGCCGGGTCCCGGCCGGCTTCGCCGCGGCGCCGCTGATCCTGGCCGGCGCCTCGCTGGTCGGCGGCTTCCTCGGACCGCAGCTGACCGCCGCCCTGGAGCCGGTCGCCGCGACGGTGCCGACCGGGCACGAGGGCCACGGCATCGCCCTCTGGCACGGATTCACGCCGCCGCTGCTGATGTCGGCCCTGGTCCTCGTGGTCGGGTATCTGATGTTCCGCCACCGCGACTGGATCGGCCGGATCCAGGCCACCCTGCCGCGGGTGCCGGACGCCCAGGAGACCTACCAGTGGCTGATGCGCGGCCTGGACCGGGTCGCCGTGGAGACGACGGCGCTGACCCAGCGGGGCTCGCTGCCGATCTACCTCGGCGCGATCATGCTGGTGCTCGTCTGCGCTCCCGGTGGGGTGCTGATGATCATGACGGACTTCCCGTCCGGGTTCCGGATCGCCGACTCGCCGGGCCAGGTGCTGGTCGGCGCCGTGATGATCATCGCGGCGTTCGGCGCGGCCACCGCGCGCGGCCGGATGAAGGCGGTGATCCTGGTCGGCGTCACCGGCTACGGCACCGCGCTGCTCTTCCTGCTGCACGGCGCGCCGGATCTGGCCTTGACCCAGATCCTGATCGAGACCGTGATCCTGGTCGTCTTCGTGCTGGTGCTGCGCAAGCTGCCGAAGTACTTCACCAACCGGCCGCTGCACTCCAGCCGCTGGTGGCGCCTGGCGATCGCCGCCGCGGTCGGCTTCGTGATCGCCGCGATCGCCTTCGTGGCCAGCGGTTCCCGGATCGCGCCCCCGGTGTCGACGACGTTCCCGCAGGCGGCCAAGGACTTCGGGTACGGGCTCAACATCGTCAACGTCACCCTGGTCGACATCCGGGCCTGGGACACCATGGGCGAGATTTCGGTGCTCGTGGTCGCCGCGACCGGTGTGGCCAGTCTGATCTTCATCCGGACCAGGAACATCGACCTGACCCGGCTGGCCGGCCCGCGCGGCGGCCGGCGGCGCCGGCTGAACGGCAACGGCGGCAGCATGGTCTGGTTGCGCGGCGGCGTCACGCTGTCCCCGCTGAAGCGGTCGCTGATCTTCGAGGTGGTCACCCGGCTGCTCTTCGGCACCATGATGGTCACCTCGGTGTATCTGCTGCTGGTCGGGCACAACGAGCCCGGCGGCGGGTTCGCCGGCGGCATGGTCGCCGGGATGGCGCTGGTGATCCGCTACCTGGTCGGCGGCCGGCACGAGCTGGACGAGGCGGCACCGGTCGACGCCGGCCGGCTGCTCGGCATCGGACTGATCATCTCCGGCCTCAGCACCGTCGCGCCGATCGCGTTCGGCGGCCGGATCGGGCAGAGCTACGACATCTCGATCGCCGTGTCCTGGTTGGGAAATCCGCACCTGGTCACGTCGGTGTTCTTCGACGTCGGCGTCTACCTGGTGGTGATCGGCGTGATGCTGGATCTGGCCCGCAGCCTCGGTTCCGGGATCGACCAGCACGAGGAGCAGGACCGCACGCCGTCGCCGCTCGGGGCGACCACCGCGGCCGGATCGAAGGCGGCCCGATGAACCCGATCATGGAGCCGAATCTTGCCCTGATCATCCTCGGCGGCGTGCTGATCACGGCCGGCGTGTACCTGCTGCTGGAGCGGTCGCTGACCCGGATCCTGGTCGGCCTGCTGCTGACCGGCAACGGCGTGAACGTGCTGTTCCTGGTCGCCTCCGGTGCGGCCGGGGGAGCGCCGATCATCGGGTCGACGGCACCGGCGGAGATGAGCGACCCGCTGCCGCAGGCCATGGTGCTGACCGCGATCGTGATCACGCTCGGGATGGCGGCATTCCTGCTCACGCTGGCGTACCGGAGCTTCCAGCTGAACGGCAACGACGAGGTCGCGGACGACGTGGAGGACCGCAGGATCCGCGAGCTGGCCGAGGCCGACCTCGCCTCGGCGTCGTACGACGAGGCCGACACCTCCGTACCGTCGGAGGACGAACGGGTGATCATCTCCGAGGACGAGCGCCCCGTCGAGCCGGTGGATCCGGCCGATCTGCCGGAGCCGGACGAGACCGCCTCCGACCCGGCCGGATCAGGGGGTGCCCGGGCATGAACAACCTGTTGCCGCTGCCGGTGCTGCTGCCGCTGGTCGGGGCCGGCGTCGCGCTGGCGCTGAGCCGCCACCCGCGGATCCAGCGGGTCGTCTCGACCGCCGTCCTGCTGCTGGTGCTCGCGATCGAAGGCTTCCTGGTCTACCTGACCGACGCGTTCGGGCCGATCGTGCTGTGGGTCGGCGCCTGGCCGCCGCCGCTCGGGATCGCCCTGGTCGCGGACCGGATGTCGGCCCTGATGCTGGTCGTCTCGTCGCTGGTGACCCTGACGGTGTTGATCTTCGCGATGGGTTCCGATCTCGAGGAACGGCAGCGGGAGACACCGGTCTCGATCTTCCACCCGACCTTCCTGGTGCTGGCCGCGGGCGTCTCGAACGCCTTCCTGGCCGGGGATCTGTTCAACCTGTTCGTCGGCTTCGAGATCCTGCTGTTCGCCTCCTACGTGCTGCTCACCCTGGGCGGCACCGGGGAACGGATCCGGGCCGGCACCACCTACGTCGTGGTCAACCTGCTGTCCTCGCTGCTGTTCCTGGTCACCATCGCGGTGGTCTACGCGGCCACCGGGTCGGTCAACCTGGCCCAGCTGGCCGGCCGGCTCGCCGAGCTGCCGGACCAGCTGCAGCTGATCCTGCAACTGCTGCTGTTGACGGTGTTCGCGATCAAGGCGGCGGTGTTCCCGTTGTCGGCCTGGCTGCCGGACTCGTACCCGACGGCGCCGGCGCCGGTCACCGCCGTGTTCGCGGGCTTGCTGACCAAGGTCGGCGTGTACGCGATCATCCGTACCCAGACCGTGCTGTTCCCGGACAGTCCGCTGACCGGGCTGCTGCTCTGGGCGGCGCTGCTGACCATGATCATCGGCATCCTCGGCGCGGTGGCCCAGTCCGAGATCAAACGAATGCTGTCCTTCACCCTGGTCAGCCACATCGGCTACATGATCTTCGGCATCGCGCTGGCCAGCACCAGCGGCTACGCCGGCGCGATCTTCTACACCGCGCACCACATCACGATCCAGACCACGCTGTTCCTGGTCACCGGGCTGATCGAGCGGCGCGGCGGCACCACGTCATTGAGCGACCTCGGCGGCCTGGCCGCCCTGTCGCCACTGCTCGGGGTCTTGTTCTTCGTGCCGGCGATGAACCTGGCCGGGATCCCGCCGCTGTCCGGCTTCGTCGGCAAGCTCGGTCTGCTCGGCGCCGGGGTCGCCGTCGGCACCCCGCTCGCGTACGTGCTCGTCGCCGGCGGCGTGCTGACCAGCCTGCTCACGCTGTACGCGATGGCGAAGGTGTGGAACCGGGCGTTCTGGCGGTCGGCGCCGGACGGCGTGCCCGACCGGGAGGGCACCCTGACCGTGCGCCGCGGCAAGATCGAACTGCCGCGCGGGATGGTGATCACGGCCGCGTTCCTGGTCCTGATCGGGTTCGCGATCACGTTCATCGCCGGCCCGCTCTACGGCTACGCCGAGCGCGCTGCCGGCGACATGCTGCTCCGAACCCCGTACCTGCAGGCCGTGCTGCCGGAGGGAGTGCGATGAACACCCCACCATCGGACGGCGGCGCCGAACCCGGCCTGCCGCCGCGCCGGAACGGGCTCCAGCCGGCGACGATCATCGTGCTGGCCGTGGTCTGGATCGTGCTCTGGGGCGAACTGTCGCCGATGATCGTGATCAGCGGCCTGCTGGTCGGACTGCTGATCAGCGTGCTGTTCCCGTTGCCGACGGTGCCGTTCGAGGGCCGGCTCCGGCCGGTGCAGCTGATCTGGACGGTGCTGCGGCTGATCGGCGATCTCGTCCTGGCGAGCGTCGACGTGGTCCGGACGATTCTGAGTCCTACGCCGCCGCGCGGTGCCGTGGTCCGGGTCAAGCTGCGGTCCGACTCCGATCTCTATCAGACCCTCACCGCGGAACTGGTGTCGCTGGTGCCGGGCAGCATCGTGATCGAGGCCCGGCGATCCAGTCGGACCCTCTATCTGCACGTCCTCGACGGGACCGGGCCGGACGCGCTGGACCGGGTGCGGCGCGAGGTCCGTACCGCGGAACGACGGGTGCTCGCCTCGCTGGGCAGCAAGGCGGAACGGGCCCGGCTAACCGAGGGGGAGACCTCATGATCGTCACCGTGATCCTCGGCATCGGCGTCGTGCTGCTCGGCGTCGCCGCGGTGCTGACCTTGATCAGGATGTCGAAGGGCCCGAGCACCCTGGACCGGGTGGTCGCCGCCGACGTGATGATCGCGATCGTGATCGCCGCGCTCGCCACCGAGGCCGTGATGCACCGGCACGCGACCACGCTGCCGGTGATCTTGGTCCTGGCGCTGCTCGGGTTCGCCGGGTCGCTCAGCATCGCGCGGTTCGTCTCCGACCGGGACAAGGCCGTGAAGTGGAACGTCCCGCCCGACTTCGACCAGAAGCAGGGGGAGCGGAAATGACCGGCGTGCTGGACGTCGTCGGCGCGGTGCTGGTGCTGATCGGCGCCGTGCTCTGCCTGACCGCGGCGATCGGCCTGCTCCGGCTGCCGGACGTGCTGAGCCGGATGCACGCCGCGACCAAGCCGCAGACGCTCGGCCTGCTCTGCGTGCTGGCCGGGATCGGGTTCACCCTGCGCCATCCGGCCGTGATCGGACTGCTGGTCCTGGTCGGACTGCTGCAACTGTTCACGGCGCCGGTCGCGGCGCACATGGTGGCCCGGACCGCCTACCGGACCCATCAACTGGACGACGACCTGCTGGTCACCGACGAGCTGTCCGACGACCTGTCCGACGCCGGCTTCGAACTCGTCACCCCCGACGACGAGGACACTGATGACAACGGTGGGAGGGGCGCCACGTAGATTGGGCGCATGGGGTGGACCGAGATCACCGACGTGGCTCAGCTCGAGGAACTGATCGGGACGCCGATGCAGCGGGTGCGGGACAAGGTGCGGCCCGCCCTGCACGACGTCGACCGGGCCTGGCTGGAGGCCGCTCCGTTCTGCCTGGTCGCGACGTCGGCCGTCGACGGCAGTTGTGACGTCTCGCCGAAGGGCGATCCCGCCGGGCAGCTCGCGTACGTCATCGACGAGAAGACCATCGCCGTCGCCGAACGGCCGGGCAACCGGCGGGCCGACGGCTACCGCAACATCCTGTCCAACCCGCACGTCGGCCTGATCTTCCTGCTGCCCGGCCGCGGCGACACGCTGAGGATCAACGGCCGGGCCCGGCTCGTCTCCGACGCCGACTTCTTCGACCGGATGGTGGTCAAGGGACACCGCCCGGTGCTCGCGCTGGTGGTCGAGATCGACGAGGTCTTCCACCACTGCAGCAAGGCCTTCCTGCGGTCGCGGCTCTGGGACGCCGACACCTGGGACCTCGACGCCGTACCGTCTCGGCCGGAGATCGCGAAGCTGCTGGAACGGCCCGATTCCTCCCTCGAGGAACTGCGGATCTACTACGGCGAGCAGTACGCCGACAAGCTGTACTCGGCCTGATCCGAAGCCGTGTCGCGCCCGCCGGAAATCGGGAATCCGGTTCAGTTGTGGAATACTGGGTGATGTCCAGGGCGCTCCAAGCGCCAGGACTCGACCGCCCGGTGCATCGAGGTGACAGCTCGAAGCGCCTGGTAGGGGCACCCTTCACCGCGACGCACGGCTTGGCTGTGGACCTGGCTTGCGACCGCGGGAGGCCCTCGGAGTCGACCACTGCAAGCTTTCGCAGCCCGGCCCCGGCCGGAGCAGCTGACGAGATGGCACGTTCAAGGCGTGCCCTGAAGGAGTCCGGATGCTCGAAAATGAGCCCGACACGCATACCCCCGATGAGCCGACGACCCTGTTCGGTGATCCCACGCCGGAGCCGGTGACCAAGCCTCCGGCCCGCCGCCGGGCGGCGACCCGGCCGGCCGGCCCGCCGTCCCCGGCGCCGACGCTCGACCTGCCGACCGAGGCGCCCGCCGAGGCGCCGGCCGCTGAGCCCGAGCCCGAGGCGAAGCCCGCCGCGAAGCGCGCGGCCAAGAAGACCACCTCCCGCCGGACCACCAAGAAGGCTGCCGCGGCCCCGGAGCCCGTCGAGACCCCCGCCGCAGAGGCGCCCGCAGCCGAAGCCCCCGCCGTCGAGACCCCGGCCCCGGTCGAGGAGACTCCCGCCGCTGAGGCGCCCGCAGCCGAGGACGCGCCGAAGACCACCCGCCGCCGGACCAAGAAGGCCGCGGCCGAGCCGGCCGCGAAGAAGCCCGCCCGGAAGCGGGCCAGCAAGAAGACCGCAGCGGCCGAGCCGCCCGCGGAGGAGCCCGCCGTAGCCCCCGAGCCCGCCGCCGAGGTGGCCGAGGTCGAGGAGCCGATCGCGGCCGAGTCGCCGGCGACCGAGCCGGTCGCGGCGGAGGCTGCGATCGAGGAGCCCGCGGCCGAGGACGTACCGGCCGAGGAGGAGCCCGAGGAAGAGGCGACTCCCGCCGAGGACGAGGCATCCGAGACCGCCGGCGACGCGTCGGCGGAGGAGACCGCCGATCCGATCGCCGAGGCGGTCGCCGCGCTGCTGGGCCAGCCCGAGACTGCGCAGGACGACGCCACCGACGACGAGTCGGACGACTCGGCGACCGACGATGCGGGCGATGACGTACCCGATGGTCACCGGCGCCGCCGGCGTCGGCGCGGCGGCCGGCGTCGCCGTCGTGGCGGTGCCGGCGACGGTGACGACGACGAGGCTGTCGCGGAGGCCGACGGGCCGAAGGAGACCGCCGCGGAGCCGGCCGAGTCCGGCGAAGCCGAGGCGGAGTCCGGTGACTCCGAGTCCGAGGGCGACGGCACGCGTCGCCGGCGTCGCCGCCGGCGTCGTCGCGGCGAGGACGGCGACGAGGGTTCGAGCTCCGGCTCGAGCGCCCGGAGCCGTCGGGACACCAAGTCCGAGGTGACCGGGATCGACGGGTCGACCCGGATGGAGGCGAAGCGGCAGCGCCGCCGGGAGGGCCGCGAGGCCGGCCGGCGCCGCGCGCCGATCCTGAGCGAGGCCGAGTTCCTGTCCCGCCGCGAATCGGTCACCCGCAAGATGGTGATCCGGCAGCGCGACGACCTGACCCAGATCGCCGTCCTCGAGGACGACGTGCTGGTCGAGCACTACGTCGACCGCGAGTCGGCGGCGTCGCTGATCGGCAACGTCTACCTCGGCCGGGTGCAGAACGTGCTGCCCTCGATGGAGGCCGCGTTCATCGACATCGGCCGCGGCCGCAACGCGGTGCTCTACGCGGGCGAGCTGGACTGGGACTCGTTCGGCGTGAGCGGCGACGACCGCAAGGTCGAGCGGGTGCTCAAGTCGGGCCAGACGGTGCTGGTCCAGGTCTCCAAGGACCCGGTCGGCGCGAAGGGCGCCCGGCTGACCAACCACGTGACGATCCCCGGCCGCTACATCGTGTACGCGCCCGGCGGTCACCTGTCCGGCATCTCCCGCAAGCTGCCCGACACCGAGCGCAAGCGGCTGAAGGACATCCTGGCCGACCTGGTGCCGGACGATGCGAGCGTCGTGGTCCGTACCGCGGCCGAGGGGGCGAGCGAGGACGAACTGGTCCGCGACGTCAACCGGCTCCGGGCCCAGTGGGAGGACATCGAGAAGAAGGTCAAGTCCGGCAGCGCGCCGCAGTTGCTGTACGGCGAGCCCGACCTGACCGTACGGATCGTCCGCGACCTCTTCACCGAGGACTTCGCCGAGCTGATCGTGCAGGGCAACGGCGGCACCGCCGACTCCTACGACGTGATCCAGTCCTACGTCGGTCACGTCGCACCGCACCTGGCCGACCGGATGAAGCGCTGGGAGGGCGACGAGAACAGCGACCTGTTCGCCGAGTTCCGGCTGGACGAGCAGATCGCGAAGGCCCTGGAGCGCAAGGTGTTCCTGCCGTCCGGTGGATCGCTGATCATCGACCGGACCGAAGCGATGACGGTGATCGACGTCAACACCGGCAAGTTCACCGGTAGCGGCGGCAACCTCGAGGCGACCGTCACCAGCAACAACCTGGAGGCGGCCGAGGAGATCGTCCGCCAGCTCCGGCTCCGCGACATCGGCGGCATCATCGTGATCGACTTCATCGACATGGTGCTGCCGAGCAACCGCGAACTGCTGCTGCGCCGGCTGGTCGAGTGCCTCGGCCGTGACCGGACCCGGCACCAGGTCGCCGAGGTGACCAGCCTCGGCCTGGTTCAGCTGACCCGGAAGCGGATCGGCACTGGCCTGTTGGAGGCCTTCAGCACGCCCTGCCCGCACTGCAACGGACGCGGACTCGAACTGCACGACGTGCCGGTCGAGTCGCAGGCCCAGCCCGACGGCGGCGCCCGCGAACAGCATCGCGGTGGTGGCGGCGGCGGTGGCGGTGGCCGGGGCGGCCGTGGCCGGTCCCGTTCGCGTGGCGGCAGTGGTGGCGGCAACCAGAACGGTGCCCACTCCGACGGCGAGCAGAAGAACGAACAGAAGGCGGAACAGCCCGCCTGATCAACCCCGGATCGGGGAACGCCGGCCGTTCGGGTCGAAGAGCGTTCCCCGATCATGGCGGTCGCTGAAGTTGCGCAGCGCATGATCACGGAGGTCGGTCGAACCGGCCAGCTGGGCCGCTGCCGCGACCTGGAGCGACAGCGTCGCGCGGTGCGTCATCGCCCGGGCGAGCACCTCGGCCGAGCAGAGCGGCGCGACGGCATCGGCGCCGTGGAACCCGATCAGCGGTGCAAGGTCGATCGCCGGATCACCGACGCAGGCATGATCAAGATCGAACACTCCGGCGACTCGTCCGTCGACGTCCCAGAGCAGGTTGTGCGGGCCGAAGTCGCCGTGGCACACGGCCGGAACGGCGTCCTGCTCGGTGATGATCACCTCCTCGATGCGATCGCGGGCCGCTCCGCGCGCCGAGGTCGGTAGGAGCGGTACCAGCTCCGCCGAGACCAACGCTGGCCACTGGCGACCGCCGCACCAGGACCGCGGTTCCGGCAGCGCCATGTCTTGGCTCGGATCCAGTTGGGCGAAGGCGTCGAGCACCGTCCGGTAGGACGCTCCCCGTACCTCCTCGAGGTCGGCGGGATCACTGCGCCCCGGCACCCGAGTGATCAACACCGCCGACCAGCGGTCGCGGTGGTGCGGCCCGTCCAGCAGCCGGGGGAGCGGGATCGAGGTCCCGCTGCCGGCGAACGTCCGCAGGATCCCCGCCTCACGTTCCGTACGGCCGGCGAACCCCGTGCCCGTCGTGATCCTGGCGATCGGTCCGTCGGGCGGGGTGATCACCGTGTGGAAGGCGCCCGACGTGATCACCGCGCCGGTCCAGTCGACGTCCGGCCAGTGATCGGAAGCGAAGGTACGAAGCTCCGACGCCGACTCGTCCATCCGCGCATTCTCCCATCCATCCGCGGGCAGTCCCCGAGCCAGCCGCCCGAGCACATTAACCTTCATGTCATCGGTACGGAGTGGCGCGTTCATCGGCATCCGCTGAGATACAGGATGTTCGGTCTTGACAAGCAATTGTCATCCGGGCGAACCTAGCCAAGGAACATTAACGTTCATGCATTGGCTAGTGCACCTCCTCGACGCGTCAAAGGCTGTCGCGGCTCACCACTTCACGAGAGGCTCGGCCATGGCTCACGCCGGATCTGATCTTGTTCGCACGCGCACGCGCCCGCGTACCCTGCCCCGCCGCGCCGCGCTCGGCCTGCTCGGGGCGGGAGTGGCTCTGGCCGGTTGCCGGGTGCAGACGTCCGCGCCCGAGCAGTCCGGCGGCGTGCGGGCCGTCGAGTTGCCGGACTCCAAGGCGGAGCTGCCGACCGGCGACGTCACGTTCCGCTGGCTCGACGGCGGCGGTAACCGGCAGCTGTTCCTGGATCCGCTGTTCGCGGCCTACCAGGCGAAGCACGGCAACATCACGGTGCAGTACGACGCCACCAACATGGACACGGTCAACGAGACGATCCCGCTGGGCGTACGGAACGGAACGGCTCCGGACGTGTTCGCCATCGGCAACAAGATCGAACACCGCACCGCGATCGAGGACGGCTGGTGCCAGCCGATCGAGGACCTGGTGCCGGACTTCGAGGCGTGGCGGGCGGCGTTCCCGGCGGACGCGTTCGTCCCCAACGTGCACGTCTTCGACGGCAAGACGTACAGCTTCCCGCTGAACGGCAGCGGCGAGATCACCGAGATGTTGATCTTCAGCACCGAACTGACCGAGCGGGCCGGGATCGATCCGACCCGCGACCTCGGCACCTGGGACCAGTTCCGGGCGGCGGCGAAGAAGATCACCGAGGCCGGCGACGGCGCGTTCTACGGACTGATGAACAGCCGCACGCCGGTGAAGATCGTCGAGGGCCTGCTCGCGACCGCCGGCTGGTACGGGGAGCTGGACTTCAAGACCGGGCGGTACCACTACGACGCTGCCGAGGTGAACGACGTGGTCGACCTCGTCCTGGCGATGCACCAGGACGGCAGCCTCTGGCCGGACTTCGCCGGCATCAGCGCCGCCGACGCACGCGGTCGGATGCCCAACAACGTCGCCGGACTGCAGGTCGACGGGCCGTTCTCGATCGCGGAGTGGGAGCAGGCCGAATGGAGCTTCGGGTTCACCACGATGCCGACGCCGGAGGCGGGCGCGACGTACACCAACTCCTACAGCTACGGCGGTGGCGGCAACGTCTTCGTGTTCGCCAAGGCGGCCAACCCGGCGGTCGCGGGTGACCTGTTCTCCTACCTCGGCAGCCTGGCCGGGCAGACCGAGATGGTGATCCAGTCCCGCGGAGCGCTGCTGCCCAGCCTGCCCGAGGCGCAGCAGCAGGCCGAGCAGGCCGGCAGCGAACTGAATCCGCACTTCGCGAAGGTACGGGAGCTGTCGGCTGACGTGATGCGGGTCGAGCCGGTGCCGGTGGTCCGCAACGGCGACGTGGCCAAGGTGGCGCCCAAGCCGGTCACGCCGAACTTCGCCGATCTGCTCGGTGGCATGCTGACCGGCCAGGTGAGCGACATCAAGAAGGAACTGCGCAAGCTCAACGACGGGCTCAACCGGGCCCTGGACGACGCGATCGCCGAGGCTCGCGGCAAGGGCGCCGAGGTGTCCCGGGACGACTACGTCTTCGGCAACTGGGATCCGGCCAAGGACTACGGCCAGGCCGACTACGACGCGCTCTGATCATGAGACGGTCCTGGCGTGCGACCACGGTTCGGTGGTGCTACCTGTTCATGATCCCGGCGGGCGTGCTGGCCGCCCTGTTCACCTTCTACCCGATGGTGATGTCCTGGTGGTACTCGTTGCTGGACTGGTCCGGCTTCACGGCCGACGCCGAGTTCGTCGGCCTGGAGAACTACTGGCGGCTGCTCCATGATCAGCAGTTCTGGTCGGCGTTCGGCCGGTCGATGTTGTTCGTCCTGGTCGGGACCCCGGTCCGGGTCGTCCTCTCCTTGATCATCGCGATCGTCCTCAATGATCAGCTGCTGAAGCTGGCGCCGGTCTTCCGTACCTTCATCTTCATTCCGGTGATCACGACATCCGCGGTCGTCGGTGTCGTGATGAGCTTCATGCTGGGGTCCTACCAGGGCCCGGTGAACCAGGTGCTGACGACGCTGAACCTGGTCGACCAGCCGGTCAAGTTCCTGTCCGACCCCGACGTCGCGCTGTGGACCGTGATCGCGGTCCAGGTGTGGAAGTCCACCGGGCACACCATGATCTACTGGCTGGCCGCCCTGCAGACCGTACCGGCGACGTATCACGAGGCGGCCCGGGTGGACGGCGCCGGCCCGCTCCGGGTGGCCCGGCACATCACCTGGCCGATCCTGATGCCGTTCGCGGTCGTGATCATCATCCTGACCGCGCAGAGCGACCTGCACGCCTTCTCGCTGGTTCAGTCGATGACCGAGGGCGGGCCGTACTTCAGCACCCAGGTGATCGAGGTGTTCATCTACCAGACGGCCTTCGCCGCCGGCAGCAGCGAGAGCGGGAACGCCGGGGTGACCCAGCTCGGCTACGCCTCGGCGGCCGGCTGCTTCTTCGGTACGGTCACCTTGATCATCGCGGTCGGGCAGGCCTGGGCGGTACGCAAGCTCAACCAGGTCCGCGGCCAGCTCGTCGAAGCGGGGGATTCATGATCACGACAGCGACGCCGCCGGAGTCGGTCGGCACGGACGTCGATCGCGGCCCGCGCCGGATCCGGCGCCATCGACCCCGCACGGTGATCCGGTTGACGGTCATCTCGGCGATCTTGTTCCCACTCTGTCTGCTCTGGATCTATCCGTTCATCTGGATGGTGTCGGCGTCGGTGAAGAGCAACAAGGAGATCTTCGCCGGCCTGAACCCGTTTCCGGAGATCGTCCGGCTGGACAACTACGTGCGCGCCTGGGAACAGGCCAACATCGGCCGCTACTTCTTCAATTCGGTGTTCATCACGGTCTTCTCGATCATCATCTCGGTCACTGCGACGGCCTTGATCGGGTACGTACTGGGTCGCTACCGGTTCCCGGGGAAGAAGGTGATCATCGGCCTGTTCGCGGCCGCGGTGTTCCTGCCGGAGGGCTACACGATCATCCCGATCTTCGACCTGATCTCCAACCTCGGGCTGAGCGGCAGTCTCTGGGGCGTGACGCTGGCGGAGGCGGGCGGGGCCCATGTGGTGGCGACCCTGCTGTTCGCCGGCTACTTCCGGCAACTGCCCGGCGAGCTGGAGGAGGCGGCCCGGATCGACGGTGCCGGCTTCTTCCGGATCTTCGGGTCGATCTATCTGCCGTTGGCGAAACCGGTGATCGCGACCGCGGTGATCCTGCAGTTCATGCACTCGTGGAACTCGTTCCTGCTGCCGCTGGTGCTGACCCTGTCCCGGCCGGAGCTGCGAACCCTGGCGGTCGGCGTCTATTCCTTCCGGGGCGAATACCTGAACGACTGGTCCGGCATGGCGGCCGCGTCCACGATCTCGCTGATCCCGATCATCGTCGTGTTCCTGATCTTGCAGCGCTACTTCGTGGAGAGCATCGCCGGGGCGGTGAAGAACTGATGCCGAACGTCGTGCTGTTCATGAGCGACGAGCACAGTCCGCGCTACTCGTCGACGTACGGCCACCCGTTCGTTGAGACGCCACAGCTGGATCGGCTGGCGCGCCGGGGAACGGTGTACGAGAGCGCCTACTGCCCGTCGCCGCTGTGCGTGCCGTCCCGGTCGTCGTTCATGACCGGCCGGTGGGCGCACGAGATCCAGCGCTACAACAACTGCAAGGTGATCGAGGGCCGGTTTCCCAGCTACGGCGGGGTGCTGGCCGAACAGGGCGTCCACACGACCTACCTCGGCAGCGCGTCCAACCTCTATCGCGACCCGGCCCGGCTCGGCTTCTCCGAGCTCCGCCTGGTCGAGACCACGCGACGCTCGCTGAACCCGACGGCGGTCCGCGGCGGCGAGGATCGACCGGGCGTGCCGCGGAGCACCGCCGACTCCGGCAGCCGGCCCGACCGGTTCGCCGTCGACGTCGAGTTCGTCGATGCCGCGGTCGACTGGTTGATCAACACGGCGCCGAGGCTCGGCCGACCGTGGACGATCACGGTCAACGTGCACCCGCCGCATCCGCCGCACACGGCCGATCCGGCCGGCTGGGCCCGGTACGAGGGGCTCGGTGATCTGCCTCGCTTCGGTGCCGATCACCCGGCGGCGCAGCACCCGTACACCAGGGATCTGCGTGATCATGGCGGCTGGGACTACCCGGACGACCTGGTCCGACGGCTCCGAGCCGGCTACTACGCGGCGGTGAGCTACGTCGACCACGAGCTCGGCCGGGTGATCGACGCGGTGGACCGGGCCGGGCTCGGCGACGACACGGTGATCGGCTACACGACCGATCACGGCGAGATGCTCGGCCGCTACGGGGTCTGGGGCAAGCGCAGCCTCCACGAGGATTCGGTACGGATCCCGCTCGTCGTGGCCGGCCCGGGCTTCGCGGCCGGGTCCAGGGTCAGGACACCGGTCGGGCTGCTGGATCTGCAGGCGTCGTTGTTCCATGCGGTGGGTGCCGATCGGCCGGGGGATTGGCACGGCACGCCGCTCCAGCTGATCGACCGCGATGATCAGGAACGGGTGGCGTTCTCCGAATATCACGGCCACGAGGTCCGCGGCGGCGGCTTCGTGATCAGGCGGGGTGACTGGAAGTTGATCTACAACCTCGCCGCGCCGCACCAGCTGTTCGACCTGAGCACCGACCCGGACGAGCTCGACGACCTGGCGGCGGACCGGCCGGAGGTGCTCGCCGACCTGGAGGCCGCGCTGTTCGCGATCTGTGACCCGGCGGCGGTGGACCGCGACGCCGACGCCTTCCAGGCGCGCCAGCTCGAGGTGATCGCCGGCTTTCGGCGCTCGGTGCCGGAGGAGGTCCTCGACGTCCCGTGGACCTGACGGCCGGGTTGACCGGGCCGGCCGGACCTCGGTAATAGTGTGGCGGCATCCGAGACGAAGGGGGTTCATCGATGGCGGGCGTGCCCTCCGAAGCGCGGCGGCGAACCCTGGCCGACGTGGCCCGAGCGGTCGGGTTGTCGGTCAACACGGTGTCCCGTGCGCTGAACGGGCTGTCCGGCGTCAGCGAACCGACCAGGGCCCGGATCAGGGCGGAGGCCGACCGGATCGGCTACCTGCCCAACGTGCACGCGCGGTCCCTGGTTCTCGGCTCCCGGCGCACGATCGGGCTCGTGATCACCAACGTCTCCAACCCGTTCTACGCCGAGTTGATCAGCGAGATCGAGGCGCACACCTCCGATGCCGGCTACACGCTGATGTTGTTGCTCAGCGACGAGTCGGAGAGTCGTGAACTGGAGGCCGCCGAGACGGCGGTCAAGTCCGGGGTCGACGGCGTGATCGTGGTGCCCGTCCAGGGGCGGCACAATCCGTGGGCGTCGCTGGCGAAGGCCGGGATCCCGGTCGTCGTGGTCAATCGGGAGCTGCCGGACCTCAAGTCCGACTTCGTGAGCACGGACAACGAGGCCGGTGCCTACGCCGCGACCTGTCATGTGATCGACCGCGGCGCGACCAGCGTGGTGTTGATCGAGGAGGACCTTCCGATCTCGACCATCGACAACCGCGTGGCCGGCTTCCGGCGCGCCCTTGCCGATCATGGAATGACGATCGACGATCGCAGCGTGGTGGCGGTGCCGACCCGGCGTAGCGCCCGCGCCGCGCTGCCCTGGCAGGCCGACGACTCGTACCGGGTCGCGGTCGACCTACTGGAGCGCGGCCACCGGCCGGACGCCTTCTTCGTCGGCAACGACTACTTCGCGCTCGGCCTCTACCGGGCCCTGGCCGAACACGGCCTCACGGTGCCGGACGACGTCATGGTCGTCGGCTTCGGCGACTACCCCTTCTCCGCCTTCCTCACCCCGTCACTGTCCACAGTCCGGCTCCCGGCCCGGCAGGTGGCCAGCCTGGCGATCCGCCGGCTGCTGGCCCGGCTGGACGGCGACCCTCCGCCCGAGGAACCCTTGTCCAGCTACGTTCCCCCCGAGCTGGTCGCCCGAGGATCCACCCGACGCTGAGCGGTGGCTAGAGAGTCGTCGATAGGGAGTGGGGGACCGGTCCGCGCCAAGACCATGGATGCGGGTGCAATACGTGAGATGGGCCTGGCTGCGCGACCAAACGCTAGGGACCGCCGACCCACGCGCCGCCAACCTAACCGCTCGGCAGCACTGTTCCCTGAGCTTGTCGAAGGGCAAGGCATGATCCGGCTGGCCCTTCGACAGGCTCAGGGCGCAGGTGCTGGTCAGGCGGCGGACCAGAGGGCGTGGGCGCCCGGTCCGGGACCAAGATCATGGTTGCGGTGCGATGCGTGAGGTGGGCCTGGCTGCGCGACCAATCGCTAGGGACTGGCGGCCTACGCGCCCGCCAACAGATCGCTAGGCAACACCGTTCCCTGAGCACGTCGAAGGGCAAGCCATGATCCGGTTCGTCCCTTCGACAGGCTCAGGGCACGGAGGCTGGTCAGGAAGCGGACCAGGGGTGTGGGTGGCCGGTCCTGGACCAAGATCACGAGTCTCGGCGCGGTTCGCGAGATGGACTTGGCTGCCTGATCAACGCTAGGCACTGGCGGCATGCGCACCCGCCAGCGAAACCGCCCGGCAACACCGGTCCCTGGCTTGTCGAAGGACGAGGTCCGATCCGGCTTGGCCCTTCGACAGGCTCAGGGAACGAGGGTTGGTCAAGCAGCGGACCAAGGGCTGTGGGTGGCCGGTCCGGGACCCAGATCATGGATACGGTGCGATGCGTGAGATGGGCCTGGCTGTGCGACCAAACGCTAGGCGCTGGTGGCTTACGCGCCCAGCAGCAAGCCGCTTGGCAACACGTTGCCTGAGCTTGTCGAATGGCAGGGCACGATCCGGTTTGGCCCTTCGACAGGCTCAGGGCACAGGGGCTGGTCAGGCTGCGGCCCAGAGGGCGTGGGCGACCGGGCCGGCGCCAAGATCGTGGGTGCCGGTGCGGTTGGTGAGGTAGACGTGGCCGTGGGGTGAGCGGAAGATCATTGTGGTCGGGTCCGGTTTTCGGCGTCGCCAGCCACCGTGAGTGACGGCGCGATGTTCCGTCCTCGACAGTGGAATGAGCTTCTCGACTCGGGTCTGGCCGGGTGGACCATTCGACCGGTACGGATCCGCGTGATCAAGATCAAGATTCCGGGTCACCGTCGACCACGGGAACACACTCCCTGGACACCGCAACAGCGCACGATGCCGGTACGGGATCTCGTAGTCGTCCACTGGCGGCGGCGCGTCGTTCAGGTCGATCACCGGACGCACGATCACGCGATCGTGGTGTAGCCAGTCACCGATCACGCTCTTCAGGGTCGGCCCGATCTCAGGCACCCGGCAGACTCCGTCACTTTGACTGAGGTCTTCGGCGGAGATGTGGACGACCACGGTCGAGGTCGGGACCAATAGTTTCGGATCCAACTTCTCGACCAGCCGCTGCACCGCGGCTTCGAAGATCGCCGATTCCACATCCACCGAAGCCGGACGATCCCGCAACGCCGGATGCACCTCGGACTCCTCGACCATCAGCTCGGGTTCATCATCCGGCGTCAGGGCAGCGACCGCCTCGGCCAACTCCTGGTCGAACAGCTCCGGCTGACGACGCTTCGCCCGCAATCGGGTGATCGCCGCGGCATCACCCAGCATCCCGAACGCCTCAGCACGCCGCTCATCCGCAGTGCCCTCACTCAGACAATCGGCAAGTTCCTGCACCTGCGCATACAACCGCTCTGCCGCCAACGGCTCGAGTCGACCGAACACGCCCTTCAGGCCGTTGTCGTCGGTCTGCGACTTCCAAACTCCGACCTGCTTACGCCGCTCCTCATACTCCGCCCGAGCCCGATCACCATCGATCCGCAAGATCGTCGCTTCGACTGTGTCGAAGAGCTTCCCGGGCGGCTGGGTCCCGGCGAACCATGCCACGGACCGGTCGACTTCGGCGGCCTGCTCCAACGACAGGTGATGGGTCATCCGGGCGACCCGGAGCGCCTGCCACTCCTCCACCTCACAGCCCATGACCTTGGCCCACAACTGTGGCAGTCGGTGACGAAGATCAAGAACGTCACCTAGGAACAGCATCCCGGAGCTGGTGCTCTTGCCCAGCTTGGCGAACAGTTCGACCATGGCGAGATCGTTCACCGCCGGTGTCCCCTCACCGCCCGGCCGGACCGCCCGCGCCAACCCCGGCCCGGTCTCCATGATCGACTCCGCCGGATGCGCATCCGCCCAAGCTGCGACCCAAACCAGGAGCTCGTTCGCAACCGCGATCCGGGCACGCTTCAACCCGTCCACGGCCTTAAGGATGTCGTGGCTGCCGTACCCGACAGCCTTCGACTCCAACGATTCGAACATAAAGCCTATTATAGACCAAGGAGCCGACAGATATCCCCACAAAACAAGGAATCTGTGGATAGCCGGGGCCTCGGTCGACAGGGCGAACGTGCTGAATCTTGGCTCGCGCGGCTTCGATCTCGCAAGGCGACGTCGGCGATCACCCGGCCGGACGCGGGCGTCGGGCATGATCGATCAGGGCCCTGGGGATGGGAGGGAGCGCTCGATTCCGAGAGGCCAGCGTCCACCTGAACGGGGGATAGGGTGGCGGGATGCTCTGAGGCGTGATGATCTTGGTCCCTTCCTTCGACCCAGAGGACTGTCATGCCCAGTTTCCAGCTCCGTGACTATCGGGATGCCGACCGTGAGTCCTGGCTGCGGTGTCGCCTGCTCGGATTCTTCGAGACCGACTACTACGACGACATCTGGACCGAGCGACCCGACTACGAACTGCCGGCGATCCGACTCGTCGCGGTCGACGACGCCGCGGTGATCGGGGTTCTTGATCTTGTGGTCGACGGCGAGCTGGCCACGATCGAGACGGTCGTCGTCCATCCCGAGGCCCGGGGACAGGGCATCGCTTCCGCCTTGCTGGCCCAGGCGCTTCAACGGCTTCCGATCCAGACCGGCAGGGTGGACGCCTGGACCCGGGAGGACCTCGCCGCCAACGCCTGGTATCGCCGGACCGGCTTCCGCGAGGACCATCGCTACCTGCACGTCTATCTCGGACCGGGGGAGTCGCGAGCCGGCTTCTCGACTCCGGACGGCCTGGACGGACCGATGCACGCCTTCCTGCACGCCCGGATCGAGGACGAGGAGCGACTCCGGTCCCGGTTCCGGCGGGTGTACGTGTGCCGGCGTTACGTCCTGGACCTGGATCAGGGGCGGACGAGTACCCGGGGGTAGGTTCCGGTACGCATCAGGGCGAACGCGTCGTTGATCTTGGTCAACGGCTGCGGCGGCGAGACGAGGCGACCGAGGTCGAGTCGTTCGCCGTGCTCGGTCAGCCAGTCGACGGCGAGCCGGAACTCGTCCGGGGTGTAGTTGTGGACCCCGCTGAACCGGATCCGGCGGGTCACCAGCAGGGCCGGGTCGAAGGTGACGGTGCCGGAGTCGATGCTCACCGAGCCGGCCCCGATCACCTGGCCGCCGAGGTCGACCGCCTTCAGGGCGTCGGTGAAGGCGGCGGGGCTGCCGGACGCCTCCACCACGATCGGGTACGGGCGCTCGGCGCCGTCATCGGGCACCGCTCCGGTACCGGCCAGCATTGCCAGCCGCTGGGCCGACGGATCGCGGACGACGACGGTACAGCCGAGCCCGGCCAGCATGGCCGCGCAGTAGAGCCCGACTGCCCCGGCGCCGAAGATCAACACCGTCTCGTCGCCGACCGGGGCGGCGGCTGTGACCACGGCCGCCGCGGTCGCCGTGGCGCAGCCGGCCGGGACCATGATCGAATCGTCGACCCGATCGGGGATCCGGAGCACTGGGACGCCGGGGCTGACCCGGATCCGGGTGGCCAGGGTGCCGCTGGCGTACGGCGACTCGGTGACCGACGCGTGGCCGTACTTGAAGAGCGAGCGGCACTTCATGGTCAGGCCGGCCCGGCAGCGGTCACACCGACCGCAGGATCTGATCATGGAAAGGGCGACCCGGTCGCCGACCCGGAGCGGGTCCCCACGCAGGTCGACCGCGCCCGGATCGACCGCGCTGATCCGGCCGACGCCCTCGTGCCCGAGCGCGGTCTGGGGCGGTGTCGACCGATGCCCGAGCACCGTGTGCAGGTCCGATCCGCAGATCGCGGCCGCCGTGAGGTCCACGTCGAATTCGCCGGGCGCCCGGTCCGGGAGCTCGATCCGGCGCAGCCCGATCTCGCCCTGATCGAAGACGGCGACCTGGACGGATCCCGGCGCAGCGGCGTGCGTCATCGGTGGTCCCCTCATTCATGATCAGCATGGCCGGTCGGCCTGCGGATCAGTCTGCCCAGCGGCCCGAACCCGGACAATGCACAATGAGCAATGAGGTGATCACGGAGATTGATCAACTGGAGGGTTTCAGGCCCGGTCCGCCCTCGGCCGCCCAGCTGCGCAGATGCTCGATCAGCGCGCGCGTGGCGGGAGTCACATACCGCTGCGGCGAGTGCACCAGATAGAAGTGGTGCACCGGGTGGGCATCCTGCAGAGCCCGTACCTGCACCGATCCCGCGTCGAGCCAGGCCTTCGCGGTGGTCTCCGGCACCAGTGAGACGCCGAGCCCGGCCGCGACCGCCTCGTTGACCGCCGTGGTGCCACCCAGCTGGGCGACCACCCGGGGATCATGATCTTCGAGCAGCTCCCGCATGATCTCCCAGGTCAGTGATCCCTCCTCGCGGGCGACCTGGGGCAGGGTGGCGAACTGCTCCACCGTGAGCGGGTCCGGCAGCGTCATCGACGACGGGAAGAGGACGACCAGGTCCTCGATGTAGAGCGACTCGCTCTCCAGTTCGCCCCACTCCGGCGGCCGCGGCGTGATCGCCAGCTCGGCCTCGTCCCGGTCCACCCGGCCGAGGACGTCCTCGGTGTTGCTCACCTGCATCATGACCACGATGTCGGGATGCCGGCGTTGGAAGTCGGCGACGATCCCCGGGATCACGTGGTTGCCGGCGCTCGCGGTCGCGGCCAGCCGCACGGTGCCGCGCTGCAGCCCGCGGAACTGCTGGATGACCTGCTCGGCCTCTTCGATGTCGGACAGGATGATGTTGATCCGCTCGTAGAGCGCCAGGCCGGCCTCGGTGAGCGCGATCCCGGGCCGCGACCGGATGAACAGCGGCACCCGGTAGTGCTCCTCCAGCTTCCGGATCTGGTTCGACACGTGCGGCTGCGAGGTGTAGACCTCCTTCGCCGCGACGGAGAAGGACAGATTGCGGGCGACGGCGCGGAAGATCTCCAGCTGCTGCAACGTCACGGCCATGGGCCGACCCTACTCGACGCGATCCGTTATCCCCTCATCACCAAAGCCGCATTGACCGTTCCGGCCGGCCCCTCGAATACTCATGATCAACGCCGCGGGACTCGGGTGGCCGCCCGGGAATGATCACCATCGCCGATAGGAATTGATCATGAGTGAGTTTCCGCTGAGCCGTCGAACCCTGCTCGGAATCGGAGTGTCGGCCGGAGCGGCGGCGACGCTCGCCTCGACCGGGTGCACCGGTGGATCGGCGACCGGGATGGCGGCGCGGACCGAGCTGCGGATCGGGGTCCAGTCGCTGCCGAGCACGCTGGACGCGAACGGTTCGGTGTCCAACTCCGGCATCCAGGCCTACCACAACATCTACGACACGCTGATCGCCCGGGACACCAAGGCGGACAAGCCGGCCTTCAAGCCTGGGCTGGCCAAGACCTGGAAGCAGGTCGAGGAGCTGACCTGGGAGTTCGAGCTGCGCGACGACGTGAAGTTCCACGACGGCAGCCCGTTCACCGCGGCCGACGTCGTCTACTCGATGAACCGGGTGATCACCAAGGAGGACCCGAGCTACGCCACCGCCTACGCCTACCTGCTGTCCAATGTCACGGAGTTCAAGGCCGTCGACGACGTCACGGTACGGGCGACGACGAAGCATCCCGAGCCGCTGATGGAGCATCTGCTCTCGGATCCGAACGCCGGCATCTCGGCGAAGGCGTACACGACCGAGGCGGGACTGGACGCGGCGTCCAACAAGCCGGTCGCCACCGGGCCGTACAAGGTCACGGAATACACCCCGGACGTCTCGTTGATCTTGGAAGCAGTGCCCGGTCACTGGTCCGGCGAGCCGCCGTACACCAAGATCACCTACCTCTCCATCCCGGAGATCGCGTCCCGGATCACGGCCCTGAAGAACGACGAGGTCGACTTCATCACCAACATCCCGCCGGACCAGGAGACGCTGCTGACCGGTGATCAACGGGTCAAGGTGGTCGGCGGGGTCCTCGAGCTCTACCACATCTACCGGCTGAACATGTCCAACCCGGCGCTGGCCAAGCCGGAACTCCGCGCCGCCCTGGACTACGCGATCGACCGGGAGGCGATCGTCTCGTCGATCTGGGACGGCAAGGCCGAGGCGGCGACCTCGTACCAGTTCACCAGCTATCCGGACACGCTGAAGTTCCCGGACCGCCAAGACATCGCCTTCGACCAGGCCAAGGCCAAGCAGTTGGTCGCCTCGTCCGGGTACGCCGGCGAGGTGATCGAGATCTACAACACCACGAACTACTACACCTACGCCGATCTCGTCGCGCAGGCCGTGGTGGACATGTGGGCCGACGTCGGCGTCACCGCGAAGCTGGTGCAGGTCGACGACATCCCGGACGAGGACCCCGGCCTGGAGATCAGGACTTGGTCCAACCCGCTCTACTACCCGGACCCGATGGGCATGATCGAACGGCACTGGGCTCCCGCGGGCGAGGCGGCCAACGTGAAGCACTTCGTCGCCACCGAGGCGTACACGGACGCGTTCAACCGAATGCGGTACGGCCAGGACGAGGCCGAACGCAAGGAGGCGCTGGAGGAGTTGTTCGACTTCTACCGAGCCCAGACCCCGTTCGTCTACCTGTTCAAGCCGTACGAGTCGCTCGGCATGCGGTCCAACATCGACTACACCCAGTCGCCCAACCTGCGTCCGTACTGCCTGTCGTTCCGGGCCGGCGACATCGCCGAGCGCTCGACGTGAGCAGTGTGCGTCCGGCAGGGTTCTGGCGGGATTCCCTTCCGTGCTGAGGTTTCTCGGCTCCCGGGCCCTGGTCAGCGGCGGCACCGCGCTGCTGGTGCTGATCTTCGTCTTCATCGCGGCGCGGGTCACCGGAAACCCGTTCGACCTGATGTACCCGGACGGCCTGGAACCGGGGCAGTTGGCTCAGTACAACGCCAAGTACGGCCTGGACCGCAGCTACCCCGAGCAGTTCCTGCTCTACCTGCGCAACGCGGTCACCGGCGACTTCGGCATCGGCCTGGTGGAGCGCCGGCCGGTCCCGGAGATCTTCTTCCCGAGACTGGCCGAGACCCTCAAGCTGGGCGTCTTCTCGCTGATCTTCAGCGTTGTGGTCGGCGTCGGGGTCGGCATGCTGCTCGCGCTGTACCCGCGGCAGCCGCTGATCCGGGCCCTCGGTCACCTGATGTCGCTGCTGTATGCGGTGCCCGGGTTCGTGCTGTCGCTGGTGATGATCTTGACCTTCGGGTTCGTCCTGCATGCGTTGCCGACCCAGGGGGCTTCGACGCCGGCGCACTACCTGATGCCGGTCGTCTGCCTGTCGGTCGGCTCGATCGTCTCGCTCTCCCGGTACGTCGACAACAGCATGCGGGAGACGCTGCACAAGGACTTCGTGGTCACCGCGATCAGTAAGGGCACCGGCCGCCGCTCGGTGGTCTGGCGGCACGTGTTCCCCAACACCGGCGTCCCGGTGATCACCCAGATCGGCATGATCGTCGTCGACATCCTGTCCGGCACGATGGTGATCGAGACGATCTTCTCCTGGCCCGGGATGGGCAACCTGCTGGTGACCTCGGTGATCAACCGGGACTTCCCGGTGATCCAGTTCTCCGTGGTCACCGTGTCGATCATCGTCATCGTCCTCAACTACCTGCTGGACGTCGCGTACCTGCTGCTCGATCCGCGGATCGGCCGGACCCGAGGAGTGGCATGACCCTTCGACAGGCTCAGGGCGCGGTGGTGCGACAGGTGGGCTCGATGACCGCCTGGACGAAGGTGTGCGCGACGCTGTTGATCATCGTCGTGCTGGCCGCGCTGCTGGCCGGCGTCGTGTCGCCGTTCGACCCGGATCGCACGGAGCTGGCCAGCCGGAACGCGCTGCCGATCTTCCTGGATCCGACCTCGGCCAACCTGCTCGGCGCCGACGGGATCGGGCGGGACACGCTGAGCCGGACCCTGCACGGCACCCGGACCAGCCTGCTGATCGCCGCGGTCGGCCTGATCGTCGGCAGCCTGGTCGGCCTCACCCTCGGGCTGACGGCCGGCTTCTTCGGCGGCGCCTGGGACCGGCTGGTGATGCTCGCGGTGAACTTCCAGCAGTCGGTGCCGCTGACCCTCCTGATCCTGGTCGGGCTGGTCATGTTCGGCCGCGGCATCGGCGTGCTGATGATCTTCATCGGGCTGGCCCGGTGGGAGACCTACGCCCGGGTGATCAGAGGCCTGGTGCTGAGCGCCCGGGAGCAGCCATTCGTCGACGCCGCCCGTTCCTACGGCGCACCGCCGGTCCGGATCATCCTGCGGCATGTGCTGCCCAACACGGTCTCGTACTACATCGTCATGATGGTGCTCAGTTTCCCGCCGGTGATGTTGCTCGAATCGGCGTTGTCGTTCATCGGGATCGGTGTCCAGCCGCCGACCGCGACGCTCGGCCAGATGATCGGCGAGGGCCGTACCTACCTGGCGACCAACCCGTGGTCCTCGATGGTGCCGAGTGCGGTACTGGTGCTGATGGCCTACTGCGTGCACGTGATCGGGGAGTGGCTCCGCTCCCGCGTCCAGGTCAGATTCGCGGACCGGTAGGAGTTGAGCTGCGATGACGTTGTCCCTGTCCGACCTGACGATCACCGTCCGTACCGACGGCGTCGACCGGGTGCTGGTGGCCGACCTGTCGCTGGAGGTCGAGGAGTCCCGGACCACCGCCGTCGTCGGCGAGTCCGGCAGCGGGAAGTCGATCACCGCGCTCAGCGTGCTCGGCCTGCTGACGTCCTGGTACGCGGCGTCGGCGTTCTCGGTCACCGGCCTGCTGCGGATCGACGGCGAACCGGAGCACACCCTCGACCTGGCCACCGCACAGGACGCGGACTTCGACGCGATCCGCGGCAGCGCGGTGTCGATGATCTTCCAGGACCCGTGGACCGCGCTCAACCCGATCCGCACGGTCGGTCGGCAGCTCGTCGAATCGGTCCGGGCGCACAGTCCGGTCACCGCCGCCGAGGGCCGTACCAGGGCCATCGACCTGTTGGAACGGGTCGGCATCCCGCACCCCGCCGAGCGGTACGACAGCTACCCGCACCAGCTCTCCGGCGGCCAGCTGCAGCGGATCATGATCGCGATGGCGCTGGCCGGCCGGCCCCGGTTCCTGATCGCCGACGAGCCGACCACGGCGCTCGACGTGACCGTGCAGCGCGGCATCCTGCGACTGCTGGACGAGCTGCGTGCCGATGGGCTCGGCATCCTGTTGATCACCCACGATCTCAGCGTGGTGGCCAGCCACTCCGACCGGATCGCGGTGATGTACGACGGGGCGATCGTCGAGTCGGGCCGGTCCCGCTCCGTGATCGCCGACCCGCGCCACCCGTACACGCAGCTGTTGATCAGCTCTGTGCCGACGCTCGACGTCGCGCCGGGCAGCCGGCTGGTCACCAAGGCCGATGTCCTGGCCGGCCGCTCGATCGATCCCCGGATCGGCCGGTTCGACCCGGACCAGCGGACCGACGTCGAGCTGGTCCGGCTCGCCGATGATCATGTCGTGTCCCGGCGCTTCGTCGGAGGCCTGCGATGAGCACGCCGCTGCTGGAGATCACGGACCTGACCGTCTCGTACCAGGTCGGCTCGAATCTGCTGCACCGCGGCGGATCCCGGCACCGCGACGTGGTCAAGGACGTCTCGCTGACGGTGGGCCGGAACCAGATCTTCGGCCTGGTGGGGGAGTCCGGTTCGGGGAAGACGACGGTCGCCCGGACCGTGCTCGGGCTGACCGCCGCGCGCCGCGGCTCGGTGATCTTCGACGGCGAGGAACTCCTCGGCCGGAAGGGACTGTGCGCCAACCAGCCAAGGATCCAGATGGTCTTCCAGGACCCCAACAACTCGCTCGACCCGTCGATGACGGTGCGGCAGATCCTGGCCGAGCCGATGATCATCTCCCGGGTCGTCGCGCGGTCGGCGATCGAGGAGTTCAGCGCCGAACTGCTGGCCACGATGGACCTGCCGCCGGACGCCCTGGACCGGCGGCCGTACCAACTGTCCGGCGGGCAGCGGCAACGGGTCGGACTGGCTCGGGCGCTGGCGACCAAGCCCGACCTGATCGTCGCCGACGAGTGCACCTCGGCGCTGGACGTCACCGTCCAGGCCCACGTGCTCAACCTGATGATGGGCCTGCGGGAGAGCGCCGGCGTCTCGTTCCTGTTCATCTCGCACAACCTCGGGGTGATCCGGCACGTGGCCGATCAGGTCGCGGTGATGCGGGACGGATCGATCGTCGAGGCCGCGCCGGCGGGCCAACTCTTCTCGGCTCCGCAGCACGAGTACACGCGGGAGTTGCTCGATTCGGTGCCCAGTTTTGATCATGAGTAAGGAGAACGAGATGACACGGCAGCCCTTCACCGTCAACGGCCGGGAGTACCGGCCACCGGCCGAGCCGGTGGTGGTGATCTGTGTGGACGGCAGTGAGCCGGCGTACCACGAACAGGCACTCGCGGCGGGCCGGATGCCGTGGCTGGCCAAGGCCGGCCAGGACGGGCTCAGCAACTGGCCCGCCCACTGCGCGATGCCGGCCCTGACCAACCCCAACAACGTCTCCATCGCCACCGGCCGGCCGCCTCGTGATCATGGAATCAGCGGCAACTACATCCTGGACCCGGACAGCGGGCAGGAGGTGCTGATGAACGACAAGGCGTTCCTCCGGATCCCGACGATCTTCGCCGCGGCCGTCGCCGCCGGGTACGACGCCGCGGTGATCACTGCCAAGGACAAGCTGCGCCGGCTGCTCGGCGCCGGGCTGGTCGAGTCCGGTCCCGCCCTGGACGGGTCCGGCGGCGAGCACGTACCGGAGTGGCGCGGGATCTGCTTCTCGGCGGAGAAGGCCGACCGGGCCACCGTTGCGGACAACGGAATCGGCGACGTGCTGGACTACGTCGGCCGGCCGCTGCCGGAGGTGTATTCGGCGGACCTCAGCGAGTTCGTGCTGGCCGCCGGGGTACGACTGCTGGCCGACCGCCGGCCGGACCTGCTCTACCTGTCGCTGACCGACTACATCCAGCACAAGCACGCGCCGGGGACCGAAGTGGCGAACGACTTCTACGCCATGATCGACAACTACGCCGGGCAGTTGGACGCGCTCGGCGCGGTGGTCGTGATCACCGCCGACCACGGGATGAGCGCCAAGAGCGACGCGGCCGGGGCGCCGCGGGTGATCTACGTCGAGGAGGAGGCGAACCGGGTCCTGGACGGAGCCGCATCGCGGGTGATCCTGCCGATCACGGACCCGTACACGGTGCATCACGGGGCGCTCGGCTCGTTCGCCAGCGTGTATCTGCCCGACGGCGCCGACCCGGCGGTCGTCGGCAGTGCGCTGGCCCGGATCGAGGGCGTCCAGGCGGTGCACACCCGGGCCGACGCCGCCGACCGCTACGCCCTGCCGCCGGACCGGATCGGCGATCTCGTCGTGCTGGCCGAGAAGGGGTACGCGCTCGGCCGCTACCCGGCCTGGCACGACCTCGGGCAACTGGACGCGCCGCTGCGCTCCCACGGCGCGCTCGGCGAACTCAACATCCCGTTCCTGATCAACCGGGAACTGCCCCGGCCGGCCGACCTCGAGCAGGACATCGCCGAACCCGCCTGCGTGCACAACTACGACGCGTTCTGGGTGGCCACGACCGGGCTCACCGCCGGAGCCGATCATGCCGGCTGAACCCGTACCGGAACGGTTGCGGCGGAACCACATCGGCGGCGCCTGGACCTCGACGGCCCGGACCAGGGCCGACGTCAACCCGGCCGATCTCGATGATCAACTCGGCGACTTCGCCGAGTCGTCGGCGGCCGACGCGACCGCGGCCGTCGACGCGGCCTGGGCCGTCCGCGAGTCGTGGGAGGCGGCCGGGCCGATCGAGCGGGCCGCCGTGGTCCGGCGCGCCGCACGGCTGATCGAAGCCGAGGCCGACCGGTTCGCCGCCGCGATCACCCGGGAGCAGGGCAAGCGGCTCGGCGAGGCGCGCGGCGAGGTCGACCGGGCGTTGGCGATCATGGAGTTCATCGCGGGCGAGGGCCGGCGGCTGAACGGGATCACCACCCCGGCCGAGGAACCCCGCACCCTGGCCATGACGTTCCGCCGGCCGATCGGCGTGGTCGGCCTGATCACGCCGTGGAACTTCCCGCTGGCCATCCCGGTCTGGAAGGTGGCGCCGGCGCTGGTCGCGGGCTGCACCGCCGTTCTGAAGCCGTCCCCGCTGACGCCGCTGACGGCAGCGTTGCTGGTCGACGCCTTCCAGCGGGCCGGGGTGCCGGACGGCGTGCTCAACCTGGTCCAGGGTGATCGCGATCCCGGCGCCGCGCTGGTCGATGATCATCGGGTGGCCGGCATCTCGTTCACCGGGTCGCTGCCGGTGGGCCAGGCGATCAACGTGGCCGGCGCCGGCCGGCTGCTGCGCACCCAGCTCGAGCTCGGCGGCAAGAACGCGGTGATCGTGCTGGCCGACGCCGACCTGGCGGCGGCCGCGGCGGCGATCGTCCACGGCGCGTTCGGGCAGAGCGGCCAGCGCTGCAGCGCGACCAGCCGGGTGATCGTCGACCGCCGGGTCAAGGACGAGCTGGTGGGTCGGGTGATGGCGCGGGCGGCGTCGATGCGGGTCGGCCCGGGCGACGTGGACGGGTCGGACCTGGGCCCGGTGATCAACGACGTCCGGCGGGACGCCTGCCTGGACGCGATCCAGCGAGCGATCGCCGCCGGCGCCACGGTACGGGGCGGCGGCGGACCGGCCCGGGTCGAGCGGGACGGACGCGAGCTCGACGGCTACTACGTCCAGCCGACGGTGCTCAGCGAAGTCCCCTGGGACAGCGAGCTGGCCCAGGAGGAGATCTTCGGCCCGGTGCTCGCGGTGATCGACTGCGACGGCTTCGACGACGCGGTACGGATCTCGAACTCGGTCCGCTACGGCATGTCGGCGACGATCTTCACCGCCGACCAGGGCTCGATGTTCCAGGCGCTGAACGTGCTCGACGCCGGCATGCTGCACGTCAACCGGCCCGGCGTCGGCGCGTACGCCCACCTGCCGCACATGGGGGCGAAGGCGTCCCAACTCGGCGCACCGGAGTGTTCCCCGGACACCTGGGCCTTCTACACCGACCTCAGATCGGCCTGCATCAGATACTGATGATCATGGCCGGGAACGGCTGGCCGCCCGGCCGCGGGAAGAGTGCGGTCAGAGCGACCAGCCTGCTTCGTGGCCGGTCCAGGGGATCGGCCCCCGAAGTGGGGACCGGGGGTGTCCCTGGCCCCAGTGTGACTCGGATGTGGCGGTAACGGGTCACCGACCCGTCACGATTGGATCACGCGGTCGGGACGGCGAGTTCGGTACGCGAGCCGAACGGAAGCCCGACGAACGGCTCCGGCTGGCCGGTCAGCCCGAGCACGTGGTGCACGTGGCCGGCGACGTCCGCCTGTTCCAAGATCAACGGCTGCCCGCCGGCCGGCACGCCACTGCCGCAGGCCGCGATCCAGGCGGTCCGTTCCTCCGGGGTGTCGCCGCCGTGCCCGCCCTCGTCGACGTGACCGTGATCGGTGGCGACGATGATCAACCAGTCCTCGGCGGCCCGGTCCGGCCGCTCGTCGACGGCGCGGAGCAGCGCGTCGAGTCGCCGGTCGGAGGCCTCGATGAACTCCCGGTAGGCGGCGCCGACGCCCTCCCGGTGCCCGGCGGTGTCCACGCCGTGCTGGTAGACGAAGGTGACCGAGCCGGGTTCCGAGGCGAGCCCGGCCAGGTGGGCCACGGCGCGGTCGGCGACCTGTTGATCACCGTCGTGCCAGTCGGCCGCGGTGTCGTCCTTGCCCCGGTTCCGGTCCGGCACGAAGCCGCCGGCGGCGAAGATCGGGCCGCCGCTGTGGCTGCTCACCAGCGGCTCCCAGTCCGCGGCCGCGAACGTCTGCAGGCCCGGGTACGCCCGAGCGGCGAGGGTGCTGAAGTCCGGGTACCGACCAAGATCATGATCGGTCAGGTCGTTGTCGAAGATCCGGTGCGTCGGCGGCAGCACGCCCGACACCATGGTGGACCAGCTGGGCCCGGAGATCGTCGGTCCGGACGGGTTGACCTGCAACGACTGCAGGAAACCGGCGGCGGCGACCTTGTCCAGCGCCGGCGTCTCCTGCTCGGTCAGAGTGTCGAACCGGACCCCGTCGATACCGACGAAGAGGACGTGCGGTCTGCTCATCGAAACGCCTTCCAGCGATGGAAATCGTCCATGATCGTAGCAACGCGAACCGGGCCGGTGATCGAAAAGTCCGATTCGCGGTCGTGATGTGCGGATAACCTGAGCCGATGAGACCGTACGTCGTCGCGATCATCGGGTCCGGACCGTCGGGGATCTACGCCGCCGAGGCCCTCTGCCAGCAGACCGACGTGCCGGTCGCGGTTGCGGTGCTGGACCGGTTGCCGGTCCCGTTCGGCCTGGTCCGGTACGGCGTCGCTCCCGACCATCCGTCGATCCGGTCGATCCGCAACATCCTCGAGCGCACGCTGAGCCGGCCGGAGGTGCGGTTCTACGGCGACGTCTCGGTCGGCCGCGACCTCACCGTCGAGGAACTCCGCGGCACCGTGGACGCGGTGATCTACGCGTACGGCGCTGCCAGCGACCGCCGGCTCGGCATCCCCGGCGAGGAACTGGACGGCAGCATCGCGGCCGCGGAACTGGTCGCCTGGTACTGCGGGCACCCGGACGTCCATCCCGATCTCGACGGTGCGGCCGCCGACGAACCTGATCAACCGGTGCCGGCCATCGACGCCGCGGCCGCCACCCGGCTGGTTGGCAGCACCCGGTCCGCGGTCGTCGTCGGCGTCGGCAACGTCGCCCTGGACGTGGTGCGGATCCTGATCCGGCCGACCGAGGACCTGGCCCGGACCGACATGGCCGAGGAAGTGCTGAAGGCGCTGGACGGCCGGGCGGTGACCGACGTACACGTGCTCGGCCGGCGCGGCCCGGCGCACACCTCCTTCACCACCAAGGAACTCCGCGAGCTCGGCGACCTGGACGGCGTGGACATCGTGATCGACCCGTTCGATCATGATCTTGATCCGGCCGCGGTCGGCAAGGTGGCGCTGCGCAACCTCGGCGTGCTGTCCGACTGGGCCGAGCGGGGGAGCCGCGGCGCCGACCGGCGGATCCACTTCCACTTCTGGACCCGGCCCACCACCTTGGTCGGCGACGGCCGGGTCCACTCGGTGATCACGGAACGGACCATGATCGACTCCACCGGCACGCTGGTCGCCGACGGGCCCGGGCCGGAGCTGCCGGCGGACCTGGTGGTCCGCTCGGTCGGTTACCGCGGCACCGCCCTGCCCGGCGTCCCGTACGACGAAGGGAAAGCTCGGGTGCCGCACGCGGAGGGTCGGGTGATCCGGGACGGGTCGTTCGCCACCGGCGAGTACGTGACGGGCTGGATCAAGCGCGGCCCGACCGGCGTGATCGGCACCAACAAGTCCGACGCGGTGGAGACCGTCACCTCGCTGCTCACCGACATCGCCGACGGCGAACTGACCGCTCGCCACAACCCGGACGAGCTCGGCCGGCTGCTGGCCGGCCGCGGGATCGACCCGCTCGGCATGGGCGACTGGCGCCGGATCGATGCCGCCGAGATCGCCCGCGGGCAGAGCCAGGGCCGCGACCGGGCCACCCTCGCGCACCGCTCCGACCTGTTCGCCGCCGCCGAGCACGAGGACCGCTAGCTCGCGCAGTCAGGCGAAGGCCAGCCAGATCACCAGGCCGGCCAGCACGGTGTCGAGCACCATGCAGAACTCGGCCATCGACCGGACCACCACCCGATCCTTGCGGTGGTGGTAGACGTCCCAGCCGGCGTGCGCGAGCAGGCCTGCCGCCACCAGGATCGCGGACAGGGCCGGGTTCTGCCGGGCAGCGATCACGGCCAGCCCGGCCAGGATCACCATCGCGACCAGCTGCAGCGGCAGTCCGTGCAGGGGCTTGCCGCGGCCGCGGGCGAAGCCGTACCCGATCATCAGGACGGCGATCGCGATCATGATCAGCGACGGGTCGAAGCCCGGGACCAGGAAGCCGACGGTGATCAGCACGAAGCTGACTCCGAAGATCGGCCAGGCCGACCAGCGCAGGCCGAGTGCGGCCGCGCCGAGATAGACGAGCGCCGAGGCGGTGACCACGGCCGCCGCGTCGGCGACGCCGAAGATCCGCAGGCTGACGGCGGTCAGCACGGCGACCGCGAGGCCGGCGAAGGCGGGCCAGCGGTCGCGCAGGGTGGTGACGACGGTGCTCACCGGATCTTTATACCCTAGGGGGGTACCGTACGTCCAGGGGTTCGGCTCAGCGGGTTCCGCGGAGCAGGTCGAGCTGGTCGTCGATCTTGGGGGCCTGGCCCTGGTCCGCGGGTGCCGCGACGACGAACCGGCCGAACTGGCTCAGGCAATCGGACTTCTCGCGGGGGCGGTAGCCCTCCAGGCAGACGGTCCGGTCCGCCGCCGTGCCCGGGTGCTCCCGGACCTCGTGGCCGTGCTCGCCCTTCGTGGCGAGGCGTCGCTCCAGGACCGCCGCCGCGGCCGCCGCGTCACGGTAGGCGGCGACCTCGTACCGGCCGTCGAAGTAGACCTCCAGGCCGTCGCCCCGCAGGTCGGCGGGCACCGCCCGCTGTCGCTCCGTGGTGCCGTCCGTGATCACCTGCCGGTCTCGCCAGTTGCCGCTGCTGATCACGGGGATGTCCGCCGCCCGGTCGAACAGGGTCGCCGGGACCGGGGTGTCCTCGAGGTCGGCCGTGCTGCCGACGGCCTCGGTGAGGGCCTTGGTGGCCGGTTCGAGGTACTGCTCGGCCTGTTCCGGAGTGCCGCAGGACACGGTCACCGTCACCGCGGTACGCGAGCCCACCGCGGCCAGCCCGTGGATCGAGACGTTGCGGCCGCGGCCGGAGGAGCAGGCGCCGACCCGCTGGATCAGCTGGGCACCGGCGGCGCCGGTGATCTTCGGCTCCTTGAGGACGGTCGACGAGCCGCGGGTCGACTGTCCGTGGCGCAGCAGAGCGGCGTCCCGCTCGTCCGTCCCGGTGAACAGTTCGACCGCGACGGACAGGCTGGCCCGGTCCTGGGCGGTCTTCGGCATCACGTCGTAGCGGTACGTCGACACCTCGGCGATCCGGCCGGCCGGCGGCTGCGGGCGCTCGCGGTCGAAGATCCGGGCCTGGTCGTCGAACGCGTATTCCACGTCGAACTGGGCGTCCTCGAACGCCTCCGCGGTCGCCAGCCGATCCCGGATCAGCCCGGCGGTCGCGTAGCTGAACAGCTTCGGGTCCTCGCCGACCGGCACCGGGGTGAGCGGCTTGCCGGCCGTCCAGGGCGGCTGGTTCACCAGCGGTGGCGACCAGCCGACCAGGCCGAGGGCGACCGCGAGGATCCCGGCCAGGCAGCCGGCGATCACCACGCAGCTGCCGGCGATGATCAGGATGCGTTTCACCGGACCGGCCCGGGCGGGTCGGGGGCGAGGGTGCCGTCCGGGGCGATGTGCTCGAAGATCTGCTGCACCATCGTCAGGACGTGCGGGTCGTCCACGGTGTAGATCTGCCGCCGGCCTTGCCGCTCGGCCCGGATGATCCCGGCCAGTCGCAGTTTGCTCAGATGCTGACTCGCGGTGGCGATGGTCACACCGACGCGCTCGGACAGCGTGCCCACGTCGTACTCGCCGGCGGCGGCGAGGGCCACCAGATGCAACCGGACCGGCGCGGACAGGAGTGCGAACGTCCGTGCCGCGACCTCGAGCTGGGCGTGGGTCGGGTCGGGGATCATGGCTGCATTCTGCCCGGCCCGGGTCCCGCGCTCGTGATCAGCCTCACGCCGATTTGACACTTCTTCACTTGCGTAACTGTCAAAGTGTTGCCAGGATTGCTGCGTGCTTCGAACGCTGCGCCCGGTCCTGATCTGCCTGGCGATCGCTCTGCCGGCCCTGGTGGTCCGGGTCTCCGGACTCCACCTGACGCCGGCCCTCGGCCTGGTCGTCTTCGGTGCCGGTGTCGTGGCCGCGGCGTTCGTGCTGGCCTGGGCCGCCGAGGCTGCCGAGGTGGACATCTCGGGCGGGCTCGCCGTCGCCGTACTGGCGGTGATCGCGGTGCTGCCCGAGTACGCGGTCGACCTCTACTTCGCGTTCACGGCCGGCAGTCGGCCGGAGTACGTGCAGTTCGCCGCAGCCAACATGACCGGCTCCAACCGGCTGCTGCTCGGCCTCGGCTGGAGCGTGGTGGTGCTGGTCTCCTTGATCATCGCGAGCCGTCGTTCGGGGCAGACGGTACGGGAGCTGGTGATCGATTCGCGCTACCGGCTCGAGCTCGGCTTCCTGATGATCGCGTCCCTGCTGGCCTTGATCATTCCGCTGTCCGGGCAGATCCATCTGATCCTCGGCATCGGCATGCTCGCCCTGTTCACGTACTACCTGCTCCGGGTTGCCCGGACCGAGGACGAGGGGGAGCCGGAGCTGGTCGGGCCGGCCGCCCGGATCGGTGCGCTGCCAGCCCGGCTCCGCCGCCCGCTGGTGGTGATCATGTTCGTCGGTGCCGCGGTGATGATCATCGCCTGCGCGGAGCCGTTCGCCGAGTCCCTGATCTCCGGCGGCCGTTCGCTCGGCATCGACGAGTTCCTGCTGGTGCAGTGGCTGGCGCCGCTGTCGTCCGAGGCGCCGGAGTTCATCGTGGCGATCATGTTCGCCGTTCGTGGCAAGGCGTCGATGGCGATCGGGACCTTGATCAGCGCGAAGGTGAACCAGTGGACGCTGCTGATCGGCAGCCTCCCGGTGGCGTACCTGATCGGTGGCGGCGGCCCCTCGCTGCAGTTGGACGCCCGGCAGGTCGAGGAGTTCTCGCTGACCGTGGCGCAGACCCTGCTCGGCATCGCGATCCTGCTCACGCTGCGGTTCCACCGGCTGGCGGCGCTGGCCATGCTCGGGTTGTTCGCGGTTCAGTTCGGGGTGCCCGGCACCGAGGGTCGGTACGTGATCACCGCCGTCTACGCCGTGATCGCGGTGGTGCTGATGATCATCCACCGCCGGCACCTGGTGCCCACCCTGACCGCGCCGTTCCGCAGCCTGCGCTCGATCACGGAGCCGGTGGCGTCACCAGGCGATCCATCAAACCGGCCAGGGTCCGTGCCGGATCATCGGTGACGCCCGCGTGCACCGGCGACGGCTGGACGACCGTGCTGCGCGGCGCGGTCAGGATGCCGAACCGGTAGAGCAGCCCGTCGTTCTCCCGGGCGCTGCCGACCGGTTCCGCGCACCGGAGCACGATCGACTCCGCCGACCGGCGGACCGCGTCCAGGTCGACGCCGGGATCGAGGGCCCTCAGCCGGGCCTCGTCGATCGCGACGTCGGCCGCCAGGACGTCCAGGTCCTGGCAGTAGATGATCACTCCGATGTTGACGAACTCGCCGCGCTCCACCCGGGGCACCGCCCGGATCGCCGCGTAGCTGAACCCGTACCTCATCGAAGCCACCGCTCGGCCGCCGCGAGCCGGGCCGAGAGGTAGTCCCGGTAGGCGATCCGGGCCGCCGCCGGATCCGGCGGGGCGGCCGGGTCGGGCCGGTCGGGATCCGGCAACAGCCACGCGTCCGGGACGTCGGCGATCACGGCGTCCAGGGCCGCGTCGTCGAACCGGCCGGCGAGTCGATCATGGGCCTCCCGCGGCCGGGCCCGGCCGGACAGCACATGATCACCGTAGTTGTACGCACCCTCGGCGAAGGCCTCCGGACGACCCCACGCGTGGTGGAACCGCAGGCAGGCGCCGTGGTCGATCGCCCACAGCTGCCGGTGCCAGACCAGCAGGTTGGTGTTCCGCAGGCTGCGGTCGACGTTCGCGGTCCAGGCGTCCAGCCAGACCAGGGTCGAGGCGGTCTGCCCGTCCACGTCGAAGTTGCGGTCGTACCCGACCGAGCCGGGCAGGTAGTCCACGGCCAGGTTCACCCCGACGCTGGCCTTGATCAGCTGCTGGATCTCCTCGTCCGGCTCGGTGCGGCCGACCTCGGCCGCGACGTCGATCAGGGCGAGGTCCGGCGTGTGCAGGTCGGCCCGGCGGGCCAGCCCGGCGACGATGATCTCGGCGACCAGGGCCTTGATGCCCTGTCCGGCGCCGGTGAACTTCACCACATAGGTGCCGAGGTCGTCGGCCTCCATGATCGCCGGCAGGGACCCGCCCTCGCGGAGCGGCGTCAGGTACGCAGTGGCGGTGATCCGTGGCAACACGTCCGCCAGCGTAGTGGCGCCGGTGCCCGGGACCGATTCATTGACCTGCGTGGAATTCGTGGTCCGAGGGTTACGACGGCCTCCGGCCCGTGCCTACCCTGGTCCGGTGCAGCCGCTGACGCTCGGCGACGAGTCCTTCCTGATCATGATCGAGGCCGGTGGCGACGCGCCGCCGGCGATCACCGAGGTGCGCCGGGACGGGCACCGGCTGACTCTGGCCCGACCCCGGCCGCTGGTCGAGGTGCTCACCCTCGGCGACGGCCACCACAACCCGACGCCACGGCTGATCCGGACCTCCGTCGGCGCCGGGCTCCGCTACCGCGGCCATGATCATTCCGACGACGGCACCGCCCTGCGGCTGGACGTCGCCGGTCCGCACGGGCTCGCCGCCGAGGTGGAGCTGCGGATCCGGCCGGGCGTCGCGGCCATCACCGGCGTGATCACCGTACGGAACGAGGGCACCGAACTGGCCCTTCTGACCTCCGTCCCGTCGCTGAACCTCGGCCTGTGCGGACTACTGGACGAGGACGAGCTGTCCCCGGACCGGCTGGAGCTCGTCTCCGGCGTGTCCGACTGGCTGGCCGAGTTCCGGTGGACCCGGGAACCGCTGCGCGACCGGCTGGTCGTGCTGGAGTCGGCCGGGCACCCGGTCTCCGGCAAGGGTTCGGTGGGGCAGCGGTCGGTCGGCAGCTGGTCCACCGGCGGGGACCTGCCGACCGCGGGCGTGGTCGCCGCCGACGACCACTGGGCCTGGCTCTGGCAGGTCGAGCACAACGGCGGCTGGCGCTGGGAGCTCGGCGATGATCAAGGCGGCGTGTCGCTCGCGGCGGGTGGGCCGACCGAGACCGATCACCAGTGGGTGCAGCGGTTGGAGCCGGGCGCCGAGTTCCGTACCGTGTCGGCGACGGTCGCCGTCGGCCTCGGCTTCGACGACGCCGTCGCGCAGCTGACCGGGCACCGCCGGGCCACCCGCCGTGATCATCCGGACCGGAGCCGGCTGACGATGATCTACAACGACTACATGAACACGCTGTCCGGCGATCCGACGACGGAGAAGCTGCTGCCGTTGATCGACAGCGCCGCCGAGGCCGGCGCCGAGGCGTTCTGCATCGACGCCGGCTGGTACGCCGAGGACGGCAACTGGTGGGACACGGTCGGGGAGTGGCAGCCGTCGACCGGGCGGTTCCCGGGCGGCGGGCTGGCCGCCGTGCTGGACCGGATCCGGGAGCGCGGGATGATTCCCGGGGTCTGGCTGGAACCGGAGGTGATCGGCGTCCGCAGCCCGATGGTCGAGCGGCTGCCCGCCGAGGCGTTCTTCAGCCGCCACGGGGTACGGATCACCGAGGCCGGCCGCTTCCACCTGGACCTCCGGCACCCGGCCGTTCGTGATCATCTCGACGCGACGGTGGACCGGCTGGTCGGCGAGCTCGGCATCGGCATGTTCAAGTTCGACTACAACATCAATCCCGGCGCCGGCACCGACCGGGACGCCGACAGCGCCGGGGCCGGCCTGCTACTGCACAACCTGGCCCACCTGGACTGGCTGGACGGGCTGTTCGACCGGCATCCCGAGTTGATCATCGAGAACTGCAGTTCCGGCGCGATGCGCTGCGACGACGCGATGCTGTCCCGGCTGCAGCTGCAGTCCACCAGTGATCAACAAGACGTCGCCCGCTACGTGCCGATCGCGGCCGGCGCACCGCTGCAACTGCTGCCCGAGCAGGCCGGTTCCTGGGCCTACCCGGCCGACTGGATGGGCCTCGAGGAGGTGGCCGCGACCCTCCAGGCCGGACTGCTCGGCCGGCTCTACCTGTCCGGGCACCTGAACCGGCTGAGCGAGGACCAGCTGACGCTGATCCGAGACGCGGTCGCTGCCCACAAAGAGATCCGGGCCACGATCGGCAACGCCGCGCCGAGTTGGCCGCTCGGGCTGCCCGGCTGGGGCGACCCGGTGATCGCGTTGCGGCTGACCGGGCCGGACGAGTCCTTGATCACGGTCTGGCAGCGCGGGCCGGAACCGGTGGAGGTCGTGGTGCCGCTGACCCGCCCGGCGCGCGACTGCTCGGTGATCTTCCCGACCACGCTCGACCCGTGGCCGGCCGAGTTGATCAACGACGGCAAGGCCCTGCGCCTCGCGGCCGGCCCGAGCCCCGTCGCTGCCCGTACCTTCCGGCTGGGGCACTGAGCGCAGGCGCCGGCGCGGTGAGCTCGACGAGCGGTGACCTGCGCAACTGAGACGATCCCCGAACCCATCGGAGACGAGAGGAAGGGGAGCAGACATGGAGACAGAGGACAACCTGATCGGCCGCCGAGTTCTCATGCTCGGATCGGCCGCGACGGCCGCGTCGATCGGGCTCGGCGCTCTCGGAGCACTACCCGAGGCGGAGGCGGCCGTACGGCCTCGTCGCCGGGCTGCCTTCGCGGTCTGGGACCCGATCACCGGCCGGTCGACCACCGCGATGAGCCCGAAGCGGGTGACCGTGCACATCGCGGTGACCCGGAGCGACGACATCTACGGTCCGGGCAAGGGCCCGGGCGGTAGCTACGCCCACTTCTACAACCCGCGCTCCGGTGCGCCGCGTCAGCATCAGTACCTCGACCGGCGGGCGGCGGCCGATCTCAACGGGAACGCGCGGAGCATCTCCGTCGAGCACGCCGGGCTCGACGGCGACCGGATGACCGACACCCAACTGCGGAACCTCGCCAAGATCTTCGCCTGGGCCGTCATCCACTGCGGGGTGCCCAACCGGATCGCGACGGTGAACGACCTGCGCGGCCTGGCCTGGCACCGGCTCGGCATCGACGGCAACTTCGGCCGGTTCGATCGCAACGACCGCACGACCTGGTGCCGCAAGCAGACCGGCGCGGTGTGGTCGAACTCCACCGGCAAGCTCTGCCCGACCGACAAGTTCATCCGCCAGATCCCCACGGTCTACTCCAAAGCGCAGTACTGGTTGAAGAAGTGGGGCGGCCGCCCGGGCTGACCGGATCTGGCGCTTCCAAAAACTAAGTCAGGTGTACGGAATTATTCTGGAGCCCGGTGCGTTGTGGCGATCAACCCATCCGGTCGACCAGGAGGTTCCCTCTTGCACCAACTCGAACGACTCGTCGAACTCGGCGTCCCGGCGCTGGCCGGACTCGAGGTGGAGGAGTTCCGCGGGCTCGGCCGACGGCTGCCCGACCGGCCGGACGCGTTCCTGGCCGTCCACCCGTCGCTGGTCCCGGCCGCCGAGCTCGCCCCGCTCTTGTCCCGGTCCGGCAAGCCCGGGTTCGTCGTCGAGGACCTGACCGACCTGGACCGGTTCACGCCGATCCCGGCGGTCGAGGTGCCGGACCAGCCGCTCTATCTGGTCGCCGAGCCCGACCGCGGCGACGACCTGCTCAACTGGAGCCCGGACGAGGCGCTGCCGGAACTGACCCGCCGCGGCCGTACTCCGTTCACGATCAGCGAGGGGATCAGCTGGCTGCTTCAGCAGCCCGACCGGCTGGAACCCAACCGCTGCTTCATGTGCGTCGGCTCCCGGACCACCAACGCCCGTGGCAAGCTCGACGCCCGGACGCCGGCGATCTGGATCAGCGGCGGCACCGGCCGGGACGGCAAGGAGCGGAAGAACGCGCCGAAGGTCGGCTGGTGCTGGGCCGGCAGCCGGCACACGTGGCTCGGCTTCGGCTCGACGACGGGGCGGCTCGGGTGAGCGGTCAGTTCCCTAAGCCGGATTCGATCATGGAGTTCCGGCGGCCTCGTAGAACCGCAGCGCGGTGGCCAGGACGTCGCGGGCGGTCCGGGCGTCGGCCGCGGGCCGGGTGCCGTCGCGCAGTGCGGTGATCATCAGGTCGACGGTGTCGGAGCCGTCCTCGGGCAGCCGGCGGTAGGTCCAGGGCTCACCGTCGAGCGCCTGGCCGAAGAGGCCCAGGCCGTGGTCGTACCAGACCGACCCGCGGCTGCCGACCAGCTGGGCCCGGTGGCTGAACGCGCCCGGCGCGGCGACCCAGGTGTCCTCGACGGTGATCACGGCACCGCTGTCGAGGGTGAGGATCGCGTGGCCGTAGTCCTCGACCCGGAGGTCGGGATGGGCGATCCGGCCGATCGTGCCGGTGATCGAGGCGACCGGGCTGGCGAAGAGCCAGGCGATCCGGTCCAGCTGGTAGACGGCGTGATCGAGCCAGCCGCCGCCGGGCACCCGGTCGGGATCCACCCACCAGCCGCCGTCGGCCGGCGCGTCGGACCAGGAGCGGGGCAGCGAGGAGTTCATCTCGAAGCTGCCGCTGCGCAGGTCGCCGAGGCGGCCCGAGTGCACCAGCTCGGCCAAGGTCCGGGCCAGTGGGGAAACCCGTCGGGCCTCGCTCGGTACCAAGATCACGTCGGCCGCGTCGACGGCCTCGATGATCGTGTCGGCTTCGGCCAGCGTCATCGCCAGCGGCTTGACCGAGACGATGTGCTTGCCGGCCGCCGCGGCCGCCCGGCAGAGCTCCGGATTGCGGTCGACGCTGGTGAAGATCGCCACCACGTCGACCGCCGGATCCTCCAGCACCAGGGCCGGATCGGTGCCGGTGGCCGCGTCGCCCGCGGCCTGCCGGGCATGATCGAGATCGCCGTCGACGACGGCCACCAGGCGGGTCGCCGGGTCGGTCGCCACCCGGGCCGCGAACGGCAGCGCCGCGTACCAATGATCAAGGCCGATGATCCCGAAGCCGATCGTCATGGCTGATCCGTCGGCGACCGGAACGTCGTCCGGAGCTCCACGATCCGGCCCTCCCGGGCCGACGTCTCGACCGCGAGCATGATCTCCAGGGCGTGCCGGGCGTGATCGGCACCCAGCTCGTTCGGTGCACCGTTCAGGACGATGTCGGCGAGGTGACCGACGATGATCGCCCGGCCGACCCCGGCCCGGGACGCGTCGGAGGCCAGCGGCCGGGACGGGTCGACCCAGCCGTCGACGCCGGGCAGCAGGTCGGTCTTGAACACCTCGAGCTCTGGGCCGTCCGGCACCCCGAGGTTGATCACGCCGCGGCGGCCGAACAGCTCCAGCCGCGGGCTGCGGCTGGCGTGCAGGTTGTAGTTCCCATCCACCACCGCGTACGTCGAGCCGCCGAAATCCAGCAGGAACAGGGTGTTGTCGTCGGCGGTGACGTCGATCTCCAGTCCGGCGAACGGCCCGCCGCGGACCACCCGGACCGGATCGGTGATCCCGGAGAACGCCACCACCCGGCGGGCCGGGCCGAGGATCCCGGTGATCTGGTGGATCCCGTACACGCCCATGTCGAGCAGCGGTCCCGACCCGCGCTGGTAGAACCAGGTCGGGTCCGACGGCCAGCCGCCGGGTCCGCCGCCCGGCCCCTGATGCGAGCTGTGCACCCGGGCGAACGCGACCCGGCCGATCTCGCCGCCGGCGACGAGGTCCCGCGCCTTCTTGATCGGCGCCCGGAGCAGGTCCGGGGGAGCGCTGACGATCACCCGGCCGCGACGCTCCGCGAGCATGATCAACTCGTCGGCCTCGGCCAGGGTCGCCGCGATCGGCTTCTCGGTGACCAGGTGCAGATCGTGCTCCAGCACCACCTTGGAGGTCGCGTAGTGCGCCGGGATCGGGGTCAGGTTGACCACGGCGTCCAGCCCGCCGGCGGCGACCAGTTCCTCGACCGTGGCGTGCACCCGCGGAATGCCGTACTGCTCCGCGACGGCGGCCGCCCGAGCCTGATCGACATCGGCGAGCGCGACCACCTCGACGGTGTCCGCGTAATGGTGCAGGTTCGGCAGCACACCGTACGAGGCGACGGCGATCCCGCCGGCCCCGAGGATGCCCACCCGCAACGGCCCGGCCGAAGTGACCATCGGAACCCTTCCCTCGTTGGACCCACTCATTGTCGGCCGGGGACCGGGACAGGGGCCAGGCGGAATCCGAGGAATGGGCCTGGCAGGATCGTCCTGACCCGCGTGGTCGGCAGGACCCGAGGGTCGTTTTGACCTTCGTCCGGCTGGCCGAGTATCTTGGACCCTCGGTGCGCTCCCCGCATGCGGTGGGTTGTGCCCGCTCGGCATCGGCGGCCCGGAACCCCGGCGCCATCCAGTCAAGGCTTCGACGAGAGTAGGTTCAGGCGTGTACGCGATCGTGCGCAGTGGCGGCCGCCAGCACAAGGTAGCTGTTGGCGACGTCCTCGAAATCGACCGGATCAGCGATGAGGCCGGCGCCAGCGTGCAGCTGCAGCCCGTCCTGCTGGTCGACGGCGAGGCCGTGACGTCGGACAAGACGGCTCTGGAGGCCGCGTCGGTCACCGCCGAGGTGCTGGCCGAGACCAAGGGTCCGAAGATCCGCATTCTGAAGTTCAAGAACAAGACCGGGTACCGCAAGCGCCAGGGGCATCGGCAGCGGTACACCAAGGTCAAGGTCACGGGCATCGAGAGCTGAGGTAGAGACATGGCACACAAGAAGGGCGCATCCTCGACCCGCAACGGTCGCGACTCCAACGCCCAGCGCCTCGGCGTGAAGCGGTTCGGCGGCCAGGTCGTCGGCGCCGGCGAGATCATCGTGCGGCAGCGCGGCACCCACTTCCACCCGGGCGACGGCGTCGGCCGCGGTGGCGACGACACGTTGTTCGCGCTGGTCCCGGGCACGGTGCAGTTCGGCACCCGCCGCGGCCGTCGCGTCATCAACATCACTCCGGCCGAGAAGATCTCGGCCTGAGCGGCGCCTAGCCCGACAGCAGTAGGGGCGCCAACCACGAGGGTGGCCGGGGACCAGACTCCCCGAGCCACCCTTATTTTTTGCCGCAAGCCGGCGTGAAAGGGACCTGACATGGCGATTCCGAGTTTCGTCGACAGGGTCACCCTGCACGTGTACGGCGGCAAGGGCGGCAACGGCTGCGCCTCGGTGCACCGGGAGAAGTTCAAGCCGCTCGGCGGGCCGGACGGCGGCAACGGCGGCGACGGTGGCTCGGTCATCCTGCGGGTCGACTCCAGCCTGACCACCCTGGTCGACTACTACCGCGAGTCGCACCGGCGGGCCCGCAACGGAGTGCCCGGCCGCGGCGACCACGCCAACGGCGCGACCGGCGACGACGTCGTGCTCGCCATCCCGCGCGGCACCGTGATCACCGACGCCGACTCCGGCGAACAGCTGGCCGACCTGACCCAGGACGGCGCCGAACTGATCGTGGCCCAGGGCGGCCGCGGCGGTCTCGGCAACGCTGCACTGGCCTCCGCCGCCCGCAAGGCGCCCGGCTTCGCGCTGCTCGGTGAGGAGGGCGAGACCCGGCGGATCACCCTCGAACTGAAGCTGGTCGCCGACATCGGGCTGGTCGGATTCCCGAGCGCCGGCAAGTCGTCGCTGATCGCGGCGATCTCGCGGGCCCGGCCGAAGATCGCCGACTACCCGTTCACCACCCTGGTGCCGAACCTGGGCGTGGTGGTGGCCGGCGACGTGACGTACACCGTGGCCGACGTGCCCGGCCTGATCGAGGGCGCCAGCGAGGGCCGCGGGCTGGGCCTGGAGTTCCTCCGCCACATCGAGCGCTGCGCCGCGCTGGTGCACGTGATCGACTGCGCCACCTACCTGCCCGGGCGGGATCCGCTGACCGACCTCGACGTCATCGAGGCGGAGCTGGAGGCGCACGGCGGGCTGGCCGACCGGCCCCGGATGGTCGCGCTGAACAAGATCGACATCCCCGACGCCGTCGAACTGGCCGACCTGGTCACGCCCGACCTGGAGGCGCGCGGCCTCCGGGTGTTCCGAGTCTCCACCAAGAGCGGCGAGGGGTTGCGCGAGCTCACGTACGCGATGGCGGAACTGGCCGCGCTGCGCGCCGCCGAACCGGAGCCGGAGCCGGCCCGGCCGGTGCTGCGGCCCAAGCCGGTCGGCGGGGTGCCGGACTTCACCGTGGTCCGCGAGGGCGAGCTGTGGCGGGTCCGCGGCGAGAAGCCGGAGCGCTGGGTGCGGCAGACCGATTTCGGCAACGCCGAGGCCGTCGGCTACCTGGCCGATCGGCTGAACCGGGTCGGGATCGAGACCAAGCTGCTGGAACTCGGCGCCGAGCCGGGTGACGGCGTCGCGATCGGCGGCGAGGACGCGGTCGTGTTCGACTTCGCGCCGCAGATCGACGTCGGGGCCGAGATCCTCGGTCGACGCGGCGAGGACAACCGGTTCGTCGAGGAGCGGCCGGCGGTCCAGCGGCGGCGGGCCAAGGACGAGGCCTACCACCGGGCCAGGGCCGAGGAGGAGAACCAGGGATGAGCGGCGGGCAGCGCCAGGGGGTGGCGGAGGCCCGGCGGGTGGTGGTGAAGGTCGGATCGTCGTCCTTGACGACCGCGATCGGTGGCATCGACCCGGAGCGGGTACGTGAGCTGGTGGACGATCTGGCCGGCGTACGGCTGGCCGGGCGTGAGGTGGTGCTGGTCTCGTCCGGCGCGATCGCCGCCGGCCTGGCGCCACTGGCCCTGAAGACCCGGCCGCGCGACCTGGCCACCCAGCAGGCGGCCGCGTCGGTCGGCCAGGGCTTGCTGATGGGGCACTACACGGCGATGTTCGCCGATCACGAGCTCGGCGTCGGGCAGGTGCTGCTCACCGTCGGTGACGTGACCCGGCGCGGCAACTACCACAACGCGTACCGCACGCTGGGCCGGCTGCTGGAGCTCGGCATCGTGCCGGTGGTCAACGAGAACGACACCGTCGCGACCCACGAGATCAGGTTCGGCGACAACGACCGGTTGGCCGCCCTGGTCGCGCACCTGGTGCACGCCGACGCCCTGATCCTGCTCAGCGACGTGGACGCGCTCTACAGCTCCAGCCCGTCCAAGCCCGGCGCCCGGAGGATCGACGAGGTCCGTTCGGATGATGATCTTGCCGGCGTCGACATCTCGGCGCGCGGCAGCCGGATCGGCACCGGCGGCATGATCACCAAGGTGGAGGCGGCCCGGATCGCCACCTCCGCAGGGATCCCGACCGTGCTGGCCAGCGCCGACCGGGCCGCGGCCGCCCTGGCCGGCGACCCGATCGGCACGCTGTTCCACCCGACCGGCAAGCGCCGCCCGACCCGGCTGCTCTGGCTGAAGCACGCCAGCGCCGCCCGCGGCGAGTTGATCTTGGACGCCGGCGCGGTACGGGCCGTCGTCGAGCGCAAGGCCTCCCTGCTCCCGGCCGGCGTGACCGGCATCAACGGAGCCTTCGGCGTCGGCGAGCCGGTCGACCTGGTCGCGCCGGACGGCGCCGTGATCGGCCGCGGCCTGGTCAACTACGACTCCGACGAACTGCCCGGCCTGCTCGGCCGCAACACCGCCGACCTGGCCGCCGAACGCGGCCCCGGCTACGACCGCACCGTCGTCCACCGGGACGCCCTCGTCCTGCTCTGATCAGCTGCTCCAGGAGGCGATCCGGACGGTCAGTTTTTCACGTTACGTGAAAAACTGGCTCCTCCCGCGAGTTATAACTCGCGGGAAGAGCCAGGAAGTATGGGGAAGTGGCGGTCAGGATGCCTGCGGGCGCTGTACGTAGAGCCGGTGGGAATGTTCGAGGTCTTCGCGGATCATCATCATGGTCGAACGAACCTGAGGTTTAAGCAGGTCAGACCAGACCAAGCGGCTCACTCCACGTCCTGTTCGCCGGATCGCATCCTCCCGTCGTTTCTCTCTGAACACGGCGTCGCCCGGGGATTCACCCGGCTTCAGGTACCGCTGGTATTTGATCTTGCCGTCGAACTCAGCGACGTGCCTGTGCTCCTCCCACGCGAAGTCGGTTGTCCCGATCTTGTACCCCGCAGCGTCGTAGACCGGTACCTGAAGCTCGGGCCGCGGCACCCCGTATCGATAGAACCGGACGCGCGCGAACGACTCCCCGCCGTTAGCCGCCCGCCCGTCGGCGAGGGAGACCGCGGTCCGGGCAGCTCGCACCCTGGGGTGGTGGGCTGAGGCGGCCGAGATCTCCAGCAGCCGAGGGGTCATGTCTGGATCGAGCCGGAGTGCCGAATCGATGGTGATCACTCCACCTTCGAGGCTCGACGTTCGAGCAACATCCCAGGCCGTACGGGCAAGACTGGTGATCAGAATCCCATCCCGCTCTATCAGGTCCTGTTCGTCGTCGATAGACATGACGTGGTGCTTCACCCCGGCCACCGTGCGCACGGTCGCGTCGTCGAGTCGCAGGAGGTGCACGACGTCGAGGTCGCTTCGCAGGAGTTCCAGGCCGTAGGTCGCCGCGGCACTCGGCCCCCAGAGCGCTGCCCGCCCACGCTGGATCGCGACGACGGCCCGGGCCAGGAGGGCATGCCTGCCGACGCGGTCGAGACGGTCGTGGATCTCGGCCGGAACGTACAGACCATGGCGAACTCGTACTAGTCCGCCGTCACGAACGGCTCTCCCGAGTTCCCGATCGGTGATACCGCAATCGAGCGCCTGTGCTCGCGTGATGAAACCGCCGTTGGCATCGACGACCCCTTCCATGCTGGTCATGGAATGGAGCCTTACATCGCCAACGCCTGCTTTCTGCCTGAACAGAAAGTCTGTGGATGGCGAAAGTTCCTGGCTTGACGCTGTGGATAACTCGGTGCGCGTCTTCCCGTCACTTTCTAGCTGTTCCCGCGAGAAGTAACTCGCGGGAACAGCCAGTTTTTCACGCAACGTGAAAAACTGCGCATCGCGTGGGACTGGTGGGGCGAGGCCGGTGAGTGCAGGGTCAGGGGGTCCAGGCCGGGATCCGGAGGGTGGCGCGGTCGGCGCTTTCCATGATCAGCTTCGCGTTCGCCTGGTCGACTCGGGCCACCCACTCGGCGGCCTCGGCCGGGGTGCGGCCGTGGTCGACGTGGCGCTGGGTGAGGCGGTCCAGGCGGAGGTCCTCGTCGGGTTCCAGGTACCAGCACTCGTCCAGTTCCGTCGCGACGTCGCGCCAGGCCGGGTCCTCGAGGAGCAGGTAGTTGCCTTCGGTGATCACGATCGGCACGCCGGCCAGGACGACGCCGTTGGCCGCGATCGGCTCCTCCAGGTGGCGGTCGAAGACGGGCACGAAATGATCAACGTCGGTACGGGAGCGGACCCGGCGCAGCAGTTCCCGGTAGCCGAGCGCGTCGAACGTGTCCGGGGCGCCCTTGCGGTCGGCCCGGCCGAGCCGCTCCAGTTCCCGTTGCCCGAGGTGGAAGCCGTCCATGCCGAGGATCGCGGCGCGGTCGCCGAGCCGGTCCAGCAGGGCGGCGGCCAGGGTCGACTTGCCCGAGCCCGGCGCGCCGACCAGACCGATGATCACCCGGTCACGGGTGGCGGCGAGGGACTCGATCCTGGTGATCAAGGAGTCGACGGTGGTGATCGGGGCTTGGCCCTTCGACAGGCTCAGGGCGCCTTGCGGCGGGGAGGCCAGGGCGAGCCGCTGGAGCAGGGAGGGTGCCAAGGGAAGCTCGGTGAGCAGGGCGGCCTGCAGGGCGTGGTAGAGATCCGGCTTGCCGCTCCACATCGTCGCGGACGGGCGATTGCCGGGGTCGAGTTCGTGGTGCCAGCTGCCGTGATCATGGTCGATCAGGTGCCGGTCGGCGTAGTCGAGGAACAGGTCCAGCCGCTCGCCGAAGACGGGCTCGGGGCTGAGCCGCTGCCAGGTGGCGCTGGCGCCGATCGCCTCGGCCAGCACCCAGTGCGGCCGGGTCCGGACGACCGGCCGGCCGTCCCAGTCGATCGTGTAGACGAAGCCGGGGGAGCCGTCGACGGCCCAGCCGCGGTCGAACGCCGTGTCGTACAAGGCGCGGGAGGCCTCGGCCAGCCAGGCCGGCGGCTCCGCGAAGGCCGCACCCAGTTCGAGCAGCAGCCGGCTCCACTCGAGCAGGTGCCCGAGGGTGACCCCGTACGGCCGGAACTCGTCGGCGGGCCGGTCGGCGTTGTAGCCGCGCTCCTCCCGCCAGTCCGGGTCGTAGTGCTCCGGCAGCAGCCAGCCGGCGGCCCGCGCGTGCCGGTCGATGAACCGCTCCGCGATCAGCAGTGCCCGGTCCCGCCAGCGCTCGTCACCGGTCTGCCCGAAGGCGGCCAGCAGCGCCTCGACGCCGTGCATGTTGGCGTTCGCGCCCCAGTACGGCTCCGGGGTGCCGAACGCCACGTCCCAGCTCTCCACCAGGGCTTGATCATGATCGGACCAGAAGTGCCGGTCCATGATCGTCAACGCGTCGTCGAACAGCTCCGGGGCGCCGGGAATCCCTGCCCCGGCAGCGGTGGCGGCGGCCAGCAGGACGAACGCGTGCGGGTAGGCCGACTTGCGTTCGCTGCTGCCGTCGGCCGGCAGAGCGCCGTACCAGCCGCCGTGTTCCTGATCATGGAACGGTCCGCGCAGGGCCGAGATGCCGTGCCGCGCGAGGTCGGGACTGCCGGGGTGGCCGAGCACGGCCCCGAGCGCGAAGCAGTACGTCATCCGCGCCGTGATCACCAGGTCCCGCCGCGGGTCCGGCGCCAGCCGGCCCTCGCGGTCCAGCGTGCCGAAACCGACGTCGACCCGGGCGGCCCGACCGAAGTCGAGCAGCCGGTACGTCTCGGCCCAGCCGTCGAATCCCGATGAACCCGTCACGGCACCGAGGTTAGGGCACGCTGCCGAGGCAGGTGAACGCGGAGCGACTCCGGTCAGGGCAGCGAGAGCAGCTCCTCGGCCGCGGCCCGGTGGGTGATCAGGCCGTTCAGCAGCCCGCTGGCCAGGCCGGCCCGGGTCGCGACGGCCTTGCCGCGGCCGAAGGCGATCCCGATCCGCACCCCGACGCCGGCGAGTTCCTCGAAGCTCGGGGCCAGGGTGCGGTCCGCGACGTCGGGCCGGAGCGGGTTGCCGTCCGCGTCGAGGTAGATGCCGGCGATCTCGGCCGCGACGCCCTGCCGGGCGGCCTCCTGCCGGTCGGCCTCGGGCAGCACGTCGTACAGGGTGGACAGGCCCGGGGCCCAGGCCCCGACCCCGAGCACGATCGCGGTGAGCTTCGGGATCATGGCCACGGCCCGGGCGACGTCCGGGTTCTGCCGTACGGCCTCGACGGTGGCGGCGCCGAGGATCGGTGCGTAGAAGACGTACGCCTCACCGCCGCCGGCCCGGGTGATGTCGCGGACGCACTGGATGATGTCGAGGGCGTCCGGCCGCGAGATGGCACCGGTGAGCTGGACCACCGGGCAGGCCGGGAACGCGCCGACCTGGTCGCCGATGCCGAGCAGCGGCCGGGCCGAGGCTAGCCCGAGGACGTCGTCGGCGGTGAGGATCTCGCCGAGCAGCTCGATCGCCGCGACGCCCAGCTTGCGCAACAGCTCCCGGCCCTGGTCCTCCGGCACGTCGAGGATGACCACGTGGTCCAGCCCGAACCGGGCGCCCAGCTCGGCCGCGAGCTCGTTGTCGCGCAGGCCCGGCAGCCCGATCTCGATCCGGACGATGCCGGTGTCGCGGGCCCGGGCGATCAGCCGCGCGACCCGGAACCGGCTGATCCCGAGCACGTCGGCGATCTCGCTCTTGGACTGGTCGTGGACGAAGTAGCGACGGCTGACGTTGGCCATCAGGACGGCGTCCTTGACCGTCGGCTGCGCGGTCGGCATCTACGGTTCCCCCTCTCAATCGCTCAATTGAGCGATCATAGCCCGCCATCTTGACCGGGCACGACCAGTGAGCGTACGAATTGCTGTCGTAGAAACCGTTGCAATTCGCTCGTTTGAGCGAACCTCGAAGGGGAGGAACACGTGTCGGCACGGATCGAGGCCCCCTGGTCTCGGCGCAGATTTCTCGGCTCGGCGGCCGGGCTGAGCGGCGGACTGCTCGGTGGGGCGGCGCTGCTCGGCGGCTGTGCGGCCGGCAGCGGAACGGTCGCCGGGGAACTGCCGGAGCTGCCGGCGGACGTCGCGGAGTTCTTGCGCGTCCAGGGCAAGGCGCTCGGCGTCGACCGGATCGGCGTCCTGGCCTACGCGTCGCCGCAGGCGGAGGTGGTCAAGGCGTTCACCGCCCAGTTCAGCGAGCTGACCGGCATCGAGGTCGCCTGGACCGGACTGGACGAGCAGTCGGCCGCCAGCCGGGCCAGCGTGGCGCTCGGCTCCGGGGCCGGCGGCTACGACATCGTGCAGACCTCGTCCGGCCTGCTGCCGACCTACGTCGAGCGGGGCTGGGTGGCCGACCTCACCGCCCTCCGCGGCGCGTCGCCGGCGACCGTGCCGACCTGGGATCCGGCGGTGTACGGCCCGGGCACGGTGGCCATGCTGAGCCAGGGCGACGCGCTGTATGCCGTGCCCAACTTCATCGGGACCCAGGTCTTCTACTACCGCACCGACGTGTTCGAGCAGGCCGGCGTCTCGGTGCCGACCACCCTGGCGGAACTGCGCACGGTCTGCGCGGCGGTGCACAGTGACGAGATCTCCGCGATTGCCTTGCGCAGCGCGCCGAACGCCTCCCAGCTGCTGTTCGTCTGGAGCGCCTGGCTGTACGCCTACGGCGGCCGGTTCTACACCGACTACCGCGACGGTAGGTACTCCGGCGTCGCGCTCGAGAGCGACGAGGCGCTGCAGGCCCTCGAGCTGTACGTCGAGCTGGTCCGCGACTACGCGCCATCCGGCGCGACCAACTGGAGCGTCGAGGACGTCACCCGGTCCTTCACCACCGGCCGGGTCGCGATCGTGCAGGAGGGCGCGGTGTTCGGCGGCACCTTCAACGACCCGGACGCCTCCCAGGCCGCCGGCAGGGTCGGCACCTTCGTCATCCCCTCCGGCCCGGCCGGCCGGTTCGTGCCGTACAACGCGCACGGCTGGCTGGTCGCCGAGCGGTCGGCCCACCGGGACGCGGCCTGGCTGTTCGCCCAGTGGGCCACCCTGCCGGAGATCCTGACCGCCGCCACCCTGGGCAAGGTCGCCTACTCGACGCCGCCGCTGCCGAAGGTCTACCGGACGCCGGAATACCGGGACAAGTACGGCTTCGACGACTTCGTGGTCACCGTGCAGGAGACCATCGAGACCGCCGACGGCGGCGGCTACACGCCGTTCGACGACGCCAGCTACCAACCGCGCTCGGCGGACTGGAACACGGTCGGCCAGAAGATCAGCGAGGAGCTGAGCAAGGCGGTGACCGGCCAGGTGGATCCCCGGTCGGCGCTGGCCGCGGCGGCCCGGGCGGTGGGCTCATGATCCGGCGGAACTGGCAGGCGCCGTTCCTGGCGCCCTTGATCATCGTGCTGCTGGTCACCACGGTGCTGCCGATCGGCTTCATGATCATGCTGGCACTCGGCGAGGAGACCGGAAACCTCGGCGAGCTGCGGTTCACCGGCCCGCAGAACTTCGGCACCGCGCTCGGCAGCCCGGCGCTGTGGCACTCGATCGGCCTGGTGGTCGCATTCCTGGTCGGGGCGCTGGCGCTGGAGCTGCTGATCGGCGTGTCGGCGGCCCTGGTGCTGGACCGGCTGCTGCCCGGCAATTCGATCATCCGGGTGCTGCTGCTCTGGCCGGCCGTGCTGCCGCCGATCGCGGTCGCGTTGATCTTCAAGTTCATCCTGCAGGGCGACATCGGCCTGATCTCGTACTATCTCGGGCTGATCGGGATCGAGCAGGAGTGGCTGACCGGGCCGACCTCGGCGATGGCGGTGATCATCGGGGTCGACATCTGGCAGTACACGCCGTTCGTGATCTTGCTGACGCTGGCCGCGCTGACCGGGATCCCGGCCGAGCTGCGCGAGGCCGCCGTGGTGGACGGGGCCCGGCCGGGGCAGGTGATCCGGCACATCATCCTGCCCATGATCAGCACCGCGACGGTGGCGACCGCGCTGCTCCGGTTCATCGACGCGATCCAGGTCTTCCCGACCATCTACACGCTGACCCGGGGCGGGCCGGGGACCAGCACCCAGCTGCTGACCTTCTACAACTACCAGGTCTTCTTCGGCGAGCTGAAGTTCGGCCTCGGCGCCGCGGTGGCGGTGATCGTCGTCTGCTTCACCCTGCTCTGCGTCGGCTCGCTGCTGCTGGTCCAACGACGGACGGAGCGACTCCTGTGACCCGCCAGCCCACCGCCCTCGCCCTGCGCGCCCGGCGCGGCCCGCTGACGATCGTCGGCTATCTCTACCTGGTGATCCTGCTGATCTTCTTCGGCCTGCCGATCGTCTACGCGGTGCTGACGGCGTTCCAGCCGAGGTCCGTGACGAACCAGCCGATGCCGCAGTGGCTGTTCACCCCGACGCTGGACAACTTCCGGTCGCTGTTCGAGGAGTACTCCTTCATCGGGCCGCTGCTGAACAGCCTGCAGTCCAGCCTCGGCTCGGCCCTGGTCGCGTTGATCATCGCCGCGCCCGCCGCGTACGCGCTGAGCCGGTCGCGGATGGGCCGGTCCCGGGCGGCCCGGCTGGGCTGGGTCGGCTTCTGGCTGCTCGGTGCCCGTGCGCTGCCGGCGATCGGCCTGGCCATCCCGGCGTACGCGATCTTCAACGAGATCGGCCTGAACGACACGATCGTGGCGATGCTGATCGTCTACCTGCCCTACAACGTGGCGCTGGCGACGATCCTGCTCAAGGTGTTCCTGGACGGCGTGCCGATGGAGATCGACGAGGCCGCGGCGGTCGACGGGGCCGGCCCGTTCCGGACCCTGTGGTCGGTCATCCTGCCGCTGTCCCGGCCCGGCGCCGCCTCGGTGATGATCATGACCTTCCTGTTCGGCTGGAACAACTTCCTGTTCCCGCTGGTGCTGACCGGTTCCCGGGCCGGCACCATCCCGCTGGCGCTGCAGCAGTTCCTGGGCAGCTACACCCTGCAGTGGAATCAGGTGATGGCCGGCGTCGTGCTGCTGTCCCTGCCGCTGATCCTGCTCGCCGTCCTGTTCGGCAAGTACATGATCGGCGGGCTGACCGCCGGCAGCATCAAATGATCAACCAGTCCTGACCAACCAGAAAGAGCGAGGACCTCCCTGTGGCACGACGGCCCAACATCGTGATCATCTGCACCGACCAGCACCGCTTCGACGCGGTGTCGACCCACCCCGGCAGCGCCGCCGTGACCCCACACCTGGAGCGGCTGGCGGCGGACGGGGCGGTGTTCGATCACTGCTATTCGCCGAGCCCGGTCTGCGCGCCGGCCCGGGCCTCGATGCTGACCGGGCAGTACCCGAGCTCGCACGGCCTGTGGGCCAACGGCGTGACGCTGCCGGCCGACGCCTCGCTGGTCTCCCGTGAGCTGGCCGAGGCCGGCTACCGGACCGGACTGATCGGCAAGCTGCACCTGGCCGCGGCGTTCCAGGGTCGGACCGAGGAACGGATCGAGGACGGGTTCGAGTACCGCCGGTGGGCCCACGATCCCTTCCACGGTTCGCCGGACAACGCCTATCACCAGTGGCTGCGAGATCGGTTCCCGGAGCTGTGGCAGGCGGCCGTCGGCGATGTGGTGACGCCCGACCAGGAGGGCTTCGTGCACGCCGACACCGCCTTCGACGCGATGCCGACCGAGGCGCACTACTCGACCTGGGTGGCCGAGGAGGCGACGGAGTTCCTGCAGGCCGACGACGAACGGCCGTTCTTCCTGGTGGCCAACCTGTTCGACCCGCACCACCCGTTCGTGGCGCCGGAGGAATACCTGGCCCGGTTCCCGGCCGGGTCGGTGCCGCCGCCGGTCGGCGGCCTGGACGAGCTGGCCACCAAGCCCGCCTTCCAGACCGAGTCGTCGGGCTGCAGCTATGCCGGGCACGGCCCGTCCTTCACCGATTTCGACGCCGCCGGGATCGACGAGATCCGGCGCACCTACCAGGCGATGGTGACGCTGGCCGACGAGTCCATCGGCAAGATCATCGAGGTGCTCGACCAGGACCGCTTCAAGGCCGACACCCTGGTGATCTTCACCAGTGATCACGGCGAGCTGCTCGGTGATCATGCGATGCTGCTGAAGGGCCCGATGATGTACGACATCGCGGTCCGGGTGCCGATGATCATGCGCTGGCCGGACCAGGTGCCGGCCGGCCGGCGGGTCGCCTCGCAGGTCGGGCTGCACGATGTGGCCCGCACCCTGCGGGCTGCCGCGGCGCTGCCCGAGCAGCCCGCGGACCAGGGGATCGACCTGGTCGCGGTCGCCGACGGGCGGGCCGAGGGCCGGGACTGGTCGCTGTCGCAATATCGCGACTCGGGCTATCCGAACACGCCGCCGGTGCACAGCACGATGCTCCGGTCCGGGTCGTACAAGATCATTCTGTGGCACGGCGATCCGGCCGACGGCCGGGAATCCGAGGGCGAGCTGTACGACCTCGCGGCCGACCCGGACGAGTTGATCAACCTGTGGCAGGAGCCGGAGCACCTGGCCACCCGGGCCCGGCTGCTGCAGCAACTGGTCGACACCTCGGTGGCCGTGGAGGATCGCTCCGCGCCGCGCGTCGCCCCGTGGTGAAACACTGCCGCTGACGAGTCGGAGCTTGACCGAAGGAGTGGAGACGATGGGTTTGCCGACGACGATGACGGGGATCACCCTGCCCGGCGGGAGCCGGGTCGATCGGGCCGAGGTCCCGGTGCCACAGCCGGGTCCCGGCCAGGTGCTGGTGGAGGTCCGGGCCTCGTCGATCTGCGGCAGCGACATCCGGGCGATCTACCGGGAGCACCTGGGCCACGGCGCGGAGGCGTACCAGGGCGTGATCGCGGGCCACGAGCCGGCCGGGCGGATCGTCGCGGTCGGCGAGGGGGTCACCGAGCACGCCGTCGGCGACCGCGTCGCCTGCTACCACATCTCCGGCTGCGGCCAGTGTGCGGAATGCCGGCACGGCTACTACATCGGCTGCACCTCGGCGGCCCGCGCCGCGTACGGCTGGCAGCGCGACGGCGGCCACGCCCCGTACCTGCTGGCCCAGGCCGACACCTGCATCCCGCTGCCGGACGGGCTCAGCTACGCCGACGGCGCGCTGGCCTCGTGCGGCTTCGGCACCGCGTACGAGGGGCTGCTCCGGCTCGACCTGTCCGGCCGGGACCGGTTGTTGATCACCGGCCTCGGGCCGGTCGGCCTGGCGGCCGGGATGCTGGCCAAGGCGATGGGCGCCGGGCCGGTGGTCGGTCTGGACGTGATGCCGGACCGGGTCGCCCTGGCCACCGAACTCGGCGTGATCGACCACGGCTTCACGGTGGAGCAGACCGGCGAGCTCGACGCGGTCACCGGCGACGGGTTCAGCGCGGCGATCGACTGCTCCGGCAGCGCGCCGGGGCGGCACACCGCGATCGAACGGCTGGCCACCTGGGGCCGCTGCGCGTTCGTCGGCGAGGGCTCCACGCTGAGCCTCGAGGTGTCGCCGCTGCTGATCCACAAGCAGGTCACCCTGTACGGGTCCTGGGTGACCTCGCTGCGGCATCTGCAGGACCTGCTGGAGCACCTGGTCAGGTGGGGGATCAGCCCGGAGCGGACGATCACCCACCGGTTCGGTCTGGACCAGGCCGAAACCGCGTACGAACTCGCCGATCAGGGCCGTTCCGGCAAGATCTGTCTCTATCCGCACGGGGTGGAGTGAAAGCTTCGGCCAGGTTTCACTCCTGCAACGACGAGTCAGTATCCCGACACCGCTAGCTACTCTCCGGTAATGTTCCGCCCGATCGAGCCTCCCATCATCGAAATCGAGGTAAATACGATGCGGTTCACGAGATCGCTCCGGCGCGGAGTCGCGGCCATCGCCGCAGTTGCCCTCGCCGGCTCCCTCGCAGCCTGTGCCCAGAGTGAGCGGGAAGATCCCGGCACCGGAACGTCCTCCGGCGCCGTCGAGACCAAGGACACCTTCGTCTTCGCGGCGTCCTCCGATCCGGTCATGCTGGACCCGGCGATGGCCAGCGACGGCGAGACGTTCCGGGTGGCCCGGCAGATGTTCGAGGGCCTGGTCAGCACGAAGCCCGGCACGGTCGAGCTGATGCCCGGCCTGGCCGAGTCCTGGGAGCCCTCCGAGGACGGCAAGACGTACACGTTCAAGCTGCGGTCCGGGGTCAAGTTCCACGACGGCACCGACTTCAACGGCGAGGCGGTCTGCGCCAACTTCGACCGTTGGTACAACTGGACCGGCCTGAACCAGAACGAGAACATCACGTACTACTACGGGAAGCTCTTCAAGGGCTTCAAGACCGGCAAGACCGGCGGCATCTACGAGAGCTGCGAGGCTCCGGATCCGCAGACCGCGACGATCAAGCTGAACGCCCCGTTCGCCGGCTTCGTCCAGGCGATGACGCTGTCGTCGTTCGCCATGCAGAGCCCGGCGGCGATCGAGAAGTTCGACGGCAACAACACCACCGGCACCGTCGACGACACCCGGTTCTCCGAGTACGCGACCGCGCACCCGACCGGCACCGGCCCGTTCGTCTTCGACTCCTGGGAGCGCGGCGAGCAGGTCCGGCTGAAGCGGTTCGACGGCTACTGGGGCGACAAGGCCAAGGTGTCCCAGGTCGTGATCCGGACCATCAGCGACGGGAAGGCGCGGGCCCAGGAGCTCGAGGCCGGCACCATCGACGGCTACGACCTGGTCGCGCCGGCCGACCTGGCGCCGCTGAAGGAGAAGGGGATGCAGCTGCTCAACCGGCCGCCGTTCAACATCCTCTACCTGGCGTTCAACCAGAAGAACAAGGCGTTCCAGGACGTCCGGGTCCGGCAGGCACTGACCCACGCGATCGACCGGCAGGCCGTGGTGAACAGCACGCTGCCGGAGGGCTCGCAGGTCGCCAAGGAGTTCATCCCGGACCTGGTCACCGGCTACAACGACGGCGTCACCGAGTATCCCTACGATCCGGAGAAGGCCAAGCAGCTGCTGAAGGAGGCCGGCCAGGAGAACCTGGAGCTCAAGTTCGCCTACCCCACCGGCGTCTCGCGGCCGTACATGCCGACGCCGGAGGACACCTTCCAGGTGATCAAGACCCAGCTCGAGAAGGTCGGCATCAAGGTCACCCCGGTGGCGGCGAAGTGGAGCCCGGACTACCTGGACATGGTGCAGGGGGAGAACGGCACCGACAAGCGGGACATCCACCTGCTCGGCTGGAACGGCGACTACGACGACACCGACAACTTCCTCGGCGTCTTCTTCGCGGCCAAGTCCAACGAGTGGGGCTTCGACAACCCGGAGCTGTTCAAGGCGCTGAAGGAAGCCCGCGAGCTGCCGACGGTCGAGGAACAGAAGCCGGCCTACGAGAAGATCAACGCGATGATCGCCGACTACGCCCCGGGCGTCCCGATCGCGCACCCGGCGCCGACGCTCGGCTTCGGTGCCGGCGTCGAGGGCTACGTGCCCAGCCCGGTGCAGGACGAGGTCTGGAACACGGTCACGATCAAGCCGTAACCCGACCATGATCAGGTTCGCGGTCCGCCGGCTGTTGTTGCTGGTGCCGGTGCTGTTCGGGCTGAGCGTGCTGCTGTTCGTCTGGCTGCGCGCTCTGCCCGGCGACCCGGCCCGGGCGCTGCTCGGCGACAAGGCGACGCCGGAGTCGATCGCCCGGCTGAACGAGGTGTACGGCTTCGACAAGCCGATCCCGCAGCAGTACGTGACGTACATCGGCCGGCTGCTGCAGGGTGACTTCGGCGCCTCGGCCAGGACCGGCCAGCCGGTGCTGGAGACGTTCCTGGAACGGTTCCCGGCCACCATCGAGCTGGGCATCGCGGCGATGCTCTTCGCGCTGGTGATCGGGATCCCGCTCGGCTATCTGGCCGCCAAGCGGGCCGGCGGGTTCCTCGACCTGTTCACGGTCGGCGGGTCGCTGCTCGGCGTGGTGATCCCGGTCTTCGTGCTGGCGTACCTGCTCAAGATCGTTTTCGCGATCGGGCTGCCCGGTCCGCTCGGCGCGCTGGCGTTCCTGCCGGCGTCCGGGCGGCAGGACGCCCGGATCGACGCCACCCACATCACCAACTTCTACGTGCTGGACGGGATCCTGACCCGGGAGTTCGACGCGTCGCTGAACGCGATCACGCACCTGATCCTGCCGGCCATCGCGCTCGGTTCGATCCCGCTGGCGATCATCGTCCGGATGACCCGGGCCTCGGTGCTCGAGGTGATCGGCGAGGACTACGTCCGGACCGCCACCGCGAAGGGCCTGGCGGCAAACTTGATCACCCGGCGGCACGTGCTGCGCAACGCGATGCTGCCGGTGGTCACCACGGTCGGGCTGCAGACCGGAGCCCTGCTGGCCGGCGCGGTGCTGACCGAGTCGGTGTTCGCCTTCAACGGCATCGGGTCCTACCTGTTCGACGCGATCAGCGGGCTCGACTATGCCGTGCTGCAGGGGTTCATCCTGTTCATCGCGATCACGTACGCCTTGGTCAACCTCGTCGTCGACCTGCTCTACGGCGTCATCGATCCCCGGCTGCGGACCAGGTAGGGGGAGCTCATGACGACCGTTGATCCGTTGGTCGAACGGCCGGCCGCGCTGGCCGGGCTGACCGGCACCGACGATCATGACCGTGGCACCAGCCTGTGGCAGGGCGCGCTGCAGCGGCTGATCCGCAACCCCGGCGCGATCCTGGGCGCCCTGATCGTGCTCGCCTTCGTGCTGGTCGCGATCCTGGCGCCGGTGATCGCGCCCTACCAGCCGTCGTCCAGCGAATGGATCACCCAGGTCACGCCGTCCGACGTGCCCGGGCCGTCGCCGGACCACGTGCTCGGCCTGGACCCGTTCGGCTCCGACCTGCTCACCCAGTTGCTCTACGGGGCCCGGCAGTCGTTGATCATCGGCGTGGTGTCGACGACGCTCGGCCTGATCGGCGGCTCGCTGATCGGCGGCCTGGCCGGTGCGTTCGGCGGCTGGGTGGACACGCTGCTGATGCGGCTGGTGGACATCCTGCTCTCGGTGCCGTCGCTGCTGCTGGCGGTCAGCATCGCCGCCGCGATCGGGCAGAGCCCGAACGCGATCATGATCGCGATCGGGGCCGCCTGCGTGCCGATCTTTGCCCGGCTGCTGCGCGGTTCGATGCTGACCCAGCGGCACTCCGACTACGTGCTGGCCTCGGAGTCGCTCGGCCTGCGGCGCAGCACGATCGTGGTCGGGCACGTGCTGCCGAACTCGGTCGGGCCGGTGATCGTCCAGGCCACGCTGACGCTGGCGACGGCGATCATCGAGGTCGCCGGGCTCTCGTACCTGGGCCTCGGGTCGCCGGACCCGGCGATCGCGGAGTGGGGCCGGATGCTGGTCAAGGCGCAGGACCGGTTGCAGAGCGACCCGCACCTGACCGTGCTGCCGGGCGCCTGCATCGCCGTCACGGCCCTCGGCTTCACCTTGTTCGGTGAGGCCCTGCGGGAAGCGCTCGACCCGAAGTCGAGGAGATGATCATGGGCACCGAACTTGATCAACCGCTGCTCCTGGTGGACCAGGAGCGCCGGCTCGATCCTTCGACAGGCTCAGGACAGGCTCTGTTGGTGGTGGACAACCTCGCGGTCAGCTTCCGGCGCCGCGGCCGGGAGCCGTTCGTCGCCGTGGACGGCGTGTCGTTCACGGTCCGGCCGGGCGAGATCGTCGGCATCGTCGGCGAGTCCGGCAGCGGCAAGTCGGTCACCTCGATGGCGATCATGGGCCTGCTGCCGCGGCGTTCGGCGGTGATCACCGGGGCCGCCCGCTACCGCGGCCAGAACCTGATCGGCCGGTCCGCGGCCGAGCTGTCCTCACTGCGGGGCCGCGAGCTGGCGATGGTGTTCCAGGACCCGATGAGCTCGCTGAACCCGGTGCTGCCGATCGGGCTGCAGGTCACCGAGGTGCTGCGCCGGCATCAGCAGATCACCCGGGCCGACGCCCGGGACGAGGCCGAGGACCTGCTCCGCCGCTGCGGCATCCCCGATCCGGCCCGCCGGCTGCGGGAGTATCCGCACCAGCTGTCCGGCGGCATGCGGCAGCGGGCGCTGATCGCGATCGCCCTGGCCTGCAAGCCGAAACTGCTGATCTGCGACGAGCCGACCACCGCGCTCGACGTGACGATCCAGGCCCAGGTGCTGGAGCTGCTCAGCGAGCTGGTCCGCGACCTCGGCACCGCGATGATCATGATCACCCACGATCTCGGCGTGGTGGCCGGGCTGTGCGACACGGTGAACGTGATGTACGCGGGCCGAGTGGTCGAGACGGCCGAGCGGCGGGAGCTGTTCGCCCACCCGCAGCACCGCTACACCGAGGGCCTGCTGTCCTCGATCCCGCGGCTGGACGCTCCCCGCGGCGAACCGCTGCACCCGATCCCGGGCACCCCGCGGGACGTCGTGCCGTGGACCAAGGCCTGCGCGTTCGCGCCGCGCTGCCGGCACGCCGACGAGGCCTGCGTCCGGAGCGACCTGCAGCTGGTCGACTCGACTCGGCCCGATCACCCGGTGCGCTGCGTGCACCCGGTCGACGCACCGGGCCCTTCGACAGGCTCAGGGAACGATGGTGATGATGGCTGAGGCTCAGGGAACGAAGATGATCATGACTGAGGGTCAGCCGCTGCTCGACGTGCGCGGGCTCAAGGTGCACTTCCCGATCAAGCAGGGGATCCTGCTGGACCGGACGGTCGGCCATGTCCGCGCCGTCGACGGCGTCGATCTCGCGCTGACCCAGGGCCAGACGTACGGTCTCGTCGGCGAGTCCGGCTGCGGCAAGTCGACGCTCGGCCGCGCCCTGCTCCGGCTGGAGAAGCCGACCGAGGGCCAGGTGATCTTCGACGGCACCGACCTCGGCACGCTGCGGCCCGAGCCACTGCGCCGGATCCGGCGCCGGATGCAGATGGTGTTCCAGGACCCGCTGGGCAGTCTCGATCCGCGGCAGTCGGTGCGCAGCCTGCTGCTCGAACCGCTCAAGGCGCATGGGCTGTCCGAGGCGGACCGGGCCGAGTTCGGCGCCGACCGGCCGGCGAGCCACCTGGCCAAGGCCGAGTCGATGCTGGAACTGGTCGGGCTGCCCGGCTCGGCGCTGGCCAAGTACCCGTACGAGTTCTCCGGCGGGCAGCGGCAGCGGATCGGGATCGCCCGGGCGATGATCTTGAACCCGGACCTGGTGATCGCCGACGAACCGGTCAGCGCCCTGGACGTCTCGGTGCAGGCGCAGGTGATCAATCTGCTGGAACGGCTGCAGGACCTGCTCGGCCTGACCTACGTCGTGGTCGCTCATGATCTTGCGGTGGTGCGGCACATCTCGGACGTGATCGGCGTGATGTACCTCGGCCGGCTGGTCGAGGAGGCCGACAGCGACGACCTCTACGCGACGCCGCTGCATCCGTACACGATCGCGCTGATGTCGGCGATCCCGATCCCGGACCCGGAGGTCGAGGACCGGCGGGAACGGATCCTGCTCCGCGGCGACCTGCCCAGCCCGGCCAGGCCGCCCGCGGGCTGCCGGTTCCACACCCGGTGCCCGTACCGGCAGCCGGACCGGTGCGACACCGAGGTGCCGGAGCTGCGGGTGATCGAGGGGCATCCCGGTCGCCGGGTCGCCTGCCACTACGCCGAGGAGATCCTGGCCGGCCAGGTCACGGTGTCCGATCCGGCGATGGTCGTCGAGCCCGGCTGAACCTCCGCCGGCCACGCCGATCGGGGAGCAGTTAAAGTAAGGCTCACCAAAGTCGGCGAGCAGGGGGTCGTGATGATGACCGGGAACACCGTGGACCTGGAGCCTTTCTCGACCGTGCTCCGCCGGGCGACGGCGGAGCACCACGACCGGGCCGAGTCGGCTCCGTTCGTGGGGAAGTTGCTCGACGGCCGGCTGGGCCTGGAGGCGCTGGCCGCGCTCGCGGGACAGAACCTGTTCGTCTACACGGCGCTGGAGACGGCCGCCGAGCGGTGGCGTGCGGACCCCGTGGCCGGGCCCTTCGTCATCGAGGATCTGGACCGGCTGCCCGCGCTGCGGGCCGACCTCGAGCACCTGATCGGGCCGGACTGGGCGGCGTCGGTGCAGGCACGGCCCACCACGATGGCGTACGCCGAGCGGATCAGCGGTGCGGACTCGGCGGCCAGGTTCGTGGCGCACCACTACACCCGCTACCTCGGCGACGTGTCCGGCGGCCAGGTGATCGCGTCGGCGATGCGGCGCCAGCACGGCGACCGGGCCGGGCTCGCCTTCTACGACTTCGGCGGGCTGTATGCCGGGCCGTTGCGCAACCCGGCCGAGTTCCGGCGGCACTACCGGGCGCTGCTCGACGCCGCGCCGTGGACCGCCACGGACCGGGCCGCGGTGATCGACGAGTCGGCCCGAGCGTTCGGCTACAACCGGATGATCTTCGACGAGCTCGCCGACGACCTCGGTCTCGACGCCGCATGATCATCTTCTGTCCAGGACCGGGTGCCGGTCCTTGACCCGCGTCGGAGCGGCAACTTAGCGTCGGCGGAACCGACAACGGAGGTCAGGGCATCATGGTCGATCCCGTCAGTCCCCGATCGTTGCGGATGCCCCGGCGGCAGGCGCTCGGCGCCCTGTCCGCGGTGGCCGTCGCTGCCACGGCGGCCGGTGCGCTGCAGCCGGGCCGGGCGGTCGCCGATCAGCCGAGATCCCCGTACCCCAAGGGAATCGAGCCGACCGAGCTGTTCGTCGTCGACCGGGCCGGGCTGACCGACGACGAGGCGATCATGGTCGCCACCCTGCAGGGTCTGCTGGCCCGCCCCGGTGATCGGCGAGCGGGCCCGGCGATCTATCTCGACCTGCCGAACGGGTACCGGCTCTGGCTCGACGACCTGACCGAGCGGTACGAGCTCCCGGCGACCCGGGCCGACGACCCGTGGGGCCTGGTCGACCGGTTCGCGGACCGGGTGGCCGGCTACGTCCTGTACCGGAGCGGCGGTCCGACGATCAACGTGGCGACGACCGTGGCCGGCGTCGAGGGCGGGATCGCCGTGTCCGAGGCGCTGGAGCCGACCGCGATCGAGCACGGGTTGCGCCGGCTGGCCGACGTCCGCGAGCGGGACGACGCGTGGGCCTGGCGGACGTACCGCGGGCAGCTCCGGAGTGACCTTGTGGTGGAGCAGAAGGCCGACCCCGAGGTCGGCCTGTTCACCCACCAGCTCCGGGACTACGCGACGATGGCCGGCGCCTTCACCTTCTACGACGGCAATTCCGACTTCCGCAGGTCGGTCGTCGAGGATCTCGACCCCGACGCCGCCGTGATCGGCTGGGGCGATGCGCGGCAGGGCGAGGACGGCTTCGTCGGCGTCTCCTCGGCGGCCGGCGTCGTCACCCTCCCGGGCGACTGGGCGGGCAACCTGGCCTGTCTCTCCGGGATCAGCCTCCCGTCCCTGCAGCAACGGGCCCCGGTCCGGCCGCGTACGCCGGAGCCGGGCCGGCACCACGTCGCGTTCGTCGTCACCGACGGCGACAACGTGCAGTGGCTGCTGAACGACCTGCCGACCAGCCAGAACTGGTTCGGCAGTCCGCGCCGTGGCACCTTCGACCTCGGCTGGGGCGTGCCGCCGTCGGCGATCGACCTCGCGCCGTCCGTGCTGGACTGGTACTACCGCAACGCCTCGGCCGGCCGGCACGAGGACCGCTTCGTCGTCGGCCCGTCCGGCGGCGGCTACCTCTACCCGAGCCGGTATCCGCGCGACGAGCTGACGCTGCACACCGCCGAGCTCGCCCGGACGATGGAACGGGCCGATCTCGGCGTGGTCCAGATCCTCGACTTCGAGTCCTTCGACGACGCGGACCTGTGGTCGGCGTACCTGCGGCACGACCAGATCACCGGCCTGATCTACCTGGAGTACAGCCGTTACGACGGTCTCCGCGGCCGGGTCCGCTGGGTCGAGGACAAGCCGGTGATCTCGGCCCGGACCATGCTCTGGGAGGGGCTGAGCTCACCGGCCCAGGTGATCGAGACCCTCAACGCGGCCGGCACCGATCCGACCTCCGTGGACGGCTACTCGGTGGTGATGTTGCACTGCTGGAGCATGAACCTGGACGACCTCGGCCACGTCGTCGACAACCTGGCGCCGCACGTCTCCGTGGTCACGCCGGACGCCCTGGTCGCGATGATGAGCGCAGCCGTCCGGCGCTGACCTCACACCGCCACCAGGGCGGCGAGGGTGGCGATCGCGGTCGGCACGCTGCAGGCGATCGCCGGTGCGACGCCGGGACCCTTGGGCCGGCTCAGCGCCAGCCGGTCGGCGACGAACAGGACGACGCCGCAGCCGAACATGAACAGGCCGGTGAAGATCACCAGCGCACGGCCCTCGGCCACCGAACCGGTGGCCCACAAGATCACGCCGGCGACCGCGCCCAGGCTGAGGAACAGGTTGTAGAAGCCGACGCAGAACGACCAGAGCCGGACCGGCTCGATGTCGCGGGACGGCACCGCGAAGATCCCCTGGTGCACGCCCGGCCGGCGGAACATGATCGTCTCCCAGACGAAGGCGAGGAAGTAGATCACGGCGCCGAGCAGGACTCCGATCCAGGCGACGATGATCATGGTGCGACCTGTTCCGGAACCGGGTCGGCGGCCAGCGTGACCCGATGCTTGGCCAGCACGGTGGCGAGCTCCGGGCCGGCCGTGGCGCCGTCGGCGACGGCCCGCTGCAGGTCGGCGTGGAAGCGGCTCATCGCGCCGGTCAGGCTGATCACCAGGAACCGGACGGTCGGACTGAGCACGGTGAACGTGTGCCAGGCGTCCGGCGGGATGGTGATCACGGCGCCCGGCGCGAGTTCGATCGCCCGGTCCTCGACCTGCACGATCATCCGGCCGTGCAGCAGGTAGTAGGCCTTGGGCCAGGCGGTGCGGTGCAGCGGGGTGGCCGGGCCGCGCGGCGCGTCGACCTCGAACAGCTCGTAGCCGTCGTCGGTGTCCGCGGCGTCGATCTTGATCGTCAGCACCGCGTCCGGCGCGGTCAGTTCGGTGCCTTCGCCGGCACCGCGATGGCGTACCTGATGGGTCATGGCAGCGACGCTAGGCCCGGCTTCCGGCTCCGGTCGATCCCAGGAATCGGGGATATCGGGGCCGCCGGCCCGAGCGCATACTGAAGGCGTGTGGGAGGACCGGGCCGACCGAGCGCGGCGCGAGATCACCGACCTCGCCGTACGGGGAGCCGGCGTGGCGGAGCTGCAGGCCGCCGCGATCACCCTGGTCGACCGGGCCGTGCCGAGCGAGCTGACCTGCTGGGCGACGCTCGACCCGGAGACGTTGATGATCACCGGCATGATCGGCGGTACGGCCACGATCACCGCCGCGGGCGAGGAACGGCTGGCGGCCGCCGAGTACGCGCCGGGGGAGCCGCACACGTTCGCCGGGCTGGCCCGGGAGCACCGTGTGGTGGCCCGGCTGTCCGACCTGCCGGAGCGGGAGCTGGCCCGCAGCGGCCGCTACCACGAGGTCTGGCGGCCGCTCGGACTGGACCGCGACCTCCGGGTGCTGTTCTCCGACGCCGGCGTGTGGTGGGGCGCGGCCGGCTTCGTCCGCCGCGGCGCCGACTTCACGGACCGGGAGACGGAGTACCTGGCCGCGGTCGCACCGGCCGTCGGCGCGTCGATCCGGGTGGCCGTACGGGCCGAGGCGTCCCGGGCCGGCGGCGTACCGGCGATCGTGGTGCTCGGTGCGGACGGCGCGATCCGGGCCGTCACGGCCGCCGCCGCCGACTGGCGGGACAGCCTGGACGAGATCGCCCCGGGCCGCTTCCAGACCATGATGCGGGTGCTGGGGTACGGGGCCCGGACCGCCGGGCCGGGTGGGTTCCACGGCCGGCTCCGGGACGCCCGCGGCCGCTGGGCGCAGCTGGAGGCGAACCGGCTGATCGGCGCCGGCGACGAACGGACCGTGATCACCATCGAGCCGTCCTCGGGGGATCGGCTGCTCGCCCTGCTCCTGGTCGCCTACGGCCTGTCGGCCCGGGAACGGGAGCTCTGCGCCGAGGTGCTGGCCGGCCGGTCCACCGCGGAGATCGCCGACCGGCTGTTCATCTCACCGCACACGGTCCAAGATCATCTCAAGTCGATCTTCGGCAAGGTGGGCGTCCATAGCAGGGGAGAGCTGATCGCCCGGCTCCGGCCTGCCGCCGGTTCCTGATCAGTTCTTGATCAAGGACCGGGTCCGGAACTGGGCCCGGTGCGCGGCCGGGCTGGTGCCCAGTTGCTGCCGGAAGTGGTGCCGCAGACTGACGGCGGTGGCGAAGCCGGCGTCGCCGGCGACCCGCTCGACGGGATCGTCGGTCGTCTCGAGCAGCAGCCTGGCCCGGTCGAGGCGCTGGTGCAGCAGCCACTGCTGCGGGCTGGTGCCGGTCCGGTCCCGGAACCGGCGGGTGAAGGTTCGGCGGGACAGGGCGGCGGCGCGGGCCCAGGCGTCCAGGTCGATCGGCTCGGCGAGCCGGGCCGACGCCCACACCATGGCTCGCTCGATCGGGTCGTCCTGGTCGGCCGCCGGCACCGCGACCGGGACGAACTGCGCCTGTGAGCCGCTGCGGTGCGGCGCCAGCACCAGCCGGCGCGCCAACTCGGCCGCGGTCCGGCTGCCGAGGTCGGTACGGACCAGGTGCAGGCAGCAGTCCAGTGCCGCGGCCACGCCGGCCGACGTGATCACGTCGCCGAGATCGGACCAGAGCAGGTCGGCCCGGACCCGGACCGCCGGATGGGCCCGGGCCAGCCGCTCGGCGTCCGACCAGTGGGTGGTCAGTTCCCGGCCGTCGGCCAGCCCGGACGCGGCGATCACCCAGCTGCCCAGGCAGAGCCCGACGATCCGGGTGCCGCGACGGTGCGCGGACCGGATCGCCGCCAGCAACGGCGCGGACGGGACGGCGTCGCGGATCCAGCTCGGCACGATCAGCAGGTCGGCGGGACCGGAGCCATCGCCGGTCAGCTCGTCCAGGACCTCGAGCCCGTACCGGACCGTGATGTCGAACCCCGCCTCGGTCGCCAGCTCTCCCGGCTGCTCCGCGCAGATCCGGAGCCGGTACGGCCAGTCAGCCGGGCGGTCGATGCCGGCCCGGCCGAACACCAGGGCCGGCACCGAGAGGTGGAACGGGCTGATCCCGTCGAACGCGAGGACTGCGACGGTAGGCATGGCCCGATCTTAACGAACATCGTCCATCGGGCCACTGTTGTGAACCTGTGGCAGCGCCGAGACTCGGGTCATGATCACTTCTGCTGAGACCGGCGCCGACCAACTGGAGGCGCTGCACGTGGGCGGGCCGACGCTCCGGTTCCGCTACGCCGGGCTGACCTGGCTGACCGACCCCACCTTCGACCCGCCGGGCGACTACCCGGGTCGGGTGGTGCTGCACAAGCTGACCGGCCCGGCCGTGCCGCCGGAGCAGGTCGGCCCGATCGACGTCGTGCTGCTGTCGCACGACGAGCACGCCGACAACCTGGACCGGTCCGGCCGTGCCCTGCTCTCCTCGGTGCCGACCGTGCTGTCGACGCCGGAGGCCGCAGGCCGGTTGCCGGGCGTCACCGGTCTGGACCCGTGGCAGACCGTCGCCGTGTCCGGGACCGTCGAGGTGACCGCGGTTCCGGCGCTGCACGGTCCGGCCGGTGCGGAGGAGTTCAGTGGGGTCGTCACCGGCTTCGTGCTGCGGTCGGACGGGGCACCGACCGTGTACGTCTCCGGCGACAACGCCTCGGTCGACCTGGTCGCCGAGATCGTGGACCGGCTCGGTCCGATCGACGTGGCCGTGCTCAACGTGGGCGCCGCGAACGTCGGCGTGTTCGGCGATGCCGACGTGACCCTGAACGCGCGGACCGCGCTCCGGGCGTCAGAGCTGCTCGGCGACGCGATGATCATCGCCGTGCACGGCGAGGGCTGGGCCCACTTCTCCGAGTCCCTTGATCATCTTCGGCGGACCTTCGGCTACGCCGGCCGTGCCGAGAAGTTGATCATCCCGCCGCTCGGCGTACCGATCATGATCACCGGACGTCAGTCCGACAGCGTCCTGGCGAACAGGGCCTCGAGTTCGGCGTAGTGCCGCTCGGCGCCCGCCTCCTGGTACATCGAGGTGTCCGGCATGGTGAAGCCGTGCGGCGCGTCCGGGTAGATCGCCGTGCTGCGGGTGATCCCCGCCGCGTCCAGCGCCTCGTCGAGGGCGGCGATCGCCTCCGGCGGGTTGGCCCGGTCGTTGTCAGCGTGGCCGGCCAGGATCTCGGCGGTCGCCGTCGTGATGATCTTGTGCACGCTGTCCGGCTCGTCGGTGACCAGGTTGGCGGCGTGGAACGCGCCGGCGGCCCGGATCCGGTCCGGGTGGGCGGCGGCCGCGCGGAGGGCGAGCATGCCGCCCATGCAGTAGCCGGTGCTGCCCAGCCGGTCGGCGACGACGCCGGGCTGGGCGGCCAGGGCGTCGAGGTAGGCGGTGATGTCGCGGAGCAGGTTCGCGGTGTCCAGGCCGGTCCGCCGGTTGCCCATGGTGGCGAAGAACGCCTCCCGGGCGCCCGGCTTCCGCAGGTCCTCGGCCGGGGCCAGCTCGGCCGCCGTACCGGCGCGGTAGAAGACGTTCGGCGCCAGCACGGTGTAGCCCCAGCCGGCGATCCGATCCGCGATGGTCTCGATCGCCGGCCGCAGCCCGATCGCGTCGACGAACAGCAGCACCCCGGCGTGCGGGGTGTCCGGGCCGGGGGAGAGGTAGGCCTCCGCCGTCCCGTCGGCCGCCGCGATCTCGATCGTCCTGCCCGCCATGCCCGCCTCCATCGGTCTCGTTTCCCTCGACCCTAAGGCGCGGCGCCCGGCCACTCGGACCGGGGCCGGGTTCAGTCGGCGAGCTGGGCGAAGACGACGAAGTTGAGGTCCTGCTTGGAGCCGTCCGCGTTCAGGTAGCAGCCGACCAGGACCAGCCGCCCCGGTACGGTCTCGTACACCTCGTCGGCCCGCTGGATCTCGTTCTTCGGGTACATCTTGGTCGCCTGCACCTGGTACGTCAGCGAGCCGCTCTCGGTCTCGACGATGATCGACTGGCCGATCTCGACGTGCTGCAGCGGATCGAAGACACCGCCGCCGGAGCGGACCGTGTGGCCGAGCAGGTAGACCGTGTCGCCCGAGTCGGAACCGGGACGACCTCGGTCGGCCCACCGGTAGACCAGCGAGGTCTTCGGCGGCACCAGTTCGTTGGTCGACGGGTCCGGGGAGATCGCACCGCCGGAGTCGCCGGAGAGGACGTCCGGGATCTTCAGCCGGACCACCTCGGACTCCGGCACCGAGCGGTCCCGGTCCGGCGGATCGCTCGACTCGCGCCGTGGGGGAAGGGATCCTTCGCCGGTGGTCTTCGCGTACGGCCGCTCCGGCGCCTTGGACGCCTTGGGACTCGACGAAGCGTCGGACGACGGGTCACCGGGCTTCGCCGAAGCGGAGGCGGGACTCGACTCCGGGGCCGGTGGCGGCCCGGCAACCGGCGGTGTCCCGCAGCCCACGAGGAGCCCGGACACCGCCAGCGCTGCCGTACCGGCGATCAGGATCGAACGCAGCAGCCGATGCACGATCAGTGGCGGCGGATGCGCTTCAGCAGCAGGGTCATCCCGGTGCCGACGATTCCGGTGCCGATCACGCCGGCGCCCGCCAGCAGCGGCCAGGCCGTGCCGCCGTCAGTGCCGGTGCCGAAGCCGGGCCGCGGTTCCGACGGAGTAGCGGTCGGCGACGGGCTCTCGCTCTCGCTCGGCATCCCCGACTCGGACGGCGTCTCGCTCGGCGACTCGCTGGGGGTCTCGGACGGCGTCTCGCTCGGCGTCTCGGACGGCGGCGGCGTGTCGGTCGGCGACTCGCTCGGAGTCGGCGTCTCGCTCGGGGTCTCGGTCGGCGACTCGCTCGGAGTCGGCGTCTCGCTCGGGGTCTCGCTCGGCGTCTCGGTCGGCGTCGGCGTGTCCGTCGGCGTCGGAGAATCGGACGGCGTCGGGGTCGGGGAAGGACCCTCGTCGGCGGAGCACAGGATCGCGTGCGAGATGTCCTTCTTCGTCGAGTGCTCGTACGCGGTGCCCGAGACCGGGTCCTTGATCACGTCGTTCTCGCTGTCCCCGGAGCCGGCCTTCAGGACCAGCAGAACCCAGGAGCCCGCCGGCACCTCGTACGGCGTGGCGACGGAATCGTCCTTCGAGCAGTCGGCGTTCTGGTACCCCTGCTCTTCGAGGTACTTCTCCCAGTAGCCCGGGTCATTGGTGTTCGTCGTCTCGTCAGCGCTGGCGGCCACCGTGGCCGCGGCGACGGTGCCGAACGCGAGTGTCAGGCCGGCGACCATCAAGCCGGCAACTTTGGTACGTGCGCCTACGCGCATCCTTGGTCTCCCCCGAATCCAGGTCCGCCTCGTCGGTGAGGCAAACAGGTTGCTCGGGGACAGGTGGTCCGGACGGACCGAGGAACTGATGCCGACACCCCCGAAATGTCACCATCCGCGGTGGATGCTATCGCGTTCCGCCGACACTGCACAGGAGGCAGACAGGATTCGTCCGAACTGACTTGTACGCTCGCGACCATGAGCGACAACGACGCGGAGCCGGGTAGCTACGTCGAGGCCGGCGAGTTCAAGCGGGACACCAACTACATCACCACCCGGATCACGGCCGACGGCCGGGACGGCTACCCCGTCGAGGCGGGCCGCTACCGGCTGGTGGCGGCGCGGGCCTGCCCCTGGGCGAACCGGACGCTGATCGTCCGCCGGCTGCTGGGGCTGGAGGACGCGATCTCGCTCGGGCTGTGCGGGCCGACCCACGACAAGCGGAGCTGGACCTTCGATCTTGATCCGGGCGGCGTGGATCCGGTGCTCGGCTACGAACGGCTGCAGCAGGCCTACTTCGCCCGGGTGCCGGACTATCCGCGCGGGATCACGGTGCCGGCGATCGTCGACGTACCGACGAAGGCGGTGGTGACCAACGACTACCCCCGGATCACGCTCGACTTCTCCACCGAGTGGACCGCGTTCCACCGCGACGGCGCGCCCGATCTCTATCCGGAGGACCGCCGGGACGAGATCGACGAGGTGGCCGAGTTGATCTTCCGCGACGTCAACAACGGCGTCTACCGGTGCGGCTTCGCGGGCTCGCAGGAGGCGTACGAACGCGCCTACGACCGGCTGTTCGCGCGGCTGGACTGGCTCGAGGATCGCCTGCGTGGGCAGCGATATCTGGTCGGCGACACGATCACCGAGGCCGACGTCCGGCTGTTCACCACGCTGGCCCGGTTCGACGCGGTCTACCACGGGCACTTCAAGTGCAACCGGCAGAAGCTGTCCGAGTTCGACGCGCTCTGGGCCTATGCCCGGGACCTGTTCCACACGCCCGGCTTCGGCGACACGACCGACTTCGTCCAGATCAAGCAGCACTACTACGTGGTGCACACCGACATCAATCCGACCAAGATCGTTCCGGCCGGACCGGACCTGAGCAACTGGTGGGAACCGCACCACCGGGAACAGCTCGGCGGCCGCCCCTTCGGTGACGGTACGCCGCCCGGCCCGCCGCGGCCGGCCGAGCAGGTGCGCGCCGAGCACGGGCTGCCGCCGCGGGCCGGGTGATCGTGATCTTGGTGGGAATGTCCGGGCCGGGCCGCCGGTTGTCGTGATCATGGTGAATGACGTACGCGGCGTGGGGGTCTGGCGCAGGTCCGGTCAGACCAGCCCACAGCTGGCGAAGGAACTGGAGAATCTCGGCTACCGGTCGATCTGGCTCGGGCTGTCGCCGGGCGACCTGGCCGAACCCGAGGAACTGCTGGCCGCGACCGATCGGCTGGTGGTCGGGACCGGGATCGTCAACATGTGGGCCGACGAACCGGAGCCGGTGGCCGAGGCCTACCACCGGGTCGCCGCGCGGTTCCCGGGCCGGCTCGCGCTGGGCGTCGGGATCGGGCACCCGGAGGCCACCCGGGAGTACCGGAGCCCGTACGCGACGATCGTCGACTACCTGGACCGGCTGGCCGCGGCCGGCGTGCCGGAGCAGGACGTCGTGCTGGCGGCGCTCGGGCCGAAGGTGCTGAAGCTGGCCGCCGAGCGGACCGCCGGGCCGCACCCGTATCTGGTGACCCCGGAGCACACCCGCCGGTCCCGCGAACTGATCGGCCCGGAGCCCCTGCTGGTGACGGAGCAGAAGGCGGTGCTGGGCAGCACGCCCGCCGCGCGCGACCTGGCCCGGCACGGGGTCGGGATGTATCTGCGGCTGCGCAACTACGTCAGCAACCTGCTCACGCTCGGCTTCACCGAGGACGACGTCGCCGGCGACGGCAGCGATCGGGTGATCGACGCGCTGGCACCGCAGGGCGACCCGGCCACCGTCGCGGCGGCGCTGACCGCACACCTGGACGCCGGCGCCAGCCAGGTGGTGCTGCAGTTGCTGACCGAGGACGGCGAGGACCCGCTGCCCGGCTATCGCGCGATCGCCGAGGCGCTCGGGCTGACGAACTGAACCTCAGCGACAGTCGAGGCCGGTGGACACGGACCCGGTCCGCCAGGTCGCGATCGTCCGGCCGTCCTTGCTGACGGTCACCGAGGTGATCTTGGCGGACTTGGTCTTGCTCGTCACGGCCTCGACGTCGAGGCCGAGGCGGGCGGCCTCGGCGTACGCCCGGTCCAGGTCCCACCCGTCCTGGGCCGCGGAATAGACCTGCTCGGCCAGGGCGCAGTCGTCCTCGGCGGCGGCCCAGCCGTGCACCTGGAACGCGAAGACGGCGAGCAGGACCGCGACCCCGAGATAGATCGCCCGGACCACTCCGCGCGGCAGTCCGCCGAGCCGGACCCGGCGGTCGTCCCAGCTCCGGTCGTCGCCGTCGGACACGCGTACCGTCCAGTTCCGGAACAGGTCCGGCTTCGCCACGATCACCAGGCAGAACAGCGACAACGCCCCGAGCAGGTAGGGAAGCAGCTGGACCATGGCAGGACCCTAGCGTCGTGAGTCAGTAGCGGGGCGCGGCACCACCAACCGGCCCAGGTCAGCGGTCGAGGTGGGCCCTGATCCCGGCCATGGTGTCGGTGAAGGACCCCTCCAGGTTCACGCCGTACGCGTCGGCGAGGGTCAGCACGCTCCACAGGCAGTCGGCGAGCTCGTGGGCGAGCTTGGCGTCCAGGTCGGCGGTCGGCCGCACCCCGGCCTTGCCCTGGACGAGCTTGGCAAGATCACCGACGTCGCCGACGAAGCCGATCATGATCTCCTCGGTCGTCCAGCTGCGCCCGTAGCGTTCTGCCTCGACCTCCGCGTACCGGGAGCGCACCGCCCGCGCCTCGGCCTGCATGGCTGCAAATTCCATCCCTGCAGCCTGCCACCCAGGGGCCTCAGCCGAACGGTGCCGCGGCGACCACAGTGGCCTTCACGGTGCCGTTCGGCGCCGGGTAGCTGATCGTGTCGCCGACGTACCGGCCCACGATCGCCAAGCCGAGCGGCGAGCTGGGGGAGTAGACATCCAGGTCGACGCTGGCGTCGAGCGCGGCCAGCTCCCGGCTGCCGACCAGGAAGGTGGTCGGCTCGTCCTCGCCGTCGAACCGTACGGTGACGATCATGCCCGGCTCGACCAGCCCGTCGTCCGGCTTGGCCTCGGTCTCGGCCCGCCGGATCAGCTCGCGCAGCTCCAGGATCCGCGCCTGCTCGGCGTCGTCCGGGGTCCGGCCGGGCCGGGTCAGGTCGGCCACCGTGTCCTCCAGCCGCTGCAGCGTGCGCGGCGTCATCCATACCGGTTCGGCGGTCATACCGATCAGTCCCTTCTGCTGTCCGGCCGCGTCCGCGTCCGGATAAAAACGTTCAGCCTACCGGCGGGCCCGGACAGTCGGCCCGGCGCGGAAACGAGAAACGCCCCCTCCGGCCGGCGGCCGGAGGGGGCGTGTTCCCCTTGCTGTTGATCAGTGCGTGGTCGTACCACTCCTGGTGGCCGCGTCGCCCGACTCCAGCTCGGCCTGATCATCGGCCGCTTCGAGCTCGCCGTGACCGTTGCCGTTGCCATGGCCGTTCTCGTGGCCGTTGCCGTGGGCCTGGTGCTCCGCGGCAGCCTCCAGTTCGGCCCGGGTCGGCTTGCGCAGCGCGTCCCGGTAGAAGAACCGGGTGGCCAGCCGGCGCCGGTTCTCCGCCTTGACCTCGCCGTCGCGCAGGCCGTCGCCCTCGCCGTCCCGGATCGGCTCCAGCGGCAGGTACTCCTTGTGCTGGGTGAGCGTGAACGCCTCGTCCTGGCTGATCGGCACGTGCTTCTCCTCGTACCCGCCGGACGGGTCGCGGACGATGATGCCGGACTCGGCGCCGTGCAGCAGCCGGGCCTCGTCCCGCCGCTGCAGGCCGATGCAGACCCGCTTGGTGATCATGAAGGCGATCACCGGGCCGACGAAGACCGCGACGCGGAGGAAGTCGGTCACCGAGTTCAGCGACACGTCGAAGATCACGGCGATCAGGTCGTTGCCGCCACCGGCCCAGAACAGTCCGTAGCAGGTGATCCCGGCGATGCCGAAGGCGGTCCGGGTCGGGTTGTTCCGCGGCCGCTCCAGGATGTGGTGCTCGGAGTTGTCGCCGGTCACCCACCGTTCGATGAACGGGTAGGCCACCAGGATCCCCGGGAACAACATCATCAGTCCGACGCCGGGCACGAAGATGTTCCAGGACCAGGTGGTGCCGCCGATGTGCGACTCCAGGCCCGGCATGATCCGGACCGCGCCCTCGACGAAGCCCAGATACCAGTCCGGCTGCGAACCGGCGGTCACCTCGGCCGGGTTGTACGGTCCGAACGCCCACACCGGGTTGATCTGCATCACCGCACCCATCAGCGCGATCACGCCGAACACGATGAAGAAGAAGCCGCCGGCCTTGGCCATGTAGACCGGGAACAGCGGGAAGCCGACCACGTTCTTCTCGGTCCGGCCCGGGCCCGGGTACTGGGTGTGCTTCTGGTAGAAGACCAGCCCGACGTGCACGGCGATCAGGCCGAGCAGGATCGCCGGCACCAGCAGGATGTGCGCCATGTAGAACCGGGAGATGATCAGGTCGCCCGGGAACTCCCCGCCGAAGACGAAGAACTCCGCCCAGGTGCCGATCAGCGGGACCGACCGGATCAGGCCGTCGACGAACCGGACACCGGTGCCGGACAGCAGATCGTCCGGCAGCGAGTAGCCGGTCAGGCCCGCGATGATCGTGGTCATCAGCAGCAGGACGCCGAGGATCCAGTTCAGCTCACGGGGCTTGCGGAAGGCGCCGGTGAAGAAGGTCCGCATCATGTGGGCGTACATCGCGACCACGAACAGCAGGGCGGCCCAGTGGTGCATCTGCCGGACCAGCAGCCCGCCGCGGATGTCGAACGAGATGTTCAGCGTCGAGGCGAACGCCTCCGACATGTGCAGGCCCTTGAGCAGCTGGTACGAGCCGTCGTACTCGATCTCCGCCATCGAAGGCTTGAACCACAGGGTCAGGAAGACGCCGGTGATCAGCAGGACGATGAAGGAGTAGAGCGCGATCTCGCCGAGCAGGAAGGACCAGTGGTCCGGGAAGATCTTGCGCAGATTCGCCCGGCCCAGCTTGGCCACGCTCAGTCGCTCGTCGGCCCAGCCGGCCGGACCGGCGGCGGCCTTGAGCAGCGGGCCCGGCTGCTTCGCCGGGGTCTGTGCCTCGGTCGCCGAACTCTCGGTGACCGTGCTGGCAGGTTTCGCCATCAGTTATCACCCTTTTGGTAGTCGCCGTGCGAGTCGCGCTCGAAGAAGCTCGGCCCCACCGGGACGGTGAAATCGCTCCGGGCGATCAAGTATCCCTCCGAATCGGTGGTGATCGGAAGCTGCGGCAGCGCACGCGCCGCCGGGCCGAACACCACGACACCGGAATCGCCGAGATCGAACGTCGACTGGTGGCAGGGGCAGAGCAGGTGGTGGGTCTGGTCCTCCCACAGGCTGATCGGGCAGCCGACGTGGGTGCAGATCTTGGAATAGCAGAGGATCCCGCCGACCTGCCAGTCGCGCCGCGACTCGGGGATCTTGATCCGGTTCGGGTCCATCCGGACGACCACGATCGAGGACTTCGCCTTGGCCTGCTGGAATTCGGCGCCGTGCAGTTCCTGCAGGTTCTCCGGCTGGCCGTTGATCAGCTGGCCGATCCGCATCTCGGAGGCCTTGATCGGGGTGTAGCTGACGTCCTGGACGAGCTTGACGCCCTCGGCCCAGATCGTCTTCATGATCGTCTCTTTACGGGTCGCCGCGACCGGCCACGGCCCGAGGTCGGCCAGGACGACGAGCGCCGGCAGGCCGAGCGCCCCGAGCGCGCCGGCCAGGCTGCGGCCGAGCACCTTGCGGCGGCTGATCGCCGACTCGTCGATGCCGGTGTTGAGGTCCGCGACGACCGCAGTACGGTCCTCGTCGCTCGACTTCAGCTCGTGCCGGTCGTCGGAGATCTCGTGGTTGGCCATGATCTGGCGCGACCACTGGATCGCGCCGATGCCGATCAGCAGGATCGCGAAGCCCGCGGTCAGGCCGAGCCCGACATGCTGGGCGTTGGAGTGCAGCGGGCCGAAGTCGATGTACATGTCCCGCGGCACCGCGAAGTAGATCACGACGAACGCGATCGCCAGCAGCGGGACGAGCCCGAACATGGTCGCGACCTGGCGGGTGGCCCGTTCGGCCGCCTTCGGGTCGACATCGGTCAGCCGCGGGTGGTGCTCTTCCATGCCCGGGTCCGGGACGGGGTAGCGGGGCCAGCCCTGGCCCTGGTCCACGCCGCCGACGCTGGTTGTCGCGAGCTCCTTGCCCTGTGCCGCCGAGGATTGGGGGTCGGTTTCGCCCCGGGTGTCACTCATTTCGCGCGAGCTCCCTTTGCGGTGATCCAGACGGTGAACCCAATCAGCACCCCGAGACCGACGACCCAGGCCCAGAAGCCCTCACTGACCGGGCCGATCCCGCCGAGGGTGAAGCCGCCCTGGTTCGGTTGCGAGTTCAGGTTGTTCAGGTAGCCGATGATCTGGCGCTTCTCCTCCGGAGTCAGCGCCCGGTCGGGGAAGACGGGCATCTGCTGCGGGCCGGTCTGCATGGCCTCGTACAGGTGCCGGTTGTCGACGCCCTCCAGGGTCGGCGCGTACTTGCCGTTCGGCAGCGCGCCGCCGGAGCCGGCGAAGTTGTGGCAGGCCGAGCAGTTGGTCCGGAACAGCTCGCCGCCGCGGGCCAGGTCCTCGTCCGACATGCCCTCGGTGTTGTAGTTCTCTTCGGCCGGGATGTCGGGGCCGGGGCCGAGCGAGGCGACGTAGGCCGCCAGCGCGGCGATCTCCTCGTCGGTGTACACGTTCTTCTTGCGCGGGGCCTGCTGGCCCGGCTGCGCCATCGGCATCCGGCCGGTGCCGACCTGGAAGTCGACGGCGGCGGCGCCGACGCCGATCAGCGGCGGGCCCTGGATGGTCCCGCTGACCTGGCCCTCGCCGTTCAGGCCGTGGCAGGACGCGCAGCCCACCGCGAACAGGGCCTTGCCCTCGGCGATCTGCTGGCTCTTGCCGGTGTCGGCCGCCACCTGGTCGGCCGGCGAAACGACCGCATAGATGCCGCCGACCACGACGAGGGCGAACAACAGCATCAAGACCTTGGCGGCCGGATGGCGTCGTCTGGCGGACAGGAATCGCACGTCGGGGGTCCCTCTCGGTGTCAGGGCTGACTTTTCAGTCGTCGAGCTTGTTCGGTTGTCGGAGGTCCGTCGGCTGCGCGGTCAGCGCAGGATGTAGATCACGAAGAACAGCGCGATCCACACCACGTCGACGAAGTGCCAGTAGTACGAGACCACGACGGCCGAGACCGCCTGCTCGTGGGTGAAGGTGCGGGCGAGGAACGTACGTCCCAGCAAGATCAGGAACGCGATCAGGCCGCCCAGCACGTGCAGGCCGTGGAAGCCGGTGGCCAGGAAGAACACCGAGCCGTAGCCGTTGGAGGAGATGGTCAGGCCCTCGTGGATCAGCTCGGCGTACTCGTACACCTGGCCGCCGATGAAGAAGGAACCCATCACGAAGGTCAGCACGTACCACTCGCGCAGGCCCCACTTGTTCACCTGCAGCAGGGAGCCGGTCCGGCCCACCTGGCCGCGCTCGGCGGCGAACACGCCCATCTGGCAGGTGATCGAGCTGGCCACCAGCACGCTGGTGTTGAGGATCGCGAACTCGATGTTGAGCATCCCGGACTGGGTTGCCCACAGTGATTCCGCGGCGGGCAGCCCGGCGACCGCGTTCTGGCCGTTGGTCACGTTGCGGATCGTGAAGTAGCCGGCGAACAGCGCGGCGAAGAACATCAACTCGGAGGCGAGCCACACGATCGTGCCCACGGCCACCATGTCCGGACGACCCGGACGCCCGTGCAGCCGCGACTGCGGGATGGAGTGCAGGGCCCCGGCCGGCTTTTCGGCGGAGGTCGTCGTGGAGTGCGTGTGTAGAGCCACGGGGTCATTATGTCTGTGCTGACCCGCCCGGTCACGTCGGGGTTGGCAATGTCGCGTGTGTGTCTGGCCACGTCGTCGTCGCCGACCCTTTCTATAGTGCGGCGGTGACCGAATCGATACCGGCGGCGCTGCGTCCGGACGCCTTCCACGCCGACCTGCGGGCCCAGTTCGACACCTTTCTCGACGACCACCGCGCCGCCCTCGATGCGTCGCTGGACGGGCTCACCGAGGAGCAGGCCCGGCGCCGGCTGGTCCCGTCGGCGACCACCCTGCTCGGCCTGGTCCAGCACGCCACCTTCGTCGAACTGGTCTGGTTCGACGAGGCGGTGACCGGGCGCAGCCGGGCCGAGATCGGGATCCCGGACACGCCGGACGAGTCGTTCCGGCTGGCGCCGGACGCCACGATCGCTTCGGTACGGGCCGCGTACCGCGCCGCCTGCGCCGCTTCCCGGGCCGCCGCGGCCGGCCTCGGCCTGGACGACGTGGTGACGGGGAACCGCCGGGGCCCGCTGCCGTTGCGCTGGATCTATCTGCACCTGCTCCGCGAACTGGCCCAGCACTGCGGCCACGCCGACATCCTGCGCGAACAGATCGGAGTGTCCTCCGCCCGGCCCACCTGACCCGTTCGGCTTTCGGTACGATCTGACGGTTTCCAGCGCGACGATGAGGATGATGACGATCATGGCTTCTGACCAGCACCACGGCGAGGCGGCGGAGAAGTCGCTGACCGTCCTGCTCTACGCCTCCGATCGGGGCCGCCGGGACAACGTGCGGCTCGCGCTGGGCCGGCGGATCGCCGCCGACCTGCCCGAGATCACGGTGCTCGAGGTGGCCACCCAGCCGGCCGTGCTGACGGCGATCGAGGCCGGCGGCATCGACGTGGTGATCCTGGACGGCGAGGCGGTGCCCGGCGGGATGGGCCTGTGTCGCCAGCTCAAGCACGAGATCCTCGAGGCCCCGCCGGTGCTGCTGCTCGCCGCGCGTCCCGACGACGCCTGGCTGGCGACCTGGGCCCTGGCCGACGCCATCGTCGCCTACCCGGTCGACCCGGTCCGGCTGCCGACCGCCCTGGCGGACCTGGTCCGCCGGTCGACCGCGGTCGAGCCGTCCGCGCAACCCTGACCGCGCAAACCTGTTTCGCGCAACGCTGAGGAGACCGACCATGACCGACGACACCGGGGTCGCCGATCCGACCTGGCCGGGACTGCTGTCCGACCTGATCCGGGGCGAGGACCAGGCCGTCGACACCACCGCCTGGGCGATGGAGCAGATCCTCGAGGGCGTTGCCACGCCGGCCCAGATGGCCGCCTTCCTGGTCGCCCTGCGGGCCAAGGGTGAGACGGTCGACGAGCTGACCGGCCTGGCCCGGACCATGATCAAATACGCCACGCCGCTCGAGGTGCCCGGCCCGGCGCTGGACATCGTCGGCTCCGGCGGGGACCGGGCGGGCACCGTCAACATCTCCACCATGGCGGCGATCGTCGCCGCCGCGGCGGGCACCCGGGTGGTCAAGCACGGCAACCGGGCCGCCTCGTCGGCCTGCGGTTCGGCCGACCTGCTGCAGGAGCTGGGGCTGGTGCTGGACCTGACCCCGGAGCAGCAGCACCAGGTGATCGCCAAGGCCGGCATCGGGTTCCTGTTCGCCGCGCACTACCACCCGGCGTTCCGCCATGCCGGTCCGGTGCGGCGCGAGCTCGGGGTGCCGACCGCCTTCAACTTCCTCGGCCCGCTGACCAACCCGGCGCAGCCGTCGGCCGTCGCGGTCGGTGTCGCCGACGCCCGGATGGCCGGGCTGCTGGCCGGCGTCTTCGCGTCCCGCGGGCAGCAGGGTCTCGTCTTCCACGGTGACGACGGGCTGGACGAGCTGACCACGACGACGTCATCGAAGGTGTGGGTGTTCGGCCCGGACACGGAGCTGACCACGCTCGAGTTCGACCCGGCGGCGCTGGGCCTGGCCCGGTCCCGCCCGGAGGACCTGGTCGGCGGCCCGCCGCCGGTCAACGCGCAGATCGCCCGCGACGTGCTGGCCGGCGCCGCCGGACCGGTGCGCGACATCGTGCTGCTCAACGCCGCCGCCGGGCTGACCGCCTGGGACGGCCCGCAGCCGGACCGCCTGGTCGCGCAGCTCGGGGACAACCTGCAGCGGGTCGCGACCGCGATCGACACCGGCGCCGCGGCAGCCCAGCTGGAGCAGTGGGTCACCCTGAGCCGGGCCGTCGCGAGCTGATCCCGGCCCGTTCCGGCTCTTCGGCCTATTCGACGATCCGGAGCGATTCCAGCGATTCCCGGGAGAGTTCGGCGAGTTCTCGGTCCGCGTCGTTGGGCACCGAGCTGATCGCCGCGATGAACGAGCCGTCGTCGAGCCGGACCAGGATCACCGAAACCTTGTCGTACTTGCTCTTCAGGCCCTCGACGTCGTAGCTGACCCGGAAGTTGATCATGACCCCGGGGTGGCCGTCGACCGCCCAGTCGGAGGCCGAGAGCCGGCCCAGCTTGGTCGCGTGGCTGCCGAAGAACCTTTGCGCGTAACGTTCGGCGGCCTTGGTCGCCGTCTTCTCCAGATCGGCCGAGTTGATCAGGTCGGGACTGATCTGGGCCAGCGCGACCGTCGCCGACCAGGTGGCCTTGCCGTCGTACCGCTCGTGCACGGGCGCGTTGGCCAGGAAGCACGCCTGGAACAGATAGGGCACCGTGATCGGGTCCGCGTAGAGCCGGAACGGGGAGTCCGGCAGCGTCAGCGTGGCCGGCCCGAGGCTGGCGGTCCGGGTGGTCGGATCGAGCTTGCCGGTCGGCGCCGCACCCGGCGTGGTCGGCTTGGTCACCGGCGGCCGGCTGCCGGGAGCGGGTTCCTCGACCGTGGTCGGCGAACCGGGGTCGCGCCAGATCACCAGGCCGGCTCCGAGCCCGGCCGCGACGACCAGGGTGAGGCTCAGCGTGATCGCCAGCACCATCCGGGCCGGTGACGCCCGCCGGGGCTCGATCACCTCGGGGTCGTCGAGCTCCGGATAGTCGGCCAGCCAGCCCCGGTCGGCCGCGGCGCCGCCGGAACCTCGGCCGTGCCCGGCTTCGAGTTGCTCCGAGGCCGGCGGATCTGCCGCGCCGTCGGCCGGGCCGCCGCTCTCCTGGGCGGCGCCGGTGTGATCACTCTCCGCCCGGCCGGAACGCAGGTCGTCCTGGGCGAAGTCGCCCCGGGCCAGCCGGGCCGCGAGGGCGTCGGGTGGCGGGGCCTTCGGCGACTCACCGATCGCCTGGGTCCACTGGGTCCCGTCCCACCAGCGATAGGGTCGGGGCACCCCAGCCGGATCGGGGTACCAGCCGGGCCTCGGGACGGTCACGGCGACGAGCCTAATCGAGGCGGCAACCTCAACAAGAATGGTGTCGGGCGGTGACCTGCCGCGTGGCACCCCGGGGCATACTGGCTGATCATGATCTCCCGCGAATTGGCCGGACGGCTGAGCGACCGGCTGGAGTGGAAACCCGCGAACGGCGACCTGTTCTTCATCCCGCGGCCGGAGATCGCCGATTCGATGTTCCTGGTCAGCGACATGGTCGTCGAACTCATCGTCCGGGACGGGCAGCGCCGGTTCCACTTCAACGGCACCGTCGAATGGGCGTTGGACTCCGTCGAGGTCGGCGAGGTCGTCTGGCTGCCCCGCGAGGACCAGTTGCGGGACCTGATCGGCGACCGGTTCGTCTCGCTCGACCGCACCGGCGACGGCTACCTGGTCACGCTGAGCGGCCCGCCGCGCACCTTCCACACGCCGGCCCAACCCTCGCCCGCCGACGCGTACGCCACCGCCCTGCTGCACCTGCTGGACCAGGAGGCCGCCCAGCCGGACCGGTCAACCCAGCGGTGACGGCAGGCTGAGCATCCCCGCGAGGTAGGTCCCGGCCAGCATTGCGGGCGCGTACGCGAAGCCGCCGCGGCGGCCGGCGATGATCCGAATCGCCCCGAACACGCCGCCGAGCAACGCGCCGCAGAGCAGGGCCCAGAGCAGCAGGGTCCAGGACACCGAGCCCGCGGCGGCGCCGAGCAGCGGCGCGAACCGGACGTCGCCGAACCCGAACCCGCCCCGGCTGAGCACCCAGATCGCCAGATACCCGACCCCGGCGACGGCTGCGCCGGCCACTGTCCGCAGCAGCATCCAGGCGTCGCCGAACGCGAAGGCGGTCCCGACCGTCGCCGCCGCCATCGCGATCCAGCCCGCGTAGCTGAGCCGCATCGGCAGCCAGGTGGTCGCCCAGTCGATCCCGGCCAGCGCCACGCCGAACACGGCCAGCACCAGCCAGAGCGCGATCCGGTGCGGCGGCATCCAGAACACGCCGATGGCCGCCGCACCGGCCGCCGCCAGCGCACAGGCGGCGACGAAGCCGGGCCGGGCCAGCTCCGCGTAGGGGATCTTGGCCGGCTCCGCGACCAGGGCCCCGCTGCCGGACTCGGTGCTGTCGCCGTCCCCGGGCTGCGGTGCCGGCGGCTCCGGCAGCCGGCGCAGCACGATCGGCAGGCCGACGCCGACGACGGTCGCCGTGATCATGATCAACAGCGCCGCGATCGGGGGCTCAGGCATCGCCCCACCACCATGGCTCCACGAGGCACGAGGCTACTGGTCCGGCCACCTCAGGCGACCGGACGCAGCGACCGAACGGCCGGCGGCACCGCTCGCCGGGGGAGTGTCCGCAGTGCCGCCAGGACCCGCAACTGGGTGAGCCGCGAGCAGGCCAGCGACCGCCCGTCCAGCAGCAGCCGCAGCGCCGGTCGCCGCATCCGGAGGTAACGGGTCAGCCGGTCCAGGTCCCAGCCCGCCGCGAGCAGCCGGTCGAGGCCCTGCCGGACCGGTTCGGCGGGGACGAGTTCGTACCGGACCGAACGGACCTCGGCCGCGGTCACCGAGAGCAGCCGACGGCCGACAGCCGCGGGGATCAGGTCGGCACCGGAGCCGCGGCCGAGCAACGGCCGAAGTTGATCATGACGCAGGTCGGCGAGCTCGGCGATCACGCCGGCCGACACCGACCCGGCGTTGATCAGGAACCGCAGCTGGGCTCGGAACGGGCCGGCCGCGACCGGCGGGTCCGGTTCGGCCACGAGAGTGTTGATCATGGAATGCTCCTGGGCTGTCATGGGGAGGATCGCCTGCACCCAGCAAGCCAGACCGCGGGCCGGAACGGGGGCCGTTGCTGTCGTCCGTACCGGGCGGCTGTTGGCCGTCGACGGCAGACGTTGGCCCGACCCGGGCCGGTGTTGCCCGGTGCCGGGCGGGTGTTGTCCGGCCCATCGGAATCGAGCCTCCGGCGGCACGACTGTCGCCGTGGCCGTCTAGGGTCGCCTCATGACTGCCGGCTACTTCCGCTTCCCAGACGTCAACGATGATCAACTCGTCTTCTGTGCCGGGGACGACCTGTGGCTCGCGCCGCTGGCCGGCGGCCGGGCCGCCCGGCTGACCGCGGACGCGGCTCCGGTCCGGCATCCCCGGTTCTCGCCGGACGGCCGGCGGGTCGCCTGGGCCTCGGCCCGCGACGGCGGCTGGGAGGTGCGGCTGGTCGAGCTGGACAGCGGGGCGGTCCAGCGGCTCACGTACTGGGGTTCGGATCAGACGACGGTGATCGGCTGGCGGGACGACGAGACCGTGCTGGTCGTGTCGTCGGCCGGCGAGATCAACCTGCGGCACACCACGGTCCGGGCGGTCGGCCTGGACGGCCGGTCCGAACGGCTCGGCCTCGGTCCCACCTCGATGCTGGCCGTGCACCCGTCCGGAGCGGTCGCCCTGGCCAGCCGGTACAGCCGGCCGCCCGAGTACTGGAAGCGTTACCGCGGCGGCACCGCGTCCCGGCTCTGGCTCGACCCGGCCGGCGACGGCGACTGGCGCCGGCTGCTGCCGGACGTCGAGGCCAGCCTGACCGGCCCGCTCTGGTACGGAGATCGCCTCGTCTTCGCCTCCGACCTGGAGGCGGACCTGCCGGGCAACCCGGACGGGCAGGCGAATCTCTACTCGGTGTCGGCCGAGGGCGACGACCTGACCCGGCACACCCAGCACACGGTCCGGCACGGTTACGTCCGGGACCCGGCGAGCGACGGCCGGACCGTCGTCTATCACGCCCAGGGCGTGCTGTACCGGATGTCCGGGCTGAACACCGACCCCGAGCCGATCGAGCTGAGCCACGGCACCGCGCTGGCGGGCCGGCAGCCGCGCGCGCTCGAGCCGTCCGAGCAGCTCACCCAGGTGCGGCCGGACCGGGCCGGCAACGGCAGCGTGCTGGAGTGGCGCGGGAACGCGTTCTACCTGACGCACCGGGAGGGCCCGGCCCGCGCGCTGGCCGCCGAGTCCGGCGTCCGGATCCGGGAGCCGCGGGTGCTCGGCGACACCGGCCGGGCGGCCTACGTCACCGACGCCGACGGCGAGGACGCGATCGAGATCCGGGCGACCGACGCGCTCTCCCCGTCCCGCCGGGTCGCCGGCGGCCGGCTCGGCCGGGTGCTCGCCCTGGAGTCCGACCCCGCCGGAGCCCGGCTTGCGGCGGTCAGCCACGACGGCCGGATCAGCCTGGTCGACGTCGACTCCGGTGAAGTCCGTGAGCTGGGCCGCAGCGTCAACGGCGAGGCGACCGGCCTCGCCTTCTCGCCGGACGGCCGCTACCTGGTCTGGAGCGAGCCCAACCCGACCCACCGCTATCTGCGGCTGGCCGACCTGGCCGCGCCCGACTCCGAGCCGGTTCAGTTGACCAGCGGCCGGTTCTCGGACTTCGCGCCGTCGTTCACCGCGGACGGGAAGTACCTCGCGTTCCTCTCCGCCCGCACCTTCGACCCGCGGTACGACAGCCACACGTTCGACCTCGGCTTCACCGGCGCGGTGCGGCCCTATCTGGTGCCGCTGGCCGCGACCACCGAGGCGCCGTTCGGGCCCAGCGCGGACGGCTGGCCGGTCGCTCCGGCCGACGCCAAGGCCGAGGGCAAGGAGGGCGCCGACGCCGACGGCGACCAGGAGGCCGGCGCGAAGGACGCCGGGATTGCGGCCAAGCCGACCGACGAGATCGCGGTCGACGGGTTCGAGCACCGGATGCTGCCGTTCCCGGTGCCGGCCGGCGGCTACCGCGACCTGAGCGCGACCAAGACCGGGGTGGCCTGGATCCGGGAGACCGATCGCGGCGTGCTCGGCTCGGCCCGCGCGGACGTACCCGGCGAGGGACCCGGCGATGCCCTGGAGGTGTATCTGCTCGCCGACCGGAAGCTGGAGACGCTCGCCGATCCGGTGGACGACTACCAGGTGAGCGGCGACGGCAGCCGGCTGGTCGTCCGGTCCGGCGCCGAGATCAAGGTGCTGCCGGCCGACCGCCCGGTCAAGGAGGACGACGATCCGGCCGTGGTCACGGTCGACCTGTCCCGGCTGCGGTTCGAGCTCGACCCGGTGGCCGAGTGGCGGCAGATGTTCGACGAGCAGGGCCGGCTGATGCGCGACCACTTCTGGCGGGAGGACCTGGACGGCGTCGACTGGACGGCGGTGCTGGACCGGTACCGGCCGATCGTGGACCGGCTGGGCAGCCACGACGACCTGGTCGACCTGCTCTGGGAGACGGTCGGCGAGCTCAACACCTCGCACGCGTACGTGATGCCGGCGGGCCGGCCGGAGCGGGAGGCGAAGCGGGTCGGGCTGCTCGGGGCGGACCTGGCGCCGGCCGACGACGGCTGGGAGATCGCGGCCATCCTGCCGGGGGAGACCTCGGATCCGGAGGCCCGGTCGCCGCTGCGGGCCGCCGGCGTCGGCGCCGAGCCGGGGGACCGGATCGTCGCGGTCGACGGCCGGCCGGTCGATCCGCGGTTCGGCCCGACGGCCTCGCTCGCCGGTGCCGCCGGCCAGCCGGTCGAGCTCACCCTGCGCCGGCCGGGCGGCGACCCGGACCGCCGGGTGGTGGTCCGGCCGCTGGAGTCGGAGGAGCCGATCCGCTACCAGGCATGGGTGGCGAGCCGCGCGGCCTACGTCCGGGAGGCCACCGGCGGCCGGCTCGGCTACCTGCACATCCCGGACATGGCGTCCCCGGGCTGGGCCCAGTTGCACCGTGACATCGACCTGGCCACGCGCGCCGAGGGACTGATCGTCGACGTCCGGTACAACCGCGGCGGGCACACCAGCCAGCTGGTGATCGAGCGGCTGGCCCGGCGGGTGGTCGGCTGGGACGTCGCCCGGCAGATCAGCACGGCCGAGGAGTACCCGAGCCAGGCGCCACGCGGCCCGGTGATCTTCGTGACCAACGAGTTCGCCGGTTCGGACGGCGACATCGTCTCGGCCGCGGCGCAGGCGTTGCGGATCGGGCCGGTGATCGGCATCCGGTCCTGGGGTGGCGTGGTCGGCATCGACGGCCGGTTCGGGCTGGTGGACGGCACCGGCGTGACCCAGCCGCGGTACGCGTTCTGGCTCGAGGGCTACGGCTGGGGCGTGGAGAACCACGGCATCGATCCCGACATCGAGGTGCCGATCACCCCGGCCCAGTGGGACGGCCCGGCCGACCCGCAGCTGGACCGGGCGATCGAGGAGGCGGACCGGCTGCTGTCCGAGCGACCGGCGGCGGCCCCGCCGCGGCCCGAGCCGCCGCGGGCCGCCCGCTGACGGCCGGGCTGGAGCAGCGGGATGGACTCGCGGCTGATCGCGGTCCTGATCTTCGTCGCAGCGGCGTTGATCATGATCGCGATCCTCGGCAGCTCGGTCTGGCAGACGGTGCGGCTGATCCGGACCGGGCACCGGCTGACCGGGCAGTGCACGGAGGTGTATCAGGAGGTCCGGCCGGGACGGCGGTTCGCTCCGTTGTGGTTCGCGACGGTGCGGTACACGATGCCGGACGGGCGGCGGTACGCGCTCGATGCGCGGACCCGTACCCGGACGGTCGGTGAGTTGATCATGGTCCGGGCCAGGACGGAGCACCCCGAGGGCGCCCGGATCGACGAGTGGTGGCAGTTGTGGTGGCGGTCGCTCATGATCGGCTCGTTCACCGTCGTGTTCGTGCTGGCCGCCTGGATGGTGATCACGGGCTGGCTCGCCGCGACGGCCTGAGACGAACACCCGGCCGAGGCCCGGACCGCCGGCGATCGTCGTACCCTGTGATCGATGTCTGCTACCGGGGAAATCGACGAGACCTATCGTCCGCTGCATCTCGACTGGCCGTCGTGCCTGAACGCGCGGGACCTCGCGGGAATGCCGACCAAGGGCGGCGGCCGGATCCGGGCCGGCGCCTTGATCAGGACCGACGGGCACCACAGGCTGACCGAGCAGGGCGTCGCCGCGGTCCGCGACTACGGCGTGACGAGGATCATCGACCTGCGCCGGCAGCGTGAACTGGACCGAGAGCCGAGCCCGTTCTTCGGCAATCCGCTCTACCTGCACCATCCGGTGCAGAACCCGGCCGATCCCGATCATGAATGGATGACGCTGGCCGACATCTACATCGCGATGCTCGACCTGCGTCCCGACCTCTACGCGGCCGCGGTGGCGGCCGTCGCCGACGCCCCGCCGGGCGGGGTCGTCGTGCACTGTGCCGGCGGCAAGGACCGGACCGGGATCACCGTCGCGCTGTCGCTGGCCGTGGCCGGTGTCGAACCGGCCGTGATCGCCGCGGACTACGCGCTCACCGAGGCCCGGCTGGCCGAGGAGTCCGCCGCCCATCTGGAGACCATCGCGGACAGCCGGGAACGGGAGATCGTCGCCGGCCTGCAGCCGACTCCGCCGGAGAACATGATCAAGGTGCTGGACCACCTGACCGAGAAGTACGGCAGCATCGAGGGGTTCCTCGAGGCCGGCGGCCTGACGGCCGACCAACTGGCCGCGCTGCGCGACCGCCTGGCCTGACGATGATCTTGGTCCGGAGGTCAGGACAGCAACTGTCCTGAATGGCTCCTAGGGTCGGGACCATGACGACGCCGACCATGATCAGCCCGTACAGGATCGAGATTCCGCAGGCCGACCTGGAGGACCTGGCGGCCCGGCTGGCCCGGACGCGCTGGCCGGACGAGCTGCCCGACGTCGGCTGGAGCTACGGCACACCGACCTCGTACCTGAAGGAACTGGCCGACTACTGGGCGACGGGCTTCGACTGGCGCGCGGCCGAGTCCCGGCTGAACGCGCACCCACAGTTCCTCGCCGACATCGACGGCACCCGACTGCACTTCCGGCACGTCCGGTCCGCGGACCCGGCGGCGATTCCGCTGCTGCTGATCCACGGCTGGCCGTTCGCCGACTTCTCGGCGCTGATCGAGCCGCTGACCGATCCGGCGCGCCACGGCGGCGGGCCGGCGTTCCACCTGATCATCCCGACGCTGCCGGGTTTCGGGTTCTCCGGTCCGCACCGACGGCCCGGGGACGGCGCCGTCGAACGGTCCGCCGAACTGCTGGCCCGGCTGATGGGCGAACTCGGGTATGACCGCTATCTCGCCCACGGCGGCGACGCCGGCTCGTTCATCGCCCCGCAACTGGGCCGGATCGACACCGGCCACGTCCTCGGCGTTCACGTCAACGACCCGATCACGATCCCCGGCCAGGACGAGGACGGCTCGGCCTACGACGAGCGGGACCGGCAGCGGCTGGCGAAGCTGCAGCAATGGGGTCAGCGCGACACGTCCGCGTACGCCGGCAGCCACGGCCGGCCGCAGACGCTGGGTAACGGGCTCAACGATTCGCCGGCCGGGCTGCTGTCCTGGGTGATCGAAATCGTGCACACCTACATCGATCCGGCCAAGGACCTGCCGGAGCAGGCGATGGACCGGGACCGGCTGCTGACCGAGATCAGCGTGCTCTGGTTCACCGGCACCATCGGCTCCTCGATGGCGCTCTACAAGGAATCGGACGTGTGGGGCACCGAGTTCGCCAACTCGGGCGTGCCGACCGGGATCGCGGTGTTCCCGAGCGGCACCAGCATCCGTGCCGTCGCGGAGCGGCAGCACACGGTGGTCCGCTGGACCGAGTACGACCGCGGCGGCCACTTCGCGGCGATGGAGGCGCCCGACCTGCTGATCGAGGACCTGCGCGCCTTCGCCGCCGGACTGGCCTGAGCCGGGGCAGGAACGACGAACGCGCCGGCGGAGATCCGCCGGCGCGTCGCCGTCTGTCCGAAACCCCAGGTCAGCGCTGGGCGCGAACGAACCCCGCGGCCTGCGCCGCCTCCTCGCTGTTGAACCACACCTCGGCGATGGTCCGGTTGTAGCCGGCCGCCTCGGGCAGGTGGTACTTCATCGAGCGCTCGTTGCCCTTGATCGTGAACCCGGCCGGCGGCTCGGCGCCGACGTAGACGCCCTCACCGTTGTACTTGGCCCGCAGCGCGGCGTCGGCCGGTTCGGCGTCGGCAGCCACTTCGGTCACGGCATCCTCGGCGGCGGTCTCCGCCGACGGCTCGGCCGAGTCGGCACCGGCCGGCTCGGCAGCCTCCGGAGCGGCGCCGTCGATCGCGCTGCCCTCGGTGGAGATGCTGTCGGTCGCGGGGACGTCGGCCGGCTCGTCGGTGACCGCGGCGATCTCCTCGGTCGGCGAGTCGTCGGCCACGCCCACCGGGGCGTGTCCGTTGACCGGGGCTGGGTCGCCGGCGGGGCGGTGCCCGTTCGACCCGGACCCGGCCGGTTCCGACCACGGCGAGCTCGGCGTCGGCGGCGTCGGCGCGTACGGAGCCGACGGGCGGGCCGCCTGCCAGCCCTGGTCCGAACTGCCGAGGAGCTTCTTCACCACGACCGCCGCGACCCCGGCGACGACCGCGACGATCGCGATCCGCTTGATCCAGCGGCCCTTCTTCTTCGCCTTCTGCTCCTTGACCGGCTCCAGCTCGCCCTTGGCGGCTTCGACCACGGCCCGGCCCCGCTTGCCGGCCTCGACAACCACCGGGCTGCCGGCGGCGGCATTGAGCGCCTCGGTCAGCTTCGGCAGGACATCCTCGTTCATCCGCAGTCGTGCGGCCTCGACGGCCGGCGAGACCCGCTCCAGCGCCTCGTCGAGCCGCGGGCCGAACTTCTCCACAGCGTCATGCGCGGCCTTCGCCCCGCGCTTCTTGGCCTCCGCAGCGTACGGTCCGACACGTTCGACGGCCTGCTCCACGTACGGATTGACCCGCTCGAATGCCGACTGGGCGAAGGGTGTCACCCGTTCGGCGGCAGACTGGGCCAGCGGCCCAACTCTGTCTGCGGCTGACTGCGCGAGCGGCCCTACTCGATCGGCTGCAGTGTGGACCAGCGGTCCAAGTCGGTCAGCGGCCGCGTGAATCGCATCGTCGGCGGCTGGTGCAACCAGCTTTCGGGCGGCGTCCACGCGGTCGGAATTCTTGCGCTTCACGATTCCTCCGTTGGGTCACCTACAGCTCCTGTCCGGAGCATCTCTACACCGTACCGTTACCCACCGGCCGGTGGTCAGAACCCGGCGGTGTGACGTACGCGCTTGGCGGGGCATGACAGGATGGCGCACGCGACAACCGACGACGACCAGATGAAGGGGCCATTCCGTGCCGCAGCAGACCGCCATCCTGCACACCAACCACGGCGATATCACGCTGAACCTGTTCGGTGACCACGCGCCGAAGACGGTGCAGAACTTCGTGGGCCTTTCCAACGGGACCCAGGAATACGTCGACCCCGAGTCCGGGCAGAAGACGACCGGCCGCTACTACGACGGCCTCATCTTCCACCGCGTGATCGACGGCTTCATGATCCAGGGCGGCTGCCCGCTCGGCACCGGCACCGGCGGTCCCGGGTACGAGTTCGGCGACGAGATCCACCCCGAGCTGCAGTTCGACCGGCCGTACCTGCTCGCGATGGCTAACCGCGGCCCGGGCACCAACGGCTCCCAGTTCTTCATCACCACCGGGCCGCAGTCCCACCTGAACCGCAAGCACACGATCTTCGGCGAGGTCGCCGACCAGGCCGGCCGGGATGTCGTCGATGCGATCGGCAAGGTGCCGACCGGCCGACAGGATCGCCCGGAGCAGCCGGTCGTGATCGAGTCGGTCGAGATCAGCGGGTAGGACCGATAGGTGGCCGGACCCGACTTCACCGCGCCGACCGATCCGGTCTGCTACCGGCACCCGGACCGGCCGACCGGCATCCGCTGCCAGCGCTGCAAGAAGCCGATCTGCGGTGAGTGCATGAATCCCGCGTCGGTCGGCTTCCAGTGCCCGCGCTGCGTGGCGGCCGGCCGGGAGACGACGCGCGCGCCGCGGATACCGTTCGGTGCCGGCCTGCGGAGCGGCGGCGGGATCGTCACCAAGGTGCTGATGGGCATCCTGGTGGCCACCTTCCTGCTCGACATGCCGACCGGCGGGCTGGTGTCGAACACGCTCGCCATGGCCGGCTATTACATCGACTCGGGCCAGTTCTGGCGGCTGCTGACGTACGGGCTGATCACCACCGGTTCGGGGTCGTTCTTCTCGATCCTGGGCCTGCTGATGAACCTGCTGGTGCTCTGGATGGCCGGCCGCAGCCTGGAGTCCGAGTTGGGCCCGGTCCGGTTCGCCGCGCTCTACCTGCTCGCCGGGTTGGGCGGTGCAACCGTCCTGTACCTGGTGGCACCGACGAACTACGCGTTCGCCGGGTCGACCGCCGCGCTGGTCGGGCTGCTGGCCGCGAACGCGATCTTCAAGCGACGCACCGGTGAGGACATCCGGCCGGACATCACCCTGCTGGTCCTGCTGGTGCTGTTGAACATCCTGGCCGCGTTCGCGTCGTTCGGCTGGATCGGCGTGATCGGCGGGATCGTGGTCGGCGCGATCGCCGGCGCCACCATCGCCTACGCACCACGGGACCGGCGCGGCACCTGGCAGGCCGTCGGCCTCGGCAGTGTCGCGGCCGCCTGTCTGGTGGCGATCGCGGCGAAGCTCGTCCTGTTCAGCTGAGCGGGAGCGTGATCGAGACCGACTCCGGTCCGTCGAAGCCGTGCCGGAAGACGGTGCCGAAGCTCAGCCGGGCCTCGGTCGCGTCGGCGGGCAGCGGCGCGGTGAAGATGATCACTCCGGTCACCGTCACGCCGACCGGCACCGTCTCGCTCCACCGGCTGCGCAGCGGCAGTGAACTGGCCTCGGCCGTGGTGTCGTCCGCGGTCAGCAGGCAGTTCCGGTAGAGCGGCAGGTCCACGGTGTTCCCGGTGTGGTTGGCCACGGCCAGCCGAACCCGGGTGAAGTCACGGCTGACGACGACCTCGCGTACCTCGAACCGGAGCCCCGACCGATCCACCTTGACCGGCTCGGCGAGCCGGTCGACGCCGTCCTGGGTCGCCGTCAGCAGCTGGAAGCCGGACCGCAGTCCCAGTCCGACGGCGACGCCGGTGCCGGCCAGCAGCACCAGGACCATGATCGCCACGCCCACCGTCCGGCCGCGCCTGACGGGACGGGCACTGCGCGGCGGCGGGGCCGGTTCGGGCCGGTTCAGGTCGAGGCCGACCTTGATCATCGCGAAGCCGAAGGCGACGACCGCCGGCAGCACCCAGCGCAGCAGTCCGGTGTCCGTCTCGGTCAGATAGCTGGCCACCGCGACGGCCGTCAGCCCGGCGGCCTCGACTCCGAGCGCGATCAGGACCGCCGGCCAGACCGCGACCCGTCGTCCGCCCGCCATGATCGGAGGATAGGACCGCGGATCGGGCGTCACCAGGGGCGAACGCCGCCGGTCGAAGGGCTCAGCCGGCGGGGATCGTCGGTACGTTCAGCGGCTGCATCGGCGGGGTCAGCCAGAGGGCCAGGATCACGCCGGCCGTGACGATCAGGGCGACGACGGCGACCGCGGTGATGATCAACAACGCCCGGTTGGGCAGCCAGGGTGCGGGATCCGAGACCGGGCCGGTGGCCGGAGCCGGACCGGCGGCCGGCGCCTCCTGGGTCGCGACGGCCGCGGCAGCCGGATGGAACGGTTCGGGCTGCTCGGCGGGGTCCGGGGGTTGGGCCCGCTTAGGGCTGGGGGAGTGCGGGACCTGGTCCGGCGGGTTCGGCTGCTGCGGCATCCGCTGCCGATCGGACGGCTGCTGCGGAGCGGGCGGCTGCTGCGGAGGGGGCGGAGGCTGCTGCTGCGGTGACTGCGGCAGGTTCCAGGACCAGGGCTCCGGCGGCTGCTGGTTCGCCATCGCTCAGTCGGTGCCCAGCGCGAAGGCCGACTCGAGGTCGTGCTTGGAGTAGCTGCGGAACGCGATGTGGGTCTCCGTGCTCTGCACGCCGGCCACCTTGTTCAGCCGGTCGGCGACGACCTGCGCGATCTCGTCGTGGTCGCGAACCCGGACGATGGCGATCAGGTCGATCTGCCCGGTCACCGAATAGACCTCGCTGACCCCGTCGAGCGCGGCGAGCTGCTCGGCCACTTCGGGGATCCGGGCCACATCGGCCTTGACGAAGACGATCGCGGTCACCATCGGGGCTCCTCGGGCGAAGTCGGCATGCGGGTCAGCCTAATGGTGCCCGGCCCATCGACGGGAGACGCCACGGGCCCGGCGCGCGGCGTCCGTACCGCCGGGAAGGCTCTTGAGCGACTGCTCAAACACCGTGTTAGGCTGCGTCTTGAGCGATTGCTCAAGAGGTACGGAAGGGGCGGTGGCATGGGACTTCTCGTCGAGACCGTGATCGAGGCCGACCTGGACCTGCTCTGGCAGCGGACCCAGCGGTCCGATCAGCACCAGCGTTGGGACCTGCGGTTCGGCTCGATCGACGACCTGCCGTCGGACGGGCCGGGCGCGCCGCAGCGGTTCCGCTACGCGACCAGGATCGGGCCCGGCCTGGTGATCGCCGGCACCGGCGTCACGGCCGCCGACCGGCACCATCCCGACGGCGGGGCGACCTCGGTGCTCCGGTTCGGCTCGCCGCACCCGTGCTGCCCGATCCGGACCGGTCAGGGCTACTGGAGCTACCGGCCGGACGGCGGCACGGTCCGGTTCCGCACCGGGTACGACTACCAGCCGCGCTGGGGCCGGTTCGGCCGCTGGTTCGACCTGCTGGTGTTCCGGCCGCTGATGGCCTGGGCCACGGCCTGGTCGTTCGACCGGCTGCGGCTCTGGTGCGAACGCGGGATCCCGCCGGAACGGTCGCTCCGGCAGGCCTGGTTCGAGGTCGCGGTCCGCTCGGCGGCGGTGGCGCTCGCGGTGGGCCTGGCGGTCGCCCTTCGCTCGCCGTACCCGCTGGTCCTGGTGGTGGCCGCGATCGGTCTGCCGCCGCTGCCCACGACGCCGGCGGCCCGCCGCTGCCACTACCACCCGGGCCGGTGCCGCTGCCGCCGCACCGCCAACGCGACAAAGGAGTGAGCGGGATGTCCATCTTCCGTACGGGTCTCGGGTCCGGCTTCGACCGGCTGCACCCGCAACTGCAGCGGCGCTTCTCGGTCGGCCTGGACAGCGGCGAGGCGTGCATCGGCCGCGGCGTGATGGAGCAGGTCTGGCACGGCGCCGGCTTCGTCCGGCCGTTCCTCGCCCTCGGCGCGACCCGGCACATCCTGGTCCCGAAGGCCGGCGCGGGTGTCCCGTTCCGGATCGAGAACTTCCCCTACCTCGACCGGTACGGCCGCGAGACCGTCACCTTCGCGCGCACCTTCAGCTTCCCCGGCGACCGGGAGCGGCACTGGGACGCGACGATGATCCACAGCCCGGCCCGCGGCTGCATCGTCGACTACCTCGGCACCCACCAGCACCTGGCCAGCGACCTGCACCTCAGCGCCGAGCCGGACGGCTCGCTGCTGATCCGGTCCGGCGAGCACCGGTTCCGGGAGGGCCCGGTGGACCTACGGGTGCCGGACCTGATCGGCGGCGAGGCCGAGGTGCGGGAGTCGTTCGACGAGGCGATCGGCCGGTTCCGGATCCAGGTCCGGGTGGTGAACCGGCGGTTCGGCCCGCTGTTCGGCTATCACGGTACGTTCGACGCCGAGTACGTCCGGGTCGCCGAGACGCCGGGCCGGCTCCGACCCGTACGTGAGGAGGCCCGGGTGTGACCGAGTCGAGGACCGCGGCGACCAAGGAGCGGCTGCTCGCCGGCACCCTGACCTGCCTGACCGAGCAGGGGATCGCGAAGACCTCGGCCCGGACCATCGCCGCCGCAGCCGGGGTCAACCAGGCGCTGATCTTCTACCACTTCGGCACCGTCGACGCCCTGCTCGCCGCCGCCTGCCAGCATGCGGCCGAGCTCCGGGTCGCCCGCTACCGGGACCGGCTGGCCGAGGTCGGGTCGCTGGGCGAACTGCTCGACCTCGGCCGGGCCATTCACGCCGAGGAGCAGGCCGACGGCAACGTCCGGGTGCTGGCCCAGCTGCTCGCCGGGGCCCAGACGAACCCGCAGCTCGGCCCGGCGACGGCGGCCGGACTCCGGCTCTGGATCGAGGAGCTCGAACCGGTCACGGCCCGGCTGATCGCGGACACCCCGCTGGCCGGTCTGGTCGATCCGGCCGGGCTGTCCCGCGCCGTCGCCGCGTCGTTCATCGGCCTCGAGCTGTACGACGGCGTGGATCCGGACGGCAGCGCCACGGCGTTCGCGGCTCTTGATCAACTGGCCGCGCTGGCGGCGCTGCTGGACGACCGCAACCCGGTGGTCCGCCGGGCCGTCACGGCCGCGGTGCGGCGCGGGTTGCGGAAGGGCGAGAAGGCGCCGGAACCGCGCCGGGGCCGGCGATCCTCCTGATCCGCGGCTCAGCCGGTCAGGATCGCGAACAGCCGTTCCGGCGCCTCGTTCATCACGGCGTGCCGGACGGCGAGGTCGTGCACCTCCCAGGCCGGATCGCGGCGCAGTCGCTCGTATTGCTCGCGGAACGGCGTCTCCGCCCAGCCGGACGCGTGGATCAGGGTGCGCCGCTCGACCCGGTCCAGGCCGTCGCCGAGCCGGAGTCGTTGCAGGAAGGTCGCCACCGGTTGCGGCCGGGTCCGCGGGTCCATGCCCTCCCTCGGCGCCACCAGACGGCCGTCGGCCCGGGCCCCGGCCAGGATCCGGTCGCGGTAGTGATCGTTGGCGCGCTGCCACCAGGACTCCCCGTCCGACGGTACGAACGCGTCGCAGAAGATCAGCCGGTCGACGGGCCGGGCCGCCCGGTCGGCGGCGCCGGCGATCACGAACCCGGCGTAGCTGTGCCCGCACAGGGTGATCGGTTCGGGTCCGCAGGCGGCCAGGGCAGCCAGCACCCGGTCGATGTGGGTGTCGAGATTGGCCGAGGCGGCGGCGGGAGTCGGCTCCGGCTCCAGCCCGTCCAGGGTGACGGCGACGGCCCGGTGCCCGGCGGAGCGGAGCCGGGCCACGGTGTCGGCCCAGGCCCAGCCGCCGTGCCAGGCGCCGGGTACGAGGACGAAGGTCTGCTGTTGATCGGTCGCGTTCATGCGATCCAACTTCGCCGATCGGGCGCTGGCGTTCCACCGTTAAACTGCCAAGTTATGCCGATTCGACGCCAAGCTGACGATCGGGCGCCGGCGGGTGGGTCGACCCTCTGGCCCGCCGGCGGCCGGCACCTGTGGTCGGCCGGTCAGGCCAGCGCTCCGCACGCGCACGACCGCGGGCATCTCGTCTACGCCGCTCGCGGCGTGCTGTCGGTGCACACCGGTCCCGGCATCTCGGTGGTACCGACCAACCGGGTCGCCTGGATCCCCGCCGGCGTCGAGCACCACCACCGGTCGCACACCGCGACCGACCTGCGCATCCTGTTCCTGCCGCCGTCGCTGGGCCGGCTGTTGCCGGACCACCCGGTGGTGCTCGCGGCCGACCCGCTGGCCCGGGAACTGCTGCTCACCCTCACCGGGCCGCGCGGTTCCGAGTCCGCCGAGGCGTACGACCGCGGCCCGCTGGCCCGGCTGCGCCGCGTCCTGGTCGACGAACTCCAGGTCACCCGGGAGCAGCCGCTGCACCTGCCTGAACCGCAGGACGACCGGCTCCGGGCCGTCGCCCGGCGGCTCCGGAACCATCCCGGCGACAGTGCCTCGCTGGCCGAACTGGGCCGGGCCGGCGGTGCCAGCGCGCGCACCCTGAGCCGGCTGTTCCAGCGCGAGCTCGGCCTGACCTTCTACCAGTGGCGCACCCAGCTCCGGCTCTTCCACGCCCTGGTCCTGCTCGCCGACGGCCACGACGTCAGCCACGTCGCGCACGCCTGCGGCTGGTCCAACCCGAGCACCTTCATCGCCGCGTTCACCGACGTCGTCGGCACCACGCCCGGCCGCTACCGCAGGGAGGGCGTCGCGTCGTGACGCTGGACGGCTGGCCGGCCGGCCGCGCCGGGTATCACCGGTCCGAGGCGACCGCAGTGATCGGGTACGGCACCGAGACCTGGACCCGGGCCGGCGCCGACCTGCTGCGCTGGCGGGTCAAGACCGCGAGCGGGTTCGAGGTCGACGACGACAGCCCGGTGCGGCCCGGCCTGCGGGTCACGGTCCGGGTCCGGCTGCTCCTGCTGGTGGTGGTCGAGCCGGTCGAGGTCGCGGCCGTGGTGACGGAGCCGGACCGGGTCGGCTTCTCGTACCGGACCCTGCCCGGGCATCCCTTGTGTGGTGAGGAATCGTTCGTGCTGGACCGCACCGAGGACGAGGTACGGCTGACGGTCCGCTCGATCACCCGGCCGTCGCCGCGGCAACCCTGGCGGGCCCTCTATCCGCTGCTGCGGATTGCCCAGCGCATCGTCCGCCGGCGCTACCTGCGTGCGCTCGTCGTACCGAAATGATCATGACCGGGCCAGGTCGGGTCTGAGAGGGTGCGGGGATGAATCAGGAGGAGGCCGCCTGGCGGCAGCGCGTTCCCGACCTCGTCGAGCACTACGCCGAGCGCTGGGAACTTGATCTTGGTCAACCGTTCGGCGGCGGCAGCGCGGCCGAGGTGATCGCGGCCACCACCGCCGACGGGCGGGACGTGGTGCTGAAGCTGTCGCTGCCGCACCGGGAGGCGCGCGGCGAGGCGGCGGCGCTGCGCTGGTGGGACGGGGACGGCGCGGTCCGGCTGCTCCGCCACGAGCCCGAGGACTACGCGCTGCTGATCGAGCGCTGCCGGCCCGGCGTGCCGCTGACCGCCGCCGCGCTGCCGCCGCGGACCCGGCTGACGGTCGCCGCCGAGCTGCTGGCCCGGGTCTGGCGGCACGGCACGCCGCCGGCGGACTTCCAGCTGGAGTTGCTCACCGACGTGGCCGCGGAGTGGGCCGACCAGATCGAGGAGCGCCAGCACCGGCTGGCGCCGCCGTACGACCGGACCGTGGTGGCCCGCGGCGCCGAGCTGCTGCGGACGCTGCCGCTCACCGGTGATCGCGAGGTCGTCGTGCACGGCGACTTCAACCCGGGCAACGTCCTGTCGGCGGCCGGCGACTCCTGGATGATCATCGACCCGAAGCCGATGATCGGCGATCCCGGCTACGACTTCTGCCCGCTGCTGCTGCAGGTCGACAACCCGTTCGACCACGCTGACCCAGCGCCGTTGCTGCTCGATCGCGTCAAGCTGGTCGCCGACCTGGTCCAGGTGCCGCCGGAGCGGCTCCTCGCCTGGTGCCTGGCCCGGCTCGTCGAGGCCGCCCACTGGTATGCGGACCAGGGCGAGATCGAGGAGGGCGCCAAGGAGCTGGCCGCCGCCGAGGTGATCAGCGCGTTGCTTCGATGAGGTGCCGGGTCGAGTGGGTGACGAACGAGCCCTGGTCCCGGATCAACTCGTCCATCCGGCGCAGCTCCGTCCCGTACCTCTCGACGGAGAAGTCGGGCACCCACCAGACGCACTTGCGCAGGATCCAGACCACCGCGCCGACGTCGAAGAACTCCATCCGGCAGCGGGCGGTGCGTACCTCGGCGACGGTCAGCCCGGCCTGCTCGGCGGCGGCCTGCTCGATCGCGGGGTCACGCCCGTCGGTGGTTCCCGGCAGCGGGCCGACGAAGAACTCGCTCAGCCCGACCACCGACTTCGGCCCGACATGCTGGGCGAAGTAGCGGCCGCCCGGCGCCAGCACCCGGTGGATCTCCGGCCAGTCCGGCTTGATCGGATGGCGTGACGTGACCAGCTCGAAGGAGCCGTCCGGGAACGGCAGCGGACCGCCCGGCTCCGGTTCGTGGACCTCGACGCCGCGCGGGCCGAGCAGGGTGCGGGCGCGTTCGGCGTTGGGCGGCCAGGACTCGGTGACGCACATCCGGTCCGGGAACCGCGGCGCCTCTCCGACCACCTCGCCGCCGCCGGTGTCCAGGTCGAGCGCGCTCGCCACCCGGTCCAACCGGTCGGCGAGCAGCCGGGCGTAGCCCCACGGTGGCCGCTCCTCGGTGGCCCGGCCGTCGAGCCAGGCGAAACTCCAGCCCGTCACGTCGGCGTGGGTCGCCTCCGCGACGAGTTCCTCGTACGTACGCATGCCGCCGATCCTGGCCGAACCCGGCCGCCGACGACAACGCGATTTCCGCTCAGTCCGGGCGGACGTCGAGCAGTTCCGGCAACCGCTCGTCGGTCAGCACCCCGTACAGCGGCCAGCTCCAGTCGCCTTCGATCTCGATGATCCGTACCCCGGGCTGCTCCAGCCAGTCGGCGACCCGCTCCGCCTCCTCGATGCCGGCGGCCGGCAGCGGCCCGATCGGCGGCGCCACCGTCTCGGCTGTCGCGACGCAGGCCCGGGCCACCGCCTGCGGCACCTCGTGCGGCTTGGCCAGCGCGGCGCCGGCCAGCCGGCCGTGCCGGATCACGTGGATCTCCCAGTCCCGTTCGACCCGGCGAGCGGCGACGATCTGGGCGCAGCCGGCGATGCTGTTGACCCGGTGATAGCGCCGGCCGGTCCGGGTCAGCGCGGCCAGCCGATGCCGGATGGTGGCCGCCTCCTCGTACCGCTGCTGGCTGACCAGCCGGCGCAGCCGGTGCTGCAGCGCGGCGACGGCGGGCCGGACGTCGTCGCTCAGCGCGGACCTCACCTGGGCGACGATCCGGTCGTAGTCGGTCCGGCTGATCGTGCCGTCGCAGGGCGAGCTGCACCGGCCCAGCTCGGCCAGCGCGCAGGACGGCGAGGTCTGGGCCAGCGTGATCCGGGTCGCGCACTGCCGGATCGGGAAGCCGTCATAGAGCGCCAGCATCGCGTCGTTCGCCGACTGCCGCTGCCGGAACGGGCCGAAGTAGCTGGCCTGGTCGTCGCGCACCGTGCGGACCAGCGACAGCCGCGGGAACGGCTCGGTGGTGATCTTGATCCAGTGCTGCCGCTCCGGGAACTTGGACCGCCGGTTGTAGCGCGGCGCGTGGGTCGCGATCAGCCGCAACTCGCACACCTCGGCCTGCAGCGCGGTCGCGCACTCGACGGCCTCCACGCCGGTCGAGACCCGGACCATCTCGTCCATCCGGCGGCGCGACTCGGAGGCGGTGAAGTAGGTCCGGACCCGGCGCCGGATGTTGACCGACTTGCCGACGTAGAGCACCTGCCGGTCGTCGCCGTGCTCGGCGACGAACAGGTACACGCCGGGCGCCTCCGGCAGGTCGGCGGCCCAGGACCGTTTGGCCCGGCGGCCCGGCGACACCTTGCGGCTGAACTCGCGCAGGTCCTCGATGGTGTGGACGCCGAGGTTGCCGACCCGTTCGATCAGCCCGTGCAGCACGTCGACCGTGGCCTGCGCGTCGGTCAGCGCCCGGTGGTTCGGCGTGGTGGGGGAGTGGAAGTGCCGGGCCAGCGTGCCGAGCCGGCAGTTGGCCACCTCGTCGGCGAGCAGGATCTGCCGGGCCATCGCCGCCGTGTCCAGGACCAGCCAGCGCGGCGCCGGGTAGTCCAGTTCGGCGCAGGCCCGGCGCAGGAAGCCGTGATCGAACGGCGCGTTGTGGGCGACCAGGACACAGCCCTCGGCGAACGCGAGGAAGGCCGGCAGCACTTGGGGCAGCCGGGGCGCGTCGGCGACCATCCGGTTGGTGATCCCGGTCAGCACCTGGATCAGCGCCGGGATCGCCGACCGTGGGTTGACCAGCGTCTGGAACTCGCCGAGCACCTCGCCGCCGCGAACCTTGACCGCCCCGATCTCGGTGATCGCGTCCGCGTCGGTGCTGCCGGTGGTCTCCAGGTCGACCACGCAGAAGGTGACCGCGGGGAGCGGCGTGCCGAGCTCGTCGAACGACGGCTGTGCCGCCATGACGTCCCGCGCCGCCGATCCCTGGGCCATGACACGACGCTAAATCACACCACTGACATTCCGGTCGAGGCTAGGGGAGACCGTCTCAGCCGCCGCATTCGACGAACACGCTGCCGTTGCTGGCCCGCGCGTGGACGCTCCGCGGCGCCCGCGGGTCGGTCGGCACGGTGATGATCGCCTCGTTCTCGGCGTCGACCTCGACCGCGTAGGGCAGGCAGGCGCCGAGGTCGATCCCGATGCTGCCGTTGGTCGTGGTGGCGGACAGGGTGTCGGGCTGCTGGACCTCGAGGGAGATCTCGCCGTTGCGGGTCTTGGCCGTGACCGAGCGGGCCGTCGAGTCCTCGACCAGGATCCGGCCGTCGCCGCTCTCGGCCTCGATCGGGCCGGCGGCGTCGCTGATCCGGATCTGGCCCTCCCGGGTGGTCAGCCGGAGACTGCCGGCCAATCCCTGCGCCTCGATCGGCCCAGAGCGGTTCGTCGCGATCACCGCGGTGCCCTCCGGCACCTCGACCGACAGCTCCAGTTCGCAGTCGTACGAGGACGAGGCGGGACAGTCGGCATCGACCCGGGCGCCGTCCGGGGTCACCGTGATCCGCGGCTCGTCGCCGCTGTAGCTGCCGCTCCCGTAGACCCGGATCCGGCCGGCCGGACCGGCTCGCAGATCAAGATCAATTCCTTCCCGGCCGGCGTCCACGGTGATCGTCGGGCGGGCGGCGAGCTCGGTGCTGAACTCGTACGGTCTGGTGCCGGGCAGCAGGTCCTGGCTGATGTTCAGCCCGCCCAGCACGACGCTCAGCGCCAGCAGCGGCAGGACGATGATCAACATCCGGCGCCGGGCCGGCGTGATCATGGTGGTGGCCGTCTCGCTCATCAGGTGATCATCCGGAGACGCCGAGGTAGCGCAGCACGGCGAGGACCCGGCGATGCTCGCCACCGGCGGGGTTCAGGCCGAGCTTGCTGAAGATGCTCGAGATGTGCTTCTCCACCGCGGCCGGTCCGATCACCAGCAGCTCGGCGATGCCCGCGTTGGAACGGCCCTCGGCCATCGCGGCGATCACCTCCCGCTCCCGCGGCGACAGGGTGGCGATCGGGTCGGCCCGCCGGCTCCGGGCGAGCAGCTGCTTGATCACCTCGGGGTCGATCGCGGTCCCGCCGGCGGCCACCCGCTGCACCGATTCGATGAACTCCTCGACCTCGGCCACCCGGTCCTTGAGCAGGTAGCCGACCCCCTCGGTCCGGTCGCCGATCAGCTCGGTCGCGTACCGCTCCTCGACATACTGCGACAGCACCAGGACGCCGATCTCCGGCCACCGCTGCCGGATCACCAGCGCCGCCCGGAGCCCCTCGTCGAGGAACGTCGGCGGCATCCGGACGTCGACTACGCAGACGTCCGGTTGATCATGGTCCACGGCCCGGAGCAGCTGCTCGGCGTCGTCGACGGCGGCGATCACCTCGGCGCCGGCGTCGATCAACAGATGCCGTACGCCCTCGCGCAGCAGCACCGAGTCCTCGGCGATCACGACTCGCATGGCAACTCCGCTCTGATCATGGTCGGTCCGCCCGGCGGGCTGTCGACCGTGAAGGTCCCGTCGATTCCCTGCACCCGCCCGGCCAGCCCGGCCAGGCCGCCGCCGGCCGAGAACCGGGCGCCGCCGCGGCCGTTGTCGGTCACCTCGACCACCATCCGGTTCGCGCCGAGGCGACTGATCCGTACCGTGATCTTGGTCGCGCCGGAGTGCTTGGCGGCATTGGTCAGTGCCTCGCTGACGACGAAGTAGGCGGCCGACTCGATCGCCGCCGGCGGCCGCCGGTCACCGGTCAGGTCGGGCGTCACGGTGATCTCGGCCGGGATCGGCAACCGCCCGGCCAGCGCCGACAGCGCGGCGTCCAGGCCGCGGTCGGTGAGCACCGGCGGGTGCAGCCCGCGGGTCAGGTCACGCAGTTCGGTGATCGCGGTCTTGGCGTCGGCGTGTGCCTGGTTGAGCAGCCGCAGCACCTCGGGGTCGGCGTCCGTCCCGGCGGCGCGCAGCCGTACCTTCGCGCGGCCGATCGCCACCGCCACCGCGATCAGCCGCTGCTGGGCGCCGTCGTGCAGATCCCGCTCGATCCGCTGCCGCTCCACCTCGGCGGCGTCGACCACCCGGGCCCGGCTGACCGTCAGCTCCTCGACCCGGCGGGTCAGCGAGGTCCCGCCGAGCAGCCGTCGGGCCACCGCGAGATCGACCTCGACCAGCAGCTTGATCAACAACGGGCTGAGCACCAGGCCGGCGGCGACGGCGCAGGCGCTGACCAGCCCGGCGACCCAGAACGAGTCGACGGTGATCGGCCCGACCGAGGCGGACCGGGTCGGGAAGGACGACCAGTAGGTCGGCAGCAGGCCGAGCGTGATCGGCAGCGCGAGCGCCAGCACGACCCCCATCAGCGTGACGAAGGAGAGCGGCAGCCGGACCAGCCAGTAGCCGAGCTGGCGCCAGGTGTGCCGGTTCCGCAGGTAACCCCAGGATCCGCGGAACGCCGAGGTGGCCGCCGGCGGGTCCGGCCGGGCGATCACGGCGCCGGTGCCGGTGGCCAGGATTCGCCGCTGGCTGTCGCCGAGGCGCCAGAGCAGTCGGCCGAGCAGGGCGAACAGCGGAAAGCCGATCACGATCGGCAGGGTCAGCAGGCCGATCGCGGAGAGCAGCAGGATCGCGAGGCCGAGCAGCCCGGTCAGGCCGTCCAACCAGAGCGTCGCACCGGCCAGCCACAGGCCGGGCGAGGCCCAGGCCCGGACAGGGTTGGCGGGGATGGCGACACGGTCCACGCTGGGCAGCGTAGTTACCGCAGGCCCCGGCGGCCCATCCGGCGGGCCGACGACCGCACCTCCGGTTAACCCGAACCCGGGCGAGCGAGGGTCGCGCCCTCGAGGATGCCGCAGCTGAGCCGGGTCCGCAGCGGGCCGCCGGTCGGGTCGACCATCAACCGCAACAGCAGCCGTACGGCCTCGGCGCCCATCTCGTAACGGGGGATCTGCAGCTCGGTCAGGCCGGCGTTCTCCGGCCGGAACTGGGTGCCGCCGAGAGCGATCAGGGACAGGTCGCGAGGGATGTCGAGGCCGCGGTCCAGGGCCGCCGCCCGGAAGGGCTCGACGAAGCTGTTGTTCTCCAGGATGACGGCGGTGATGCCGCGGCGGATGATCTCGGACAGGAAGTCGTCCAGGCCGAGCTTGCCCGGTGTCGGGCCCAGCGACACCGGCAGGAGGGGCGACTCCTCGGCGTCGAGCCCGTACTGCTCGCGGCCGGTCCGGAAGCCCGTCTGCCGGCCCGGGATCGGCTCGTCCGCCTGCAGTTGCGCCATCGCGATCCGCCGGTGGCCCAGCTCGACCGCCCGGCCGACCAGGGCCGCGGTGCCGCCGACGTAGTCGCCGGCGACGTAGGACAGTTCGACGCCCGGGAAGTCGCGCTCGCCGACGAAGACGAACGGGTAGTTCTCGCCGGCCAGCCGGACGATCTCGTCGGTCATCTCGTTGGTGCCGAGCAGCAGCCCGCCGTCGGCCAGCCGCAGATGGTTGACGCCGCCGGCGTAGATGGACCGGCGGTGGTCCTCGTTCTTGGCGCCGGTGACCAGCAGCAGGTGGTACTCGGCCTGGTCGGCCGCCTCCTCGATGCCGACCAGGAAGTCGTGGTAGAAGCTCTGGGATCCCAGTGGGAACAGGGCCTCGTAGGTGAACACGCCGATCAGCCGGCTGCTGCCGCCGGCCAGGTTGCGGGCGGCGATGTCGGGCACATAGCCGAGTTCCCGGACCGACTCCAGGACCCGCGCCCGGGTCGCGTCGCTGACCCGGATCGAGCCGTAGTCGCGGCCGTTGATCACCGACGACACGATGCCGGGGGAGACACCGGCGTGGCGGGCCACGTCGGCCTGCGAAACCCGTCGCGGCCCGGTCCGAGCCCTGCGTGCCACGTGTCGTCCTCCTCGCCCAGCCCGATCCGAGGCTCCCGTACGACCTCGTCCGGCGATTCTCGCCGAATCGGCCCCGGACAGCATCTTGACGCCGGCGCCGACCCGCTCTTAGCGTATTGCGTAATGCGCTTTATCACTACCCCACGGAGGTGTGGTCACCGATGACGGAGCGATCGACCGAGGTACTGGTGATCGGCGGCGGACTGGGCGGCGTCGGCGCCGCGCTGGCGGCGTTGACCCTGGGCCGGAAGGTGATCCTGACCGAGGAATCGCCCTGGCTGGGCGGGCAGGTGACCTCGCAGGCGGTGCCGCCGGACGAGTATCCCTGGATCGAGAAGGAGTCGCCGTCGCGGCTGTACCGGCGGTTCCGGAACGGCGTCCGGTCCTACTACCGGCGGACCTACCCGCTGAACGAGGACGCCCGCACCAACGACCTGCTGAACCCGGGCGGCGGCGGGGTGAGCCCGATCTGCCACGAGCCGCGGGTTGCGGTGGCGGTGATCGACGAACTGCTGGCGCCCTACCGTTCGGACGGCCAGCTGCTGGTCCTTCTCGATCATGAACCGGTCGCCGCCGAGGCCGACGGGGACCAGGTCACCTCGGTCCGGGTCCGGTCCAGCCGGACCGGTTCGGAGTCGACCCTGACCGCGCCGTACGTGATCGACGCGACCGAGACCGGCGATCTGCTGGACCTGGCCGGAGTCGAGCACGTGTACGGCGCCGAGAGCCGGGACGATACCGGCGAGCTGCACGCCGTGGACGGCCCGGCGCAGCCGCTGAACCAGCAGTCGTTCACCTGGTGCTTCGCGGTGGACTACGACCCCGACGGTGATCACACGATCGACAAGCCGGCCGACTACGACTACTGGCGCTCCTACCGGCCCGAGTTCTGGCCCGGCCCGCTGCTCGGCTGGGAGGACGTCGAGCCGCACACGCTGGCCCCCCGCAAGCGGGCGATCTTCGAGGACCCGGACTCCTGGCGGGGCGCGGTGACCCGGGACTTCTGGCACTACCGCCGGATCTTCGCCAGCCGGAATCACGAGGAGGGCCGCTACCGCGGCGACGTGACGCTGGTGAACTGGCCGCAGATCGACTACATGGACGGCCCGATCCTCGGTGTTGATCAAGAAACCGTTGATCGACATCTGGCCGGGTCCCGGGCGCAGAGCCTGGCCTTCCTCTACTGGATGCAGACCGAGGCGCCCCGGCTGGACGGCGGCACCGGCTATCGCGGGCTGCGGCCCCGGGGCGATCTGCTCGGCTCCGATGATCACCTCGCGCTGCGTCCGTACATCCGGGAGTCGCGGCGGATCAAGGCCGAATTCACTGTGCTGGAACAACATCTGGGCGTCGAGGCGCGGGAGGCGGCCGGCCTGCCGGACGGTTCGGAGATCTTCCCGGACACGGTCGGCGTGGGGTCGTACCGGATCGATCTGCATCCCAGTACCGGCTCCGGTGCCGGGCCGCGGAACTACATCGACGTCTCGAACTACCCGTTCCAGATCCCGCTCGGTGCGCTGATCCCGCAACGGGTGGACAACCTGCTCCCGGGCAACAAGAACATCGGCTCCACGCACATCACCAACGGCTGCTACCGGCTGCACCCGGTGGAGTGGGTGATCGGCGAAGCTGCCGGCGCCCTGGCCGCGCACGCCCTGGACACCGGCCAAACACCGCGCGCGATCCGTAACGACCCGTCCCGGCTGGCGGACTTCCAACGCCTGCTGGCCACCACCCTCGACACCCGGCTGGCCTGGACCGACCAGGTCCGTGCCACACGGCGTTAGCCGTCGCCGGGTCATCCATAACCACATCGGAGTGAACCATGGAGAACCCCACGCAGATCAGCCGGGCACAGCGGCTGCTGACCCGCCGTTCCTTGATCAAGACCGCGACGCTGGCCGGCGGCGCGTTGGCCGTCGGTACGGCAGCCGCCTGCACCCCGGACAAGACGGTCGAGACGAACAAGGGGGAGGCGAACGTCAATGCCCAGCTGCCCTCCTACATCCCGGCGGAGTTGATCAAGCCCGACCTGCCCGGTGATCAAGTCCTGATGCCCGGCTACTACGCGTACCCGCAGGATCCGAAGCAGGTCTTCGACACCCCGCCGGGTGCCGGGCTGGACAAGATCACGATCATGTACCCGACGTTCATCGCGGCACCGCCGGGGCCGGACCGGAACACGTTCTACGCCCAGGTGCAGACCGAGCTCGGGGCCCAGCTCGAGCTGCAGCCGATCCCGAATGCCGACTACGGGGCGAAGTTCCAGACCACGGTGGCCGGCGGCTCGTTGCCGGACGTCATGATGTTCCCGCTGCCGACGCCCGACCAGCCGCGTGTCATGGAGCGGCTGTTCGAGGATCTCGGGCCCTACCTGGCCGGCGACAAGGTCAAGGATTTCCCTTATCTGGCGAACATCCCGGAGGCCTCCTGGAAGCCCGCGGTCTCCAACGGAACGATCTATGCGGTGCCGCAGCCGCGCTCGGTGGCCGGCGGCGCGATGTACTTCCGCAGGGACCTGTTCGACGAGTTGCAGGTGAACCCGGAGCCGGCCAGCTGTGCCGAGTTCGCCGAGCTGTGCCAGGCGGTGACCGATCCGAAGAAGAGCCGCTGGGCGATGGCCAACGCCCCGAACGCGCGCGGCCAGATCGCCGAGATGCTCGGCGCGCCGAACGGCTGGACCGAGTCCGGCGGCGAGTTCACGAACGCGTACGCCGACGAACGGACCAAGGAGTCGGTGGCCCGGGCCGCCGAACTGATCAAGGCCGGGGTATTCCATCCCGACGCCGCCTCGGCCAGCTACACCCAGTTCCGCGACTTCTTCTTCGCCGGCCGGACCGTCCTGCTCAGCGACGGCTACGCCGGCTGGGAACTCTTCACCCGCCAGCTCGGCGGAGTCGTCGAGGGCACCGGGAAGCTCGGCCTGATGATGCTGCCGAAGTTCGACGGCGGCGGCGATGCCCCGCACTTCGCCGGCACCGGCTTCCAGGCGATCACGGTGATCAAGAAGGGCCTCGGCGAGGAACGGACCCGCGGAGTGCTGAACGTGCTCAACTACCTGGCGGCGCCGATCGGTTCGGCCGAACACCTGCACCGCAAGTACGGCGTCGAGGGCAAGGACTTCACCTGGGCGGACGGCCTGCCGACGATGACCCAGCAGGGCACGACGAACTTCCTGGACCTGCAGTACATCGTCGACGCCCCGACCATCATCGGCCCCGGGCCGCGGGACGGCGTCGACCGGCAGCACGCCTGGCACCAGCGGGCCACCGCGGACCTGGTCAAGGATCCGAGCATCGGCCTCTACTCCGACACCGCGAGCCGCAAGAAGAACACGCTGGACAAGGTGATCGGCGACGCGGTGACCGGCATCATGTTCGGCCGCAACCCGCTGAGCGACTACGACGAGGCCTTCGCGAAGTGGCGCTCCGAGGGCGGCGACAAGATCGCCGCCGAGTACGGCGAGGCGTTCCAGGCCGCCAACGGCTGACCGGGCGGGTGCTCAGCGGAGGCTGAGCGCCCGCGCCGCGAGGTCGCCGATGAAGGCGGCGACCTCGTCCGGCTTCTCCTCGGCCATGAAGTGGCCGGCCTGGAGGGGCTGGTAGGTCAGGTCGGTCGCCCAGGCGCCCCACAGCGCGGCGGCGTCGAAGCCGAGCCGGGAACCCCAGTCCTGGGAGATCACGCCGACCGGCATGATCAACATCGCGCCGGCCGCGCGGTCGGCCTCGTCCATCGCCAGGTCGATGCCCGCGGTCGCCCGGTAGTCGGCCACGATCGAGTCGACGGCGGCAACCGAGCTGTCCAGGTAGTGCTGCCGTACCTCCGGGGTGAAGGTGGAGCCGTCGGTGTCCCAGGCATCCAGGAACGAGGCGAAGAACTCCGGGGCGACGGCGGTGATCATCTTCTCGGGCAGGCCGGCCGGCTGGGCCATCAGATAGAGGTGCCAGGCCACCTTGGCGTTGACCCCCTGCAGCACCGCCCAGGTGTCCAGGGTCGGCAGCACGTCGAGGATGCCGAGGTAGTCGACCCGGTCCGGGTGGTCCAGGCCGGCCCGGACACCGACCAGCGCGCCGCGGTCGTGACCGACGACGCCGAACCGCTCGAAGCCGAGGGCGCCGGCGATGGCGACGACGTCGCGGGCCATGGTCCGTTTCGCGTACGTCTCCGGATCGGTCCCGGCCGGCTTGCCGCTGCGCCCGTAGCCGCGCAGGTCGGGTGCGATCACCGTGTAGCGGTCGGCGAGCCGGCCGGCCACCCGGTGCCACATGTAATGCGTCTGCGGGAAGCCGTGCAGCAGGACGACAGCGGGGCCGGTGCCGCCGACGGCGACGTTGAGGTCCACGCCGTCGGCGCCGGGCAGGGTCTGGTACGCGAAGCCTTCGAGGGCGAGGTCGGTCACGGGGTCTCCTTCGTCTGGATGGCGGGCCGGCCCGAGAAGATGCCGGCCGGCAGTGGACCGGGCCGGCCCGCCGTCGCGGTCAGCGCGGGCAGCAGCACGGTGTCGATCAGGGCGTCGAGATAGGCGTCGTCGGCGAGCAGCCCGTTGACCCGGCGGAGCAGCAGGGCCGACCCGACGATTTCCTCGTACGGGAAGGGATCCGCGCCGGCCGGCAGCTCCCCGCGGGCGATCGCGGCGTCGATCACCGGGCCCGGCAGCCGGGCACCGGTCGGCCCGGTCGAGACCTCGATCGCCTCGCACAGCTCGGGGTCCTCCAGCCCGGCCTGGAGCAGCAGCATCGCGGTCCGGCTGTCGGCCGACCGCATCGTCTGGTCCAGCCGGCGGCAGAGGGCGAGCAGGTCGCCGCGCAGGCTGCCGGTGTCGATCGCGTCCGCGCCGTCGCGCCGGGCCGGGCCCGCCTTGAGCGCGGCGATGACCATCTCCCGCTTGGTCTTCCAGCGGCGGTACAGGCTCGCCTTGGCGGCACCGGACCGCCGGGCGACCTCCTCGAACGTCACGCCCTCGTAGCCGGCCTCGGACAGCAGAGTGCCGACGGCGGCCAGGATCCGTTGCTCCAGTTCGTCGTCCCGGGGCCGGCCGCCGCGGGCCGCTGGTTGTTTACGATACGGCACGTGCCGGATCGTAATAGGCGGGCGAGCGTTGCGGCAAACTCGGGCGTCACCCGCCGAGGGCGCGGAGCCAGTCGTCCCAGCGATCCCGCAGCGTCCGCAGGCATCGGTCGGTGAAGGCCGAGGACTGCGCCTCCAGCCGGGCCCGGACTGCCGGCAGCAACTCCTGCCGGGTGGCCCGGTCCATGCCGTACGCGTCGGCGAACAGCCGGAGTCGTTCGGCCGCGCGGTCCGGCGGGTAGCCCATCGCGACGCAGTCCTCGGGCGCATAGAGCGGGACGAAGCTGCGGACCGCGTAGCCAAGATCCCACAGTGCCGTGGTCGGGGCCGCGAAGTCCCAATCGATGAAGGCCTCCGGGCGACCGTCCCGATAGATCGTGTTCGCCGGGCCGAGGTCGTTGTGGCAAACCAATGGCCCCGGCGGAGCGTACGGATCCGGCCGCCAGTGGGCGTCCGGCGGCGGGACGAAGGTGGCCGCCGTGTCGTGCAGGCTCCGGACCAGCCGGGCGACCTCGATCAGGGCCTCGTCGTCGTAACAGCGGGCGGACCGGCCGTCGGTGCCGGGCACGAAGGTGAGGATCTCCCGCCCGCCGGCCGGCTCCACGCCGACCACCCGCGGCGCGCCGGCGAACCCGGCGGTCTCGAGGTGGCGGAGCAGCGCGTGCACCGTCCGGGACCACGGCCGGAGCGGCCGGCGTACCGTCTCGCCGACCCGGGTCACCGGCCCGGAGTCGTGCCCGCCCGTCAGCAACTCCTCGTCCATCCGCCCAGTATCGGCGCGCCCGCGCTGCCGGCCGGCGGCGCCCCGCTACCGGGCCGTCAGCTCGGCGCCGGGCCGCTCGTCGATCAGGGTCGCACCGAGCGGAACGCCCGGCAGCCCCAGGTCGCCGTCCTCGATCCGGCCGCCGGCGGTCTCGCCGACCGGGAGCGGCCCGACCGGTACGGGCTCGTCGCCGAGTCCGGCCGAGCCGACCGCCCGGCGGCGCCGGCGGTAGCCGGTGATCATGGAGTAGCCGGCCAGGGCGGCCCAGAGGAAGCTCGCCGCCGCGCTCGGCCAGGCGCCGTAGAGCGTCGCCGCCGTACCGCCGAGCAGGCCGCCGACGGTGTTGAGCGACGCGTAGCGGAGGGACTTCGGGGTCAGCCGCCCGCGCGTCAGCATGACGTAGGCGACAAAGGTTCCGATGGTTCCCAACCACCCCAAAACTGCGGCCAGCATTCCTGTCCTATCCGCGCGGACCCGACGTATTCGGGTGCAACTATGAAGACGCCGGAGATTAAGATCAATTGCAGTCGTCTGCACTCATGGTTTAGAAATGCTGAACATGGATATCGACCCGCGCCGGCTGCGCGTGCTGCTGGCGATCGGCCGCACCGGCGGGGTGCTCGCCGCCGCCGACGAACTGGGCATCACGCCGTCGGCCGTCTCCCAGCAGCTCAACAAACTGGAGGACGAGGCCGGGCACGTGCTGGTGGTCCGGACGCCGCGCGGCTCGGTCCTCACGCCGGCCGGACTGGCAATGGCCGAGGCGGCCGAGGAGATCGAACGGGCCCTGTCCGTGGCCCGCGGCCGGATCGAGGGCGAGGCCGATCTGACCGGGCTGGTCCGGCTGGGCGGGTTCAGCAGCTTCGTCCGGACCATGGTGATCCCGCGGCTGCCGGACTGGCGCGCGCAGTACCCGCACCTGCAGATCCGGATCGTCGAGGCCGACATCCCGACCCTGATCCGGCTGCTCCGCCGGCGCGAGCTCGACGCGGCGGTGCTGGAGCTCGACTCGACCACCGCCGAGCAGCGACCGCTGTCGCCCGGGATGTCCGAGGAGCCGTTGCTGGACGAGCCGTGGAAGCTGGCCGTACCGGCCGGTGCCCTGATCGACAGCGAGAACCTCGACCTGACCCGGCTGCCGCTGCCCTGGCTCGACGTGGACGCCTCGGCCGCCAATGCCGCCGTGATCGGCCGCCTCCGTCGGTCGGCGAGTCCGTCCGCGGAGACCGTGCACCGCTATCAGGAGACGTTGACGGCCCTTGCCCTGGTGGCCGCGGGGGAGGGGGTCGCGGTCGTGCCCACGCTGGCGTTGTCCGGCATCGTCCACGACGGCGTCACCATCCTGGACATCCCCGGGCTCGGCACCCGCCGGATCGTGCTGCGGCGGTTCAACGAGCGACGGTCCGTCGGCAGGCCGGTGAACACGATCGCCCGCCTGCTGCGGGAGTCCGTGACCTCGTTCGACGCCGCGGAAGCCTTGTGAACAAGGCGATTTCGTAGGATCAGGCGGGCGGGACGATGCCGCGGGCCGCGGCGGCGACCATGATCAACTCTTCTGCGGCGTCCCAGCCGAGGGCGCCGGTGTTGATCACCAGGTGGTAGTGCTCGGCCGCGTTCGGGTCGGCCCGGTAGGCCTGCCGGACGTAGCGGGTCCTGGCCTCGTCGTTGATCTTGCGGTTCTGCTTGGCCTCCTCGGCCGAGATGCTGTGCTGTTCCATCGCGGCGGTGATCCTGGCCTCGACCGGGCCGTCCAGCCGGACGTGCAGCGCGTTCGGCACATCGGCCAGGACGAGCGCCGCGGCACGGCCGAGGATGACGCCGCCGGCGCCCTCCGCGATCTCCCGGAGCCGCTTCTCGGAGCGCTCCCGGACCAGCTGTTCCGGCGGGTGCACCGCGGCCAGGCTCGGGTCGGCGTAGAAGGACATCGCCGAGACGTTGGCCAGCCGGGCCCACCAGCCGCCCGGACTCTCACCCTTCGCCTCGGGCGCGTCCGGCGAGATGCCGAGCTCGGCGGCGATGGCGACCGAGATCGCGCGGTCCAGAAAGGGCAGGCCGAGTCGGGAGGCGACACGCGGAGCGAGCACGCTGCCGCCGGCGCCGTACGAGGCCGAGATGGTCACGGTTCCCACGGGGCCAAGTGTGCCGTCAATCGCGGGCCGCGGACAGTGCCGCAGGTCCCGGCGTGTCGAGACCGGGAACGACCGCGAAGAAGTCCGGTCCGGGCTCGGCCTCCAGCTGCAGTCGCCGGCCGCCGGCCCAGTCGGCGTCGACGGCCAGCCGCCAGGAGTGCAGGGCCGTCCGGCCGGCGGGTTCGTCGCGGGCGGCGAACAGGGGATCGCCGACGATGGCGTACCCGATCCAGGCCAAGTGCACCCGCAGCTGGTGCCGCCGTCCGGTGACCGGGCTGAGCTCCAGCAGGTCGGCGTCCGGCGCCTGGAGGAGCCGCCGGAAGGTGGTCAGCGAGGGATAGTTGCGGACCTGGTCGAAGACCGCCGTCTCGGGCACCGACCAGGTCGGCGGGTCGCCGTGCTGCTCGATCGCCGCCCGGTCCGCGGCGATCCGGATCCGGCCCTTGCGTCCCGTACTCAGCGGCAGGTCGATGGTGCCCCGCTCGGGCAGCCCGCCGGGGCGGACGACGGCGACGTACTGCTTGGCTGCGGTCCGTTGCGCGAACTGGCGGGTCAGCCCGCCGTGGAACCGGAGTTCCTTGGCCAGCAGGATCAGCCCGGAGGTGACCTTGTCGATCCGGTGCACCGGATACAGCGTCTCGCCGGCCGCCTCGGCCAGCCGGACCAGGTCGGTGTCGTGGCGCTCGCCCATCACGGAGATGCCGGCCGGTTTGTTCAGGGCCAGCACCGCCTCGTCCTCGTAGCAGCAGGCCGCGCGCAGCGTCGCCCAGTCGGGGCCGGAAGTCACGGCACGAGGGTACGGGGGCATGTCCTTGCGCGGAGCGGGGCGGGGGATCTCAAGGGGGTCGTCCCCCTTGACTTCGAAAGGACTGTCAGTGGTGCCCGGCAGAGTCTGTCGTACGGAAGCACAACGGGCCCGAGGAGGACCGATGAGTGAAAGTCTGCACGTGGACTGTGGCACCTGCGCGGCACGCGGTCCGGCCTGCGACGACTGCGTGATCAGCGTCCTGCTCGGCGCGCCGGCGGAGGGCGTCGACCTCGACGCGGACGAGCGGGCCGCGCTGGCGGCCCTGGCGGAGTCCGGGATGGTCCCGCCGCTCCGGCTGATCCCCGGCGCGACGAAGGTCGAGCCGGTCCAGTCCCCGCTGACCTGGCAGGACTACGCCTGAACCGCCATCGGCGCTGGTCGTGGGCGGGTGTTCCATCCTTCGAAACGACACGGCGAGATCCGGCGTGTCGGGTGTTTGCGCGTGATCATTCCGTGACCTAGTGTGTTCCCTGCGCGATGGACATCGCGCACGCTGAGTTCCTCAACCGTGAGTGCCGCCCACGAAGCGGCGCGGACGAGGAAGCCGGGGAACCAATCTAGTGGGGTGAATCGGCGGGCGCGGTCGGCTCTGAGAGGCTGAACGCGCGGTCGTAGGGCTTCCTTCCCAGCCCGAATCCGTCAGCTCACCTGGTAAGCGTCGAGTGAGAAGGGAATTACGCGTGACCGCACGCTCCGCTGGGGCTCGGACATCATCGCTCTTTCGCATCGTGATCCGGCGGGCCGGCTGCGGCTTCGCTGCGGTCGCACTCGGTGCCACTGTGCTGGTCGGCGCCCAGGGCACGTTCGCCCGGGCTGAGCCGCCGCTCACCGTGGAGGATGCGAAGGCCCAGATCGAACAGCACGAGGCCGAGGCCGCCGGGCTGGACCAGGAATACAACGACGTCAAGCTGGAGATCTCGGACGCCGAGAAGGCGCTCAAGGAGAAGCAGCAGAGTCTCCAGGCGCAGCGGGCCAAGATCGCCAGGCTCAAGAAGATCGTCGGTCAGGTGGCGCTGGCCAACCTGCAGAACAAGAGCCTCGGCACCACGGCGCAGCTGTTCCTGCACGCCAACACCGACCGGTTCCTGAGCCAGCTGTCGACGGTCGAGAAGATCACCCAGAACCAGAACAGCGCGCTGCAGGACTACCAGGAGCAGCAGGCCGCCCTGGTCACCCTGGAGCAGTCCGCGTCGGACGAGCTCGAGTCGCTGGAGAAGCAGCGCGACGAGCTCAAGAAGATCCGCAAGGACGCCGACAAGAAGGTCAAGGACGCCGAGAAGATCCTGGATCGGCTCACCTCGGAGCAGCGCGAGGCGCTCGCCGCCGAGGAGCGGCGCCAGTCCGAGGACTCGGAGCGCGCCGCGCAGGCGAGTGACGACGATTCCGACAGCGACTCGGACGACAGCAAGTCCGACGACAGCGACTCGGACGATGAGGACCCGAAGGTCACCGGCTCGGGCAAGGGCGCCACGGTGCTCGCCTGGGCGCTGACCCAGAAGGGCAAGCCGTACGTGTTCGGCTCGGACGGCCCGGATTCGTACGACTGCTCCGGTCTGACCCTCAAGGCGTGGGGCAAGGTCGGGGTCAGCCTGCCGCACTCCTCGTCGAAGCAGTTCAAGATGGGCACCCCGGTGTCGAAGGACAACCTCCGGCCGGGCGACCTGGTCTTCTACTACAGCTCGTCGCGGCCCAGCCACGTGGGCATCTACGCCGGCAACGGCCAGATCTTCCACGCTCCGAACTCCCGGAAGCCGCTCGGCTACTCGCCGCTCGACTCGATGCCGTACGTCGGTGCCCGCCGCTACGGCTAAACCTTCGCAACGACTCCCCGAACGGGGACGACGAATCGCCCACGTGACCGCAGTCCTGGTCACGTGGGCTTTTCTCGTGGCCGGGTGCTCGGCGCCGGCACCGACGACGCCACCGAGCCAGGGTGCCGCCGAGCAGGTGCTGGGCCGGATCGACGCTGCCGTACGGGAACGGCGGCCGGATGACTTCCGGGCGCAGTTCGCGACCGGGGAAGAGGCGATCGGCCGCACCGCCGAGCGGTGGTGGGCCAACCTCGCCGCGCTGGACGTCGACCGGTTCGTCCTGACCACGGGCCCGCTCGACCAGGCCGGGACCGGCGAGATCACGATCCACTGGGCGGTACCCGGCGACTCGGGGACCGCGAGCCACACGGCACGGTTCACCTTCCGGACCGGACCGGACGGCGAGACCCGGGTCGTGGCCGCCGAGCCGGCCGCGGCGCCCGCAGCTCGGCCGAGCTGGTGGTCCGACACGCTCCGGGTGGTCCGGCAGGGGCACGCCGCGGTGGTCGCGGCGGACGGGGCCGACCAGGCCCTGGTCTCGGCCTGGTCCGACCGGGCGGACCACGCCGCCGACCGCGTGACGAAGGCGCTGCCGGCGTCGATGCGGAAGGGCTGGACCGGCGCGGTCGTGGTCGAACTACCGGCCGACGGCGCCGGCTACGACCGGCTGCTCGGCGGCGAACCGGGCAGCCACTCCGGCTACGCGGCCGTGGCCTGGGCGGAGGGCCTGGCCGACCCGCGCCGGGAGCGAATCGCCGTGCGGATCGTGGTCAACCCGGATCGGGCCGCCCTCGATCCGCGGGCGCTGGACCTGCTGCTGACCCACGAGGTGACCCATCTGGCCCGCTACGACGCCGGGTCGCGGGCGCCGTTGTGGCTGGTCGAGGGCTTCGCCGACCAGGTCGCCTACGCCGGCTCGCCGGAGCTGCGGGCCGTGGCCGAGCGGAGCCTGCGCGACACCGTCAGGTCGGCCGGCGTGCCGGACGCCCTGCCCGCCGACGACGCGTTCCGCCGGGGCGATCTCGATCGGGCCTACCTGCTGGCCTGGTCCGCCTGCCGCCTGATCGCGGAACGGTACGGCGAGGACGCCCTGGACCGGTTCGTCACCGCAGCCGGCACTGGCGAGCCGGTCGACCGGGCGCTCCGGTCGGCCACCAGGGTGGGGCTGACCGAGTTCCGGGCTGAGTGGATCCGGAACCTCGGCGGGCTGCGATGAGTACGCCGGGCACCACGCTGGTGGTCACCAACGACTTCGGCCCGCGGATCGGCGGCATCGAGTCGTTCGTCGAGGACGTCTGCCGGTTCCTTGATCACGACGTCGTGGTGCTGACCTGCCGGGTGCCGGGCAGCGAGGCGTACGACAGAGCGGCCGGGTTCCCGATCTACCGGCGGGATCCGGTGCTGCTGCCCACCCCGGGCGTCGCCGCCGACGCCGCCGGGCTGCTGCGCCGGTACGGGGCGGAGCGGGTGGTCTTCGGTGCCGCCGCACCGCTCAGCCTGCTCGCGCCGTCGCTGCGGGCGGCCGGTGCGACCAAGATCATCGGGATCAGTCACGGCCACGAGCTCTGGTGGGGCCGGCTGCCGCCGAGCCGGGCCCTGCTGCGCCGGATGGTCGCCGGGCTGGACCGGCTTACCGTGATCTCCGAGTTCACCGGCGCAGGCCTGCGGGCCGCTCTGCCGCCCGATCTCGGCCGGAAGTTGATCATGATGCCGCCGCCGGTCGACCCGGCCGTGTTCCATCCGGGCGACCGGGAGCCCGACGGCGTGGTCCGCTGCGTCGCGGCCGCCAGGTTCGTGGCCAGGAAGGGGATCGACGTCCTGCTCCGGGCCTGGCAAGGGGTGCAGGACGAGCTCGGCGACAGCGCCGAATTGATCATCGTGGGCGACGGCCCGCAACGCCGGCGGCTGCATGCGCTGGCCGCCGAACTGAAGCTCACCGGCACCGTGCGCTGGGCCGGTCCGCTGAGCCGGCCGCAGGTGGCCGAGGTGCTGCGCGGCGCCGACCTGTTCGCGCTGCCGGTGCGGACCCGGCTGGCTGGCCTGGAACCGGAGGGGCTCGGGCTGGTCTTCCTGGAGGCTGCCGCGACCGGGTTGCCGATCCTGGTCGGGGACTCCGGTGGCGCCCCCGAGACCGTCCTCGATGGCCGGTCCGGCTACCTGGTCGATCCGCTCGACCATGATCAACTCGCCGCCCGCCTGCTGGAGTTGATCAAGGACCCGGCGCTGCGCGGCCGGCTGGGGGAGGCCGGCCGGGCCCACGCGCTGGCCGGGTTCGGTGCGGACCGGGTCCGGGCCACTCTGCGAGAGTTGATCACATGACCACCACGATGGACTCCGCGATCGAGGCCGAGACCTATCTCCGTGCCGACCCGGCCCGGATCGCCGCCGTGCTGGCCGACCCGGGCTGGCAGTCCGGCTGGGCCGAGGGCCTGGTGCTGAGCCCGTACGAGGACCGCGGGGTCGAGGGGCTCCGGGCGGTGGTGACCGGCGCGCTCACCGGGAGCTGCGAGTGGTGGATCGAGGCGCGCCCGGGCGGCGGCGCCGTGGTCCATTTCTGGCTCCGGACCCGGTCACCCCGGCGGGACTGGCTGCGGGCCGGGCCGCTGGCCGGCCGGCGCGATCTGCTGCACCGGCGCAACGTCGGCCGCCGCTGGCGGACCGCGCTGTTCCGGCTCAAGGACGACCTGGAAAGCAACGGGTGACACCCTCCCTCGTTCGGACAACAGCTCCGCCAACACCGACCAGGAACAATGGAAGGTGACAACAGGGACAGCGGGGGGAGAACCATGGACAGGTCAACAGTCTTCCGTCACGGCTCAGCGGCTCCGGGTGGTTGACGATGAAGGGGACACGAACCGGGGCGGAGTCCACCGGCTCGACGATCGTCGACGTCGAGGTTCATCTGCTCGAACGGGCCAAATCGGTGCTCGGCGTCCGCACGGCACGGCGTGCGGTCGAGCTGGCCCTGCGTGAGGTGATCCGGCGGGAACGAGCCCGCCGGGACCGGGGCGCGAGGCCGAAGCTCACCGACGAGACCGAGTAGCCGGCGCCTGACCGGTCGGCGCACCCGCGGGGCGTGCGGGGTGTGCCGCCCAGGTAGCTTGCCGGTGCCCGGGCGCGCGTGATGCGCCCGGGACGAGGCGGGAGCGCTGCCGCGTGACCGCCGAGGGTTCCGACGTGCACGTCCGGGCTCCCGCAACCGGCAAGCTATCTGGGCGGTACATCCCGGCGCGGACCCGCAGCACTAGGGTGTTCCTGGTGAGCGAACAGACCAGCGCCAGCATCCGGATCGGCGCTTCACCGGCGACGATCATGGACGTGATCGCCGACTTCGAGCACTACCCGGAGTGGGTCGATTCGATGCGGAGCGCCGAGGTGCTCTCGACGGGTGCCGACGGTCGTGCCGAGACCGTACGGATGACGCTGCAGCATCCGCTGGTCTCGGACACCTACGTGCTCCGCTACGCCTGGCAGCAGGACCGGGTCGACTGGAAGCTGGTCGAGGGCTCGCTGTTGAAGGCGATGGACGGCAGCTACGAACTGGCCACCGGGGGCGACAGCAGCACGGTCACCTACCGGCTCACCGTCGACGTCAACCTGCCGATGATCGGGATGTTCAAGCGCAAGGCGGAGAAGACGATCATCGACGGCGCCCTGAAGGGGCTGAAGCGGCGCGTCGAGGGATGACCGTGCCGCAACAGACCGCCACGATCGGGGTCGACATCGGCGGCACCAAGGTCGCCGCCGGCGTGGTCGACAGCAAGGGGGCCGTGACGGACCGGCTGGTGGTGCCGACGCCGACGCACAGTCCGCAGGCGGTCGAGGACGCCATCGTCGACGTGGTGAACGACCTGCGCAGCCGGCACACGGTGGACGCGGTCGGCATCGGCGCCGCCGGCTGGGTCGACAGCGACCAGGCGACGATCCGGTTCTCGCCGCACCTGGCCTGGCGGTCGGAGCCGCTGAAGGACCGGCTGGAGTCGCGGATCGACGTGCCTCTGATCGTGGACAACGACGCCAACGCCGCCGCCTGGGCGGAGTACCGGTTCGGGTCCGGGCAGGGCTCGTCGGTGATGATCTGCATCACCCTGGGCACCGGCATCGGCGGCGGCCTGGTGGTCAACGGCCAGCTGTTCCGCGGCACGTACGGCATGGCCGGCGAGTGGGGCCACATGATCAGCGTTCCCGGCGGGCACCGGTGCGAGTGCGGCAACCGCGGCTGCTGGGAGCAGTACGCCTCCGGCAACGCGCTGGTCCGGGAGGCCCGGGAGCTGGCCCGGACCAAGTCGCCGCTGGCGTACCGGCTGCTCGAGTCGGTGAACGGCGACATCGACCAGATCACCGGTCCCGGGGTCACGGCGCTGGCCCTGGAGGGGGAGCCGACCTCGATCGAACTGCTTGCCGACGTCGGCCAGTGGCTGGGGCAGGGGATCGCCAACCTCGCGGCGGCCCTCGATCCCGACCTGTTCGTGATCGGCGGCGGCGTCAGCGCGGCCGGCGACCTGTTGCTGCAGCCGGCCCGGCACGCGTTCGAGCGGACCCTGACCGGCCGCGGCTACCGCCCGACCGCGACCGTCGCGCTCGCCTCGTTCCGCAACGACGCCGGCCTGATCGGCGCCGCCGACCTGGCCCGGGTCTCGATGTCCGAGCCGCCCGGTTCGGAAGGCTCCGGGTTCTGGCCGCGGCGCCGGAAGCGCAAGACCCGGCGGATCCTGCGCGGCCGCGGCCAGACCTGAGGGTCAGGCGATCCACGGCGGCAGCACGGGATCACCGCCGCCCGGAGTGCTGGCGCGGGCACCGGCCGCGGCGGCGACGATGGCGGTGAACCCGGCGTCGGTGTGCACCCGGCGCGGCACTTCGGCCGGGATCACCAGGGTGTCGCCGTCGCGTACGTCGATCGGCCGCGCGTCCACCGACACGGTGGCGGAGCCGGACAGCCAGGTCCAGATCTGCTCGACGTCGAACGTGTGATCGGGCCCGGTCTTCCCGGCCTCCATCTCGACCTGCCAGAGCGCCAGCCCCGAGTTGCCCTGGGTCGGCGAGGCCAGCGTGATCATGACGGCGTTCGGCGTCTCGGTGCGCCGCGCATCGGCGCGACGGATGGCGTCGGTCATCGTTCCCCCCTATAGTTTGGTCAATCAGATTGACCAATATAGTCAATGAGGTTGTCTATCCATGTCAAGTGAACCGCCCGGCTTCGAGCTCCCGCTGCGGCTGCTGCTCGGGTTCCGGATGATCATCGACCGGCTGCACGCCGAGCTGGCCCGGCAGGGTCACCCGGACCTGCGCCCGCTGCACGGGTTCGTCTTCCAGGCGGTCGGCCGGGAGGGGATCACCGGCGTCGAGCTGGGCCGGCGGCTGGGCGTCAGCAAGCAGGCCGCGGGCAAGACCATCGAACAGCTGGAGCGGCTCGGCTACCTGGAGCGGAGTGCTGATCCGGCCGACGCCCGGCGGCGTACCGTGCGGCTGACCGAGCGCGGCGTCGACGCCCTCCGCAGGTCGGCCCGGATCCTCGACCGGGTGCGCCGCGAGTGGGCCGAGACGACGGGTCCGGAACGGTTCCGGGAGTTCGAGCAGGACCTGCAGCGACTGACGCCGGACGACCTGTTCCGCCTGGACGCGCCCGGCTGGCTGGGTAACTGAGCCGGGCCGCCTACTTTCCCTGAGCCTGTCGAAAGGCAGGCCCGGGCTTGGCACTTCGCGTTCACACGCGTCGGTGCGCGTTCAGCGCGTCACCGGGTCAGAGAATCGCGCCGTCGTCCGATCCGGGCGGCCGGTTCCGGGGCAGCCGGAAGACCAGGATCGCGCAGCCGACCATGAAGCCGACGACCGCCAGGATGCCCATCCAGGCCGGGAGCGGGGCGCCGAACATCAGGGCGATCATGACCAGCGTCGCGTACCCGATCGACACCGCGGCGACCAGCGTCGGCCAGGACGGCCGGGGGAGCGGCGGCGACGGCTCCGGAACGTACCGCTCGTCCTCGGGCTCCGGTTCGGGCGGGGGTGGCGGCGGGTCGAAGGTGAACAGTGGATGATCATCGGCCCACACGGTCGGTTCCGGTTCGTCGACCGGATCACGATCGGTAAGGGGCGGCAGCGGCTCCGGGTCGTTCGCCGGGCCGTCGGCGGTGTGGAAACGCGCGACGATCTCGGCGAAGGTCCGGTCGATCGCGGTCTGGTCCTCGGGTGCGAGATCGCTGGGGTCCGCTGGACTGTCCGGTCGATCCGGCTCGGAGTCGGGCGTGCTCATCACGTCACTCCTTCCGATCCCGCGGACCAGGCCTGCTCGGCGATCACCGAGCAGAATGCCGCCGAACGATCAAAGATCTCCGGGGCATCGGCGTCCATGGTGGCTACATGGTAGCTACGGCGGAGCACGATCTCCTCCGTCGTGCGCGAATTCACAGCTTCCAGAATCAGTCGGGCCGATGACGGGTCCACGACGTGGTCGGTCTCCGACCGGAACAGCAGCAGCGGCGCGGTGACCTGATCGAGCCGTCCGCGGACGTCTCGCCAGAGCCGGGTCAGCGACCCCAACGCCCACAACGGCAGCCGGTCGTAGCCGCCCTCGTCGACGCCGGGCAGTGCGATGTCATTGGTGATGCCGGCGATCGAGGGGGTCAGTCGCTTCAGCAACGGCAACGCGAACAGCCGCGGGTCGGGGTCGCGGACCGACGGGTTGACCAGGACCACCCCGGCGACCCGGTCGGCGTGCTCCGCGGCCAGCCGCAGGGCCAGGCTGCCGCCCATCGAGAGCCCGAAGACGAACACCGTCCGGTGCTCCCGGGCCAGCTCGACGAAGGCGCGCTCGACGCACGCGTACCAATCGGTCCAGGCGGTCGTGTTGAGCTCGCGCCAGTCGGTGCCGTGGCCGGGCAGCCGGGGCAGGTCGACCGTGTAGCCGCGCCGGACCAGGTCCTCGGCCCAGGCCCGGAGGGACTTCGGTGAACCGGTGAAGCCGTGGCAGAGCAGGACGGCGGTCTCGCCGGTGCCGCCCCGGAACGCCTCGGCCTCCGGTCGCACCGAGACCCGGCCGAGACCCGTTGCCGGATCCATCCGCGGGGTGTTCATGAGCCGACGATAGTCGCCGCGAATAGAGTTGGGCCCGGTGAAGGAGGCAGCGGTTGTTGTTCTTGGTGCTCAAGTGGCTGGTCGTCCGGCCATTGGTGAAGGTGTTGTTCAAACCGTGGATCGAGGGTGAGGAGAACATCCCGGCGAAGGGCCCGGTCCTGATCGCGAGCAATCACCTGTCGGCCGGCGAGACGTTCCTGATCCCGGCGATGATCCGGCGCTCGATGAGCTTCCCGGCCAAGATGGAGTTGTTCACCGCGACGTCGGTGCCGGGGCGGCTGTTGGGTCTGTTCCTGCGCGGCGTCGGGATCCGGCCGATCGACCGGTCCGGTGGCCGGGTCAGCACCTCCGACATGGACCAGGTGGCCGACATCCTGCGCGAGGGCGGCGTCCTCGGCATCTTTCCCGAGGGCACTCGCTCGCCGGACGGCCGGCTCTACAAGGGCAAGACCGGAGTGGCCCGGCTCGTCCTGCAGACCGGCGCCACGGTCGTCCCCACGGCCACGGTCAACACGCAGCTGGTGCCGACCCGGCTGTTCCGGATCCCGTGGATGCACCGGCCCGGGCTGCGCTTCGGCAAGCCGCTGCGGTTCGATCAGTACGCGGGCGCCGGTAACGACCGGGAGGTGCTGCGCTGGATCACCGACGAGGTGATGAACTCGATCATGGAACTCTCCGGTCAGGAGTACGTCGACGCGTACGCGGCGTCGGTGAAGTCGGCCGAGGAGGAGGGCCGCGAGTTCAACGCGGTGGTCAAGGACCGACCGGGCGCGGGCAACCGGGTGCCGCCAGTGCCGGCCGATCGGCCCGCCGCGCCGCAGGATTCCCCCTCCGGCGACGCCGATCGGGCACGATGAGGTCATGAACGACGAGCTGGTCACCGTCGACCCGCAGCCGCCGGGTGGGCGCCGCAACGCCGGCCGGGGGATCTACTGGGCGCTGAAGAACGTGGTGCTCGGGCCGACCGTGCGCCGGCTGTTCCGGCCGATCGAGGTCGGCGCCGAGAACGTACCGGCGGCGGGGGCGGCCATCGTGGCCAGCAACCACCTCTCGTACGCGGACTGGCTGTTCCTGCCTCTGGCCCTGGACCGGCGGATCACGTTCGTCGCCAAGGCGGACTACTTCACCGGCGCCGGCCTGAAGGGCTGGGCGCAGAAGCGGTTCTTCGCCGGCACCGGTCAGGTGCCGATCGACCGCAGCGGCGGCCGGGCCTCGGAGGGCGCCCTGCGGGCGGGCCTGCGGGTGCTGGAGCGCGGCGAGTTGTTCGGTATCTATCCCGAGGGCACCCGCAGCCACGACGGCCGGCTCTACAAGGGCCGGACCGGGGTGGCCCGGATGGCGTTGCTGGCCGACGTGCCGGTGATCCCGTCCGCCGTGATCGGCACCGATCTGATCGCGCCGCCGGGCAAGATCATCCACAAGGTGATCAGCCCGACCGTCAAGTTCGGCAAGCCGCTCGACTTCTCCCGCTACGCGGGGATGAGCGACGACCGGTTCATCCTGCGCTCGATCACCGACGAGATCATGTACGCGATCATGGAGCTCTCCGGCCAGGAGTACGTCGACCTCTACGCCCCGGCCGCGAAGGAGCTGGCGGCGAAGGAGAAGGCCGCCGACGACGAGGCCGAGACCTCGCCGCAGGCCTGAAATCGGGTCGCGGCCGCGGTCCGTCCGCGGTTGAGTGGGGCCATGCACGAGCACTGGGCGAGCGGGCCCGAAGCCCTGGCCCTCTCCACCGACCTGCTGCGGCGGGCCCGGCTGGCCGATCCCGACGGCGGCGTCTGGGAGGCCGCGGACGTCCAGTGGTGGAGCCGCCGGCCGCGGGCCTCGGACGACGTCCGGCGGCCGTTCTGGCTGGACGACGAGGGTCCGGTGGCGGGCGTGTTGATCACCAGCTGGCGGGCCGACCGCTGGCAGTGCGATCCGATCATGGTCCCGGGGACCGGCGGTCCGGACCCGGGTGTGGTCTGGACCCGAGTCGGTGATCTTGTGGCGACGCACGTCCGCGGGAGCCTCGAACTCACCGTCCGGGAGGACGATCCGACGTTCACCGAACTGATCATGGACTCGGACTTCGTCGCCCAGGGGCGCAGCATGATCGACTGGCTGGCGCCCGGCGACCGGTCGGCGCCCCGGGCCCCGGCGACCGGGTTCACGATCATCGACCGGTCCGGCACCGCGGACTCCCCGCATCCGATGCGCGAACGCAACGGTCCCGAGGTCGCCGAGCGGTTGCGCGCCTGTCCCCTCTACGACCCCGCCCTCGATCTCGCCGTGGTGACCGACGACGGCCGGGTCGCCGGCTACTCGCTCTACTGGTTCGACCCGGTCACCCGGGTCGGTCTGGTCGAGCCGATGCGGGTCGAGGACGAGTTCCAGCGCCGCGGTGTGGCCACCGCCATGCTGCTGGAGGGCGTCGACCGGCTGGCCCGGCGAGGCGCCGAACGGATCAAGGTCTTCGGCCCCGAGTCCGGCCGGACCGTCTATCGCACGGCCGGCTTCCGGCCCGGCCAGACCTTGATCAGCTACGCCGCGTCCGTCGGCTGAGCGGACCGCGCGTCACGCGCGGGATCCGTATCGTGGGTCTCGAGCCGCCCCGTACCGTGGCCCGGTCCCGGGGTGAGACGGGAGGATCGCCATGACCGTACGGATTCGCGCAATCACGTTCGACGGTCCGGACGCGCAGGGCCTCGCCTCGTTCTACGCCGAGGTGATGGCGATGCCGACGAGGTTCGTCGACACCGCCGAGCGGGTGGAGATCGGTCATGATCATGGCCGGACCCGGCTGGCCTTCGTGACCGTACCCGATCATCGTCGGCCGACCTGGCCCGATCCCCGCTACCCGCAACAGCTGCATCTCGACCTGCCCGCCTTCGACGACGACCGGGTCAGGGGAAGGGACGACACCGAGCCGGCCTGGTTCTCACCGCTGTGGCACGAGCGCGTGATCGACCTCGGCGCGACACGGCTGCCCCATCGTGGCGGTGGTTGTCCGGTCTATGCCGACCCGGCCGGGCACCCGTTCTGCCTGTGCGCCGCGCCACGAGCCAGGACCGACGCCCCGGTCGAACCTCACGCCGTCATCGACTGCTTCGTCTCCGCACCCGCCCTGGCGACGTTCTACGCCGAACTGCTCCAGTTGCACGACCGGGTCGAGGATTCGCCCGGCTGGGTGATCATCAGGAGCGGCGACGGCCGGCCGCCGGGGCTGTCCTTCGCGGCAGCCGCCGGGAACGCGCCGCGCTGGCAGGACCCGGAACGGCCGCGCCAGGCGTACCTGGAACTCGAAGCCGATGATCATCGAGCCGCCGAGCAGCTGGCGCTGAGCCTGGGGGCGACCCGACTCACGCCCCGCTCATCGGACCGGATCCTCTTCGCGGACCCGGAGGGGCACCCGTTCTCCTTGGCGGCGTCGGGTCGACCTTGATCATCAGGCTCGGGCGAGGACCGGGTAGCCGACGACGGGGAAGCTGGACATGCCGCGGATCAGGCTGCCGGGGCGGCGCCGGCCGGGTTTGATCATGGCCAGGTTGCCGAACCGCTGGGTGAGTTCCTGGATCGCGATCCGGGCTTCCAGCTTGGCGAGCGGCGCGCCGACGCAGTAGTGGATGCCGCTGGAGAAGCCGAGATGATCGTTCGCGTTGGCGCGGTCCAGGTCGAACCGGGCCGGCCGGTCGAACACCTTCGGGTCCCGGTTGGCGCCGCCGAGCAGGGTCACCACGTACTCGCCCTTCCGGACGATCCGGCCGGCGATCTCGACGTCGTCCAGCGCCATCCGGCCGGTCCGTTGCACCGGGGCGTCGTAGCGCAGGGTCTCCTCGATGGCGGCCGTCGCAAGGTCGGGGTCGGCGGCCACCCGGTGCCAGGCCTCGGGGTGCCGGAGCAGGGCCAGGGACGTGTTGCCGATCAGGTTGACCGTCGTCTCGAAGCCGGCGATCAGCAGCAGGGTGCACAGCGGCACCATCTCCTCCGGCCGGACCTTGTCGCCCTCCGCGGCCACCAGCCGGCTGATCACGTCGTCGCCGGGCTCGCTCCGCTTCAGGTCGAACAGCCGGGTGAAGATCCGTTGCAGCTGCTTCCGCGCGTCCAGCAGTTGCGACGCGTGCTGGAGCGACTGCAGGCCGCCGAGCGCGCTGCCGAAGACGGTCCCGTACCGGGAGAACTCCTCGGCGTCGGCGTCCGGGATGCCGAGCAACTCGCTGATCACCGCGATCGGCATCGGCGCGGCGAAGTCGGTGACCAGGTCGAACGGCCGGCCGGTCGGCACCCGGTCCAGCAGGTCCCGGACCACCGACGTGATCGTCGCGTCGAAGCCGGCGATCGTACGCGGGCTGAAGGACGGCGCCGCCAACCGGCGCAGCCGGGTGTGGTCCGGCGGGTTCATCTCCAGGAACGACAGCTCGGCGGTGTCGTCGACCACCCGGCCGCCGACGCCGAACCGGCGGTCCCGCAGGACCTGGTCGCAGATCGCGTGGTCGGCGGTCGTGAACACGCCGAGCCGGGACAGGGTCAGCGGCCCTGCTGCCCGTACCTGCTCGTAGAGGGGGTACGGGTCGATCCGGCCCTCGTCCAGGTGCAGCCGGGACAGCGGGTCGCCGCGCAGCCGGCCGTTGATCAGGATCGTCGCGCGTTCCCGGAGGAACTCCCGGACAAAGGCCGCCTGTCCTGCCATGGTCGCCGTCCTTCCCTCCGTGCTGGACCGTCTACAGTAGCCCCGTGTCCGTAACCCTCCCGACGCTCGACTCCCTGCATGCCCTGAAGCCGCTGCAACAGCCGAGCTATCCCGATGCGGAGCAGGTCGCCGAGGTCGTCGCCCGGCTGCGTGCGCTGCCGCCGCTGGTGTTCGCCGGCGAATGCGACGAACTGCGTGCGAAGCTGGCCAGCGTCGCGGCCGGCGAGGCGTTCCTGCTGCAGGGCGGGGACTGCGCCGAGACGTTCGCCGGGGTCACCGCGGGCAACATCCAGGGCAAGCTGCGCACGCTGCTGTCGATGGCCGTCGTGCTGACGTACGCGGCGCAGGTGCCGATCGTCAAGGTCGGCCGGATGGCCGGTCAGTACACCAAGCCGCGCAGCTCCGACACCGAGACCCGGGACGGCGTGACGCTGCCCGCCTACCGCGGCGACTCGGTCAACGGCTTCGCGTTCACGCCCGAGTCCCGGGTGCACGACCCGCGCCGGCTGCTGGACACCTACAACGCCTCCGCCGCGACGCTGAACCTGACCCGCGCGTTCGTCACCGGCGGCTTCGCGCACCTGCGCAGCGTGCACAGCTGGAACGCGAACTTCGTCAAGACCTCGGCCGCCGGCGTGCGCTACCAGAACCTGGCCGACGAGATCGACCGGGCGCTCGCCTTCATGGTGGCCTGCGGCATCGACGACGAGGAGTTCCGGACCGTCGACTTCTACTCCAGCCATGAGGCCCTGAGCCTGGAGTACGAGCACGCGCTGACCCGGATCGACTCCCGTACCCAGGACCCGTACGGCGTCTCCGGGCACTTCCTCTGGATCGGGGAGCGGACCCGGCAGCTGGACGGCGCCCATGTCGAGCTGCTGCGGCACGTCCGCAACCCGCTCGGCGTCAAGCTCGGCCCGACCACGACCGCCGATGTGGCGCTGCAGCTGGCCGACAAGCTCGATCCCGAGCAGCAGCCGGGCCGGATCACGTTCATCACCCGGATGGGGGCGGGCAAGATCAGGGACCTGCTGCCGGACGTGGTGGAGAAGGTGACCGCCAGCGGCCGCCAGGTGGCCTGGGTCTGCGACCCGATGCACGGCAACACGTTCGAGTCGGCCAACGGGTACAAGACCCGGGCGTTCGCCGACGTGATCGACGAGCTGAACGGGTTCTTCGACGTCCACGAGGAGCTCGGCACCTGGCCGGGCGGCGTGCACGTCGAGTTGACCGGCGACGACGTCACCGAGTGCCTGGGCGGCGGTGACGACCTGGTCGAGGCCGACCTGGCCAACCGGTACGAGACGCTGTGCGACCCGCGGCTGAACCGGAACCAGTCGCTGGAGCTGGCCTTCCTGGTCGCCGAGCGGCTGACCACCGGCCGGATCAAGCGGCCGAACCCGGTGCAGGCGTTCCAAGCCGACGAGTGACGCCCGGACCATGATCGTTGATCTTCGTTCGGACACGCTGACCCGGCCGACCGAGGCGATGCGGCAGGCCATGATCATGGCCGAGGTCGGCGACGACGTGTACGGCGAGGACCCGACCGTGACCGCGCTGGAGCGGCGGGTCGCCGACCTGCTCGGCCACGAGGCCGGCCTGTTCTGCGCGACCGGTTCGCTGGCCAACCTGCTCGGCGTTCGGCTGCTGGTCGAGCCCGGCCAGGAGGTCGTCTGCGACGTCGAGGCGCACATCGCCCGGGCCGAGATGGGTGCCCATGCGGCGCTCGGTGGGCTGACCATGCGGACGTTCCCGTCGGACCGCGGCCGGATCGACGTGGCCGAGGTGGCCAAGATCATCTCGCCGGCCGCCGGTCCCTACCTGGTCTCCACCGCGGCCGTTGCGGTGGAGAACACGCACAACTTCGGCGGCGGTACGGTCCAGAGCCTTGATCAACTCCGGGCCGTCTCGGAGCTCTGTCGTGATCATGGACTCGGCTTCCACCTGGACGGCGCCCGGCTGTGGAACGCGCACGTGGCGACCGGGACCCCCTTGATCGACTACGGCCGGCTGTTCGACACGGTGAGCGTCTGTTTCTCCAAGGGGCTGGGCGCTCCGGTCGGCTCGGTGCTGGTGGCCGACGCGGATCGGATCGGGCGGGCCCGGGTGCTGCGCAAGCGCCTCGGCGCCGGCTGGCGGCAGGCCGGGATCCTCGCCGCCGGCGCCCTGCACGCCCTTGATCACCACGTGGACCGGCTCGCGGATGATCATGCCGCGGCGCGCGCGTTCGCCGAGGCGGTGGCTGAGAACGTACCGGCGGCTGTGGATCCGGCCGGCGTCGAGACCAACATCGTGATCATCGACACCGGCGACCGGCCGGCCGGCCCGATCGCCGCCGCGGCCGCCGACCAGGGCGTCCGGGTGTCCGCGCTGGGCGCCCGGATGCTGCGTGCCGTCACCCATCTCGACGTCGACGCCGCTTCCTGCGCCGCCGCCGGCAAGATCATCGGCACCCTGCTGACCCGCCACACCGCGCCCTGAGCCTGTCGAAGGGGCCGAGCCAGATCGTGCCTGCCCTTCGACAAGCTCAGGGAACGTAGTGGTCGTCAGGTCCGGACGTGGCCCGGTCAGCCCGGTGCGCCGTCGGCGTCCCGGGCGTCGTCGTCCTCGGGACCGTCACCGTCCCACTTCGTGCCCTTGAGGTCTCCGCGGAGGGTTCCGGTGATCTCGTCGACGGCGGTACCCACGGTGGGCGCGAAGCGGTCGGGGGTGAACCGGTCGGTCACGCCGTAGCTGCGCAGGGTGTCGACGACCGGGTCCTTCATCTCGGCGAGCACCAGGCGGATTCCCTGCGAGGCCAGGTATTTGTCGAGCTCGACGAGTTGCTCGACCGCGGTGGTGTCGATCCCGGTGATCGGCTCGGCGGCGAGGATCACCGTATGGACGCCGGGACCTGCCGCGGTCACCCGGGAGCGCACGAAGTCGTCGAAGATCCCGCCGTTGGCGAAGAACAACGGCGCATCGAAGCGCACGATCACGATGCCGGGCAGGCGTTCGCCCTCGGGATAGCGGGAGAGGTCGTGGTACCCCCGGAGCCCGGCCACCCGGCCCAGTTCCGCGCGGTAGGGCCGCCAGGACTGGTTGACGAACGCGAGCAGCGAGAGCGCGATCGTGACCGCGATTCCCTGCAGCACGCCGACGACGAGCACGCCGAGGAACGCCGCCACCGAGAGCAGGGCGTCGAGCCGGTTCATCCGGACCAGCCGGACGAACCCACGGACGTCGATCAGGCGCGCCGCGGCGGTGACCACGATCGCTCCGAGTGCGGCCTCGGGCAGGAAGGCCGTGACGCCCGGCGCGAGCATCATGAAGGCCACGATCAGCAGCGCACCCACCACGCCCGTCAGCTGGGTCCGGGACCCGGCCGCCTCGGCGACCGGCGTCCGCGTGGACGAGGCGGAGACCGGGAACCCGCCGAGGACGCCGGCGCCGAGGTTGGCCGCGCCGATCGCCGCCATCTCGCTGCTGCCGCTGACCGACTCGCCGCGACGTGCGGCGAGCGTCCGGGACAGGACGGTGCTGTCGGCGAACGCGACCAGCGCGATTCCGGCGGCCGGCAGCGCGAGCGCCGTGACGTCGGCCCAGGCGAGGGAGCCGAGCGCCGGCGCCGGGAGTCCCCGCGGCAGGGCGCCGACCACGGCCAGGTCGTCGGCGAGGCCGAACACCCAGGTGGCCAGGGTGGCCGCGACCACGGCGACCAGAATGCCCGGCACCGGGGACCGCAGCCAGGTGAGGACCAGGATCACGGCGAGGGAGCCCGCACCGAACAGGACCGCGAGCGGGCTCACCTGGCCGCCCGCGATGCCCCGCACGATGTCGGTGACCTGGCCGAACGGCGACCCGGCGTCGATCCCGAATCCCAGCAGTTTCGGCACCTGCGAGATGATCACGAGCAGGGCCACCGCGTTGAGGTACCCCATCCGGATCGGCTTCGACAGCAGGTCGGTCACGAAGCCGAGGCGGAGGACGCCGCCGAGGAGGAGCACCACGCCGACCATGACGGCGAGCAGGCCCGCGAGCGTGACGGCGCGCTGCTCATCGCCCAGTGCCAGCGGCAGGATGGCTGCCGCGATGATCGGCGCGAGGGCCGAGTCCGGGCCGAGGACGAGGATGCGTGACGGGCCGAGCAGGGCGTACACCAGGAGCGGGATGACGGTCGCGTACAGGCCGGTCTCGGGCGGCAGGCCGGCGACCTGGGCGTAGCCCATGCCGGCCGGGATCAGCAGCGCGGTGACGACCAGGCCCGCACGCAGGTCGGGCAGCAGCCAGGCACGGCGGTAGCGCAGGGCGGTCTCGATCCCCGGCGGCACCCACCTCCGCTTCGGTCTGCTCGTCATCTGCGGCTCCTCGCGTCCATGATGGCCCGCGGGCGCCGGTTCGGCCGGAGAATCAGGTCCAGACGGGCTCGGCGGTCTCGGCCACCCGCTCGTCGGCGCTGAAGGTGACGAAGCGGTCGAAGCCGCGGACGAACCAGCGGTCGTGGGTGACCGCGAGTACGGTGCCGTCGAACTCGTCCAGCGCCGCCTGCAAAGCGTCGGCCGAGGCGACGTCGAGGTTGTCGGTCGGCTCGTCCAGCAGCAGCATCGTCGCGCCGGACAGTTCGAGCAGCAGGATCTGGAACCGCGCCTGTTGGCCGCCGGACAGGGTGTCGAAGGACTGCTCCCGGGCCGCGACGAGCTCGTACCGATTGAGCACCCGGGCCGCCTCCTCGGACCGCAGCGAGCAGTCGGTCCAGAGGATGTCGAGCAGGGTCCGGCCGGCCAGCTCCGGGTGTTCGTGGGTCTGCGAGAAGTGCCCGGGGACGACCCGCGCGCCGAGCTTCCAGGACCCGGCGTTGGCCACCGCATCCGGCTCCGGCCAGCCCGCCAACAGCCGCATGAAGTGGCTCTTGCCGGTCCCGTTGCCGCCCAGTACCGCGACCCGCTCGCCGTAGAACACCTCGAGGTCGAACGGGTCGGTCAGGCCGGTCAGCGACAGCCCGGTGCAGGTCAGCGCGCGCACGCCGGTCCGGCCGCCGGGCAGCCGCATCCGCAGGCTCTGCTGCCGCGGCGGCTCGGGCGGCCGGACCGCCTCGTGCCGGCGCAGCCTCGTCACCGCGGCCTGGACCTTCGGCGACTTGGCCAGTCGCAGCGTCTGGACGAGTTCGGCCAGCCGGTCCCGCTGCTCCTCCCACCGACGGCCCAGCTCGGCGTACCGCTCGTGCCGGTCGACCCGCGCCTGGTGGTAGGTGGCGAAGCCGCCGCCGTGGGTCCAGGCGGTGTTGCCGGCCGGGCCGCCTTCCAGGGTGACGATCTGGGCGGCCGTGTTGGCCAGCAGTTCGCGGTCGTGGCTGACGTACAAGATCGTTTTGGGGGTCTCGTTGAGCTGCTCCTCGAGCCAGCGTTTGGTCGGTACGTCGAGGTAGTTGTCCGGCTCGTCCAGCACCAGGACTTGATCTTGGTTGCGCAGCAGCACCCGCAGCACCAGCCGCTTCTGCTCGCCGCCGGACAGGGTGCCCAGTTCGCGATACTTGGCCCGGTCGTAGGGGACGCCGAACGCCTCCGTACAGCAGATGTCCCAGAGCACCTCGGCCTGGTAGCCGCCGGCGTCGGACCACTCCGCGAGCGCCGTCGCATAGCCGAGCTGGGTGGCCTCGTCGTCGCGCTCCATGGCGGCCAGCTCGGCCAGGTCCACGGCCCGCGCGGCCGCCCGCAGCCGGGGCGCTGCCACCGACAACAGCAGCTCCCGTACGGTCTCGGTGCCCGACCCCACGAACTGCCGCATCACGCCGAGCCCGCCGCTGGTCGTGACCGAGCCCGCATCGGGCTCGAGGTCGCCGGCGATGATCCGGAGCAGGGTCGTCTTGCCGCAGCCGTTCGCCCCGACCAGCGCCACGTTGGCCCCGTCGCCGACCCGGAAGCCGACCTCGGCGAGCAGCCGCCGCCCGTCGGGGAGCCGGTAGTCGACACCCGACACCTCGACATGGCCCATGGCGGGACAGTCTTCCGGGCGGCCCGGTCGCGGGGCGAGCCGTTTTCCATGGTGACGTTTCCAGACTCATCGCGAAGCTGCGATCTATTCTCATGCCTGCAAGGAGAGTCTTGTGGTGAGAACGTTTCCACCTTAAGTTGGGGCGCACCGCATCGTTGAGGGATCGAAGGGGATCTGACATGAGACTTGGCGCACTCCTGGCCGGCGCAACCCTGGTGTTGACCGCGGCCCTGTCGGCCTGCGGGGGCACCGGTACGGCCGACGGACCGGTGACGCTGACCTTCCGCCAGTTCGACCCGCCGGCCGAGACGGCCGGCCTGCAGGCGGCGGTGCAGGCCTGGAACGAGAAGCACCCCGAGACCCAGGTGAAGCTGGAGACGTTGTCCGGGCCGGACAGCGCCCAGCAGTTCGCCCGCGAGGCCAACTCTGGCTCCGGCCCGGACGTCATCCAGATCGCCAACGTCAACGTGAAGGACCTGGCCAAGCCCAAGATCCTGCGCCCGCTGGACGAACTGGCCGGCAAGGCGGCGCCGGAGACCCCGGTCGAGGACTACCTGGCGCTCGACCTGGCCCGGTTCGAGGACAAGACCTGGGCGCTGCCGTGGACCGTCGACACGTTCGCGCTGGCGTACCGGCCGGACCTGCTCGCCGACGCCGGGCTGAAGCCGCCGACCAGCTGGGAGCAGCTCGCCGACCAGGCGAAGCAGCTCTCCGACGTGAAGGCGAAGCGGTCCGGTTTCTGCCTGCCCGGGGCCAGCGGGCCGGACTCCGGCCAGTGGTTCGCGATCAACTACTTCCTCTGGTCGCACGGCGCGACTTTGATCAAGGACGAGGGCGGCAGCTGGCAGGTCGGCGCGACCGCCGAGCAGCTGCAGCAGGCGATCGACTGGTTCAACGCGCTGTTCACCGACGGCGGCACCGCCAAGTCCATGATCGCGGTCGCCTCGCTGACCGACCCGCAGATCGTCGAGGGCCTCGGCCGGGGCACCTGCGCGATGACCCTGATGGCGCCGCAGACCTTCCGCAAGGCCAAGGAACTGGACCCGTCGCTGCGTACGGCTCCGATGCCGGAGGGCCTGACCGACGGCAACAGCCACCTCGGCGGGCGGATGCTCGGCATCAACGCGTCCAGTGATCATCCCGAGCAGGCCTGGGAGTTCATCCGCTACCTCAACAGCGCCGAGGCGTTCACCAAGATCGACCAGTACCCGGCGGCCACCAGCGTGCTGTCCTCGATGAAGGTGCCCGAGGGCGAGGAGGGCTACCAGGAGCAACTGCCGCACGCCGAGACCTTCGGCCGCTACATCGCCGGGCCGGTGCCGGTCACGACCATCACCAAGATCACCAACGCGCAGTTCGGCGCCGTCTACTCCGGCCAGACCGACAGCCGGGCCGCAGCCGAGTCGATCATCGCCCAGCTCCAGGCCGAGCTGGCTGCCGGGCGGTGACCGTCGCATCAGGGAGCGTCCGGGTGCCGGTGCGCCGCCGGCCCTGGACGACCCGGCTCACCCCGTACGGGCTGGTGGCTCCCGGAATGATCATGCTGCTCCTGCTGTTCGGCGTTCCGGCCGGCTACAACGTGTGGCTGTCGCTGCACGAGGTGACGCCGTACGACGCGCTGGGCGACGGCCCGTTCGTGGCGCTGGGCAACTTCGCGGCCGTGCTGGCCGACCCGCAGACGCCGCTCAGCCTGGGCAACACCGTGCTCTGGCTGACCCTGCTCACCGTTGCGCTGCGGCTGGTCTTCGGGCTCGGCATCGCGCTGCTGCTGAACGCGCCGGTGCTGCGCCGGCTGCGACTGCTCGGCGTCTGCCGCACCCTGGTGCTGATCCCGTGGATGATCCCGCCCACCGTCGCGGTGGCGGCCTGGCGCTGGCTGTTGGACGGGCAGTCCGGGTTGATCAACCAGCTGCTGCTGCGCTGGGGGCTGATCGAGCAGGGCATCCCGTTCCTCGCCCAGACCAGCACGGTCTGGTGGTGCCTGACCGCGATCATCACCTGGCGCGAGCTGCCGTTCGTGATCATCGTGCTGATGGCCGGGCTGCAGGCCATCCCGGGGGAGCAGTACGAGGCGGCCGCGATCGACGGCGCCGGCGCCGGGCGGTCGTTGCTGCACGTCACGCTGCCGAACCTGCGGCCGGTGATCGGAGTGGTCGGCCTGATGATCACCATCGGCGCCTTCAACAACTTCGTCTACGTCTGGCTGACCACCGGCGGCGGACCGGGCACGTACACCCAGGTGCTGGCCACCCAGCTCTACACGTACGCCTTCGTCGACAACGATCTCGGCCGCGGCGCCGCGATCGGGCTGATCATGTCCCTCTGCATGGTGATCTTCGCGCTGATCTACCTGTTCCTGCTGCAGCGCCGGGAGCGGTCATGAGTGTCGCCGTGCCGGCCCGGCGCCGGTCCCGGGTCATCCGGCCGTCCGAGATCGTGGTGCTGGTGGCGGTCGCCGTGGTGCTGTTGATCATGGTCTTCCCGTTCGCCTGGATGCTGCTGACCTCGCTGCGGCCGGCGGCGGAGATGTTCGACCTGCGGCAGCTGCTGCCGTCCCGGCTGACCCTCGACTCGTACGGTCGGCTGTTCGCCGACTCGACGTTCGGCCGGTTCCTGATCAACAGCCTGCTGGTCGCGACAGTGGCCATGATCGCGTCCGTCGTGCTGTCCTGCCTGACCGGCTACGCCTTCTCGCGGTTCGAGTTCCGCGGCAAGCGGGTGCTGATGGTGCTGGTGATCGCCGTGCACCTGTTCCCGTTCGTCATCCTGATCACGCCGCTCTACCTGTTCTTCTCCGAGCTGCGGCTGCTGAACACCTACCAGGGCTTGATCATCGCCTACGTCGCGATCACCCTGCCGTTCGCGACGTACCTGATGATGGGCTACTTCGAGACCGTACCGAAGGGTCTGGACGAGGCGGCCCGGATCGACGGCTGCTCCACCCTGTCGGTGCTGTTCCGGGTGGTCTTCCCGGTGGCCTGGCCCGGTGTCGCGACGGTCGCGATCAACACGTTCATCGTGGCCTGGGAGGAGTACCTGTTCGCCAAGGTGCTGATGACCGACGAGACGCTGAAAACGGTCCAGGTCGGCCTGTCCAACTTCTTCGGCGAGTTCACGACCCAGTGGGATCTGGTCATGTGTGCCTCCGTAGTCGCCTCCGTGCCGACTATCGTGCTCTTCGCGATCGCCCAGCGCCGGCTCGTCTCGGGCCTCGCGGTCGGTGGCGTGAAGGAGTGAGCGTGAGCAAGGGAATGCGGGGGCGACCGCCGACGATCCGCGACGTGGCGGCCCGGGCCCGGGTCAGCATGTCGACCGTGTCGCGGGTGCTCAACGATTCGGGGCCCGCCTCGCCGGACGCCCGGGAACGGGTGCTGAGGGCGGTCGACGAACTCGACTTCGTGACCAGTGCCTCGGCGCGGACGGTCCGGCCGGACGTGCGGTCGATGACCTGGGGCCTGCTGGTCGACGACGTCGACTCGCACTACTTCGCCCGGATCGTGGTCGAACTGGACCGGGCCGCCCAGGAGCACGGCAGCACGCTGCTGGTCGCGGTCACCCAGAAGGCCTGGGCGCGGGAGAAACACCTGGTCAAGGAGATGACCAGCCGCCGGGTGGACGGCCTGATCGTGGTCCCGGCCAACGGCGACGAGTACGGCGAGCGGCAGCGCCAGACCGGGGTCCCGCGGGTCTATCTGGACCGGTTCCCGGGCGGCGGGATCACCGCCGACGTGGTCACGTTCGACTACTACCGGGCGGTGGCGGACCAGGTCGAGGAGCTGTGGCGGCGCGGCCATCGGCGGATCGCCTTCGTCGGCGGCGAGATCGAGACCGACCCCGGGACCCGTCGCTACGCCGCCTGGAACGACGGGCTGCACCAGCACGGACTGCCGGTCGAGACCAGGCTGGTCAGCGTCGGGCACGGCGCGGCGGCGACCGCGCGCCGGGCCACCGAGGACCTGCTGCGCGCCGCCGACCCGCCGACCGCGATCGTCACCACCACCGGACTGCTGCTGCTCGGCGTGCTCGAGGCCGTGGCCGGGGCCGGCGCGACGGTGGAGGTGGCCGCGTCGGAGGACATCGACGCGGCGTTCCTGTCGCCGGTCCCGCTGCGCCTGGTCCAGGCCGACATCGACCGACTGGCGCACGAGGCGGTCGAACTGCTGGTCGCCCGGATCGAGGGGGCGGACGGCCCGCCGCAGACCCGGATGCTGCCCGTCGGGCACATCCGTCACGGATATCAGGAGGAGCAGGAGTGAGCGGACCGAACGTCGTGATCATCTACACCGATGATCTTGGTTGGGGCGACCTCGGCTGCTACGGCAGTACGGACGTCGAGACGCCGCACCTGGACGCGCTGGCCGAGCGCGGCGTCCGGTTCACCCAGTGGTACTCGAACTCCCCGGTCTGTTCGCCGTCCCGGGCCTCGCTGCTGACCGGCCGCCATCCGGCGCACGCGGGGGTCGAGTCGATCCTGGGCGCGGCGCGGACGGTGACCGGGCTGCCGGACCAGCCGACGCTGGCGTCGCGGCTCGGCGAACTCGGCTGGACCACGGCGATCTTCGGCAAGTGGCACCTCGGCGTCGAACCCGGTTCGGCACCGCAGCGGCGCGGGTTCGGCCGCCACCTCGGCTTCCGCGCGGGGTGCGTGGACTACTACTCGCACATCATGTACTGGGGCAACCGGCACCCGCTGCACGATCTCTGGGACGACGACACCGAGATCTGGCGCAACGGCGAATACCTGACCGACGTGATCACCGACGAGGCGGTCGACTTCCTCACCGCGGTCCGGGATCCCTTCTTCTGTTACGTCTCGTACAACGCGCCGCACTACCCGATGCACGCGCCGGCGGACGCGATGGACCGGTTCGCCCACCTGCCCTGGGAACGGCAGGTGATGGCGGCCATGATCAGCCGGGTCGACGACGGGGTGGGCCGGATCGTCGAGACGCTGCGCCGGACCGGGCGGCTGGACGACACGATCATCGTCTTCTCCTCCGACAACGGGCCGTCGGCGGAGGAGCGGAACTGGCTCGGCGGCGAGGAGATCGCCTATCCGGGCGGGTCGGCCGGCGGGCTGCGCGGGCACAAGGGATCCCTGTTCGAGGGCGGGATCCGGGTGCCGGGGATCTGGTCCTGGCCGGCCGGGTTGCCGCAGGGCGTGCAGTGCGACGAGCCGGCGATGATGATGGACGTGCTGCCCACCGTGCTGGCCGCTGCCGGCTCCCCGGTCGACGACGTGGACGGTGTTGATCTTGGTCCGCTGCTCCGGGACGGCGGGGCGGGGGAGCGGACCCTGTGCTGGGCGTACGAGAGCCAGCTGGCGGTCCGGCGGGGCCGCTGGAAGCTGGTGATCGATCCGAGCGAGCGGCTCGGCACCCCGTCCGTACCGGGGCGGCTGCTGTTCGATCTGGAGGCCGATCCGGCGGAGCGGCAGGACCGTTCCGGCGACCGGCCGGAGGTGCTGGCCGAGCTGTCGGCCGCGGCCGCGGACTGGTCGGCCGACCTTGATCGCTGGCGGGCGGGGGCGGCCGACCCGACCGGCTGAAGCCGGTCCGGTGGCGTACCGTGGCGATCATGAAGATCAGTCACCTTGGGCACGCGGCCGTCCTGGTCGAGACCGAACGGACCCGGATCCTGATCGACCCGGGCAACTTCGAGCCGGCCTGGCACGGCCTGACCGATCTGGACGCGGTGCTGGTCAGCCACGTCCATCCCGATCATCTCGATCCGGCCGCCGCGGCGGACCTGCTGGCCGCCAACCCCGGCGCCGCGGTGCACGTCGAGCCCTCGATCACGGAGGCCGGGCTGCCGTTCGCCGACCGGCTGACGGCGGCACCGGTCGGCACGACGCTGACGATCGGCGAGGTCACGGTGGAGACGGTCGGCGGTCAGCACGCCGAGATCCACCGGGACATCCCGCGGATCGGCAACATCGGGCTGGTGCTGCGCGCCGAGGGCGAGCCGACGCTGTTCCACCCCGGCGACTCGTACGCGACGGCACCGGAGGGCATCGACGTGCTCGCGATGCCGGCCTACGGGCCCTGGGCGGCGATGAAGGAGACCGTCGACTTCGTCCGCGCGGTCGGTGCGGCGCACGCGTTCCCGATCCACGACGAGCTGCTCAACGACCGGGGTCGCGGGCTGATCGCCGGCCGGATCGCCGACATGACCGAGACCGCGGTCACCGATCTTCGGGATCACCAGCCACACACATTCTGAGCGGGAGGACACCATGCGGATCGTCATCGCCGGCGGGCACGGCAAGATCGCCCTGATCATGATCGAAAGACTGGCTGCGGCGGGTCACGAGGCCGTCGGGATCATCCGGAATCCCGATCACGCCGCCGAGCTGGTCGCGCTGGGCGGCATCCCACTGGTGCTGGACCTGGAGGCGATCGGGGCGGAGGAACTGGCCCGCGACCTGGCCGGTGCCGATGCGGTGGTCTTTGCGGCCGGCGCCGGTCCGGGCAGTGGTGCGGCGCGCAAGCTGACCGTCGACCGGGATGGTGCGATCTTGCTGGCCGAGGCGGCCGAGCGGGCCGGGATCCGCCGGTACGTGATGATCTCGGCGCACCGTACCGACGACTTCGACGCCGATTCCGACGACGTCTTCCAGGTCTATCTGCGGGCCAAGAGCGAGGCGGACGCCGACCTGCGCGGCCGGGACCTGGACTGGACCGTGATCAGGCCCGGCGGGCTGACCGACGAACCGGGCGCCGGACTGGTCACGCTGGGCGAGCAGACCGAGCGCGGCCAGGTGCCGCGGGCCGACGTCGCGGCCGTGATCATCGAGGTGTTGATCACGGGCCACGGCGTCCGGCGCCAGCTGGAGTTGATCACCGGGCTGACGCCGGTCGCCGAGGCCGTTGCTGCGTTCTGATCAGGCCTTGATCAGGCGGCTTCCTTTGCGCATTCCCCGGAGACCTTGCCGAACGCCGTCGTGTCGCTCACGTCCATCTTGGTCGGTTCGCCGTCCTTGAACGCCGTCATCGTCTTCGGCTTCGCCTGGTCATACATCGCGTCGACGATGCAGCTGGCGACCTTCTCCGCCTTGTCCTTCGGCAGGCCGTTCGACTCCCAGTACTTCGCGAAGCCGGCAACGACCTCCTCCTTGGCCGGCTTGCCGCCGGTCTCGCTGCCGCCGCTGCTGTCGCTCGGCGCGGAGCTGCTTCCCTGGGCCTGGCTGGACGGCTGCGCCTCGGGCGCGGGCGCGTCGCTACCGGTCTGCGCGGCGCCGCCACAGCCGGACAGCAGCAGCGCGGACGCCGCCACGGCGCCGGCCAGGGTGAGGGAAAGCTTGCGGATCATCGAATTCTCCTTGCTCGTCTGGTCGTAGGACCGCGACGGCAACTCCGGCGGGCGATCCGAGGCGCGAGACTAGCGAAGAACCGGGTCAGCCGAGGAACCGGGGCCCGGCGGAGGAGCCGGAACCGGGGGAGCGGTGCCGAGATCGTTCCAGACGAACTCCGGAATCCGGCCCAGGAAGGACGTCATCAGGTCGCCCAGCTGGGAGATCATCGCCGGATCGTGCACGCTCGGATAGGTGATCAACATCCCACGGGTCATGATCAACTGCGGCGGTCGGGCCCAGATCAGGAACTCCATCATCCGCGGGTGCACCACGTCGTGGGCGAACTTCGGATGATCACTGGTGACATCGAACACATTGTTGAACGCCGAACTCTCGAAGTCGATCGAGCCGCTCTTGAACAGCCCGCTGAAGGCGCCGTCCGAGGCGATGGTGAGCGACGGGGTGGTCACCGGCAGGCTGAGCGTCATGATCGGCTGCTCATGCGACCGGGTGTACGTCTCGGTCCGGCTGCCGCCCTTGCCGTCGGAGACCGTACGGGTGTGGGTGGTCTTCCAGTGGTAGACGAAGGCGGTCAGCGGCACAACGCCGCGGGCCGTTCCGGCGATCACGTTGCTGGTGCTCCAGCCGTGGCCCTGGCCAAACGGGTGCAGGCCCTGGAACCGGTCGATCAGCGCGTTGTCCGTGCCGACCAGGGTCCAGTCGGTGCCGTGGAAGCCGAGCCGGGGTTGCTTCGGCTCGATCCGGTACGGGGCGACGGCGGCCGGGTCGATCGCGGCGGCGACCGCGTCCAGCCGGTCCAGGTAGCTGCGCAACTCGTCCGGATCCTTCGGCGCTCCGCTGGAGACCAGGTTGTCGCCGTCGATGCTGAGGTCGATCGCCTGCGGTTCCGCACCCGGAGGTCGGCCGAGGTGGTCGACGGCCTGGACCAGGCCGGGCGTGACCACGGTGCGGGCGTACTGCGGGTCGGCGCCGAGCACCTGGAACGGCGTCCCGAGGTCGACCGGCGGTTCGCCGACGCCGGCCCTGGGCCCGTTCCCGGTCAGGTAGAGCTCGGGCAATGGCAGCGGCAGTTTGACCAGCGCCAGCCGCCGCTCGCCCGTACCGCCGTAGCGGTAGTCGAACACCGCGAACGGCCGGCCGCTCGCCGTGCGACCGGTGATCAACTCGTCGGTCTTGCGGTCGAAGCCGAGGTCGAACGGCGGGTTGGCCAGCGGCAGCACCGGTGCCAGCGACGGCGACGACTCGAAGGTCCAGCCGAGCTCGCGGAGCCGGGCCTTCCAGCGCTGCCGGCGGACGATCAGGATGGTGCCGATCGCGATGCCGATCACCAGCAGCGCGAGCAGGACGACGATCAGCGGTTCGTTCATCCGCAGGCCTGTTCGGTCAGATACACCGCTGTGACGATAGCGAATCCCCCGGCCAGCCTGCGACCGGTGACCGCTTGGAGGATCTTGACCGGATTGGTCGCGCGGACGGTGACCCCGGGAGAGGCCAGGTCATGATTCTTCTAGCTTCGTCCCCACCACTCGACTGACGGGAGTCCGATCATGAGCAGCAGGGTGAGCAGGCGCAGGGCATTGGCGATCGGCGGGGGTGCGCTGGCCGGCACCGTCGCGGGCACCAGCAGGGCATCGGCGGCGACCGACTGGTTCCGGCTGCCGGTGATCACGGCGAACGTCGGCCGGGACAACCTCGGCGCCCGGGACGCCGCGTTCGACGCCGTCCGCAACGCCGACGGGACCAACCGGCCCCTGGTCTGTTTCCAGGAGATCCGCGAGGGCGATGGCGACACCCTCGAAGAGACCATGATCGACCACTACTTCGGCCCGCTCTACACCAAGGCCTTCCTGCGCGACGGCCGGGCGTTCCGCGTCCCGATCTGCGTCGGCCGGCCGTGGGTCGTCGTGTCCCAGCAGCGCTACTACGCGCATGCCGGCGTCTCCGGGTGGTCACCGGAACGTTGGCTCACCGAGGTCATCGTCCAGCACGAGACGTACCCGCAGGTCGAGTTCGCGGTGCTCAACACCCACTACATCGCGAACGCGTTCAACGGCGACATGCGTACGGACCTGCAGGACGAGTGGTGGCTGTTGCGAGACGTCCACCGGGCTCGGTCCCGCGCGCACCACACCGCGGGCCGGCTGGTGATCTGGGGTGCGGACACCAACCGCCCGGACTTCGGCACCGCGTCGGACCTGTCGGCGGAGCAGAAAGCATTCGGTACGGGCATCGACCGCCTGCACTGGTTGCCCGGCAACAACGGTTCCGTCGAGATCACCCTGAACTCCACCAAGGTGATCGACATGAACGTCGACTCGCACAACGCGCGGATGGCGATCTTCCACGTCCGCGCCGTCTGAGGGGTAGTCGCCGTCGAGGCTGAGGCCGGGCGCGATCGGGCGAAGGGACGTTCTTTCAGCCGGCGGCGCGCTCGGTCACGGCCCGCTCCGCGTCGGGCGGCGGTTCGCCGCCCGACCGCCGGCGCAGGCGGGGTGCGAGTTCGGTCAGATACATCGCGGCGACGATCGCGAACCCGCCGGCCAGCATCCGCCAGGTGATCGACTCGCCGCCCAGCGCGACCGCGAATCCGGCCGCCCAGATCGGTTCGCCGGCCATGACCACCGCGGCCCGGGTCGGCTCGATCCGGGCCTGCGCCCAGGTCTGCAGCAGCATGGTCAGCGCGCCGGCCACCACCGCGATATAGATGACGATCGCCCAGTCGGTGCCGGTCGCCGGCAGCTGGATGCCGCCGGGCAGCGCGAAGACCGTGCAGAGAACGGTGATCACCGCCAGCTGGACGGCGGTCAGCCCGAGCGCGTCGCCGGGTTTGCTGAGCCGGCTCAGCGCGAGGATGTGGCCCGCGTAGACGACGGCGGAGGCGAGGGTGAGTAGCTCCCCGTACCCGACGGAGAGGCCGTTCAGCGACAGGATGCCGAGCCCCGCTGTCGCCAGCCCCACCGCGAGCCAGGTCAGCGGTCCGATCCGGGTCCGCAGGATCAGCGCGCCGAGCAGCGGCGTCGCGACGACGTACAGCCCGGTGATGAAGCCGGACACGCTCGCCGCCGTATGCGCCAGCCCGAATGTCTGCAGCAGCTGCGCGCCGCCGTAGAGCAGGCCGAGCAGGGCGCCGTCGCGAAGGATCCGGCGATCCAGCCGAAGCCCGTTCGGCCGGCCGAACGTCGGTGCGGCCAGCAGGATCAGGGCCACCGCCGCGATCGCGAACCGTACGGCGAGCAGGTCCGGCACCGGGATCCGGGTGACGATGTCGCCGATCATGAAGAACGTCGAACCCCACGCCGCGGTCATCGCGATCAGGGCGACGAACGCGAGCGTCGTCCCTCGTCCGCCCCGCTTCACCCGCACAGCCTAAGGTCCTCTTCCCACATCCGCCGACCGGCCGGGAATGAGGCCGGGCAGGCGGCGGGTGGGTCGCCGCGGTGACCATGGAGGCCGCGGCGCAGCGGGCCCGGGGAGCCGCGGTGCGGGGAACGGTCCGGCAGCGCGACCGAAGATTCTTCCGCTTCAACCCCTGCGGCCCGAGCCCGCGCGCGCCGAGTGTGGACTTAACGACCTCCCCGGGCCCTGAACGCGGTACCTAACGTCACACTCGATGCGTCCGGGGAATCGAGTTCGGCGCGGTGGGTTCGTCGACGCGAGTCTTGCGGGGAAGGCTTCGCGGCGTTCGCGAGGTTGATGGCCGTCAGGGTCGACGGCGATGACCAGGAGCCGCCACGAGCGCGCGGCGCCGATGATCATGGCCGGGGTCGAGGTCGGTCAGCCGCACGGTGCCGGTCCGTTCGACCCGGAGCTGGGTGCTGAGTTTGTGGTTCGTGGCGGTGGATCCGGGCGAGTCCTGGGTCGTGGCTCGCTGCCATGGCCGCGGAGTGCACCCGCGGATCGCGGCTCGTACCCGAACTCGGCCTTCCCGTTCCACGCCTCAACCGCGATCCCGACCCCCTCCCGAGATCGACTCGGCACAACCGCAGCGACACGCCGCCAAAACCGGTGCTTTTGTGCCCGGTCGGCGGGCTTTGGGGCGGGGGGAGGTCAGATCAGGTAGAGGGTGATGGTGGAGCCCTTGGGGGCCTTGGAGCGTTCGCCGGGGTCGGTGTAGGCGACGAAGCCGAGGTTGAGGAAGTTCACCGGGGCGGGCTTGCTGACGACCTTGAAGCCGGCGTCCTTCATGACCTGGGTGGCCTGCGCCTCGGGCATGGAACGGACGTTCGGCACGGTGACCAGGATCGGGCCGAGGGACTTGGTCAGGGTGATCGAGTCACCCTTGTAACCGTTGCCCGAGTCCGGCGACTGCTTGATCACCTGGCCCTCAGGGACCGTGTCGGAGTGCTCGGAGGCGATCTTGACGTCGAAGCCGGCGTCGGACAGCTCGCGGTCGGCCTTCTTCGCGGACTGGCCGGTGAAGTTGGCGATCTTGATCGGCTTCGGGCCCTTCGACACGACCAGGTCGATCGGGGTCTGCTTCTTGAGCGAGGCGCCCTTCTTCTCGGAGGCCTCCAGGACAATGCCGACGTCGGCCTTCTCGTCCCAGCGGCCCTCCACCTCGCCGATCGCGAGGTTGGCCTCGATCAGCGCCATCCGGGCCTTCTCCTCGGGCAGCCCGAGGACCTTCGGCATCGCGTACCGCTCCGGGCCGCGGGACAGCAGCACGGTCAGCTCGCTGCCGTCGAGGATCCGGCGGCCGGCGGTGGGGTCGGTCGAGACCACCTGCCCCTTCGGTACGTCCTCGGAGTAGGTCTCACCGAAGGCGGCGGTCAGCCCGGCGTTCTGTACCGCCTGGTTGGCCTGGTCCTTGGTCATCCGGGTCAGGTCCGGGGCGGTGGTGAACCGGCCCTCGACCACGTACCAGCCGGCCACCGCGACGGCGGTGGTCAGCGCCAGTACGAGCAGCAGGATCACGATGCCGCGCCGGCGCCGGCGGGCGGCCCGGCGCTGCTGGGCCAGCGCACGCTCGGACGGTCCCGGCGCCGGGGTACGCGAGCTGTCCTCGACGGCCGGCTGCGGCAGGGTCGGCGGACCCGCGTCGAACACCGACGGGGTGCGCGGCGTCCGGGCCCGGCGGTACTCGGGGCTGGCCGGCGACCGGACCGGGCGGACCGGCTGGTCGTTCAGCCCGACGGCCGCGGAGATCAGGGTCGGCGGGGCCGGGGTCGGGGACACCGGGGTCGCCGGCGGCACCTCGACGAACTCGATCGACGGGGCGAAGCCGGCCGGGCCTGCGACCGGGGCCGCTCCGGGCACGACGTCGGCGAGGTTCGGGATCGGCTGGGTCAGTTCGGTGCCGGGATCGACCTGGATGCCGCCCGGGTTGTTCGGCAGTGCCAGGTCCGCGGTCAGCTGCGGGTCGTCCGGCAGCCCGTCCCGCAGCGCGGCCTGGACCCGGTGGATGTGGGACAGCAGCACCCGCGCGTCGTGCGGCCGGTACTCCGGCCGGCGGGCCGACATCCGGGCGACCAGGGCGTCCAGGTAGGGCGGGATCGGCGCGACGGTACGGAAGCCGGACGGCGCCGGGACGTCGTTGTGGACGTGGGCGTACGCGACCTGGATCGGCGTCTCGCCGGTGTGCGGCTTGCGGCCGGTCAGCAGCTCGAACAGGACCACGCCGAGGCTGTACACGTCGGAGCGGGCGTCGGCCTTGCCAGTCACCACCAGCTCCGGCGGGAGGTAGGAGACCGTACCGATCAGGACGCCCTGGGTGGCCGTCGAGGTCTGCGAGGTGATCGCCTTCGCCAGCCCGAAGTCGGCCACCTTGATCTGGCCCTGGTCGGAGATGAGGACGTTCTCCGGCTTGATGTCGCGGTGCACCAGGCCCGCGTCGTGCGCGGCGGCGACGGCCCGGACCACCGGCTCGATCAGGTCCAGGGCCCGCAGCGGCGGCATCGCGCCGTCGCGGCCGATCACGTCCCGCAGCGTCTGGCCCTCGACGTACTCCATCACGATGTACGGCCGCCGGCCCTGACCGCCGATGTTGTCGGCGCCCTGGTCGAACACCGCGACCACCTGCGGATGGGAGAGCCGCGCCGCCGCTCGGGCCTCGCGGTCGAACTTCCGGGCGAACTCGGCATCGTCCCCGAGGCCGACGTGCATCACCTTCACGGCGACGGTCCGGGTGAGCCGAGCATCGACCGCTTCGTACACGGTGGCCATGCCACCGCGGGCGAGTCGACGGGTGATCCGGTAGCGCCCGTCGAGCACGAGACCCACCAAGGGGTCGCTGATGCTCGTCATGGTCACGCTTGCTCCAAACACGGTGGGGAAGGGGCCGTGCTGGCCTGCATCGGAGTCTAGAAGGGGTCGGGTCGTTTGGTGCTCCGGCACGCCGCTGCCGTACCGAATCGCTCCGTCACCATGCCCACCGTGCGGTTCCCCCGAACCCAAGACCGTCCTCCGACCTCATCGTTGCTCCAAGCCTCAGCCAGTCTGCCGAGTCCCGCAAACTGAGGTCGAATCCCGGTACGCCAGCGACTGTCGGTGCCGCCGTCTAGCGTCTCCGGCGTGACGAAGACGAGTGCCCTGGACAGCGGGGCCGACCTGGACGCTGAGCGGCTGGAGCGTGTCTCGGGCCGGCTGGCGAGCAACCTGATCGCCTGGCTGACCACCGTGGACCGGCACGGCCAGCCGCACAGCGTCCCGGTCTGGTTCCTGCACTGCGACGACGGGACGGTCCTCGTCTACACCCGGCCGGGGAAGCGCAAGCTGGCCGCCCTCGAGCACAACCCGAGGGTGAGCCTGGTCCTCGACGTGACCGACCTCGGCCGGGACGTGATCCGGATCGAGGGGACGGCCCGGATCGACCGCACCGTGCCGCCGGCCGACCAGGTGCCGGCGTTCACGGTGAAGTACGCGGAGCGGATCGGAGCCCTGTTCGACTCCGCCGCCGAGTTCGCCGCGATGTTCTCGGTGCCGATCGTCATCGTGCCGGAGCGGCTTATGGGGTGAAGACACTAATCTGACCGGATGACCGCACTGCTGGGCCTCGGCGCCCGATTGCGACTGGCCCGGTTGTATCTGTGTACGGACGCGCGGACGCGTTCCGGAGACCTGGCCGAGTTCCTGGCCGCGGCGCTGCGCGGCGGGGTCGACATCGTGCAACTGTGGCAACCAGGGCTGGATCCGGACCAGGAACTGGCCGCGCTGGAGACCTGTCGTGCTGCCGCGAAGAAGCACCAGGCCCTGGTGGTGGCGTACGGTTCGGCCGACCTGGCCGCGCGGTTCGACGGTGACCTGCTCCACCTCGGACTGGACGACGGAGCGAGCCGGATCGCGCGCCGCAAGCTGCACCGGTACGCGCTGCTCGGCCGGACCGCGCAGACGCCGAAGGCGCTCGACGCCACGGTCGCCGACGGCGACGTCGACTACTTCAGCGTCGGCCCGGTGTACGCGACGCCGACCGTGCCCGGGGCGCGCCCGGTGGGGCTCGACCTGGTCCGGTACGCGGCCCGGCTGGCGCCGGTCGCCGAGCCGGACAGCAAGCCCTGGTTCGCGATCGGCGGGATCGGCCCGGACACGATCGACGAGGTGATCGAGGCCGGCGCCCGGCGGGTGGCCGTGGTGCGGGCGATCACCGAGGCGGACGACCCGGAGGCGGCGGCGCGGCGGCTGTCGGAGCGGCTGCGGCAGGCCTGGCGGGACGACCCGGCGATGGAGGCGTACACGTTCGCCGCCACGGCCTGGTCGGGGCCGGACCGGTGACGCCCGGCGGCCGGTGGGGTCGCCGGTCGGGCGGGTCGCGGCTGGTCGGCGTGCTCGTCGGGCTGCTGGCGGCCCTCGCGCTGCTGGCCGGCTGTTCCGTCGGTACGGCCGAGCCCGAGGCCGGCACCGGGGACCGGGATCCCGAGTCCGGGCTGGTCGTCGTCGAGCTTGATCAACTTCCGCCCGAGGCGGCCCGGACGGTGGAGTTGATCAAGGTGGGCGGGCCGTTCCCGTACGCCAAGGACGGATCGACGTTCGGCAACCGGGAGGGCCTGCTGCCGGACCAGCCGCGCGGCTTCTACCGCGAGTACACGGTGCCGACGCCGGGGGAGGGCGATCGCGGCGCGCGCCGGGTCGTGACCGGGGACCGGGACCGGATCTTCTACTACACGGGTGATCACTACAAGTCGTTCTCGAGGATCCGATCATGATCGATGACCTGGCTGGGCTGCTGGACGGGCGACGGCCCGGGGTGTACCGCGCGGGACCGGGCGAGTTCGCGCTGTCCGAACGCACGGCGGCGGCGGGCTGGCAGGTGGCCGAGGTCGGGCCGTTCGACGATCTTGACGGCTTCTACGACCGGATCGCCGACGCGCTCGAACTGCCGCGCTACTTCGGCCGCAACCTGGACGCCCTGTGGGACTGCCTGACCGACCTGATCGACCCGACCGCGGTGATCATCGCCGACTGGAGCAGGTTCGCGCTGCCCGAACCGCGGGACGCGGCCCGGCTGCTCGCGGTGCTGACCGACCGGACCCGGGAGGGCACCCCGTTCGCGGTGGTGCTGGCCAACCGTGGCGCGCTGGACGTCAACGACGACGTTCCGGGCTTGAACCCGACGTAACGTCATGTTCTACCGTGCGGCCATGGACACCGCAACAGTCTCCGGACTCTCCGTGATCATGGAAACCAACGACGACGTCGACCGGGCCGCCGGCTTCCTGTCGGCGGTCGGCCTCGAGGTCGAGGGCGAGGACGGCTTCGTCCAGGTGAAGGGGCCGTCGCTCAACCTGACCATCATGCGCGGGGCGATGATCGACACGACGCCGCACGGCGGACTGCTGATCCAGCTCCGGGTCGCCGACGTGGACGCCGCCGCGAAGGCCGCCACGGACCACGGCGGTGAGGTGGGCTGGGGCCCGGCCAAGACCGACTTCGGCACCTACTCCGCCTACGTCAAGGGCCCGGCCGGGCTGACCGTCGAACTGCTCACCCCGGTGGGTGACTGACCGACGGTGGGGACGGGCGGCGAGTCGTACTGGAGGGTCGGTGAACTCAGCCGGGCCACCGGCCTGACCGTGCGCACGCTGCACCACTACCACCAGATCGGCCTGCTCGACCCGGCCGCGCGCACCGGCGGCGGCCACCGGCTGTACGCGCCCGCGGACGTGCGCCGACTGATGTACATCGTCATTCTGCGCCGGGCCGGGCTCTCCCTGGCCGCGATCAAGGAGATCCTCGAGCAGGACCGGATCGACGTCGCCGCCCTGATCGACCAGCAGCGCCGCGACCTCGAGTCGGTCCTGATGGACACGGTCGAGTTCGGCCGCCGGCTGCAGGACGCGTCGATCGACGAGCTGTCCCGCGACCCGCGCCGGCTCCGCGAGTTGATCAACTGGGTGACGCCGAACCCGATCACGTCCCAGCCGGTGGTGCCGCTCGTCTACGCCGACGTCGAGCTGGCGTACCGGACCTTGATCGACATGTTCGGCTTCGGCCCGGGCCTGATCGCCCGCGACGCCGACGGCCATGTCGGCTACGCCGAGGTGACCGGCCCGATGGGCAACGTCCGGCTGCACTGGCCACGGCCCGGCCTCAGCCCGCCGGACCCGGACCGGGACCCGTCGTCGATGACCACCGTCGAGGTGGCCGACCTGGACGCCCACTACGCCCAGGCGCGGGCCGCCGGCGCGACGATCGTCCGGCCGCTGACGACGCTGCACGGGTCCCGCGAATACCTCGCTCTTGATCATGAGCACCACCTGTGGTGCTTCCAGCACGAGGGCTGACTCGCTCATCCCGCCTCGGCGGAGCTCAGGACCCGTTCGCCTGCCGCAGCTTGCTGATGGCGATCAAGGGCACGCTCACCGTGGTGAGGTAGACCGGTCCCCGGGTGTAGGCCGGCAGCCGATGACATTCATAGGGGCCGCCGAAGCCGTCTCCGTTGCGGAAGTCGTGGCGCCGGAGATCGTCGACGTACTCCCGGATCAGCCGTGCGGCAAGGTCGACGTCCACCCGGGCGATGGCCGCCGCGACCCAGCCCGTGGGCGTTCCCCAGTAGGCGCCGTTCTGGTACTCGCCGAGCGGCACCAGAGAGTCCTCCCACGCCGTGGTCGCGTCGAAGTCGTCTCCTTCGATGAGGTGGCGGACGCTTCCCCGAGAGGTCAACGTCCCGGCCCGGTACGCCCCGGCCAGCCGGTTCGCCGCGGTCTCGGCGGCGCCCTCGTCCAGAAGATCTTGGTCCAGTGCGAGGGCGGTGCCCCAGACGTCCGGTTGGCTGCTCCGTCCGGTCGACGCGGTGAGCATTCCCTCCGCGTTGAGGAAGACTCGGGGCAGGCTGGCCCTGATCTGGTCGGCCACCTGCCGATAGGTCGCGGCCGAGCCCTCGTCTCCGACCACGACGCAGAGGTCCGCCAGGTCCCGGGCTGCTCGGTGTCGCAGGATGGACGGATAACTCAGGCTGCCGGTCATCGAGACGGCGTCGCGGAAGCCGAAATCGACCGCGCGGAATCGGTCCGTGCCGTGGACGAGCTGGGTCTCCGGATCGGCCGGGGCGGTCCCGAACGCGATCTTGAGCCGGTCGATCAGCCGCAGCCCGTTGATCATGAGCTCCAGCAGGGTGAGGTCGCCCGTCACGGTGACGAGATGACGGGCCATCTGGATGAAGAAGTACTGATCACAGTGCGGCGGGAGGGTGCCGAACTCCTCGGTTCCCTGATCTTCGTCGTCGTAGGTGCCGGGAAAGTAGATCGGCCGCGAACCCGACACGTTGACGTGATCGGGGATGGCGCCGAACGGGACCAGGCTCCCGCCCCGGGTGATCCAACTCCGGTCGCATTGCGTCGCCGCGGTCAACCGGAGCAGGTGGCGCTGCTCGGCCTCGCTGACGAACCCGGTCTCGAGGGACATGGCGTAATCCCTGATCCAGAAGGCGGGATAGGTCTCGCCGGCCCCGGGCCGGATCACCGTGCCGCCCGTGGTGTTGCTGCCGAAGGGCTCGACCAGGCGCTGTCCCGGAAGCACCCGGGACGCGTCCAGCACGTCCCGGGTCAGCTCCGACAGATAGCGGTAGTCCTCGTCGGAGATGAGCTGATCAGACATGGGAAATGATCACCACGGCTTCTATTCCTCGATCTTGACGGCGAACACCCGGTCGACCCGGATCGCGGTGGAGTTGGTGATGTTGTGGACGAAGAGGAACTGCTCGTCGTCCCGCTGGTAGCTGCCGGGCAGTTCGATCTCGTGGTAGCGCCGGTCGGCGAGGTCGCCGATCTTGACCGGCGCCTCGACGCCGAACGGCGGGTAGACGCCGAGGTTGGCCGCGACGTCGGTGTGCGGGGCCGTGACCGCCTCGATCCGCAGGGAGACGAAGAGCCGCCAGGACGCGCCCTCGGGCAGCCGGTTCAGCCGGACCTGGACGCCCCACTCGGATCCCCGGGGATCCATCCGCGCGCACCGGTGATCGGACGCGTCGGGGTCGTCCGCGATGGTCGTCATCAGCGGCCAGATGGTGAACGCCTCCTCCTGGAAGTCGTGCCACTGATCGGGATCCAGCCCGTCGACGGCCGCCGGCGGAGCAGCCGGTACGGGCTCGCCGGTGTAGTAGTTGTCCACCAGGAACTGCGGATCGCCGCCGCCCTCGTTGATCTTGGAGAAGCCGCTGGCCTTGAGCGCCGCCTGGGATCGCTGCTTGCGCCGCACCAGGTCGAGGTCCCAGGTCTCGCCGGCCCGACGCGCGTCCTCGCGGTAACCGGCGGCCCGCATGAAGATCACGTAGTCGAGGTTGAACCGGGCGATCTGGACCCGCCGCAGCAGCGCGGCGTCGCGGCGAACCGCCTTCTCCGCCCGGGCCAGGGCCTGGTCGGCGGCCCGTACGGTCGGGTAGTCGAACAGGGGAGTCTGCACCCGGCCGCCCTCCGGGAGCGGGTCCTCGAGCTCGTTCTTGCGGTGCCACAACAGGTCCAGGTAGGTCCGGACCGACTCGGCGGCGTCGCCGAAGTACGCGGCGAGGAACTCGTCGACCAGTTCGCCGGTGTCCAGGCTCGGGTCGCGGAGCAACCGGCTGTGCACCCAGACCCGGAGCGGCCCCATCTCGGCGCCGGCCGTGTTCCACGGGCCCTGGACGAACACGCCCTGGAACTGTTCGATCGACGCCAGTTCCTTGATCGTCTCGAACCCGTCGAACCACTGTGGGAAGGGTTCGAGATAGCTCTGGAACGAGGTCTGGTAGTCCCACAGCACGAGGTTGTCGGCGAGCTTCGCCCAGCCGCGCAGGTAGCCGGTCTGCAGCTCGTTCGCGGGATGGAAGAGTGACTGCCCACGGACCGCCCAGATCGGACAGACGGTGATCACGACGTTGTCGCGGATCCGCATCCCGGTCGGCGGCGCGATCGACCAGACGTAGGCCTCGGTCTCCAGCCGGGCCTCCGGAATGATCTTGGCGACGCGCTCCGCGACTTCGTTGACGAAGTCGAACATGGCCGCACCCGCGGCACCGCCGTGAGCCTCGTTGAACGCCCGGCTGTCCGGATCGGGCTGCCAGGTCCCGCGATCCCACTGGATCAGCCCGACGACCGGGTCGTCGCCGGCGGCGATCCGGTCCTTGAGGAACGCGACGACCTTCGGCACGGCCTGGTCCCGGGCCTCGCGGCTCATGAACTTGATGTTGTCGTCCTGCCGCAGTGCCGCGTCGTCGACCAGGTCCCGGAAGAACAGGTACTTCTCCTCGGGCCAGTAGCTGGACCACAGGTCGAGCCCGGGCGGTACGGGAGCGTCGAACCAGTCCCGCCGCCCGTTCAGCTGACGGTGATGCCGGAACATCGCCGGCCTGGCCTCGCCGTAATGGCAGTGCCGGAACCGGAACCGCGGCACACTGTCGGTGTCCAGCAGGCTGCCCGGCACGGCCACGCGCCCGGTCCGGCGCGGGACGACGGTCTCGGTCGCGGTCAGCCACCGCACGCCGAGCACCCCTTCGATCAGGGCGTACACGCCGTGCAGCGTGCCCAGGTCGGAGGTGCCGGCCACCAGCAGGTCGTGCCGGTGCCGGCGGGTGGTGTACCCGTCGTCGCCGAGCCCGGTGATCGGGCCGAAGTCCGCGGCGTACGGGTTCTGGGTGCCGACGATCAGCCGGTGCGAGTCCGGGCCGGGCGCCGAAGTTCCTTCTTTCGCAGGGATCTCGAGCACCGGGACCTCGGCGCCGGTGACCTGGCGGAGCAGGTCGACCAGCTCGGCGGCGACGTACTTGACCGCCGCAGACTCGCCGCTGCCGACGCACACGGCGTAGTCGCTCCGGCCCTGGTCGGCGATGATCAGCGGCTCGGCGGCCGCGGCCGGCCTCGGCAGGTGCTGCCAGGCGGCCGCCCCGACACCGGCGGTGGCGGTCAGCTGGAGCAGGTGACGTCGAGAGACGGACGGTACGGGCTGGGACACGTTGGTGACTCCTTTGGCCTCGCGCTCCCCGAATTGAAGCGCTCCAACTTTCGATCACTGTAGGCACGTCCCCGCGGCCTGTCAACGGTCCGGCGAGGCTGCTGAGCGGCTGCTCCGGACTCCTTGCCAACGGCGCCGGAGTCGGAGATCATCACTGGTGAGTTGATCAATTCCCGCGATGATCTTCGCCGAAGTTGATCATGAGCCTCTGCTTCGGGAGCCACTGATGCCTCGTCCCCGTCGTGTTGTCCTCGCCCTCGTGGCGGCCCTGATCCTGGTCCTCGGCCCGACGGCCCCCGCGGTCGCGGGCGTTCCGGACCAGCCCTACCTCGCCCTCGACCAGGACTTCCCCGATCCGGCCCTGCTGCACGCCGAAGGTCGCTCCTGGCTCTACTCGACCAACTCCGGCGCCGGCAACCTTCCGGTCGCGACCGCGGCGACGCCGTACGGGGCATGGCAGGTGCTCGGCGACGCCCTGCCGGTCCTCGGGGCCTGGGCGAGCCCGGGCTTCACCTGGGCGCCGGACGTCACCCGGCTCGGCGACGGTCGCTATCTCGTGTACTACACGGCGCGGCACACCGCCTCCGGCCGGCAGTGGGTCGGGGCGGCCGAGTCGGGCGATCCGCGCGGACCCTTCACGCCGCTCGGCGACGGGCCGCTCTACTGCCCGGTCGACCAGGGCGGTGCCATCGACGCCGCCGCCTTCGTCGACGCGGACGGCGCCCGCTACGTGACCTGGAAGAACGACGGCAACGCCATCGGGCTGCCCACCCGGCTGTACGTGCAGCGGGTGGAGGACGACGGGGTGACGCCGATCGGTGCGCCGATCACGGCCCTGGAGAACGATCCGGAGCTCGAGGGCGGGCTGATCGAGGCGCCCTACCTGGTGCGCCACCACGACCGGTACTACCTCTTCTACTCCTACGGGGAATGGTGGAACGAGACCTACACCACCGGCTACGCCACGGCCCCCCGGCTGGCCGGGCCGTGGGTCCGGTCCACGACTCCGCTGCTGACCACCGAGATCATGAAGGGGACCATGATCGGTCCCGGTGGCGCGTCCTTCCCGGGTGACCTGATCGTCGCGCACGGCGTGCGGAACAACCCCGACTTCTATCGCGCCGCGTACGTCATCAAGCTCGGCTGGCGCGGCTCGACGCCGGTGGTACGGGTTCGCTAGGCGACTCGGACGGTGTGCGTCCCGCCGGCCAGGGCGGTGCCGTCGGGCAGGGTGCCGACGATCCCGTCCGGCACCGTGACGGACCCGTCCAGCCGGTCACCCGTGCGCTGCCAACGCACCTTGAGCGTCCCGTGCGGGGTCGGGACCGTACCGCCGGCGCGATCAAGATCACCGAGATCAGGGGCCAGGGCGAACCGGGCGAACCCGGGCGCCGTCGGCCGGACCCCGAGCACGGAGCGCTGCAGGAACGGCAACGGCGTGGTCGCGAACCCGTGGCAGAGGCTGCCGGCACCGCCGAAGGCCGAGGCGCCGGATTGCGTGACGCCGCACTCCCAGACCGTGGGCGACTCGGCGTCGACCATGGCTCCCCAGTGCCGGCGGATCCGGGCCAGCGCGGCGGGCATGCCGTCGCGCAGCAGCTCGGCCTGCAGCACGTAGTGCAGCATGTACAGCTCGCTGGGCGAACGGCCGGCTCCGTCCAGCCGCGGCCAGGCCGCCGGTTCGACTCGGCCGGAGAGGATCGCCAGTGCCTGACTCAGCTGGGTGGCGGCGGGGCGGTCGTCCCGGGCGCCCTCGGTGAACACCTGCCGGTCGGCGCTCCAGAAGCGGTCCTTGATCGCCACCGTGAGTTCGTCGGCGCGCCGCCGCCAGGCCGGGACCCGGTCGGCTCCGGCTCCGGTCCAGTCGGCCAGCCGGGTCATCGCGTCCAGGGCCCGGACCCAGAACCAGTTGACCGAGGCACAGGCCCGGCCCCGCAGGGCATGGGCCTGCTCGTTGTCGATCGCCCAGTCAACGAAGTTCCAGTGTTCCGCCGGCGGCTGCAGCAGACCGGCGTCGTCCCGCCAGCCCTCGAGGTGATCGAGGGTCCCGATCAGGTGCTCGGTCAGTGCCGTCGCGGTCTCGAGGTCACCGGAGTACAGCAGCAGGTCCTCGACGATCTCGCTGAGATACAGCTGGGTGGCCGGAAACGTCATGTAGGCATCCGCCGTGTTCCGGTCCATCCCGGGCTGCAGTCCGTTCGGTACGGACGCGGGCACCAGCCCGGCAGGATCGGCCTCGGCCAGGGCCAGCCGCAGACTCCGCGCGGTCAGTCGGCCGTCGCCGAACGCGGCCAGCGCCACCACGTTCTCGACCAGCAGATCGTTGATGTACAAGGTGTTCTCGCGCCACGGACAGTCGACGAAGGTGTCGGTCGCACAGACCGCGATCGTCTCCCGGCAGAGCTCCCAGACCGCATCGAGTTGATCATCGTCGCTCACGAAGGTGGCCGGAGCCGGGAACGGATAGCGGCGGTCGGTGGCGCTGACCCGGTGGATCGTGACCGGTCCGGTCAGGTTTCGCAGGGCCACCTGGACGTAGCGGAAGCCCCGTTCGTCGAACCAGGTGCCGACGGTCTGCCGGCCCGCCCGGGTCAGCTGCCGGTCGGCGAAGCGGTAGCCGCCGACGACGGTGCGGACCCGGCCGTCGGCCAGATGCTCGCCGTAGCCGAGGTCGACCGTCGTCCCGGCCGGGGCGTCGAGGTCCAGCCGGAAGGCGCCGTTCACCTCCCGGCCGAAGTCGATCACCACGACGAGGTCGGTGACCGACGGTTCGGGGTCGATGATCACCGGGACCGGGTCGGGCCGGACCAGGTCGTCGACCGGCAGCGCCCGCTCGGGGCGCGCGTACGGCTCGTGCTGCATGATCATCGCGACGTCGTCGGCGAGCGCCGGCCGGATCCGCGGAACGGCGGCCACGACGGGTATCGCAACTGGAGCGATCGTCGTCTCGGCCAGCAGGGGGATGTCGCGGTCCCGCAGTTCCTTGGCCAGCAGCGCCGCCCTGGCCGGGTCCGTCGCCGCGGTCGCCGCAGTGATCGGTAGGGCCGGCTGCCAGTCGGGGCGCTCGCCGGGTGGCTGGTCCGGGCCGTCGGCGAGGTCGACCCACTCCATCGGACCGTGCTGGAACGTGAAGGTCGGCGGGTCGGTCCGCCAGCCGGGCATCGGCCGGGTCTGCCAGTCCGGCCCGGTGCCGAGCCGGCCGGGCAGCTCGACCCACACCGCGGGCAACGCGGGGGAGGCCCGGAAGGTGGGCCAGCCCGGCGCCTGCACCGCGACCATGATCGAATTCGGTCCCTGCCGCAGATGCCGGCCGACCGGATGGCTGTCGACGAAGTTCACCGTCCGGGCGCCGCGGGCCGGACCGGTGCCGACGAACGTGCCGTTCACCCACAGCCGGTAGTGGGACTCGGCCGCGATCCGCAGCACGGCGCCGTCGTCCGGATCGCTCGCGGTCCAGCTGCCGCGGGCCCAGAACGCGCTGCTGCGGGCCTCGGCCGGGAGTCCTTCGTGGCTGATCCAGAGCGGCGGGGAAGCCGGTCCGGGGCCTGGTCCGGTGATCAATTCCGGGTGCGGGGATGCGGTCATGGCGGTCCTTGATCGAGCGTCGGGAGTTTGATCAACTCGTCCGTTTGATCAGCGGTGAAGACCGTTGACACGGTTCCGGACGCCCCGTACTCTACCCGAATTAGAGCGCTTCAATTCGTACTCGCCAGGAGGAGGTCAAGGGTGACCGGGCAGCATTCCGAGTCGCGGCTGGACCGGCTCCCGATGGCGTTGATCAACGAGATCGAGCCGGCGCCGGTCGACCAGGTGCTGGACGAAGATCATCTCCTGGCGCCGGCCGGGGTGCCCGGCTGGCGTCCCGAGAAGGGCCCGGCCCGGATCCGCAGCTCCTGGCGGGGGAGTGACGGGGCGCTGGTCCCGGGCGCCCTCGACCAGGCGAGCGTGATCATCCGGACCGACGCGGGGCGGCTCGTCGACGGGCGTGACTACACGATCGACCCCTTCTGGGGCTCCCTCGAACGCAGCACCGCTGGAGGTTCGGAGGTCGCGGCAGGGCCGGCCCGGGTGCGGTTGTCCTACCGCTGGTCGAGGCGACGGGTGGACTCGGTGAGCCAGGACCGGGACGGCCGGTGGCACGTCTGGCAGGGCGCGGAGCACCTCGCGGCGCCGACCCCGCCGGAGCTGCCGGAGCACCAGCGCCGGGTCGCGAACGTCTTCGTCGATCATTTCGCGCGGACCGGCCGGATCCTCTACTGCGACCGGAGCCGGCCGCGGCGGCACCTTGATCAACGGGAGCGGCTGGCCCGGGTCCGGACCAAGATCAGCTCGGGCCGACCGGTCCGGATCGTCTGCTGGGGCGACAGCGTCACCGCCGGCGGCGACGCGTCGTCACCCGCGGCGGCGTTCCCGGCACTGCTGGGTCGCCGGCTCGGCGAGGCCTGGGGCGAGGACCGGGTGGAACTGCACACGGTGGCCGTCGACGGCTCCAGCACCAGCGACTGGCTCGACCCTGGGACGGCCGCGGCCGCCGGGCTCCGGGGCTCGGCCCCGCTGCCGGCCGATCTGGACGCGGTGCTCGGACTCGAACCGGATCTGGTGATCTCGGAGTTCGTCAACGACGCCTGGCTCGCCGCGGACGTCCGGCAGCGCAACCACGAACGGCTGCTCGAACTGTTCCGCACGATCGGTGCGGACTGGATGATCACCACCCCGCACTTCACCGCCGGCGCCTGGATGGGCACGGCCCGGCTGGACGCACCGGACGGACGGCCGCTGACCCGCTTCCTGCGCGCGTTCGCGAGCCGGCACCGGCTCGCCCTGGCCGACGTCTCCCGGCGCTGGGAGGCGCTCTACGACGACGGGCTGCCCTACCCGACCCTGCTCAACAACGGAGTCAACCACCCCGACGATCGAGGCCACGCGTTGGCAGCCGACGTGATCACCGCGGCGCTCGGTGTCGTCCCTCATTCCCTTGGAGAACCCGCATGATCATGAACCAACGAACCAGCCGGCGCACGCTGCTCGGCGGCACGGCGGCCTTGGCGGTCGCCGCGTCCGGCCTGACCGCCTGCACCTCGGGCGGGAAGCCGAAGGCGCCGGCCACCGCGCTGGAATCGATGGCGCCGAGCGTCACGGCGGCACCCGAGGTGACCGGGATCAGCTACCCCGACGGCTACGTCGGGCCGCGGGCGCGCACGATCTCGCCGATCGTCACCGAACCGGCGTCCTTCACGGTGCTCGTTCCGCAGGACGCGCGGGTCGGGGACTGGTCCAAGAACTACTTCTCGAAGTGGTACCAGGAGCAGACCGGGATCGAGATCACCTTCCGCCAGGTCGCCGGTGGCGAGGACATGATGACGAAGGTCAACGCGATGATCGCGGCCGGCGACGTACCCGACGCCTTCCTCGGCATTCCCTTCTCCCGCAGCCAATTGCTGCAGTACGGCGAGCAGGGCATGTTCGCCCCGCTGCGCTCGCTGATCGGCGGCTACGCCCTCAACCTGCAGCAGGCGATGAAGGACTATCCGGACTCGTACAAGCTGATCCGTTCGCCCAACGACGAGATCTACGCCTTCCCGGACTACAACGACGGCAAGCACGCCCGGGCCAGCGAGGCGCGCGCGTTCATCAACACCGACTGGCTGGAGCGGCTGGGCCTGGAGGAGCCGACCACGACCACCGCGTTCCAGGAGGTGCTGCGGGAGTTCAAGAAAGCTGATCTTGGTGGCGGCGGCCGGACCATCCCGTTCGCGGCCTACGCGGAGGCCAGCCTGGACAAGTACTTCATGAACTCCTTCCTCTACCACCCGGGCGGGCTCGGCCTGGTGGTCAACGGCGGCACGGTCGAGACGACGGTCAACAAGCCCGAGTACCGCGAGGGGCTGAAGTACATCAAGGGCCTGATCGACGAGGGCTTGATCAACAACGACGCGGTCACCGCGACCGCCGACCAGATGCTGCGGCGGGGCAACCAGCCCGGCAACACGATCATGGGCGGGGCCCGGGCCTACTACTGGGGCCTCTTCGTCGACATCGACCAGAAGGACCCGGAGGCCCGCTGGCGCCAGTACCGGACCCTGGCCCCGCTGGAGGGTCCGAACAAGGTCCGCTACAGCCCGTGGGACTACTACACGATCGGCGTGGAGACCCCGACGTTCGTGATCTCCGGTGCCTGCGAGCGGCCGGAACTGCTGGTGCAGTGGGCCGATCTCCAGTACGACCTCGAGGTCAGCCTGCACGCGAACCTCGGCAAAAAGGGGGAGCGCTGGGAGTGGGCGCCGGAGGGCGTGAAGGGGATCAACGGCAAGGACGCGCTCTACTACTTCCCGGGCGGCTGGAACGAGAAGCCGGCCGACGCGACCTCGGGCTGGAGCCTGTTCTCGGTCTCCTACCGATCCGAGGACTACCGCCTGGCCGAGGGCGTCGTCGAGGGCAACGAGACCTTCGAGAAGCCCTTGTACGAGCAGACGGTCGAGTACAACGAGCCGTACAAGCAGCCGATCGAAATGCAGTTCCCGCCGGTGACGCTGACCGAGGCCGACGCCGCCGAGGACGCGGAGATCTCCACCAACCTGCAGAACGAGGTGTCGGTGGCGCTGGCCAAGTTCTCCACCGGGAAGCTCGATCCGAACGACGATGCCGCCTGGCAGGACTACGTCGAGCGGCTGGACCGGATCGGCCTGGGCCGGATGCTCGAGTCCCGGCAGGCGGCCTACGAGCAGTTCATGGCATGACGGCCCTGCTGCGAACCCGCGCGGTGACCCGGCGTCGGGCCCGCCGGATCGGTGACACCGCCGGCGACCGGTGGTTCGACATCGCGAACCACACCGCACTGGTCGCGCTGGCCCTGGCGACGCTCTTTCCGCTGCTGCACGTGATCAGCGCCTCGTTCAGCGAGCCCGAGGCAGTGGTCGCCGGCCAGGTCTGGCTGTGGCCGAACGGCTGGGACACCGGCGCCTACGAGGCCGCGTTCCGCTATCCGGCGTTGCTGACCGGCTTCGCCAACTCGCTGTTCTACGCCGTCGCCGGCGGGATCGTGTCGACGGTGCTGACCCTGCTGGCGGCCTACCCACTGGCCCGCCGGACGCTGCCCGGCCGGAACAAGCTGATGTTCCTGTTCGTCTTCACGATGTTCTTCAGCGGCGGCCTGATCCCGACCTACCTGGTCGTCGACTCGCTCGGGCTGCTGAACACCCGGGCCGCGATGATCTTGCCGGGCGCGCTGGCCGTCTGGAACATGATCATCACCCGGACCTACTTCCAGATGACCATCCCGGACGAGCTGCTCGAGTCGGCGAAGGTGGACGGCTGCAGCGACTTCCGGTTCCTCTGGTCGATCGTGCTGCCGCTGAGCAAGCCGATCATCGCGGTCAATCTGCTCTTCTACGGGCTGGGGCAGTGGAACTCGTTCTTCAACGCGCTGATCTATCTGACCGACGAGTCGTTGTTCCCGCTGCAGCTGGTGCTGCGGCAGATCCTGGTCCAGAACGAGGTGGACCCGTCGCAGATGGTGAACCTGCAGGACCTGGCCCGGCTCCAGGATCTGCGCCAGCAGCTCCGGTTCGCGGTGATCGTGATCGCCGCGGTGCCGCCCTTGATCATCTATCCGTTCGTGCAGAAGCACTTCGTCAAGGGAGTCATGATCGGCTCCCTCAAGGGATGAGGAACGATGGCCACCGTCACCACCGCCGCCGGCACCGGCCGACCTGCCGCGCCCGCCCCGGCAGGGCAGCGGCGGACACCGCTCCGCGGCCGGCTGCGGTCCCATCTGCAGCTCTATCTGCTGCTGGCGTTGCCGCTGGCCTGGCTCGCGGTCTTCGCGTACGCGCCGATGGCCGGGATCGTCATCGCCTTCCAGAAGTACAACCCGATGGACGGACTGTTCGGCAGTGAGTGGGTCGGCTTCGACCACTTCGTCCGGTTCTTCGAGTCGTTCAACTTCTGGCGGCTGATCAAGAACACGGTCGTCCTGCACCTGTACGAACTCGCGGTCGGGTTCCCGCTGCCGATCGTGCTGGCGCTCGGGCTGAACTCCCTACGTAGCCAGTGGTTCCGGCGATCGGTGCAGACGATCACGTACGCGCCGCACTTCATCTCGACGGTCGTGATCGTCGGACTGATCGTGATGCTGATGGACCCGCAGATCGGCGTGATCAACCAGCTACTCGGCTTGATCGGCGTCGACCCGATCAACCCGATGGGCGACCCGGACAGCTTCCGGCACGCCTACGTCTGGTCCGGGATCTGGCAGAGCGTCGGCTTCTCGGCGATCATCTATCTGGCCGCGCTGAGCGGGGTTCCGCCGGAGCTGCACGAGGCGGCGATCGTCGACGGCGCGTCCCGGCTCCGCCGGATGTGGCACATCGACCTGCCGTCCATCCTGCCGGTGATGGTGATCTTGCTGATCCTCAACATCGGTTCGATCATGTCGGTCGGGTTCGAGAAGGTGCTGCTGATGCAGAACCCGCTCAACCTCGAGGCGTCGGAGGTGATCGACACCTACGTCTACAAGGTGGGCCTGGCCTCCCAGCTGCCGCAGTTCAGTTACGCCGCGGCGATCGGGCTGTTCCGTTCGGTGATCGGGATGCTGCTGCTGGTGCTGGCCAACCTGTTCGCCCGGCGGGTGGCCAAGACCAGCCTCTGGTGACTCAGCGGGCGCTGGACTCCCGCACGATCAGGGACGGATCGAAGGTCAGCTGCTGGTGCCGGTGCCGGCCGCCACGGATCTCGGAGAGCAGCAGGTCGGCCGCCGCGCGGCCCATCTCCCGCATCGGCTGGTGCACGGTGGTCACCGGCACCGACACCAGCTGGGTGAGCGCGATGTCGTCCGAGCCGACGACGGCGAGGTCCCGCGGCACCTCGATGCCGAGCAGTTGCAGCTGCCGGATCAGGCCGATCGCGAGCAGGTCGTTGCCGCAGAAGACACCGTCGAGCCGGTCGATCTGCTCGGCGATCAGGGCGGCGGCCGCGATGCCGCACTCGAGGGTGTCCTCGGGCGCGTCGAAGGTCACCAGATGGTCCCGCAGGGGGAGCCGGGCAGCGCGCATCGCGTTCTTCAGGCCGTGCAGCCGGTCGGCGTGCTGATGCACCCGGCGGGGCCCGCCGACGAACCCGATCCGGCGGCAGCCGACGTCGATCAGGTGCGCGCCGGCGAGCCGGCCGCCGAGCACGTCGTTGCCCGAGACGGAACACTCACCGGCCTGGCCCGGGCTGTCCAGGAGCACGACCGGGATGGACCGGGCGCGCAGCTCGTCCAGCCCGACCGGACCCGCGGCGGTGGGGGACAGCAGGATCCCGGACACCTGGTGCTCGGCGAACAGCTGGAGCGCGGCGTTCTGCCGCTGGGTCGAGGTCCGGCTGCTGGCCAGCAGGATGCCGTAACCCGCGGCGGTCGCGACGTCGTCGACGCTGTCGACGATCTCGGCGAAGAAGGGATTGGCGGCATCGTGGATGACCAGCCCGATGCCGCGGTCCTTTCCGCCGGCCAGCATCCGGGCCTGCCGGTTCGGGCGGAAGTTGAGCTCGGTCATCGCCTGCTCGACCCGGACCCGGGTCGCCTGCTTGACGATCTCCGGGTGGTTGAGCACGTTGCTCACCGTGCTCAGGGACACGCCCGCCGCCTGAGCCACATCGGACATCGTGGCTGCCATGTCGTCCTTTCCTCGGTCGCGCATCCCGGGCCGTCCCGCGGTAGCCGGCCCGGGCGATCATTCCACCAGCCCGAGCCGGACCCGACGATAGTGCTCGTCCTCGCGCCCGGCGATCCGTCGCACCTGGTCCGCCGGCATGGCGAGGGCCGGACCGGGACCCGCCGCCAGCAGGACCCGGGCACATTTCGCCGTCATCAGGGTCATGTCCAGGGCCGTCTGGACGTCCCGGGCGCAGCAGACCAGACCGTGGTTGGCCAGCAGCCACACCGGCTCAACGGCACCGCCGGCCGTCAATTCCCGGACGGTACGGGCCAGTTCCCGGCCCGGATCGACGTACGGCAGCAGCCGGCTCCGCTCGCCGCAGAGAACGACCTGGTCGGGCAGCAGCCGGCCCAGGGCCAGCTCCTCGCCGCGGCCGGCAGACAGGACGGCGAGGACGGCGGTCGGGTGCGTGTGCAGGATGACCCCGGCCCCGCGCCGCTCGGACAGCACGGCGTGCAGCCCGACCTCGACCGACGGCCGGGCCGAGACGGCATCGACCCGCCCGGCCAGCAGGACCTCCAGCCAGGCCTGGTCGGAGTCCGCGTCCAGTCCGGCCAGGATCACCTCCCGCCGGACCTCGACCAGGTCACCGGGTCCGAGGTCGGCCAGCCGCGCCCCGCTGGCGGTGACGAAGAGCCGCCCGTCCGCGGTCGTCACAGACAGGTTGCCCTCGCCCGCGATGCAGAGATCAAGGACGGGATCGGCGGCCCGGGCGGCCATCCGGCGGGCGGCCGCGAGCGCGCCCTCGGGACCGGCGGCCGGCCCGGTCACCAGCCCGCCGGTACGCCGACGCGGGTGGCCTCCCGCTGCCGCGGCGCCGCGGAGCCGAGGTAGCTGAGCAGAGGATCCGCCGGGACGCCGAGCCGTTCCCGGACCTCGGCGAGGAGCGGTCGTACATCGGTCAGGAACGCGTCGTTGACGATCCGGTGGGACAGCACGACGTCGCCGTTCGCGCGGGCCTCCTCGAGCGCCGGCCGGTCGATCAGCAGCGCCTTGGCGAACGCGGTCTGGATCGCGTCGACACTGTGCAGCATCGCCGGCAGCTTCTGCTCGATCATGGCGCACTGGTCGATCTTGTAGAGGATGTCCCGGGCCGGCCCACTGACCGCCGGGTCCGGGTCGTCCTCGGCCGCGACCAGCTCGGCACAGATCAGGAACGTCTCCTGCGGGTTGATCGCTCCGACGAACAGGTCGTCGTCGCCGTACTTCTTGCTGTTCAGGTCGAAGCCGCCCAGCCGGCCCCGGCCCAGCAGGGTCGCGACGATGTGCTCGATGTTGGTGCCCAGCGGATGGTGACCGATGTCCACGAGGACCTTGGCCCGCTCGTCCAGGCCCTCGCAGAGCAGCAGCGACTGCCCCCAGTCGGCGACATCGGTGTGGTAGAAGGCCGGCTCGAAGAACTTGTACTCCAGCAGCAGCCCGCCGCCCGGCGGCAACTGCCGGTGGATCTCGGCCAGGGACTCCTGCAGGTGGGCGGTCCGGCGCCGGAAGTCCGCCTGGCCCGGATAGTTGGTGCCGTCGGCCAGCCACAGCGACAACTGCCGCGATCCGACCGTCTTCATGATCTCGATGCACGCGACCACGTGGTCGACGGCCTTCGCCCGGATCCCGGGATCGCTGTTGGTGAGCGAACCCAGCCGGTAGTCGTCGTCCTGGAAGAGATTCGGGCTGATCGAGCCGATCCGGATGCCCTGGTCCTCGGCATGATCACGGAGGGCCCGGAAGTCGTCGACCCGGTCCCAGGGGATGTGCAGCGCCACCGTCGGGGTGACGCCGGTCAGCCGGTGCACCAGGGCGGCGTCGTCGATCTTCTCCCAGATGTCGCGCGGGGTGCCGGGGGTGTGATGCACCTTGAACCGGGTGCCGGTGCTGACGTACCCCCAGGACTGGGTCTCGATCGTCCTCGCCGCCAGCCGGGCGGCCGCGTCAACGGTCGTGGTCATGATCTTCCTCCTGGTACGGGCTTCGGGGCGTGAACGTCCGCGGCCGGACGGTACGGCGGACGACCTGGCGCATCGCGGCGAGCGTGGCCGGGCCGCCGGCCGCCCGGGCCTGGACCAGGGCGTTGCCGAGCAGCGTCGCCTCGACCGGGCCGGCGGTCACCGGCAGGTCGGCCAGGTCGGCCAACCGCTGGCAGAGCAGGGCGTTGCGGGCGCCGCCGCCGACCAGGTGCAGCCGTCCGGTGCGCCGGCCGAGCACCCGGTCGAGGTCCGCGACGTGGCGGGCCAGCGAGGCGGCCAGGCCGTCCAGCAGGCAGCGCACCACGGCGGCCCGCGTCTCCGGCACCGGCAGGCCGGCCTCGCGGCAGAGGTCGGCGACGGTCTCCGGCATCCGCTGCCGGCCGAACAGGCGCGGGTCGTCGACGTCGAACGGCGCCGGCGAGGGCGGCAGGTCCGCCGCCGCCCGGAACAGGTCCGCGGGCTCGCCGACGTCCCAGTGGCGCAGGCATTCCTGGAGCGGCCACAGTCCCATCGCGCTGCGGTGGAAGGTGACCGTGCCGTCCAACCCCTGCTCGTTGGCGAAGCCGGCCAGTCGCGCAGCCTCGGTCAGCACGGGCCGGTCCAGCTCGGCGCCGACGCAGGCCCAGGTCCCGCAGGAGATATAGGCGGCGTCGGGCTCGGCGAGGGGAGTGGCGACCAGGGCCGAGGCGGTGTCGTGGGAGCAGATCCCGACCGCGCGCAGGCCCGCGTCGGCGCCGATCGCGGCGGCCGTCTCCGGGCGCACCCGCGCCGTCACCTCGGAGTGGCGCCGGACCTCCGGGAAGGTGAGGCCGGCCGCGCCGACGCCGTCGATCAGGTCCCGGTCCCAGGCCCGGTCCAGGTCGAACAGCTGGGTGGTGCTGGCGATCGTCGGCTCGGTGCCCGCGGCGCCGGTCAGCCGAAACATGATCAGATCGGGCAGCAGCAGCAACCGGTCGGCCCGGGCCAGGGTCCGCGGATCCTCGGCGAGCAGCTGGGTGGCGGTGTTGATGTCCTGGCCTGGGATCCCGGTCCGGCGGTAGGCCGCCGGCTGGTCGATCCGGTCCCGCAACGAGTGGGTCCGGTCGTCCCGGTAGCTGAACGGCGGCTGGACCAGCCGGTCCTCCCGATCGAGCAACCCGTAGTCGACGCCCCAGCCGTCGACGGCCAGGCTGAACGGCGGGCCGAACCCCCGGTTGACCCGGCGACAGCCGTCGAGGAGGTCGGCCAGCAGCCGGTCGAGGTCCCAGCGCAGGCCGTTCGCCTCGATGATCGAGTTCGGGAAACGGTGCTGGGCCAGCACGGTCAGCCGGTCGCCGACCCGCACCCGCGCGGCCCTTCCGCCGGACGCGCCGAGGTCGACGGCGACGACATCGACAGTCTCCATGAACTCCGTCCCGGGCCGGGTGACCTAGAAATTGAAGCGCTCTAATTGTGATGAACCTAAGTGCCGTCACGGCAGGTTGTCAAGATCAACGAGGCGCTGGGTCACATGATCATGAGCTGCTCGCCGAACGTCGCCCGGGACGGCTCGTTCGGTCCGGGCCGGAGGGTCAGGCCGGCGTCAGCCGGGAGCCGCGGCGGACTCCGTTCCAGGTGCCGTCCATGATCGAGATCCGGCCGGACTGCATCACCCAGGCGATCCCGGCCGGCGGCACCGCGGGATCGGTGTAGCTGCCGTCATGATCAACAACCTCCGGGTCGAGGCAGACCAGGTCGGCGATGCCGCCGCGGGCGACGGTGCCGCGGCCCGGCACGCCGAAGATCGCGGCCGGCAGCGACGTCATCCGGCGGATCGCCTCGGCCAGCCCGATGATCTTGCGCCGCCGTACGTACTCGCCGAGCACCCGCGGGAAGGTCCCGTACAGCCGCGGGTGCGGGGTGCCGCCGAGACCGGGCGGCAGCCCGTCCGACCCGATCGCGCTGTACGGCGAGCGGAGCACGGTGATCACGTCGTCCTCGCTCATCGTGAACAGCACGGTGGTGACGTGCAGCTCCTCGTCCAGCAGGATCCGCACCACCGTCTCGAACGGGTCCAGGCCCAGTTCGTCGGCCAGCTCCGGGACCCGGCGGCCCTCGTAGCGGTGGCTCCGGGTCGAGGAGATCATGATCCGGTCGTAGTTCGGGTCGGCCTCGGCCCGCAGCAGGGCCAGGGCGTCCGGGTCGGTCAGCCGCCGCAACGCCTCGGCCGGGCCGGCGTCGAGCAGCCAGCCGGACAGGGTCGAGGTGAGCCCGGTCGACGACGCGACGTACGGGTACATATCCTGCGTCGCCGCGAGCCCGGACGCGCGGGCCGCGTCCAGCCGCTCCAGGGCCGGCCCCACGGCGCCCCAGTTGGCCCGGCCGGACGCCTTGAGGTGGGAGACCTGGACCCGGCAGCCGGCCTCGCGGCCGATCCGGACCGCCTCGTCGATCGCGTCCAGCAGGCCGGCGCTCTCGTTGCGGATGTGGCTGGCGTACACCCGGTCGGCGGGCAGCCGGCGGGCCAGCGTGATCACCTCCTCGGTGTCGGCGTACCGTCCCGGCGGGTAGACCAGCCCGGTGGACAGCCCGAACGCGCCGGCCGCCAGCGCCTCGTCGAGCAGGTCGCCCATCGCCGCAAGATCGTCGTCGGTCGGCACGGCCGCGGTCGGCCCGATCACCGCCTGGCGCAGGGTGCCGTGGCCGACCAGCGGGCAGACGTTGGTGACGGTGCCGGCGGCGTCGACCGCCGCGAACCACTCGGCGCTGCTGTGCCAGCCGCCCGGCTCGATGCCGAACAGGCGGCCGGGTCCCTGGGCGAACGACGCGTCGTCGCCGGCGCGGATCGGTGCCAGGGACGAGCCGCAGTTGCCGACGATCTCGGTCGTCACGCCCTGGCTGATCTTGGACAGGTCGTCCTCGGCGAGCACCGGCGCGTTGTCGGCGTGCGAGTGGGCGTCGATGAAGCCGGGGCAGACCACCCGCCCGCCCGCGTCGATGACGTCCGGTGCGTCCGGCGGCACGGTGCCCGGCGGTTCGATCGCGGTGATCGACTCGCCTTCGACGATCACCTCACCCGGGGCCGGCTGCGCTCCCGTACCGTCGACGACCAGGGCGTTGATGATCTTCATCCGGCGAGTCTACGAAGTCGTCCCGGTCCGGTCGGGAACCTTTCCCGGTCTGCCGGACACTCTTCACCGGCGGGTCTGTTCCCCGCCGCCCGGACGGGAACCGGAGGAATGGTGAATGGTGCATGATGGCGATCGGCGGAAGGGTCAGCGACGTGCGGGACGACGAGCGGCAGTCCGGCGAGCCGGCCGTGCCCGCCGCCGAGTTGCTCTGGCCGGCCGACTTGGACGCGATTGAACCGGACCCGGTCGACCTGCCGAGTTCCGACGACGGCGATCTCTGGGAACGGTTGCGGTCGGCCGACGAGGAGGCCTTCCGGGAACTGTTCCTGCGGCACAACAAGGCGGTCTACAACTACGCCTTCCGCGGTACGGGCTCGTGGGCCGCGGCCGACGACGTGGTCCAGGTGGTGTTCACCGCCGTGCTGCGGCGGGCGCTGGCCGCTGACCTGCCCGCGCTCCGGCTGGCGTCGGCCCGGCCGATCCTGTTCGCGATGGCCCGCAAGGAGTGCGCCAACCAGCTCCGCTCGGTCCGCCGCCAGGCCCGGCTCGCCGACCGGATCCGGATGCACGAGACCGGCCACGCCGCCGACAACACCGCGGAGTGGCTCGCCGCGGAGACCGCGATGCGCCAGATCGCCGAATCACTGCAGGTGCTGCCGGCCAACCAGCGCGAGGTGATCGCGCTGGTCCGCTGGTCCGGCCTGTCGCTGGCCGAGGCCGCCGAGTCGCTGGGCGTGCCCATCGGCACCGTGAAGTCCCGGCTGAACCGAGCCCAGCGCCGGCTGGGGGACACGCCGCTGGCCGGCCTGCTCAGGGGAGAACGCTCATGATCACGCCCACCGAACCGCCCCGGGACCGGCTGCCCAGGGACCGGGACCTGCCCGACCTGCAGGACCGGCTGGACCTGATCGTCCGCGAGGCGCGCCGGCCGGCCGCCCGGCCCACCCGTCACGTTCTCCCGATTGTGGCCGCAATCGCGGTGATCATCGCGCTGGTCACCGCCGCCGCGCTGATCCTGCCGGGCCGGCCGGACGTGATCGCGAGCCCGCCGGAGCCCTCGGTGTCGCCGCCGGCCGGAACCGCGACGACGTACCGGATCGGCGACCGGGTCAAGCTGAGGTATGTCGCCGTGACGCTCCGCGAGGCGCGCCAGAACAAGGACGGCCTGTCCGTCGCGGTCCAGACCTGCCTCCTCGCGCCGCCGCCGACGGACAACCCGGACGAAGAGGCCTGGTACTCGTGGGAGGCGGTGACCGACCGCGGCACGTACGTCATCGAGCCCTTCCAGACCTTCGACAAGCGGGGCCATTCGAGCATCCCGGTCTTCCCCGGCCGTACCGAGGCCGAGGTCGGCGAGTGCGTCGAGGGCTGGCTGCCGTTCGCCGGCCTCGGCTCCAAGGACGGCCGGGTCGTGCTCACCTACCGGGACAACTTCGACGAGTCGGCGCGCTGGTCGATCCGGTGACGACTGTGGCCTGGATCACAGCGGACCGACGGAACCTCCGGTGCCCGGCCGGACCCTCTTGATCAACAACCCAAGGTCGAACCCGAGGAGAATGATCATGAAGCTGGCCCGCCGCATCATCGGTACCGCAGTCGCCGGTGCCGGACTCGTCCTGGCCTGCACGTCGCTGGCCGCCGCGGATCCGGGACCGGCCGAGGAGGGGGAAGCCCGGGTGGCCAAGGCCGGGATCCGCTGCAAGGGCTCCGGCGAGCAGTGGACCCGGGGCACCTGGACGGTCTGGCTCTACGAGGGTGACGCGGAGCGCGGGCAGAAGATCGTGGTCCGCAAGCTCAAGGGCGTCGACTGCGTGGTCAGCCAGCTCGCCTGGCCCCGGAGTGCCTCCGAGTTCGAGCTGAAGTAATCGGCCGACGCTGGCCGGGGGGTCCTCCCGGCCAGCAACGGCTGAACGCCGGTTGAACTGACTCCGCCGTCGTGGACAACCCATTCCCAGTTGCGTGATTCTGTGTGTAGCGTCTGGCATCTGGCACGAATGCGCATTCGGGGGCCTCACGACGGAGCGGAGTTCATGATGGACGCATGCGATGATCCGGGGCGGTTCAGCCGCCGGGCGGTGCTGGGAGTCGGGGCCGGGATGGTCGCCGCGAGCCAGGTCGGCATCCGGGCCTACGCCGACGAGAACGGGCAGGACCAGGCACCGCCGGACGTCGACAGCGACCGGTACGTCGACGTCCAGCTGCTCAACATCACCGACTTCCACGGCTACCTCTCGCCGACCGACGTCGACGGCGACAACCTGATCAACGACGGCGGGGTGCCCAAGGTGGTCGGCGGCGCCGCCTACCTGGCCGCGCACCTGAAGCGGTTGCGGGCCGGGCGCCGGAACAGCATCTTCTTCTCGGCCGGCGACAATTTCGCCGGCTGGCCGTTCACGGTCGACGCCCATGCCAACGAGCCCACCATCGAGGTGCTCAACGCGCTCGGCCTGCAGTTCAGCACGGTCGGCAACCACGAACTCGACCAGCGGTTCCCGGAGTTCCTGGTCGAGCACATCGAGCAGGGCAAGCCGATCGGCGAGCCGGGCCGGGACAGCTCGTTCCTCGACTCCCGCGGCCGGCGGTTCGCCGGTGCCGATTTCTCCTTCTACAGTTCGGATGTCGTGCTGGACGAGACCGGGCTGACGGTACGGCCGCCGTACAACATCGTCCAGGTCGACGCGGGCGACGGGCGCACGCTGCCGATCGGGTTCATCCACCTCACCGTCACCAGCACCGCGACCGGCTCGACCTCGTACCAGCCCGGCATGCGCAATCTTGATCATCTCGAGACGGTCAACCGGATCGCCGCCGAACTGAAGGCGAAGGGCGTCCGGACGATCATCGTCAACATGCACGAGGGCGGCACCGCGGGCCGCGACATCAACGCCCTGACCGACCCGACCGGCCCCTGCTTCACCCTGGCCCGCACCGCGACGCCGGACATCGCCGCGTTCGTGACGGGCCACTGGCACGCCGGGTTCAACGGGATGGTGCCCGGCCCCGACGGCGTGCTGCGGCCGGTGGTCGAGGCCGGCTGCCACGGCCAGATGATCAACGAGATCACCCTCAAGCTGGACCGGCAGACCGGTGCCGTGGTGCCGGCCCTGACCACCTCCAAGAACCACGCCAACACCCACGAGATCCCGCCGGATCCCCGGGTCGGCAAGATCGTCAACTACTGGGTCGACCAGGGCGTCCGGCGCTTCCAGACCCCGGTCGCGCAGCAGAGCGCCGATCTCACCCGGGCGCCGTCGCCGTTCGGCGAGAGTGCGATGGGCAACCTGGCCGCCGACGTGCTGCTCTGGGAGGCGCACCGGCAGGGCGACAAAGTTGATCTTGCCCTGTTCGCGACCGCGCCGCGGAAGGGCTCGGTGGCGCTGTCCGGGGACGGACTGCTGCACGCCGCCGGCCGAAGCCCCGCCGACGCGGCCGGCCGGGTCCTGTTCGGCGAGGCCTGGAAAGCCTTCGGGTACGGCAATCCGGTGCTCGGCGTCACGGTCACCGGAGCCGCGGTCCTGGCCGCGTTGCAAGATCAGTGGAAGGCCAGCGGCGCCGGCGTCTCGACCTCCCCGATGGCCGTCTCTGCCAACGTGTCGTACGAAGTCGATCTTGGTGCGGCGCCGGGCAGCCGGGTGATCCCGGCCTCGGTCAAGATCAACGACGTGGTGCTGGACCCGGCGAAGTCGTACCGGGTCGCGGCGCTGGCGTACACCTTGATCGCCGCCGACGGAACGACGGCGCTGGCCGAGTTCACCGACCCGGTCCGGCACGAGCGCGACCGCGAGGTGTTCATCGCCTACCTGCGGGTACACCCGACTATCGACCCACCGCCCCTGACCAGGGTCCGACCAGCCGGCGGTACCGCTGAAGGGAGTCGATGATCATGGCTGAACCGACGATCAGCACCGTCACCGGGTACGGCTTCGACCAGGGCGGCTTCGGTGGCCCGGCCGCCAACGTCGACCTGCGCCAGCTGGGCACCAGTTCCCGGATGCTCGGTCACAACCAGGGCATCGCCGTCGACCGCGACGGGCGGATCCTGGTCGCCGCCACCGTGAACAACGTGGTCGGCCGGATCGCCGCGCCGGACTCCTGGACCGAGCAACCGTTGGGTGAGGCGCTGACCGCGCCGACCGGTGCGCTGCCGTGGCGGTTCTACTCGCCGTCGGCGGCCGCGGTGGGCACCTTCGCGGCGACCACGTACCAAGATCAGAGCGCGGTGCACTACGTGGCCACGAACGCCGACCGGCACACGGTGCTCTACCTGCAGCCGACGATCATCGCCGGCGCAACGGGGGTCGGCCGGCTCACGGTCGTGGGCAGCGGCACCGTCGTGCTCAACCTGTACAACGGCAAGGTCGAGATCTACAGCCAGACGATCACCCTGAGCGACACCCCGCAGACCTTGATCGCGGAGAAGGTGTTCGCGCCGGGCGCGCTGGACTTCAAGCTGCGCAGCCCGATCGCCCAGGACCGGATCGAGGCCACGGCGTACGGGGCCTCGATCGAGCAGCGCCAGGTCACCGGCGCCACGACGCCGATCGCCGGCCGGATGGCCCGGATGGGCGGCGACGGCGACGGCGGCCCGGCCACCGAGGCCCGACTGAACGCGCCCGCCGGGGTGGCGGTCGGCCCGGACGGGACGGTCGTGATCGCGGACTCGTACAACCACCGGATCCGGGCCGTCGACACCCGCGGCCGGATCCGGACCATCGCCGGCACCGGCGAGCCGGGCGACGGCGGCAGCAGCCGCGCGGTCGACTGCCGGCTGGATCATCCGGGCGGGGTCGCGGTCGACGCCCGCGGCACCGTGTACGTGGCCGACACCTACAACCACCGGATCCGTGCGGTCTCGCCCGGCGGATCGATCCGGACCCTCGCCGGCACCGGCGAGGCCGGGGACGGCGGCGACCCCGACCTGGCGGTCCGGGCCCAGCTCAACCACCCGCAGGGGCTGGCCGTGGACGGGGCCGGGAACGTCTACGTCGCCGACACGTACAACCACCGGATCGTGCGGATCCACCCGCACGGCCGGATCAGCCTGGTCGCCGGGACCGGCGCCGCGGGCTTCGGCGGTGACGGCGGGCCGGCGACGGCCGCCCAGCTGGCCGTGCCGCACGACGTGGACCTGGCCGGGGACGGCACGCTCTACGTCGCCGACACGCTGAACAACCGGATCCGGCGGATCGCCGGCGGCACCATCGCGACGTATGCCGGGGTCGGCACGTTCGGCGGCACCGGTCGGGCCGGCGGCCCGGCGAGCGCGGCCCAGCTGGCCCACCCGGTCGGGGTCGCCGCCGACGCCACGAGCGGTGACGTCTATGTCGTGGAGAGCACCCAGGGCGTACTCCGGATCCGGGCGTAACCCAGGGGTCGCCGGGATCCCTTATGGTTCGCCCCATGACACGCGTTCGGGGACTCCTGTTGTCGCTGCTGGCCGCCGTTCTCGCCGTCGGACTGGCGCCGGACCCGGCCTCGGCCACGGCGCCGACGGTACGGTTCGCGACCTTCAACGCCTCGCTCAACCGGGGCACCGAGGGCGAGCTGCTGGCCGACCTCTCCACGCCCGACGACCCGCAGGCCCAGGAGGCCGCGGAGGTGATCCAGCGGGTCCGGCCGGACGTGTTGTTGATCAACGAGTTCGACTACGTGCCGGACAACGCCGCGGCCGACGCGTTCCGGGCGAACTACCTCGCGGTCGGGCAGCAGGGTGCGGACCCGATCGACTACCCGTACGCGTACACGGCGCCGGTCAACACCGGGGTGCCGACCGGGTTCGATCTTGATCACAACGGCCAGGTCAGCGGCGGCAACGACGCCCACGGGTTCGGCCTGTTCGAGGGCCAGTACGGGCTGCTGGTGCTGTCGAAGCACCCGATCGCGTTCGACGAGATCCGTACCTTCCAGAACTTTCTTTGGAAGGACATGCCGGGCGCGCTGCTGCCGGACGACCCGGCCACCCCGGAGCCCGCGGACTGGTATCCCGACGCGGCGCTGGACGTGCTGCGGCTGTCGTCGAAGTCGCACTGGGACGTCCCGATCACGGTCGGCCGCCGTACCGTGCACTTCCTGGTCGCGCACCCGACGCCGCCGACCTTCGACGGACCGGAGGACCGCAACGGCGTCCGCAACCACGACGAGATCCGGTTCTGGGCCGACTACGTGGGCTCCCGGCGGCAGAGCCGCTACATCTACGACGACCAAGGTGACCGCGGCGGCCTGCGCCCGGGCAGCCGGTTCGTCATCGCGGGCGACTACAACGCCGACCCGCTGGACGGCGACAGCGTCGACGGCGCGGTCAACCTGCTGCTCGACCACCGGCGGATCGCCGACCCGGAACCGACCAGCGAGGGCGCCGTGATCGCCGCCGAGGAACAGGGCCAGGCAAACACCAGCCACCGCGGCGACCCGGCCCTCGACACCGCCGACTTCAGCGACACCGCCCCGGGCAACCTGCGGGTCGACCTGGTGCTCCCGTCCCGCGGCCTGGTCCAGCGCGGCGCCGGCGTCTTCTGGCCAACCCCTGACTCACCGCTGGCCCGCCTGAACGACGCCTCCGACCACCACCCCGTCTACCTCGACCTCCAACCCACTCGCTGACTCGGCACAAAAGCAGCGCTTTTGACGGCGTGTCGCTGCACTTGTGTCTGTGAGGATCGTCAAGTGCCGTTCGCGGCGGTGGGTCTGACCCGACTTGTGCCTGGTCTGGTTTGCCTTTGACTGGATCTGTCGGCCTGTCGTCGCGTGCGGTGCTTGCTGCCACCGGGCGGCTGG